>NZ_CP152049.1:1507500-2707500 GCF_038630985.1 Paenibacillus sp. FSL H8-0548
ACGATCACGTGCAAGGTTAAGTCGGGAAGACGGAGCCGTAGCGAAAGCGAGTCTGAATAGGGCGAATAAGTACGTGGTCGTAGACCCGAAACCGTGTGATCTACCCCTGTCCAGGGTGAAGGTGCGGTAACACGCACTGGAGGCCCGAACCCACGCACGTTGAAAAGTGCGGGGATGAGGTGGGGGTAGCGGAGAAATTCCAATCGAACTCGGAGATAGCTGGTTCTCCCCGAAATAGCTTTAGGGCTAGCCTCGAGGAATGAGCGTCGTGGAGGTAGAGCACTGATTGGGTGCGGGGCCCGCCAAGGGTTACCAAGTCCAGTCAAACTCCGAATGCCATAGACGTGCTACTCGGGAGTCAGACAGTGAGTGCTAAGATCCATTGTCAAGAGGGAAACAGCCCAGATCATCAGCTAAGGTCCCCAAGTGTGTGTTAAGTGGGAAAGGATGTGGAGTTGCAAAGACAACCAGGATGTTGGCTTAGAAGCAGCCATCATTTAAAGAGTGCGTAATAGCTCACTGGTCGAGTGACTCTGCGCCGAAAATGTAACGGGGCTAAACACACCACCGAAGCTATGACATGTACCTTAGGGTACTTGGGTAGGGGAGCGTTGAATACGGATTGAAGTTGGACCGTGAGGACTGGTGGACTGTATTCAAGTGAGAATGCCGGTATGAGTAACGAAAAGACAAGTGAGAATCTTGTCCGCCGAAAGCCTAAGGGTTCCTGAGGAAGGCTCGTCCTCTCAGGGTAAGTCGGGACCTAACGCGAGGCCGAAAGGCGTAGTGGATGGACAACAGGTTGAAATTCCTGTACCACCGAAGATTGTTTGAGCAATGGGGTGACACAGAAGGGCAGTGACGCGGACTGATGGAATAGTCCGTCTAAGCAGTGAGGCTGATCGATAGGCAAATCCGTCGATCATTAAGGCTGGGCTGTGATGGGGAGCGAAAATTACAGTAGCGAAGGTCATGTACTCCGGCTGTCAAGAAAAGCCTCTAGTGAGATCTAGGTGCCCGTACCGCAAACCGACACAGGTAGGCGAGCAGAGTATGCTAAGGCGCGCGGAAGAACTCTCGTTAAGGAACTCGGCAAAATGACCTCGTAACTTCGGGAGAAGAGGTGCCTCGGTAGGGTGAATAGCCCGAGGGGGCCGCAGTGAAAAGGCCCAAGCGACTGTTTAGCAAAAACACAGGTCTGTGCGAAGCCGTAAGGCGAAGTATACGGGCTGACGCCTGCCCGGTGCTGGAAGGTTAAGGGGAGCGGTTAGGGGTAACCCGAAGCTGTGAACCGAAGCCCCAGTAAACGGCGGCCGTAACTATAACGGTCCTAAGGTAGCGAAATTCCTTGTCAGGTAAATTCTGACCCGCACGAATGGCGTAACGACTTGGGCGCTGTCTCAACGAGAGATCCGGTGAAATTTTAATACCTGTGAAGATGCAGGTTACCCGCGACAAGACGGAAAGACCCCATGGAGCTTTACTGTAACTTGATATTGAACTTTGGTACGATCTGTACAGGATAGGTGGGAGCCTACGAAGCATGAGCGCCAGCTTGTGTGGAGGCACCGTTGGGATACCACCCTGATCGTATCGGAGTTCTAACCTAGAACCGTGAAACCGGTTCGGGGACCGTGTCAGGTGGACAGTTTGACTGGGGCGGTCGCCTCCTAAAATGTAACGGAGGCGCCCAAAGGTTCCCTCAGAATGGTTGGAAATCATTCGCAGAGTGCAAAGGCATAAGGGAGCTTGACTGCGAGACCTACAAGTCGAGCAGGGACGAAAGTCGGGCTTAGTGATCCGGTGGTACCGAATGGAAGGGCCATCGCTCAACGGATAAAAGCTACCCTGGGGATAACAGGCTTATCTCCCCCAAGAGTCCACATCGACGGGGAGGTTTGGCACCTCGATGTCGGCTCATCGCATCCTGGGGCTGAAGTAGGTCCCAAGGGTTGGGCTGTTCGCCCATTAAAGCGGTACGCGAGCTGGGTTCAGAACGTCGTGAGACAGTTCGGTCCCTATCTGTCGCGGGCGCAGGAAATTTGAGAGGAGCTGTCCTTAGTACGAGAGGACCGGGATGGACGTACCGCTGGTGTACCAGTTGTTCCGCCAGGAGCACCGCTGGGTAGCCAAGTACGGACGGGATAAGCGCTGAAAGCATCTAAGCGCGAAGCCCCCCTCAAGATGAGATTTCCCAGTATGTAAGACCCCTTGAAGACGACGAGGTTGATAGGTTCGGGGTGGAAGCACAGCAATGTGTGTAGCTGACGAATACTAATCGGTCGAGGGCTTATCCTAAACACGTTTACTCGGACCCATACATCCGGTAGACAGCAGCAGAACAGGTTTTCAGCAAACCTAACTTTCGTATCCAGTTTTCAGGGCGCAACTTGCTTTGAAAGTGATTTATATTCCCTGATAGCTCAGTTGGTAGAGCACTCGACTGTTAATCGAGTTGTCACAGGTTCGAGTCCTGTTCGGGGAGCCATTATAGAGAGGTGTCCGAGTGGTCGAAGGAGCACGATTGGAAATCGTGTAGGCTCAAAAGGTCTCGAGGGTTCGAATCCCTTCCTCTCTGCCAGTAAGGCCCGTTGGTCAAGTGGTTAAGACACCTCCCTTTCACGGAGGTAACAGGGGTTCGAGTCCCCTACGGGTCACCAATAATTTCTAAAAAAATATTGACACAAAGAATGGCCTATGATAAGATATAAAGGTCGCTCAACATGGAGGATTAGCTCAGCTGGGAGAGCATCTGCCTTACAAGCAGAGGGTCGGCGGTTCGATCCCGTCATCCTCCACCATATTTCTTGATTATTAATGACGCGGGGTGGAGCAGCCCGGTAGCTCGTCGGGCTCATAACCCGAAGGCCGCAGGTTCAAATCCTGCCCCCGCAACCAAAAAAAAGTTTTAGCTATCGGTTAATTCCGAGATATGATGTGGAGCTGTGGTGTAGTGGCCCAACATGCCTGCCTGTCACGCAGGAGACCGCGGGTTCGAATCCCGTCAGCTCCGCCATTTAATCAACATCAGGCTCGGTAGCTCAGTCGGTAGAGCAGAGGACTGAAAATCCTCGTGTCGGCGGTTCGATTCCGTCCCGAGCCACCATTTTTGTACGAGTAGTAATAAGTAAATATGCCGTTGTAGCTCAACTGGTAGAGCAACTGACTTGTAATCAGTAGGTTGGGGGTTCAAGTCCTCTCGACGGCACCATATGGAGGATTAGTGAAGTGGCTAAACACGGCAGACTGTAAATCTGCTCTCTCTGAGTTCGGTGGTTCGAATCCATCATCCTCCACCATTTTTCTTTAGGGGCATAGTTTAAAGGTAGAACAAAGGTCTCCAAAACCTTTGGTGTGGGTTCAATTCCTGCTGCCCCTGCCAATTAAATAACTAAACGTGGCGGTCGTGGCGAAGTGGTTAACGCATCGGTTTGTGGATCCGACATTCGGGGGTTCAATTCCCCTCGATCGCCCCATTATTATTTAATTGTTTAGCAAAAAAAACGTTGGGGTTTAGCCAAGCGGTAAGGCAACGGACTTTGACTCCGTCATCTCAGGTTCGAATCCTGAATCCCCAGCCATTTGTTTGCGGAAGTGGCTCAGCGGTAGAGCATCGCCTTGCCAAGGCGAGGGTCGCGGGTTCGATTCCCGTCTTCCGCTCCATTTTTGTTGGCGCCATAGCCAAGTGGTAAGGCAGAGCTCTGCAAAAGCTCTACCCCCAGTTCGAGTCTGGGTGGCGCCTCCACAAATTTTTAATGAACACTATATGTGCCCTTAGCTCAGCTGGATAGAGCGTTTGACTACGAATCAAAAGGCCAGGAGTTCGAATCTCTTAGGGCACGCCATTTTTTGAAAATAAATACGATATGCCGATGTGGCGGAATGGCAGACGCGCGCGACTCAAAATCGTGAGGGAAACCGTGGAGGTTCGAGTCCTCTCATCGGCACCAATTAATCTAACGCAAGCTCTTAAGATCAATTTGATCTTAGGAGCTTTTTTGTGTTTTATAGGAAACTATACATTCTCCGAACCAGTCGATAACGATGCTGCGGCAGCAGTGAGAGAGCAGATAACGAAAGCTAACGGAAGCCAGAGACGCTAAAGTTGCATTTTGGATTAGCGCTACATTTTAACGGAAGTGGGAGACGCTATTACGCAGAAATGAAGCGAGATCGGGCATGTAGGGTACAAATAGAGGCGAGTGTTTCCGTTAGAATCTAGAAACGAACAATAAAGGAGATTTAGCGTCTGTGGTTTCCGTTAGAAGGTTGAGCTGATGCGTCTGCGATTTCCAATCACCCGTAAGGGTGATTTTGTTCAAATATAGGAAAGTATATCATTTTGCATACATTCTCTATATTTCTCTGGAATGAAACGCGCTACCGCCATAAGGACGGCGACAGCCGTTTCATCTTGTATTTTATTGTGTTTGAATTTTTTTTATAATCGACTATTTACAACTTAATGAATACAGTGTACCATTTAACTAACACACAGGTACACGGTGGATGAAAATAATTAAACACCTATTATGAGATCTATATAAGTTGAACTTAAAAAATGATCTACTCGCGCAGCGCCCACAACGTAAATTTCCAGTTCAACTTGTATAGGAAAGATTCTCTGATTAAAGTGGGGATCTAGAAGGGAGTAGTGAAATTATGAGTATTGAATTCGATAATAATATGCCGATCTATTTGCAAATCATGAACTATATAAAAAAAGAAATTATTATCGGGAATCTTAAGGCCGGTGATAAAATACCAGCGGTACGGGAATTGGCGCTACAACTGCAAATTAATCCGAATACGGTGCAGCGTACCTTTCAAGAGCTCGAACGTGAGCAAATTGTAGAAACAAGGCGGGGGCTTGGCCGATATGTGACTAGCGAGGAGTCGAAGATTATGGAGATCAAGAAGGAAATGGCGGGCGAATTGCTCGGTCGATTTATCCAAGGGATGCAGGAGCTTGGTTTTGCCAGCAACGATATCGTAACGATCGTTAGCCAGGCTGTGGAAAAGAATGATACCGAATAGGAGTGAAACAAGCGTGGAAAATATTTTGCAGCTGACTAATGTATCCAAGTCTTATGCAGGAAAAAAAGCATTAAATGATGTATCCATTACGTTACAGCCTGGAAAAATTATCGGTCTCTTAGGGAGCAATGGCAGCGGTAAGAGTACATTAATGAAAATTGCTGCAGGTCTTATTCATCCTACAGCCGGTGCCGTTAAGGTAGGGGGACAGCTAGTAGGGAGAGAAACCAAAGCATTTACCTCATTTATGCCTGATAAGCCTTTAACGGAAAATTGGATGCGTGTTAAAGATGCTATTGATTTTTACAGAGACTTTTATCCAGATTTCGACAGTGGCAAAGCAAAGGAAATGCTTGAGTTTATGAAGCTGGATATGAACAATCGTGTGAGCTCTTTATCTAAAGGCATGAATGAGCGATTACAGCTAACCCTTACCTTGTCTCGCAATGCAAAGCTTTATTTGCTTGATGAGCCGATCGGCGGAGTAGACCCCGTTGCCAGAGCGAAAATATTAGATGCCATTGTGAACTATTTCCATGAGGAAAGCAGCCTGATTGTATCGACTCATCTCGTACGTGATATAGAGCGAATCTTTGATGAGGTTGTGTTTCTACGTGAGGGAAGAATCGTGCTGCATGATGAAGTGGAAAATCTTCGCACCGCTCATGGGAAAAGTGTGGATGAAATGTTCAAGGAGGTGTTTGGAGAATGATGAAGCTGCTGAAATATGACTGGAAACGAAGCAACGATGGTATTCTCAGCACACTTGCAATATTGATCATTTTGGAAGCAGCACTCAGTATAACAGGCTCCTTGAGAAATTGGGATGAAGTGCTCGTTATTCCGCTGAGTATTTTCGGTTATATTATGGTGATGCTCATGCTGTTCATCCATTGCTGCAAGACGTTTGACGGTAATATTAAGTCTTTCAGCCGCAGGCTGCTGCCGCTTCATCCCATCCAAGGGATTGGGGCATCGATTGTACTCAGCTGGATTGTGTGGATATTGGTTACAGCAATTGCAGCCATTCATTTTCTGCTTTATAGCGTGTTCCTAGATATAAATATAAGTGAGTACGTTGAGTTTACAGGGTGGGGCTGGTTTAGCGTTATCTTAACTGGAATATGGTCATACACTGCTGCAATTATAGCTATTCTTGCTTCAATTACAGTTGCACGCAGCTTTCGTATTAAGCGCTCTGCTTGGATAGGTATCGTCTTTTTCTTCGCAGTACAAAGCTTTGCTGTATGGATTGATCATCTGCTATTTAATCAAGATGAGTCGTCATTCGGTATTATTTCGTTAAATAGCACTGATGCAGGGTTGAACAGTATTTCTTTAGGTTCTTCGTTTAATACGGATTTTTTATTCGGACCATTTCTGCTGGACCTAGTCATTACCGCAAGTCTTTTAACATTGATGATATATTTGTTAAATAAGAAAGTGGAGCTTTAAGGCTAAATAGAGAAATGGCATATTAGGATTCCTTTAATGGGGACTCTGATATGTCTTTTTTTTATGATGTTAAGAAAACGCTTTAAATGGTAGTATTAGAGATATTCTGAATACTACTAGGGGGAAATGAAGGCGTGAGGTTCAGCAAATCGATTAGAGCTCGACTGGTAATCGGGTTTATGGCAGTTATGCTGCCGGTTGTTATTTATATGCTGATCAATAACAGCTACTCGCGTGATATTGTTCGAGAGAAGGTCTCTGAAACCTACCGAAATACGCTCGATATTTATGTAGGGCAGACGGACAACAATTTATCGCAAATTAATGATTATCTTTATAAAATGTCAGTGCTGGATTCAGATGTCGGTCTGCTTATGTCCTATCCGATGGAGAATGATGGCTACACACTGACGAAAATTAGAATTGACTCCAAGCTTAACCGGGATGTTGGCGTTTATAATATTATCGACGCTGTATTCTTGTATCATAAGGACGATATTATATTCGGAACAAACAGCATATATAATGATACGAAAAAAATCATTAAGACTCACATGGATAACATGACGACCGAGGAAAATTTGATGATGAACGATCAGCACAGTTGGGAGGTAAGAGCCGATAATCGCATGCCTGGGACATATTTTCTAATTAACTTTATAAAGGTTGCTGATGGTCTTTTTGTCGGAGCGATGATAAAGGTACAGGATATTAACAAAATGCTGTCTATTCAATGGAGCGATGGTGACATCGGTCATAATGGCATTTATTTGCGCGACGGCGATCGGCTAACCCAGTCACTAACGGAGAATCTGGCACCGCTAAATCTCAGCTATCAAATTTCGGATATGCCCTATGAGTCCTTGACGGATCGGAAGACAGGGAAGTCCTATCTTGTGATGAACAGAATGAGCGATATGGTAAATATCGCATACCGTGTTGTCATCCCAGAGGAAACGCTGCTGCGCAATCTATTGTTCTTTAGAAATGCAACGTTAATCGCCCCGATCGGTTTTTTAGCCATTTTGCTTATTTATTTGTTCTTTATGAGAAATATGCTGTTTAAACCGCTGACTGAGCTCATTTTAGGAATGAAGAAAATTTCTCTTGGGATGCTCGATGTGAGACTCAAAAAGAATAAAACTTTAGAGTTCGAGTTTCTTGGCAATACCTTCAACATTATGGCGGAACAGATCAAAACGTTAAAAATCGATGTGTATGAGGAGCAGCTTCGAGTGAAGCAGGGGGAGCTTAAGCAGCTTCAGGCTCAGATTAATCCGCACTTCTATATGAACAGTCTAAATATTATTTATAATCTAGCTGCACTGGGCGATACCGAATCGGTGAAAAAGATGTCGCTGCATCTCGCTGATTATTTTCGATTTATTATGAAGGCAAATCGGGACACGATCATGCTTAAGGAAGAGCTGCTTCATATCGAAAATTATATGACGATCCAAAAAATCCGCTTTCCGGGTAAGCTTGAATGTATCTTCAATGGTATGGATGACGTATTGGATTATCCTATAGCGGCATTAACTGTCCAACCGTTTGTGGAAAATTCGATTATTCATGGGTTTAAAAATAGGCGTCAGCTGTTCCAAATTAATATAACGGCAGAGATGTCTGATGAGAATGAGTTTTCTCTTACCATTAGCGATAATGGAGTAGGCTTTAGCGCCGAGGTGCTGTCAAAGCTGCAGCGCATGGAGCCTTTACAAGAAGGCGAAACCAGCAGGCTTGGCATCATGAACGTAATCCATCGGCTTCAGCTGCTGTATGGCGAGAAGACATCGATTACGTTCCGTAATCAAACGGAGGGCAGTGGTGCCATTATTGTTATTGTATTTCCAAAGCTGATGGAGGGCGGGAAAGCCATTGTATAATTTATTGGTTGTAGATGATGAGGAAATTGCGATTCGTGGCGTCGTAGAGGGGATTGATTGGTCGACGCTGCCCATTGCTAATATTTACACGGCAATTGATGCGGAGGAAGCGCAATTGCTGCTGACAGAGCATAAGATCCATGTTATGTTATCGGATATTGATATGCCAAACCAGAGTGGAATCGAATTGCTGGGGTGGGTCAATGAGCACTCTCCATCAAGTGTAACGATCTTTCTGACAGGACATGCGGATTTCAAATATGCCCAGCAAGCGGTTCAGCTCGACTGCTTCGATTATTTGCTCAAGCCTATTGATCATAGCGCATTAAAGGCTTGTGTAAACGAAGCACTGAACAAGGTTCGTGAAATGGACGAACTGGAAAAAATACGCGGTACATATAGCTTGTTTTATGAGCAGTGGAGCAAGCAGCGTCCCATCTTAATCGAACGATTCTGGCAGGATGTGATCCACTACAGGATCTCGGCAGCACCCGAGCAGCTAGAAGCTGCTATGCAAAACTATGCATTGCCGCTGCAAGCTGACAGTCAGCTTCGCATCATACTTATTAGCATTGAGCAGTGGCGTGAGGAATGGTCCGCTCGCGATGAGGAAATTATGACATACGGAATCAAAAATGCAGCCGAGGAGCTTGTGCTTCAGGGCGATCCAGGTCATATCGTGCAGGATGGCAGCGGCATTATGTATGTGTTGTTTTACAGCTTACCCTCTAGGGATGAGATCTCGCCAGAGGTGATTGCTGAACGCTGCAACAGCTTTATTCAGCAGTGCAGAGGGATGCTGCATTGTCAGCTGTCCTGCTATATCGGAGAGATAACAGAGGCGACGCGTCTTCGTACAGCTGTACAAGCGCTGCTATCGTTGGAGCGCTGCAATGTAAGCGAAACATGCGCTGTTATTATGGAGCGAAACCATTTGCCAAATCAGGGGCAGAGCGGTCTGACGCCAACGCCTTTTTCCGATTGGGCATTATTGCTTGAGTCGGGCAAGCAGACGGAATTGTCACTTCGAATAGATGAGTGTTTCGATCAAATGCAGGAAAGCAAAGTAGATTATACATTTATGGCTTCGTTTTATTATGGTTTTATGAATATGCTATTTCAATGGCTCAATAAAAAATCAGTGCAAATGACAGATGTATTTATGAATAAAGAGTGGGAGGTTGGGGAGAACGTTCTTAAATCATTGCCTAGAATGAGAACGTGGTCACAGCAGCTATGTTTGCAAATTACGGAATACGCCGGCCAAAACGGTAAGGATGTTTCTCAGGTAGTAGGGAAAGTACAGCGTTATATGGAGGAGCATCTTGGAGAGGAATTCAGCCGTGAGCATGCGGCTGAGGAGGTTTACTTGAATCCGGCGTATTTGTCTCGTCTATTCCGAAGAGAGACCGGTTTCTCCTTAACGGATTATTTGGTGCGATTGCGTATTACGAAGGCGAAAGCTGAGCTCGAGAAGACGAATAATCGGGTTAGTGATGTTGCGTTAAACGTAGGTTATGCCAACTTCTCGCATTTCTCTAAGCTATTTAAAAAGATGACCGGCTTGACGCCGCAGGAATATCGCAAAAAGTATCAGGATGTATAAAGGAGAAGTCACCGTACCGTTAATATAGTCACGGCGCCGACAGATGTCGGCGTCTTTTTTTTATACAATAAGTTCAAGAAAGAAACAAGTAAACAAAAAGAGACCTAGAAAGAGGAGGGGGAAGGCGATGGCGATACCAACGTCAGATGAGGCTGCAGCCGCCTATATTCCAAAAAAATCAGTAAAGAAGATTTCACAAATGCGTATCTTCCGCAAATACTGGATGTTCTATCTCATGATGCTGCCAGCTATTGTGCTGCTAGTGTTAAACAATTATATTCCAATGTTCGGGATTATCATTGCTTTCAAAAACATTAACTACGCAGACGGAATACTAGGCAGCCCTTGGAGCGGACTAAAGAACTTTGAATATTTATTCAAAACCTCAGATGCCTGGGTTATTACACGAAATACACTTTTGTATAACTCAGGGTTTATAGTCTTGAACTTGTTTTTCCCGCTTACCTTCGCAATTATGCTCAATGAAATTAGGAGTAGATTTCTAGCCAAGCTGCATCAAACGATTATGTTTCTCCCTTACTTCCTGTCGATGGTTGTTATCAGTTATCTTGTCTTCGGCTTCTTGAGCGATGAGCATGGATATCTGAACAGCTCTCTGCTTCCAGCTTTAGGGATGGAGAAGGTGCAGTGGTACTTTACAGAGTCGGTATGGCCTTACATTTTGCCGCTTGTGAATACATGGAAAAGCATGGGCTACTTTACGGTAATTTATATGGCCGCTATCATCGGGCTTGATGATGAATATTACGAGGCTGCTACGATTGATGGAGCAAGCAAATGGAAGCAAATGACGAATATTACCATTCCTCTCATCATGCCTGTCATTACGATAATGACGCTGCTGCAGATCGGAAAAATCTTCAATGCGGATTTCGGGCTGTTTTTCCAAGTCCCTCGAGAATCTGGCGTGCTGTTCCCAGTTACAAATGTTATTGATACGTATGTGTATCGAACCTTCCTCACGGTTGGAGACATTGGGTTGTCATCTGCTGCAGGGCTCTTGCAATCGATTATCGGCTTCTCGCTTGTCTTCTTATCGAACTGGGTTGTGCGCCGCATCAATAAAGAGAATGCATTATTCTAACATCCGTCAAAACAAACCTTACTTTTTTATGAAAATTTTATGGAGGTGAACCTATGGAAGCAGCCGAGGTCATATCATCTGGATCCAATCCGAAAAATCAATTGTCGAGTCCGGCTTCTCTAGGCATCAATGTATTCTTCATTATTTATTCCCTGCTTTGTATAATACCGCTAGTGTTGATCGTCATGGTATCGATTACGGATGAATCGACAGTTATTCGAGAAGGTTATCAGTTTATTCCATCTAAGCTTGATTTGGGGGCTTATGAGTTTCTGTTCAGGGATGCGACCCAAATCATTCGCTCTTATACCATTTCCATCTTTGTAACTATCGTTGGAACAGTGACTAGTCTTGTCGTTATGGCGTTGTACGCTTATCCCATATCGAGAGCAGATTTTCCACACGCTAAATTTTTCACCTTCTTCGTATTCTTTACAATGCTGTTCTCCGGCGGGCTTGTTCCTTGGTATCTCGTTTATGTACGGACACTTGGCGTGAAGGATACATTGATAGCGCTTATTATGCCCCTTCTGGTAGCTGCCTTCTTCGTCCTTATTATAAGGACGTTCTTCCAGACGACGATTCCTACTGCGATTTTGGAGTCAGCGAAAATTGACGGAGCGGGTGAGCTTACGATTTTTGTGAAAATTGTATTGCCCTTATCGCTTCCAGTACTTGCGACTGTTGCGCTCTTCCAGACACTCACCTATTGGAATGATTGGTTTCTAAGCCTCGTGTTCATTACGAAGGAAAGCAATATAACCGTTCAATACTTGATGTATAAGACGATGCTGAACATTCAGTTTCTTGCGAACAACAGCACGGCAGCAGCAGCCATTCAAGCAGCGGGCGGAACGTTCAGGTTTCCAAGTGAAACGGTCCGTATGGCGATGGTTGTTGTCGGTATTGGCCCAATCATATTCGCTTATCCGTTTTTCCAAAAGTATTTTGTAAAAGGGCTGACTGTCGGTGCTGTTAAGGGCTAGTAGCAAACTATCAAATTGTTGATTTGGCTTTATCCGGAAAATCCGGTTTAGCATACAAAACCAAATTTTTGAGGGAGGTCCACCCGCTATGAAGCAAACTAAACAAAAAACATCTATGCTTCTACTCATGTTGATGACCGTCGTACTAATTGTATCTGCATGCTCAGGCAACAACGCAAAAAATAATACTCAGCCAACGAAGGAAGCGGCTGCCGCTACCGACAAGCCTGTGAAAGCTAATGAAGAATCGCCTTCTAATGAATTGAAGCCATACCAAATTTCACTTGTGTATCCTGGTACACCGCAAGCTGATGAGAAAAAGATTGAAGAAGCTTTAAATAAAATTCTTACTGAAAAAATCAATGCAACGATCGATCTTAGACCGATTGATTGGGGCGCTTGGGACGATAAAATCAATCTGATGGTAGCTTCTCAAGAAGAAGTAGACATCGTGTTCACCGCACAGTGGAATGGCCATGCAAAATATGTTGCCAAAGGAGCGTTCATGGAGCTCGGCGACCTTCTTGCAGAGTATGGTCAAGGCATTACAAGCTCACTTGATCCGGCTTTCATTGAAGGCTCCAAGATCAATAACAAAAGCTACGGAATTCCAACAAATAAAGAGCTTGCAGCTGCTGGAGGTATCGTTTATCGCAAAGACGTAACCGACGAGCTGGGTATCGATATGAGCAATGTAAAGACACCTCAAGATTTGGATGCTGTCTATGCAGTGGTAAAAGAGAAAAGGCCTGATTTGACACCGCTCTATACAACAGGCGGCGTTTTCAACTCCCATTTCTTCGCTAACTATGATTTCTTGGGTGATTCCACGATTCCTGGAGCGATTTTGAAAGATGCAGACGATACTACGGTAGCTCCGCAGGAGAAGCTTGATCGTTACAAGGAATATCTGAATCTTACTCGTGATTACTTCAAAAAGGGCTATATTAATGCAGATGCGGCAACGACTCAGGTTGCCTCGGCAGATGCATGGAAGGCTGGAACGGTTTTCTCCACGATTGAACCAATGAAGCCAGGCAAAGACTCTGAGATTGCAAGCGCTTCTGGATTGTCAGGCAAGCTTGCACAAATTATGATGACTGAAAAAACAGTTGCTACATCAGAAACAGCAGGCTCTATGCTTGGAATTTCCTTTACATCGAAAGATCCGGCTCGCGCTATGATGCTGATTAACCTGCTTCATACAGACAAGGAAATTAACAACCTTCTTAACTACGGTATTGAAGGCGAGCATTTCACTCGCAATGGTGAAATTATTACGGCTACTGGCAACACGGCTAATTACAATCCTGGCGCAAACTGGATGTTCGGAAGTCAATTCCTTAACTACGTTTGGGATTCAGAGGATCCAGACAAATGGAAAAAATTCGAAGAATTCAACCAAAACGCTAAGGTATCGCCTGCTCTAGGCTTCGTCTTTGACAGCGAGCCGGTAAAAGCGGAAGTTGGCGCTCTTGCAAACGTCATTCGTCAATACCAAAGAGCTCTAGAATCAGGCTCGGTTGATGTTGATAAAACGTTAGCTGATTACGAGAAGAAGTTGAAGGATGCAGGCGTTGATAAAGTAGTAGCGGAGAAACAAAAACAATTTGATGCGTTTCTTGCAAGTAAATAAATAACACCTAAAGCAAAAATAACGAAAACCCGTACCTATAAATAGGTGCGGGTTTTTTCTTGCTTGCATTTTTTTGTGTATTCCTTACAATTAAACTAACTAATACTATAAAGATCCCATGCTAGGGGGCAATTCGAAAAATGACTCGAACAAAGAGCGGAGTGATTCATACAGCTATGCTCCTGTTAGCCTGCTTAATTCTAATGAGCGCTTGCTCTAAAGAGACAGGTACGAATAGCCCGCCCAATAACAATGTAAGCAGCATAAATAACCATGAAACTGTAAGCGCTTCAAACGTTGCGAATGAAAATAACAATAAGTTGGAGCCCTATACGCTGCGCTTCGTATACACCGGATCGCCGCAGCGTGATGAGCTGGCAGTAGAACAAGCCATGAATGAATATTTGCTTACTAAAATAAATGCTAAAATTGATCTTATGCCTATCGATTGGGGACCATGGGATGACAAAGTGAATCTGATGATCGCCTCACGCGAGAAGGTTGATATTATTTTTACTGCACAGTGGAATAAGCATGCGGTAAATGTATCTAAAGGTGCGTTCTTAGAGCTTGATGAGCTGCTGGAGCAGTATGGTCAAGGCATTTTGCAGTCGCTTGATCCTGTTTTTCTCGCGGGCGCCAAGATCAATGGGAAAAATTATGCTGTGCCCACAAATAAGGAGCTAGCTGCACAAGGTGGTATTATTTATCGTTCAGACGTGGCGGAAGAGCTTGGCATCGATATGTCTAAGGTAAAGAAGATTGAAGATCTAGATGAGGTTTATCAAACTATTATTTCGAAAAAACCAGGTATGACCCCGCTTTATATGAAGCTTGGAGAAACCTTTAATACACACTACATCGGCAATTTTGATGGGCTTGGCGATACTTCGATCCCTGGAATTATTCTAAAGGACGAGGATGGCACCATAGTGAAGCCCGCATACGAGGTGGAACGGTATGTGAATACACTTCGAATTACGAGGCAATTTTTTCAAAAGGGCTACATCAACAAAGATGCGGCTACGAATCAAACGATGAACAACGACGCGATTAGCTCGGGCGACGTTTTTTCGATTACGTCGGCATTAAAGCCCGGCAAGAATGAGGAGCTGGCCATTCAGACAGGGTTAATTGGCAAGCTGGCTCAGCTCGCTTTGAATGAGAAAACGATTGCTACCTCGGAAACAGCAGGCTCTATGCTTGCCATTTCTTCTACCTCACAAAATCCTGTACGTGCAATGATGTTTATTAATATGCTCCATACGGACCCCTATTTGAATAATTTGATTAATTACGGAATTGAAGGCAAGCACTACATAAAGCTAGAGGATAACATCATTAAGTCGACTGAGCTTACAAAGGATTATAATCCCGGTGCCAACTGGATGTTCGGCAATCAATTTTTGAATTATGTATGGGAGACCGAGGATCCTCTGAAATGGGAAAGGTTCAAAGAATTTAGTCAAAATGCAAAGCTCTCTCCTGGGCTTGGCTTCGTATTTAATGGAGATGCAGTCAAAGCAGAGGTCGCAGCTGTAGTAAATGTAGATCGACAATATCAAACAGCGCTGGAAACCGGCTCTGTGGACGTAGATAAAGTATTGCCGGAGTATAGGGAGAGCTTAAAGGCAGCGGGGATTGAGAAAATCATCAAGGAGAAGCAGGCTCAGTTCGATCAGTTTCTCGCGAATAAGTAATGGCGAATGCCCATAATACCCCTGAAGGCTGGCTGCCGACTCGACCTAAGTCCAGTGAAGAAACCGCCGAAGGTCCGTTTTATAAAGAGAGAAATTGATCTAAACTAAGTACATAAGGAAGAGCAACACGAACAAGGCAGTAAACAAACAATAACTAAATGCTAATACGCGAAAGGAGATGGAACTGAGGATGAATGGAAAAAGCGCTTTAGGCGTACTGCTGGTCATTGTTGGCGGCATCGCGGTACTTAATTTTGTCGGAGTTCATTTTGGTGCGATATTCGGATTCTTGCTTCCGTTCATATTAATCGGATTTGGAATCGTCGGTTGGATGAACAACAAGAAATGGATTGGCGGCATACTTACTGTAGTCGGTGGAATGATGCTTCTTGGGAAGTTTGGCGGATTCATCATGCTGCTGCTTGCAATCGGCTTGATCGTTGTCGGTGTTAGTTTCTTCAAGAAAGATAAACGCAGAGCATATTAATATTTGTAATGATCATGGATGGTTTTGGATGAAGAAGCTCGTTCTGCATTGAACAATGTTAAGGAGGACACGCAATGAGCATTATGAAGCGAGTACGCGACATTACAGTCGCCACTTTAAATGAACGGCTAGAAAAATCAGAGGATCCCGTCCGGATGATTGATCAGTTCCTTTGGTCAACAAGAGAAGATATTATCCAGGCGGAGAAGCTCTACCAGCAGTATGCAGGGCACAGCAACCATCTGAAGATACAATGGCTGCAGGCGGAGGAGCAGAAGGAGAAGCGTGAGAATCAAGCGCTGATGGCTCTGAAGGCAGGAGAGGAGCAGCTTGCACGAATCGCATTGCATGAGAAGGCAAGCTGCGATGAGCGTTCAGCATCGTATCGGGAGTTGTTCGAGCAAAGTCGACAAAGTACGCTGGAGCTTGAAGAGCAGCTGCGCGAGATGCGCAGTGAATATCAAACGGTATATGACAAACGTGAATACTATGCGGCTCGAATGGAATCTTTAAGGCTTCAGCAGCGCATGAACAGCCGCTATAATAGCGGTTTTGGAGACAACGGCATTCAATCAGGTGATGCTTTTAGAAAGCTTGAGGACCGGATCAGCGGCATGGAGCTTGAAGCGAAGAGCTTGCGCGACATTCGCAAGATAGGACAACAATTCGTAACGGAAACGAGCAATACGGTACAATCCGTTATAGAACGAGAGCTTGAGCAGCTAAAACGAAAGCTTGAGAAGGAAGGATGGTCGTCTTGAAGAAATTGTATCGTTCTTCGCGAGACAAGAAGTTATTCGGTCTTTGCGGCGGTTTAGCAGAAATGTTGAACGTCGATGCAACTTTAGTGCGGATTTTACTTATTGTTGTCACGATTTTTACTAGCGGAGCTGTCATACTGATTTACATTATTGCAGGGCTAGTCGTTCCTAAGGAACCGCAGAACCCTTATAACTATGGCCCAAATGGACATGGTAATGGTTATGGCGGCGGCTACAACCCAGGATTCGGGCAGCAAGCGCAAACGCAGTTCGGCGGACCTTACAAAAACCCGCCTCAATCGCCAGGATCATGGAACTCGACAGGTCCTGCACCGCAGCCCGGAGCGTCGACGCAGTTCGACAGCATGATGGATGATTTGGAGAAGAAAGCATTGCGTCGTGAAATTGAAGAATTGAAAGCCAAACTTGCTAAATATGAGAAGGGGGATTTTTAATATGGGAATTTTCAAACGGATTAAGGATATGACGACAGCATCGGTTAATGAGGCATTGGACAAAATTGAAGATCCGATTATTATGCTAAATCAATACTTGCGCGATATGGAGTCTGAAATTCATCAAGCACAGGTCACTGTAGCTAAGCAAATGGCAAATGAACGCCTCATGAAGCAGCGCTTGGAAGAAGCTGTACGAAACGCGGCTGATCGTGAATCGAAGGCTGAGGCAGCTCTAAGAGCAGGGCAAGAGGAGCATGCACGCAAGCTGCTTGAAGAGAAGCTGTACTTTGACCAGAAGGTAACTGAATATGTAGGTCTTCATACACAATCCAATGCTCAAGCAGAGGAAATGAAGCAGCAATTGCACATTATGAAGGAAGAGTACTACCAATTGCGCAATAAACGCAACGAGCTTGAATCCCGTGCCAAAGTAGCAAAGGTTCAAAAACAAATGGCTCAATTATCAGCTAACCACACGATTGACAGCGGCTCAGCATCACGCGGCTTCTACCGTATGGAAGAGAAAATTATGCAAATGGAAGCAGAAGCAGATGTTCTGCGCACTCCTTACTCCTATAGCGGTGCAACAAATAACTTTAACGCTGCTGAGGTTGAGAAGCAGCATAAGGTTGACGAGCAGCTCCAAGCGCTGAAAAACAAGCTGAATCCAACAACTTCTTTATCAAAGGAACAAACAGAAGAATAATATAAATAAAGCAATGAAAGAAGCGGACCCTAGCGGTCTGCTCTTTCATTTGTGTAATGCTGAATCCGATTGGGGCTTATTTTCAATTAAGAGCATAGCATAGGCTGTCCGATAAGGTTAAAATAGTACATAGAAGGAAGTGAGCCGTATGGAGCAGGGAAATCAGAAGCACGAACCGAGTCATGCGGCACGCAGGCGCAATATATCGGAGACGATTTTGTGGCTGCTTATTATTATCAGCCTCGTTATTATCGTGCTGCAAGGAATCGGCTATGTGGATTTATTTACTTTGCAGGGCAAATGGGCGGTTATTGGTCTTGCTATCGTTGGTATAGGTCTCGCTGCGGCAGCGTTAAATGGGTATTTGCAAAACTCACGGCTGAAGGAATCGCTGAAGCGGATGACGGAGCAGCAAAAGAAACGAAGATTCAATGTTACGCTAAGCAATGGCGATAATACAGAGAATGAGATATCCGAGCAGGAGCAGGTCGATCCGAATTGGACGAAAAAGGTCAAATTCACAGCTGTAATCGAGGAGCGGCAGCGGCTGGCACGAGAGCTTCATGATGCGGTTAGTCAGCAGCTCTTCGCCATATCGATGACGGCAACTGCTGTAAGTCGAACGATTGAGCGAGATTGGGAAAGAGCAAAGCGCCAGGTGCAGCTGATCGAGGAAATGGCTGCTGTTGCACAATCAGAAATGCGTGCGCTGCTGCTTCATCTTCGGCCCGTCCACTTGGACGGAAAAAATCTGGGACAGGCGCTTACTGTTCTAGTGGATGAGCTGAAGCAGAAGGTACCGATGGTCATTACGCTTGAGGTAGATGAGATGATCGTGCTGCCTCCTAATGCTGAGGATCATTTGTTTCGAATTGCCCAGGAGGCGCTATCGAATACACTTAGGCACTCCAAAGCTGACAGACTGGATATTAAGCTGATAAGTACTGGCAAGCAAGCGCATATGAGCTTGCAAGACAATGGTGTAGGCTTTGACCTTGAGGCGAAGAAGCAAATGTCTTATGGGCTGCTTACGATGGAGGAGCGGGTGATTGAGCTGGGCGGATCGCTGCAAATGGTTTCAAAGCCTGGCGAGGGAACTGCTATTCTTATTTGGGTTCCGATCGAAGGTCAATAAGCATCAAGCTGATGAATAGGAATATAATCAACTAAGTTTTCAAGGCAATACGATAAATTAAAGGCGGTGCAGGGTATGGAGGCAATGGGGCAATTGAGTCAGCCGATAAAGGTTCTGCTCGTTGATGATCATGAAATGGTGCGGATCGGGCTTGCAGCGGTACTCGATACCGAGGATGGCATTGAGGTGGTCGGTGAAGCGAGCAACGGCATGGATGGCATCCGATTAGCGCAAGCATATAAACCGGACGTCGTTCTCATGGATTTAGTTATGGATGGCATGGATGGGGTTGAAACGACAGCGAAGCTGCTGGAGCTGTACCCTGATTGCAAGGTTATCGTATTAACGAGCTATCTAGATGACAGCAAGCTGTATCCGGTTATTGAAGCGGGTGCTTTCAGCTATTTGCTTAAAACGTCAAGAGCGACAGAAATTGCCGATGCGATTCGCGCAGCAGCTCGCGGGCAATCTGTATTGGAATCCCAAGTTGCGGCGAAAATGATGAATCGCTTCCGCCAGCCGAAGCAGCAGGAGATAGCGCCTTTGCATGATGACCTGACGGATCGCGAGATGGATGTACTTAAACGAGTAGCGCAGGGGATGTCTAATCAGGAAATTGCTGATGAGCTGTTTATTGGCGTGAAGACAGTGAAATTTCATATTACGAATATTTTTAATAAGCTGGACGTTGATGATCGGACACAGGCGGCTATCTATGCGCATAAGCAAGGGATTGCAGAATAAACGAGCTTTCAGCTTATGAGATTATTGGTGAGTAGAGCTTTTCAATATCATTTGGAATAGTTGATCGGTATCATCTATAGCAATCATCGGAGTGGAGCAGTCCTTTATGTGAGCTGCGCAGAGCTCAGGCCAGATCGCAGCTGCAATGGGGTTAGATGCAGGCGCTAGCAGCACAAAGTCGGCTTCTGAACGAAGCATGATAATTTTCGGATAGGGAGCGTTCTTAAAGCCCTCGATCAGGATGACATCGGCTTCTGTCATTTGCGCAATAAGCTGTTCAAGCGATTCGGGGTATGCTTTCATAATTGCTGTCCGCGATGCGGAAGTAATGGCAGTTAAATCTGCCCCAGCAGCTTGATGCTTCCAAGTATCAGTACCCGGCTTATCGATTTGAAAATCATGCGCATCGCGCTTAATAGTTCCAACTTTATATCCTTCTCGTTTGAATCGTTCTGTTAGCCGGCAAACCAATGTGGTTTTGCCGGTGTTTTTATATCCAATCACTTGGATAATAAGCTGGCTGTTTGCTGCTGGCTGCATGGTCTTTCTCCTTTGTAAGTGATGCGATAGGCATCTGTAATTGCCATAAGTTTAACATACATTGTAAAATAAATGCTTAATAAGCTTGCTGCTGACCGACATGCAGCAGCAATAGGAGCGGATGATTGTAATGGAGCAGGCTAACAGCACTGGAGCGGGCAGGACAATAGGGAGAGAGGGGGCCGGACGGTTCAATCGGCAGGCCGTGAAGGTCAGTGAGGCGCAGGAGCGTGTGCTTGCTGCTGCGGCTGAGCTGCAGCTCGGCAGCGAGCTTGTGCCGCTGCGGGCCAGCGGCGGCCGGAGGCTTGCGCGAGCGTTAGTCGCGACAAGCGATTGGCCGCCCTTCGCGCGCTCGGGGCTCGACGGCTATGCCGTGCGCGCGGCAGATATCGCGGAGGCGTCGCCGGGGCAGCCGGCGACGCTGCGCGTCGTTGATACAGTCGCGGCGGGCGGGCTCGCCCTAGCGGCTGTGGAGAAGGGCACGGCCGCGCGCATTATGACTGGCGCGGCTGTGCCTGTAGGGGCTGACGCGGTCGTCATGCTGGAGCAGACCGCGGAAGCTATGCTGGCAGATGGCTCGGCGGCGGTGCTGATCAAGCACGCCGGCGCAGCCGGCCAGCACATTGCGCCCCAAGGCGAGGAGTTTCGCCTTGGTGGCGCTTTGGCTGCGCCCGGCACGCTTGTGCGGCCGGGGCATATTGCGCTGCTAGGCACATTCGGCTATGCCGAGGTGCCGGTGTGCAAGCGCCCGCGCGTAGCGGTGTTTGCGACCGGCAGCGAGTTGCTGCCGGTTGCGGCGCCGCTGGCGCCGGGACAGATCCGCGACAGCAACAGCTGTATGGTCGCGGCTATGATAGAGCAAAGCGGCGCTGAGCCGATATTGTGCGGCCCGCTGCCTGATGAGCGGGCCGCGGTTGAAGAAGCTTTAGCACAGGCTGCTGCGCATGCTGATCTGATTGTAACGACTGGCGGCGTATCGGTGGGCGATTTTGATGTTATGTCGGATTTGTTCAGCTCTATGAAGCAGGGGAGAATACAGGGTCAGGTCTTGTTCGATCGTGTTGCGATGAGACCAGGCAGTCCGACATCGACAGCGGTTGTGAATGGAAGATTATTGATTGCATTATCTGGAAATCCCGGCGCATGCTTTGTTGGCTTTGAGTTATTTGCCCGACCTGCATTGCTGAGAATGCAAGGTGTGGAAGCAGCGCTGCCTCGAACAGTCATGGCACAGCTGCTAACGGCAGTAGACAAGCCCAGCCCGCATGAACGCTATGTACGATCAAGGCTGCTGTATCAAGCGGACGGTCGTTTGCTCGCAGACCCGCTAGCTTTTTCTAAATCGAGCATGATGGCATCCATTGCCGATGCTGAAGGACTAGCTGTCATTCCCTCAGGGTCAAGGGGGGCAGATGCGGGCGAGCTCATTAAGGTTATTCTTCTGCCATAAATGAGTTGAATTAAATATAGGTATTTAAAACCTTATTTGGCAGGGAAATCTATTTATAAGATCGAATATATAATGCAGTAAACTTATTTATAAATAGCGATTTACGATCCATCCGGCATAAGGGACAGGAGAATAGCTTTGTATAGAGCCCAGATAAGCTGCGTAGGGGAGCGTCGAGGTAAGCTGTGGTTGGAGCAAATCGATCGCTTTATGCTGATCCCCATAAGTAAAAGCGTGCTTCAAGACATTTAACAAGCCGTCTGCTCCGAGAAGAACTCTCTTCAACCGTTCGGCTGTGGCGGGAGATTGTAAACGGGAGGCTGAGCTATCCTCCTGACTGCTCTCAATTCCAGAGCCAGTAACCCATAGGCCATCACTCATACTGCGGCGCAGATGAATGTGGTGAGAAGCAGGATGCCTTAAGGCAAGCTCTATACTCGCCCAAAGCTCTGGTTTTAAATGCTCGGCATGCTGCTTATAGCTCGATTCCCATTGATTGAGCAGCCGTGTAAGCGTGCTTAGACTGTCAGTGATCGGCTTATGATTATGCAGCTCGCTGCTCAGCTTTGCGGTCAATTGCACGATATTGGATTGTGCCTCATTGGAGGTGCGAAGCCAAGCGGAGGCGCTGCCCGCAGCTTGCTGAAAGCTGCGATTCCATTCGTTTTTATTACCGAAAAACTGCTGTATCTCACCATCGTGATAAGGATAATAAGTATAGCGATTGGCAGCTTGTACAGGGACGTACGCATTTGTCCTTTCAATTCCTCTAATCGAACGTATATATGAGCTCATATGCAAACTCCCCTTAAACTCCATAGTTGGCTGCAGCGTCAGCATACTATAGCGTGTGCAAAAAGACTGACGAAATCTGTCACCGTCTCAAAAAATAAAACAAGCGGCGACTCTACGCCGAGTGCGCAGCTTCCACATGACGACACCTCCTAAAATTGATTAATCCTGCAACCAGTGTATTCACCTACAGTAGAGCATGTATGGATGTTTACCCAATCGGAAGAGGATAGGAGTGAAATAAATATGTACATTCCAAAAGAAACAAAGCATGTCAGACATCGGCGATCTGCCAAGCAGCGTGCTAAGCAAACGAGGTTTGGTATCATTCTTGCGCTGCTTGTCATTTTGCTGAGCGCGGTATGGGCAATGCGGCAATCGGACGCTGCTTTGCAGACAACCGCCTCCTCGGTCAAGCTGCTTCAGCATGATTTGCAATCGTTATGGCAATGGAGCGACGGCCAGCTAAGAGGCGGATCGGAAGCGGCAAGCTGGACGCTGAGATGGAATGTGACAGGCCGGAGCGGCACAATGCAGGAGCTTGTACGTATCTATTTCGCAGATGAAAAAGGAGCGGCGATAGCCAGGGTTGAGAAAAATGAAGGGAAAACGGTCACAGGGACTATTCCGAAATATGGCGGACTCGTTTCGATTAGTCTTATCCAAGCAGATGAGCAGAGCGAGCAGCTTATGGTTTTGCTGGAGACCAATCGTTTATTTCCACTTACGAAGAGCTCGCTGCTGCAGGCTTCATCAGATATTTCTGAGGAGCTGGCATTCATTTCGGCTTCATTTACGAGCAGTATGAAGGTTCAGGGGTATACGGAGCAGAAACAGGTGTCTCAGCGCCTGGTCAAGCTTACGAATGCCAGCCTAGTTGATCGTTATGAGGATGGAGGAACAATCAGCGAAACGTATTATACACGTATGCTGCGCTCAGCGATTGCTGTCGAAAACGGGAAAGCTGCGAATTTTCAGATCGCTGTAAATCATGAAAAAAGTACAAATAATACAGCTTTAACGATCGGAATACCTGTGATTACAGGAGATTATAGCGTTTCCGCAGCGGAAACAGCGCAAGCAGCCATAAAGAATTAGAAGAAGTAACGTAACTTATCAGTATTTTTTATGGCTTGTTGAATAGCGATTTATATTCGGATATGCTAAACTACATAACATATAAGTTGTATAAAAATACACTGGGAAAGAATGAGGCAAATGACATCTACTAATAATCTTGACTCGATCTCCGCAGAGGGTGCAGTTTATTACCTTTTTGGAGCAACGGGCGATTTGGCACGGCGCAAGCTGTTTCCAGCCCTTTTTAGTTTATATAAAGAAGGCAAGCTATCTGAAAATTTTGCGGTTGTTGGTCTTGCTAGACGTCCTCGGACGAATGAACAATTCCGTTCAGACCTCTATGATTCCATCGTGGAATTTTGTCGATATAAGGCGGAGGATGCCGAGCTTTGGAATCGTTTCGCAGAGCATTTCGTTTACATGTCGCTTGATATTAATAATGTAGACGGCTTCCGCGAGCTTAGCAAATTGTCGGAGCAGCTGGATGTGAAATTCAACATTCCGGGCAACCGTCTTTTTTACTTAGCGCTTGCGCCCTCAAACTTTGGTCCTGTGTCCTTCAGTCTGCGCGACGGCGGCTTGCTCGAGTCTACAGGCTGGCATCGTGTAGTCATTGAGAAGCCATTTGGCTACGATCTTCCATCTGCTCAAAAGCTGAACGAGCAAATTAACCAAGTGTTTAAGGAAGAAGAGATTTATCGAATCGACCATTACCTTGGTAAGGAAATGGTTCAGAATATACAAGTCATTCGATTCGCGAATGCATTTTTCGAGCCATTGTGGAATAATAACCATATTGCGAACGTTCAAATTACGCTTTCAGAAACGGTCGGCGTAGAGGATCGCGGTGGTTATTATGACAAATCCGGAGCGCTGCGGGATATGGGTCAGAACCATATGCTTCAAATGCTGACGATGATCGCAATGGAGCCGCCTAGTCGGCTGCACGGAGAAGATACGCGTGATGAGAAGGTTAAGGTGCTTCGCTCACTGCGCAACTTCACGAGCAGTGACATCGTTCGCTCGAATGTCGTACGTGGTCAATACAGCGAAGGGAGCACTCAGAACAAAGAGCTTGCAGGCTATCGCCAAGAGGACTCTGTAGCTGAGGATTCCACGACAGAAACTTATTTTGCAGCTAAAGTGTTTGTGGACAATTTCCGCTGGGCTGGCGTACCTTTCTACATTAGAACAGGAAAACGTCTTCCGGTAAAAACGACTGAAATTGTTATTGAGTTTAAATCGATGCCGCAAAACGTATTGTTTGCACAGCGTCATGATTTGGCGCCAAACCTGCTTGTCATTCGCGTAAATCCGCTTGAGGGCATATATATTAAAGTCAATGCAAAAACACCGGGCGAAAATAACTCGGTACAGCCGGTTGCGATGGAATTTTGCCAAAGCTGCCAAGTTGGCTTGAATACGCCGGAAGCTTACGAGCGCCTTATTCATGATGCGGCACGCGGTGATTCAACCTACTTTACGCGCTGGGATGAGGTTTCTCAGGCATGGGCGTTTGTTGATCGCATCGCACAGGCATGGCGCGAGGACGAAAGCGATTTGAAGCTTTATCCAGCAGGATCTTGGGGTCCAGATGCAGCGAATGAGCTGCTTAAAGAAGATGGCTTCCATTGGTGGCCTGTGAACGGACAAGAGGAAGATAAGGTGATTTGGGTGTCGAACAGCGGGAAATAATCGCTGCCCTGCACCTTACGTAATGAAGGGAAGGCTAGCATGAGCCAATCGTTAAGTGAAGAAATTAAACAGGAAGTAGATAAGCGCCGTACATTTGCTATTATCTCTCACCCTGATGCAGGGAAAACAACCCTTACTGAGAAGCTCCTCCTATTCGGAGGAGCCATTCGGCTTGCAGGGTCGGTTAAGGCGCGTAAAGCGAGCCGTCATGCCACATCCGACTGGATGGAAATTGAGAAGCAGCGGGGGATCTCCGTAACGTCCAGCGTAATGCAGTTCGATTATTTGGGACACCGCATCAACATTCTCGATACACCTGGTCACCAAGATTTCAGTGAAGACACGTATCGTACATTAACAGCAGCTGATAGCGCCGTGATGCTTATCGACGTCGCCAAAGGCGTAGAGGCACAAACGATTAAGCTGTTTCAGGTTTGCCGCAAACGTGGGATTCCGATTTTTACATTTATTAATAAGCTGGATCGCGAAGGCCAAAATCCATTTGAATTGATGGAAGAGCTTGAGCGCGTGCTTGGCATTCGCGCAGTGCCTATGAACTGGCCGATTGGTATGGGGCGTGAGCTTTGCGGTGTTTATGACCGTATGAAAACGCAGGTTGAGCTGTTCCAAGGCAATGACCACTCTACAATCGAAGTTAAGCCTGTCAGCGATTATAATGATCCGATGATTCGTGAAATGGCTGGCGATTATTTGACAGACCAGCTGATTGGAGATCTTGAGCTTCTTGACGTTGCAGGCGATCAATTCGATTTAGAGAAGGTGCGTGCCGGCGAGCTGACACCTCTGTTCTTCGGAAGCGCGGTCAACAACTTCGGTGTGCAGACGTTTCTCGAAAACTTCCTGGAGCTGGCTCCTAAGCCGTCGCCGCGTCACAGCATGACCGGCGAGGTAGATCCAAACCACGAGAGATTTTCAGGTTATGTTTTTAAAATTCAAGCGAATATGAACCCGGCGCATCGTGACCGGATTGCCTTCCTTCGCATTTGCTCAGGCAAATTCGAGAGAGGAATGAGCGTTCGTCATGTTCGCAATGGCAAAGATATTAAGCTGGCGCAGCCACAGCAATTTTTGGCGCAGGATCGTGATATTGTCGATACGGCATATCCAGGCGATATTATCGGCTTATTCGATCCAGGCATCTTCCGCATCGGTGATTCTTTATCACAGGGCGGCGAAGTTGTGTTTGATGAGCTGCCGACGTTCTCACCTGAGATTTTTGCTAAGGTAACCGTAAAAAATGCATTGAAGCATAAGCAGTACCAGAAAGGGATTGACCAGCTGACGGAGGAGGGCACGATTCAGGTGTTCCATTCCACAGGCAACTTCGACGAGACGATTCTCGGCGTTGTCGGTCATTTGCAATTCGAGGTATTCGAGCATCGGATGAAGGCGGAGTATGGCGTAGATATTCAGCTGCATCGGATGCAGTTCCAATTCGCGCGCTGGATCGTGGACGATAACATCGACCCGGGCAAATTCCGTATCAATACGACGCTCGTCAAGGATAAGAAGGGCAATTTTGTCGTCTTGTTCGAGAATGAATATGCGATGCGTACGGCAATAGACAAAAACCCAACGTCTAAATTTCTGGAAACCGCGCCTTAATGGTCAGGTTATAGGAAAGCTGGAAGCATCCTCAGCCCATTGCGCAGCAGCGCTTGCGGCAGGGGATGCTTTTGTGCTTAAAAAGGGTGAATTCCAGTGCTAACTTTAAGATTTAACCGTATAATAAATGGATAAACAACGATAGGTGGCTAGTCATACATGAAAACAATCATGTTCACCGGGGGAGGCTCAGCCGGACACGTTACGGTAAATCTGGCCTTGATCCCGCGATTTTTGGAGGAGGGCTGGTCAGTCCAATATATCGGATCGGAGAGCGGTATTGAAAGGCAGCTTACTGCAACGATTCCGCAGGTGAAATATTTTCCGATATCGACAGGCAAGCTCAGAAGGTATGTGGATATTCAGAACGTCAAGGACCCATTCAAGGTGGTAAAAGGGCTGTTTCAAGCCTATCGGCTCATTAAGAAAAATAAGCCTAATGTCATTTTCTCTAAGGGAGGCTTCGTTTCGGTGCCAGTGGTCATTGGAGCATGGCTGAACAGAGTGCCGCTGCTTATTCATGAGTCGGATTTAACGCCGGGCCTTGCCAATCGAATATCGATCCCTTTTGCAACTGGCGTATGTACAACGTTCCCGGAGACAGGAAGTATGCTGAAGGCAGACAAAAGCCGTCATGTAGGCGCTGTAATCCGCGAGGAAGTGAAGCTCGGAAACGCTGACCATGGCAGACAATTTTGCGGATTTACGAGAAGCAAGCCGATTATTCTCATTATGGGTGGAAGCTTGGGTGCTCGGAAAATTAACCAAACAGTCAGGCAGGCGTTAACAAGATTGACTAAGCAATTTCAAATCGTTCATCTCTGCGGGAAAAACCAGACAGACGCTTCGATCGATATCGCTGGTTACAAGCAATTTGAATATGTAAATGAGCAGCTGCCCGATATTTTCGCAATGACCGATGTTGTTATTTCACGTGCGGGCTCTAATTCGATTTTTGAGTTTTTATCTTTGAAAAAGCCGATGCTGCTCATCCCGCTAACGAAAGAGCAGAGCCGAGGCGATCAAATACTTAACGCACAATCGTTTGAAAAGTCAGGCTACGCCGATGTTTTGTATGAAGAGAAGCTGACAGCAGCTACGCTAGCGGACAGCGTTGAACGTTTGTACGATGACCGTAAGGCTTATACAGACCGTATGAATCTGAGCGAGGAAGCTAACGCTCTAGCCGCTGTTTATGACTGGATTAACGAAATTGCCAAGCGGTAATTCGCAAAATAACTAGCTTGTATGTGAGCTAAGAAGAAACGATTCAGAACGTTGTTTGACGTTTTGGGTCGTTTTTTGGTTTGTATAGGAAACTATGGATTCTCCGAACCTAATGATAACGATGCTGTGCGAGCAGCCGGAGAGCGGATAACGAAATCTAACGGAAACCAGAGACGCTAAAGTTCCATTTTTGGTTAGCGTCACATTGTAACGGAAACCAGAGACTCTATTACGTAGAAATGAAGCGAAATCAGGGATGTAGGGTACAAATAGAGGTCCGTGTTTCCGTTAGAATTTTGAAACGAAAAATCAAGGCGATTTAGCGTCTGTGGTTTCCGTTAGAAGTGTGAGTGGATGCGTCTGCGATTTCCAGTTATATCTTAAGGGAAAAGGAATCAAGGACACCGCCGATTTCTTTGGTTCAACTGATATAGTTGGGTTAGTTCGTTTAGGGAATAGCGCTATAGGACGAGGCTACGCTGCAGTTTGTACAACGTAATTGACGTTGCTTGCCTGACTCGATACGTACACTGTAGTTTGTGCAATAGATGGCCTATTCTAGGGCGATATTCGTTGGTTTGGAGCTCATTCTCCTGCAAAATTACCATGTAGCCAGCAGAAACAGCTCTCATGTGAGGTTTTCATTGTACGAAGTGCAGTGTAGGCGCTTCTCCTTCATCTAGCGGATACTTTAAGTGCATGATATAGCGAATTTTGGCTCGTAGGCAGCTAAGGATGCTGTAAGGATAGCTGTGCATTGGAGTCTAATCTATAAGTTTTCAATATTTCATTTAATAGATCTATTCACATACAATCCCGCCAAAGAGGAATATTTTACCTAATTCTATACTTAGATAATTAACAAGTCTGTCATAAAGTTATTGACGATGAACCGTTTTCATGCCATAATGTACGCGTGTACATTAAAGTGGAAATGTTGCTTTGTCTATTAGCTTTACAGGAGGAAAACGATTATTAGCAGGAAAGAAGTAGCAAAGCTGGCAGGTGTCTCGGAAGCAACAGTATCTAGAGTTTTGAACAATGTTGGCCCCTTGAAGGAGGAAACACGGAAACGTGTATTGCAGGCTGCCGCTGAGCTTGGTTACGTTCCCAATGCGCTGGCACAGCAATTTGCCCGCAGGAAGAGCGGTAATATTGGTGTTATTTTGCCGTTCGTGCCAAAGGTACATTTGTTCTCTACGTACTATTTCTCGGAAATATTAAGCGGTATCGGTGAAACGGCGAAGCGCTGTGGCTATGATCTACTGCTCATCTTCCGAGAACCGGATGGAGCAAGAGATTATGCGAAGCTGTTCCGCACGCAGAAAATTGACGCTTGCATCTTGCTTGGCTCTCAGAATGTGCCGGAAGAACGATTGGCTCTTGATGAATTAAGAGCAGGAGGCTTTCCGTTCTGCCTGGTGAATCAGCGCTACGATGAGGAAGATTACTTGTATGTTGATGCGGATCATTTTGCTGGAAGCAAGGCGGCAGTTAGCCACTTAATCGAGCAAGGCAGGCACAGCATTGCCTTCGTAAACGGGCCTCCGCAATATTCCAATAGTGCTGATCGGTTGGATGGTTATAAATCAGCCTTAGAGGAAGCAGGCATAACGTTTAAGGAGGAGCTCGTCTACGCAGGCAATTACAGTCGGAAGAGCGGCTATGAGCTGGCAGAGCATCTGGCGCAAGAGATACTTGCAGGCAGCATGGATGCGATATTCGCAGCCAATGATCGGATGGCGATTGGATTAATGCAGGGCTTGCGGGAGCGGGAGCTTCATGCAGGGCAGCATTATGCTCTAATCGGCTATGACGATTCAGACGGTTCGCGAATCATTAGCCCAAGGCTCTCGACGGTAGCGGTTCCTTTCTACGAAATGGGCAAGCGTGCAGCTGCAAGACTGCTCGAATCACAGCAAGAGAACGAAAAGTCCATGCTAAGGCATGATATTTTACCGGTCAGCCTGGTCCAGAGGGAAACAACTGAAATGACAAATATAAACCTTAAATGAGAGGCAGGTTTTTTTCTATGGAGAAAGTAAGAATAGGTATGGTCGGTTATAAGTTTATGGGCAAAGCGCATAGCAACGCTTATCGCGCGCTTCCAATGTTTTTTCCAGATTCGATTAAACCGGAAATGAAAGCGATTTGTGGACGTGATCCAGAAGCATTGGAGCAAGCTAGAGTGCAGTTTGGCTGGGAAAGCGCAGAAACCGATTGGAAGGAGCTCGTTAAGCGTGAGGATATCGATCTAATCGATATTAATGCACCAAGTGATGCACATAAAGCAATCGCGCTCGGAGCAGCAGCTGAGGGCAAGCATATTTTCTGCGAGAAACCACTCGCTCTCTCGCTTGCGGATTCTCGTGAAATGCTGGAAGCGGCAGAAAAAGCTGGCATCAAGCATATGGTGGGCTTCAGCTACCGGTTTGCGCCGGCAGTACAGCTGGCGAAGAAGCTTGTCTCTGATGGGCGAATCGGTGAAATTCATCATTTCCGTGCTGTATTTTTGCAGGATTGGATTCTTGACCCGAGCTTCCCGCTCGTATGGCGTCTTCAGAAGGAGATTGCTGGTTCAGGCTCCCATGGAGACTTAGGAGCGCATTTGATTGATATGGCACGTTTCCTTGTTGGTGAATTCGATGAAGTCATTGGGATGAATGAGACTTTCGTTAAGGAGCGTCCGATTGCTTCAGCTATGACCGGACTCAGCGCGAAAGGCAGTGAGGATGGTCCACGCGGCGAAGTTACAGTTGATGATGCTACGCTGTTCATGACTCGCTTTGCTAACGGCGCGCTAGGCAGCTTCGAGGCTACTCGCTTCGCAGCGGGTCACCGCTGTACGAATGCATTTGAAATTAACGGCAGCAAAGGCAGCATTAAGTTTGATTTTGAGCGAATGAATGAGCTTCAGGTTTATTTTACAAACGATGATGAGGATGTACAGGGCTTCCGCCGGGTGCTTGCAACCGATCCTTCACATGCTTATATGGATGCTTGGTGGCCGGCCGGACATACGATTGGCTACGAGCACACCTTCACCCATGAGATGCATGAGCTGATGCAATCATTTGCTGAGGATCGCCAGCCAGTACCTAACTTTGTTGACGGTGTGAAATGCCAAGAGGTTCTCGAGGCAGTGGATCGTTCGATTGCAGAGCGCCGCTGGGTTTCAATTAGCGAATTAGCTTAGAAGATATAGAGCATTTATAGAGTGCTTAGAGAGGCAGGAGATACGAATGAAAAAAGCGTTGATCGTATGGGGAGGCTGGGATGGTCATCAGCCCAAAGAAGTTGCGGAAATATTTCGCGAGGTGCTTGCCTCGGAGGATTTTGAGGTAGAGGTATCGGATACGCTGGAAGCTTTCGCAGATGCAGAGAAGCTGCTGGGACTGGATCTAATCGTACCGGTATGGACGATGGCGCGAATCGAGCAGAAGCTGGTGGATAACGTTTCAGCAGCGGTACAAAGTGGGGTTGGCCTCGCTGGCTGCCATGGCGGCATGTGTGATGCTTTCCGTGAAAATGTAGACTGGCAGTTTATGACTGGCGGGCAATGGGTAGCGCATCCAGGCAATGATGGTGTTGAATACACAGTGAATATTAACAATTCAAGCAGCTCGCTTACAGATGGAATCGAAGACTTTGTTGTAAGCTCAGAGCAATACTACTTGCATGTGGACCCTGCGGTAGAAGTGCTCGCAACGACACGTTTTCCTATAACGGAGGGACCTCATTCGCTTAACAAAGCTGTCGATATGCCGGTAGCTTGGACAAAGCGCTGGGGTGTTGGACGGGTTTATTATAACTCGCTTGGCCATCAGGCGAACATCATTGATATTCCTACCGTGAAGGAGCTTATGCGACGCGGCTTCCTATGGTGTGCAGAAGGCAAAGCAAGAGCATTAGAGGCTGGCGCAGCAACAGCTGCCTACAGCGGTATGGCCGACAATCAGCTGTAATTCTATTCCTAATACATGATATGAGACGAGGGAAAGACTGAAATGGACAAAATTAAAGCCGGGATTATTGGAACAGGCAATATTAGCGGGATATATTTTGAGAATGGAAATCGCTTTGATGCACTTCAGGTTGTAGCTTGTGCGGATTTGGATGTTGAACGGGCAATAGCGAAGGGTGAGGAGTTTGGCGTACGCGGCTGTTCTGTAGAGGACTTGCTTGCTGATCCTGACATTCAGCTGATCATTAATTTGACCATTCCTCAGGCTCATGCTTCGGTTTGCTTACGGGCGCTTGAAGCTGGAAAACATGTTTATGTAGAGAAGCCTTTCGCCGTTACACGCGAGGAAGCCAAGCAGGTGCTGGATCTTGCAGAGCAAAAAGGTTTGTATGTAGGGAGCGCGCCGGATACGTTCCTCGGCGGAGGAATTCAGACGAGCATCAAGCTGCTTGAGGATGGCTGGATCGGCACGCCAATTGGCGCGACTGCGTTTATGGTGTGCGGCGGTCATGAGTCATGGCATCCGTCTCCTGAGTTTTATTACCAGAAGGGCGGCGGCCCGATGTTTGACATGGGTCCTTATTATTTAACCGCTCTCGTTGCGCTGCTTGGACCTATCACTCGCGTCACAGGCTCAGCACGTATCTCCTATCCGGAGAGAACGATTACGAGCAAGCCGAAATACGGTCAGCAGGTTGAGGTTGAGGTTCCTACTCATATCGCAGGCGTAATGGATTTTGCATCTGGTCCAATCGGCACCCTTCTGACGAGCTTTGACGTTAAAGGCGGATCAACATTGCCGCGTATTGAGGTATACGGCAGCGCGGGAACGCTGCTCGTTCCCGATCCTAACGGCTTCGGCGGTCAAATTAAGCTTTGGCGTGCAGGCTCGAATGAATGGTCGGATATTCCTCTGGCATACGGCTACACGGAGAACGCACGCGGTGTAGGCGCAGCTGATATGGCGAAAGCGATTCAAACCGGTCGCAAGCATCGCTCTAATGGCGAATTAGCTTATCATGTGCTTGAGGCAATGCATGGTTTCCACGATGCATCGGAGCAAGGCAAGCATTATGTCATGGAGAGCACCTGCGAGCGTCCAGCGCCATTGCCACTAGGCTTACAGCCGTATTGCTTGGACTAATACAGCAGCAAAGAAAGCAACAAAAAAAGCAGAGCGATGTTTCGCTCTGCTTTTTTTGTACTATTTTATCCACGTATCAACTTTTTCAGCGTTTGCCTCTACCCATGCTTTTGCGGCAGCTTCAGGTGTAGCGCCATCTTGAATTTGAATCATGACCTCGGCCATATCGTCTGGCGTCCAGTTAAACTTATCAAGAAAAGCGTAAGCTTCCGGCAAATCAGTGTTTAGGTTTTTACGTGCCATTGTATGAATTTGCTCAGCTCCACCATATACGTTTTTAGGATCCTCCAAATATTTCAGATCCATCTTGGCGAACATCCAGTGCGGAGTCCAGCCTGTAACGATAATCGGCTCTTTGTTGGCATAAGCTTTTTGAAGCTGTTGTGTCATGGCTGCGGAAGAGCTTTCAAGCAGCGTCCACTTATCACGCAAGTTATATTCATCCATTACTTTATCAGTAGCCATCATTAGTCCAGCGCCGGGCTCAATGCCGATAATCGTATGATCTACCGTATCACCAACCGCATCATTCAATTGATCAATACTGTTAATATCCATATAGGCAGGAACGACTAGACCAGTTTTGGTGCCTTCAAGGTTAGGCCCTAGGTCGTCGTATTTCCCGTTATATTTTGATACGTAGGAAGCATGCGTCGAAGGCAACCAAGCAGCTACCATGGCATCCGCACTGCCATCGGAGATGCCAGCCCACATAGGACCCGCGTCTACCTGCATGAGTTCAACCTGATAATCGAGTTTTTGCTCAAGCACCTCTTTTACGACATGAGTGCTTGCTAACTCTGAATCCCAAGCCACATAGGCGAGCGTTATTTTTTTCTTACCGGCGTTGCCGGAAGAAGAACATCCGGCTATCAATGCGATTATCATAATCGCTGCTACAATTGTACTCATTTTTTTGAAATTCAAAAAATCACTCCTTAAAAGTTTGTGAAGCAAACTTACTTCGAAAGCATATCCTTAAATTTTGTGTAACAAAATAGCGTCGAAAGCATGCTTAACAAAGATTAGTTTGTTTTGCTTTTACGAATAACCTGCTGTGTAAGACGATCTAAAATGATCGCTAAGATGACTATAGCGAGTCCAGCCTCAAAGCCCACACCGGTATTACCTTGTGTTACGGCACGATAGACAGAAGCGCCTACACCTTGTGCACCGATCATTGAAGCAATAACGACCATCGAAAGCGATAGCATGATGGTCTGATTGATGCCTGCCATAATGGTAGGCATAGCAATCGGAAGCTGAAGCTTGAAGAGCTTCTGTGTTGGCGTAGAGCCAAAAGCGTCAGCTGCTTCAACTAATTCCTCCGGTACTTGGCGGATACCTAGATTCGTTAGACGAATGGTCGGCGGGATGGCGAAGATGATTGAAGAAATTACGCCAGGCACTACGCCCAAGGAGAAGAAGGTTACGGCAGGAAGCAAGTAAACGAAGGCAGGCATCGTCTGCATAAAATCAAGCAGGGGTGTTATCGTTTTTTGGATATTGCTGCTGCGAGCGCACAGGATACCAACGGGCACGCCAATCAGCACGGATATGAAGGCAGCTGTCAGAACGAGTGCGAGCGTCTGCATCGTTTGGCTCCATAAGCCGAGATTTTCTATAATCAGCAGTCCAATTAACGTAAATAGTGCCATCTTCCATTTGCCAATAAACCATGCGATCAGTGTGAATATTAAGATGAGAACGAGTGCTGGAAACCAATTAAGCACCACTTCCAAGCCGTTCACCGTCTCGCCGACCACTAATCTTATGAACTTAAACAATGGTTCAAAATTATTTTCAAGCCAAGCCTCAACTGACTCAATCCAGTTTGCTAACGGAATTTTAGGTAGATTAATGATTAGCACCAACTTCCAATACGGAATTTCCGGCTAATGCAGCAAGAACAGCGCCCTTGATAACAATACCTTTCAGGCGACCGCTGTCATCAATGATGGATACGGGAAATTTGGAATTGCTCATTAATTCAAATAGTTCGTTGAGCATCGTATCTGGTACAGCTGAGGGTGCTTCACGCTCCATTGCATCTTCTAGCTTCAAGCCGTTATTTATAGCTTTTACTGCATCTTCTGCCGTTATAACACCAAGCAAACGCATCCCCTTGTCAACGACATACAAGCTTGATACACCGCGGTCACGCATAAATTGCAAAGCGACACGAGGTCCTTTCTCGATCGTAATGGTCTCTGGCTTGATCATGACATGTGATGCTGTCAATACTTTGGATAGATCTACATCTTCAACAAAGCGTTCTACATATTTGTTCGCTGGCTGCATCAATATTTCTTCTGGGGAACCGATTTGGACAATGCTTCCATCCTTCATCAAAGCAATTTGATCCCCAATACGGAGAGCCTCGTTTAAATCATGGGTAATAAAAACGATCGTTTTTTTCATTTTCGACTGGAGCTCCAGCAGCTCATCCTGCATATCCTTGCGAATAAGCGGGTCTAACGCACTGAAGGCTTCATCCATGAGAATAACATCAGGATCGTTAGCCAGACCTCTTGCGAGTCCAACACGCTGCTGCATACCGCCGCTTAATTGGTCAGGGTAGCTGTTCTCCCAGCCCTTCAAGCCTACAAGTTCCAGCGAAGTCATCGCCATCTCTCTGCGCTTTTGCCTCTCAATGCCCTGAACCTCAAGCCCATATTCAATATTTTGAATAACGGTGCGATGCGGGAACAATGCGAATTTTTGAAATACCATTCCTACATTTTTTCTTCTAAATCTTCTCAACTGCTCTGCAGACATCTTTAGGACATCTGTTCCGTTAAACAACACTTGCCCTAGAGTGGGCTCAATTAATCGGTTGAGGAGACGAACGAGTGTTGACTTGCCGCTGCCTGACAAGCCCATTATGACGAATATTTGACCTGCTTCAATGGAGAAGCTAGCTTGGTTGACCCCAACGGTCAGCTTCGTCTCTGCAAAAATTTTCTCTTTAGACCATCCTTTATCCAGCAGCGGGATCGCTTTTTTCGGATCGGCTCCGAAAATTTTGGTTAGCCTCTTGGCTTCTATGATCGCCATATTATGCCCCCTTGTGGAATATTTCGACACCTATAAGTTTAGTTGGTTATCTTTGTAATGGTCAAAAGGCGTGAGCCCTCGTATAGTGCGTACAGTTATAACTTTACGTACTATACGTACTGTATAGTCTGTATAACTCCCTTTTTGAACCTAAGTGTATTCTTTACTATGGACGGCCATTTGATTACAATAATTAATGTGGGAATGATAGGGGAAGACACTCCTCAGGAGGAACGACATGAATGAACTCTCAGCATTAACAGAAGAACAGCTCGCTAAGCTGCAAAATACGCGTCGCCGCGTCATCGAATCCATAGGGAAAAATATGGACTTGTACGGCATTACACTATCCATTGGTCATCTTTACGGTAATATGTACTTTAATCGTGAGCCTGTCACACTCGATGAAATGAGTAAGACGATGGGGATGAGCAAGACGTCAATGAGTACAGGCATGCGAACGCTGCATGATATGAAGATGATAAATAAAGTATGGGGCAAGGGCTCCAGGAAAGATCTTTATGAGGTTGAACCGAATTGGCATCAGAACTTTGCGGATTTCTTCTCTGATAAATGGAGAAAGGCTGTTGAGCAAAATATGAATGCTTTAAACCGATCGATGAAGGAAATCGAAGGATTGAAGCAGCAATATGAAGCGGATCAAGCATTTCTTGACGTGCTGGAGAATGACACGCAGAAGAATGAAGAAGCTTTAAAATATTATAGATGGCTGGAACGCCTGATTGATTCTTTTGAATCAGGTGACATTTATAAATTTATACCTAAAGATGAATAAGGGTAAGGAAGCCGGGGGGAGCGTTTTTTCCTTCGGCTTTATTTTTTTTTGAGCGTTGACAGAAGGATAATGAGGGTGATTTTGCTAGGCAGAATATGGTAAGCTTAAAGCTATAATTATAGAGTGAAGGGACGGCCAAATGGATGAATGATCGCATGATTGCCAGCGCAGGACCGATGATGATTACGAATGGAAAGGTCGTATTGCCAGAGCATGTTGCACAGGCGGCAGTTGCTATTATAGATGGACGAATTGCAGCAATTATTGATAATGAACAGTCAGTTAAGGATTGGCTTTTGCAATATCCGAGCGCTAAAGTAGTGGATGCAAAGCAGCAATATGTACTGCCAGGACTGATCGACATCCATTGTGACGCAATTGAGAAGGAAGTGCAGCCTAGGCCGAACACACTTTTTCCGCTGAATATGGCTTTGCTGGAGTTTGAACGGAAGCTGCCGGTGCATGGCATTACGACGATGTATCATTCTTTATCACTCGGGGTTGGTCTAAGCCTGCGCGGCGATCATTTGCTGACTGGGATGGTTGACTTAATTAATAGCTATCGGACCAAAAGGTCGATGATTCGCAATCGCATACATTTAAGGTTTGAGGTTTCCTATTTGGCGGGAATGCCGATTGTCGAGCGTTATTTAAAGGAGCGGGCGATTGATTATTTATCCTTTATGGATCATTCTCCTGGACAGGGACAATACCGAGAGCCAGGTTCATTTGAGCGTTATGTGATGAAAAATCAGGGCGTCAGCATCGATGAGGTTCGGGTTATTGTGGAGGATTTAATTGTGCGAAGACAGCAAGTTGATCAAGAACAGCTGCAGAAGCTTAGCGAAATAGCCCAGATGCACGGAATCGCTATTGCCTCGCATGATGATGATTCTAGGCAAAAGGTGGAGGAATCGGCAGGATTACAGGTATCGGTCTGTGAATTTCCAATTAATCTAGAGACTGCAAGGCATGCTGTAGAGCTTGGTCTTCACGTTTGTGTAGGTGCTCCCAATGTAGTTAGAGGAGCTTCGCATGATAAAAACTTAAGAGCCGTTGATGCGATTCGCTCAGGGGCAGCTGATATTTTATGCTCAGACTATCATCCAGCCTCCATGCTGACAGCGGTTTTTAAGCTGCATGATGAAGGTATTGCTGCTTTGCCGGCAGCGGTACGAATGGCTTCGCTGAATGCTGCTCAGGCGTTAGGCGCAGGCAGCGAGCTAGGCTCCATTGAGCTTGGCAAAGCAGCGGATATCATTATTGTGGATCGATATGATGATCTACCATGGGTAACACATACGATCGTCGGAGGCCAATTGGTTTATCATTCAGCCGTTCGTTATTGAGATGGATTAGCATTCTCCGCATGATGAAGATGTTTATATAAAGAATTAACCATCTGACTTTGCTCCGGCTCAGAGGATTGCTGCCAGATCATTTCAAACAGAACGCCAAGGCCGGGCAATGCCCGCTCATCTGCGCCAACGGAATCTTCGATTACTTCTGACAGCTCCTCGGCGGAATTATCCTGTACACGTCTAACAATTGCTTGCCGCAAATCAATGATTTCCATTCTAAATAGCCTCCTGGCGCATTCGAATTTACTTATTTACTTTATCCATCAAGGGCTGTTTTCATCCGAGCGTGCAAGCTATGGTATACTATTAAAATCACTGCAGCAAACATCCTGCAAGGAGGATTTTGGAAAGATGGCTAAGAAGCAGTTCGCAGTTATTGGAATGGGACGTTTTGGCTCCAGCGTTGCAAAATCATTGACGGATATGGGCTTTGAGGTGCTGGCGATTGATTCGAGCGAGCAGCGAATTCAGGAGGTCGTCAATACAGTTACGCACGCAGTATCCGCGGATTCCACGGATGAGGAAGCGCTTCGTGCACTCGGTATTCGGAACTTTGATGTCGTTGTCGTAGCGATTGGACAAGACATTCAATCGAGCATACTTACTACGCTGATCTTGAAGGATCTAGGTGTTAAAACATTGATCGTCAAAGCGCAAAATGAGCTTCATGGCAAGGTCGTTCACAAGATTGGGGCGGACAAGGTCGTCTTCCCAGAACGTGATATGGGTGTGCGCGTTGCTCATCACATCGTATCGCCAAATATTCTCGATTATATCGAAATATCGGATGATTACAGTATCATTGAAATTAAAGCACCAGTCCCGATGATCGGGCGGAGCTTGAAGCAGCTCGATATTCGGGCTAAGTATAAATGCAACGTCATGGCTATCAAAAAAGGAACCGAAATGAACATTGCGCCCTATGCTGATGACCTCATCAGTCAGGAAGATGTCCTTGTCATTGTAGGCAAAAACTCGGATTTAACAAATTTAGAAATCGCATATTCGGAAGGTTAACTTAACTATGAATGAAAACTTTGATCCATTGCTCTCATCTGTTCAAAATGACAAGGTTAAGCATTGGGCATCTCTGCTTGACAAAAAGAACCGCGATCGAAGCGGACAGTTTCTAATTGAAGGCGTTCATCTCCTGCTGGAGGCTATAAAGGGCAATGCAGACGTAAAAACGATCGTGTATGATGCTGAACGGGGCATTCCCGCAGAGCTTATGCTTGAGCGTGAATCGAATGATACGGAGGCCATGCTGGGGTTAGAGTGGGTACAAGCCTCACGATCAGTTATGGCAAAATGTACAGGGACGGATACACCGCCTCCGGTTTTTGCGATTTTGTCTAAGTTCACTGTGGACACTGCCGCTATTTACCGTAAAGGCTGCCTAGTTGTCGTGCTTGACGGTGTACGTGATCCCGGAAATGCGGGAACGATCATTCGCAGCGCAGACGCCGTTGGCGCCGATGCGGTTATCCTTGGCAAAGGCTGTGTAGATATTTATAATCCGAAAACAGTAAGATCAACCATGGGCTCTTTGTTCCATTTGCCGATTATTGAAGCTGATTTGAAGGAGCTTCTTCCGCAGGCTAGAGCAAAAGGCGCTAAACTCGTCGGTACGAGCCTGCAAGCGAAGCATACTTGCTATAGCTATGATTGGAAGCAGTCTACTTGGCTGCTTATGGGCAACGAATCGGAGGGACTCTTACCCGAGATTCGCGATCTTGTTGATGAATCAGTCATTATTCCGATGGTTGGCCAAGCGGAATCGCTGAATGTTGCGATGGCAGCTACCGTGTTGCTGTATGAGGGCCTCAGGCAGCGGGAGTTTAACAAATAAAAAATTCCTGTCCACGAACCCACATAACTGTCCTGAATAAAAATAACCTCATCTAAATTTCGAAAGGCTGGAACTTGGTTGCCATGCGGGAGATAAGTGATGTCGGTGAGCAAGGAATACCCATCCTATATCCTCTTCGTTTTGAAAGCAGAGATATAGTTCGTTTTTGGCACGAATAATGATTATCTATTAAACCATAAGAGGGTCAACCATTTATTCATGGTTGACCCTCTTTCTTGAAGAGTTTGTTGTTGTAACCTATACTTATTGGCAAGATATTACGTTTTAGTTAGTTTAGAAAGATATGGAGGTCCCTGATGGTAAAGTATATAATTTGGCTGTCTTTAACTGTATTCTTGGCTTCTGTTCTTACCTCATGTAGAAACGGAATCCAAACTGATAACAACACGAATGAACAAAACAAAGAGCAGGTTTCGCTCACAGTATTAGTAGCCACCGAGTGGTTGAAAGAAAAACAGTGGCAATTGATTTTTGACGAATATGAGAAGAGGACGGGAAATCAATTGGTTATCCAAAGTGCTCCCGTGAATAATTACTCTGACTTAGTAAGCACGCGTTTAGCAACGAAGGATTCTCCGGATCTCTTGTTTTATTGGGGACAAGCAGGTGCTGTTAGGATGCTTCAGCCTGAGAAGAACCTGCTGGATTTGAATGGTGAGGAGATTGCTTTACGAATACATCCTACGGTAACAAAATATTTTCTCAAAAGCAGCGGCAAGCTTTATGGAATTCCGGCAACGGGTATCAGTGTTTCGGGTGTAATTTATAACAAAAAAGTGTTTGAAGATCTCAGCATCGAAATTCCTAAGACTTATGATGAGTTTCTCGCAGTCTGCGAGAAGATAAAGTCCGCTGGCATTACACCGATTTACGAAGCGGGGAAGGAAGGGTGGCCGTTACAATTGTTCACTCTTAGTACTATGGCAAACATCATCAGCAAGCAGCCAGATCTTATGGAGAAAATTAATACACGAAAAACAACGTTTGAGCAAGTTCCAGCATTTATTGATTCGCTTCAAAAACAATTGGATCTACTGAAGAAGGGGTATTTGAATAGTGACTTATTTACGGGGACCTTTAACTTGTCCTTAGAACACGTAGCTACTGGAAAGTCAGCTATGATGTTCCAAGCAGATTGGGCGATCAATCCACTCATGGAGAAATACCCTGATGCCACTATTGGTATGTTCCCAATGCCATGGGATGGTGACAACTATCCTGCTATATCTGATCCCAACGGATTGTATGTTTTCAAAAATTCTAAAAATGTTCAAGCAGCAAAAGAATTTCTTGAATTTTTCGGAAGTAGAGAGATACTATCCAAATATTTCAATGAGGTTAAGTCCATTCCGACCTGGACTGGTCTGGATGTTGTACTGAATGAAGTAACTGAAGAAATGTATGAGTATGTTGAAAGTGGTAGAGTTGTTCCATTCTTCAACTCTCTTGGATTGGTCGAATTCGGCGAATATCAATCTCTTCTGCAAGAGATGTATGGGGGGCAAATCACGCCAGTTGAAGTAGCACGAGCACTGCAGAAAAATGTAGATAGAAATTCAAAAGCTGCTGGTTTGTCGGGTTTTTAAAGTAAAATGTAGTCCGTATTTGTGAATCGTTTTCTTACGAGGAACGTTGAATATAGTTGTACGTTATTTCTAACACACGGTAAAGAGGCAACATTCTTTAGATGAGGAAGCTGCCTCTATTTCGTAGAAGATTAATTATTTTTATTCTTATAATCAGTAGGGCTAAATCCAGTATACAATTTAAACACCTTGCTAAAGTATAATGGATCGATATAGCCAACATGTTCTGCGATTTCTTTAATTAACACAAAGGGGTGCTCCTTCATAAAACGGCATGCCTCATCCATGCGAAGCTTTACTAGGTAATCTGGAATCGAAATAGTAAATGTTCGTTTGAAAACTCGATTCATGTAAGCAGGGTGCAGTTGAAACACATCCGCGATGCTGGTGAGAGAAATATTCTCAAGAAAATGATGCTGTATAAATTCTTGTACTTCTTTTGCTCGATCCCGATTGCCAGCTTGTTCATGATCAGACCGGAAAAAGTAAGAGCACCAGATTTCTTTGACATGGGGAGACAAGTCGTTTCGTTTCCGAACCCTCCAAACTTCGTCACTTAATTCAAGTTCCATGGCTTGTTTGATTTCGAAGCTGGACGTGAAAGAGTCTTTAATTAGGCTGTGCAGCGTGTGAGAGAAATGCAGCAGCATAAGCTCCCAACCTTTTCGTGTTACTGGGAATAAGGTTTCAGGTCCATTTGAAAAAAAAGAGTCTAACTCTTTAGCAAATAATTGTTTTTGTTGTTTAGTGACGAATTGGGCTAAGCGAAGCAACTCTGCTTGAAGAGGTTCCAATAATGGTTTAATATCTTCAGGTTCATGGTCTGAAATCCAAAAGCAACTTCCCTCGAAGCGACTTCTCATTCGTGCCTGCTTCTTGCACTCAGCAAGGAGTGCAGGTACCGGATGTAAGCCTCTCGTAGATATGGCCAAGGCAACTGTTAAGCCGTCTACTGATTGTGCCTTGCTTGTAAAAGTTCGAGTCCATTCTGCATGTCGTTCTTTTGACCAAGTATGTAGGCCAAATAAAAGTATGTCTTCATTTCCTATGTTAGGGGGTAAAGGGGTGAATTTTTCCCCATCACGAAGCAAAGCTACGAAGTCGTCATGAATGCCTTCAGGAATATCACTCATTAGTGACCAGGCGTACACAGTGACGAAATTTCCATGATAGAATAATTCCTTCGCTATACTATCCCAACCAGAATGCCTCTGATCCGTATTTTCGGATGTTTCAGTAATCTGTTTTGCAACCTCACGTTCCAGTAATAATTGGTTGTCCATTAGCTTATTCTTCATCTTACCAAGAAGTATTAGAATATCGTCGTCTGTTGCAGGTTTTAGCAGGTAATCTGTAATTCCGATTTGAATAGCTTCTCTAAGGTAAGCAAAGTCATCATGACCGCTGAGTATCGCGCATTGTATGTCAGGCATCTGTTCTTTAACTTTATTGAGCAGTTCGAAGCCATTCATAATAGGCATGCGAATGTCTGTTAGAATGGCATGTGGCTGTGTCCAGTGCAGTTCCACTAGCGCATCTTCTCCGTTATTGTAATCACCAACCACTTTAAAGTCTGGGCTTAAGGTGCTGAACTTCTCCTTCAGATGACGAAGAATTCGGGGTTCATCTTCAATGAGAATCATTCGGAACATCTTCAATCCCCCTCCTTACTGTAATAATAAATTCCATCCCCTGTGGGCAACGATTTAATGAAAAACTGACGTTATCATTCCAGAAGAGTCTGCAGCGAGTCAGCGTGTTAACGATCCCCATTTTCCCCAACCCTCGGGTTGATAAGCTTTCCAACCGCCGGATTTGTCCGGCATTCAATTCCTTAATGAGATCCTGGGCTTCGGAAAAAGCGGTTTCCGTAAATCCAGAACCGTTATCTCTGATTTGAATTTCCCACGCTTGGTTATCATTTAAGTTAGTAACAGATACCTCGATAATCCAGGGCGGACGTGCCAGCTGAAATCCGTGTGCAAATGAGTTTTCGACAAGTGGCTGTAGTAAAAACTTTGGAATAGGTTCGTCTTCGAGTAGCGAGTCGACTTGTATCGAGTATGTAAATTGCCCCTCGTAACGGAATTGCATTAATTCCATGTATTGGACTGTATAATGAATCTCTTGTTTCACCGTTACGGAATGCGACATTGAATTGGTCGAGTAACGAAGCATACCGCTTAGTTGTTGCGAAACACGAGCATATTCGCGGAAACCAGACTCCTCCGCATAGGACGCCATAGCCGTCAAAGTATTGAAAAGAAAGTGAGGGTTCATCTGAGCATACATCGCGTGTAAATGGGCAATGTTTTCCCTTTTCTGGGATTGAATGACCTCATTTAATGAATTATTGAGACGATTTCGCATTTCTTCGAAAGTTGCATAAAGCATGGCGATTTCTTTGATATTTTGCATTTTTTTTACCTTCGACGTCTGGAGGTTATCAATCGTCAATTTTTGTAAACGGGTTTGTAAATAACGAATGGGTGAAGCGATTCCAACCGAAAGAGCATAGGCAATAACAATCGATATGGCTTCGCCTAAGAGGCCTAAAATAAGTGTTATACGTCGAAGATTGGAAATCGGCTGCATGACTTCCGATTTCGGTTGTTGAATTAGAACCGTCAGTCCGCTGAATTCAGACGTAACCTGGCTCCAAATATCCAAGCCGCCTCCTACGCGTTCGATCTCTTTTTTGGTTCCGATCCATCTAGGTATTTTCGGATGGTCAGCGTCGGTGGAGTAATATGGATAAAATATATCACGGTTTTCGTTAATGACGTAAACCTGAGCTGTAGAATGCTTATTCCGGCCGATTTCCATCGTTGCTGATAAAAGACTAAACGGCTGTTGAACCTCGACAGCGGCAGGCGAAAAAGCCTGAGGGAAATTAAAGCTTCGAACTAAAGAGAAGTAAAGCGGATGGTTGTCCTGCCATTCGCTCTCGTGAGGAGGGATCAAGAGTTTGTCGCCATCCAGATTCAGCGCTTCTTTTAGCCAAAGGGATTGCTGGATTCGTCCCTTTATGTCAGGTACAGTATCCATATTTTGTCCATAAGTTAGAAAAAAACCATCCATTTTCAATAAATTTATTTGTGCTGCGATGAACCAAGGCCCATTAAAAGAAGCCAGCAATTCTTCGTATTTTTTACGTTTGGAGAAGCTCTGGAACGAGGACGGATCTTCGTCATTATCAATTAGATAATCTTTAATATCAGAGTTGTAAATGACCTGTGCTGAAATGCGGTCCATATCCTCGACGATATTGTCCAGTGCCTCTTGGTATCTGTATAGTTGTTGACGATTCGTCTCTTCCATGCGGATCGAAAGATCTTTAGACGCCTGTGTAAAGTATAGATAACCACTACTGGCAACCAATACCGAGCTAAGCAAAGTGAAACTGAGAAACAAGCGTGTTTGAATACTTAGTTGCATGCCAACTCCTCCTAATTAGCATTGTATCACGTGGCATTAAAGAATGCGGAAAGGTTCGATATTTACATGATACAGGTTCATTATTTCCATTCCTCAAATTTAAATGAAGCAATAAGATAGAAAAGCAAGCCGACATCAAAACTATATTGGAGGGTTTAAAATGGAAATTGGAGGGGCTAGATTGAAAAGAAGTAAGATAACGATGGTTTTACTTGCCCTTGTCGTTTTGCTTGCCGCATGTGGGAAAAACGAAGTTAACACTGGAAATGGAAATTCAGTCAATTCGGAGCCGACCGAGACAGCGGGTGAGAACGCAAATCCTGTTACTCTTAAAGTAATGGTAGCCAGCGATTGGTTGAAAGAGAAAAAGTGGCAAACCTTGTTCGATGAGTTTACAGAAACTACTGGGAATAAAATAGAAGTTCAAAGTGCACCTGTAAACAGTTACGCAGATCTTGTAAGCACTCGTTTGGCAACAGGCGATACTCCAGATCTTCTATTTTATTGGGGTCAGAAAGGATCCATCACAAGGCTTAATCCCGAGAAGAATTTATTGGATCTAAGTAATGAAGAGTACGTATCCCGCATTAACCCTGCTGTAACGAAATATTTCCTCAAAAATGATGACAAGCTTTACGGCATTCCTGTAACGGGACTGAGCGTCTCGGGAGTTATTTATAACAAAAAAGTATTCGCTGATCTTGGGATCGAGATTCCAAAAACATATGATGAGTTTTTAGCTGCTGCCGAGAAAATTAAAGGTGCTGGTATTACACCAGTGTACGAAGCAGGTAAAGAAGCATGGCCGCTTCAAATCTTCGGCTTCAACGCTATGGCAAATATTATGAAAACACAGCCAGATCTCATGGATAAAATTAATACTAAACAAAGCACGTTTGACCAAGTACCTGAATACGTCGATGCACTTCAGAAACAGGCCGACCTTCAAACTAAAGGTTATCTAAATAAAGACTTGTTCTCCGCAACTTATGATATGTCATTGGAACAAGTTGCGACTGGAAAATCGGCTATGATTTTCCAAGCAGACTGGGCAATTAGCCCACTTTTAGAAAAGTATCCGGATGCGGAAATCGGAATGTTCCCTATGCCATGGGACGGAGATAACTACGCTGGGATTTCTGATCCAAATGGCCTGTACGTTCTCAAAAACTCAAAGAACGTCGAAGTTGCTAAGCAATTTCTTGAGTTCTTTAGTAAGCCAGAGGTATTAAACAATTACTTTAACGAAGTCAAATCAATACCGACATGGACAGGTCTGGATGTAACACTGAATCCTGGAACGGCTGATATGAATGTATTCGTTGAACAAGGGAAAGCGGTACCATTCTTTAACTCACTTGCTTTAGTCGAGTTTGGTGATTATCCATCTCTCATACAGCAAATGTACGGCGGTACGTCACCATTGGATGTTGCGAAAAGTCTTCAATCAATTATAGAGAAAAACTCGAAAGCAGCAGGAGTAGCTGGTTTCTAGAGCTTAGGTAAGGAGTTGAGAGAACCATGCTTCATAGAAAAATGTACCCTGGGTGGTTAATTGCTCCAGCGCTTATCATTTACGGTGTTCTTTACTTGTATCCTACATTGTCAGGATTTTATTACTCAATGACAGACTGGTCACCCTATAAGGATACAATTAAATTTGTCGGGTTTGAACAGTTCAGAGAGCTGCTTGGCACTAAGGCAATGTATACAGCGATGAAACATACTGTGATTTATGCTGTACTCGTTACAATTTTACAAAATGGGATAGGAGTTCTTTTAGCCCTTCTTCTTAACTCATCGCTTGCGGGACGAAACTTTTTTCGAAGTGTATACTTTTTACCATGTATTCTAAGTGCACTTGTTGTCGGATATACCTTCACGACTGTGTTACACCCGGATGGTATATTTAATCAGCTTTTAACGACTATAGGCCTATCTGATTGGACCAGAGATTGGCTTGGTGATCCGAAAATTGCGCTTTACAGCGTGGTAGCAGTTAATGTATGGCAATGGGCTGGTTTATCTATGGCTTTGTATCTTGCTGGTCTTCAGGGGATATCTAAGGATTTGCTGGAGGCAGCGGTGATTGATGGTACAACATATACACAAAGACTCAGGTATATCATGTTGCCAATCCTGGCCCCGGTAGTCACGATCAGCGTTTTGCTAAGTATGATTGGCTCGATGAAAGCGTTCGAGATTATTTTCGTTACGACGGGTGGCGGGCCTGGGGGGGCCACTGAGGTCATGAACACCTTTATTTTCAAACAATTTGGTTCGGGACTTTATGCGTACGGAACGGCAGCAAACGTTGTGCTATTCTTGTCCGTGGCTGCCGTCTCAGTTCTTCTCTTAAAAGTAATGCGGAAAGGAGAGACGGCAGAATGAAAAATCAATATAGAAAATGGTTGCTTACTTTATTAGCAGCCATTGGCAGCTTAGTCATCATTCTGCCTGTAGCTTTAGTCGTTTTTGGCTCCTTGAAAAGTCCTGCTGAAGCGGCAAAGTTAGACCTAAGTATCCCTTCTCAGTGGATGTGGTCAAACTACAAAACGGTGTTTATTGAAGGAAAACTGCTAAACGGATTGAAGAATAGCCTATTAGTTACGATATTAACAGTTTCGTTTACTATCGGTGCAGGATCCATGTGTTCATATTTCATTGCACGACGTCATGGGAAGTGGGTCCAATCATTGTTCTTTTTATTTTTCGCAGGGATGATTGCACCTCCTTCAATGATTCCGACAATTAAGTTGATGCAGGCACTCCATATTTCTGGGGAATTCATTGGTCTCATTTTATTCATGACAGCACTCAATCTTCCACTCACGATCTTTATTATGAATGGCTTTGTTCGATCCTTGCCAAGAGAGCTGGACGAGGCAGCAACGATTGACGGCGCAGGTAGCTTCTATACCTTCTCACGGATCATTTTGCCTTTGTTGAAGCCATCCATTGCAACTGTCACTGTTTTAGTTTCCATTTCTTCTTGGAACGATTTTTTGAACACGCTCTATATTATTAGTGATAGCAATATGTGGACTCTGCCTTTCTCCGTATATAATTTTGTATCGATGTATGGGACACAGTGGCACTACGTATTCGCTGATTTACTCACAGTAATGATTCCTATGTTGATCGTTTACCTGTTCTTACAAAGGTATATCATCGAAGGGATGACATCGGGCTCGGTCAAAGGATAAGGTAATAATCGTAAATCGTGCGAGCTGTAAACCTCGTACGATTTATGATCGTATCTAAAAAACTAACCTAACAGATAAGCTTTCAACTGACCTGTTAACTACTCGGCCTGCACGCTGATATGAGGAATTTAAATTAATCTTTTATTTTTCTATGTATGAAATCCAAATCAATTATTGTAAACGCTTTAAAAGAAGATATATCTAAATTAAATAGGGAGGTTTATATATGATGGTTAAAAAGAAATGGATGTCCGTTACACTAGCTTTTACATTATCCGTAGGATTAATATCAGGTTTTACCCCAACGATTAAAGTAAATGCAGAAGATGTTCCGATGTTTAAGACGCAAATAGGTGGTGTCTTTGACGGCATGCCGCTGTTTGATGGGAACCCCGAACATTTAGATGAGTTTGTAGATACATATTTCGAATATACAGGGATTGAGGGACCAGCCGTATACGTAGCAGGAGCCAGAAATCATTATACATTAAAGCGTGGACCAAATTCAGGGAAGAAAATTCCTGGTGCATTATCCGCGGCGGATAATGATCAGGGTATCTCAACTGACTTCCCGGCGTATATTGGAATGGGGCAATCTTGGAATAAAGAGCTAATTGCGGATATCGGTAATGTCATGGGAGCAGAGAAGCTCAGCCAACTTAGAGTAAAACAAGGAGACTCCAATATCCAAGATGGAGCGAATGCGTCACACTCTGTCGCTTTCACAGCTGTGAGCGATTTAAGAATGAATCCCTTAATTGGTAGATTCGATGAAAGCTTTAGCGAAGATGTACATTTAACTTCAACTTTGGTGAATACAATGGCAACTGGGCTTAGCGGTACGGATCAAGATGCGAGCTCGGATGGCTTCTGGATGCGTGCAGCTGTAGCAACAAAGCATTTTTCTGTGTACAATTCTCAGTGGTTCCGAGAAGTTGCAAGCAATAGTGCTGGCGCTCGATCGATCTATGAGTATTATACTCGTAGTCCTATTAAAGGATTTGAGAGTGGTTCCCTTGCAGGTGCTATGACTTCATACGGTAGGACGAATGGAATTCCTAATATCCTATCACCATTTCAAATTCATGCGAACAATTTATCAAAGTACGGAGTTTACAGTAGCACAGACTTTTATAGCGATCGTTGGGCTTATAGTAATCCGTTTAATAATGGAGAGGATACTCAAGGGAACGGTTACGACACAAATTACGCAGTTGATAGTGCTCATGCATCTGTTCTCTTTGCTTTAGCTAAGTCAGGTGATGGCCTTCAGGATGTCCTTATGTTAGTTGATGCAGTAGAATCGGGTCTCTATGGTGCAACTGAGGCAGATTTGGTTGAAGCTGCACGAGCACATGTAAACCAAATGGTTCGTCTAGGTATTTTTAATGAAGTAGACGAAAATGGCATACCGAAATTCTATCCGTTTGCTAGCGGAGCACGTGATGTGTCTGCTACTCAAGCGACTTATATATTGCCTGAGCATCAGGAGATAGCTCTTAGGGCTGCACAGGAAAGTATTGTTCTACTCAAGAATGACGGTACGCTCCCGCTGGCAAAGAACAAAAAAGCAGCGATATCAGGCATTTATGCCGATTCTAGGTTTAAAACTGCAAAATCGTTACGATCAACTCCAGGTATAACGAATTCTGGGGATGCACCGCTGACATCCATCATTAAGCAAATTGGTGGAGCGAATGTTTTCCATAAGACTGGCGGCAAAGTGATTGCGTTAAAATCCACATTTAATGATCAAATGATTACCGCTAGCGAGAATGAGACCGGGGCACAGCTGGTCACGACGACAGATCCTTTAAATACTTCCGATTCAGCACAACTTTTCGAAGTTTATGATTGGGGCCAGGAAGCGGTCAGCTTGCTTTCGTTGAAAAACAATAAGTGGGTAACCTCTCCTAGCGCGCTTAACGCTCAGATCGGAAATACAGACTCAACGAAATTAAATTTGACTAGCAATGACTGGAATGGAGAACTACTGCAGGGAAATACCAGTACCATTCCCCCAACGTTAAGAATTGAAACTAACAGCGATGATACGGTCTCATTGGTGTCTGACTCCTTTCATTTTAGCTTCTTCGGAAATTTTACTAATAAATATTACAAAACCGGAAAGTTTATTATTACTGGCGATGATGGAGGTTTACAAACTGCAGGCACCACATTAACGGATGCCGCTACAGTTAGTGAAGTGAAAAAAGATAGCAGAGCGAAGTTTGAAATGGTAACGGTACAGGATGTAGGTGCTGCTACTTCGGTTAGAGCGGAAACTGACGATTACGCGATTCTATTTGTCGGAGCGATACCGCGTCTAAGCTCAGGGGAAGGTAATGATAGATCCAGCCTTTACCTAGGCGACGACGATTATGAGCTTGTTGAGAAGGTTTCTAGCGCTTTTGCTGCAAAAGGCAAGAAAACGGTAGTTGTCGTGCGAGCAAGTTCCCCAGTTATTCTGGAGGAGATTCAGAATAATCCTAACGTTTCAGCGATACTATATCAACCGTATGCTGGGCAATATGACGCACAGGCACTAGCTCAAGTACTTTATGGTGATTATGCACCTACAGGTCGACTGACTTCTACTTGGTATGCAGACATGTCTGCTTTACCGTCAATTTCGGAATACGCTATACCGGAAGGAAATGATTCACAAACGCTGTCAACGACTGACCCTAGGTATGTTATTGACATGACTAATGCGGATCCGATTGAAACGAAACTGACTTATATGTACACAGATGCTCCTGTAACCTATGAATTTGGATACGGGCAATCATACAGTGGTTTCTCGTATAGTGATTTTTCCTCACCAACGACTGCTGATTTTCAAAAACCTTTCGAGGTTTCGTTAAATGTGAAGAATGTAGGGACAGTGGACACAGCCGAAGTTGTACAAGTGTATGCAAAGAATCATGCGTCAGCTTACGGTGAATATGCACCTGCTAAAAAGTTGGTTTCTTTTGAAAAGGTGATGCTCGCAGCTGGAGAAACAAAGAAGGTTACGTTACAAGTTGATCCTAGCGAACTTGCAATTTGGGATGTAAATAAAGATGACCTTATCGTGGAAAATGGATCTTATACGCTTATGATCGGTGCATCATCCAAGGATATTTGGCTTCAGAAGGATATAAGTGTTACAGGTCAAACACTGGAACAGCTTAATATAAACGAGCCTTTTAACGTGTTTGATCATTCCTTTGCGTCGAATGATGTTATTTATCATGAAGTATCTAAGGAGCGTACGGCCGTTAACCTGAAAGAAAAAAAGGTAGTTGGAGGTTATTACGCGGTACGTTCAAAAGAGAGCAACTCATGGATAGCTATTCCGAAAGTTAACCTAACAGCAGCAAATAAAGTGACAGCAAGCGTTGCATCCACCACTACTGGCGGAATGATCACGTTACATGCCGATTCCCCGGATAGTATGCCACTTGCAACGCTGGGAGTACCGGTTACGGGTCCAAAGTCATACACGATTGCGAATGCGGGGGTACTTGTGAATGAACTCGGATATCAGGATGTCACGGTAGATCTGAGTCAAGCCGCTCCTAATGGCAATCATGATCTATACGTCGTTTTTCATGAGCCGGATTTACGGATTGACAGCTTGTCATTTGATACCAGCAATTCTTCAGGTGGAGGCGACCCCGTTATTACGCCAGGTGGTTCAACTGGAAGTAACAGCGATGTCGAGGTCGTTAATAACCCGACCTTGAACGCTGACGGTAATGTAGAAGTCAATTTGCCATCGGGGAAAAGCCAAGTGCAGATCCCAGCTAATGCTAACGTATTTGATGGTAATCGCTCTTTATTCGTAAAAGGTAATGCTTCCACTGTCGAAATTCCATCGGAAGTGTTGAAGGAGTTCAAATCACTTGTCTCTGCGACAGATTTAAACGGGTCTCATATTTCGTTAACAATGAAGGCGATTGAGGATTCGCAGGCAGAAAATCTTATCAATCAGGCTGCACAAAAAAACCAGGCGAGTCTCAAAGCAATCGGAGAAGTTATTGAATTTGTTATCTCAATTATTTCAAATGATGGGAAGGAAATTAAACTTACTGAATTCTCCAAACCTGTGACGATTACGCTTAAAATTAATGGGGAAAACGTTTCAAATTTGATTGGCGTTTATCACTTCGCTGGTAATGGGAATTTAGAGTATGCAGCAGGGAAGCTGATAGAGGGAGCTTTAGTAGCTGATGTGGTTCATTTTAGCAAGTATGGCGTACTTGAATACGATAAGTCGTTTGAGGATGTACCTGAATCTTACTGGGCGAATGAAGTGATTAAGGTACTTTCCGCAAAACATATCATTTTCGGTGTAAGCGAAACGAATTTTGCTCCGTTGCAAAAAGTCACACGTGCCGAATTTGCTGCGATGATTGTGAGAGTGTTAGGACTTGAAGCAAAAAATGCACTTTCATTTAAAGACGTGGCAGCGAATTCGTGGTATGCAGAAGCGGTAACTGCAGCAAACGAGGCAGGTATCGTTATGGGAAGAACACCTAATGAGTTTGCGCCAAACGCAGCCATTACTCGTGAGGAAATGGCAGTTATGGTCGTCCGCGCCTATGAGCTGCAGGAAGGGAATAAAGCAAACGAGTCCACAAAAACAAATTTTGTCGATCAGCAGGATGTTAGTGCTTGGGCACAAGAATACATTAATGCGGCTGTTGAGGTAGGATTGCTCCAAGGGCGAGGAGGAAATAGATTTGATCCTAAAGCGATTGCCAATCGTGCCGAAAGCGCACAAGTTATCTTAAATCTCTTGAATTAACTTATCATTCATTACATCTCATTTTTAATAAAACATTAAACATTGGAGTTATACGAGTACAAGATTTTTTGAATAAGCGAAGCCGCCAAAAATTGGCGGCTTTCTTGTGTGCGACGGGCAGTCGTTTCTTTAGCGAATTATTCGCTATATGCAATCTGTTAAAAGCGGCGGCTACGTTACCTTAGGTAAACACGAGCCGAGAGCTTGGAAGGATGTTTTCTGGAGGGTGAAAGTCCCTCCTCAAGCGCTCTGGTGCGACTTGAGAAGCCTAATCTAGGGCAATATCGCGAGGTACTTGTCTGAAGGAGATGCGGATAATCGAGAGACCCGTAGGCGGATGAGCAGACCCAAATGCGAAAGCGTGAAGCACGTAGCGGCAGGATAAGTCGGCGACTGTGCGTAAATAACGGGAAGCCTAGGAAAAAAAATCGTTGTCCAATGAACCAGACGGATAGCGGTGGCTTATCAAGTGAAGGTGCTGGGTATGTTCAGAAGGAAGATACGATGACCCCGTGAGGTTCTCTGCTTCCCTATAAAGGATGGTTACATATAAGGCTTCGTCGAAATTGTAGTCATGGTTGAGAATTCAGACGTTCTCATAGTACGGAAGTAGGCAGATGACCAAACATCTGCTGAACGGAAGGGGAACGACCTCGTGAACAAACACTTGAATGTGGTGCCAAACAACCGTCACGTTACTGCGGTAAGAACGAACGGATTGGGTACGATGAAAGGTGGGCGATAGACTTGAATCAAGAATTGAAGCTAAAGTGGCACAGTATTTATGGGCAAATTCTGTTTGAACGAAAACTTCACGCAGCATGGTTACAAGTGAAAGAAAACAAAGGTGCGGGTGGAATCGACGGTGAAACCTTGGAGAGCTATGAGAAGAAGCTGGACGAAAATCTAAGCGAACTCTTGCAGAAACTCAAAAACAAAGCCTATGTTCCATCCCCCGTACGCAGACGATATATCCCAAAGAAGAACGGGAAGATGCGCCCGCTAGGTATACCCAACATTGAAGACCGGATTGTGCAACAAGCCATTGTGAACGTGTTACAGCCAAAATGTGAGGAAAGCATATTCCATCGTTGGTCATGCGGGTATCGCCCTAACTATGGGGCGAAACGCGTCGCCCAGATTATCCTGTGGAACATTGAAACAGACCATAATTTTATCTATGACTGTGACATCCGCGGCTTCTTCGATAATATCCCTCACAAGAAACTGATAGGGATACTGACGAAATACATCGCAGATGGAACGGTATTGGACATGATCTGGAAATGGCTTAAAGCGGGGTATATGGAAGAGGGGAGATATCATGAAGTGGATGCCGGCACGCCGCAAGGCGGAGTTATCTCACCCTTACTAGCCAACTTGTATCTCAATGAGTTGGACTGGAAGTTGGAGGAGCATGGTATCCGCTTCGTGCGCTATGCCGATGATTTTCTATTGTTCGCGAAAACGGAGGAAGAAATCCGGAAAGCGGCTGAAGTCACCCGAGAAACACTGGGAGAACTAGGGCTAGAAGTAGCCATGGAGAAAACCAAAACAGTTAACTTCAAGGAAGACGACTTCGACTTCCTAGGTTTCACGTTTGAGCACTGGCGAGAGCGGAAGAAAGACGGTAAGCCGTATTTCATCGCAAAACCAAAAGATGCCACGTGGAAAGACTTCAAGCAGAAAGTCAAGGCGAAGACCCGGAAAACCCTAACACTAAACAAAAAAGCATGGCTAGAGCGCGTCAATCCGATTATTCGTGGAAAGGTAAACTACTTCCTGAACCTGTATAAAGCAGTAGAGGAAAACAAGCGATACGGACAGGAAAGTCGTTGTTTCTTTAATGCATGCAGAAACCAGCTCTTTGATATGGACGGGTATGTGAGACAACGACTGCGAGTCGCCATGACTCACAGCCATCCAAGCCAAAGAAAAGGACACGCGATGAAGACGAAATGGAACAACGAATTCTTTGCTAGAATCGGTCTCGTTTCTGCCTTCTGGGCATATTACAATGCGCAGTATGGTTATACACTCGAAAACTATATCGACTACATGAAGAACAGACAGAAGGCAAAGCATGCCCAGAAGGTGCAGAAAGCAAAGGAACGAGGACAGGAGTATTATACTCCCGACCGCGTCCGTAAAATGCAATACGCACAACGTTTAGCGACATATTGATTACAAGTTGAATCACGTTGGTGAGCCGTATGCCTTAGTAGGGCACGTGCGGTTCGATAAGGGGGGAGCCATGAGAGTGGTTCCCCTACTTTATTACTTCAAAGACTTATTTGTCTTTCTATACAGGCTTGGACTAGTACCGACAATTTTATGAAATAATGCATTAAAATGCCCAGTATCCTTATAGCCTGAGCTTTTCGCGATATATGCAATTTTAAAATCGGTTTCCAATAACAATCGACAGGCATATTCAACCCGCTTATGCTGAAGAAACTCTGAAAATCCCGTTCCTGTTGCTGATTGAAATAACCGAATGAAATGACGGGAACTAATGCCGAATTTGGCAGATAATTGTTCAACGGTTAACCGCTCGGTGAAATGGAGGTGTACATAATCTAAAATATTCGACAGATTCGAGCTTAGATGAACGTTATCTCCGTCTTCCGATAATACCTCTTGATGCCAAATTCGGGATATTCGTACGGAGAGTTGCATCAAACTCCCGAAAATGGAGGTAGTAAAGCTCGACTTCATCTCTGAAAACTCTCTATACATATGCTCAAACAAGCTCACGAGTTCCATGCTTTTGTCGACAATTGCAACATAGGTTCCAGGGCTCCCCTTAAAAATTGTGAACGGTTGATTATCGGAATACCGTAACAGCCAAACCGTTAACTCATCTAAAAATTCCGGTCGAATACAAAGGTTATATACAATGAGTTTGTTTTTATTAGATGCTCCACTCGGGCGAAATACGTGCGAGGTTCCGACAGGTAGTACGTATAAGCAGCCCTTATAGGTTCGCTCAACGATATCGCCAACATAGTGATAGCCATCGCCAGCCATTACATACACGATTTCGATGTAATCGTGATCATGCGCCCTTAGTTCGAATCCTTCCTCCCATCTATTTAAGAAAAGTGGGAATTCGTCTTTAAAATGTTCCGTAACCTGAGAATGATGGATTGATGATCGAGCTGCCTGTTTTACGTTCTGTTTCAAGTCTTCGGCATATTTATCATCCATATATGTCACTTCTTCCTGTGTTGTTTCTTAGTTTACTATTATACAATTATTCTTACATGAATCGTAAGGGGGATTTCTTTGGAAATGTTTCGAGGTTGCAGAATACTGGTATACGAGGTCTACACAGGATAACAAGGATCGGTGTATATGAACCACTCCCTTAGAGGGATGAAACTTCATACAGTGAAACGTACAAAACAGGTGGTCTCCTTGAGACCACCTGTTTAATTTCCATCAAAAAGCCACTTAAAATAGACGTAATATATGCATTTGGAAGTCTTACTTGTTCGCGGAAAGTTTTGCATACTTATGCATACTAAATGGAAAATATGATATTGAGAGGAAGATGACACGCAGATGAAGAAAATGAGTATTTCTACAAAGTCAATTAGCTTTAAGCTGATAACAGGGGCGCTTGCGATTACTTTGCCTTTAATCGCGTTGCTTGCTTATAACAATTTTTATGCGATCAATGTGGTGCGTCAACAGGTAGCAGAGTCAAATCAAAATATGATATCACTGTATATTCAACTCATTGATAGTGGGTTGGATGATACGGATCAATATATTAAAACAATGGCAGCAACCTCTAACGATCTGGAAATCATGGAAAACCCAAACTCGGCGGAACCTGATTATGAGTTAGCAAAAATAAGACTTTATAATGAGCTTCTTGCGGATTCAATGAATTATAAATCGATTGACAGCTTTTTCGTATATTCTCCAGTCAAACGTGATTGGATGCAAGTCGATCACGCGAACCAACAGGCGGAACAAGTAAAGGAGGTGCGAGATTATTTGGAAACGCAATTAGTTCCAACCGTGGAGTCAGGGAAAGGCTGGCGGGCAGTCCAAGTCGGTAACGAGTACTATTTGTGTTTTATTGCGCGTATCGGCAATACGTATATAGGGGCATGGGTCAATGCAAAAACTTTATTATTGCCGCTGTCTCTAGTTCGTATTGGCGATCAAGGCGCTGCGTTGTTTGCAACACATGATGGAAAGGCAATGGGACATGGGGAATATATACGAGAACGTGAAATCGATTTGCTTCCCCAAACACTCCCCTTTTATATGACGGGTAAGAATAATAGTTATTTGGTTGTCGCGGAGTCCTCCAAAAAAGGTGGGTTTTCATTGGTAGCGGTTATTCCAGAACGGACGATTCTAGAGAACCTGCCGTATTTAACTCAGATTGTGTATCTCATTTTGGGATGTTTCATATTGATGATTCCGTTTTTTTTGGTGTTTCTCCGAAATACTTTCCTTAAACCTATTAACCGAATCGTAACCATTATGAAAAAAATCGGGGATGGGAATGTGAATTTGAGAATTCCTGAATATCAAACATCGGAAGAATTCGAGATCGTCAATCAAAGGTTTAACAGTATGATGTCTCAGATCGAAGCTTTAAAAATTGATATTTATGAAGAAAGACTAAGCAAGCAAAAGACAGAGCTTCAACATCTCCAGCTTCAATTGAATCCTCATTTTTTCTTGAACTCGCTTAACATTATTTATAATTTTGCCCAGGAAAAAAATTTCGATCTTATTCAGGAGATGTCGCTAAGCTTAATTCATTATTTCCGTTATATGTTCCGAAATAATCTTGCATTCGTTCCCTTAAAAGACGAACTGGAACATGTTCGAAACTATATTCGTATTCAGGAGCTCAGATATCCGGACAGTTTTGAATGTATTGTCGACGTCCCTTCTATCTTGCTGCATACGTCGGTTCCGCCTTTGGTAATCCAGACATTTGTTGAGAATACAATCAAGTACGCAGTTTCTCCGGACGAGTATATCCGACTTTTCATTCAGATCGAAACAGACATTGATGGCAATGAGCCTTGCATGAAAATCAAAATCGAGGATAACGGTGAAGGATTTACCTCTGAGGTTCTGCATTTACTCCAAGACGGAGGACTGCCTGAACTTGCGGATGGAAAGCAAACAGGGCTAAGAAATATACACAGCCGATTGCAAATACTATACGGGGAACGGGCGCAACTCCGATATCGGAACGCCGATATGCATGGAGCAGTCGTGGAAATCGAATTACCAATTCAACCAGAAAGAGATGGAGGGCGATAAAATATGACCAGTTTATTGATTGTCGATGATGAAACTACTGCGATTAGGGCTGTACAGGGGGCCTTAGAATGGAGCAAGTATGGGATTACGGAGATTTTCACAGCACAAAGCATGAAGCAAGCTCAAGCGGTCTTCAGTAAGCATACCGTCGATATTATGCTTAGTGACATCGAAATGCCAAGAGGTTCTGGACTCCAACTGTTGGAATGGGTAAGGCATTTTCACTCATCCACTGAATGTGTGTTTTTGACTTGTCACGCGGATTTTCACTTTTCACAAAAAGCTATTCAGTTAGGATCTCTTGACTACCTGCTAAAGCCTGTTCCAAAAGAAGAATTGGAAGTAGTCATTTTGAAAGCGATGGATAAAATTAGCAGGGAAGTTCATCTTCAGCAAATCAATCAAAGCTGGATGCGCAATCAAACGCACATCAAGGAAAAATTTTGGTTAGATGTCATTCAACGAAGGATTCCATCGGATGATGAAACTATACGCAGGGCTGCAAGAGAAAGAAATCTGGTCATTCAGGAGTCAAAGATGGTACCGATTCTAATTAAGGTGAAACGTTGGTTGAAGCCACTGACTACTCGGGATGAACGAGTTATGGAGTATGCGTTGCGCAACGCGGTAGAAGAGGTTTTGATCGCTGGTGAAGTCTCCATAATTGGACTGGAGAAGGGGACATTGGCGGCTATCGTATTATCATCTTCCAATTTGGTGGAAAGCGGTCTTCTGTATGCTACATTGCAGGATTATGTGAGTGCTTGTCACCGATATTTCTATTGTGATTTATGCTGTTACATCGGCGAGAGTTCCACTTTTAGTTCGATTTCGGTGCAGTTCGATATGCTTTCCGAGCAGGAAAACAGGAATGTAGCCTACGATAATAAAGTGTTTACCGTAGAAGAGAAGAAGGCAGGGACCCTCATACCATCGATCCCTGATATGAGGATCTGGTCTGCATTGATAACGGATGGTAAGACTGATGTGATGTTGGGAGAGGCAACTCATTATTTAGACGAATTATCCCGCGCACCAGGCACCACGGCTGAATTACTTCATCGGTTTCATCACGATTTCCTGCAAATGATGTACTCCTTGTTGCGAGAGAAAGGCATATTAGCCAACCAACTATTCCAAGATGTGACTTCAAGGGAAATATTCCAAAGTGCCGTACGGTCAGTTACAGATATGATTGGTTGGATTCAGCATGTGACCTCTAGAACAGTGGAATACCTAACTGAGGAATCTGACTCTATCGTCGATAAAGTCAAACGATATATACAAGCTAATTTAGAGAGAAATATTACTAGAGAAGATATAGCAAATCATGTTTATTTAAATCCAGATTACTTAACCAGACTTATAAAGAAAGAGACAGGTCTGCTTATTTCTAACTATATCTTGATGGAAAGAATGAAACTTGCTGAGAAATTATTAACTCAAACGGATATGACGGTCAAAGCCGTCGCGCGTAAAGTGGGCTATGTCACAATTTCTCATTTCACAAAAGTATTTCAAAAATATCATGGCAAGACTCCAAGCGACTTTCGAGACAATCGTCGGAAATAAAGAGATGTCGTTAATGCGGTAGGAAAAGGTCGTATTCGTTCATGCTTAAAAGTTTATGATAATGGCAGATGATGAAATTGCACAAGAAAGAAGGAAGACGATGAAGAATCTGAAGCGTTATCGGACTCTGTTACTTATGACTATGCCCGCTTTGATTTATTTATTGATTAATAACTATTTGCCTATGTTCGGTATCATAATTGCTTTTAAGGATCTTAATTTTTCTAAAGGAATATGGGGGAGCGATTGGGTGGGGTTCGCCAATTTTGAATATTTATTTCGAACAGCGGACGCCTTTCTGATTACCCGTAATACGCTGCTCTATAATACCGTGTTCATTGTCCTCGGGACCATTCTCTCTGTAGGGGCCGCCATTCTTCTTAATGAAGTGAAACAAAAACTGATGTCAAGATTCTATCAGAGCATAATTCTAATGCCATTTCTCATATCTATGGTCATCGTCGCCTACCTAGGGATTGCGATGCTGGATGTGGAAAATGGATTTTTGAATCGACAGATTCTTCCGCTACTGGGTATAGAACCGATCTCTTGGTACGGTGAGCCGAAATATTGGCCCTATATCCTGACGATCATAAACATGTGGAAATCCGTAGGGTACAGCTCCATAATCTACTTCGCGGCAGTCATCGGCATAGATCATGAATATTATGAAGCCGCGACCATTGACGGTGCAAGTCGCTGGCAGCAGATTCTCAAAATAACGATTCCGTTGATTATGCCGATAATTACCGTTTTGGTACTGTTGTCAATCGGTCGCATTTTCTATTCGGATTTCGGACTGTTTTACCAGGTGCCTTTGAACTCCGGCGCACTCCAGTCAACGACCGATGTGCTCGATACCTATGTATTCCGTGCGTTGATGACACTCGGCGATTTCGGAATGGCCTCTGCTGCAGCGCTCTATCAGTCGTTCGTCGGATTCATTCTCGTTGTCCTTGCTAATTATGTAGTTTCAAAACGAAGCAAAGATCAAGCATTGTTCTAGGAAGGGGTTATGATATGCCACAGAAAAGATTGAATCCTTATATCGTCCATTCTATTTTCATTTTGGCTGCAGTGTCTTGTTTGTTTCCGGTTGTGCTCCTCATTATGGCATCCCTGACGAGCTCGGATTCACTTATTGTCGATGGCTATTCCTTGTTTCCCAAAAATATTGATTTTGAAGCTTATCAGTACTTGTGGAATCAAGGTACCACTATTTTCAGCGCCTTCGGCATTTCGACGCTCATAACCGTTGTAGGTACCATTGCAGGAGTTATTATTTCCGCTTTGATCGCGTATCCTTTGTCGCGGCAAGATATGCCGTTCCGCAAGATTATTGCATTTCTTGTCTTTTTCTCCATGTTGTTCAATGGTGGCTTGGTGTCCGCGTATCTCGTATACACAGAGATTTTTCACATTAAGAATACGCTTCTCGCATTGCTGCTTCCGAATCTTCTGACGAATGGATTTCTGATTTTTTTGATACGGACTTTCTTTACTACGTCTGTACCAATTCCAGTAATAGAATCGGCGTATATTGACGGAGCAGGAGAAGGTTTGATTTTTCGAAAAATCGTTTTGCCGCTTTCCTTACCAATCATGGCGACATCAGCCATAACTGTTGCCATCGTTTATTGGAATGATTGGAATAACGGCTTAATCTATCTCACAGATCCACAACTATTCGGAATTCAGAATTTGCTCAATCGGATGCTAAGTGATGCCCAGTTTTTCCAAAGTAACAGTCTTGGCGGCCAAAATGTGGCTCTTACCAGTAACGTACCGCTTGAATCCGTTCGCCTAGCGATGGGAGTGGTCGGAATGCTTCCATTGATAATCGCCTATCCGTTCTTTCAGAAATATCTCATCGGGGGTCTGACAATCGGAGCTGTAAAGGGCTAGTTGCTTCTCCGGTGTTCGCATCGGTTAGCATAAATAATCTTTAAAATATAGGGGGAAAACAAATGAAGAACACAAGGAAACGCTTCACAGGCATCGCTTCCGTCATACTTGTTTTATCTTTAATTCTTTCAGCTTGCAGTGGTGCTTCTGAAAAATCTGTTACTAACGAAGGCTCGGCAAATGAAAAAGGATTGGGTACGAATGTTTCATCGACCACGGCCGAACCCTATGAATTAACTTATGCGGTAATGTCAACTGGTCCGACCGATGATGCGAAACTAGTCGAGGAAGAGATCAGTAAAATTACGAAAGAAAAGATCAACGTAACGGTGAAGCTTGAATTTATTGGTGGTTCGCAATGGACACAACAGACCAATCTGATGCTCTCCGGGAATGAAAAATTGGACCTGATCATGACGAATGCCTACATCAACCATTATAGCGGTCAAGTTTCGAGAGGACAGATTATTGCGATAGACGATCTGCTTGTTCAGTACGGACAGGGAATTCAAGAAGTGCTTGAAAAAGACGTTATCGATGCTACGCGGATTGACGGAAAACTATACGGTATTCCTAGGGTAGGAGGTCTGTCCGTTGCCTTCGGCTTCCTTGGCCGCCAAGACTTGATCGATCAGTACCAGATCGATATGACTCAAGTGAAAATCTGGTCAGATTTGGGATCTGTATTTCAAGCGATTAAAGATAATGATCCGAAAATAATTCCAGTTACGAAAGGTGCGATGACTCCAGCTATTGCAACAATTAGCGATAAATTTGATGTGTTTGGTGACTCACTGGGTGTAATGGATATTCGAAACAATAAATTAGAAGTGATAAACCTATTTGAGACAGAGGATTACCGTGACGCCATTGCCCTTGTACATGGATGGTACAAGGCAGGGTATATCCAAAAAGATTTGGCTACATCACAGATCGAGGGCAATAGTGTAGTGGAAGCAGGACAAGCATTTGGTTCGTTCGGAACGATATTCCCCGGTGTTGAGGCCGCTACAACCGAACAATATGGATATCCGAGTATAGTTATTCAATTGTCTCAGCCGATAAGCTTTACGAATAATGCCTCTGGCTTTATGACATCGATAGCCAAGAACAGTAAGAATCCAGAGAAAGCAATGGAATTCTTAAACCTGCTGTATACGGACAAGGAGATCATGAATCTCCTTGCCCTTGGAATTGAAGGCAAGCACTATGTGAAGAAAGAAGGAGATACAATTGTGCCGGCGGAAGGCCCTCCAACTTATATGTTCAATAACTGGCAGCAAGGCAACAATGCAATGGTATATCCTACAGAAGGGTCAGACCCGGAAATCTGGGCAAAGATTAAGGAGTTCGATTCATTGGCGGTCAAGCCGTCTACATTTGGATTCACTTTCGACCCAACACCGGTAAAAACGGAAATCGCTGCTGCGACCAACGTATTAAATTCGTATCGTGCTGGCTTGGAAAATGGTGTTGTCGATCCATCAAAATTGAACGAGTTCAACAGTAAGCTGAAAACGGCTGGCCTGGATAAGATTATTGCTGAAAAGCAGAAGCAGTTGGATGCATGGGCTGCTACGAAATAGGCTAGTTGTAATTTGAAACAGTAGTCTCCTTTGTTGGGGTATACTTCTTGATCCAAAGTGGACAAGTGGACTTTTTGAACAACTTCTTTAAAAAAATCTACGGGATGAAGTCACAGCAGTAACGAGACACACATCTCGTATAGAGATTATAAAATAAATACTGGAGGCAATCATGTTTATAAAAAATGGTTCCTTATGGACGGATGTTGCAGGCAATCCCATACAAGCTCATGGCGGGGGGATGCTTCGAGTAGGAGAATATGTGTACTGGTTCGGGGAGGACAGGCAGGGCGAGAATCGTGTTTCTTGCTATCGATCTTCGAATCTGGTGGATTGGGAATTTCAAGGCAACGTACTTACGCTGAATTCACCATTCCAGCCGATAAATATGATGACAGACCCAACGCTTAAAACTAACAATGAAATGGAAAAAGGTGCGATTATTGAAAGACCGAAAGTCATTTATAATCGACGAGACAATAAGTATGTGATGTGGATGCACTGGGAGAACGATGAGAATTACGAAGCCGGCCGTTGTGCGGTAGCCACGTGCGATACTGTCGACGGGGTTTACGTTTACCACGGTAGCTTTAACCCAATTGGTCATCAATCGAGGGATTGCACCTTGTTTATTGACGATGACGGAACTGCCTACTTCATCTCTTCTGCACGTGAGAACGCAGATTTGCACATTTACCGACTAAGTGAAGACTATCTTTCAATCGACGAGCATGTTAAGACGTTATGGCCAGGACAATTACGAGAGGCACCGATCTTAATGAAGAGGGAGGGCGTCTATTTTCTGCTTACCTCAGGCTGCACGGGATGGGAGCCAAATCAAGGAAAATACGCATATTCGAGCAATATAGACGGGAACTGGTCCCAATTGCATGATTTTGGCGGTTCGACTACCTTCGATACGCAACCTATGTTTATATTGCCTGTACAAGGCAGCGAAAAAACGACCTATCTGTACATTGGCGACAGGTGGGATCCGAGTGATTATCATAGCTCCTCCTATGCAATCTTGCCCCTTTCATTTCCGACAAATTGCACGTTAGAGCTTCATTGGGCGGATCTTGTAGAGGTTCGTTTGGATAGTGGTAACGTCGTAACAGAACGGGGAGACCGTACAATGGTTCGCATCCGTAATGGTTTCAATCGGTATTTATCCACTAAAAGCGAAGGTAAGGAAAGGGTTTGTACACAAATACTTTCGTATTCCTCCCCTTCTCTTTCATGGATAATAGAGCCGGATTTCGCAGGTTACATTCGCATTAAGAACCGTTCGACAAATCTATTTTTGGAAGCTTTGGAAACAAGTGAGGAAGTGATAATGGCAGACCGTTCGGATGATAAATGGCAGCAATGGAAATTGATAGATGGCGGGAAGGGAAGGCGAATCATTCGAAATCGGGGAAATGAGCAAGTTTTAACGCTAAATTCAAAGGAACAAAGTTATTTGTATACATCACAGTATGATCCTTTTTTGCAGTCAGAGTCCCATTTTCATGCTTGGAACGGTGCTCATAATCAGTTATTTTTGATAACCGAACATTACGGATAATGGCGCAGGGAAGAAATGGCGTGACGTTTTTTTCGCCCTATTCATTGGTCAAACGACTATCCGTTCATTAAACTGGATACTTAAAAAGGAGTTGCAAGTATGGACCTATTTTCCAATCAAAGAGTCAAAGGGTTTTTGAAAACGAAAGGTAGAATCCTGATGAACGGAGACAACGAGGAAATCCTGCTTCGGGGCTGGGGTGCGGGCAGTTGGAACAATCCGGAAGGCTTCATGATCGGAGGCCCGCCGATCAACTTTGCAGCTGCGAAGTCAGGCCATTATATTGCGGCGCCGATGGACAGAGGCCGTACGATGAATCAAACCATCATTGAAATGTGCGGCCCTGAATATGCCGAGAAATTTTGGCCTAGATGGTTCCGCAACCATTTGGGTGAAAGGGATATTCAGGCCATGGCCGAGTACGGATATAACTCCGTTCGACTGCCTGTCAGCGCACGGACGTTCCTGTACGAAGAGCCAGGTTTCCGTTTTAACGAAGATTCATTTCAAATGCTGGATGAAATTCTCGGCTATTGCGAAAAGCATAAAATCTACGCGGTTTTGGACATGCACGGCGCACCTGGCGGGCAATCGGGCTTGTCTTGCGACGACGGGATCGACAACATTCCACATATGTTTCTGGACGAGGAAAACTGGGAACGTACGCTCATTCTTTGGGAGGAATTTGCGAGACGATATAAGGATCGCTGGATTGTAGCCGCTTATGAGTTGCTAAACGAGCCGATCTCGGTGCCGCGCTGGGATCATCTGATTCCGGAGTTGTTAAGATTTTACGAGGAATGTATTGCGCGGATCCGGAAAATCGATAAGCAGCACGCGATTGTGCTAGGTGGGAACCGGTTTAATTGGGCGGTAGATTTATTCAATAAAAACTTTGATCCGGAGTGTTCGAACTGGTTCATTGCTTTCCATCGGTATGGCGGCTCTCCTGAACCGAAAACAATCCACCAATACGTCAGCAAGAGCATCGAGCTGAACGTACCGATGTGGATGGGAGAAGGGGGAGGCAGTCCCGAGTGGATTTCCACTTTCTCGGAACTGGCGGCGGAATACCATATCGGAACCAACCTGTGGGCATGGAAAGCGGCCATGGGCGACTTCCCTAGTCCCTGCACCTATAAGTTGCCTAAGGATTGGCAGTTGGTGCGCGATTATTACACCGGAGGAACGAAGCCCGGGTACGAGAAAAGCCGCCAAATCTGGGACGAGGTGTTGGAAAATATTAAGTTCGAGAACTGCATTTTAGATGATTCCGTACATCGCTTTTATAACCGCAAGCCCTCGTCTACGCTTCCCGCGGTTTCTTATAACGCGCTCCCAGGTCGCGGCAAGTCCTTTTATGGCCAATATCATTATTCCAATTTGTTGGATTTCCGTCTCGCAGATGAGATGAAGATCATATATGATCCAGATCAACAAGCGCCGGACAAGAGCCCTCAAGCCGTCGTCTTCGGCGATAAGCACGTGATGGATCCCGCCGGGCAGGATTGGCATAATTTGAGTCTCGAGCTTAGGCAAGGGGAGTTTGTCACTTACACTATTCGGAACGTAAACGAGAGTTGCCAGCTCATATTGGAATATTTCGCGGCGGGAGCAGCTAGTCTCTTTGCGGAGGCGGACGGAAAAATAGTCGGCACGTTGACGGTAACGACAGAAACTGGGAAGCATACAGTGGAAATTGGGCAGATTCCTGCTTCTGAAGCAGCCTCAATTAAACTAGCTGTGACCGACGGAACGATCGTACTCAAAAGGCTTGTATTTGAGAATCGCTAATTCACGGTGAAAAGACTACTCTTAAGAGTAGTCTTTTCAGAATGATAACAAAAGGGGCTTAGAATGACAATATTCTGAGTCCCTTTTGCATTGAAATTGAATCGTTATTTTTAGAAATACGAATTGGATTTACCGTTCTGAATCACTTGTTCGACTATATTTTCATTTTAAAGTTCTAAAATCTTGGACCGATGCTCGTGCCGCAGCCATGGTGAGATCATTCTATATTTAGGCGTATTTCCCTTATATATTTGTCATTTCTTCCTGTATTTTAACCTATCTGCTTATTATACAATTAGTTATATGATCTGAAAGGGGCTAACCTCAATATGGAAAAACAGATGAATAGACAAGTGGCAACTTGGATTTGGTATCCCGGTGAATTTGAAATTCGATTACATGAGAAGATGTCAGTCGCCAGACGGGCTCGAGGTGTCATGTATCCGGCTTATTGGAGGTTGGATCGGCATTATTCCAATATTAAATTTCGTTATTCGTATGAATTGGAACAAGATGAGCAAATCCAGATCATAGCAGATGGAACTTTTTCTTTCTACCTTGACGGTATGGATAACTATCGCTCATCTGACTCACTCATCACGTTGCCGGCTGGTCGGCATGAGATAAGCATAAGCGTTTTCAACGATGTCGAAGTGCCGGCATTGTTTATCGACGGTCCAACGGTACGGACCGATTCGTCATGGGAGGTCACCTCATATCAAAATGACTGGAAGCAAGCAGGATCCTGGTCGTTCGACTCGACAGTAAATCCTCCTTCGCGTTTCAGATTACCTACTACTCCTCATGAGCCGGTAAAAATAACGCTGCGAGACGGTTACCCAATGGTGGATTTTGGCCGTGAAACGTTCGGTTACTTGCGATTCCACAACATAAAAGGCAATGGAGCTGTACGAGTATACTACGGAGAGTCGATAGCTGAGGCACTTTCTACTGAAGATTGTGTCAATTTAGATCGATTCGAGGCTCTTGAAGCGATTGAGCAAAGAATAAATGGAATCTTTACGTTGAATGAAGCAAAAGCCTTCCGTTATGTATGGATACAGGGTGATCCTGATGTAAGTTGGGAGAGCGTAAGTATGTTATACGAGTATGTGCCGGTAGAATACCGTAGCTCGTTCGAGTGTTCAGATCCCAAGCTGAATGAAATTTACGACATATCATTGTATACGCTACAGTTAAACACTAGAGAATTTTTTCTGGATGGGATCAAGAGAGACCGCTGGGTATGGGGTGGAGATGCGTATCAAGCATTCCTGATGAATTATTACAGTTTTTTCGACCTAGACGTGACACGCAGAACGTTGGTTGCTTTGCGGGGTAAAGACCCGATCACCATGCACATAAACACAATTTTGGACTACACATTGTATTGGTTTATCTCACTTTACGACTACCATCTTTATACGGGCGATTTTGAGTTTATCCGGCAGTATTACGATCGTGCCGTTAGTCTAATGGATTTCTGTTTGAAACAGCTAAACGAAGAGGGCTTGGTGGAAGGTAGAAAGCAGGATTGGGTATTCGTAGATTGGGCGGACTTCAATAACGAGGGTGCCGTCAGTACGGAACAGATTCTGCTCGCGCGCAGTCTGGAGGCAATGTCTAGATTTGCCGCTTTGATGGGTGACGATTCCGCATCTGGCAGTTATGGATCTTTGGCTGAAGAGATAAAATCTACGACGCTTCGTCTCTTTTGGGATGAGGGTAAAGGTGGATTGCTTCATCACCGAGTTGAAGGCGAGACTAAACCGACGCTGACCAAGCATGCAAGTATGTTCGCGATGACCTATGGTTACTTATCGCCGGAACAACGTGATTCGGTTGTCCGCAATGTCATGTTGAATCCTGATGTGCCTAAGATTAGGACGCCATATATGCGGTTTCATGAGTTAGCGGTTCTATGCGAAAGTGGGGAACATGATTACGTTCGCAAGGAGCTGCTTTCATACTGGGGAGGAATGATCGACCTTGGCGCAACGACGTTTTGGGAGGAGTACGATCCTTCTTTAGCGGATGATGATCACTACGGTATGTATGGAATGAAATTCGGAAAGAGCTTATGCCATGCTTGGGGTGCCGGACCAATCTATTTACTCGGTAAATACTTTCTTGGTGTCACACCAACATCACCAGGATATGAATCGTACCGGATCGCTCCTAACCTCGGCGGTCTCGAATATATGAAGGGGAAGGTACCGACAGGAACGGGACAAGTATCGGTGGAGATGGACTTAAACACAATTTGCGTCGAAAGTACGACTGGTACGGGAATTCTTGCGTTCTTCAGTTCCGAATGCCCTAAGTGTAACGAAGGAGAGCCTCGAGAAATCGTTAACGGTTCTTATGAATTAACCATCGAGGCCGGAAAAAAATATCATATCTCTTATCAACCAACTAAATAAGTTATCGGTTCAAATTCTCCAAAAAAAGTGCCATTAATCTTGAGAGATGGACAGAGATTTTGTTCGATTCTTGTAGTAAATTGAGCTGTGATTCCAGCAGAACGGGATGCAATATACGCCTGCAATTGGAAACAAGGAAATGTTGAAGGCGAAGTATAAGCAACAGACTGACTCAAAGTGCGAATTCCATTATATAAAGAACCAAACGATAATTCTGGGCTGTTGATAGAGTTAACGGATAATGTATAGGAATCAGATGAATATGTTAGCGAAATCGATGATTGGATAGGAGATTGAACTGTCGAGGAAAGTTAGTTGGAAAGTGGCAGCTGTAGTAAAGAAATTTGTAATTATTACCAATCTGTCGCGTTGAGACTGATATAAACATGATTTGTGACAGGATGAATTATAACTCACACCTGTCCACGAACCTAAATAACTGTCCCTAAACCACCAAAGAGTGGATGCTGATTGCCGATTTGCTCAGGCCATGTCTCCAAATAGCCTTCTAATCATGATTCCCATAAGAGGAGAGAGCCAGCGATACTGCTCTCTCCTTTACTTTGAATAGATGCTTGGCCATCCCGCTATCATTTTAAATTACTTCCATATATCCTTACGGAGCTGCTTCAGTGAATGTCGCATCGGCATTAAACGCGGAGCCTGAGCCGGACTGAGCATACATCAGATAATTGTAGTGGCGGAGATATTTGGTCGAATCCGTCCACATTTGGTAGGAAGATTTTTGAGGATCTGCCAATCCTGCGGTACGACGGAAGGTTGCATCATTTTTGAAAGCTGTCGTGCTATCGTTCTGATCCAGCCATACCTCTCCATTGGAGCGGACACGCAGGAAGCGGCCAGGGAAATTGATGGACTCGAACGAGACTCCGTTCAAATCGGTCAATCCGGAAACGATCTTGAACTGTGAGTCTTGAGCTAGCGTAATATTGGCATCTATCTGTAGGCGATAGTTGCTATGTCGAATATAACGGTCCGGATAGTTGTACGATTGCAAGCGAGCGCTGACTGCCAATGGCTCTAGTCTCCACTGCTGGTTGCTGGCAAGAAGGTATCGCCATTGCTGTATGAGTGCTCCATCTGCGGTGGAGACATCTACGACGTCAGCTGGTTTGTTCGAATGTACAGGGGTGATACGGTGATAACCGCCACCTGTAGGGATAAATGCGAATTTTTGATTGTCCCCGCCATTATAGCTCCACAATTGAAATTTTGCTCCATGATCCAGAGACCCACTTGCTACATCCAGAGCTAGTCCATTCTGCACATTTTTGATGCTGTATTGCCCCCCGCCAAGATGGGTTACATTCCACTGCTGATTAGCCCCTCCAAGATATGATGATTTTTGTACTTTTGCACCATTTGATGTACCGACTGCATCCATTGCCTTGCCATCTAAGCGCACAATGAAACGATAAGTGCCGTCTGGAATATTTCCGCCAGGAAGAGTTGCAGTTCCTCCGCTGCCAGCGGGACGAGTATAAAGAAGTGTTCCGAATCCGAGCTGGTCGAAGGTCGAAGGATATTGAGTGTTGGGACCGCCTTCAGGTCTCATCAGGCTGGCGCGTGCTGCAATGTTTGGTACAGACAGGCCCTTCCGGTTTGCATAGTGGTTATAAATCATTTCCCAGACTGGACGTAATTCATTACGGCTGGCGTCGGAAACTACGGTTTGTGTTTGAACCGCGCCGTTAGTGCCAGATCCCCACTCGTACGTAGCAAACGGTACGTTGTTATCTCCATTGTTATATTTGGCAACGTATTCAGCAGCGCGCATGAAGCGATTGTTTGCCCATCCATACAAGTCATCGCCTTGATTCCAAGCCATTTCATTTATCGAGGCCATCAATCCAATGCCTAGTTGTGTGTGCGCCTGATCACGTCCAGACTCCTGCCACTGAGCAAGCCCATTTGGGTGCAGAAATGGAATCGCATTATAGATGGAGCCATTTCCGGAGCCATTTTTAAAATATTCAATACCGATATTGTAGATATCTCGGCGGTCGCAAAAAATCCCAATCGCAACTGTCGCAGCCATATTGCTCAGATCCCAGTTCGCCCAGTAATTTTGGATGTATGCGTCATTGTGGTCCCCGCCATATTCATTACCGATAAGGAAGCGCTCGTTAAGAGGCTTGTAGAATACATTCAACAACATGGTTTGCATCTGGGTCACATTAAACCCGGGATAGCCGCGCATAATCTCGGCCGCGTTAGCCATTTGATACCCATAAAGTCCTGAAGCCAAATAGCGGTCGGCATTACCGGTAATGGTCGTAAGTGTAGACGACCATGCGTTCAGAATGTCGCGGGCGGTATCACCATTAGCTGTGTTGCCGCCGATCTTCCATAGCAAGGCATTCTGGTAAGCACGGGCAATATCGTTGAACAACAAAGCCACATTGTCTCCAGTGCCGCCACGAGAGATCGTAGCAGTTGCACGCGGGTTCCAACCGGATTGTGAAAGCGGACTGTTAACCAATTGAGTCCAACCGTTCAAATACGGTTGCGTTCCCGTGTCTACCATTAGTTTCATGCGGTCGAAATCTGTCTGTGTATGCAAGAGGCCAGGATGCGCAAAGGTGGTTGCTGCTGCTGCTGCTGAATTATCATCCATAACAAACCCAATCATACTCACCCAAAGGCTTAAAATAATTGAATATGCAATAGCTTTCTTCATTATTTAATCGTCTCCTTAATTTTTGATAGGAAAACTGTTTGTTCACCTCCGTATTATGGTTTAATATCTCTAGCTCTCAATTCGGATACACCACCTCCCTTTTTTCTAATGCACAAACTCACTTTATAGACATTCAGCTTGGTTAGAAGGAGCAACTGTAGAAAACGGAAGTTAGAGGACTCGAGAACATAAATGAAAACGTTTTCATTTGTATTTTAAATGATTTTTAGTTTGAAATAAATTGCTAAACCTTTAAGGCGAGTGTAAATATTTTAGATTTTTATGGGGTTTGAGCTTCTAATCAGGAATCGGGTTGATAGAGAGTGCCTCCAAGAGGCACTCTCTTTTATTTAAAGTAACGCTCAATTAAAAAATCAACTTTTGTAACCAATTATTCCATTGAGTTTAAGGTTCGAAATTTCTATGCTAAATATAAATAACCTTGCTCTTCATACAAGAGGGATGGAAACGGATAGGAGGTGGTGTTAACGAAGTGAAAATACCAATATAGAAAGGGAAGATCATTAGAGAATATGGTTTCAGTATTGTTGTAAGCGATTTCAATTAAAGTTGAGAAGGGTAGGAAGATGAGCCAATGAAGCGAAGTTTAATATGTCTCTTAGTCCTTACATTAGCACTCGGAAGTATGGTCAATATTTTTGGTGAAAGTACAATCGCGAATGCAGCCACTTTAGTAAATCCAATACTTACTTCAGCTGCTTCGAAGTTATCTATCCCTAACTCCGAGAATATCCGAGGCAATATTACATTACCCGCCCAGATCGATGTAGATGGCAACAAGGTGAATATGACATGGGAGTCTTCAAACAAGGAGATTATTACAGACAAAGCAACAGGCAGTAAAGGAGAAATTCCCTCTGGAGTCGTCAAACGGCAATCTGAAGACCAGCAGATTAGCTTAACCGCAACACTCGAATATAACGGTGAGACGGTACAGAAGGTTTTAGGTTTAACTGTAAAGAAAGCGGCACAGCTTGATGAGTTAAAAGGCTATATTTATACTTATTTCCGTTCAAACCTGTATGGAACAGGCGAGAGCCAGCAGATCCACCTTGCGTCAAGCAAAGACGCTTTGTTCTGGGATGATCTGAATAAGAACGAACCGATACTTACATCTACATTAGGGACGAAAGGCGCTCGAGATTCTTTTCTCATCCGTTCCCCAGAGAATGATAGATTTTATCTTATTGCAACGGATTTAGATGCTAACGGGGGACAATGGGGCGATTACAGCAGCAAGGGAAGCAAATCGATGATGATCTGGGAATCAGATGACTTAGTTAATTGGTCGGATGAGCGGATGATCGAGATCGCCCCGGCAGAGGCCGGGAATATGTGGGCGCCAGAGGCGATTTATGATTCTTCAACCGGAGAGTATATCATATACTTTGCATCCAATGTAGCAGGAGTGGGACATCAAATTTTTTATGTGAAAACACGTGATTTTTACAATTTTACGAGCGCTGCCGTTTATAAAGCCAAAACAAGCGATTCTACTTATATTGATACGGCGATGACCGAGTACAACGGAAAATATTATCGATTCACGAAAAAAGAAAAAGATAATACTGTATTTTTGGAAAAAAGTGATTCTGCGCTTGGTAATTTCCAATTAGTGAAAGAGACTGTCGGAGGGCAAGGCGGTGTTGAAGGGCCAGCAATCTTCAAGCTCAACGGGCAAGAAAAATGGCAATTGTTATTAGACGGATATACGGGCAGCAATTCAGGTGTTGGCTTCTTCCCGTTAATTGCGAATAGCGAAGCTGATTTAGCTGCGGGTAACTTTACAAGACTAGCAGGTACGGAATATAGAATGCCAACTGGTGCGAAGCACGGTGGTATTCTGCCTGTTACTCAGAAAGAATACGACGCTGTTATGGCGAAATGGGGAAAAGATGTCGTTCAGCCAGTAACGCCAGATACAAGCGATGTCATCGTACCCGACCTGCAATATAAGTTTGACGAAATCCTCCAAGGAACAACTGTAGTCAATACAGGGGCTTCAGGTGCAGCTAATAACGGAGCTCTTTATAATGGTGCAGCTTATAAGACGGATGCTGATAAAGGGAATGTGCTCAGCCTTGGCGGTGGAAATGCGAATACGAACAGCCCGTATCTCGCTTTCCCAGAAGGCTATTTCGATGGTAAAGACAATGTATCGATTATTATGGATGTCCATTCTCAAATGGACAGTCAATTTTTCTTCACATTAGCAATCGGGCAAGACAACTTCAAATACTTATTCCTCCGCACAAGGGCTAGTGAACTATATTCGGCGTTAACCTTCCAATCGAATGGGAAAGAACAAAAAATTACGGCGCCTCTAAGCACTTCCATGAAAAATGTTTGGACGAATGTCGCGATTGTATTACAGCGCAATGAAGATGGCAAGCACAGTACGATGAAGCTCTATAAAGATGGTGTGCTTATTAATCAAGTGACCGATCTAGTTGCCAACCTGTCTACACTCGGAAGTAATCTTAAAGCTTATTTAGGCAAATCGTTCTACGCAGACCCTTACTTTAAGGGCTCTTATGACAATGTTCGTGTCTATAACAGGGCGCTGACAGATACGCAGATTAGTCAGGTATATAATCAGCCAGTAACGGTTCCTGGTGATGCAGAAAAGGTGGACCGTGCAATAGCTGAATTGAAAATTCAGAATGCGAATGACGTTCGTGGCAATCTAACCTTGCCAACCAGCAGCCCAGAAGGTGCGAGCATTGCTTGGAGTACGAACAGACCAGATGTGGTTAGTGTCAATCCAGTCGTTAATCAGAATTACGACGATATGCCTGGAGGGATTGTAACGAGGCAGGCTGCGGATACACAGGTGACCTTAAAGGCAACCGTTACTTATGGGACAGCAAGTCAGACAAAGGATATTCCGATTATAGTTAAAGCCAAACCAGAGGAATTGGTTTACAAAGCGTATTTATTCGACCACTTTGTTGGTGAAGGCAACAATGGAGAGCAGGTTTATTTTGCAAGCAGCCTAGATGGTTTGCACTGGAAAGATTTGAATGATGGCTCACCTGTACTGACGTCTAATATAGGAGAACAAGGTGTTCGTGATATGTACCTGCTGCGTACCCCGGAGGGTGATAGGTTCTACCTCTTGGCAACCGATTTGAGTATTTATCATAGAGGCGGATGGAGCGGGACACAAACAAACGGAAGCAAGTCGCTCATCATTTGGGAATCAACGGATTTGGTCAACTGGACTGAACCAAGAAGCGTGGAGGTAGCACCATCTAATGCAGGGATGGCGTGGGCGCCAGAGGCAATCTACGACGAGATGACCGGCGAATATATCGTATTCTGGGCTTCTAATGTAGAACCGGCAGGAAAAGCCTCGGAGCCTAAAATCTTTTATGCTAAAACAAGAGATTTTTATACGTTTACGCCAGCTGTAGAATGGATCGATCGGGACAATCAAAGCATCATTGATACGACGGTGATTAAAGCAAACAACAAGTATTATCGGGCTTCGGCTGATGGTCAGATTACGTTCGAGGAGAGCGATCAGCTTCTGGGTACATGGAAGAAGACTCGAACTCTCCAAGAAGTGGGGTTAACCGGCAGTAATGTTGAGGGGCCGGAAATCTTTAAATTCAATGATAGAGAGGAATGGGCAATCCTTGTCGATCAGTATGCGACTGGTAAAGGTTATCTGCCGATCGTAACTTCCGATCTATCAACGGGAGCATTTAGAAAATTGGATGCTTCAGAATATTCGTTAGACTCGGCGAAGAAGCGTCATGGTTCAATTCTCAGCATCACACAAAAAGAATACGACGCAATTATGGCTAAATATTATAAGGTTGTGCAAGCACCAGATGAAGAGGAACAAAAAAATCCGGTTCTGGAATACAACTTCGATGAAACTAGCACGAATGGTAAGATCCAAGATGCATCGGGCAACCAACGCGATGGCACATTGTTCGGAAATGCGACGTATGTGACGGATGCTGACAAGAACTCCAAAGTACTCTACTTAGACGGTACGACTAATACGTATGCTGCGTTCCCAACAGGCTTCTTTGATGGCAGAAGCACGGTATCGATCTCTATGGATATGAAAGCGGAAACGGTTTCTGGTAATTTCTTCACCTTTACGCTAGGACAAAATGACTCCAGATACATGTTCCTTCGCACGAGAGACACCGAAATTCGCAATGCGATTACGAAAGGCAGTTATTCTACTGAGCAAGAAGCGAAAGCGACAACGCAATCTATTAAGAGCAAGTGGATGAATATCAAGCTGATCCTTACACCTACAAGTATGAAAATTTATAAGGACGGCGTATTGATCGCAGAGAATAACAATGTAGGCATAGCGATTTCAGAGCTAGGCAGCAATTTATTAGCTTACTTAGGCAAATCGTTTTATGCAGGAGACGCTTATTTCAAAGGTTATTTCGATAATGTTAAGGTGTATAACCGCGCACTCTCCGCGTCTGAAATTGCAGGAGAGGATGAGCCGGAGGCTCATTCAAATACAGCAATCCTCAAAGGAGCTTCAAATGTGAATAGTGGTCAAACCTATGAAGTGACGTATGGATTGACTAATTTGTTGACAACGATGTACGCCAATGACTTGACCATTCACTTTAATCCAGCAGAACTGCAGTTCAATACTGTGGAGGCTTTGCGCGAGGGCATATCGGTAGTGGCATCTACTAAATCCGTTTCTGAGGGAAAAGTACGTATTCTGCTATCCAGCCAAGGGGAATCGAATGCGGTCAAGGGAACGGCGGATTTGTTGAAGCTGAAGTTCACAGCTGTAATAAGCGACAAGTCTATAACGAGCAAAGTATATCTGAGCGATGTAATTGTCGCAGATAGTCAAGGTATCGAAACTACGTTGAGCAGCGGAAATACTTTACAAGTGCAAATCAATCATACGGTTGTTGATAAAGCAGCACTTGCCCAGATGGTTTCTGACGCGCAGTCCCTATACAACACGTCTACGGAAGGCTATCAAGTTGGTCAATATCCAATAGGCACCAGAACAACTCTTAACGGAGCTATTGCTGCTGCTCAAGCGGTTGTCGAAAAAGACGATGCAACGCAGCAGGATATAACGGTTGCTATCGATCAATTAAGCGCTGCGATACAAGCATTCCGTAATAAGATTAACACTTCGATTATTGGAGACCTCAACGGTGATTCCCGCTACAGTATCGGAGATTTGGGTATGGCTGGACTTGGGTATGGCTTAACATCCGCATCTGCGAATTGGGATGCTTACAAGAAAATCGATATGAACAATGACGGCAAGATCGATATTATCGATCTGGCAACGATCGCGAGATTGATTTTAGGATAATGGATTACAAAAGTATAATCAGGAGGAAAGAACATGAAATATCAACGAAAGCTAGGAATATGGGCGCTAACTGTGGTCATGCTATCGAGTAATTTATTAGCTGGACAGACTTTATTTGCAGCAAATGTGAATTCAAATACTTTGGCACTATTGGATGCCTCTAAGGTACTTTCACTTAAGTTTGAGGACAATGTGCAGGACAGTTCAGCGAAAGGCAATAATGGAACGATCAGCGGTGTTAATTATTCCTATGTGCCTGACGTTGACGGGGGAAAAGCGTTAAAGCTCAGCGGCAGCACATTTGTTGATCTTGGAAAAAGCGGAACACTTCAGCCAGCTGATTTAACCGTGTCCTTCTGGATCAAACCTAATGAAACGATGACGGGCGAGCAAATGCTGATGTGGAATAAGACTTCTTATTATAGTGATGGATGGTATCTCACTTCTGAAAGCGATAGTAAGCCGCTTGCTATTTCACTCGGCTCCTCGGAAGCGAATAGACAGCCTTACAAAGTCAATATTACGGGTTCGAGAAATAACTTTTTTCCGATAGATGCTTGGACTCATGTAGCTATTACTTATAATAATCTGACAAAAGCGGTCAAAATTTATCGGAATGGTATTTTACAAACAATAACTATAGAAAATCCAACTGGCGTTAGCGGAGCTGATGGAGTTATTAAATCGGACGATACGACATCCAAATCACTTGGCTACAATGGCCCACAATATAATGGGGCTTATGCTAAGTACTCGTTAGACGATTATTTCGTATACAGTACAGCTGCCAGCTACGAGGCTATAGTCGCTTTGTACGAAGATAAGTCAGGAACGTCATTTGATTATGAACTAGTTGCTAGGTCGGATGCTGAGGCCATCGTTTTACCCGAGAAAGCAAGCAGTGATATCGCTCTTCCGTTAATCGGGAAATCTGAATCCACTATTTCATGGGTATCCAGCAATGTAGACGTGATCGATTTACTCGGTGGCGTTCAAAGACCCGCAGCTGGTGAAAGTGATGCTTCTGTTATCTTAACTGCTAACGTTTCTTTCGGAAGTAAGAGCGTTACAAGAGATTTTATAGTCATCGTACCAGCAATGAAGTCCTCTTCAGATTCCTTGGAAGCTGTACCGATGGCTGATGTTACGCTAACAGACAGCTACTATGCTAATGCCTTTAAAAAAGAGGTTGATTACTTATTATCGCTGGAGGCGGATAGATTGCTAAGTGCCTTTCGAACCACTAGCGGTCTCAATCCAAAAGCAGCAGTTTATGATGGCTGGGAAAACACGGAAATTCGTGGTCATACGTTAGGGCATTACCTTTCGGCTATTTCAACGGCTTATGTAAATGCGACCGGTGCTGATAAAGCTCGACTTAAAGAACGGATGGATTACATCATTGATGAATTAGCAGCTTGCCAGGATGCGAATGGCAACGGCTATATATCTGCATTTCCTACTTCATTCCTAGATAAAGTGGAGAATGGTCAAGCTGTTTGGGTTCCATGGTATACCATTCATAAAATTTTGGCTGGTTTGGTTAGTGCAGCTGAGTTTGGTGACAACCCAAAGGCTTTACAAATTGCTGAGAAGTTTGGGGAGTATATTTATAACCGTACAGCTACTTGGAATGAAGCGATGAAATCCAGAGTACTTAGTGTTGAATATGGCGGTATGAATGATAGTCTGTATGATCTTTACAGCTTGACGGATAATAATCATTTCTTGAAAGCAGCGGAGAAATTCGATGAGATCAGCTTGTTTAACTCTCTATATAACAATGTTGATATTCTAAATGGCAAGCATGCGAATACGACGATTCCTAAGGTCATTGGCGCCTTGAAACGTTATACCGTCCTCGATGAATCGGAAATTGAAGAGTACTATCTGCAAGTAGCAGAAAATTTCTGGGAAATGGTTGTGAAGCATCATTCCTATGTGACAGGCGGAAATAGCGAGAATGAGCATTTTGGTCATAGTGATGTTTTGGAAGCGGAGCTTACGAATGTTAATGATGAAACTTGCAATGTTTACAACATGCTGAAGCTGACAAGAGAGCTTTATAAAATTACAAAGGACAAAAAATACGCGGACTTCTATGAGAATGCATTTACGAATTCGATCATATCCTCGCAAAATCCGGAAACGGGTATGACCATGTACTTCCAACCGATGGATACAGGCTATTTTAAAGTATTCAGCAGCGCGTTTTTCCATTTCTGGTGCTGTACAGGAACGGGGATGGAGAACTTTGCTAAGCTGAACGATAGTATTTATTTTACAAGCAAAGATAGCGTATATGTGAATCAGTATTTATCTTCAATCGTAAAGCTGTCCGATAAAAATTTGGTAATTACACAGCAGTCGCAGCTTCCGAATACCGGAATTGGTGATGCAGCAACCGGAATCGTCGCTTTCACCATTAATACGACAGGGCCAACAAATACAACTCTTCGGTTCAGAATCCCTGATTGGGCGAAAACGACTCCTCGTGTGAAGCTTAACGGAGCTGTTTCCCAAGATTATGCGATTGAAGGAGGATACCTTGTATTCACGAAAAACTGGACAGACGGCACTACCATTACATTGGATTTTCCTATGGAAGTAATAGGCTTTGACCTTCCGGATGCGAAAAACACGGTAGCCTTTAAATATGGCCCAATTGTTCTGAGTGCTGGCTTAGGTACAAAAGATATGCAGACCCAAACCCATGGCGTTAATGTTTTGAAGCCGAACAAAGATACTTCAGCAAAAAATTTCATTACCATTCTAGGACATGATATTGAATTATGGAAAGAGAATGTGGCTCAAAATCTAGTGAAAACGGATGGTAAGCTGGAATTTACGTTGAAGGGCACAGATGCTGATGATGGCATTCTAACTTTTTCACCGCATTTTGCAAGATATGAAGATCGGTATGGTATTTATTTCGATTTAATTACTGCCGATTCTCTTAGCTATCAACAATCTTTGCTTGCTGAGAAGGAAGCAGGCCGAGCTGAAGCTGCTAGTGTCAGCTTTGTCATCGTAGCTAATGATCAATACGAGCTTGCCGCAAACCGGCAGACGAATCAATCTACTGTTGGCATATACAATGGCAAATCGTACAGGGATGCGCTGGCTAACGGTTCGTTTAGCTATGATATGGAAGTAACTCCGGGTGTTGCGAACTATTTGTTCAGTACGTACTATAGCGGCGATGCAGGCAGGAAGTTTGATATTTTTATTGATGATACTAAGCTTGTGTCTGAAAGCATTGAGAATCGTATTCCGGGTAATTTCTATAATCAGACGCGGAAAATCACGCAACAATTGGTAGAAAGCAGCAGAACGAAGACGGTACAAGAGTCGGATAAGTACGGTAATCCCGTACAAAGAACAGTTCATTATGTTACTGTCAAATTTGCAAGCAGCGGAGGTCTCGTAGGCGGCCTATTCGATATCTTCCGGGTAATAACCGACTATAAGACAAATCCGAGTTTGAAATCATTGACCTTCACAGAAGGCAATTTATCACAGGAATTTGATCCTGAAGTTACTGAGTATACGTTAACTGTTCCGACCGCAACGGAATCGATTACGATGAATGCTCAGCCAATGGACGAATTTGGCTTGGTATATTATGGTGAAATATTAATTAATGATAAGGTAACTCGCAATATATCGTTGACGGGCGATTCGACTGAAATTGTGTTGACGGCTAAAGCCGAAGATCATACGACCTCCAAGCAATACGCAATTCATATTGTAAAGAGTGATGAGGCGGCATCGAATCCGCTCACCATTTCAGGAGCAGCAAGCGTCGTATCCAATCAAATCTTTGATGTGATGGTCAGTTTGAATATGGAAACCGCTGATGTTTTTGCGAAAGATTTGACCTTCAGCTATGACCCAAGTAAAGTGGAGTTTGTTTCAGCAGAAGCACTTAAGCCGGATTTCATCATTGTAGATCAATCGGAAACGTTAGGGAAAGTACGTTTGTTGACGGTAGATCTTCATCCTGAGAAAAATACGGAATCCCCGTTTAGCGTGCTAAAGCTTCAATTTAAGGCAAAGGAAATTAGTGAAGCACAATCAAGCAGCATTACGATGTCAGATATTGTTTTTGCTAATGGCAGCGGAATGGAAAGTGCAATATCAAATCCAAATCCGTACCTATTTGAAATCATCGCAGGTATAACGAAGGATGCCTTGAATGACGCAGTCGGGGCTGCCCAGAGCCTCTATGATGCTGCGGTAGAGGGAACTCATACCGGCCAATATCCAGCAGGATCAAAAGCATCGCTTTTTGCAGCTATTCAGGATGCGAAAGAGGTATTAAACGATAGTACTGCTAGCCAAGCACAAATTAATCAAGCTGCTGAGCGAATAAGTACTGCGGTTCAACTGTTTAGATCACTTGTTAATACTCAAGTGCTGGGAGATTTAAATGGAGACAATGTGGTTCGAGTCGGGGATCTAGCAATCTTAGCTTCGCATTATGGGATGACCTCATCAGATCCCGAGTGGAATAAATTCAACTCAGCAGACTTTAATAAGGATGGTAAGATAGATATCGAAGATATAGCTGCTATTGCTCGTTTGATTTTAGGTGAATAATTAAAAATAAAAACAATCAATATTTTTCAGCACAGCCTTGGCATGGAAATGCCGGGGTTGTGTTTTTTTTGAGCTTAAGCACATAGGTTGGGCGTTATTTAATATTCCTGTTTCATAACAGCGGTCATAATATGTTTACCAAGATGAAATGGGTTTCATACATAAGATACATCTGTTATCATACTTATTAATGACAATAACGAGGATGATACTTAATGAAAACAATCACCATTTATGATATTGCAAGGGAAGCGGATGTTTCTGTATCGACAGTATCGCGTGTACTTAATGGAACAGCGCCAGTCAAAGTGAGTACGCGAGAGAGAATAATGCAAGTTATTGAGAAACATCAATTTCAGCCAAATGCGTTAGCTAGAAGCCTGACAAAAAAAGAAACTGGAACGATAGCGATGATTTTGCCTGATATTACAAACCCTTTTTTCCCTGAAGTATTCTGGGGTGCTGAGAATAAAGCAAGAGAAAAGGGCTATACTTTTTTCTTGTGCAATACGGCAGGCGATTATAGCCGTGAATCGGAATATCTGAGTATTTTAAGAGAAAAGCGAGTCGAAGGCATCATTTTTTTAGGCGGGCGCATTAATTTAACAAATTGTCCAGCGGAGCTGCAAAAGGAAGTAGTTGAAGTAGATAATCATATACCAATCGTACTTGTAAACGGCAACCTGCCTAAAAGTGGTTTGCATCGAATATACACTGACGAAGCGGAAGGCGCGGCGATTGCTACGCAGCATTTAATTGATCTTGGACATCGGGATATCGCATTCATTGGTGGATTGGAATTTATGAGTACGACAAGCCAAAAGGTAAAAGCAGTAAGAAAAAAACTAACGGAGTATCAATTATCATTGCGCAAGGAATGGCTGCTTTATGGAGAGTTCTCTGTTCGGGCGGGCCGCGATTTGATGAGTAAACTGCTGGAGGGAGAGCAAAGGCCGAGTGCGGTCCTTTGCGTGAATGATTTTACAGCAATTGGAGCCATAAAGGCTGCATTGGAGCATGGCTTGCGCATTCCACAGGATATTTCTATTGTCGGCTTTGATGATTCTCCTTTATCTACAGCTGTCATTCCTGAGCTGACGACAGTGACCCAGAATACGAATGATTTAGGGAGCCTTGCAGTAGAGACCATCCATCAAATCGTAAATGGCAATAAAACAAAACGGAATATGGTTTTGCAGCCTGAGCTTGTGATCCGTCAAAGCACCGGCCCGTTTCGAAAGCGATAAGAAACTTTATGAAAGCACTGAAATCCGTTTTAATAGGTTTGGTTGGCATGCTAATTATTTTTGCAGCGTTCAAAGCGAGTAAAAGTATAATTGATGATCAAAATTTGAAATATGTGCAAGTAAATCCGTTAGTCGTGGAGAAAAAACAGGATGATTCGTTATATCCGGAGGATATCGATCGTATGATTTCGCATAGTATTACGGGGACAAAAGCGACAACACTGCCTGTTAAATCAGATCAAAACTATGTTGTACATGAGAATAAGCTGTATGTTACAAGCAACCAAGGTAAGACCTGGGCACAGGCTCCAGATGATGATTATCTAGGGTACGCCCGTATATCTGAGTATGTGGATACGATTCAGCAAAGCAATATTTATCGATCCAATGAAAAAATAACGATTGTATACGGTGGGCGCGGCTCGGAAAATATTAGCATAATGACCTCAGATAGCAAGGGTGAGCATTGGAGTATAGGCAGTATATCGAAGACAGCTACTCATGATTTGCAGAAGGGGTACGACGAGCTGCACATTGATTTCGTGGATGATGATCGAACGGGTTATCTAGCTGCCATTCGTAACGAAGGATCAGTTCAAGCTAAGATTTTGGTTTTTCGCAGCATAAATACAGGAGTGACTTGGGACGAGGTAGATAGCAGAGACCCGTTTTATGGTGAAATCCTGTCACAGTTCGGATTGTAGGAGATGATTGTATGATTAAAAATAAACCCATTAAAATAACACTATTTGCAGTGGCGGTCTTACTCATCATTTTTCAAGCATTGGTCATCGGTGTCGCAGCTCCAAAGGAATATCAGCTCATTTACGATTGGATTTTCTATGGGATCAATTTTGTAATCATTGCTTTCTTATTTTTCTTGCTGCACAGTAAAAATCAATTTATGAAATGGATGCAATGGGGGTTTGGCCTTGCACTGCTCGTTGCCAATACTACATTTTTTTATCATATGGGTGATGTGAATATGGTGGTATCTAAGTCTGAGGACGGGCAGCATGAAGTGATCCTTAAGGAATATAAGAAAATGAAGGATGAGACGGTAAGATTAAAGCGCAGAGGATTTATCTTTGGTAAACAAACTGCTGCTTTAACGGGAAGCTCTACATATAAGACGATCGAAGAGAATTCTTTTAAAATAAATTGGATTAGTGGCGACACTGCTATTGTGACTTATCAAGCTAGTGAGAAGGGTGCTTTGCAGCAGCGGATCTTCAGCTTTCGTAGCTCTGATTACGTAAGTTATCAGCAGGTAGCAGTAAGCCTGACGGGAAAGTGGCTCGAGCAGGAGAACTCTCAGAACTACTTGATGTATGATGCAGGTGAAATGGTCTTTGCCAAGGACGGCGAGCTTTACTATTACAAAGCTCATGATACAGAGCAGCAAGGTATTTTCTCGCTTGTGATCAAATCAGATGAGAAAAAACCTTCTTTTACGGTGGTACTGAACTCGGATTGTATATTTGGTGATGATGGGCTGATTATGGATGGAGGAACGATTACGATAGCGCAGGTAAGCTTTGATGATATAGAGAATAAGGTTTATTTTAAAGAATAACTTTACTTTGATAGGGATAAAGGGGTTCTATCATAGCTGTTACTCGATCATTCGGCTAAAGCTGCGCTGCCGTAATACGCCATAGCTGCTACTAACGATAACGAGGTAATCTACGTTGTACTTATTACAATAGGAACCTCACATATGAGCTGATTCGAACGGCTACACTGCATAAATACAACAGAAAAGGCTTCAATCGAACGACTTTTTCCTCGAATATCGGATTCCATTGCAATAAGTGCAGTGTAGGTTTGAAGAAACGCTAGAAGCATCAAATCTACTGTATACAGTGCAGTGTAGTTCCGCTCACCGACGAAAAGGTATGATGACATATGATTTAAAGAATCTTCATCTATATGAATAAGATTGCAATAGAATGAACGTTTGCTTTCTGCTAAGGTAGCCATTATACATGGTTTATTTAGAAGGAGGCAGGCGTAATGATCGACCAAATAACGGATTTAGTTACTTATCCAGTTCCTTGCGGCATCTTGGAAAATCAGACTTATAAAGTCAGAGTTCGCAAGGAGTATGGGGAGTGGCAGCAGCAGTTTGTTTATTCCGTACCAGTGGATATGCATAATGTTCGTGAAACGTCGATGGTTGCTTTCGATTTTCACGGTACGGTGGAGATCGAGGTAATGATGCTGGGAGGCAATTTAGAGCAAGTCGAAATTCGGCCGAGCAGCTTGGAGATAGATTTCAGGCATGAAGGCAACAAGGTCTGCTTCAAGCTGGATCGTCCAGCGAAGCTGTCCCTTGAGGCAAACGGTGACCGGTTCAGCAATCTTCATCTGTTCGCCAATGAGTTGGAGAAGGATGTCCCCGATTTACACGGACAAGAAACAGTGAATCTGCAGCCGGGCAATCATAGATCGGTTGACCTGCTTGAGAGATTGCAAGCCTTAAAGGAAGGGAGAGAAGAGCGGACAGGAAAGGCGTTTGAGGTGCTTTATTTTGGAGCTGGCTTGCACGTATTGGATGATCCACAGCTCTATGTCGCTTCCGGAACGATCGTATATTTGGCGGCTGGAGCAGTCGTTGCAGGCTCTATCGTGTGCAGCCATGTGGAGGATGTGATCATTCGAGGACGCGGGCTGCTGTATATGAGAGAGTTTGAAAAAATGACGTATTATCGCGGTGTGGAAATCGAGTTTTCTCGCAACATCACAGTTGAGGGGATTACACTGGTCGATCCGCCACATTACAGTATTTTTCTCGGCAAGTCGGAGCATGTAACTATCCGAAATTTCAAGTCGTTCAGCTCTCGGGGCTGGTGCGATGGCATCGATATGATGTCCTGTTCCGATATTTCAATCGAGGATGTATTTCTTCGCACCTCGGACGATTGTATCGCGATTTACGGTAGACGCTGGGCATACGAAGGAGATACAACAAATATAACCGTCAAAAATTCCGTGCTGTGGGCGGATGTTGCGCACCCGATTATGATTGGGGCCCACGGGGATTATGAGCGAAACGGAGATATGATTAGAAATATCGTATTTGAAAATATTGACATTTTGGAGCATCATGAGCCGCAGGATGGGTATTGGGGCTGTATGACGATTAACGCTGGCGACAAAAATACAGTCAGCGACGTCCTCTTTCGAAATATTCGTGTAGAGCAATTTGAGCTAGGCCGCTTAATTGATATCCGAGTGTTCCATAACCCGAAGTATAACCCGGCTCCCGGAAACCGGGTCGAAAATATTCGTTTTGAAAACGTCAGCTTTAATGGCCTATGTGACAATCCGTCCATCATCGAGGGCTTTGATGAGAAACGGATCGTTGACGGCATTCAATTCGTTAATTTGCGGATTAACGGTGAGCAAGCGCATGATGCAGACACTGCCAATTTGATTATTGTTAAACACGCGGAACGTATTCATTTCAGTTGATTCTAATCTACATAATGGTAGGTCGGCCTTGCGATTTAGAGGTCGGCTTATTTTTTGCACGTGGAGTGGATTTCTGCCGTTATAATGGCACTCATTTAACAATAACTTAAAGTTTCTAACATAATTACACTGGTAAAATATCTTGTTAGCGATTACAATTTTTATAGAAATCGCAAGAGTTAAAGTATTGGGGGGCTAAGTAATGAAAACGAAAAATAAATATAAAAATAGTTTCTTTACTCGCTTAATCTTGTCATACACGGTTATGGCTGTCGTATTAATTGGACTGGCTGGCGGTTATTTGTACTCGCGCGCGAGCGGGCTTATGGTTAACGAAATAGCTAGAGATAGCCAAAGTCGGCTGCAAACGGCGAAGGATTTTGTAGAGAAGACCGTGCTGCGTAAATATGAGAATCATATTCAAAATATAATGTTATCAACTGGCTTTACTCAAAATAACGCTAATTTGAACTTTTTATTGGATAATTCCTGGGAAAATAATTTAAGTCGAATTGCTTTGCTTGGAAAAGGAATCGGATTTTTAGGCTTAGATAATGAAGGCGCTTACAATACGACCGTATATTTTAAAAAAGGATATTATGTCGTCGATAGCGCATCATTTTATATGGATCCAGACAACTCCAAGGATGCCCGATTTATTAAGCAGCTAAAGCCGGAAAATCATAAACAATGGCTCTACCGCGTACTTCCGGACGGGCAAAAGGCGCTGACTTATGTCGTGAAGCTGCCGTACAATCAGCCAAGCCTCGAGCCCAAGGGCTATATTTTCGTAGACGTGACGCTTGATGTTCTGACTGCAACGGTATCCCAGATTATGAGCTCTCCTTCTGAGAAGCTTTATGTATTTGATGAAACGGGGTCGATGCTTGCGGCTACAGGAGACAGCACGGCCAAGGAGATCGAGCTCGTAAACGGAATGATGAATGCGGATACGAGAGTAAAAGAAGTGTCGGCTGAAGGACAAGGGAAGGCAGTGTTGTCCTATCTGCCCTCAGAAGAGAACGATATGGGCTGGAGCTATGCGATTATGCGCCCTATGAAGGCCTTCACGTTATCCACGCAAGAATTCAAGTCCAGCATATTCATCGGCTGCAGTCTGGTTCTATTATTTGGATTGATTATCGCTTATTTGCTGTCCAAGCAGTTTTACATGCCGATGAAGAAGCTTACTCAATTGGTCAGAGCCTCCTATCAGCCGAGTCTTGGCCTTGTGCAAGGAAACGAATACACATTTATTGGGAATGCCTTAAGTGTTATGGGGCAAAGAATCGTATCCTTGGAGAGCAGCGCCAAAACGAACGAGATGAAAAATTTGGTGCTAGGGGCAAATCTTAATTTGGAGCATACGAGGAGCCTGCCGCATGAATCCAGCTTTGTAGTGGCGCATATTCATTTGCTGGAAGGAGAAATGTTAACCTTTAAAGAGCTTTATGAGGCATCTACATTGAATTTCCCTGTTGAAATCGTCTGCTTAAATGACGAGGAGGCTGCGGTCATTTTCTTTGTGAATTCAGGAGAGGAGCACGAGGCTGAGCGACTGTTGGCTGATCATCTGAGCAGCTTTAAGGAAACGTCTGTTGATGAATTGTGTTTCGGAGCTGCGATAGGGTCGCTCGTTGGCAGCAGCGACGAAATTCCGATTTCCTATCAATATGCGCTGCAAGCCTATCGCTACCGCTTCATTTATGGCTCGCAAGCCGTTATTTTGCATAGGGATATAACGGAGCTGAATGCTGCTCCGCAGCTGCTTGCATTCGATCAATATACGAACGCTTTGAAAGCAGGGGATCTAAACAAGGTAAACCGATTCCTTGACGAGTTTGCAGCAGCAATGCAATCTGGAAGCCAGCAGCTTGAATCGATAGAGCTAAGTCTGCTCCAGCTTGTGTCCTCCCTCTACCAAGCGGTCATCGATATGCAGCTCCAGAAGCTGGTACCGCCATCTCGGCTATTCGATGAGCTGAAGAAGGAGAGCCTTTCGGAAACCGTCATGGCCATTCGCAAGCATTCCGAGCAAATGGTAACGCATGTTCAGGAATCAAGCAGCCACGCGCATACAGAAATTATTATGAGTCTGAAGAAATATATTGATGAGCATTTGCATGAGGATTTATCGTTGAACGTATTATCCGAGCTGGCATCCTTGGCCCCAGCCTACATATCCACTTTATTCGGGGAGGTCATGAAGGAATCGTTCACAGAATACGTGACAAGATGCAGGCTCGATAAAGCGGCGGATATGCTGCGGTCCGATGTTCGCTTATCTGTAGCTGAAATTTCTACACTGGTCGGTTATCGGAATCCACAGTATTTCCACAACAAATTCAAGACGCGTTTCGGCATTACGCCGGTGCAATATCGAAATGCGGTAAAGAAGCCGATTGTAGCTTCCTAATCAGAATAAATAGGTTAGCTAAACAATCCTCAGGAGAAATTCTTGAGGGTTGTTTTTTTATTCTTGAAAGAAATTATATAAGGATTTTGAAGAAAACATAGTTATTCAAATGAATTTACAATAGAAAAAGCGCTTTCATCATCGTAAGGTTGGTATATCGAAACGAATGACAAGCAGCGCTGTACGAACATCGTTATTACAGAAAGGAGCAAGCATGCATGAACCCTGCAAACGCCTCAAAGCTGAAATCAATGAATGGGGGCGAAATTCAAAGGAGCTCCAAGCTGAAGGAAACTTGGAAGCAATATAAGAGGAGTAAATACTTATTTTTGCTTCTGGCTCCCGTATTACTCTGGTATGTGATCTTTCATTATGGACCTTTATACGGCGTACAGCTGGCATTCAAAGACTTTAATATTCGTCAAGGGATATGGAATAGTCCATGGGTAGGCTTGACGCATTTCAAGTTTTTGTTTTTTCAATCGCCTGACTTCCTAAGAATCATGAAGAACACGATCATTATCAGCCTGTACCATATTGTGTTCGGTTTTCCAGCCCCAATTATATTGGCGCTATTGTTTAATGAAATTCGTTTGGCAAGGTTTAAGAAGCTCGCCCAAACGATTACGTATTTGCCGCATTTCTTTTCCTGGGTCATTTTGTCCGGCATCTTGGTTACGCTGCTGTCGCCATCAGTCGGCATCGTTAATTATTTAATCGAGCTGGTGGGTCTTGACCCGATTTATTTCTTGGGTGATAAAGCTTACTTCCGTTTCACCCTTATCTTGTCCGGCATTTGGAAAGAGGTAGGCTGGGGAATGATCATTTATTTGGCTGCGCTAGCGGGAATCGATCCTACCTTATACGAGGCAGCAACCGTAGACGGCGCAAACCGTTGGAAACAGATGCTTCATGTAACACTTCCTTCGATCCTGCCGGTTATTACCATCTTATTGATTTTGCGCATGGGAGGTATTCTCGATGCAGGCTTTGATCAGGTGCTGAACTTGTATCATCCTGCCGTTTACGAGGTCGGGGATATATTAGACACCTACGTGTATCGGGTCGGCTTGCAAAATTTCCAACTGAGCATGACGACGGCTGTGGGGTTATTCAAAAATGTCATTGCGCTTGGTTTAGTTCTTATGACCAATTATATTGTTAAAAAACTGGGCCAGGAAGGTATCTTCTGATGAAGCTATGGAAAGGAGTGTGCTTGAGATGAAAATGAGTTCGGGCGACAAAATATTTCAGTTTTTTCTTATTCTATTTATATCCTTATTATGCGTGTCGATGATCTATCCCTTTATTCATGTATTATCGATATCGTTCAGTACGCCTGTCGAAGCACGTCGCTTAGGTGTTCACATCTATCCGCTGGAAACCTCCCTTTATGCTTGGCAGAGAGTGCTGGGAAACTCGAATATATGGATCGGACTCGGAAATTCGGTTTTTCGGACGATAGTCGGCACGCTGTTATCGCTTGTGTTCATGTCGATGGTCGCTTATCCGCTGTCACGTAAATATTTGCCGCATCGCAGCTTCTATACGATGTTTATCGTCTTTACGATGTTTTTCAGTGGCGGCTTGATTCCAACCTACTTGTTGATCAAATGGCTTGGCTTGATCGATTCACGCTGGGTTTACATTATTCCGGGTCTTATTAGTACCTTCTCTATGCTGATCCTGCGGAACTTCTTTATGAGCATTCCGGATGAGATTGAGGATTCGGCCAAAATCGATGGAGCAAACGATATGCGTATTTTATTTGGCATCGTTATCCCATTGTCGAAGCCAATCTTGGCTACGCTTGCTTTGTGGGGGGCTGTTGGTCACTGGAACGCATGGTTCGATGCAGTACTGTACATGCAGGATAATTCGAAGCTGGTGCTGCAAACCTTCCTGCGAAGATTGGTCATTACCGGCGAGGAATTGCAGATGATTGCCAACCCCGGGAAGTCGGAAATCGGCTATGGGGAGCCCATTAAAGCAGCAACCATTATGTTCACTGCGTTTCCGATTCTAGTATTCTATCCTTTCTTGCAAAAATATTTTGTTAAAGGCATTATGGTAGGCTCGCTCAAAGGCTAAGAAATCGTAAGCTTGGTTTATTCAGAGGCTCTTGCAGCTTTCTGTTTGAATAAATATGATGGAATAGAAAAAGGGAGGATTTACAGTGAAAAACAGAAAGAAAATGTTAACGACAGCATCAAGCATCTTGTTGTCCATGTCGCTGCTGGTTGTAGGATGCAGCGGGAACAATGGCAATAACGTAAAGACTGAAAATAGTGGAAAGAACGTAAGCACGAATGCTCCGGAGGTCAAAGCATCGGATGATCCGATGGGGAAAACGATTGAAATTACGATAGCAAATACATTTGATCCACCGAAAGCGGATAACAATTTTGTACAGAAGTACTTGGAGGAAAAGTTCAACGTCAAAATCAAAAACGTGAAATTTGAACGCGCGACTTGGAAAGAGCAAATCAACGTATTGCTTGCTTCCGGTGATATTCCTGACATTTTACCAGGTGACGCAGTAGATACGGATATGGTGCAATGGGCTAAACAAGGGATTATCGCAAGTATTTCTGAGGATGATATTAGAAAATATATGCCTAATTACGTGGCTGATTTCGAATCCGTTGCTCCAAATGCATGGGTAGTCGGCAAAATTGACGGAAAGAACTGGGGAGTTCCGCGTGTTTGGGGGAATGGCGCAACAGGCTTTCTACCAGCGTATAATGGGGACTGGCTCACAGCGATCGGTTATACAGAGCCGCCAAAAAACCTGGAAGAGCTTGAGGATGTACTGACGAAATTCACTTTCGAGGATCCGGACAAAAACGGCAAAAAAGATACTTACGGCATGACAGGCAGAGCCAAGGATGCAACGAACCAAATGTTCAACTCTGTGTTCTCCGCTTTCGGCATTAATCCCTATCAATATGCGGTTGCTCAAGACGGAACTCTCGCTTATTCCGGTCTATCGGAGCAGACTCGTCAAGGGTTGAAGCTGCTTAACAGCTGGTACAAAAAAGGCATTATCGATCCAGAATTCATTACGGATGACAACGGTAAGATTCAAGAGAAATTCGTAAGCGGACGTACGGGCATGCTGGATACGGGCATGTGGCATCACCTGTATGATGATGGTTACTTTGGCCTCATTTCAATTGAACAAAACCGGAAGCTCGTTGTAGGAACTCCAATCATCGGAGCGAGCGGAGAAGGCTACTCGATGTCGAACGGGGCGCTGCAAGCGCCGATGCTGTTCGGTGCTCAGCTCGAGGAGGATGAAGAAAAAAGAACTCGTATTTTGCAAATGCTAGAGTTTATGGCCACGAATGAAGAAGGCTATCTAATAACAGCATTTGGTGAAGAAGGGGTTTCCTACACCTTTAACGGTGATGTGGCCGTGTGGACAGATAAGTACAGCAATGCAGATGTCAGAGCTGAACTGGGCATAGGCGGCTTCTATAATGCGCTTAACGGCCGCGTTGTTGCAATGGATAAATTTACTCTTTCGCCTGAGAAGATGGCATTCCGCGATAAGTATACGAAGGGAATTAAGGTTATCACTGATGCACTGGGACCTGCCGTATTGGAAGCGAAGCCGAAGTATGATGAAATTTTGCGTTCGATGCAGGATCAATTCTTCATTAAAGCGATCAGCGGCGAGGTGGATACGGACAAAGGTTTTGATGACTTTAAAGCACAGTGGCTGAAATCCGGTGGCCAAGAGGTACAAGACGAGGTTAATAAGGTATATAAGGAGCGCAACCTGTAACAAGTAAATAAAAAATAATCTTAGTTAAATGGTCGCCCTGCCTGGAGAGATATACCAGGCAGGGCGATCATTTTTGTCATATAGGAGAGTAACTCCCATCTCCTATGCGGAGAACCCAATCGAAGTTTTATTTTGAGCCGAAAATGAAAAATAGAAGAAGAAAATGAATAAATCTGCAATATATAAAGCGTTTTCAACGTGCTAGTGTTGATTTTAGGCAATACATTTATTTCAAAAGAGTCATGCCAATCTGATTTTTTAAAGGAGAAAAAATATGAAACGTTTTAGGACCGGAAAAATGAGAATGCTGTACATGATTATGTTAAGCCTATTTATACTCGTATCCTCTATTCCTTCAATCACTATTTTTGCACAAGAAAGTATAGCCGGAAACGATGCGTCCAGTCATGAGATTGATACGATCATCACTGATTTTAAGCCGCAAGCGGTACCTGTCGTCAGTGAAGAAGGCTTTACGCATCCAGGTATTTATGTAACGGCAGAAAATCTGAATGTCATGCAAGAGATGGTCCGTGAAGGATACGAGCCATGGGCAAGCGCCTTTGAGCAGTTTAGAAGAGACTCACGCGCACAAAAGGATTATAAGCTGCAAAATGAAGATGGGAACGGCAACCCCTATATCGATTTTCTGCCGCCAGGCACAGGCTCGAAGCCTGTTCGTTTTGACGCTGATGCTGCATATGCACAAACGATTATGTGGTATGTAACAGGAGACAGTGCCTATAGAGACAATGCGATAAAAATTATTCGTGCTTGGTACACTTCCCTAAGACAAGTGACCGAAGCAGAAGGATATGATTGGAGCGCGGATGTACTGTCAGCGGGCATGTCCACGAACAAGTTCAGCTTTGCTGCTGAAATATTGCGATACACGCCAGGCTCAGGCTGGACTGAGGAGGATACAGTAGGGTTTACACAGTATCTGGATTATTTATGGCCGATGTACAACCGTGATGAGCAGTTTATGAACCAAGGCAGCGTTGCGCTTATGGGCTTCATGTCAAGCGCTGTATTCCGTGACGATGCTGATGATTATGCGAAGGCAATCGACCGTGCGACGGTTAACTCTGCCAGCCAAAACTCAGCACGCGGTTTTAGCATAGAAGATCAAATGCGCATGGTCACTTATAATGCGGCAACCGGCGAAGCGGTTGAGCCACATGTACAGCTCGTTGAGATGGGCCGCGATCAGCCGCATGCGGAGGGCGATGTTGCTGGATTGTCAAACGCAGCACAAATCGCGTATGCACAAGGAACCTTAGTGAACGAAAATGGTGAAATTGCCGAGGATGGTACTACTTTATTCGAATTTTTAGACAAGCGAATCATGAAGGCGACCAATCAGTACAGCAAATACAACTTGGGCTATGCTATCGACTGGACGCCTGTATATGCAGGCTGGACCAATTGGGAAGATCCGGTTAATGCGAGTGGTGATATTTATAACGTAGTTGCGACAAATGGTCGCTATCGCTTAGGCCTGGAGAGTGTCGTTTATTATCACTACAAATATAAGCTGGGCGTTAATGAGAATGATCCTGACTTTAAATATATTAAGCAGGCTAAAGAGCTATATGGCCTTGAAATATCAGGACAGGACAATATTGCGAATTCAGATTTATTGCTTGCTCCCATTGAAGCAAAAACGGGTGAGCCTTTAGGAGCTCCCAGACCTATTATAGAAGCGGGTTATCTAGATAATATAGCTGGATTCGACCGTTTCCAAGCATCTGAATTTGACGGGAAATCCGGTCAGGGTATTTTGGAGGATTATAGGGATGAATATGGGCTGCGCCAAATAACTAGCGGCTTTAAGAAAAATGAGTACATGTGGTACAAAGATTTCGATTTTGGAAATGAACCGGTAAATTCGATCATCCTGAACTCAGGATCTAACTCAGAAGCAGGATCTCATGTTCAGATGATTCTGCTTGACCAAGTAGAAGGCATTGATTATACGAATGTGACTGCCGCTGATTTGGCTAAAGGTGAAATTGTAGCAGATTTCTACTCTGGAGCAACTGGTTGGTGGACGACCCTTTCGTCCAAGTCCGAAAAGCTGTTGAAAGAACTAAGCGGCACACATTCGTTTGCCCTCCTTATGTTAGGCTCGACCAATGTATATGGCTTGCAAACCAATATGGATTGGATAAGCTTTGCGCGTTCCTATGCACATGAAACAAATGAGGCGGAAGCTGCGGATGAGTTTGTCAATGGCGCAACCAGAAGCTCAGCCAAAGCAATCATGCCAAACGGATCAGCCATTTCTTACAAAATGATGGATTTTGATTATGGGACGGCGGCACTGGAGGCAAATTTATCAACAACAGGCGCGGGTGTGCTTGAGGTTAGAAAAGACGCCATCGATGGGCCGTTGGCAGCCTCGTATAGTCTTCCAAATACGAATGGAGTTTCTAGAAAAGTACAGCTTGCGGCGACGGAATCAGACGATATCATTAAGCTGCTAGGGAAAAACGATGTTTATCTTGTCTACAAAGGAGAAGGTGCTTTAGAGCTCGATACGTATCGGAATTTTAGATTAGTTCAATCGGCTGTCTTTCCGAAAATCCAATCAGAAAGCTACACTACGCTAAGAGAAGGGCTTGCCGCAAAAGAAGCAGAAGGCAGCATTTCTTTTGTTCGCACAGCTGCAGGGAATCAGCCTGTTGCTTTAGTTTATTTTAACAACAGCTTTGGAGAAGGCATTGATACTTTCAGTATTAGGCTTAGAAGCAATGGTATAGCAACGATTGAAATTGCCAATGAAACTGGAAATAATGATGGGATTGTGTTTAAGCCGTACGCAAAATTGCTTATTCCAAACACAGAAGGTGAATGGACGACGGTTGCTTATGATATGAGCGAATCACAAGCTAACCCTACAGGCACACAGGTTATTTATGTGACGGTTAACGGAGCGCAAGTAGATCTGGATTATATGCAATTTAATGCTGACAATCATGCTCCTGTTATTCAGAATCCAAGCTTTGAAAGCGGGATTTTATCTTTGCCACCGGACAGCGAGGGCGTGGTTACTGATTATCTTATTGCAGGAAATGAATATCGGAGCACTTATTCTGCATTAGACAAAGAGAATGACCATATTGAGTTCCAAGTGCAAAATTTACCGGCAGGCGCTGAATTCAACCAAGAGAGCAATACGCTATCCTGGACGCCGCAAGCCGAAGAAGCGAACAAAGGACAATCTATTTACATTATTGCAAATGACGGTGAAGCCACTTCGGTCGTTAAGAGAAAACTTTATGTATTCGAGGATGCGGATGCAGTCATTTCCAAAATAACAGAGGGCTATGATCCGGCTGTAAAATATGCGAATCGTACGCTGAAGCCATATCAGATGGCGCTCACGCTAGTAAATAGTATAAAGGGAGACTTGGATGAAAGCTTCTATGAAGCATTGGCTATTTTGAAGGAAAAGGTAGATCTTCTTTGGTCGCTCGATGCTATTCAAAGAGAAAACGGCACTCTTAATATAGTAGGCTTTACCGATATTGTGACCTCTGACGGTAAGGAAGGGAAATCAACATTTGCTATCGCTGAAGATAACGATCTGAATACCTCGCCTGATATGCGTCTTAATGGCACGGGTGCAGGCTGGATGGTGCTGGATTTCAAGGAGGGCTACGGGGTTCGCTTGAGTAAGGTGGATCTGGCGGCGAGAACAGGCTTCGCGGGACGGATAAATGGGGCTCGAATCGAGGGATCTAATGACTTGGTCACTTGGAAGCAGCTAACAACGGCAGCGGCTAACACCGAGGCATGGCAAAGCTTCCCGGTAACGGATCAGGAGACATACCGTTATCTTCGAATGAGCAATCCCGGAAACAGCTGGTATGGCAATATTGGCGAGATTAGGTTTTATGGCATTTATGATGAAATCATTGTTCTGGATGAAATTAAACAGGTTTCCATTTCATCTAATCATTCGAATTCCACTATTGCTGCTCTTGGCGATACGGTAACCTTGTCCTTTGTTTCTAACGAGGTCATTGAAGGGGTAACGGCTACAGTTAACGGCAATGTGATCCATGCCGAATCGGCAGACGGCTTGAACTGGCAGGCACATTATGTGGTTGGAGAGGTCTATATGAAAGGAAAGATCAATTTTTCAATTGCTTATAAAAACGGCAAGCCAGTTACGCAAACAACAGATGCATCCGCGGTTACCCTTATCGAAGAAAACGGACTCATCAAGGACGTTGTGAGCAAAGCAGTGTTTATCGACTCAACGCCTAACCGAACGCAGGAAGCGTCTGCCTCACAAGTTCAGGCCTTGTTTGATAATGATCCACTGAATACGTCAGATTTCCGGGGAAATAACGGCAGCGGCGGTACTAACGGCGCGGGCTGGATCGTATTCGACTTTAAAGCAGGCTTTGGCGTGAAGCTGAATATGATTAAGCTGCTTGCGCGGCAGGATCAGCTCGTCCGTGCGAATGGTGTTATTTTCCAAGGATCGAATGACAATTTGACTTGGACAAACTTAACAGCAGGCGCGCAAAGCATGGCAAGCTGGCAAAGCTTTGCTGTGACGGATTCCACGACCTATCGTTATTTGAAGCTGAGCAATCCTTCAAACGGTTCTTGGTTTGGCAATCTCGGTGAAGTAAAACTATACGGTCAGGTAATTGATCGCAAAGCCGCCTTAACGCAAAAGCTGGCAGAAGCGAAGGCTTTGAACGAAGCGGCCTATACAGCCGAGAGCTGGGCTGCCCTTGCAGCGGCAGTTGCTCAAGCCGAAGCTGTACATCAAGAGGCTGATCCAGCGGATCTCGTTATTCAAGCTGCAGCAGCGGTGATCGGAACGGCTATTGCCGGATTAGCGATTGTCGAGGAACCTGCGGCTCCAGCAGCAGTAACGTTAACTGGAACGGAGCAAGCACTTACAGGAGAGGAAATTGAACTGACGGCTGCTCTATCAGGCAGTGTGGATGCTTTTACGGTCATGGATGCCATTGTTCATTATGATCCAGCCAAGCTGACTTTTGTAACTGAAAGCTGGGAGGATGGAGAGGTTGCGCTAGCGGATGAAGCAATCATCTCGCATAGAGACGGCTTACAGGTGATTGGCACAAGAGTGAAGCAGGCTGAAGGGCAAATACGGATTATTATGGCAGCGGCAGGGGAGCAGTACGCGGTGGACGAGGCAGGAGCTTTGTTTACGCTGAAGGGGAAAATAAAGGCAGATGCTGAAGCGGGCATCATGACGGTTTCTTTAACCGATTTCACAGTCTCCATTAACGAAAATGCTAGTGTCTTGGATACGTTGGGCGCTTCTCTGACCATAGAGGTGAGAGTGGCGGACAAGGCGCAGCTCATCGCCATCATTGTTCAAGCCAAGCAGCTGTATCAAGCTGCAGTGGTAGGCACAGCAGCAGGTCAATATTCACAGACGGTAAAAGACGCCTTCGAGGAAGCGATCGAAGCAGCGGAAGCGGTAAGCGCGGATTCGGGAGCAAATGAGACAGAGGTGAGCGAAGCCGCCGCCGCACTCAGCTCGGCGATCAGCGTATTTACAAGGGCAGTGAATCCGACCGTACCGGTTGATCCAGCTAATAAAACAGCATTAATTGCTGCGATTAATGCAGCACAGGCTAAGTATGATCGTGCAGTTGAAGGAGAAAAGGTGGGCCATTACGAGATAGGCTCCAAAGCGGTGCTGCAGACTGCGATTAGCGCTGCTGCCGTGATCCGAAATCATCCATCCTCCACGCAAAGTGAAGTGGATTTGGCAGTGACTGCCTTGAATCAAGCTGTAGAGAGCTATGCTAAAAAGATCGTTTCACTAGTAGAGGGAGCCGTGCAAATTACGATTCGTGATTTGTCGGTCATCGCGCAGTACTTCGGGACAACGAGCCAGAATACAGCGGACTGGAGCAAGGTGAGCAAGGCTGATATTTACGGTGAAGATCAAATTACGATACGTTCGCTTGCAGCGGTCGCTCGTATGATTTTGTCGGATTGGATGATTGAGGAATAGATATTTCCTTCCATGAATCACAACTTATTCTGAATAGAACCAGAACGCAGCCTAGCTCTTATTAAGCGCTAGGCCGCGTTTTTTTAATCCTTCTTTCTATGTTTGATCTCGTTTCTGCAAATTGAAAAAATTAGAATCAAAATGAATGATATTACAATATTTTAAGCGTTTTCATTATGGTAAGGTTTACATTACAAATAAATGTACACTTAGGAGGATGTTCTCAAAAATGAACAGTATGTCATTGGAAACGAATCAGAAAAGCAATCGATCGGCACTGGTTAAGAAGCTAACAGCTGGTATTCTGGCAGCCGTATTATTCATCTCGCTCTTAATACCGATGCCAGGTCAAAGCACCTATGTGGAGGCAGCAGATGGGAATCTATCTGCAAATTATATGGATAAGCTTATATTCGGCAATCCAGCATCTGAGAATGAGCATGTGTTCAAAGGGGCTTCAACCGTCGTTATTACAGGCGGCTTAGGAGCAAAAGCGAGAGTATCCAAGCCGCTGACTCCTGTCGAGGCGCAGGGCGGGGATCTCATTTTCAAGATGAAGGTTGATCCGCATGAGCAGAACTATTTTACGCTAAAGTTCTGGGGCGATGATTCTTCTAGTTATACCAGCACAGTAAATATTAACGGCGAGCAAGTTGGATATTACCGCAAAGGCGACTACCAAGCTATTAATATGGGTAATTCCAAAGCATTGCCTGGAAGGTTTTTTTATAACACCGTTATGCTTCCGATAGAGTCGACAAATGGACTTGATACGGTTGAGATTACGATTAAGACGCTTAATATTTTCGGTAAAATGGAAGCGGATTCAAGAGGGTATTACAACGCTTATACTCACACGCAGCCAAGCTTGAACGTGTCGAGCGAAGTACAGGGCGAAGAACCAGCGGGTGATCCGGCTGCTATTTTGGCATCGGAACCGACGGAAGTGGAGAAGCAGGCGCTGCTTGCTGGATACACACAGGGGCAAATCAATCAATTTAATGGGTTTTCATCTAAGGTTGATGCAAGCTCAAACGCAAAATTATCCATTGTTCGTTATCAGGATGAGCTGCGGTTTTATGCAAATGCTTTGAGCTATGACTGGTCGCTGGCAAATTCGCCTGAGCTGAAGCAGGCAGCGATCAAACGAATATTTAAAGTAATAGACAACCATGTAAAGGATTATTATGGCGATACGAGACTAGTGCTGCGTGGCGGCCACCAAGGAGACTGGGGAGGCTACTACGGCGCGCTTGGTGAAGCTTTATACATTGTCGAAAATTTAATTAAAGACGATGGCATTTACGGAGAACAAGTCTTTAATGATTTTCTTGACGAAGCGTTCGTCACGGGAACGGTTGAAGGACCATACTCTCTGGCGGGAGTCGATTGGGCTGGCGGGGAGCTGACGCGCCGGGAAGCGTGGGAGAGAGTGCTGAAGGCGAATTTTGATTTTGCCCGTTCACGTCTATCCAATATCTACAATCAGATCCTTTACACCTATGAGGGAGCATGGGAGGCACATGAGGGCTTGCGCTTAATTAATTCCTCCTATTACGAAGGGAAACAAAGAAGCCGTGAAATATTACTTGAAGCGCTTGGGGCAAGGCCGTTTCTAGGTGAAGAGGTGCTTGTAGGCCCGAATGGAGAGGAGCTGGATGTCTACCATTCGTTGTTCTACCATGATGCTACTGCTCAGTTTACGGATGATTACGTATATATTATCGGTAAGGGATTAGCAAAAAGCAAGCTGGACGACAACGGAAATGTCGTTAGGAGATTACCGTTTGGTGAGTTTTTCACGGGTATAACGGATGCCGGTTTAACTAGAGAAAATAATTACGTAGGAAACTACGGCGAGGCTGCCAACTATTTACCGGAGTATGTGTATAAAACCGCTAACCATGAAGGTGACGAGCAATTAAACGATGAAATATTGAAGCTCGCTCTAAAAAATATTTATGCCCGCGGATTTACCCGCTATACAGAGCTTGATGATAATGGGAAACGTATTATGAGAATGGAGCAGGTCATTGATGAACGGAATCCGGGGCTGCAGGGCGTATATGCTTATGCTACTAGGGTTTCGGAAGGAAGAGCGCTTCTATTCGCTTCATTAGAGAAATATATGATCCAAAACGAGGCTAATTATAGCGGGCCAGAGTGGGAAGCGGCATGGAAACATGCGAGTGCAGCTGTTGGCTTCGTGCAGCAGCAAATTGCGGATCATCAATTTTTTCAGTATTTTGGAAACCTAAGCTATAAGGTGGATTATCAGGTAGAGGATACGTATCGATACATTACGGAAGAGCGGAGCAATTACGACCGTTTTGATTCCGTTTCAGCAGGAGTTGTCCATCCTTTAACGGATTTTGATTACTATACGCAGGACGAGCTAGCTTCGCTAGAAGTTGAAGCAGCTGATTACGAGCAATTGGCTTGGGTAGACGTCGATGCTATGTTCGTTGCCTTAAGAGATGGAGACACTACGATTTTCGGTGCTTTGAACGAGCTAAACCGCGGATTCGTTGGAAATGGCCGACTCCATGTGCTTAATGGGAATTATGATCATATCGTGCAAATTGCAACGAATGCTAAATTCCAATACGAGGATTATTATCTTCGGATGGATAATGTCGATGTTGATTATATGTCTGATCAAGCGGCAAACGCGAGCGGGTTTCCGCAAGCATTAGCAGGCGAAATCGCCCCTATTACGTATCAACCGGGTGTTGGAGAGGTCATTCGTGACAACTTTGAAGTAGACCATGCCTATGCCGGTTATCCTGATTTGTTAACGGCAAGGTATGGCCAATACTTTATGATATTTAATTCGACTCGGGATGAATATGGTAATAAACAAACCTTTGAGGTGGAAATTCCGGCGGATTACACCGGAGCTGAGGTTCTAGATCTAGTAACCGGCCAAAACATTCCAGTCGTTAACGGCCAGGTTTCTGTATCTCCTATGTCTGCACTAGTATTGAAGCTTACATCGGATATCGAAATCGGTCGGAAGCCGTTTCATGTTGATTTCTCCAAAGCATTGGCAGGCAACAATTATGCAGTCGTGACTTGGAAAAGAACATCCGGTGCTGAATCGTACACGATTAAACGTTCAGAAACGGAAAATGGAGTTTATTCGATTATTGCGGAAGATGTGCAGGGCAGCTCCTACAAGGACGAGACGGCAATTAACGGAAAAACCTATTATTATATCGTTACTGCGGTAAATAAGAATGGTCCGGGCTGGGATTCCTATCGTGCGGAGGTCGTCATGAACTTGCCAATAACCGCTCAAACAGCAACAAAATGGCGCGATGACCGCATTGGTGATGTGACGGCAGGAATGGCTTCTATAGCGGAAAACGAGATTTCGATAGAAGGAGCAGACGGCGAGGGCTTTGGCACCGGTGATGATTATATCATTGAGCGCCGCGACATCAATGATTCGCTTCATTACGTGAATCAAGCAATTGCCGGCAGCGTATCCTTAACAGCTAAAGTAAATAGCTACAGTGGGGCATTCAGCGGCATTATGCTGCGTGACAGCCTTGATTCCAATACCCGCTATATTTATTTCGGAGCGGATGAGGACGGCATTCTAACGCTGCAAAACAGAACAAGAGACAGCCGCCACCAATGGTCCAATCTAACGGCGAGCCCATATAGTGCCGGCTCATTAGGCTTAACAGCGGACGATTATCCTTACTTAAGGCTCGTGCGCGATGCCGATTCACATCTTATTACCGCCTTCGTTTCGAAGGATGGGGAAGACTGGACCTTCGTTCGTCAACTATTCACGCCGTTTGCACATGCTTTATTCGCAGGTGTGGCTGCTGCGGAGCAAGCATCCTTTAGCGATGTATCGGTCGTTGAGACGGAGCGAGGCGTCATAGCGCCTTATATCGTAAAGGCAAAGGATAATGTAGCTCTTTACTGGAATAAACCGAAGCAGGCAGCTTCCTTTGAATTGTATCGGACTAACGATGCTGCTGCAGGCGCGACTGATCCTGTATTTATCGGGACAACCTCGGAGCTCGCAGGAGGATCGCCTTGGACAGCTGTTGTGAAGGGCAATACAAAAACGTTTTTCCAGGAAGCAAGCTTGAAATACGGCAATTTTTATTATAAGGTCAGAGCCGTATATGGTGATGGAACGTACGGTGCGTTCTCCGAGACGGTATCGGTTCAGGCGGATTCTATATTGACCGTCATGGCGGATGCAGAGAATCTTGCCTCTGAGGATTATACAAAGGCAAGCTACTATTTGTTCGTGCAGGAGCTTGATCGTATTAAAGGAGAAATGGCTAAACCGGAGTTCGATGAGGAGCAGCTTATTCTGGATATTTATCAGGCGCATACCCTGCTCGTATCCTATCGAACCTTGCTGACCAGAATACCGGTCGAGCAATCGATGGTGAAAGCTTCGACGCTTGGTTACGGCAATGACAATATATCGGCGGAGCAAAATGGCTGGTATTCATTTGATAGTACTCTCTCAACTTTTACAAATACGAGACTAGCAGAAAGCTGGATCACGCTTGATTTTGGAATGGGTAACGAGAAGACCGTAGATACCGTTCGTTTCCACGGAAGAACAGGCTATATTAGCCGTGTGAATGGCAGTATTGTTCAAGGCTCACAAGATGGAATCAACTGGACCGATCTTTATACGATGGCCGGTGCCGTCGATTATCAGTGGTATTCGGGCATTGTCTCAAGTCCCGTTGCCTACCAGTATATCCGTGTTTATGATAACCATGCCGGTTACTCCAATTATGCGGAAATTGAGCTGTTGGAAATGGGTATGGACCGAACATTGCTTACTTATTTGTTGAATGAAGCTGAGGCGGTTGAAGCCTCTATTTATACGGAAGAAAGCTTAGCTAATCTTGCACAGGAGGCTGCGTCTGCCAAGCTGATTTTCGATGCAGCAGATGCGCTTCAAGCAGCCGTGGATGATGCAGCTAATCGATTACAAACGGCTTTTGCGGAATTGAAATATTTGGAAGGCGTTCCGGTTCTCGCACCGATCGGCAATAAAACAATTACGGCTGAAGGTACGCTTTCATTTTTGGTAAGAGCGGAAAAAGCAGAGGAGAATCTGCAATTCAGCGTGCAAAACTTGCCGAGCGGTGCTGTGTTTAACGCCGAGACGCAATCATTCAGTTGGACGCCTGGCATTCATCAAGGTGGCGAGCATAACATTACGTTTACTCTCTCCAGCGGTGAGAAGCAATCTTCCCGCATCGTCAAGATTACAGTATTGGGAGGACCTATCATTACACAAGCTCCTTCGACAGAGCTTGTCTCTGGATCGGCATTCAGTCTGAAGCTGAACGCAACTGACCCGCTTGGAGAGAAGCTAAGTTATTCGGTCGAAGGATTGCCGGTGGGCGCTGTGTTTAATGCTGTAAATGGCGAGCTGTCATGGAAGCCTGAAAATAAAGATGTGGGAATTCATTCTGTTATTTTTCATGTAACCAATGGCAGGTTTACGGTTAGTCAAACCGTGCAGCTGAACGTAACGATTCCTTCAGTACTTTATACGAAGGGCAGCTATTATATATTCGATCAGGCATGGACTCCAATCGAGTCTGAACTGATGAAGCCAGGAGCTAGCAGAGAGCAGCTTGCGGGAGATATTGCAAGAGCAGTAGCACTATTGGTTCCAGTAAGCACACTCTCTGAGAAAATTGTTGTGACCTCTGATATGGTGACATCATCTTCTGTAAGCTATGACAACAAATTAACCGCAGCTTTGAACGGATGGCAAGCCTACGATGGAAACACAGCTACGTTTACGGATGCGAAGACGAATCCAGCTTGGATTAGCGTCGATTTCGGCGAAGGGCATGCCAAAGGCATTGCAGCCTTCCGCTTCTATCCTAGAAACACGAAAGCAGAACATATCGCACGTGTCAACGGATCAAGTCTGCAAGGCTCGAACAACGAGACAGACTGGATGAATTTGTATTCCATAAACGGCATTACCGAAGGCAAGTGGTACACGGTCGATACTACGGATGTATCTGCCTTCCGTTATATCCGCTATTACTCGCCAACGGGCAACGCGAACGTTGCAGAGCTGGAGCTGTTCAAAAAATTGCGGGACAACACACTGCTTGAGCTTCTGCTTGAAGAAGCAGAGGGCAAAGAAGCTGCAAGGTACACCGAAGAGAGCTACTCCAGACTGGTTGCAGCAATTGACGAAGCAATGGCGATTCTTTCAGATGCACCGCAAAGGCTGGTAGATGCGGCGGCAGCGAATTTGCAAGCTGCATTAGTTGGATTGACTACAATAACTCCTGTTCAGGAGACGCTAACTGCCGTACTGAACGGACAAGAGCAAGCGGTCATTCAGGAAGAAGTCGCGATGAGCATCGGAATTGCAGGATTGCTGCAAGGCTTTAACGCACTTGATTTAATTGTAAGCTATGATCCTTCCAGACTGGAGTTCGCAGTGCAATCGGATGAAGCAGGGGAGGCAGAAGATGTAGAAGTCTTCCTATCCGTAGACGATAATGTCATTGTACCGCTTCAAGAAGGATTGCAAGTCATTGGAACTAAGATTGTGCCGGAGCAGGGGAAGATTCGTATTATTATGGCCGTTGTTGATCCAAACGCCATTATGCAGGACGGAGATTTGTTCGAGCTGCGCGCGAGGGTGAGGGCGAGTGCTGAGCTTGGTGCGACAAACGTATCGTTAAGCGATTTTAACGTATCATTGAACGGTAATTTCAATACGGTCAATACAGAAGCTGCAACGCTGACTACAGTAATAAAATTAGCGGATAAAGCAGCATTAAATGAATCGATTGTTAGCGCTGGGCAGCTTTATGCAGCTTCCGTTGCAGGCTCGCAGCCAGGACAATATCCGAGCAGCGCCAAGGAAGCTCTAGCACTCGCAATTGGAGATGCGAAGGCTGTACAGTCCTATGCTGGAGCAAGCGAAGCTGAGGTGAGCGCGGCTGTTCATGCATTAAGCGAAGCCGTGCAAACGTTCAGAAATTCCGTCAATTCGGAAGTCAGTAATCCTGCGGACAAAATAGCATTAATTGCTGCGATTGCTGCCGCTCAAGCAAAGTATGATAAAGCGGTAGAGGGTGTCAAAGTCGGCCAATATGCTATCGGTTCGAAAGCAGCGCTGAAAATCGCAATTGATGCGGCGGTATTGGTTAAAAACAACTCGTCGGCGAGTCAGTCGCTAGTGAATCAGTCTGCTCAAACTTTAGATGCTGCTGTTCAAGCATTCTCTGCTAAGTTTATAGCTTTGGTAGAAGGTGCAGGCAAAATTACAATTCGCGACTTATCGTTTATCGCAAAGTACTTCGGTACCAAAGCGAACGACGCAAATTGGAATATGATCGAGAGAGCGGATATCTATGGTGACGAGATTATCAATATCCGAACTCTTGCTGCCGTCGCAAGAATGATTCTTGACGATTGGGCAACAGAGTAACATCACAATGAGCAAGGAAGGCAGAGCTGCCTTCCTTTGCTGCAATTATAACTAACTCTATTTAGCCTATTCAGATGCAGAAGGAGATCATGAAATGATGAACAAACGAATTCAAACGACAGCCCTGCTCTTGTTCTTATGCGTTATTTTACTGCTGCCTTCCACGGCTGCAGCAGCAGAAACCCCAGCAGCTCCTGTCTTTGCTATGGACGTTGAATATTCCGGCAAAGAGGCAACGGTTGCGATAACAGGAAAAGGACTTAAAGATGTTTATGCTTACCATATTTATTTGAATTTTGATCCGAAGAAGCTGAAGCTTAAGCAAGGAACTAGTGGATTTTCCGGATTTACTGTAGCGCCTATTATCAACGGCAGCGAAATACAAATGGCTCATACGAAGGTTGGGCCTGTTGCTGGTCTAGACGGTGATCTAATGCTTGCTACGCTGACCTTTGAAAGAGTTACAGCAGGCGCTGCGGAGCTTAAGCTCAATCGTATACAGCTGGTCGATTCTGCTCTGGATATGAAAACCTATGAGCCAAGCATCACTCATAAGCTGCAGCTCTTTAGCGATCTCGCGGGACATTGGGGCGAGTCTGCTATTTACAAGGCTTCTGCGCTAGGATTCGTTAACGGCTATACGGACGGAACCTTCCTTCCCAATCGCAGCGTTACGCGGGCGGAATTCGCTGTTATGCTCGCACGTGCCTTGCAGCTCCCACCGGAAAAGGAGTTTGCGTTTGCTGATGCAGCACTTATTCCGGACTGGGCTAGAGAATATGTGGCGGCTTCAGCGAAGAAAAAATGGATTACCGGGTATGAGGATCAAAAATTTTATGCAAATCGACTCATTACGCGAGAGGAAATGGCTGCTATGATCGTTCGTGCTGGAGGCTTTGACACGGCTGCTGAAGCTGTAACGTCCTTTACTGATGATAAGAGTATTTCGTCCTGGGCAAGGACCTATGTAGCGACGGCTCAACAAAAATCTATCATTCAAGGCGTCGGAAATGGACGGTTTAATCCTCAAGGCAAAGCGACACGTGCCGAGGCGGTTACCGTGATCCTGAAGCTTCTTGAAGAGAAATAGCGCAGCAAAGCTGCAGATAAAGATAGGTCGGTCTTCGATGTTGAGGCTGGCGATCCGATAAAAATGTTTTAATACGGAAAAGAAAGGCTGTTAAGCAGAAATCCTTCTGCTTAACAGCCTTTCTTTGAATCAACTCATTACTATTATTGACGAGGCTATTTAATAACGCCGCAAGCGATGCGATTGCCGGAGTTGCCAGAAGGATCGGTTACATAATCATCCTCTTTCTCATGAATGACAAGCGCCGTACCCTCTTCCTTTAGCAAAGAGTTTGCTTTGCCTTCAATAAGAGTAACATCCGTGCTTATGATGTCTACGCTTACCTTCCCATCGCTGCCCACTTCGATATTGGGTAGATCGCCGTTATGGTAGCCCTTGGGATTATTAAAACCATGCAGCTTGTTAAGCGGATTAAAATGAGCGCCGGCAGATGTGAAGTCAGGCGTATCGCATTTGCCAACCGCATGGAAGTGGACACCATGCTTGCCTGGAGGGAGCTGCTGCGCCTCAATGTGCAGATAGACCTTATCTGCCTTTTGCATAATCTGTGCGGCTCCTATATTTTTTCCTTCGCTATTGATGATCGGAATCAGCAATTGAGCAGGCCCAGGGCTTGATTCTGCCATAATGGAGCCATACAATGGAGTCAGAAACATCAAGCAGACTAGCATCACAATTTTATTCATCGTATCCCTCCAATATGGTTATCTAAATTCACTGCGTAATCAAACGGCAATAGCCATATGATGTTCTTATTTCCATATTTTATACTTCGTGTGTAAATTAGAACTGGAGGGAAAATCTTAATTAGCTGCGTTTCTTGCCGCCTTCTGTATGCTTTGAACGCCCATCACGACTGCAATAAGCTCATAGCTGTCCAGCGCTAAAAAAATTATCTTTAAAATATAATTCCATTGCAACACCTGCTTTCCAGCTTTTTTACATACTGTATAGTAATTTCTTATATTATAATTGATCACTTCTTAACTAGGATATGGTAAACTTGAAATTGGAAGTTCCGAGCTCGAGGAGTGAGAAGATGGAGCATTTGATCGGTAAAAAAATGAAGAACGATATTTTAAATACATACGGCGTTACGATAGTTCCGGCTGGTGCAATTCTCACTCGTGAATCTTTAAATGTATTGATTAACCATCGGATAGATTTATCATTATTAAATTTTGATCTAGACAAGAAGCATGTCGAAGAGAACAGCATGCAAATAGGTGAACTCGTACAGCAAACGGTTACAGTTTCGAAGGACTTATTTGAGTCTATACTTGTATCTCGGAAGGTTCCTTTGATCGAGATTCGCAACGGGGTGCTTCCAGCGATTTTGCAACTGTCCAAAAACCCGGATATTTTCGAATTATTTGAAGCAGTGAAAGCCAAGGATGACTATGTTTACCAGCATAACGTAGGAGTAGGCATTATATCGACGCTCATCGGCAGGTGGATGAATTTGGATGACACTGAGCTCTCGATTTTGTCATTGGCTGCAACGCTGCATGATGTTGGTAAAGTAAAGCTTCCGCTTGAAGTGCTGAATAAGCCAGGCAAGCTGAACGAGGTTGAGTTTCAATTAATTAAGAAACATACGATTTTGGGCTACGAGCTGCTGAAAGGAACGACCGGCCTTAGCATGAGGATTGCCCGCGTAGCTCTCCAGCATCATGAGCGTGAGGATGGCAAAGGTTATCCACTCGGTCTAAAGAAAGAAAATATAGATTTATTTAGCTCGATTGTAGCCGTGGCAGATATTTTTCATGCGATGTCTTCAAGACGCCCTTATCATGAGCCGTTGTCTTTTCATGAAATTGTTAGTCAAATGAGTGAAGGACGATTTGGCGCACTAAACCCGCAAATTGTCTCGCTTTTTATTGAAAACTTAATGAAGAGGCTTGTGGGGAAGCAGGTGCTGCTGACTGACGGCCGTGAAGGCGAGGTTGTCTATATTAACCCGCATAATATTGAGACACCTCTAATTAAGCTGGCCGATTATTTTTTGGATTTGAGTCAAGCGCGGGACATACAAATTAAATCTATTATAGCGTAATAGCAATAAACAAAAATGCAGCTGACCAACACACGTTGATCAGCTGCATTTTTTCATATTATATATAGAAGTTGAATTTTAAAAAATGAAGTTTAGACGAAGCGAGAAGATCGTTGTGGAGAAACGAACGGTTCGCTTTTGCAGCTCTTATTCTTGCCTTAACTGTCTAAGGAAATCACAGCATCTGGCTGTACTCGCACAGCGCCCAAAGTTTGTGCAATAGAATGTCCATTCTAGGGTGATATTCGTTGGTTTGGCGCTCATTCTACTGCAATAGTACAATGCGGCCGTCTGAAAGAGCTCTCATGTGAGGTTTTCATTGTACAAAGTGCAGTGTAGGCGCTTCTCCTTCATCTAGCGGAGACTTTATAGGGCGAATGAAAGGAGCTGTTCCATAAGGCCGGATGCCTTCTGGAACAGCTCCTTTGTGGTTTTAACCTTCAAAATCCTCAGTAGCATTTGTATGCAGGCTGTCTTCCTCGTTGTCGCGAATCGTTTTCTGAAGAACAAGGCAAGCGACAATCAAGAACGCACCGGCAATCGCATAATAGCCTTTTACATAAAGCGGCTCCTCAAGAACGTATATCCCGATGTATTGGGCAAGAACGGCTAGAATAAAGCCTGCCCATGCCATGAATGTGAAGGCTGAGGTATTGCGGTTTCTATAGCTGGGATTGTATTCCTTGAGAAATTTATCCTCATCATTATCACGCGCCACCTTTTGGAGAAGGAACGAGGTGATGATTAAGAGAACGCCGGTTACGGCGTAATAGCCTTGTACGGACATGGGCTGCTCAAGCGTGTAGATGCCAACAAACTCAAAGCCGCAGGCGATAATAAACGCTGCCCAAGCCATAAAAGTATAAGTAGGTGTATTGCGTCTACGATAAAAATTTGCAGGTTTGCGTACATGCATCGTTTCCATTTTATCCATTTGTGAAACCCTCCCGAACTGAGTTGTTGTTGATGTCCTTAGTTTACAACATATTCCTAAACATGTAAGTACCAACTTAATATAGTACCTGGTTCCAAACGAGTGTAGAAGACAGCTTCAACAATAAAAATGGTGTTATCCGTTCGCAAGAAGGCGATTAGGACAACACCATTTTGAATTCATTTGGATCAGTGCTTTCTAAGCAGAAAAAATTCACATTCCTTCCGGTTATGATAGGCAATATCGCTTACCCCTGATTGGGTCACAATGATGCTATCGTCAAACCGGACGATTAGCGAGCTGGAATCGATGAGCAGATTGTCACGGAAAACACGAATGCGCAGCTGCTGCTCTAATACCTCTTCAAAATCCAGATCGGTGTGAAGCCGTCGGTTTATGGACATTGGTATGCTCCTTTAATACGATAAATGATTAATTATAGTTTATCCGATGAGTGATAGTGTTGCAAAGGCTAGTCAGGTCGTCTTCTTATTTGGCCGAGTTCTGCATAGGTATGTGTAATGAAGGCAGACAACTTGTTGCGGGAGGGGAGGGGATTGGTTTGGCGAAGTGGGGGAGACGGGGCTGGCGGTTTCGAGGGTTTGGCGGGAGCCGGATGCAGCTCTGGTCAGGTCGTCCATTCTCTAAAATAAAGACGGTCAGCTGGGGCAGTCGAGGGAGCTCGACTGCGCCCCGTACAGCACCAAAAAAATGGGGAACGGGAGCCGGTTCATCCGTACTGAAATGGGGATCGCAATCGAGCGCCGGCGCCAGCGGTGGAAGATGGAAGACAAAGCGGACAACGTCGAAATTCAGCAGCCGACCGGGCGGCAGCAGTGGCGGAGCAGGAAGCGTCTGGGGAGCACGGCCTGCGAAGCCGCGCTTTCGTCTTCGAACTATTTTTTTGATCGTATTTCTTATCATGATGGTTTTTTCGATTCAATCTTTTGTGTATATAGAGAAAAATTTGCGTCCGCCGCTTATGAATATCGCCAAAATAAGAGTGAAGCAAATGGCAACACAAGCGATCAATAAAGCAATCACCGAGCAGGTAGCGACGCGAGCAGGTAACGACAAGCTTATAGACTGGAAAATGAACAACAACGGGAAAATATCGGGCTTTATGCTCAATTATGCCGAGCATATGAGCATTACCTCGCAAACGATTAATACCGTTCAAAATACATTAAATGAAATGAAGGGCATTCCAGAGCATATTCCAATTGGGCATGCGCTTAATAGCGCGATCATTTCCTCCTTTGGTCCAAGAGTGCCGGTGAAGTTCGAGCCTGTCGGTGCTGTGAAGGTCGATCTGAGTACACGCCAGAAGGACGCAGGCATCAATATGATTTTGGTCGAGGTGTACATTCGAATTATTGCTGAGGTTACGATTATTATCCCCTTTGACACCGAACCGGAAATCGTAGAGACCGATATTCCGATCTCCTATTTGCTCGTGGTCGGCGATGTGCCGATGTACTATTACGATAACACGGGCAAGCCCGTTGGGGAGTCTGCAGCACAAGCGCCGAACATCTCGGTGCCGCTAGGACAGGGTTCTTCAGGAGGAGTCAGCTCGAGCCCGCAAAATGGGAATGGTGAATCCACTAATGAAGGTGAATCGACAGAGGCGTCTGCGGATGGATCGAACCATTCCAATGGTCAGAGCAACGCGTCCAACCATGCAGGCAACGCCGCTACAAAATAGCACCTCACATAAAAACGACTTTATAGTCTTCATGTGCAGAAGATAATAAAGTCGTTTCTTCTTAATAAGAGAAAGCTATACTATTTTTCGAAATATAGGGAAGTATACCCTTTCGCTATACTTTCTCTATATTTCTGGGAATGAAACGGCTACAGTCGTTTCCCCTTGGCCTTCATTTGTTTGCGTTCTGCCTGCTCCCACCGTCGAAGCATCGGATAGGGATCAAAAGACCATTCAATTAAGCCGCGATCACTGTATACGCCGTAATGCAAATGAGGCGGGAATTTTCCCTGCGTGCCTGGCTTGCCGTAGCCAGAGCTCCCAACCCAGCCTACAACCTGACCCGGCTTAACGACATCACCTATATTAATGGTTTTATCATAGCCGGATAGATGAGCGTAATAGTGGTAGAAGTTGTTGAGATCACGTATCCCGATTCGCCAGCCGCCGTAAGGATTCCACCCTTTGACCTCAACGACCCCATAGCAGGTACTGCGTACAGGAAGACCGTGGTTTGCGAAAATATCAGTTCCTTCATGCGTTCGCCTGCCGCCCCAGCTTCGTCCGGTTCCCCACGTGCTGTTATAGGCATAGTTAGTGCCAATCGGCACGGGGAAAGCATGCTCAAACAAATCTAGCTTGCCAAATGTTTCGTAAATTCGTGCGAACTGTTGAATACGCTGAACGGAGCGGTTGTTCTGATAATATTCCCAGAGCCCGATTGCAAAATCGTCTTCAGCTATCCCATAAGCGGCAATACGGCTTACAAGGGAATATAGCAGATCAACATCGTTTGTACGCTCGGCTTGCCCATTTCCATCCCCGTCACGTCCAATGCCGTTAAAGAAACGAATGGACGCTGGAGAGCTGTCCTCTGTATTTGGATTGAGAGGGCCCGCCCAGTGCTCTTGATCAATGAACACCCCTACGGTGCTGCCGAGCATAGGCCGTGCCTTGGGGCGAACCTTGGACATAGAACGCTCATATTGATCAACGGCTGCGATCCAGTACCAAGGAATTTCAGTAAACAAGCTAAGCTTCTCATATAAGCCTCTTCTGGCAGGGAACGGATCTGACTCCGATGCTGCTTGCTCATTTGCTGCTGTCTGCCGACTGAAAGCAGGAGCTGCTGTTATCAGATCGGCGGGCAGAGCAAGAAGCAAGAAGGCTGTCGTTAAAGCTGAAACAATAGTAGTAGTCAATTTCAAACGTCTCACCCTTCCAAAAGCATACGGCTATGAAGTTATAATTAGCTAATCATTGGTTTTTATTCGAAAACGGCTGTAATAAAATCAGCTTGCTTGCGTTTGGAGCTGAAACGAAATGCTGAGAAAGTGCTATTTTTTATTGAAACATGTTATAATAAGCGCATGAGTTTAGGATTTATAAATGAACTTGAAAGCAGGTCACCTCATATGAAAGAACAAGAAACACTCAAAAAGCCAGATTGGCTTCGCATAAAATTAGCTACAGACGGCAATTTTGCCGAAATTAAAAATATGATGCGTTCTAAAACACTACATACGGTATGCGAGGAAGCACGTTGTCCAAACATTTATGAATGCTGGGCGAACCGCACAGCTACATTTATGATTTTGGGCGATATATGTACCCGCGCGTGCCGTTTCTGCGCGGTTAAGACAGGCATGCCGACGGAGCTTGATTTGGATGAACCAGAACGCGTAGCAGAGGCAGCTGAGCAAATGGGCTTGCAGCACTGTGTTGTTACTTCGGTAGCTCGCGATGATCTAAAGGACGGCGGCGCATCGATATTTGCAGCAACGGTTCACGCCATTCGCAAACGGATGCCTTTTTGCCGCGTCGAAGTGCTTATTCCCGATTTCTTAGGCAATAAGGATGCACTGCAAATCGTCATGGATGCTAATCCAGACATTCTCAACCATAATGTTGAGACAGTGGAGCGGCTATCAGACCGCGTTCGTGCGAGGGCGAAATACAGCCGTACGATGGAATTGTTAAAGCGCGCGAAAGAGATGAAACCGAAAATTCCGACCAAATCGAGCATTATGCTTGGCGTGGGCGAGGAATGGGACGAGATTTTGCAAACGATGGATGATCTTCGTGCCAATGATGTGAATATTTTGACATTAGGTCAATATTTGCAGCCGTCACCTAAGCATTTGCCAATCGTACGTTATGTCCACCCAGATGAATTTGCAAAATTAAAAGAAGAAGGGCTGAAGCGCGGTTTCCGGCATGTGGAATCCGCACCGCTAGTACGCAGCTCTTATCATGCGCACGAGCAGACCGATTCGGCACACGCAGCGATTGCTGCAGATACCGTAGTTGACCGTGAGGTTTCCTCCGGTGCTTGCTCGAGCAGCGTATAACTGACGCTCAAGATGAGGTGGAGAACATGGCTTTGATTCATATCGGCGGAAAATCATACGAAATTGTTCATGAGAATCGAAATGGCTGGAATCCTGAAGCTTTTCGTGATCGATACAGTGAAGTGCTTGAGCGTTATGATTTCATTATTGGCGATTGGGGCTACAGTCAGCTTCGGCTGAAGGGCTTCTTCCGAGATAATCATCAGAAAGCAACGAAAGAGAGCAACTTCTCAAGTATGTCGGATTACATTAATGAATACTGTAATTTTGGCTGTGCTTATTTCATTCTGGAGAAAACCTTAAGCACTAAACGAGAGCCTGAGGATTACGATTTGGACGCGGAGGATCAGCGGCCTCGTATTGAAGCAGCGGATCTTCTCGCGGCAGCAGCGGGCTTAGTCGAATTATCTGGTGACACAGATGCAGCGGGCGAAGAGGTTGCAAGCGCTAAAGAGAATACTTCTGTGCCATCAACAGAGCGTGACCGGCATAGCCGTTATCAGCCTCGTGAAAACCGTCATAGAAGCTCCAATCGCAGCAACACGAAAACCAGCAGCGACAGTCAAGTCGCCGTTGAAAGCCGCAGCACTGAACCACCGGCCGGCGGGAAGCGTGATAATCAGCAGCGCAAGGGCGGCTACAAAGGCAATGACCAGCGTGGAAAAAAACCATTCCGACTTGCAGCAAGTGAAGCTGCAGCTGCATCAGCCGAATCGAAAAAAACAATCAAAAAAGACACTGAACGCCTATAGCTGGCGCTTCAGTGTCTTTTTTTAATAAAATAGCCTATCTCACATCATAGCCAAGAAATGCCTCTCGCACACGAGTCCAGAAAGGAAAAGGCCGATACCTTGCAAAGCTGACCTTGCGGCTGGATACGCTGCAGCGAATGGAGCGGATGTCGCTGCGCATAATGCTGATATGATCAATGGCAAGCTGGAGCCGCTGCTCTTTTTTGGAAATAATGTCGCAATGATGATGCTTCGGCAACAGCACGGAAGAGCCAAGCGTACGATACACACGATTGTTAATAGAAGCGATCTCTGCGATTTGCAGCGATTCTATTGAAGGGTGGACAATAGCTCCCCCTAAGCTTTTATTATAGGCAGTGCTTCCAGACGGGGTGGAAATTACGATTCCGTCTCCACGAAACATTTCGAACATTTCATCATTTACATTAATTTGAGCGACGAGCGTGCCATCGACGCCTTTAAGCGTAAACTCATTCAAGGACAAATAGTGACGTGTTTCAGTAGGGGTTTCCAGTTGAATTTCCGCCAGTGGATATCTGACTATTTTCGGCGTCTCGTTGGCCATTATTTTAACGAGCTCCTCGATCTCATCAGCTTGCCAATCAGCGTAGAAGCCGAGATGACCGGTATGAACGCCGACAAAAGCAACATCTGTTATTTGACTCACATATTTATGAAAGGCGAGCAGGAGCGTTCCGTCTCCTCCGATCGAAATGACGATTTCAGGTGCTTCATCATTGCGAGCGAAGCCGTGCTCTGACGCTAATGTATGGAATTTTTCCGCTAACGATTTGGATAAAGCATCGCCTCGATCTATAACCGCATACTTCAAAGATAAATCTCCTTCCGATCTCCATAGTACTTAAGATGATAAAGGAAATCGCCTTTAAATTCAATGCAAGTCGGCAATGTTGCACTCAAGCAGGGCGTTTTAAGGGGCCATCCAGCCCCAAAGGAGGTAAACAAGTGCCATGGCTAGAAAACCATGCAAAATTCTGGATAGAAAAAAAGGACGATAGCGTAAATCTGTTTTGCTGAGCAGACTGGCAATTTGAGCATGCACCGACAAACCGCCCCAGGAGAGCACCCAAGCAGCAATAGCTGCTTGATGCATAAGCCCTGTACCTGCTGTACCTGCCGCCCTAGCGCCGAGGGTGACCTCGAAGAAGCCAATAATGCCCGCATCAGCCAGAGGGGCTGGCAGACCGATTAGATGAAACAAATATCGAAGCGCTTCTGCGAGTGCTTCAACTATCCCTGCATGCGTGAGCATCTCCATCACAACGGAGAAAAAAACGACCAGGCCGCCAACGACAATCATGAGGCGCAGCGCGGACTCAACAGAGTCCTGCAGAAGTCTCCCAAGACCGCGTCCATCAAGGAGGCGAGCCTCGTGCATCGCTTTGAGTGCTTCAGCTATCCGGGATTTCCTTCGAGCATTTCGCACACCTGCAGCATCGCTTATTTTCTTTTCAGAGGAAGATGGGGCATGGCGGTCGTGGAATCGCATAAGCAGGCCAATGATTAAACCGCTGCCGTAGTGCGCTGCTGCAAGGATTGGCGCGAGCGCTGCATTTTGAAAGAAGCCTACGGAAACGGCACCGATTAGGAAAATAGGATCAGAGGTGGTCGTGAAAGCAACGAGACGCTCTCCTTCGGCCCGATTGACTAGCCGCTGCTCCCAAAGCTGGGCTGTCAGCCTTGCTCCAACAGGGTATCCGGAAATATAGCCCATAGTAACTACAAACCCTCCGATGCCGGGAAGGCGAAATAGGGGTCTCATAAGCGGATCAAGCAGCTTGCCGAAGAAATGCACAATGCCAAAACCGAGCAGCAGCTCCGATATAACAAAAAAAGGGAAAAGGGCAGGGAATAGCACATGCCACCATATGGAAAGTCCGCGGAGCGAGGAGCCCAAAGTTTCAGTAGGGAATATCGTCATGAGCAATACGATGAAAATAGCGCCGAGGGCGGTTAAGGATAACGGATGAACGAACGAGCGCAGCAACAATACCGCCTCCTCAAATGGTTGGATTGGTAGTTGAAACAGTGATCCCTGATCATGTACAACCCCTCCTACACATATATGTAAGTAGATGGACATCCATCACTTCAGTGTCATTAATAATTAATACAATTGAAATAGAAAACGCTTACAAAAAGCTGGATAACTAAAATTTTTATGGTACAATAGAATTACCTTTGAAACGGTTGGAGTGATGGCCATGAGTATAATCGCAGGCATCTTGGTATGTGCTTTCGTCTATGTCATTCGTGAATCTCTTACGGCGCCTGGAGAAGAGGATTATGAGGGTTAATAGGTAATATGTACGAATTTATGAGGCTCGCATCGATAAGCTGCGAGTCTTTTTTTGTTTACCTTCGAAATATGATTTGTGTTATAATACTAATTACCTACATACTGGAGATGTTCTAATGATGAATAGTAAAATAAGCCTTTACGAAGCGCTTGGCGGATCTGAGACTTTAAGACTAATTGTGGAAGCTTTTTATCCGAGGGTACAAGCTCATCCCTTATTAGCTCCCTTGTTCCCACAAGACATTGACCCTGTTGTGGAGAAGCAATATTTATTTTTAACTCAGTTTTTTGGAGGTCCATCCCTTTACTCGGATGAATATGGACATCCGATGATGAGAGCCAGACATTTACCTTTCCCTATCACACCTGAGCGTGCTGAAGCTTGGCTTTCCTGTATGCGAGAAGCATTGCGGGAGGTTGGCATAGATGAAGAGCTGCAATCAATTGTTATCACTAGACTATCCGGACCTGCACATCACTTTGTGAACACATCTGAAGAGGAGACGTGATCGTTATGGAACCACTATACCAATCCAAAATAGAATGCATCTGCTGCGAGAAAATTTTTATGACTTCGCGAGTGAGACCGAGCTTTAAGAGGGCAGTTAATTCGGATACTGACTTTTGTGGATATTATAAAGCAGAGGTGAACCCTGATTTTTATGTAGTGCGGGTTTGTCCGAATTGTGGATTTGCTTCTACGGAAAATGGTATAGGCCAGTTAAACGATCTACAGAAAAAGAAGTTTTTCGATGAGGTTGGCTTTCGCTGGAATCATCAGGACTACTGCGGTGAGCGAAATGAAGCGATGGCTATGGCCAGCTATAAGCTAGCGCTTTTCTCTGCGCAGCTTATCGGTGAGAAGGATCGTGTAATTGCAGGGATTTTGCATCATATTGCGTGGCTTTATCGTTATAAAGGCAATCACGATGAGGAAGTGAAGTTTTTGCGGTTTGCACTGCAGGCATACATACGTGTGTATGAAGCAGAGGGAGTTTCGCTAAACAATGCCAAGCTGATGTATTTAATCGGCGAGCTGAACCGTCGAATTGGTGAATTAAACGAGGCTGTGCGGTGGTTCTCCCGCGTCGTGAATGACAAGAAGATTGTTGATGCGGCTATGATTCGCGCCAGCCGTGAGCAATGGCAGTTCATACGTCAAGGAATAGAAGCCAGATCTGAACAAGCATCTGGCAACATTTCTCAAAATGATAGCTTAACCTTGGTTGCGGAAAAGGTTTCAACTTCCGCTTAATGTTTTTTTGGACGCAGTACACGATTCGTTAACAAGTAGTCTCCGTCTGCATCAATAAGGGTAACCTTGTTCCGGCAGCAAGGAAAGACGAGCAATCGCTTAAATCCGTCCTGAATTTCAGGAAGTTCTGCCGGCTTTACGGGAAGAAGCACATTGTCTGCCTCGCAGAAAGGACAGCTTGAAACATAGAGATCGCCCATAATAATGTCATAGGGCCAAGCTCTTTCGAACGGAATCATGATTGCTTGTCGCTCTCTGCGACGGCGGGTGCATCTGACTTGGCCAGCTCAGCCAGCCTCTGCAGCAAGAGATGGCGTGGCATATGCATCAGGTGCTCGATCGGCACGCCTAGCTGCTCAGAAAGCTTGACAGCTGTATCAGCCGAAATTTGCAACGGTTTAGACATGGTGAAATTCCTCCAATCTGGATATAATTAAGTTATACACCGCCAAGAAGGTTTGCGCAAATAAAAACGCGGCCGCTTCTTGGTTTTTTTTATGGAAGAGAGGATGAACATAGATGAACAAGGGATATCCGCAAAGCTGGGACTTAGATGTTTTTTATGAGGGAGGCGCGAGCTCTGCTGCTTTTTTGCAAGAGCTGAAAGGGATTGAAGCAGACATCGCGAAGCTCGATTCCTCTCTAGCGGAGGAAGCAGATCATGCGGCATCGGACATTGCTTACATGACGGAGCTGCTGCAAAGCGTGTTGGTCCGATTGCGCCAGTCGGAGTCGTTCGTTTCCTGTTTGATGGCTCAAAATATCCGAGATTCTGCAGCTAGTGCACGAAACGATAATGTAAAAACATTGGCTGCAAAATTTTTAGGTGTGCTTACTCGCTTTGATAACCGTTTGCGAGAGCTGGATGATCAGGAGTGGGCTGAGCTGCTTGATCATGAGAAGCTTGCGGAGGTAGCCTTTAGTCTAAATGAGCGTCGGGAGCTTGCGAAGCAGAAGATGGCTCCCGAGCTTGAAGCGTTAGCCGGTGATCTAGCTGTTGACGGCTACCATGGCTGGGGGGATTATTACAACGTCATCGTATCGAGAGCCAAATTTACCGATATCGGCAAGAATGGGGAAAAACAAATATTATCCGCAGGGCAAATGCAAAATCGTCTTTCTGATGGAGATCGTGCAGTTCGTCAAGCTGCATTTGCAGAGTGGGAGCGTGAATGGTCGGAGCAAGCGGATTTATGCGCAGATACGTTAAACCGGATTTCTGGCTTTCGACTGAAGCTATATGAGAAGCGCGGCTGGGATTCAGTGCTGCAGGAGCCGCTTCAAATGAACCGTATGAGCGAGGCCACGCTGCAAGCGATGTGGGATGCGATTCAGGAAAGCAAGGATGTGCTCGTACGCTATCTAGATCGCAAAGCAAAGCTGCTCGGCGTTGAGAAGCTTGACTGGCATGATGTGGAGGCGCCAATCGGTTCGGCGACGAAGACGATCCCTTATGACGAAGCGGCTGCCTTCATTGTGGAGCAGTTCCGCAGCTTCAGCCCGGAGCTTGCAGACTTCTCTGAGATGGCCTTCCGTGACGGCTGGATTGAAGCGGAGGATCGTGTAGGCAAGCGCCCTGGCGGTTTTTGCACAGCTTTCCCTAAGAGCGGACAAACACGTATTTTCATGACTTACTCAGGTTCTGCATCGAACATCTCTACGCTGGCACATGAGCTGGGCCATGCTTATCATCAGCATGTGATGAATGACTTGCCTGCTCTATCGCAAGAATATGCGATGAATGTGGCTGAGACGGCATCGACTTTCGCAGAGCTGATCGTATCTGATCGTGCGATGAAAGCAGCGGTTGAGCATGAAGAAAAGCTTGGACTGCTGGAGGACAAAATTCAGCGCTCAGTCGCTTTTTTCATGAATATTCATGCCCGCTTTTTATTCGAAACACGTTTCTACGCAAGGCGCAGCGAAGGCTTGGTATCGGTAGAGGAGCTTAATGATTTGATGGTTGAAGCGCAGCGCGAGGCTTATTGCGATAAGCTCGGCGAGGTTCATCCACATTTTTGGGCATCTAAGCTTCATTTTTATTTAACGGATGTTCCGTTCTATAATTTCCCTTATACATTCGGTTATTTGTTTAGTGCAGGCATTTATGCGAGATCGCTTAAGGAAGGCTCTGATTTCAAAAGTCAGTACGTAGCCTTGCTGCGCGATACGGGACGCATGAGCGTGGAGCAGCTTGCTGCTGTTCATCTGGGCGTAAATGTAGAAGAAAAGGATTTTTGGCGCGATGCGGTTGCACTGACCGCGGTAGATGTAGATCAGTTTATTGAAATGACGAATGAGTAGTGCTTACAATACTTACTACTAATAGTAGTGTGTTAGTGATGAATGATTGACAACCTGTAGGATGGTTGATATTATACAAATATATAAATTCACATTATTCAACTAGGAATAGTTAATTTTTGAAGCCGACCGGATAGCCGGAGACAAGAGCAAGGCCTTGTCTCCGGCTATTTTTTTTTGTAAGCATCAAGCGGAATAAAACTTTTAGGAGGCAAGGAAATGAGTGAACTAAAGAAAAAGAAGCAGGTTCATTTGAATGTGTTTTTTCGAGCAGCAGGCCATCACGCGTCTGCTTGGCGTCACCCCAAGACGACTCCTGAGCTAAGCTTTGATTTTGACTATTATAAGAAATTGGCGCAAACCGCTGAACGGGGGCTGCTTGATTCACTATTTATGGCAGACGGTTACGTGGGAACAGGGCGACGCTTAGAGCCGTTTACGCTGCTGTCTGCATTATCTGCTGTCACGACGAATATAGGCTTGATTGGTACGGTTGGAACGACCTACAACGAACCTTTCCACGTAGCTAGAAAATTTGCTTCGCTCGATCATATTAGCGGTGGACGTGCGGGCTGGAATATCGTTACGGGACATACGGACACGACAGCATACAATTTTGGAAAGGAATCGCATCTTGAGCACTCGAAACGATACAAATGGGCTGAGGAATTCGTAGAGGTTACGAAGCAGCTATGGGATAGCTGGGAGCAGGAGGCGCTTGTATTCGATAAGCAGACCGGTGTTCAATTTGATGAGAGTAAGCTGCATGAAATTAATTACCGAGGCGATACCTATTCCGTCAAAGGACCTTTGAACATTCCAAGACCTCCACAAGGTTATCCCGTGTTAGTTCAGGCTGGCTCGTCCGAAAGCGGTCGTGAATTAGCTGCGAGGACGGCTGAGGTGATCTTTACTGCACAGCCGACTTTGGAGGAGGGGCAGTTGTTCTACACAGATGTGAAGTCCAGACTGGCGAAGTATGGGAGAGAAAAGGATCAATTGTTGATTCTGCCTGGCTTTAGTCCGATAATTGGCAACACAGCTGCCGAAGCGCAGGAACTTGAGGATGAGCTGAATTCCTTCCACGATGCTAATGAGGCAGTCGCACGGCTGTCTGAACGCTTCGGAATCGATCTTACGGGTTATCCACTGGATGGACCGATTCCATCGATCATTGATGCAAAGGGCATCGACTCGGTCAACGGGAGCAAGAGCCGTCATCAGCTCATTCTCGACATGCTGCGTAGCGACACTTCCCTGACACTCCGCCAAGTGGTTAATAAGCTCGCTAGCGCACGCGGTCACCTGACATTTACGGGCACACCGATTCAAGCTGCTGATGTCATTGAGAAATGGATTAATAACGATGCTGCAGACGGATTCAATCTCATGCCGCCGATCTATCCGGATGGACTTGAGATCTTTGTGGATAAAGTAGTGCCTGAGCTTCAAAATCGAGGCATATTCCGTACCGAATACGAAGGCGCTTCGCTCCGTGAAAATCTTGGGCTTTCGTATCCTGCCAATTCCTTTCAAGCTAAACTAACCTCTGCGAAGTAGTCTCTGATAGGATGGGCAGGTGATCAGTCATACGATTAGGTAAAATTATAGCAATAGCGTTTGGCTTTCAACTGATGATGAATATTACACGGCCGCTTGTGACGCTTTTTGCAATGAGTTTAGGTATAGGCACCTTTGAAATCGGAATGATTACAGCAACCTATGCTTTATTTCCGCTGATTTTTGCTATCCCTATAGGCAAGGCAGCCGATGTGATAGGTGATCGTTATCCGGTTTTAATCGGCATTTCGGGCATGATTCTCGGTACATTGCTTCCGTATTTATATCCATCTGTAGGGTCCTTGTATTTGTCACAAGGGTTGATCGGCATCTCGCATATATTTATTAGCATTTCGCTGCAAAATTTAATCGGAAATATGTCGACTGCGAACAATCGTGATCATCATTTTGGGTTATTCAGTATGGCAGTGGCTCTCTCGGGTATAGTTGGACCTTTGCTCGGAGGGTTGCTGGCTGATTATCGATCCTATGCGTTCGCATTCGCGTTTGCTGCGGTTGTCGGCATTGCTCCGATGGGGCTGGCTTTTCTTATCCCTAGCATGAAGAGAGCGAAGCAGCCTGAGGAGGAAGAAGACAAAGGAACTGCCCTGGACCTGCTGCGCATCCCGCTGTTGAGGAAAGCTCTTGCTTCTAGCGCACTAGTCTTGTATTCCCGTGATATCTATGTCGCCTATTTTCCTCTGTTTGCTAGCGCTTGGGGGATGTCGGCATCGACAATCGGCTTGATTATCGGCGTACAAGGCTTAACAATGGTTATGGTTCGGCTCTTTTTGTCACGTTTAACGGGACGCTTTGGCCGCGAGCTTACCCTTTTGATATCCATTTTATTAGCGGGAGTATCGTTTCTACTCGTTCCATTGTCGACAAATACACTCTTATGCGCTTTGATTAGCGCTTTAATGGGCGTAGGTCTAGGCTGTGGTCAGCCACTTTCTATGACGACAACTTACAATGCTTCTCCAAAAAGTCGAACTGGCGAGGTTCTCGGACTTCGGATGGCGTCTAATCGCTTGTCGCAAATGATTGCTCCGTTGTTCTTTGGCTTGGTAGGGGCGTGGACAGGAATAATTGCTGTTTTTTATGTAAGCGGGGCGTTTCTGATTGGTGGAGCCTTCCTAGCCTCTTCTTTGCCAGGGAGACGGCCGAGAGAGCAAGTGAAAGATATATAAACAAGATATGAGATTTGAAACGGGTTTTAAATGGCGTTATAATGACCCTCAAAGAGGCCGAGTTCGGCAGCTTTGAGGGCAATTTTCATTTCACTTGGAAACATCTTGTTTTGAGACCATATACAAAATAATTTTGAGAAGAGGAATTAAAATGACAGAGCAGGCAAGCAAGAAGGAGAAAGTGGTTGGATTTATCGGGACAGGCATTATGGGAGCAAGCATGGCGGGTCATTTGCTTAACGGTGGCTGCACCGTCCATGTATATAACAGAACAAAGTCGAGGGCAGATGCGCTTATGTCCAAAGGAGCCATTTGGCAGGATACACCAAAGGCGGTAGCGGAGCAATGTGAGGTCATCATAACGATGCTAGGATATCCGACTGATGTGGAAGAGGTGTATTTCGGAGCTGCGGGATTGATCGAGAATGCCAAAGCGAATGCTGTGTTAATAGATATGACGACATCAAGCCCTTCGCTAGCTAAGCGTATTGCTCTAGAGGCTGCCAATAAAGGACTGGCGGCACTTGATGCTCCAGTTTCAGGCGGTGATATTGGGGCAAAGGAGGCTCGGCTATCGATTATGGTTGGAGGCGAGGAGAGGTTTTTTCAAGCCATTTTGCCGCTGTTGACACTTATGGGTAAAAATATTGTGCATCAAGGTGCAGCCGGTGCAGGGCAATTTACGAAAATGTGCAACCAAATTGCGATTGCAACGAATATGATCGGTGTAAGCGAAGCTCTCGCGTATGCGAAGAAGGCCGGACTTTCACAAGAAAAGGTATTGAAGAGTATAGAGACTGGAGCAGCGGGAAGCTGGTCGTTATCTAATCTTGGGCCGAGAATCATTAATGGGGATTTTTCGCCTGGCTTTTACGTTAAGCATTTCATGAAGGATATAAAAATAGCGATTGAATCAGCCGAGGAGCTAGAGCTTCCTCTACCTGGACTAGCACTCGCACGCTCTTTATACGAGCAGGTCATTGCAATCGGTGAAGAGAATAGCGGTACGCAGGCACTCTATAAAGTGCTGAGTGTGGACTAAATCTATTATTTATTGAACATAAAATGGTAATGTGATATATTATTTATTGAATAGTGGTATTATATATTTAAATATGACTCATATAAGGGTAGGAGGAGAGTAAGATTCAATTATCCTCTCGTCAATTGGAGCTTCTAGAGCTCGTGAAGCGGCATGCGCCGATTACGGGTGAACAGCTAGCCGAATATCTAAGCGTCAGCAGACCGACGCTTCGCTCGGATTTGTCGCTTCTCGTCATGCTTGGATTGCTTGATGCGAAGCCAAAGGTCGGATATTTCCTCGGCACAGCCTATCGATCCAGTAGAGAGCCCTTGCAGCAGTTCAATAATATGAAGGTAAGAGAGGTTCAGGGTGTTCCTGTAAATGTCCCGGACTCCTTATCCGTTCATGATGCGGTTATTACGCTGTTTACCGAAAACGCAGATACCCTTCTTGTTGTTAATGAGCAGAAACGTTTTCTAGGCATTGTGACTCCTAAGGATTTACTCAAAATAACGCTTGGCAATGCTGGAGCCGCAGCCATTCCTGTCAGCATGGTGATGACTCGTTATCCTAATATTGTGACGCTCATGCCCGATGATTCCGTGTTGGATGCGATCCGTAAAATGTCGCTCCATCAGGTTGATTGTTTGCCGGTTGTCGTTCCTCGCGAGGAGCAGCCTGCTGATCCAGAGGTAACCGGCTGGGTGTCGAAGTCAAATATTATACGTCTGATAGCGGACATCACGATGAGTGGGGAATTGGGGGAGCCAGAGCTATGACACAGCAAATTATTTATGTATGCTCCGATGCTGTCGGGGAGACGGCAGAAGCGGTGGCGAAGGCAACCTTGCGTCAATTTTCTTCCGAGCATGTGAAGATCAAGCGCTACGGTCATATCAAGTCCGAGGATGAGATTTTACGTATCGTTGCGGAGGCGATTAGTACAGGCGGCTTCATCAGCTACACGCTTGTACAGCCAGAGCTTAGGGAATTAATGAGAGAAGAAGCGCTTAAAGCGGGGATTCGAGCAGTGGATGTAATGGGGCCGATGATGCAGGCATATGTAGACACCTTTGGCAGCTTTCCGAAGCGAGAGCCCGGGCTGCTGCATTCGATAGATGACGCTTATCATCGCCGGATGGATGCGATGGAATTTGCGGTGAAATACGATGATGGCAAGGATGCGCGCGGCTTTATGCAAGCGCAGGTCGTATTAATTGGCGTTTCGCGAACATCGAAAACTCCGCTTAGCATTTTTTTATCTCATAAAGGAATTATGACGGCTAATTTACCGCTTATGCCAGAGGTTAATCCGCCTGAGGAACTGAAGGCAGCGCCTGGAAGACTTATCGTCGGTCTGACCATGCAAGCAGATCATCTGCTTGAAATTCGTTCCGAGCGTCTTAAGACGCTTGGGCTGCCGGCATCAGCGCAATACGCCACAACCGAGCGGATTCAGGAAGAGCTTGATTATGCAGAAGCAGTAATGAAATCATTGAATTGTCCTATTATTGACGTTACGAATCGAGCGATTGAAGAAACAGCGGGTATTATTACTGAATGGCTTAACAAATAAATGGTTATACCGAATGATATAAGGGGGAATTAGGTATGGAAAGAACATTTGTCATGGTTAAGCCGGATGGTTATGCACGTGGTTTAGTGGGGCGTATTGTTACTCGTTTCGAAGAGAAGGGTTTTACGCTTGTGGATGGAAGAGTTGTACAATTAACTAGAGAGCATGCCGAGCATCACTATGGGCATTTGCGCTCCAAGGTTTTTTTTGACGAATTAGTCGATTTTATCATTTCGGGTCCTGTATTTGCGATGATCTGGGAAGGCAAGGACGCCGTTAAAAACGCACGAGCGCTTATCGGTGCGACAAACCCGTCCGAGGCGCTCGCTGGAACGATTCGTGGTGATTTTGCGTTGGATGTTGCGAGCAATATTATCCATGGATCAGATTCAGTTGAGAATGCGGAGCAGGAAATTAAATTGTTTTTCCAATAGCTGAAAAATCCTTAGTTGACGAATGGAATTAGGTTATGGTAAATTTTATACAAAGATTACGAGCAAACACGGAAGCACCGTATAAGGCCGCAGCTATCTGCGCCTTCTATGGTGCTTTTTTTGTGTTTTTTGGACTGAAGGGAGGGAAGGGAATGAGTAAATATCAGCTTGCAGTGGCGGTAAAGGAGCAGGAATATTTGAAGCGCTTGGCTTACTATATTCGGGATAGCAGGCTTGGCGAGCAGTGGCAGGTCATTGCGTTCACGCATGTGGAGGCATGCAAGCAATATGTGAAGCAGGGTTACCCTATAGACCTCTTGGCAGCACAGCCTGAGCTGCTTGCAGCGCTAAAGCTGGAGCTGCCGAGTGTTCCTGCTGCTGCGCTTGTATTGAAGCTGGGTGAGAGTGGTGAGGAGCATGAGCTGCTGCAGTATCAGCCGCTCAAGGTGCTGCTTCAGCGGCTAACAGAAATTCACGCGAGGGCTGCTCTATCACCAATTTCAATAAATGGAGCCTCTAAGAATGTCTCAGGAGTAAAGATTATATCCGTTTACTCAGCAGCAGGCGGAACTGGAAAAACGGCATTGGCGCTTCACCTTGTGCATGCTGCGAGTACATCTGGATGCCGAACGTTTTATTTGAATCTTGAAAGATGGAATTCGGCGGAGATATGGCTTGGTACAGAGCGTCAGGGCTCTGATTCTGAGCGAGAGGGTTTGTCGGAGCTGCTGTATGGTCTGAAAGCACAGCCAGAGAAATCGGTGAACTGGCTTATCGAGCATCGGAAGCACGATACGCTGCTCCAAGGCGATTATTTGGCTCCATTCACGAATCTTGAGGATCGGATGACACTCAGCCAGGAGGATGCGCTGGGTATAGTGGAGGCTGCAGCCGGAAGCGGTCTATACGATCTTATTGTCATTGATTTGGAAAGCGGCTTGGACGAGCTTCATATCGCAGTTTTTGAGAAGTCAAGTCAGGTGCTGTGGACGCTCAGCGAAGCTTTATCGGTAAGAGAGAAGCAAATGATGGCGATTCGCTACGGCTCACAGAAATGGGGAGAGAGATTTAACCGTTTGATCCCTAAGTTTTTGAGTGTTAATACTTCTGCAGCGGCGGCTGCTCGTCCTGGGCTAGGGATGTCAGATAGCATTGCTCATGCACGCGTAAAGCTGCCAGAGATTTCGGAGTGGCGCGGAGCAGGCCATGTGAGGCTGTTGTCATCGCCATTGTACAGAGCTGCGGTAGATAAGCTGTACAAGCAGCTTTATTCAGAAGAGGGGTGACTTCATATGCTGAGTGATGAGACGGTACTGGAGCTGCGCAACAAGGTGCGGGCGAAAATTGATTTTAGCGGCGAGCTGTCTGATGAGAGTCTTAGAAGAATAGCAGAGGAAATCGTATTCGAATGGTGCGAACGCAATCCCCTCACGGCAACAGAGAAGGTACAGCTGGTACGAAGGCTGTTTCATTCGTTTAGAGGTCTTGATATATTGCAGCCGCTTATGGAGGATGCTTCAATTAGCGAAATTATGATTAATCACCATGCGGAGATTTTCGTTGAACGGAACGGGAAAATGTCCATGCTTCCCGTATCGTTTGAGAGCAGCGAACGACTGGAGGATTTGATTCAAACGGTCGTCGCAAGTGTGAACCGAGTCGTTAATGAGTCGTCGCCAATAGTTGATGCAAGACTGAAGGATGGATCACGTGTGCATGTAGTATTGCCTCCAGTTGCGCTGAAAGGGCCGTGCATGACGATTCGTAAATTCCCTGAGCAGCCGTTAACGATGGAGCAGCTCGTATCCCTTGGCTCGATTTCAATTGAAGCTGCCGCATTTCTGAAAGAGATGATTGGAGCGCAATATAATTTATTTATTAGCGGCGGGACAGGAACAGGTAAAACGACCTTTCTAAATGCGTTGTCGCAATTCATCCCAGCCGATGAACGGATCGTAACGATAGAGGATTCGGCAGAGCTGCAAATTCGCACAATTCCAAATTTGGTTTCCATGGAGACACGAAATGCGAACACAGAGGGCAAGGGAGAGATTACGATTCGCGACCTCATTCGTGCCTCTCTTAGGATGCGGCCCAATCGGATTATTGTCGGTGAGGTGCGGGGAGGAGAAGCGCTGGACATGCTGCAGGCGCTCAATTCGGGGCATTCGGGAAGTGTGTCGAGTACAAAATGGTACTTAACGATATGTCAGTTCCAGCTCTGCAGGGAAAAAGTTTCCGTTCCTATAGCCTCTAGGGTTATCGATGTGACAAATAACTCTTATCTCCTCAAACATCTCGTTTAATAATTCCTTCTTATCGAAATCGTCAGCTTCGTTCCAAGATTGACTAAAGGTACTCAGTTTAAATTTAATTTCCTCCGATTCTTTTACTCGTATTTGTGCTTCTTCTAGCGATTTCAAGATATCCGCTTCAGTTTCATATTCGACAGCTAGTCGGCTGCGTAAATCATCGGCTGTTACAAGTTCCTCGATAAACATAAACTGCCACTTTTTAACTCTATTTCTAACTGAGTCGAGATCTCTTTTTAACTTTTGAATCAACTTTTCTCTTGCTTCATTTTGGTTATCGCTCTTTTTCTTCTCAGCAGCGGTCAATGATTTCTCGATAGCAATATCCGAGATGTATTTCATGAGCAAGTGCTCAATATGATTTTGTTGGATCGTCGGCATTTTGCATGTGTTATTGTCTCTGCGTGTTGAACAAACATAGTACATTCTCTTTTTTACTACTCCATCTTTGTTGGGCACACTATGAGTTAACTTTCCAAACATGCTGGCTCCACATCGACCACAGCGAAGCAAGCCTGTGAAAAAGTACTCCCGTTTACGGGAATATCCACTGACCGACCTGCTTCGCATATATCTGAGATGTTCGAAAAACTCCTCTTCAGTAAATATAGCCTCATAAATTCCTTTCTCATGAATTACACCCTTGCGCAATTCCTTCCTGTGACCGGCATACTTACCATTTTCCATTCTGTTTCCGAATTGAATGATGCCAGCATAGAAAGTATTAGACAGCGTGAAAGATACTGTTGATGCGCGCCAGGTAGATCCACGCCTTGTAATTCCTTTATCAATTAGCCGCATCGCAATAGTTTTAAATCCCATTTGTTCTTTCATGTACATATGTCTAACCAAACGGATAATTTCAGCTTCTTCAGGGATGATGTTTCCCTCTTTATCATAGCCATAGGGAAATTGACCGTTAGGCTTCTTACCTTCCTTAACCTTCTGTTCCATACCAAACCGCACACGTTCCCCAATTAGCTCACGCTCAAACTGAGCAAATACGCCGAGCATACCAAGCATTGCCATCCCCATAGCGTTACTGGTATCGAATTTCTCCTGCTTGCTGATAAAGGACACACCGTGAAGCTTCAGGTAGCCTAGCAACTCGTACAAGTCCTTTACTGAACGAGTAAACCTATCAAACTTATGAACCAACACAGCGTCAAACAGGCCCTTTGTAGCATCATCGAGCAAACGTTGCAACTGCGGGCGGTTCGTATCTTTTGCAGAGATTCCTTCATCCATATAAATATCGGATACAGAGTATTCATTCGCCTTGCAGTATTCTATTAAAGTGGCACGCTGGGCACGGAGTGAGTAACCATCTTCGACTTGCATTTCCGTGGAAACTCTTAAATATATCGCTATCCTCATGTTGTTCCTCCTAATAAAGAAGACACCATTTATTGGGTGCCCTTCTCTTTTTCTTCTATTTCATCAAACTTTTTTGAAAACGCCTCGACAACATCGTCGAACTCTACTATTTCATCATCAGTTATTTCTCTGTTTTCCAAGGGAAGAGTTTCAATCTTTTTCTTAAAAATTTCAACTGAATCAGGATCGTGCTCTGCTATATCTTCTAATATTGAGTTCAAAGTCTCTTTTAATTCAGACCACGTTACTTTTCTATATGTTTGAGGATCATCAGATCTTCCTACTAAGTAATCTAAAGTACAATCGAAGAGGTCAGCTAATTTTGACAACGTATCTACACTGGGATTGGCTCTCTCGATTTCAAGACTTCTAATTGTATCAACGGATACTCCTATTTCGTTAGCTAACTTTTGTTGAGAAATACCCAATCGTGCCCTCTGTTCTTTGATTCGTGATCCAATAGACATAATATAAAAACTCCTTTATGTAATCATTGACATGTAATCAGTTACATGTAATAATAATCATGTAATAATAATACAGCATAAGGCGGTGAGAAAATGAAAATCAAGTTAAAAGAGATGCGTAGCATTAAAGGCTGGACTCAAGCGGAGGTTGCTACACATTCGGGTATTTCTTTAGATTATATCCGTTCCCTTGAGATTGGACGAGCTTCTCCAAGTCTTAAAATCGCTCAAAAGTTAAAAATAGCATTTGGCTGCGAGCATATCGATGATTTGATTGATGAAGCTATCTAACAAGTATAACCACTACATGTATTATAATACAAGGAGGAAGGTAAATGAAAATTATTGAGTATAAGGGATTGCGAGTGCTCACAACTAATCAACTTGCTGAAGCATATGGAACAGATAATAAAAATTTAAACGATAATTACCAAAACAATGCAGGTAGGTACAAAAGGGAAAAGCACTTTTTCCTTCTGGAAGGTGATGAACTGAAGGCCTTTAAAGCTTCTACGGAAATTTCGGGGAACCTTAAATATGCGCCTTTGCTTTTTCTTTGGACTGAAAAGGGTTCGTGGTTACATGCGAAATCATTAAACACGGACAAGGCGTGGGAAGCGTATGAATTGTTGGTGGACGATTATTATGATAAAAAAGAATTGTCTAATAGTGTAGTCCCATCATATATGTTGGAAGATCCCGAGGAAAGAGCGCTGCAATGGGTAGCGGAACTAAGACAACGAAAAGAACTAGAAAATCAAAAACTCTTATTGGAAAAAGCTGTAACAGAATTAAAGCCTAAGATTGCATACCTGGATACTATTTTGCAATCAAAAGGTTTGGTAACAACAACACAAATAGGTAAGGATTATGGCCTGACTGCCCCAGAATTAAATAAAATACTTCATGACGTAGGAATTCAATATAAAGTAAACGACCAGTGGGTTTTGTACAAGAAATATGCAGATAAGGGGTATACTCAGTCGTATTCCTTCCCCTTTAAACACAAGGATGGAACACCTGATGTTAAGATGAACACCCAATGGACGCAACGAGGTCGGATTTTTATACACGAGCAGTTAACCAAAATCGGGATCAAAGCAAACATAGAAAAAGAATACGGTGAAGTAAACTAAGGGAGGGCACAAGGTGCTTAAAGTAATAGATGGTATTAAAAAGAGTAAGCCGGATTATTATGTTCTCTACAGAGCAGCATTTCTAAACTGTTTGAATAGGGTAATCGATGTAGATGCGATAATAGAAAAAGTTGAATTAATAGAGAGAAAAAGGCTGATTTATTATGGTATGAAGATGGTGAATTTTCAAGATACGGATAATATGACGTTGGATGAACTCATGTTAGCATTCAAATTAATGGATTTTATAAAGATTGTAATTGGAACCATCACTCCTTCTGAATTCGAAAATGTATTTCCGATAGACAAAATTTATGAGGGGAAGCGATATGAAACAAAAGATTATTTTTTTACAAGAAACGCAATGGATAAATTAGGCGTTTACAAAGAAATAGGTGATCAAGTTGAAGATTTGCTATGGAACTACCAAAATATAATTGTTACTTTGTTCGTCGTGAATGTCCTTTCAATAGCAAGTAATATCCGTAGAAAACAAGGCCAAAGTGGCATAATGGAAGAGTTTTGTGAAGAAAAAGGAATTGATACGTACACTATGTATAACGATGAGAAGGGAAAAAAATACTTACAAAACAATACTACTGGAGAAGTTGCTGCAGTGAAGAAGCCAAAACCAAGATATTTAAATGTAGTAAAATAAAAAATCGCCTTCATAAGAAGACGACCATACACCTATGACTCCGACCAAGATGAATAGGTGCAAACAGATTACCGCTATTATAACTCATATTTATTAAACTTGGAATGAGGGACTTGTTCCCTCTCCAAGCGATTAAAAATACTCCTTTACAGAACATGCGTTCGCATTTAGAATGAGGATAAGGAAAGCGGCTGCATATTAAAACTTGGAGGTACCGCACACATGGAGGTACAAGTCACAGACATTAGTGAAAGGTTAGGCTCTTTATTCGCTAAATGCACTAATGACCAGTTGGAAGCCGCGAGGAATTACATAATATTAAGTCAACTGGACAGCCATCATTCAAACCATTTACTTATACAAATAGAAGAAAGACGCCTTTAATCGGCGTCTTTTTCATTTGGAAACATAATATGTATCATCTCTTTTATTCGTTTGCGATCTTCAGCTGTCAATATTTTTCCTTCAAGCGTGATTCCATCTTGGCTCAATAAGTGGAAGAGTTCGTGGGCCTCGGTAGCTGCGGTTTGTTCTTTAATTCCCTCGCCTGATTTCACCTTTGAAACAAATGAATCTCTTCCTAATAAATATTCAGATGTGACATTTAAAGTCGATGCAATTTTATCTAGTTCGTCAGCTCTCGCTTTTCTTTTTCCTGCTTCAATCCTCGAGAGTACGCTGTTGTTTATCCCAACTCGTTCCGCTAACTCTAGTTGTGACCAATCGCGTTTTTCCCGCAATCGTTTAATACGATCACCTACAGCGACATTCACGTTTCGTCCTCACTTTCAGTACTTTATTTGGCATTTGTTCTTCATTTATAAATTTAACACTCTTTTCTAAAACAGAAAAATTTCTTTGCTAAAATAGAAAATATTAGTTGACTTTGCTATTTTAGCAATGTATATTGAGATTATAAGTTTTGCTAATTCAGAAAAATCATGGGAGGTGAAGAAAATGAAGGAAATCAACCTTGCGCTAATAAAAAAGAGGCGCAAAGAAATGCGAATTACACTTCAAGATATGGCTATTTACTTAGGGTTTAAGAACGCTTCTAATTATTACAAGTACGAATCAGGTAAATACAGATTCAACGCTGAACATCTCCCATTAATTGCTGATAAGTTGAAACTTAAAATGAATGAGATTTTTTTTATTCATAACTTTGCTAAAATAGCAAAGTAAGAAAGGAGATAGGAAATTGACAGCATTGAAGTTTCTGACTGAGCTAAAGCAGATAAGGGATAGTAAAAAGCTTACAGACGATCAAAAAGTATCACTGTTGTTGATCCATATTTCCGAAAATTTGGATTCTTCCATTACTGAACTTATGGGAAATTAAACCATGCAACCACATGTAAGATTCTATAACAATAATCAAATAAAAGAAACAAGGAGGCCTAATCATGACAGCACATATAAACGAACAAGGCAGACCAGTCGGCCATGACGGCAAAGCAATATCAGAAAGAGCATGGGAGAGAGCGCACGCAGTAATCGCTCGTATCGAAGCTAAAGCCAATATAAGACTGGCTAACGAGCAGAAGGGAGCCTAGCCCATGAAACTAGAAGACGATCCAACAGTCAAAACGCAGCCAAGTAAACGTATGCGCAAGAATTTATCCGCACTAATCGTCAAGGACGCTCAAAAGAGAGCAGCTAAGGCTAATCAAGGAGCATGAAACACGCCTACTACACGCTGCAGCTAGCCAAGCAATTATACGATCGAGCTAATACGCAAGAATCGAAAGACCGCATAGCTAACGGATTCATGCGAAAAGATGCGGAGATTGTGTTGGAAGAGATGAAACGACAATTGGAGGGTGAGAGGGAATGAGCGAAATTTGCAGCCGTTGCGGTGAGCAAAAGCCTTCAGTTGAGTGGAGAAGATAGAACACCGCTTATCATGATGACGAGCAAAATTACACTGTCCAATGTGAAGAATGCTTTGAACAAACAGAATCAGACTGGCAATCAATGTGGGACGAATACAACTCAAGTAGGTACTAAGGAGGCATAATCATGGAAAACCCAATCATCGCAGCAGGAGAACGCCACAACAACCGTATCCAGTATCGCCGCCCGATTGACATATTCAGACCATGCGAGTGTGGCAAACATGAGTCAATAGCCATCTACAAAGGCAAACAGAGCTTGTGCGCATCCTGCCTAGAAGGCATCTGCGAGGTGACTCTACTATGAATAGAATTCAACCTGTAAACGGTCCGCAGCCAGTAGTAAGAAACCCACAGCAAGGTCAACCGCATGCTAGAAAAGGAGAAATCCGAACGTGAATGATAGCTTAACTCTTTCTAAATACGACTCAGACGCAGATGTATATCTCCAATACGAGTTCAAAGGCGAATACATCTCGTTCGAGAGAAGTTTCAAGCAAGCACAAACAAAGGTTCCGCTAATCGAATGGACGTATCGACTGGATGAGATCGGTTGGAAGAAGAAAGAAAACTATATCAAGCACCTTAAAAATAAGGGATTCAAGGAGGGCAAATCAAATGACGTACGTTCCGAACGAAGACAAGCCTACAGAAGCAGATCAAATAAACCAACATATCAACAAACTGTATGAGTGCAAGAAATCAGGTGTGTGGGATCTAGAAGGAGTCGCAAAATGGCTCAAATCAAACCTTCCACAAATGGCAGATGCAGCGGATTTCATGGCTGGATACATCGACGATCAGTTCCCAGGTACGGAGTACGAGAAGGAAGTCGTCGCAGCTGAGGCACAAAGAGAGATTCCTTGGGAGTTTAATCAGTCGATGGAGAGGAAAGAAGCAGTATGAGCTACCAAGACACAGATATATCGACAGGGATACACACGAGGATAAACGACACTACTCGGATATCCAGCGCATGGCGTACTTACAGCAACGAAAATTTCAAGACAAGACGATGGGAAACTTTCCTGTGGGAAGACGAGAAAATCAAAGAAGAGTTCGATACGTTGAGCACAGCTGATGCTGTAGTAAACCTTCACTTATCAATAGTGGAGCGTTTGAGAGGAGAGGGATAGCGTGACGAAGGTTCGTTTCAACCCACAAAAGCGGAGCCATCAGTTAATTGCTTCTGCAATGGTAGAAATGGTTAGAGATGAAGGTCTTACACCACATGAAGCATTAGAGGCAATAGAGGGAATCAAAAACGATATATTTTTCTCGCTATTCGAACTAAAGAGGAAGGAGCAACCAAATGACTGAACGATACCGTTTCGACTCATGGCTAACCACCACCCAAAACTCTGAATTGTGCGCCGAAGAAATCCTATCATCCATACGCTCAAGAGTCCGCATCTGGACGGAGAAAGAGATAGCTAGACGCGATGAGCCGCACTATTACGCCTTTATACGAGAGTATCCCGAGTACATTCACGACGGTTGGAGATCAACGATTGAGATAGAGATAGAACGGACGGTGAAAGAGGAAGATGAGCATAAAAACTTTGGACTACCTTTCTATAGCAAAAAGATACAAGGGGCATAAATCGGGCAGACACATCGCCATAGTAATGCTTAAAAATGCAAAAAGAAAAGGAGCCATTGCAGTGGCTCCCGTCAGTTAAATGTGAAAGTTTCTAACCATAGTTTAAACCAAAAGGAGACGAATTTCAATGTCACTTAAATTATATGAATTATCCGAATCACTAAACCAAGTCGCTTACATGATGGAAGAAGAAGGCGTAGAAGGTCTAGAAGGCGTGCTAGAGACTATCGACCTATCATTCCAACAAAAGGCTGAGGGGATCATTAAACTCCACCACAGCAAGCTTACAGAAGCTGAGACTATCGAAAATGAGATCAAACGGCTTAAAGTTCGCTCGGACAAGCTTAAAAAGGATGCTGCATGGCTGCATGAATACGTTGAACGGGAAATGTTGCGTTCCAACACGCCTGAGATTAAGTCATCGCTGTTCAAAATCAAGATCGGAGCCAATCCACCGCGTGTGGAAATTACAAACCAAGCGTTACTGCCTACGCAATATATGCGCACTTCCGTATCAGTCGCTCCTAATAAGATGCTGATTAAAGATGAATTGCAAAAGGGAACGTTGATTCCTGGTGCTGAGCTTCGACAAGATATGAAATTAAAAGTTAAGTAGGAGGTGCTGAAATGACTGAGCATATGAAGATATATGAGCAGGTTCGCGCTGTTCCACCTGAAGCGTTAAAAGCAATCAATGGCGGCAGGCTGAAAGGCATGAGCGACATTAACCCCATGTGGCGAATCAAGATGCTGACAGAGATGTTCGGTATCTGCGGCATCGGGTGGAAGATAGAAATTACCGATAAGCGTTTAGAACATGGTGGTGGCGATGAAATAGTTTGTTTTGTCGACATTCTTCTCTCCGTGAAAGTCGACGGTGAATGGTCTGCTCCAATACCAGGAATGGGCGGCAGCTCCTTTGTAACGGCAGAAAGAAACGGGATTTATACGAGCGATGAATGCTACAAAATGGCCTACACCGATGCAATCAGTGTTGCATGTAAGTCACTAGGATTTGCGGCTGATGTTTATTTCGACAAAGACCGCACCAAATACACACACGATGGAGACGCTCCACAAGCCTCTCAGAACCGTCCTGCCAGCACACCTAATCAATCTACTAATCAACAGACAAAAAAGCCTATAAGCACGACTGCAGCTTCTAGTAACGGTCCTTTTGAGTTAGCGACAGAGAACCAAGTAAAGATGCTTCGAGTTAAACGTGGTCTAGCCGGTTTTAAAGGAAATGACGAGATCAATAAATTCCTTGGCCTGACGTTAAATAGTCTCACTGAGCTACCAAAATCAAAGGTTAACACGCTTATCAAGTACCTGGACGAGAATAAAAAGTCTGCATAGGAGGGTTCAAATGACCATTCAAGATATAAAAAGATACACAAAAATGATCATCGATGCTGCCAAAAAGATGGGCTTCACCGTGCAAAGATATGACGCTTATTCGACAAATAGCGTCTATCTCAAACTTGATTACGGTGTGTCGAACAGCATAAGAATCAGCGATCACAAAGGAAAGAAACATTTGTCATATCGTTTCAATCTACTAACGAACTTGGATAAAGGATACGTTTCAAACGGTGAACATCTGCGAAACTATTACAGCCCTGCGGACTTCGAAAAGCTGCTGCATGACATTCAGGTGAACAGAGACAACTTAATCAGCAGATATGGCGAGGTTGGATACAAGAACTTCATGAATAAAAACAAGTTTGAGAACGCCAATAAAAAGGGTTTCTGGAGCCAAGCCAAATTGGTATAGGAGGGTTCACATGGGCTTACCATTCCACCCAGTCTCCAAAGCATCCCAAACATCCAAGACACGCGTAAAGCTCACACAGAAGCAAATGGGCGACATTAGCACCAAGGTAGATAAACAGTTGAAAGAACGGTCAGCACTCGTCTGTGAGCGTTGTAGCTCGGCTAGAGCGACAGAGAGAGCGCATATCACCGGACGCAAGCATTTGACGCATAAAACAACGGTGGAGGATCTTCTCCACCTCTGTACGCCTTGTCACCGCTGGCTTGATGGAGATCCAGCAGGCATTCGCTATAAACGTAAATTAAGAGGGATTGACCTATAAACCTATTGGAGGAATCGAAATGAACAGTTATATGGGAGCAGGAAGTTATCCAAAACGGGGATTGCACACAGTTGAGGTATCGCTACAAAACGGTGAATACAAAGGGACTGTTATATACGAAATTGGTGGTAATTGTTCAGGGTCAAGCATTCTGAGCTCTACATTGGATGCACTTTGCGATGACGGTTTTGAACCAAATATGGGATATGACGAGAATAAATTAGGTTGCAGACTCGATGGTACAGGATATGTAGCCGAGTACATTTTACAGGGCCCTGACGGTGAAATGTGGATTGATTCAGTGGATATTGAGGAAAAAATAGTAGGCGTTAAAATACTTAGTTTCACAGAAGATGAAAAGTAACTAATTAGCCGAAGGCCTCCAATGCGACTGAATCACCTAGCGACAGCGGAGGCCGTATCGGATCTATAAACCTATTAGGAGATGAGATAGATGATAAATGAGATAAAAGAAGCGTTGGAGAAGGCTACACAAGGAGAATGGTGGCACTACCAAACGAATAATAGCGTTGTTGTTGACCCTAAAGACCCAATATTCATTAGGCGCACTGTAGCGTCAGAATTATCCTTCGATGATGCAAAGTTTGTCGCCAACACTCCCACCTATATCCGCTACCTCCTTGATGAACTGGAGAAGGCAAACAAAGAGAATGAAAGACTGAAACACGAATCACAGGCATCTAAAGATAATCTTATCTTCGGCACAGGATTAATGAGGGCAGAAGTAAAGAAGTTGCGCGCCGAACACATAGCCATGAAAGTAGTGCTGGAATTCTATGCAAGCAATTGGAACCATGATGTGCAATTGGAAGATGCGGGCGTCACTAGCATACAGAGGGACAACGGAAAGTTAGCCCGTCAATGCCTCTCCACACTCAAATGTACCGACTAATCCTCTACCACCAAGGTAAGGAGATCAAACGCAGCAAACCCCAGGAGCATATAGAAGATTGGTTAATCACAAATAGTTACTTTTTATGGCCGGCTGATCGGCACGAGATTATTGAGGAGCGTCCCAATGGAAATATGGACTAATAACGCCTGTCTAGGCTACGTAATCAAAGCTATGCGAGATGCTGGTAAGAGCGATAAAGAGATACAAGAGATGGTTAACAGCGTACGTGGACAGTTTGACTGGGTTTCGGTTGAGGAAGCAGCAGAGGTTTATAACAAGTCGCCATATTAAGGAGATGATGAGGATGAGTGAGAAGAGAGATTTGCAGGCTGATAGACAATTTGTGCGTATTGAGAACAGCACGGAAGAACAATATTTAGATCGAGCACTCGAAGCTTGGCCGCACGCCATTGACCGCGCCATAGCTGCTGAAAAGGAAGCAGAGGAGTGGAAACGAGAGGCATTACAGTTATACCCCACGCCTGATGCTTACGATGCAGCATGTGCTGCTTTAGAAAAACATCGCCAGAGAGCTGATGCTGCTGAAAAGGAACGTGACGAGCTGCGGAAGCGTGTAGAGAAGTTGCAAAGCGATAAGTCCGCACTAATAGATCAAATTGATGAAGAAAACAACCGTCAACGCTTCAAAATGGACGCTAACGGAAATCTAACATTGATCGAGGAGGAACCGGCATGAGTGGATGGAAAGATTGCCCATTGTGTGGTAGATGGGATTGTGAATGTGAGGACATTTTGACTGAGGAAGAATATAAAAAGTTGGTGGAAGCGGAAAATGAGCAAAATTAACGAAACCGGTGTTCCCCAGCCCTACAAAATAATGCTGCGTGACACTTTTAAACGGCTTATCGCGAACTTATACGGTTTGTATTGGATGATTAGATGGAGGAGGTAGCCCTTATACGGCTACCGCTACGCTAAGTATTTCGGTCGAATCGATGGAAGATCAAAACAAAATCAAAAATAGAGGAGCAACAATATGAAAACACTCGAGCAAGTATATAGGGATTATAAATCAGAAACATTTGATGGTCGCGATCTAACTAGATTAATGAATTTTGTACCCGAGTTTGACCTACATAAGCTAGGTGTTGAACTCAAAGACGAATACAAGGGAAAACACGGACATATCCCGTTTACACGCGAAAACGTATTAGAGCAGCTTGAGAAAGATGTCCAGTTTGGATATGGGAAAGCAAGAGGCATGCGCGGAATTTCTTCTGAGTTAATGTATAACGTTGTGCAAATGTGGAATTGGATTCTTGAAGAAGGTTTGGAAGATTTTGACGAATACGGATCATATGGGATGCCCCTATTCGGGGAAACGGCCAAAAAGTATGGATGGGAATTGGACTAATCCTTTGTAGCATCAGGAACAAACTCCAGCAGAGGGCGATTACTCGCCCTTCTCGGATTCTAACTTCAACGCAAACTCTTTATTAATCACTTGGCTAACATTTAACCGCTCACGATCAGCCAGCCGCTGAATGAACTCATACACATCTTTATCCAAGCTAACGGACGTTTTAACCTTTTCCATATGTGTCACCTCAGCCGAATTGTACCACAGAATAATATTTCTTATACTTATTTACCACAAAGTATTACAAACTACTACAAAGTATGCTACAATGTATTTATCAGATAGCCGACGGGCTTTAAACGCGGAGGTTAACTATGAATAACTTGGAAACGGCATGCAATTCTTTTTTTGATCAATTTAAAAATGATAAAGGGCCTGCTAGATTCGCCCTTGATGTCATGTACAACGATATTAGCGAAATGAAATTTAATAACCCAACTGTAAATAAATTACTTCGACTTGCCTCTTGTCCATCATCTCCTGATGGAGAACGTATGAATGCCGCTCGTGCTGCGTTCAAGCTAATCAGCAAGTATGTCGAAACAAATTGGCACCTACGTGGAACCTGGGGGAGGGAAGATTAATGACTGAATACCACTATCACGGATGGACGCCGCAAGAGGAAGAGAAGCTTGCCAGTGTCATGATTCAAGGAATGGCCAATCGTAAAAAGACAACGGAACTATTCAAAACGGCAGCTGCCGAGCTTGGACGGTCGATGTATTCCTGCCAAAACCGTTGGTATGACATAAAGGGAAGATTCACTAGTAAGGCGGTGTAAGGATGGCAGAGAGAAGAATGTTTTCCAAGAGCATCATAGACAGCGACTTATTCCTAGACATGCCTTCATCGACTCAGAACCTATACTTCCACTTGGCAATGCGTGGTGATGATGACGGATTCGTTAACTCACCACAGAAGATCATGAGGATGGTATCCTGCTCTAAAAACGATATGGACATGCTCGTATTCAAGAACTTTATCATCCCTTTTGATACTGGAATATGCGTGATAAAACACTGGCGAATTCACAACTATATCCGTAATGACCGCTACACTCCAACGATTTATACGGAGGAAAAAACACAGTTAATGTTCGATGATTCCAAGTCGTACACCTTTGGTACGACACTTGGTATACCAGATGACATACCACTGGTCGACGTAGGTAAGGTAAGTATAGGTAAGGATAGTATAGGTGAGATAAGTATAGATAAGAGTACAACAGAAATCGGACAACCTAGCGGTAATCCTAAGCAATCTAAATTCGTTCATCCAAAACTAGAAGAAGTAAAGGCTTATTGCGAAGAAAGAACAAACGGAGTAGATGCTGAGAAATGGTTCGACCATTACACTTCAAACGGTTGGAAGGTAGGAAAGAACCAAATGAAGGATTGGAAAGCAGCTGTACGAACATGGGAACGAAACTATTCATCATCAGGAAGTAGTGAGGTAGGTAAAACGGGAATGGCAGCATATCGAAACGGAGGGAATCATCATGAAGTCGATGGGAGAGGTAATAAAAACCCTAATGCCGGAATTGATTTCGGTTTCTGAGATCGGTCGTTACACCTGTGATGGCTGTAAAAACGAAGTAGTCGTTATCCAATCGCCAATTGTAGCAGGTCCAGAGAAGGGGAAGCTGATAGATTACAAACGAGGTTGCGTGTGTTGGGAGAATGAACAGGCACGAGAAGCCAAACGCGAACAGCGGCAGCTTCAAGTAAAAAAAATGTTTGATAAGTACAGCACCGTTAGTCCGGACCTAGAAAAAGCATCATTCGAAAACTTCAACATGGATAATTCAACACTTGAACAAGCATTTAAACTATCCGTTGAGTACGCAAATGAGTTTTCGTTAGACAATCCTAAGAATCTACTATTCGCAGGAATGTACGGACTAGGGAAATCACACTTATCTTACTCAATATGCCAAGCGCTCAAAAAAAGAGGATTTATATCGGTGTTCATCTCGGTACCTAAGCTGCTAACCGTCATCAAGAGTACATACAACAAAAACAGCGATTTTAACGAGGCAGAATTGCTAAACGTGCTATCTACAGTCGATTTTCTTGCGCTGGATGATATAGGCGCTGAGAAGGTCAGGAAGGAAGAGGAAGGCGATAGCTGGGCGACAGAAAAGCTGTTTGAGATCATCGACGGGAGAAGCGGACGGCATACACTTTACACGACAAACCTTGTGTCGGATGAGCTATCAAGGAAAGTCGGGCAGCGGAATTTCTCAAGAATGATGATGAATACCAAGCCGTTTCGGTTTGAAGGTAATGACTATCGGATTAACAATAAGATGTTTTAGGGAGGAAGCGTAATGAGTGTAGTTAAGGTGGAAATTGACTGCATCGACTGTAACGGGGAAGGCTGGACAGTTCCGTATGGACCGAATGGATACGAAGCACAAGAAAAGTGTGAGACATGCAACGGTACGAAGAAGATTATGGTTGGCGTAGAATTCGCGAGAATGATGGAGGAATCAAAATGACATTAACAAGAGAGCAAGTGTTAGATATGGGTGCAGGACATAAATTAGATAGCGAAATCGCAGTTGGAGTTTTCAGATGGGATAGGGAAAGAGTTGAAAATGCAATGGACGCTTGGTTAAACGGGGTGTGTGGCGCAGAAACGATTCCGTATTATTCAACAGACATAGATGCAGCTTGGAAAGTGTTGGAGAAGCTACAAGGTGAATGGTCGTGGGAAATGAAGATGAATAACGCGGCTAAAGAAGTTGAGTTGCGAATAGGGAAAGGTTGGGCAACTAGCACGAATGTACCTCTTGCGATCTGCCGCGCCGCGCTTCTGACCACTATCGGGGAGGGGACGTAATGCATTGGGAGCGCATTCCGCTAATTAAGGCGATAACAGTAATTGTTGACAGCATAAAGAGAGCGTCATACACCATATTTGTGCGATTCCCGTTAACTTCTGTTGGATTCAAATGGTGCTTGTCATGCAAAGAAAAGGTATCGCCAAAACAAACACTCGTTATCGAAATCATACATTCGTTCGCAGGAGATTTGCCTCTACACTTTTGCCAGAGCTGCGGAGAAAAAAGTGCAGGTAGGGACATATGACCAAACATGACGACTACGAGCTATACGACAAAGACTATGCCGGATTTATACGCAGAGGGATAGAGTCATTTGGGTTGGAGGATCACCCAGGTAATCAAAAAGGGAGAGATGGAGAATGGATGAAACAGTTTATTTCAAAACGCTAGTAGATAACGAATTAACAGGGCTTTATAAAAGGGACAACATGGAGTTGGCAACTGTGAAGATAACGGAATTGAGGAATGAGCAGCCAGATAGAGTGGTCGAAGTGATTTCGATTGGTGAGTGGTATGACTTAGTGAATCGAGTTATGCCGGATACCGACACATGGTAGGTCATGAGGGATACAGAAAAGGGAGCGATGAGATATGAGAGAGATTAAGTTCCGTGGTAAACGAATTGATAACGGTGAATGGTTGTATGGGGACCTAGTTCACAACAACGAGCAAGTGCTGATTAGCCCGAACTTCACAGAACCTTATGAGTACCCTGAAGATTTTGACTGCAATGTATTACCTCGAACAGTAGGTCAGTACACTGGATTAAAGAATAGAGCAGGAGTAGAACTCTACGAGGGAGACATCGTTGTACCTAATGGATCGTGTGGAGGAATATCCGTTCAACCATACGCCATGCTAAGGAAGCATGCGACAGGAGAGATGTTTATAATTTCACATTTACCTTGTGGGTGGGCATTGCGTCATGCATCTGCATTCGGAAAAAGCAGTTTCGATATACCAAATTCTATAATTCAAGGTTGGAAAATCATAGAGAGCTACACTTTATGGAATCACCAAGGGCAAATGGACGTCATTGGAAACATTCACGATAACGCAGATCTTTTGCACGATAGTGCCATCATATCGACAGAATAATCCCAGCAACGCGGGGGCCGTATAGGGTCAGGGTAGGGTTAGGATTTGAATATTCGGAAGATTGCGACAAAGGAGAGATACCATGAAACACATCATCATGTACTCAGGAGGAATAGGCTCCTGGATGGCAGCAAAGCGAGTAGTAGCAGAACATGGGAAAGAAAACGTGATACTGCTGTTCACTGACACAATGATCGAAGACGAAGATTTATATCGATTCTTAAAAGAAACATCGAACGAGCTAGGGTGCGAACTTGTATGGCTCAAAGATGGCCGCGATCCATGGGAAGTGTTCCGAGATGTGAAATGGATCGGGAACAGCCGGATCGCTCAGTGTTCACACTTGCTAAAGCAAAAGGTAGCGGCTGACTATATCAAAAAGAATTACAAGGCAGAAGAGGCCGTACTGTACGTTGGAATTGATTGGACAGAAATGCATCGACTAGAAAAGATTGTCGAGCACTGGGCACCTTATGAAGTTAAATCACCTATGACAGAAGCTCCTTATCTAAGTAAATCCGACATGATAAGGGAGTTAAACAAAATTGGGATAAAAACGCCTGAACTCTATGAACTCGGATTTTCACATAACAACTGTGGTGGCTTTTGTGTAAGGGCAGGGCAGGGACACTTTATCCACCTTTTAAAGACGAAGCCGGAACTATATAAATACCACGAAGAAAAAGAGCAGGAAATGCGTGAATATCTGGAAAACCAAGAAGTATCAATACTCAGCAATTCAGTATTTTCACACTACGGTTTAAACGATGAGGGCGTAAGGGTGGCTAAGTACACCAAGACGCCGTATACACTTCGCCAGCTAAGAATTGATTGGGAAACTGGACTCGGTACTCAGATAGACATGTTCGACATAGGCGGCTGCGGCTGCTTCGCAAATTATGAACAAGCCATTTAGAGGAGCTGATCAAATGTCAAAAGATATCCGAGCAAGCAGGCCGGCAGTCACACCATTCAAACAGCCACGTAAGCCACTAACAAGCAAAGAAGAGAAGAAAAGTAAAAGTAACAGAGATTCGCTGAAGAGATATTTTGTGAGTGGAGGGGATGATGCGTCATGAGCAGCGCGTGCGTATGCCACACTGACAGTTGGTGCTTCTACTGTGAGATGTACACGCCATTAGAAACAAAGCACGAAAAGCTTATGAGGGATTTAGACAAATTAAAGGATGATTTAGAAAAGTCGAAAGAGGGCAGTAATAGCCAGTTTCAGATAGCTTTTGCCGAAGAAAAACAAGTAGAATGGCATGAAATGATGGGTAGGGTCGTCGCTTTCGGGCAGTGTATTCGGGGGATTAACGGTATTTTACCCAAGGAGGAAGAACCAACATGAAACTAATCATCGCAGGAACTTTGCCAAGCATGAACGAGATCGTAGCAGAGAGTAAACGGCATTATGGAAATTACAGCAAAATGAAAGCTCATTATACAAATCATGTTGCATGGACTGCTAAAGCGGCAAAGCTACCAAGCATAGAAGGATTGGCTAATTTCGAAATCACATGGTACGTCCGCAATCGCAAAAAGGACAAAGATAATCTTATGGCCGGTCAGAAATTTATATTTGATGGACTTGTATCAGCTGGATTACTGAAGAATGACGGATGGGCGCAAATAGGAACGATCGTACATCGGTTTGAGGTGGATAACAAGAATCCGAGAGTCGAGGTAGATATCGCATGAAAAACATAGACAGATACATCCGTTTAAACGGTATCGACCTAGCGCTCACGAAAGATAATATACTCGTAGGCTACGCCAGAGAGGTTAAACCCATCATCAGACCGCCAGAGTTGCCTATTAGATCGATTTGATAGAGTTGGACGGACAAATACTAGGTAGGTAACTAAAAGCGCTGTGAGAGGCGCACAGGAGGATAATCGATGCAACCAAACTTTGAGAGATTACAAAGACAAGCAAACCGCGAGGGAGCAGCATGGAGATCTAGTATGGAGCGTCATCGTAAAGAATCGATGTACGGAAGGAAGCAGGTGTAAACGATGGAGATGTACGGTGAAAGGCTGCGCCTCAGACGTACAGCAAAAGGACTAACACAGAATCAATTAGGCGCATTAATAGGCAGTCCTGGTAGGACGATAAGCAGACATGAGCAGAGTAAGAATAAGCCGAAATCAGCGGTTGTGGGGAAGATAGAGGGAGTTTTGGGAGAGTTTTAAGTTATGTATCTGAATGAATATTGAGGAACTTGGAGGGATGAGAAATGGAGTTTGAAATTTGTGACTTTTTTATTAGCCCAGCATATGGATACCTCGGTCAATTTACTGAGGAAGGCGATGAAGATGCTTTAGCTTACGAAGTGCAGTTTGAAGTGGATGAAGATGACGGGAAATTTATTTTCAACAAATTCATCACTAAGCCTTCGCATTTTAATGAATCGGATTTGACTGACGAAATGAAACGTCAGTTAGAGAAAATTGTGAATGATCGCTATAACTCGTTCGAGGAAGATGAAATGTGCGATTATTGCCGCAGACCAGGTAAGTATTGTTGTTGCCCGTAATGACGAACAGCTTTGAATATGGAGGGACATGAGCATGGAGTTTTGGACTTGCAAGAAGGATAAAAACGGAAAGTACATCAAATACAAAATACCAAAGAACAACCACCATGTGCCGAAAACTAAGAGATTGAGGAAGAAAAAATTCTGGTTATTCTGTGTTGGTTGTAATAAATGGTTTAAGCGGTATAAAGAATCTTACGGAACAAGAGCGGATGGGAAGAATTTATGCCGTGAATGTGTCCTAAAGAGGATGAGCATTCGCTGAATACAGAAATACATGGGGAGGAAAATCGAATATGACAACGGTTAAAATTATTGATCCTACGCATAAATACTTTGGGCAAGAGCTTACTGGTGGCTGCGTCTATTATGACGTTTACCATCAAGGCAACGGAGGACCGGACCTTTTCCAAATTGAAACGCCGGAAGGTAAGCAGAACATCCTCTCAACTAAGATTGATGAGGAGCATTACTGGGATCAGCTGAAAGCAATTCATATCGAACAGCTTGGCGCAAATATCGGGGATACGGTAAAAATTATCCGGTCAGGAAGCTGCTCTTCTAAAGCGAATTTTGATTGGAGAGTACCGCACGTCATTACAAAAATCGATAGCAGCGGATATGTTGAGTGGGACGGTGGGGAAGCGACAAGTTTCCGCCCGGATGTGGAAGTTATCTCGCGCAGTGCAGTGAACGCAGGCTGAATATTGAGATGTATCGGAGGCTAAAAGATGAGGGACCCGCCTATCCACCATATGGCATAATGAAATATATTAAAAGTTGATGAAATCGCTGAAATACCGCGTGGTTATTGGATTTATCGCTATTAATTGGCATGTCATTATGATATAATATAACTAGAAAATATGACAACGGAGGGCTAAAAATGAGCCAATTAGAACAGGATATCCAAGCACAGGAAGACGTAGTAAACCAACTTGATCCGAGGACGGCAAAACATGAAGAGGAACAAGCAAAACTGGATACGCTCAAAGCTCAATTGGCTGCTCAAACAGCGTCAGAGGAACTATTTGGCGAGTTTGAGAACATCACCATCGAGGATATGACGTTTACACTCCGCGAACTGTGTGCCGGTGAATCACAATATCAAATGCTATCCACATGGCTGCAAATGCGTGAAGGTGATCGAGCTCAAAAACAGGCGACGATTGAAGCTAGCTATAAATCGCAAGTAGAAGCGTTGGCCGATGAAGTAACGGAGCTTGATAAATACCGTAAACAAGCGCTTGAATACAGCGACAAATTAGCTGATATGGAGTTACGCCGTGATGCAGCTGCAAAAGAGCTACATAACGTTAAGGAAGAGAATGAACGTCTAGTGGCAGACAATGCAGCTCTACGGACGCAGTTGGAATCACAATCGAAACCGACATCAACAAACCTCAATACAAACTTGGCGGAGATCGCGAAAAAACTGCATGATGCAAAGCCGGCGATTTACAACAAACGTTGGGAAGATGATCTGAAACGGACGAGCTACCTTGCAAATCTTGCTGAGAATGGTGAAGAAATCAGCATTAAACGTTTGGATATCGGACAATACCGCGAGCTCTCCGAGGACGAGGCCAGTCGATTTCGCGCCGAATTGGAGCATCAAAGAGCTGTTGAAGCCGCAAAACTGGCTGAAGAAGCTATACAGAATATCTCACTGGTAATCCCCACGCTTCCCAGCGAAGGGCCAGGATACGAGTTGGATGAAGCAAACGAGGGTGTGGAGATGGCAGAACGACCAGTTAGCCGCGCAGAACACGAAGCCCTTGCCGCAAGAGTCTTTCAGCTTGAACAGTCGCAAAGGAGTGTAGCTTAGTGGGATTAGACACTTCACATAATGCATTTCACGGAGCATATTCATCATTCAACAGATTTAGAAAAGTGGTTGCTGAAGCTGCTGGAGGAAGCTACCCTCCTCACAAGGATGAAAACATGGATAAAGAAAATTGGTATTGGGATTCAAGTTACAGCAAAGAAGCGAACCCTGGACTGTACGAGTTTTTTAATCATTCTGATTGCGATGGTGAGATCAGCCCAGAAATGTGCGTGAAAGTGGCTGATGAGTTAGAAAAACTATTGCCGCGCATTGAAGAATTGAGCAAAGGCACGGACGGTGGAGGGCATATTGCAAGAGACGGCGGATTTGTAGAGGTCACTAAACGGTTTATCACGGGATGTCGATCTGCTGCTGGAGAAAACGAACCATTGATATTTGGTTGATTTAATCATACAGAGCGTCTCTACGGGGACGCTCAACAAAGGAGAATGTATATGAACTTTGGAGAAGCGTTGAATGAACTGAAAAATGGTCAAAAGGTAGCTCGTGCAGGATGGAATGGTAAAGGGATGTTTATTTATTTGGTTAAGGGAACAACCGTACCATCGTCAAGGTTGCGTGGAGAAGCGCTAGATCATGTTGGGTATCAGGGCGAAGATGGAGATCCATTGGTGACAATCAAATCACATATAGACATGAAAGCCGCTGATGGATCAATTACGGTAGGATGGGCGCCGAGTCAACCTGACATGTTGGCAGAGGATTGGAAAACAGTAGTATAAAAACAAAATAGGGGGAATCCGGCATGAGTAATTTCGATTGGGATAGAACGTACAACGATCTGTGCAATGAAATTGAGATACTCGAAATAAGAAGACACGAACTAGAGGGTGAACTGCGGATCATGCAAAGGCGAATGTTTGCAAATGGTCCGAGAACGAAACTAGTAGCCAGTTACAGCGGAATGCCTTCAGGAAACTCTGACGATACACCATTAAACCTCGTATGGCCTATGGTACAAGCAGTTCAAGCGTCAATGGATGATGTGATAGACATCCTAAGCCTCAAGCGTGAAGCAAAGAGACGCATGGAGGATAGGATGAGTAAGTTTGATACATTGGAGTACAGAGTCGCTTACATGAGAGATGTGGAGCGTAAGACGATAGCGGCGATAGCAACTGAACTGCAATACTCATACGATTGGATAGCGAGAATAAGCAGCCGATTGAAGCGAGTAAAAGAAACGGCAAAGATAGGATAAACTGTACAAGATCGTACAATCCGGCGTAGACAATTTGTGTTATTCTACTTATAGGTCATTCATGCCGGATGAGCCGATAGCAAGTGGGATATGGTGAGTGCGCTATATCTCATTTGCATTATATTGATGAAGAGGATGATGAAGATGACGGAAAAGGATCTAGGAATCACAGAGGTTCGTGGAGCGAAAGCAAACATTTCTGACTTGCAAGTATATGGCGATGGGGACACATTCGCATTATTATGTAAAGCATCTTCTCAATCACAAGGCTGGATGAAATCAACAAAGGTAGCTAACGTCGATGGCGGTTGTATCGTACAGGTTACAACACAGCAAAAAAATCCTGATGGAAGTTATGCTGTTGCTGAAGCTTTAACATACGTGCCAGGCGTAAACATTGATAAAGAATCCGATCCGCGACAATTAACACCAATCCATCGCTTTGGACTGATTGGGCAACACATCGACTCACCTGAGGATATTGCTCGCCGCGATGAGAATGAAAAGAATTACAATCGCCGCGAATACCTTGGAGTGTTGATAGAATTGCAGAAGAGCGGTCATAACGTACACGATGAAATTAACGAGTCGTTGAAGACTTTGAAGGAATCATACGGAATTTAAGGTGACAAGCGTGGACGCGCTTCACATATATTATCGAACAATCCTACCGCCGTTGGATTAATCGACCATGAGAGAGCCGATAAGGCTCTTTTGTTGTTTAAGGCAGTGAGTGAAATGACGGACTTAGATGCCGTGAGTATATACGCCATATGTAATCTAATCCTGTGGCAGATGGCGATGCATGCATTTTTTGGAGAGGGTGATGAATGATGGCACGGCCTAGTAAGTATGAAACTCATGTACAGCCGAAGCTGATGCTAATCGAAGCATGGGCAAGGGATGGTTTAACTGATGCTGATATATGCAAAAACCTTGATGTTGGGAAAGATGCATTTATAGATTACAAGAAGCGTTATCCCGAGTTAACCGAAGTCCTAAAACGCGGAAAGGAAGTAATCGACGTAATGGTCGAGAACGCTTTGCTTAAAGCAGCACTTGGATACGATTATACCGAAGAGGAATTGAGTAAGTTCACAGGGGAAGCAGTTGACTTAAGAAAGGTTGCTCACCCGAACACAACAGCTCTCATCTTTTGGCTAAAGAACCGCAAGCCTAGAGAGTGGAGAGACAGACAGGAAATCGACCACAGCGGAAACATTGGCGTTACGATCGTAGATGATATCAAATGACCAGGCTATCCAGTGTTATAGCTCCATCATTGCACGCTGTACACTCCGATATAAAACGAGATGGACATACTCACTATTGGCTGAGCGGAGGACGAGGAAGTACAAAGTCGTCGTTCGTAGCAATTGAGATCATTCTTGGTATCATGTCCGACCCTAATGCAAATGCGGTTGTGCTGCGCAAAGTAAAAGATACACTCAAAGAATCGGTGTTCGAGCAGCTTACATGGGCTATAGAAGCTTTGGGAGTCGAGGACTACTGGCACATACCTGAAGCTAAGCTGGTCATCACCTACATCCCCACAGGGCAGGAGATACGATTCAGGGGAGCGGACAAGCCTAAAAAGATTAAGTCAATGAAGTTCAGCCGAGGATACACTAAATTCATTTGGTACGAGGAATTAGATGAGTTCACAAGTATGGAAGAAGTGCGGATGATCAATCAGTCCCTTATGCGTGGAGGCAGGAAGTTTACTGTATTCTATTCGTACAATCCGCCTAAGTCAGCTAACAACTGGGTGAATGCGGAGATGCAGCTAACTCGTCCGGATCGTCTAACTCATCACAGTACCTATTTAACCGTTCCGCGTGAATGGTTGGGTCCACAGTTCATTGTCGAGGCTGAACATCTTAAACTTGTTAAGCCACAAGCGTATGAACATGAGTATCTCGGAACAATTACCGGTACTGGTGGGGAAGTGTTCGGCAATGTTCAGATTCGCCAAATCGGCGATGAAGAAATTGAGGACTTCTACAACATTAAACGTGCGCTTGACTTTGGTTACGCGGTTGATCCGCTATCTTATGGGACGATGCACTATGACCGGAAGCATAAACGACTGTACATTTACCATGAGCTCTACAAAGTTGGATTATCTAATCGGTCCGCTTATGAACATATCATTACTGAGAACGAAAATAACGAGCTTATCAAAGCGGATTCGGCAGAACCTAAAAGCATTAACGAGCTGCGACAGTACGGGTTAAATATCATGGGTGTTAAGAAGGGCCCAGATAGTATTGAATGGGGTGTACGGTTCCTTCAGAGTTTAGAGGCAATTATTATCGATGATGTTCGTTGTCCTGAGACTGCAAGAGAATTCCTTACTTACGAGTATGAAAAAGACGCTAACGGTAACTGGAAGGCAGGATATCCGGACAAGAATAACCACGCAATTGATATGACAAGGTACGCAATGGAAGACGAAGCTCATCAGTTCAAGCAAGAAAAACCAAAAGCACCGGACAAAACGTACAACTTTAACTCCGAGAAGCCAAAACCAAACGCATTTACAGGCAGTAGGATAGACGATTCGTACATTGCAGGAGGCTGGAGCTAATGGAATACGCAATCATGGGCATAGTCTTCGGGCTGTGCCTTTTCATCGTTCCATTGTGGGCGTACCGTAGGGGCTTGCAGGACGGATTAGGCATCAGACGGGATAAACCTATCCAGCCGATCACGCCAATCATTCCAAAGCCATTTGAGAAGGCTAAAGCTAGTGTGGAAGAGGATAAGATGATGCAGGGTATGCAGAACCTTATGAGCTATGATCCATTTCAACCGCCTAAGAAAGAAGGTGAAGCATGAGTAAGGATAAACGAGTTGGTGATATAACCACTGAATGGCTACAGTACCAAGCTGGAATTGATTACAATCACCGTGTCAACCTATATGAGACAGTTAACCGCAACGAAGCGTTCTACGCTGGTGAGCAATGGCAAGGCGTTGTAGCTAATGGCCTACCAACTCCGGTGTTCAACATATTCAAGCGTGTCATCAACTATTTCATAGCAGCAATCATGAGTCAGAACACCAAATTACAGTTTGTTCCTGAAAATGTCGGCGAGGAACCGGCGAATGAGGATGAACAGAGTATTAAGGATGCGGCTGAGCTAATCAGCGCGTATTCGGAAACGTTGTGGGAAAAGAACAAAATGAATCAGAAGTTGCGTCAATGGCTGCTTGATGCAGCTATATCAGGCGATGCTTGCGCTTATATTTGGTGGAATGCTTTGATCGATACCGCGCAGCCGACTAAGGGTGATATCGAAGTAGATAGCGTCGACAACGTTAACGTCATGTTTGGGGATCCTAATAACTCCAAGGTGAAAGGTCAGCCTTACATCATCATCGTGGCTCGTGAGCTTGTAGAATCACTTAAGGAACAGGCAAAAGCCAATAAGATACCGCAAGAGAAGATTGATTTGATTAGCTCAGACGAAGACACATCCTACCAATCGGGTAATAGGTCAAAGATTGAGTTGGATCGTAAGGGTGAGAACTCAGGTAAAACAACCTCGTTGCTGAAGCTATGGAAGAAAGATGACAAGGTATACGCCAAGAAGATCACCAAATACACCACGATCCGCGAGGAATGGGAAACAAAGCTTAGTGACTACCCGAACGCTCACATGAATTGGGACGCACGTAAGAACAGTTACCGCGGTCAAGCGCTAGGCACTGGACTTATCCCTAATCAGGTGTTCGTGAATAAAATGTTTGCGATGGCTATGATGAGTTTGATGCACACAGCGTTCCCTAAAGCCATCTATAACAAAAGTATGGTGAGCGGATGGAATAATCAGATCGGAGCTGCTATTGGCATTGAAGCAGTTGGTCCTGAAACGAACATAGGGAACGTTGCTCAGTACTTAAAACCCGGAGACATGTCGAGCCAGGTGTTTCAGCTCATTGAGTTAACCATACAGCAGACGAAAGAGATGTTGGGCGCCAATGACGCGCTGCTAGGCAACGTTAAACCTGAGTCGGCATCTGGCCGATCTATCATCGCTGTACAACAAGCTTCATCGATACCGCTAGAGAACATTAAGCAGAATTTGTACCAATTCATCGAGGATATTGGTTATGTATGGCTCGACTTCATGGCGAACTATTACGGTACACGCTCTATTGATGTTGAAATCATGGGTAAACGCGAAATTCGTGAGTTTGACTTCTCCAAGCTGAAGGATATGAAGTTCAGGCTCAAGATCGATGTTGGTCCATCGTCATATTGGAGTGAGCTTACAGCCATGGAGACATTGGACGCCTTACTAGAGTCGGAAAGAATCACATTTGAACAGTATCTTAATCGCGTCCCTGCTGGCATGATCCCACAAAAGCAAGAATTGATTCAGGATATTAAGAATCAGGACATGAAGCAGCAGTTTATATACGAGCAAATGGCACGCTTTATGGAACAATTGCCACCAGATCAACAAGCGCAACTCCAATCGTTGCCGCCAGAAGAACAGGAATCACAGCTCATGGAAATGATGATGCAGCCGCCTGAACAGATGGCACAGCAACAAGCGAGTCAGCAAGATCAGCAACAACAAATGATGATGCAACAGCAGGAACAAGCAAATATGGCTCAGCAGCAAGAACAAATGAAGACACAACAACAGTTTGAACAGCAAGCGGCTCTGAAGAAGATGGATATAGAGGGTAAGTTAGCTTTGGCTAGCGTACAACAACGAAATAAAGAATAACGGGCTATCGTTGAGACTGCGGTAGCCTATTCTATTTTCACTTTCGGCAACAAAAACAGCGGACCGCCGCTTAAAAATGTGGAGGTAAGACAATGGAAAACGTAGGGAACGAACCAGTAGTATCCTCTGAAATAGTCGACACACCCATAGCTGAACAGGCGGTAAACACGGAGAACGCCGAGCCGAGCGCGGAGATTGTCGAGACTAAGGCGGAGAAGACGTTCACACAATCGGAGCTTGATGCCATTATTCAAAAGCGGATTGATCGCGAACGTGAATCGGTAACAAAAAAGGCAGCGCAAGAAGCGCGTGACGCTTACTTTGCTGAGCAAAACATCGAATGGCAAGGCAAGAAGATCACAACGGAATCGGAATACAAGCAAGCATTGAAAGAGAAAGAGTTGATCGATAAGTACAGTGAACAAGGGCTTCCCGACGATGTGGTGCAGGAGCTTGTAGAGGGCAAAAAGTTCCGTGATCAGTACAATGAAACGCAAAAGAAAACGGCTGATCAAGCCAAACAAGAGTCAGATTTTCATGCTTTCTTGGAAACTTACCCCGATGTAGATCCCAAGGACATACCACAGACTGTGTGGGATGACGTAAGCAATGGAAAAAGTTTGGTGGATGCTTTTGTTAAGCACGAGAACCAAACGCTTAAACAGAGGCTTGCAGAGGTTGAAAAGTCTAAGCAAATCGAGCAACAAAATATTGATAATGCCCAAGCATCAACTGGTGCAGTAACAAACACCGGCGGCAATCCTGCTTATTTCACTCGCGAACAAGTAGCAAAAATGTCCATCAGCGAAACAAATCGTAACTGGACAGCAATTAACGAATCAATGAAAAAATGGAAATAAGGGAGAGGTAACTCATGACAATTGCAGCATTTGTACCACAAATATGGACAACCAAAATCCTCCGCACGCTGGAAGATAACCTAATCGCTAAGAAAATTTGCAGCATGGAGCCAGAAGGCGAGATCAAAAAGGCTGGGGATACCGTTTACTTCAACGGGTTGTCCGACCCAACGATCAGAGACTACGCTGGATCGGTAACTTATGAAGGGTTACAGGATGCTGGTGTTACCATGAATATCGACCAACAAAAATATTTCGCTTTTAAGGTTGGGGATATTGAAAAAGCACAAGCCAATGTGGATTTGAAAGGATCACAAGCTGAACGCTCGGCTTACAAGCTAAGAGAAACAGCAGATTCATTCATTCTAGGCAAACATGGTGACGCTAATAGTCAAATCGTTGGCACGATCACTACGTCGAACGTATTGTCGAAAATCGGTGAAATGCAACAAAAATTATCCGAAGCGAACGTGTCCGAGTCTGAAATGTGGATGGTAGCTCCTCCTTGGATGCGACTCAAACTGCAACTAGCCGGCATCAAATTCAGCATCAATGAGGGTTTTAATGGAACGGGCGGCGTCGCTTGGACGAAGGAACTAGGATTTACATTGTATGTAACAAACCAAGTGGTCAATACGGGAACTATTGATGTTCCAGTATCTAAAGTAATGGCCGGCGCATACAACTCCATCGTTTACGCTGATCAAATTATCGAAACAGAATCGTTGCGTCTTGAGTCCAGCTTTGATAACGGCGTTCGTGGGCTTCATGTATATGGAGGTAAAACGGTTAGACCAGATCTTATGGTAACTGGAACATTCACATTCGCAGCTGAAACAACAATTTAATCCAATTAAATAAACGAGAAGGAAGTGTTATAGATGGCAGTAACAGCGATTAACACGCAGTTGGTGACAAATACAATCACAACAATCAACGACAATGCAGCTACATCGTCCGTAATCGATGCAACTGAAGTATTTACTATCACGCCTACAAAGGCGGACCAACGTGTAGCAATCATTATCGAAAACGGTCCGACTCACGGAAGCGTGACTTATTCCATCGCAGCTGGTGAGTTTTGGGCAGCTGGCGCCGCACTTACTGGAACTGTAGCACAAGCAACAAGTCGTGCTATTGTCCTGGAGGGCGCAAAGTACAAGAAAAACAACGGAACGATCGTGATTACGTTCACGCCGGCATCTGGAAAACGTCTCCTGACTGACCATGCACTGGTCGTTCAAGTTATCCAACTGCCGTAACTAACGGATAGGGCGGGGCTTATTGCTCCGCCCTATTTCTGTATAAAGGAGGGTTGTAATGGTTAAATTCATAGGCGAACCACATCTGCTGGTCAACGTTAAGCCGCCGATTGGGACCATAAAGCACATTAGATTTGACGCTAATGGTGAGTTTATCACTGGTAATGAGCTGCTAATCCTACGCATGCACCATCGTTTTGACAGTGTACCAGCTGTAGGAAGTGAACCATCTGAGGAAATGACGGATGATTTAGAACTGCAGATTAACGAATTCACGGAAACAAAGCAGTATATATGTAAAAAGTGCGATTTTACCACAGCAGGCAAGGGCGATTTGATGGTCCATTACCGTCAGGCTCACCCAAAAGAGGAATAAGGCGGTGAAAACATGGCAACGACGGCGCAAGAAGTATTTGGTATTGCAATGGATCTTATCGACGAGAGGCTTGATACGGGGCTGCTGAGCGAATCGGATACCGTTTCATACAAAGTTAAAACGCCCGGTCTGCTCACAATCCTTCAATCGGAACTCATCAAGCAGGGAGATTTATTCAAAACATACGAGATTGCAAATAAACCGATTACCAACCTACTTGGATACACATCGGAACTCGATATTATGGAGTTTACAGGCACGGAGTTCATTCGTGAGTGCATTGGAAGTGCGAAAGCCTACTATTTTGAAGTAGATCGAGTCGGAACCGTCTATGTAGAAGACTACAACGGCGCATGGAACACGCTGGCGACAATAACCACCACAAATACTCCTAATGGTTTCACAGCGTATAAAGGGGTTGTGACGCCTTCTAGTGGGGCGACTAAATCAAGACTAAGATTCACAGGCTCCTATTACTATAAAACGATAAATCGCGCATTGTTCGACATTCCATTCGCTTTAGCTGCTGATGTTCCAGATTACCGACCATGGGTCAAGAAACAGATGCCAAATGACTTTAAAAGCGTGAATGAGATCGTCGAAGAGTTTCCTAATAGGCAATACGCTAACCCCGCTAATTACAAGTGGGAAGGCAAACGGGACTTGTATATGAATTATTATTTCGAAGGTAATATACGAGTGGTCTATAGACCTATTCCAAGCATCGTAGCAGCCATGACCGACACGTTACAGGTTGATGATGTTACGGCCAGAACGATAATTCCATATGGTCTTGGCGCACATTTACTCCTTACGGAGAATGCGGACGTTGCAGGCTTCCTGCAGCAGCGCTACGAGGAACTTAAAGCGGAGGCTTCCAAGAGTCCGCCAACAGCTTCAGAGACGATTAACAATGTGTATGGGGGTTTTAGCTAATGGCAACGATCACACGTCAGAAGCAGAATCCGCCGGAAACGATAAATAAATTCCTTGGGATTAACCTTGATACAAGCGGCGAGACGGAATTGATCGTTGGAGAAAGTCCTTCAATGGTGAATTACAGGATTACCGAGAATTTCAAGCTCAGAAAGCGTGAAGGCTATGCCGAGCTGTTCGAAACATTGGGAGCCGTAAGTATACAAGGCATGTGGTACGGCAGCTTAAACGGCGCGTATCACTTTTTATTTGCGGCTAACGGCCATGTATATAAGCACGATTTAGCGTTAGGCACAAATACAAGCGTGGGAACGTTAACCAATGCACCGACTTACTTCTTTGCTTACGGTGACAAGGTGTACATGCTTAATGGATCCGAGTATAAGAGTTGGGACGGTACGACATTCGGCGATGTGGCCGGCTATATCCCGTTAATTGCAACTGTAACACCCCCAACTGGTGGAGGAACACCAAACGAAGGCATAAACCTACTGACAGGAAAGAAGAGGCAGACATTCAGCGGTGATAATACAGCGGTTGCTTACCAAATTGCTGAAATGGATGTTACGAGTGTCGATGTGGTCAAGGTGGACGGAATTGTCAAAGTGTCAGGGACTGATTACACAGTTAACCTCACAACGGGCGTGGTGACATTTTTGGCGGCTCCACCATCGGGAGTGGATAACGTAGACATTCAATGGACAAAGGGCGCAGGGCAGCGTTCAGAGGTATACAGTCACAAGTTTGCAATGTTCTTTGGTGGCCAAAACGATACGAGGGTGTTTTTCTACGGCAACGGGACCAATCAATACAATTACACCGGTCTAGCTGCAGGAGTTCCATCAGCAGAGTACTTTCCAGCACTCAACTATCGAAAAATAAGCTCGGATGAATTCTCTGTAACCGATATCGTTCGGCAATACGATCGTCAAATCATCTTCACCAATGGTGGCGAGGCGTGGTATTCCTACTACGATCCGATTACTTTAGAGAGTGGTGATGTGATAGCGGACTTCCCAACATTCCCTCTCAATCAAGCAAAGGGTAATGTAGCTCCAGGGCAATCTCGGCTAATCAACAACAATCCTTTCACAATCTTTAAGGGTGTTCAGGAATGGGTTGCCACAAACGTCAGGGACGAGCGTAACGCCAATTACATCTCTAAACGTATTCAGCCATCACTCGATGAATTAAATCTCTCTACGGCTCTTACAGTGGATTGGGAGAAACGATGGGAGTATTGGATAGCGTTTGGAAACGTGGTGTACATCTACAATTACCGGCTGGACGTGTGGTACAAGTTCCAAGTCGCTCAAACAATCACTTCATTTCTAATTGCTGATGATGAACTGTATTTCGGGACAAATGAAGGCAGGATAATGAAATTTGACAACGCATTGAAGACCGATAATGGTACGGCGATTATGTGCGAATGGGAAATGTCATTCCATGATTTCGGAGCCGAGTGGCTGCAGAAGTTCCTCAATGAGATGTGGATCAGTTTAAAGCCTGAATACCGGTCAAGCGTTGATATTACCTATCAAACGGACCGTGTGGCACTTGCGAATACGTACACAGCAGTTTATAACATGGCCGTATTCGATGATACCGACTTTGGTGACTACAGCTTCATGGTCAATTACAATCCGCAGCCTTTCAGATTCAAGATCAAGGCAAAAAAGTTCGTTTATTTCAAGCTCATTCTATCCAACAACGAGCTAAACGACACGCTTACCATACTTTCTATTAATCTTCCTGCCAGATACGGCAGTAAATCGAGGTGACGAAATGGCAATTACACCAATTAATGATAATTTAAACATCGTGCAAAGCCTTGGAGATCGTCCCAATGCGTTAGATGGATTAAGTGCAGCAGCATTGAAGGCTAAATTCGACGAGGCGGCTAATCTTATTAAGAATTATATCAACACTGTTCTGATAACTGAGCTGGCAGCAGTAACAGATAACGATAGCGGCGCTGATAATATTGGCACTACTTCGATAGCGGATTTAGACGGAGCAACGGTACAAGCGATACTAGAGTCACTTCGAAACAAGTTGAAAGACACTACAAGCGGTTCTACTGGCGCTGGGTTTATCGGAGCATCGAGCATATCTGGACTTACTGGAAACACGGTGCAAACTCTTCTAGAAGCTCTTAAGACGTATATTGATCTAAAGGATACTGATATTGGAAACAGTTATGTTTCTAAGACGGAATTAACGACAACACGAAAACTTGACTCCAGCGCCAACTTTACTGGATCGTGGCACGGCATATCGAACCCTGCTCTTGCAGACCCCGGAATTGCGGGCGTGGTGCAGCAGCATACTGCGCAGTTGGCGGATATTGCGTTTGATGTGAAAACGTTCGGGGCGAAAGGCGATGGGGTTACGGATGATACAGCAGCGTTTTTGCAATGGATAGCTGCCAGAACTACAACAACTATTCCGAATCCTAACGGGGATATTACGATTGAAAGGAATCAAAACTACTTCATCCCTGAAGGAGTTTATGTCATTTCGGAAAATTTAGTATTTCCAGCAAGGATAAATTTGAGCGGCGCTAGCCGGTTCAATACGGTACTGCTTTTCAAAAATGGAAAAGGGATTAAATTGTCCCCATCCACATCATTTTCCAATATCAGCAACTTACGTTTGATTGGAGATCCAGTAACTCCGAATGTATTCTCAGGAACGGCTATTGATTTAACTGACGTATCGAATTGTAATATCGATGATATTTACATTAATAAGTTTGATGTTGGCATAAGAATGGTCAACTCCTACAATTCGAGCCTATCCAACATCAGGATATTTAATGGGAATAAAGGAATTTACGAAACAACATCCTACGCATCTGTCGGGTATAAGGTGATTGTAAATACGATGCAAATGGCGTTTGATTTAACAGATATGTATCTGATTAACCCAGAAATAGAATCATGTTCTGATGTTGGGGTAAATGTCCGTGGCGGAACAGTAAACATCCTAAACATTCATCTTGAAAACTGTGTGAATGGAATAAGGTTAAATAATATTGGCTACCTATCACTAAAGAACGGATTATTGACAAATTGTACAAACGGTATAGTAGATAGTGGGAGCAATAGCACGGGTTATCTGTTCGTGGATAACCTGACCATCAAATACGTTACAGGATACCACTTCAACGTATCCACTATCTCGGAATATCACATTGAAAACATAACTTATATGGATGGAACGGGACGTATAACAGGTAATAACGTATTTGCTGCTAATGATGGAGTAGTAAAAGAAATTAGGTATACCAACAAAGGAGGGCTAGAAAACTATATAGTAGGCCAACCTGCTGTTAATGGTTTCCCTGTCCTCATCAATGTTGCGGATTTTTTGACAGGCAGTATCGCCGCCCAGACGATAACAGCTCACTCTACCGTTAAAATTACGATAGCTGCTGGAGCGACATACAACTGGTATAACGTACGGCCTGATTTCAGCTTTAACGGTACATCTACAGACCCTGTTAATGGCGTCGTTTACGATGTGTATGGAAAAGGTAGCAACGTCATTGTCAGGGTCACTAACGTCACAGCAGCCGACATTTCGCATCCGCTGCTCGGATTTATAATAAACCTTACTCAAAAACAACGTTAGAGGAAGCGGAGGATAAATGTATGGCATTCAGAATTGATACTTCATTCCAAGGGATTCCCGTAGTAAAAGCGTATGCACGAATTGAGGATTTTAACGGGACTAAAGAATCCATGAATATTCAGCTCGTTTTTTATGTGAACGAACAAGCGTGTTCTACAGGAGAGAGTTTTAAAAGGGATTCTTACAGCTTTGTACCTGATGTAAGTGACGATGCGTTGAACTACCATAAGCAGGGGTACGAACACCTCAAGATTCTGCCTGAATTTATCGAAGCGGTTGATGCATAGTAGGATCATACTGCGACACACTGAGCGCTCTTATCAGCGCTCTTTTTGTTGACTAAAAAGGAGAATCCCATGAAAAAAATACTCATATCCACCTTACTTTTATTCCTAATCTTCACCATCCCTGTCACTGCCGAGCAACCAACGGAAGAACAGTATCAAATCAACGTAATCGATAAATCAATTAAAGCCGCTGTGTCCCTATCGAATTTGGTAGATGGGGCAAGCGGCTTTTATGTTGCTCCGAACTACATTTTAACTAATGAGCATGTCGTTGCAGCCATGCCTAAACCAGTGGTCTATACGAGGTTTGGCGCCTGTTTTGACAATGAGATTGTTGCTACAAATAAAGTAAAAGACTTGGCACTTATCAAAACAGGCTGCAAATCAGACGATTACATCACGCTCGCTGATAAGGTGACACAGGGTCAGGACTCATACATCATCGGAGATCCTTCCAAGATCGGTATCATGGCGTTATCAGGCATTGTAACGATGATTAAGGACGATAAAACAGCACGAGGAATCTTTGTCGATGCGAGTGTGCATCCTGGCAGCAGCGGCTCAGCTTTGGTCAATAGTGACGGAAGGTTGATCGGCGTGGTGGTTGGTCGCAATGAACGAGCTACCTCCCTTGCGGTTGCTATCCATTTAACGGACGTAAAGGCGTTTTTAGAGCGCAACGGCATCAAATGAGGATCGTCCATCGAGTTCTATTTAACCTCTACAGTGATATGTTGGACAGCTTAAATGACTCGCCACAAGCGCAAGGTGTGCGCAATAAGTACTCTAACAAGATTAAGTACCACGAGGGGAGAATGAACCATGGCAACAGCAGCGCAAAACGCCGCTCAGCTGGCAGAGGTTAAGCGTAAAGCGTCTTTAGGTATCGCCCTTACCAACTCAACAAATGCAAGCAACAACGCCTTATACGATCAAACGAGAGCTGCTACCGAGGCTGAAATTAAGCGAAAAGCAGCGAATGGAATTTCACTGACAAACACAAACAGCGCAGCAAACAATTCTATGTATGACAGCTTAGTAGCGGCCAAGAACAGTCAGCAGCCTGTAATATCAACGCCAAATAATTCTGTATCACCTAGCGGTTACATTGACGGACTAGCTGAAGCAAAGAGAAATCAGACACTAGCAGCATTGGAAAAGAGCAGAAATGCAGGATTGTCCAATCTCGGGTCCGAGAAAACTGCTATCCAGCCGAAGTACTATGACGCAAAGAATCAAACAGCAGCAGGAAGTCAGCAACAAGCGCGTAATTTTGCGGAGTTTATGGCGGCTCGTGGTGGTACTGGTGCAGGATCCAACGCACAAGCTGAACTAACTCGTGGAATGACGCTACAAGGCAATTTAGGATCTCTAGGACGCCAAGAAGCAGCGGACTACTCCGACATCGAACGCCGCACAAGTGACCTGCAAAACGCTTATCAATCCGATGTAGCTTCAGCGACGGCCGGCATGGAAGCTGAACGTATGAGTGCGATGTTAAATGATTACTATCAGCAGCAGCAAAGAGAGCTTCAGATAGCGGAATTAACGGGAATGTTGGGGAATCAACAAACATTAGGCGGCAAGTCGTTGAATCAAAACATACTTGATTCAAACCGCAATTACCAACTTAACTCGGATAATCAACAATTTAATCAAAACTTGGCCACAAATCAGTTTAACGAAGGTGTACGCCAATACGATACAAGCTTACAGTATACCCAAGGTCGTGACGCTACCGCCGATGCGCAGTGGCAGAAAGAGTTTGATCGCATCCTTAAGCAAGACGGTGTACAGAACGCCTTATCATGGGCTAGTCACAATCTTAATGTGAGCCAAGAAAACAGGATTTCAGCTAATCAGTCATCTAGTGGATCGGGTAACGGTGGGTCAAACAGCTCCAAACCATCTACAGAGTCTACGATACAAGATATCAATAGACCAAGAACAGCTGCAGCTATGGAAACCTATATCATTAACAATTTACCGGGCGGCAAAAACATTGCTGGGCCCCCTTCTCCAAACCAACTGACACAGATCGAAAGCATGATTCTCGACAATCCGAACCTATCAGAAGCGGACATGGTTAAACTTTATAATAAATTTGGTATTCCTCTACCGAGCTAGGAGCGTGAACTATGGGAATGTTTGACAAACGTCGAGAGGATCTAGGCATTGCCTCAGTTGCTACTAGCAGTGTAAGTTCTAAAAGCGGATCAAGCAGTGGTTCGGCGTTTGCTAACAGACGCGCGAGCATTGAAAAGGAAAGAGAAGTTCAGCGGCAAGCGTCAATTAAAAGAGCTGAACAGGCAGCAACTACGAGTAAAAAGATTACTCTGCCTACTCTACAGGATCAATTGAGAACAGCGACAACAGCCTTCACGCCGCAAAGCGTAAATACGGATCTCCGACCAATGCAAGGGCCTGCACAGCCGACAAACCTCCAAAATAGAGCTTCAATCAATGCTGAATTGCCTGGACGCGATATTCCGGTACTCGGATTGGGATTAAGGGCAGTCGATAAACTCCAAGAGTTGACACAACCTGCTGCAAAAGTAGCTGAGCAATTATATACTCCGGGTGCTGGTATTACCGCCATCGGTGGAGCTACAGCGGCAACTGGTAATCTAATATCAAAGTTAGCTCCTAAGCTCGGTATGGGTTCCGGTGCATTGCCTACGATTGGGCGTGAAGTAATCAAAGAGAGCGTTGTCGGAGCTCCTTTGGCTGCCGGTCAGTCACTTGCATCTAATCCAGAAGGTGGTCTGACCGAGGCTGCTAACCAAGCTAAATGGGGCGCTTTATTTGGTGCAGCTGGTGGCGGTCTACTTGCTGGAGCTGCTAAAGGTGCTGGAGCAGTAGCTAATAGCTTCGGCGAGCAAGCAATCAGCAACATGTTACAATCATCGAAAGCGATCCAACAAGCAGGAGACAGCCTTTCAACAGGACGCTTGAAGCTTGGCAACAACGAAACTTATGTAAACAAAGTTATGAGCGATATTAAACCGATCGTGTTCGAACGCATGACACCACCGTTAGAAAACCCGAACGAGCTTGCTAAGTGGATTAAACCGCATCTTGGAGACGTGTCTCTTAATGATGTGCGTAAACTTTCATATGAGGACATGAGTCAATTAGCAACAGAGGTACAGAGGAACGCAAGTATGTTTGATGTAGCTAAACAAGCGGCTAAGGAGCGCGGTTATAACCTCGATGATTTGCTTAATGGGAAATCGCCGAATGTTAGAAAAGAAGCTGATAGGTTACGCATGGGTCGTGTTGCAGGAGCGATAGACGCACCTCAGAATGCACGTGTTGCATTGTCGAATAAGGACTCGCTGCTGCCAGCGGCTCCAACTTCTGCACCAAAAGAACATTGGTTTAACAAACTGTTCGGTGACAAATCAATTGGTATCACTCCTGGAGCAAACGGCCAAGAATTAATTGATACTCAAATCGTGAGCAGGGCCAAGGAACGTACATCACTCGTTGAACGCGCAGAGAATCTAGCTTCAGCGACAAATGAGGATTATATCGACCGGTTCGTACCATTTAAACAGATTGATAAAGAAACATACGATGCTGCTATGGATTCTACTAGAGCAAATAACCTTGCTAACGTGACTATCAAAGATAAGTTTGTGGACCTAGAGGGCAACGTGCTAGGTAAGTCATTGAAAGATGTATATGCCACTGTGCCGCGTGGAAAGAAGAACATAGCTGATAGATATGTTATTATGCGTGATGCCATTAGCCGTATGGACAGAGGTTTGAAAGTATACGGCAATGAAACGTGGTTCCCTCAATCCGGAACGGAAGCAGCTGCAATGCTCAGTCAATTAGAAGCTCGTAACCCGTGGTTGAAGCAATTCGGAGATGATTGGAACCAATTCAACGGTAATCGTCAGGATTTGTGGGTACAGAGTGGTATCGCATCACCTGAACTTATCGGCGTGCTCAGAAATTCGAATCCAAACTACGCTCCTATGATGCGTCAAGTCAGCAAAACGAACCTGAAAAATAGGCTAGCATTCAACTCTTCACGGTCAGGATTCAGCGGTCAGAGAGCACCGATCCAACGGGCAGTCGGAAGTACAAAGAAGATCATCGAACCAGCACAGGGCATGATCGAAAGCACTGGGGCATCGTACAATGCGATGATGCGTAACAGGGCAATGGTCAAATTGCATGATGCCATAAAAGCCGATCCCGACAAGTACAAAGGCGTAATAGAAATAGTCGAAGAAACAGCAGATATGAAGAAGGCCACGTTGAAAGCGATAAATGAAGCGCTTGAGGATAATGGTCCCGATGGTGTAGCAGCAATGTTGAATGATGAACTGAACGGTCTTTTCAAGAAAGCTAAACAAGCCACAGGAGACAGCCAAGCGACTGTAACTGTAATGTTAGAGGGTAATCCCGTTAAGCTGCGTGTAAGCGATCCTAGTCTTTTGAAAGCTATTGAGGGGATATCGCCGGAACAATTGAATGATGTGGTGAAGATAGTTAACGGATTATCAAAACTAATCAAGCAATCAGCAACAGGACTACTGGCACCACTTCAAGGGGCGAAACTTGCGCTACGCGACATGCCAATTGCAGCTGCTCAATCAAAGAACAAGAAGATGTTTCTTGCAGATATAAGTCACGCAATGGTTAGCCAAATAGCCGATTGGTTACCTTCATTCGTTCCAGGAGCTAAAAATGTTGGTAAATTAGCGCGTGAATACTATCGAGCTGGCGGTGGTTATGAAGCGTATTTAAAAGGGGATTCAAAGATTAGATCAGTTAGTGCGGACATAACGAGAGATCCTATACTATCGGGACGTAATGCTCTGAAAACGATCAGAAATTATAACCCTCTCAGGCCATTGAAAGCACTAGGCGACGCTATGGAAAACATCCCTCGCATATCTGCATTTAACGCCGAGATGCGCAAGACGGGATGGAGTAGGGATCCTGAGAATGTCAGAGCTGCCGTCGATGCCGCACGAGAAGCAACGGTTAACTGGTCAAGGCGCGGTCATAGAGGGGCGAACATTGAAGCGTTCTTGCCATATTCTAACGCTGCTGTACAAGGGACTTATAGATTGGTTAAGAGATTCAAAGAGCAACCCGTTTCTGCAGTAGCTTTAATACTTGGTATTGCTGGCGCTAAAATCGCAGCATACGAGAAGTATAAGAACGACCCCGATTTCCAACAACGCAGCCGATTTGAGAAAGGCATACCAGTCGGAAAAACCGCTGACGGTAAATTTAGAACAATCCCTGTTGAGCCTACAGAAGCATATATCGCTGATCAAATCCTCAACTTCTATAAATGGGCTAAAGATGGTCAGGATCTACCAGGAGTAAAAGAAAATATTCAAGAGGGAGCTAACGCATTCTTACCTAAATACCTAGCAGGTCCAGCAGCAGCATTCACAAATCCAGAAAGAAAATTAGACCCAGTGGCGGCTGTGAAATCTTCATTAGGCGGATCATCAATTGAGCCAGTAGTGTCTGTATTTAGTGGACAAAACTATTTCGGTGGTGACGTTGTACCAAGAGAATACCAAGGCCTACCCAGAAATATGCAACAAAATGAAACGACGAGTGCTGCAGCTAACTGGGCAGCGGAGAATATGGGGATCGATGCTTTTACCTTTGATTACTTAGCTCAGAAATTCGGCGGCGACCTTGCGAAAGTAGGATTACCAATGACTTCAACTGTTGGAAAAGGTGATCCTGTAGGAAATGCGTGGGATGAAACGCTAACTAAGCTGAAACTTCTTGAAGATCCGGTGATGAAGAATCGTATATCCGAGGATTACTACGGTTATGCAACAAGTGTTTCTCAGGCTAAAGCAGCTAATACTGTCGCTGACAAACCTCTCCCAAACTGGTATCAAACGGCCTATGATGAAGTGACGAGCACCAAAAAAGGTAGTATATCCTCACGAGTCAGCGAATTGAATTCATCTAAAAAGGAAACACAAAGAAATCCGTTGTTGACCGCGAAAGATAGGTCTGATAAATTACGAGATATACAAAGAGAAATTAATTTCCTAAGAATACAAGGAATGAAAAGATTGGAAGAGTTGGGAGTGCCTAAAACTAAGGAGTAGGTAGCGGTATGTCGACCAAATTCAAAAACGGTTTTTTAGTACTTCTTAACATGATTGGCGTTGTGGCTATAGTATATTTCGGATCGCTTCTATTATACGAAATTGAATCAATTTACGAATATATAGGCGATAAAATACCGATTCTCGGAAGGTTGTTTGAGTGGGCAGAAAGTATTTTCCGCTAAATGATGAAAAAGGCACCAATCCCCACATTGCACGTCTAAAACACCTATGATATGCTTACAATAACAAAAGAGAGCAGTTCGCCAACTGCCCTCCTGCACGATACTTGGGTGGGAGACCTCTAAACGATCAGAAAATAACCCGGACCTTGCGCAACTTGGGCGGGTTATTTTCGTTTATGCAGCTCAACAAATTTGGTTACACCAAGAATTAAATGGTGTATACTTGACTAAAATAAGAAAGAGCGCAGATGTATCAGCATCTACGCCCTTGGTACACATCCGCTTTAAGAGCGGTCAGCTTTGGAAGATTGGTTAATGGGTAGACCGAACCTTGCCGGGGGCGGTCTATTTGTCTTTTCTGATCAGTAACACGAGTGTTGCGAATGCGATCATAAGATACATCGTCTCGAATACTGTCATAAGCGTCATCCTCCTTTCACAGAGGATTAGCCGACCGCCCTTATCGCCTTTTATGTACTTAACAGGAATTATACCACATCTTTACAAAACTAGAATGATATAATATAATTCGCATGTAGCCATTGGGAAGGCATCCCATGGCTATTTTTGCGTTCGGGAGTTGATGCAATTGATTGAATTCCACGAATCGGAACACTATAACTCACCACTAAGCGACGAGGCGCTACGCCTTATCGCTTTTTTTGTTGACCGCGACACTTACGACAAGCTGCTCTATAGGGGTGCAACCTATGTACGATCTTATTATAGAAATGGCTCATACCCTTTGGAAAAACGGATTCAGCTTAACCGCATTAGGCACAGCCGTATACGTATTATTGAAGCAACGCAAAGTGAAGAAGAAGTTACGCCGCTATATCCCTTGGCTGTTGGATGATGATTCAGAGGTCAAGGCGTACATTCATAATCAACATTTGATCATGGAAAGGTTGGGAATCGAATCGAGTGGACAAGAAGGCCCAATGATACCTATTCCGACGAACTTGAAGCAATCATCAAAATTATCATGGGGAGTGAAGATCATGAAAGAATACCTCAAAAAGCTAGGAAAAACGAAGTTTCAAGCACTCCTAGCATCGTTAATCGTAAACGGCATTAGCGCGTATTTGTTCCTGTCCGGCACACTAGACATTGACGGTCAGCTTAATACGTGGATGCCAGTCATTAACCTTACAGTAGGAACGATTTCAACATGGGTTTATATCATGGTTGAGGGCGGTATCGATAAAGCTAGAGTAGGAAAGGGGAATACGAATGACAACACAGTGGACTTTACCCAAGACTCTGCCAAGTAACCTAGCATCCGTTCCAATCATCGACCTACGCGGTCAGATACCAGTTAACCCTAAAGGTAGTTGGACGGACATAAACCCTCCTAGAAACGTTGATGCGCTCACAGATATTGTATTGCACCATGACGCTATATCAAAGGCTGATACAGCCAAATACAGCGATCTTCAACTGATAATAAACATTGCCAATTCGCACATCAGTTTGACAAAAAACCGCGCAAACGGTGATGGAGGATTTCCATATTCGTTATTTGTGCGGAATGGTAAAGTGTACATTTGTAACGATCTAACAACATTCGTATATGGTGTTGCTTCTAATAATAGCTATACCGTTCATATATCTGTATCAGGCAACTACGCTGCCAATGACGTGCTGATCGATTCTGACCGTAACGCCTTGTATGCTGCGTACTATATCGCCAAAGCCAGTATGCCAGCGTTCAAGTCGCTTAAAGCACATGGAGAGATAACACCAACACTATGCCCGGGCTATGATATGGTGAAGGTACGAGCAGACATTGCAGATATTGATTTTAGTATGCTGCTGAACGAGAACTTACAAGGGCAGTTGTTGAATGCTGCATCACTGCAAACGAGAGTTAAAGACCTCTACGACAAAGCGGCAGCTCCAGGGAAGAATCAGGTTGAAGCAATACGGAAGTTATCGAGAGTAGCGGATATAATGCGAAATGAAGGGTTATTATAAAACCGCTTGATAAACGTATAACATTTTTGTTAAAATTAACTATAGTGTTCAAGTAAGTCCTCAGACCGGACGAACAATCTCGTAAGCTGCCTGTGTGGTAGTTCCCCTGAGGCTATGAGTGCTATTTTAGGGACTGGGCTTACCCGGGCCTTTTAATTAAAGGCTGGCCGTTGCATCCGAAACATCATCCGTGTTGGGTGATTATCAGGGTTCAGCGTCTGGCTTTTTTTATATTGGAGGACTAACATGACCGAACCCATCAAACTAATCGACCTCTACAAAGACGGCCTGTGTATGTGTATGGCTGCCATGAAAGGCAAGCACATCACAATCAACGAAAAGCTACACGCCAGCACCCACTTTAGAATTTACATGTGCATCAAATGTAATAAGCCTGTGTATGGCCCATCATATCCTTATCGTTAATCCCCAGTTATCCACAATGCTGGGGATATTTTTTATTCTTTTTTAAGTGCTCTTTTGTCCAAGACAAAAGCATGTCAACGGGCCATTCTAACGGAGCAAAGGATATGATGGCTCGTCTAGAGACGATGGCGCTGAGCGCTGCGGAATTGCCAGTGCTGGTGATTCGTCAGCAAATCGCGTCCGCGATCGATATTGTTATCCATCTATCCAGGTTCCGTGATCGATCGCGCAGAGTAACTGAAATTTGTGAGGTGATTGGGATGCAAGCTGGAGAAGTACTGCTTCAGCCGTTATTTCTTTTTGAAGAGGAGGAGGAATGTGGCGCTCAGGTAGTTGGCGGGCTTAAGCGTACAGCGAACCAGCTTGTCAGGCTGGATAAGCTGATTATGGCTGGGAAGAGCATAAACGGAGGAGTTGCCATATGAGAAGTGCTTATGAAGCTAGCAAAAGCTACCGTCAAAATCGGCAGCAGAGCGGACCGATAGACAGAGCGCTTGAATGGTGCGGCTGGGAGAGCAGCATCACGCTGGACAATTTAAGAGCAGGCCGACAATTAACGAATTACGATCATTACTATTTGACAAGAAAACAGTCTACTGCAGCAGCCCTTGCAGCAGCAATAGTTATTTATGCGGCTGTCTACCTGTTCTATCATTCTATGTTTCTATCGTTAATAGCTGCGTTATTTGGAATAATCGCACCAAGATTCAGACGCAGGTCATTGCTGCTGCAGCGTAAAGAGCGTTTGAAGCTGCAATTTAAGGAGGCATTATTCTCGCTCATTTCCTCGCTTGCTGCAGGAAGATCTATCGAAAATGCTTTTTTGTCAACACTTGATGATCTAAAGCTGCTCTATCCTGATGCTCGAACGGAGCTTCTAATCGAGTTTCAAATTGTTCGATTTCGACTGGAAAATGCCGAGCCTCTGGAGTATGCGCTTCGTCATTTTGCGAATCGTGCAGGCATTGATGAAATTACACAGTTTGTTGATGCACTGGGGTCATGCAAGCGCTCGGGCGGAGATTTGCTGGAGGTGATGAAACGAACCTCGGTTATTATTGGAGAAAAACTAGAAATTGAGCAGGAGATAGCCGTTATGATTGCTCAGAAAAAATTTGAGGGACGAATTATGATGGCCGTGCCCTTTGTTTTTCTAGCTTTTTTAAGCGTAGCAGCTCCTGACTATATGGCTCCGCTGTATGGAGGGTTTGGATACGTATTGTTGACGGCGGCGCTAGTTTTACTCGGCTTCTGCTTCTGGATCATGATAAAAATGATGGATATACGTATGTAGCGAAGAAAAGAGGGATGGGGATGGCTGCTGCGCTGGTCGCTGCCGTGCTGACCGTTTTGTGGATTTATTTGGTCGGTAGTGGAGCGCTTCGTTTAATTTGGCTCCATCTAGCAAATAAGAAACGAGAGAGTAGTGAAGGTATGACGCGGCTTAAGCAGCTTGTCCTAATCAACCCCTTCATGCGTCTGCTTGAACGGCTTCATCTGTTTGATTCCCTTCAGCTGCCTATGGGCAGCTACCATATGAAGCTGCTTGTCTTGATGGATAATCATTGGTCGATCGAGCAGACGAAGGCAGAAGCGGCAGTGGGATTTGGGACTGGCTACGCTGCTTTAACGATTTGTGCTTGGCTGAGTCTGCTCGGACAAGAGCCTGTTCTGCTCGCGATGGGGGCTGTGATAGGCATTGTGCTTGTACTGCGCCCGTTCGTGGAGGCTGGGCGGCGTGTTGAGCAGCGCAAGCAGCAGATCATTACAGAGCTTCCGGATATGCTGAGCAAGCTTATGCTGCTTGTAGGCGCAGGTGAGACGGTGCAGCAGGCATTGGCTAAATGCTTGGATGGGAAGGAGGCTGGCCAGCATCCTCTCTACAAGGAGTGGGGAGTTGCGGTAGTCTCGATGCGCAATGGCCAGCCCTTCAGCACGACGATTGAAAAATTTAATAGGCGCTGCTCTGTTCAGGAGGTTTCGATATTTACAACGGTTCTGCTGCTGAATTATCGCCGCGGAGGGGAGCATTTCGTTCTTGCTTTGCGTGAGCTTTCTTATACCTTATGGGAGAAACGAAAGGCAATTGCTAGATCACGTGGAGAGGAGGCATCCTCGAAGCTTGTTTTCCCGCTTGTGGGGATATTGCTTGTGCTTATGATTTTAGTTGCTGCGCCAGCCGTTTTATTAATGTCTTGAATATGAGAAAAAGAGAGGAAGATGGATCGATGAAAAAGCTAGCTAAAGCAATTCAATCATTTTGGACAGAAGAAGAGGGCCTCGGTACGTTAGAAATTATTTTGATTATTGCAGTTGTTATTATTATTGCTTTGCTGTTCAAGGATTGGATTATTGAGCTTATTGAGAGACTTATGGGAAAAGCAGATGATGAAGCGGATAAAATTTTCAGTTAGCAGGCGGTGCTGATGTACGCACATAAAATGAAGGTTAAGCTGCTATGCTTGCTGAGAAAAGAGCAGGGCAGCTTCACGCTGGAGTCGACGATCGTATTTCCACTGCTGCTGGGACTGATTTTATTATTCATTTTGTTTGGCATGTATATGTATCAGAAGGTGATCGTTTATTACGCCGCATCAACAACGGCTGAGCGAGCGGCGTACAGCTGGGATAACAGCTCTCGCGAGGCGAGGAATGGCATGCTGACTAACCTTAGCTACGATGGGCTTTACTGGCGAATTAGCGAGGATAAGCTGCTTGGCAGCTTGTTTGGAACAAGTGAAGAAGAGGGTACAGCAGTCGTGGCACTTCCTCTTATGGAAGCGAAGGCTGAGGAGAATGATCCTTTGGCAAACCGAAAATTGAAGCAATCGGTGGAATGGATAGGCAAAGCTGGGCTTGCATACGAAGGACAAGTTAGCTATGAGCGAAGCGCAGTTAAGAAAACCATTGAGGTAAAGCTGAAAGCACCGTTGTCGAATCAGCTGGTAGAGAAGAGCTGGCTGCGGCGTGAGTCCAAAAGTGTTGCAGCTGCCTCTGTGGTTGACCCAGTGGAGTTTATAAGAAGTGTCGATCTTGTAAGGTACTACTATGCTAAGTTTTCGAAAGGGGCAGGCGGAGGGGAACAATCGAGATCGCGAGCGGGACAGGCTTTAGCTCCTTATAAAGGATCAATGCAGGAGGAGAAATCAAAATGATCGAGTGAGCTTGTGAGCAGATAGGCACTTGAAGGAGGGATACGGCGGCTATGATTGAAAAGGTTGCGAAGGGAGCAGAGGCTGAGCAGAGCAAGCATAGTCTGCTCTTTCGGGAAGACGGTGCAGTAACCATATTTTCGGTTATCGTATTATCGTCGCTGCTGTTGTTTTTTTCATTGCTCATTGATTATGCCCGAATTGCAGCCCTGCACAAGCTGACCGAGGATGCTGTAAGGTCGAGCGTTCGATCGGTGCTTTCTGCTTATGATTCTGCTCTTTATGAGCGCTACGGATTATTTGGCCGCGGGGGGACGGAGGGACAGTTCATATTCTCCGATGTGATGACGGCTAATGGAGAGGGCGCTGTCGGTTCTAATAAAAAAGGGATTCGAATGGTTCGTTCGAAGCTGGAGTCCTCTACTCTTCATGCAGCCTCGTATCTTGGCAGCCATGAAGTGTTTGCCAGACAGGTACTGGAGGATATGAAGTACAAGGCTCCGGTTGATTTTACACTGGAGCTTGTCACGAAGTTTGCACCGATGGCTGAAGCGATGAAGGAGGCATCCGTCACACTTAGCTTGCTGGAGAGAATGCGAAAGCTTTATGAAAGACGGGAAGCTCATCTCGCCAAAGTATTGGAGCTGCAAGAGCGGTCAGCTTCGGAGATGAGAGACAGCGGGATTCACGCACTGATTCCGGTTCAGTCGGCAGGAGTCTCGGCTGCAGAGAACACCGCGCTTAGCATCGCTTCAGAATTTAAAGCGTACGCCGCAAAGGTGAAGCTGCTGTCAGAGCTGCCAGCTGCTGATACAGAAAACACCTCAAAAGAAATTAGAGCATACGAGCAGAAGGCGACGGCATTCAGCGTTATGCTGCGGAGACTTAGCAGCGAGCAGTTGGATCAACAGATGAAGCAGCAAGGAAATGCCATGAGGGAGCTGGAAGCTGCACGCGCATTAAATGAGGAGCTGCTGAAGCTTGCCGAAGAAGCCAGTCAGCAGCAGGATAGCACAGGTTATGATGCCGTATCGAAAGCCATTGCGGAAGGGGCTGAGGAGTATGAGCTTCCTGATGGAACTGCTGATGATATCGAGCAAGTAAAAGCTGCAGCAGCAGAGCTAGTCAAGTCGGATGACTGGTTTAACGCATATGTACATGAGCTGGAAGCGCAAGGAATAGCTGCGGCGGCGATCGATGCGGAAGCAGCAGCGTATCAAGACAAAAGCTTAGCTTCATTAATCAGGCCGGTTGTAAGCAGTTCTAGTGAAGCTTTGTACGACAGTGCAGCGAGCATAAGACTCGCCTATGAAGGATATGAAGAGAAGTATATTCGTCCAGCCAGCGTAATGGTCAATCGGAAGCAGGAGCATGAGCAAGGCGGTTTAAAGGCGAAGCTGAAACAGCAGGAGGAGGAAGCAAATTCTCTTTGGAAGCAGGCACGCAGCTTGCTCAATGGATTGACAACGGTCCTGCAATCGGAAGAGCACTTGCAGGTTTTTGAGCAGGTTAAGCAGCGCTATAACGATAATATGCTGTTCAATGAGCAGATAGATGAAACGATAACCGATGCGCCGATGGGAAAAGCAAGCGATGCACATGAGGCAGCAGAACATTCCACAGCGAAAATGAGCGGTTTATTTGCTGGGATGGCAGGGATGCTCGAGCGTACAAGGGACTCCTTGTATTTTGGTGAATACGCTGTTCATCGATTTGCCTTCTTCGCCCCCCAGCATTTGTATTCAATGATAATGGAAGGAAATATGTCAGAGCTGGAGAAAGCGGCTTCTTTCCATAACCAGGAAACGGAATATATTATTTATGGCTTTCATAATTCAGTAGGCAACATAGCTGCAGCTTATGGGGAGCTGTTTGCTATTCGCTTTGCTGTTCGAACGATGGAGGGACTAATAGCGAGCCGTTCTTTGGGGCATCCGCTGCTTATTTTGTCGGCGGCGCTTATTTATGGCTTAGAGAAAACGATGGAGGATATGCTGGCCTTCGCAGAACGTGGCTCGGCCCCGTTATCGAAATACGTAAAGGTAGAGCTTTCCTACAAGGACTACCTAAGGCTGTTTATTCTTATGCATGGGGCGGGCGATAAGGCAAGCATGGCTAGAATGATTGCAGTTATTGAGCAAAACAACGGTGTCGTCCTATCTGCTGTTCCAAGTGGGGTTACGGGAGAAGCGAATGTTTCAATGGAGCTGTGGTTTGTTCTTGGACTTATACGGGTAATTGGAAGCCTTGGACTATTGGAAGGAAAGGTTGTCGGCAATCGATATGAGACGACACAGACGATTGGCGGCTCCTATTAATTATCGGCCTAAGGAAAATGAGCGAGGGTCAATAGTCGTAGAAGCCGCGTTAGTTATGCCTATGATTATCGTTGTACTTCTAGTCTTTGTAACATTGATCCGGTTGTGTGCCGTGCAAATGGCGTTGCATTCAGCCGCTTCCCAGACAGTAAGACAAATTGCGGCACATATACATCCGATCGAGCTAGCATGGCAGCAAGCAGCAGATAAACAGCCTGTGGAAGAGCGAACGCTGCTGCCAACATCTACTTGGAGTGAGATTGCGGCAGAAGCAGCGGAATGGCTGCCTGACCCAGCAGGAGAACTGGTATCATCTGCGCTGCGTGGCGATTTCCGTCCGCTGCAAAATATGGCTGCTACAGAAATTGGCCGTGCTGTTGTCGAGCCATTGTTAAAACAATTTGCTGATGCCGCAATTATTGATCAGGAGCGGCTAAGCTTAGGCTGGCTGTCACTGCCTGATCTTGATAAGGAAAACGAGTCTTATTTGACGATTGCTGTAGAATATGAATTTCCATTAAAGCTGCCCTTCTATAACAAGCCGATTATTCTTAAGGAGCAAGCCTCTGAGCGGGTTTGGATAAGCGACGCTCTCCCTGCAAGGTATGGCACGGAGAACAATCAAGCGGATCATATTCCAATTCAGATTGTAGCTATTGAGCCGACGCCCTTGCGGCCGGGACGAAAGGCAACTGTAACGGTGAAGACGGTGCCGGGCGCTGCCATCTCTTTGGGTGTCATGTACAAGAGCGGGTCAAGCAAAGCGAAGCATTTGGGGGAAGCGACGGCTGATGCCGATGGTTACGTAAAGTGGACTTGGCATGTATCAGGCAATACGACGCCTGGCATTTGGGAGCTAACTGCTTCTGAGGTGAATAAGGAGAGCAACAGAGTAGCGATGCATTTTGTTGTTGAGAAGAGCAGCAGTGGAAGCTAATAAGCAAACGGACGTTTTCTGGAATAAGGGGGATTGTAGTGAATATTACTCAGCTAGTGGCAGCAGGCTTGTTTTTGGCTATCGCTTTTATTGTTGACATTAGAAAACAGATCATTCCGAATTGGCTGACAGCTGCTTCCTTTGCTGCGGCAATTGTTTATCATGCTGTTCTAGGTGGGATGGAGGGCATAACAGCAGCTTTAATAGGGGCAGCCGCAGGTTTTTTTCCATTGCTGCTGCTTCATCTGGCGAAAGGGATCGGTGCTGGAGATGTCAAGCTGTTTGCTGCTTTAGGCGCTTGGCTAGGTGTATGGACTGTTCTGCAAGTGCTGCTGTATTCGATTTTGTATGCAGGCGCAATTGGCATATGTCTAGTTATTATGAATCGTACGTTTGGAAAACGATTGGTGGAGGGGGCAACTGCTATTTTTGTGCCTGCTGTGGGCTGGAGGAAGCAGCAATGGCTGCAATGGGCGAGGTCGGGCAAAAAATTTCCGTTTATGCTGGCTGTCGCCCCTGCTGCAATAACAGTGTGGTCTATCATTAGTTAAGCAGGCTGGCTAGAAGGGGGAAATTGGTTCATGCAGAGCTTTCGAATTGATTTTACAATGAATCAGGAGCATGAAATGATGCTGGATCGAGAGAGCGGCATTTATAGGAGCGAGCTGGATGAGATAGAGCTTCATATGCTGCACAGCGAACAGATACCGAATTTCCTGCCGATAGATTGGTTTGAGATGGACGGTAAAGTAACCTTTCGCTATAAGCTGTCGGGGATGAAGATGCTCCTGCATCGCCTGCAGCAGCAGCCGCTCACAATGGAACAATATTATACGCTTATATTAGGAATTACGGATGCGCTTTTTGAATGCAAAAATTATATGCTGCGGCCTGAGGGCTGTCTGCTTGATGAGCAGTATATCTTTATCGGAGAGGATCTTCATCATATTCGCATTGCCTACGTTCCGATGAAAGGAGGGCCAGAAGATCAAACGATCGGGGCGGGCGATCTCTTGTATCTTATTGTTCGGTTTACCTCCTATATTGACCATATAGACGGCGAGGGGCTGCAGCGTGTGCTCCAGCCATTAGCTGCTAAGCGATGGCCGCTTGCGGAGCTTCGGGCCATACTTTTAGAATTAATTGGAACGTCACCCGTTGCGAAGCCACTCCGAGTGGAGCCTGAAATAAAGGAGCAAAATTTATGGCATAGATCCGCACAGCAGCTGCAGCCGTCATCTGTTCCGTCAGAGCTGCACTATTCAGATTCAGTTGATTATAAAGCAGAGCTTAATGATCAGGATCGTTCTATTAAAGCTGTTGAAGATGCCTTGTATTTAGAAGAGTCTGATGATGATGAGGATGAGCCGAATACGAAGAGAAAATGGATCATGGCGGCCGGGCTTATCATTGCAATATCGTGCGTATGGCGTTTTGTTTATTTTGCTATGGAAACAAGGCAAGCTCTGCTCATCAGCTCTGGTCTAACCTTGCTTCTTCTATCATTTTTTTTGCTAGCAGTGAGAAGAAGAGAGATTAAGCAGGGATACTCCAAGGAGGATGATATGGATTGGTCTCGGCAGAGGTCTATCGATGGATTGTTCACGGAGCCAAGTAATAGGAATGTTGAGCTGGAGAGGAATGCTACGGAACCAGAAATGTACGCCGGAGCTCTTCGTGAACAAGGAGCAGATCAACCTTCGGCTCCACTGCGTGTAGTAGTTTCAAATCCAGTGGATACCAAAGTAGAGCCAACGATGCTGATCGGGCGCAATACTCATCAGCCGCCGCAGGCAGTTGAAGCGGAAATCTGGCTGCAAAGAAGCTGGGAGGGACAATTGAGTAGGCTGGATTTAGAAGAGGAGTTCTTTCGAATTGGACGAATGGGAGAGCGGTTGAGCTATGAAGAGCTAGCGAGTGGTGTTTCTCGTCTTCATTTGGAAATAGAAAACCTGAAGGGCGAATATAGAGCGAAGGATCTAGGTTCGAGAAATGGGAGCCTGCTGAATGGACAAGCGATGATCCCCTACAAAAGCTATAAGCTGGCTATAGGGGATATTATCCATTTAGCAGGTGTGACTGGCCCATCCTACGAGTTGAAAAAAGGGGACGTTAATTCTGGGTTATCTGCCGCCTACTAAATCATTCATAGCGCTATCGACCGTCGGAAAGCGGAAGACAAACCCATGATCAAGCGCTTTGCGCGGCAATGCGCGCTGCCCGTCCAAGAGCAGTGTGGACATCTCGCCGAACAAGGCTTTCATCACAAAGGCTGGCACGGGGAACCAATGCGGTCTTCCCATTGCTTTGCCAATTGCCCGGCCAAATACGTCATTGCTTACTGGATCAGGCGAAGAGCCATTCACAGGACCGCTTATATCTTCATGGTCTAAAATAAATAAAATAAGACGAATCATATCCTCAAGATGAATCCAAGAGAGCCATTGCTTGCCGCTGCCGATCCTGCCGCCTCCAAATAAGCGATAAGGCATAGCCATCAAAGGAAATGCTCCATCCTTCTTATCCAGGACAACGCCGACGCGAAGCTTTACAAGCCGCTCTGCCGGAATAGCGTCTGCGGCCTGCTCCCAATTGCTAACGACCTCTGATAAAAAATCAGTAACCTTCATGGGACTGGATTCATCGAAAATTTCATTTGATGATATTCCGTAAGCAGAAATACCGGATGCATTAATGACCAGCGGAGGCTTTGGCTCCAGGGAGTTCATTAGTTTTGAGATGCGTGCTGCCGCTGTGATTCTTGAATCCATAACACGGTGCTTAGCCGCTACGCTCCAGCGCTGATTGATAGATTCTCCAGCAAGATTAATAATGGCGTCAATGCCTTCCAGCAAACCAGGAGCAGTATCAAGCTCGTCCCATGTTACATGGGTAACTCCGGGGCGTCTTGTCTGCTCCCTTGCTCCGCTTCGAGAGATAATGAATACCTCATCATTTCTGTTCAACAAGCGATCTGTGAGCGCACTTCCAATAAAGCCCGTTCCACCAGCAATTGCAACCCGCATCTAAAGCTCGCCCCTTTGCTTATCCGATCACTTAATTTCCTCGATTTTGACGAGCCAATTTTGCTTGATGCTGGCATCGCCTTCGATCGCTTTTTCCGTATACTCGAATTTTATTTTTGCATCGTCTGAGAGAGCCTCGACCATGCCCGATTGATCGTCAGTTACTTGTAGAACAATTACACCTGCAGCTGTTTCAACTTCTATGGAGTGAGAGTCAATTAGACCGCTAAATGTACCTTCATTAACTTTAACCGATGCTGCTGGTTCTTCAGCTGCGCCGCCATTGTCCGTTGTCGGCTCAGGTGACGGTGACGATACATCTGGCTCAAGAACGCCGCTTTCATCAGGCAATTGACTGACAATCGGTGTCTCGTCCACTGTACCCTGCAGATCATTTCCTGGAGCTGCATTGTTTGTGTTGGAGCTGTTGCCGCAAGCTGATGCGGCTAACATGACAGCAAGGAGAACGGCTCCTGCTGTGACTGCTTTTTTATTTTTTCTTTTCCTTGATGTGTTCATCATGAGAACCACCTCCTGCATGTTATAACGAAATGAATGTGTGTTAGGTTACATAATTATATTTAAACGTAAAAGAAGATTGTGAATCTCACGATTGATTAGCTGCGTTCATTCTGCTGGAATGAATAAATGAGTTTAAGCCGCCAGAGGGCGGCTTAAACTCATTTATTAAGTAAATGCTTATAGGGAGCGTAGTCAATTCCTTTACGGTCAAGGAATGTGACGAGGCTGCGATAATCACGTTTTGGAGTAGCTCGTATGTAGCCCTCGATGCAATGCTCGCGCGTAACGGACGATGCGCCGTGCTCAATTGCCACCTGGCCAATTTTGGCTGCGATGGAATGTTTGGCTATATCGCGAAAAGCGGTTGGCACTGGAGATACTAGCTCATCGAGCAGCTCCTTGGAATCGTCGCTCCACATGCTGCGGCTGCGGTCTACCCAGTAATTTTGCCAATCGAGCTTAGACTTGCCGTCTCGCATCGGAAGCAGCTTGAGAAATTTTCGAAACATGAAAAAACCGCCAATGGACATGGCACCAACCATGACTACTGCCCAAAAAACGATAAAATACATAAACCAATCAGGCGCTACTTTCATAAGTGTCTTTCACCTCAATAATGAATTATACCGTATTCCTAGATTTATTTCGACATTCCTTGTAAAATAAGGTTTGATCAACCGAAAGGGGCGATAAATTTATGATAAAAATAGGTTCCCATGTATCATTTTCGGACAAGGGGCTGCTATCAGCAGCACAAGAGGCAGTTTCATATGGTTCCAGCTCATTTATGATTTACACCGGCGCACCTCAGAATACGAGGAGGAAGCCGATCGATACGCTATATATTGAAGAAGGCAAAGCACTAATGGAGCAATCCGGCATCAACGAAATCGTTGTGCATGCTCCTTATATTGTGAATTTGGGCTCATATAAGGATGCTACGTTTGAGCTTGGGGTTTCTTTCTTGCAAGAAGAAATTCGTCGGACGGAGCAGATCGGTGTTCGGAATATTGTTCTTCATCCAGGCGCTTATACAGACAAGGATGCTGAATATGGCATTGCTCGCATTGCAGCAGGCTTAAACGAGGTGCTTGCTGGAACGAAGGAAACCAATGTGAACATCGCGCTTGAGACGATGGCAGGCAAAGGAACCGAAATTGGCCGCAGCTTTGAAGAGCTTGCAGCTATTATTGACAAGGTTGAGGACAATCAACGTTTAACGGTCTGTATGGATACTTGCCATATGCATGATGCGGGTTATGACCTTGTCGATGATCTCGATGGCGTGCTGGAGCAATTCGACCGCATTGTTGGACTAAACCGTGTTGCTGTCGTTCACGTGAATGACAGCAAAAATCCACGTGCTGCAAGCAAGGACAGACATGCTCCGATAGGTGCTGGCTGGCTTGGACACGATGCGATTCAAAGAATTGTGAATCATGAAGGGCTTCAGGGTCGTCCATTCATATTGGAGACGCCGTGGATTGGCAAGGAAGACAAAACAGATCGCCCGATGTATGAGGCGGAAATTGCGCTGCTTAGCGGTAATGGCAGGCCGCGTCTAGGCGAACCGTTCTTCGAGGATGTGGAGCGGCTTCATCATTTCTTCGGCAAGCAGGAAATCGATCCTAGGTTATTCGTAATCTCTACTTGGGAATTGCTGAAAAACGATGCCAAAGCTAAGAAAGCAGATCCGCGCGAGCCAATGGAGCGCTTGTATGATCTTATTATTGCTGGCGAGGCTCTCTCTTCTGAATTGACGGAGGAGCAGGTTAATCAGCGCATCGTCGCTTGGTTTGGCGGCAAAGAGCTACTTGCCAGAATTTAAAAAAATTACTTTATATATATCTGTGAGAGGAAGATTGAAGTTATGTCATCACTAATTCCCCCGTCCGAAAACAGCAATGCTGTCGGCACAAAAAACGGCCGAGCCCGCATGCTTATTTCTTGTCCAGATCGTTCGGGCATCGTTGCAGCTGTTTCGCATTTCTTGTATGAGCACGGAGCAAATATCGTACAATCGGATCAATATACGATGGACCCTGAGGGCGGCATGTTTTTCATTCGCTTCGAGTTTGATCTGAACGATCTGGATAAAGAGCTTCCCGTGCTTGTTGAAGATTTTGCTAGAGTAGCTGACCGCTTCGATATGAAGTGGCATACATTCCGTGCAAGCCGCAAGAAACGCCTAGCTGTGTTTGTATCCAAAGAGGATCATTGCTTGCTGGAGCTGCTCTGGCAGTGGAAGGCCGGAGATTTGAATGCTGATATCGCAATGGTCATCAGCAATCATCCCGATATGCGCGAGCTGGTAGAGTCCTTCGGCATTATGTATCACCATATTCCAGTTACTGCGTCAACGAAGGAAGAAGCAGAACGCAAGCAGATGGAAGTCGTTGCGGACAAAGCGGATATCATTGTATTAGCACGCTACATGCAAATTATTTCGCCGAGATTTATCGAGCAATTTCCTAATCGCATCATTAATATTCATCATTCTTTCCTTCCTGCTTTTGTAGGCGGCAAGCCTTATGCGCAAGCTTACACTCGCGGCGTGAAAATTATCGGAGCAACCGCACATTATGTAACCGAGGAGCTCGATGGCGGTCCAATTATTGAGCAGGATGTTCAGCGCGTCAGCCACCGCGATAATGTAGATGACCTAAAGCGTATTGGCCGCACAATTGAGCGCGTCGTACTCGCCCGCGCTGTGAAATGGCATATTGAAGATCGAGTTATCGTGCATCACAATAAAACAGTTGTATTCAATTAACTGTATATTTATACTGTGATTCTATTTTTAATATTGGAAAACCTTCAAACAGAGTGATACAATATTCAAAGCTATTACGTAGATAAGATCAGACTATAGGAGGAAATTGTAATGAATGCAGCACAGAAATCAGTTGAACAGCTTTCTATCGATACGATCCGTACACTTGCGATTGACTCAATCGAAAAAGCCAAATCGGGTCACCCTGGCATGCCAATGGGCGCAGCTCCAATGGGCTACCAGCTTTTCGCTAAAAACATGAAGCATAATCCTTCAAACCCTACATGGATCAATCGCGATCGCTTTGTTTTGTCAGCGGGTCACGGTTCGATGCTCCTTTACAGCCTTCTTCACCTATCCGGCTATGATTTGCCGCTTGAAGAGCTGAAAAACTTCCGCCAATGGGGCTCCCTGACACCAGGACATCCTGAGTTCGGTCACACTGCAGGTGTTGATGCAACGACTGGTCCGCTTGGTCAAGGTATTGCAATGGCAGTAGGTATGGCGATTGCAGAAGCACAGCTCGGCGCGACTTATAACAAAGAAAACCATGAGCTAATCAATCACTTCACATATTCCATTTGCGGCGACGGCGACTTGATGGAAGGCGTTTCTCATGAAGCTGCTTCTTTCGCAGGCCACTTGCAGCTTGGCAAATTGGTCGTTCTATATGATTCCAACGATATTTCGCTTGATGGCGAGCTGAGCCTATCGTACTCCGAGAGCGTTCAAAAACGTTTCGAAGGCTATGGCTGGCAAGTTCTTCGCGTAGAGGACGGCAATGACCTTGAAGCTCTATCCAAAGCAGTAGCTGAGGCGCAAGCAGATTTGTCCAAACCGACTTTGATCGAAGTGAAAACGGTTATCGGCTTCGGCAGCCCGAACAAAGGCGGCAAAGGCGGACATGCTGGTCCTCACGGATCACCACTTGGCGTTGATGAAACAAAATTGACAAAGCAAGCATACGGCTGGTCGGAAGATCACCAGTTCCATGTTCCTGATGAGGTTCGCGCTCATTTTGCAGACGTGAAAAGCAGCGGCGAGGAAGCGAACGCACAGTGGGATGCAGCTTTCGCAGCTTACAAATCAGCTTTCCCTGAGCTTGCAGCACAGTTCGAGCTAGCGATCTCCGGCGCATTGCCAGAGGGCTGGGATGCTGATCTTCCTGTATACAAAGTAGGAGATAGCGCTGTATCGACTCGTGTAGCTTCCGGTAATGCACTTAACGGACTAGCGAAAAACGTGCCTACGATTTTCGGTGGTTCTGCTGACTTAGAAAGCTCAACCATGACTCACCTTAAAGGTTTGACTCAGTTCAAGCCAGGCAGCTACGATGGCCGCAATCTCTATTACGGCGTTCGTGAATTCGGAATGGCTGCTGCAATGAACGGTATCGCTCTACACAGTGGTTTGAAAGTATTCGGCGGTACGTTCTTCGTATTTACCGATTATCTTCGTCCTGCTGTTCGCCTTGCTGCATTGATGAAGCTTCCTGTTGTTTATGTATTGACACATGACAGTATCGCTGTTGGTGAAGATGGTCCTACACATGAGCCGATTGAGCAGCTTGCTTCAATCCGTATCATCCCTGACCTGACTGTCATTCGTCCTGCTGACGGCAACGAAACTTCTGCTGCATGGGCGTATGCTGTTGAGAACACAGGCAACCCGGTAGCTCTAGTGCTTACTCGTCAAAACCTGCCGATCCTTGAAGGAACTGTGGAAGGCGTTCATGAGAACATTCGCCGCGGTGCTTACGTTGTTTCTGATGCTGCGGGCGGCAAGCCGCAAGCGCAAATTCTTGCAACAGGCTCTGAGGTTCAACTAGCAGTTGCTGCTCAGAAGGCTTTGGCAGAAGAGGGCATTCAAGTACGTGTAATCAGCATGCCGAGCTGGGATCTGTTCGAGAAGCAATCGAAGGAATACAAAAACTCCGTTATTCTTCCTGAGGTTAAAGCTCGTCTTGCGATCGAAATGGCTCATCCATTCGGCTGGGAGCGTTACACAGGAGATCAAGGCGATATTCTTGCTATCGACCGTTTCGGAGCTTCCGCACCTGGCGATCGCGTAATTAAAGAATATGGCTTCACGGTTGAGAACGTTGTTAGCAAAGTGAAAGCACTGCTGTAATCGTTACTATAAGCTTTAGCATCCGATAAATAAGGGAGAATTACACTGCCATGTCTCAATTCGATAATGTTTCAATCGTAAAGAAAGCTAATGTTTATTTTGATGGTAAAGTAACTAGCCGCGCTGTGCTGTTTGCAGACGGTACCAAAAAAACACTAGGTATTATGCTGCCTGGCGACTATGAGTTTGGGACAGACTGCGTCGAAATCATGGAGATTTTAGCTGGTGATTTGAAGGTGCTTCTCCCTGGTGAAACCGAGTGGATTCATATTCAAGGCGAAGGTGAATTCCGTGTGCCTGCGAATACGAAGTTTAAGCTTCAAGTTGCTGAAGTATCGGATTACTGCTGTTCGTATATTTACGAGTAAGAATTTCATTGTTTTTAATGGAAAAGAGGCTTTCCCGAAGCGAAGATTATTCGCTTGCGGGAAGGCCTCTTTTTTTTCTCTATATTTCTCCGGAATGAAACGCACCGCCGCCATACAATCCCCTAATATCGTGCTACCAATCTTAAAACCTTGTTATATGAGGCGTCTACCCCCAAGGTTACAATAAGTTTATAGATAACGAGGACAAAAATGAAAAGGTTGAAAGGGGGAGAACCTATTGAAACAAAAGGTTTCACGGAAGTGGAATTTCAAACTTACTTGGCCGCTGCACATCATGCTGATACCAGGCATCGTGCTCGTCTTAATATTCTCATATATGCCGATGCTGGGACTTATTATGGCGTTTCAGGACTTTCAGCCGCAGCATGGTTTCTTCCGATCAGAGTGGGTTGGCTTCGAAAACTTTACGCTAATGTTCGAATATCCGGATGCGAGACAGGTCATTTGGAACACGTTAATTATCGCAGTCATCAAGATTGTGGCTCATCTGTTTGTGCCGTTGGTATTTGCTCTGCTGCTCAACGAGGTAAGGAAAATGCTGTTTAAGCGGTTCGTACAAACATTGGTTTACTTGCCGCATTTCTTATCTTGGGTCATTCTCGGAGGGATTTTGCTGGACATGCTATCGACTGACGGAGGGCTTGTGAATCAAGCGCTGGGTTGGTTTGGCATTGAGCCGATCTTCTTCCTTGGCGACAACGACTGGTTTAGATTTACGGTTATTGCGAGCGATGTATGGAAGGACTTTGGTTTTTCAACGATTATTTTCTTGGCTGCCCTCTCCGGCATCAATCCTGACTTCTACGAGGCAGCACTAATAGATGGAGCCAATCGTTGGCAGCAGGTATTTAAGATTACACTGCCATCGCTTATCCCAATTACAATCGTAGTCGCTACGCTGTCACTTGGGAATGTCTTGAACGCAGGCTTTGATCAAATTTTCAATCTGTACAATCCATTGGTTTATGAAAAAGGCGATATTATTGATACTTATGTATATCGTGTAGGACTAATTGGAGGAAACTTTGGGTTTGGTACTGCGGTCGGTGTGTTCAAATCGCTAGTTAGCTTAATCCTGATTGTCATCTCATACAGGCTCGCCTATAAGCTGGCCAATTACCGCATTTTCTAAAGGGGGGAGCTACATGCATCATCGTTCGTTAACTTATCGAATTTTTTCAGTAGGAAATGGCTTGTTTCTAGCGCTTCTATCATTCATGTGTATCGCTCCTCTTATTCACGTCCTTGCGGTATCGTTAAGCTCATCGGCGGCCGCGGATGCTAATATCGTGAAGATGTGGCCCGTTGGATTTTCACTTGAAGCCTATAAGGTAACATTATCAAACGGGAATTTCATAGGCTCGTTCATGAATTCGATTGTGCGAACCGTGCTCGGTACGGCAGTTGCCATCGGCATGTCGATCTTCATTGGTTATTCCTTGTCGAAGGAAACGAACGAGTTTAAGGGACGCAACATGTACGCTTGGTTTTTTGTCTTCACGATGCTGTTCAGCGGCGGGCTCATTCCGGGGTATATGGTCGTACAGAAGCTAGGCTTGCTGAATTCGATCTGGGCACTCATCCTTCCGGGGGCGGTCAGCGTGTATAATACGATCTTGCTGATGAATTTCTTCCGTACCTCTGTACCGAAGGCGCTTGAGGAAGCCGCATTTATTGATGGAGCGGGGCATTTCCGGGCACTGTGGAGCATCTATCTGCCGATCTCGCTGCCTTCGCTCGCTACCATATCGCTATTTACGATGGTTGGACACTGGAACGCTTGGTTTGATGGTCTTATTTATATGACGCAAACAGAGAAGTATCCGATGTCAACGCTGCTGCAAACGCTTGTTGTCCAGCGGGATCTAAGCAGTATGAATGTCAATGCGGATGAATTGAAGCAGCTTTCTAATCGGACAGTCAAGACCGCGCAAATCTTTATCGCAACGCTGCCGATTATTGCCGTTTATCCATTTTTGCAAAAGTTTTTCGTCAAGGGGATCGTGCTTGGCTCTGTTAAGGAATAAAGCTGGACAAAATCATCATCATTTTAAGGGGGAACTTATTTTGAAAAAACGATTGGTTAAGCTAAGTGCACTAATGACTGCTCTCGTCCTTTGCGTGGGATTGCTAGGCGCTTGTGGAAGCAACAATGAAGGGAATACAGGTGGGGCTGCTGCCGACCCGGAAAAGCAGGCTGCTGTAAAAAACGTATTGGAGACAGGGAAATACAGCGAGCCGGTCCAAATGAATATCGTTCGTCAAATGACGAGTGACGTTAATTTTCGATCTGGAGAAGATATCAACAATAACCCGCATGTAGATTTCGTGAAAGATACGTTTAATATCGACCTGAACTATGTATGGACAGCTGACAGCAGCGCGATCGATACGAAAATTAGATTGCTGCTGTCTGCAAATGAGGAATTGCCTGATGTGATTCAATATCGCGGATCACAGGATGTTATTGATGCGCTGATCGACTCCGGTAAATTTGCTGAGGTTGGCGAGCTGTTTGAGCAGTATGCAAGCGACTCTTATAAGTCAGCTATGGCTGAGGACACTAGCGTGTGGAATCCATACGTCCGCGATGGTGGGAAATACGCGGTTCCTATACTTGATTACGCGAGCAATAACGATACTGTTTTGTGGATTAGAGATGACTGGATGACAAAATATAATTTGCAAGCACCAACAACCATTGAAGAGATGGAAAAAATGATGGATATTTTCGCGAATCAAGATCCTGACGGAAATGGTAAAAAAGATACGGTTGGACTTGCAGTAGGCTTGAAAAATGGCATGAACACTTGGGGGCTTGCAGACGCTGACTTCATCTTTGGTGCATATGGCGTAATGCCAGGTCAATGGAATGCAGATAGCGATGGAAACTTAGCCTATGGCTCCGTTCAGCCGGCAGTTAAGACTGTGCTCGGCAAGCTTAAGGAATGGATGGGAAAAGGATATATTCATAAAGAGGCAGGACTTCACGATGAAGGCAAAGCTGCTGAGTTGTTCTCGGCAGGCAAAGCGGGCATCGTAGCAGCGCCATATTGGGCTGGAGGCTGGCCGCTGCCAGCGGTTAAGGAGATCGATCCAAACGCTGATTACTCGGCATATCCGCTGCCTGCTGGACCGGACGGACAGATTGGCCGCAGCCAATCCGGCGTAAGCAATGGAGTTATTTTGATCAACAAAAATTATGAGCACCCGGAAGCGTTCTTCCTCTATGCCAACTATCTCTATAATAATCAAGCTAATCCGCAAGCGGGCAGTCCTCTTGAATATGGCTTTAAAGAGGGGTATGATTACTTGATTAAAGACGGACAGCCGACATGGGACCCAGAACAGTTCCCTACGGAAAATCCGATTATGAACATGGGGAAATATGCGGTGTTGTTTGATGGCGCTCGTATTCCATCACTTATGATGAAGACGCTTAGTGATTTGGACAGCGGCAAAGAGCCTGCAACTGCGTTTGAGAAAAAATCATCCATGGAAATGGATAAAAATATTCACGGCGGCGCTGTTAACTTCTCGCAAATTGAGTATGCAATGCCAAACCTTTACAACGGCTCTCCTACAAAAACCTATAAGAAGCGCTGGGATTTCCTTAACAAGAGCGAGCAGGAAACCTTTAGCAAAATTATTTACGGCAGCAGTCCAATCGAGGCGTTCGATACGTTCGTGACGGAGTGGAAATCGTCTGGCGGGGACACGATTACAGAAGAGATTAATGAATGGTATGATTCGGTACAAACCAATTAATTATTAACATTGGGATCAAGGCGGCACCCGTTCCTTTACTAGGGGAACGGGTGCTTTTCCTTGTTGGAGAGGGCGGCAAAGTAGATGGAGAAATCGAATATTTTCAAAAAGATATTAGCCATTATGGCTCTGCTGCTCATTCCGTTTGTAGCGCTGTATACCTATTCCAATCAAGTCAGCATTCGGGTCGTACAAGAGGAAATTGAGCAAAATAATCGCAACAATCTTTCTTTTCTGGTCCAGCAGATCGATGCCGAATTCAACAAGTTTATGACCTCGGTCATTAATTTGGGCATTGAACCAAGGGTGGAAACCTTTACGGTTATGGAGTCCGAGTCTGGCAATTATGATTCGTTCAAAATAAAGCTGGAGCTTCAGGAGGAGCTGGAGAGACGCGGAAAAACGGGCGGCTGGTCACATTCGTACTCGCTTTATGCTCCACTCTCGGATGTAGTCGTCAGCAGTCATAATTCTATTACATTCAAAAAGCTGTTTCGCGATGAGATCGTAAGCAATCCCGTTCAGCCTTTTATATGGAAATTTGATCCTATGGAAAACGATCGTGTTCCGGACTCATTCGTATTCCGCACCGTAGAACCGCTAACGGCTTATGATTATGCCAAAGAAGCGGATCTGATCGGCGAAATTCGTGTGGATGCCAAAAATATCGGAGAGATGCTTACTAGTTTTAAATCGGATAGTTCGGGCGACCCTTTCCTATTTCATCCGGATTATTCGCCTATTGTGTCGCGTACCGCGAATCTAAAACGAATTGGCGAGCTGATTCCTTCCTTTGTGACAAAGAGCGGAATGTCGAAAAATCAGGGAACGTTCATTACTTCACTTGAGGACGAACGGTATCTGGTCACTTACATCCAATCGGACACTATCGGCTGGTATCTAATTGAATATGTTCCGCTCGAAAGTATACTTAATCCGATAACGTCAGGCAGGAACTGGTTTTGGTTATCTATGAGCGTTATTGCCATTATTAGCGTGCTTGTTGCCTATCTTCTCTATAAAAATGTACAGGTTCCAATTCGAAAGCTCTACTTTGCTGCCAAGCGTCTGCGAATGGGCGATTATACGGCTCGCGTTGACAGCGACAAACAGGATGAATTCAGTTATTTGTTCGATCAATTCAATCTTATGAGCGAGCAGATTCAAAATCTGATCGATCGCGTGTATGAAGAAAAGCTGCGTTCCAGAGAAGCCACGTTAAAGCAGCTTCAGTCGCAAATTAATCCGCATTTTCTGTACAATTGCTTGTTTTTTATGAAAAATATGACCCGGATCGGGGAGCATGAAGCTGTCATGGAAATGGCGGTGAAGCTCGGTGAATACTATCGCTATACCACACATGTAGACCAGCAAAATACGACGCTTAAAGAAGAAATTAAGCTGATCTATAATTACTTGTCTATTCAGAATATGCGCATGAATCGAATTCAATTTGAAATTGATATTCCCGCTGCGATGGAGGATTTGACGTTGCCAAGGCTGATTCTTCAGCCAATCGTTGAAAATGCAATCATTCATGGTATTGAGCAGAAGGAAGAAGCAGGCATAATTAAAATTAAAGGTGTTGCTTTGCCAGACAGCTTTATGATCGTGTTCGATGATGATGGTGTCGGAATGAGCGAGCAGGAGCTGGGTGAGCTGAGAGAATCGATAAACACACCAGGCGAGGCGGAAGGAAGCTGCGGAATGCGAAATGTTCATCAGCGGCTTATCCATAAGTATGAGGGGCGTTCGGGACTTGAGCTTGAGCATTCTCCTGCTGGAGGCTTGAGAGTCATTGTTCGGTGGGAAGAAGAGGTGGAGCATGTACGAAGTATTGATCGTGGATGACGAAAGATCGGTTGTTGAAGGTGTTGCAGCCACGCTGCCATGTGATGAATTGAAAATAAGCACGATCCATAAAGCATTCTCCGTTACAGATGCGCTAAGCATTATGAGACGAAGCTCTATTGATCTAATTATTACTGACATTCGAATGCCCGGTATTTCTGGTCTGGAGCTGATGGATAAGGTGCACGAAACCTCGCCATCCACGCAGTGTATTTTGCTAACGGGATATGCGGAGTTTGAATATGCCAAGCGTGCGATTATTGGCGGAGCATCTGACTATCTGCTGAAGCCGGTAAATGATGATGATTTGATTCGAGCAGTTGATAAGGCGCTGGGAACGGTACGGAGGGAGTGGGAGGCGCTCATTTCTCGAGACCACACGTTGAAAACGATGCGAGACAATTTGCCGCTGCTGCGCAGGGATTTGCTCCTTGAGCTGCTGCAGGGGCATGCGCTACCCAGAGCTGCTTTGGATGAGAGGCTTTCATCGCTCATGATTCCGCTCTCGCAAGGAGATTCTGTCGCATTGCTGCTGATCAGGATGGAGGAGCCCTTCGTTCATTATAATTATAAGGATCGTACACTGCTTGAATATGCGGTTAGCAACGTTGCTGAAGAGGTGCTGCGTGATCACTGCCAGGTATGGCTCTGCAAGGAAACACATGGTTATTTGGCATTTGTAGTAAAGCGAAGCGTTAAAGAGCAGCCGCGGGGCGTACCGAAATCCTCTGCGAGAGAACAGCTTGAGCGTCTGGGAGAGTTGATTCAAAGACAGGTTCAAACTTATTTGAAAGGTGCTGTGTCCGTTGTAATCGGCGAGGAAGGACCTTTCCCTGAGCATTTGGCATTGACCTACAGCAGCGCGCTCACTGCATTCCGCAAGCATATTAGCAGCGGCAAGGGATATTTGGTTTCCCTTGGCGAGCATCAAGAACGAGCATCGGTGCAAACACTTAGGCAGCTCTATGAGCCTCCGACGGTTCAGGACCTATTGGAGGCGGGACGTTGGGATGCCTTCGAGGCAAAGCTTTCGCTTATCTTTAAGGAGCTTGAACAGGACTTTAGCGATTCGGCCGAGCATGCCTTTGAGACCTTCTGTGCCGTGACCGGCGCCTTAGCCTTCATAGCTCATAAAAGCGGTTATGGCTTGTTTGATTTCCTGCCGCCCAGCGAGCGTGCTTCCTTGACCTTTGAATCGTTCGAAACGTTCGGACAGCTTAAGGAAGGATTATTCCGATTGTCTGCTCTTATGCGCACATCGCTGGAGCGAGAGGCGGCGGACGGTCATTCCAAGCTGATCTACAAGGTTCACAGGTTTATCGAGGAGCATTTGGATAAACCGATTTCTCTTCAGATGATCGGAGAATATGTCCATCTTCATCCTGTTTATGTATCGCAAATGTATAAATCGGTTACAGGGGAAAGTCTAACAGACTATATGCTTCGCATACGTATGGAGAAATCTGCTTATTTATTGAAGACAACCAATTTAAAAATATACGAAATCGGAAACAAATTCAGCTATCAGAATGCACCTTATTTTATTAAGCAGTTCAAGAAGGTATACGGAAAGACGCCGCAAGAATTCAGGGATGAACATTCTGTTTAATCATGGGAGGATGGAGAATATGGAAAACATAGCAAGGCTCTACAACGGACAAGCTTGGAAGGATACGGATGGTCATACGATAAGAGCACATGGCGGGTGGATGCTCCAGCAGGACGGCTATTATTATTGGTTCGGAGAGGATCGTACGGATGGTAAAAAGGTATCCTGCTATCGCTCCAGCGATTTAAGCTGCTGGGAGAATAGAGGAGCAGTACTGACGCTGAAATCCAAGGTTCGGCCTACGTATTACCGGACCTCGCTGGAGATGTATTCTCCAGATCAAGAAGATATTGGATACGGACAAGGTGCCGTCATCGAGCGTCCGAAGGTGCTTCGCAACGAGCGCACTGGCAAATATGTCATGTGGATGCACTGGGAAAATGGCCGGGATTATCATGATGCCCGTTGTGCCGTTGCAACATGTGATACGATCGATGGCGACTATGTTTATCATGGCAGCTTTAATCCAATCGGCTATATGTCAAGGGATTGCACCGTATTTCAGGACGATGACGGCAGCGCCTACTTTATCTCAGCTGCTAGAGATAACGCAGATCTTCTCGTATACAGACTGTCGGATGATTATTTGAGCATTGATGAGCATGTGAAGACGCTATGGCCGGGTCAATATCGCGAGGCACCTGCAGTGATGAAACGAAACGGTGTATATTTCCTCATTACTTCCGCTTGCACCGGCTGGCTGCCGAATCAGGGAACCTATGCTTATGCTGACAGCCTAACCGGCAAATGGTCGCAGCTATTGCCGTTTGGCGATTCGACAACCTATGATTCGCAGCCGGCATTCATTATGCCGCTTCAGGTCCAGGGTAAGACAGAATATTTGTATGTAGGGGATCGCTGGGACCCGTCAAGCTATCATGACTCCACTTACGTGTTTTTACCGCTTAGCTTTCCTATGGATAAGGAAATGAAGGTGGACTGGGCTGACCATTTTACGTTAAATCACTTTACGGATTCGATTGAGAATACGCTGCATAGCGGCATGCATCGCATCAAAAGCTGCGGCGCAGAACGTTATTTGGCAGTACAGCAGACAGCAGGTGAAGAAGCTGCCGTCAACGGCAAGATGCTGTCTTATTTGGCAGAAGAGCAAAAATGGATCGTGGAGCAGGCTGAGGATGACGGATATGTTCTCTTCAAAAACGTATTTGACGGTCGATACCTAGCTGCATCGTTATCTTCTGATGAGCTGCCTGAGGGTGATGGGAAAGTATTATTGGTGCAAAAGGGAGCGCACGGCTGCTGCTGCGAATGGGCGCTTAAGGATGCCGATGACGAGGGGAAAATCCTTATTCGAAATCGCATGTCTGGAAAAGTGCTGAGTACCCGAAATAGGACTGGAGAATCACTAGCGCACCCTTCTGTCCATGTAGAAGAGGCGGTGGAGCATGATCCGCGAAAGGGACGTGATCCGCAGCTCTTTGAGATATTAGCCGTTTATTGATTTGCAAGAATTGAGAAGCCGTCGCAGATTAGCTCTTATGGAGCTGCAGCTGCGACGGATTTTGCATGCAGACAAACGGTACAAAAGTCGATTTTTCGTGACATCTGCGACTCAAATCAAATTGATTTAAACTAGCCAAATCGGATAAAGTTAATAAAGAAGGAAGTGTCCACGGTTTAAGCCTTGGCGCGTGTATAGGAGGTTAGGCTCTTGAAGGAAAAAAATGTAGGACCCTTTATTGCGATTTTATCATTTGTCTTGGTAGCGATTATAACTGTGCTGTTCTTCCTGCCAGCATATGACGGTGAGATCGGATTTGATGTTACGATATTGCCGCTGCTGAATGCGATTTTTAATTGCTTCACCTTTATAGCGCTCGTTGTTGCGTTAGTTTCGATTTTGAAGAAAAATGTTCGTCTTCATCGGATGTTCATCGGAGCTGCTTTTACTTCTACAACGCTGTTTCTGATCTCGTATGTTTCCTATCATTATTTGACGGAATCAACGAAATACGGCGGCGAGGGCGCACTCCGCTCCATCTACTTTTTCGTTCTGCTCACCCATATTGTGCTCGCCATTGTAGTGGTGCCGCTCGCTTTGCTCTCCGTTGTACGCGGTCTGCAAATGAAGCTGGACAAGCATCGCAAAATCGCAAGATGGACGATGCCGATTTGGCTTTATGTCAGCTTTACAGGCGTTGTTGTATACTTGATGATTTCTCCGTATTATTGAAAAAAAAAGCTGTCTCTCGGTAGATAAAATCTACTTTTGAGACAGCTTTTTTTCACGGCTATGTGGTTAGTCACTTTGCTTCGGAGCGCCGCTGAGCTTGCGTCCGATCCATTGCTCATAGGCTTGTCCAACACTGGACATATCGAGCGCGCCTAGTCCCATGGCATCCCCTACCTGAAACAGTGTCTTAGAAGCCTCAAGAAGCGGCGTAGGGACATTCAGGCTGTCGGATAGAACAGAGGATAGTCTTAGGTCCTTCAGCATAAGCTCAAGCGAGAATTGCACGTCATAGTTGCCTTCAAGCAGCTTAGGTCCTTTCATCTCAGCTGCCTTGCTGGCTGCGCCGCCGGATTGAACAAGCTCGACAAACGAGGCGCCGTCGATGCCGCCGCTAGCTGCAATGGCCATTCCCTCAGCAAGGGCAACAACATTGATGCCAACAATTGTGTTATGCGCAAGCTTAGCTATTGAGCCGCTTCCATTCGCACCCATCGGTATGACCTTGCGGCCCATAGCAAGCAACACATCTTCAACCTTGCTGATCTGCTCGGCAAGCCCGCCGACCATAAACACAAGCGTACCGCCTTCAGCGGCTGGCTTGCTGCCGGTTACGGGGGCATCAAGGAATGCGGCGCCTAGGGCCTCAGCTTCTGCTGCAAGCTCACGAGCGAGCGCTGGCGATATCGTGCTGCTGTCAATTAGGGTGCTGCCGCTGCGTACACCTGCGAAAATACCATTCTCGCCCCAATATACTTCGCGAATAGCAGCATCGTTGCTGATCATCGTAATGACAATATCTGCCGTACTGGCAACAGCTGCCGGTGAATCAAGCACAGCGGCTCCAAGCTGGGTAAGTGTGTCTGCTCTGCCAGGTGTACGGTTATATACACTAACCTCGAAGCCTTTGCGCAGCAGATTGCTTGCCATAGCAAGACCCATAACGCCTAACCCGATAAAACCGATTTTTTTCATATAGATTTCCTCCGTTTATCATTGTGTTTTACTTGATTATACAGATTCTTCATCAATAATTCATTGTTTGTCGCTTGTTTTTGTAAGGTAAATCCGATATTGTAGATGCTAAGTTGATAAGTTGATAACCATAATCAAGGCTACTTTTAGGAGGTTAATATTTACATGAGCAAAACAGTACAGTTCGATTACAGCAAAGCGCTGTCGTTTGTCGGCCAGCACGAAATTGATTATTTGACGGAATCCGTTCGTCTAGCGCATGAACAATTACATAACGGTACGGGCACGGGTTCAGATTACCTTGGCTGGATCGATCTGCCGACCAACTACGATAAAGAAGAGTTTGCCCGCATTCAGAAGGCCGCAGACAAGATTAAATCGGACTCCGAGGTGCTGATTGTTATCGGTATTGGCGGTTCGTATCTAGGTGCTCGCGCAGCTATTGAAGCGTTGTCGCATTCTTTTTATAATATTTTGCCGAAAGAGCAGCGCAAAACGCCTCAAGTATTGTTCGCAGGCAACAACATCAGCTCCACTTATGTGACTCACCTGCTGCAATTGGTTGAAGGCCGCGACTGGTCGATCAATGTGATCTCCAAATCAGGCACAACGACAGAGCCGGCAATCGCATTCCGCGTATTCCGCGCAGCGCTTGAGAAGCAATACGGCAAGGAAGAAGCACGCAAACGTATCTATGCAACAACAGATACTGAGAAGGGCGCTCTTAAGAAGCTTTCTTCTGAGGAAGGCTACGAATCGTTTATTATTCCTGACGATGTAGGCGGACGCTACTCCGTGCTTACAGCGGTAGGCTTGCTGCCAATCGCAGCTGCTGGAATCAATATCGAAGAAATTATGCAGGGCGCTGCCGATGCATCCAAAGAGTACAGCAATCCTAATCTTGCTGAGAACGAAGCGTACCAATACGCTGCAGCCCGCAACGCGCTGTATCGCAAAGGCAAAGTGACTGAAATTCTTGTGAACTACGAGCCATCGCTGCACTTTGTATCAGAATGGTGGAAACAGCTTTTTGGCGAAAGCGAAGGCAAGGACTACAAAGGTATTTTCCCGGCAGCAGTAGATTTCTCGACTGATTTGCACTCCATGGGCCAATTTATCCAAGAGGGCAACCGGAACATTTTTGAAACGGTCATTCAAGTAAGAGAAGTATCTGAGCATATCTCCATTGAGCATGACGCGGCTGATCTTGACGGCCTGAACTTCCTGACAGGCAAAACGATGGACTTCGTGAATAAGAAAGCTTTCGAAGGAACGCTTCTTGCGCATACGGACGGACAAGTTCCTAACTTTATCGTAAACATTGCCGACATGACGCCATACACGTTCGGATACCTGGTTTATTTCTTCGAGAAAGCATGCGGAATCAGCGGTTACCTGTCTGGCGTTAATCCGTTTGACCAACCAGGCGTTGAAGCATACAAGAAAAATATGTTCGCATTGCTCGGCAAGCCAGGCTTCGAGAAAGAAAAAGCTGAGCTTGAAGCAAGGCTGTAATTAACCGGCATTATCGGTATACGGGAGTTTTAGCCTATGCTTGAGAGATATAGAACGGTCAGGCAGCAGGCAAGCGCTGAGATCGTTATTAAGAAATCACGCTTCATCGGTTATGCGAAGCCCGTGGAATCGGAAGAGGAAGCCGTCGCTTTCATAAATGAGATCAAGCAGCTGCATAAGCAGGCGACGCACAATTGCTCTGCTTATATGATAGGCGAGCGCGACCAGTTCCAGAAGGCATCCGATGACGGAGAGCCAAGCGGAACGGCGGGCAAGCCCATTCTTGAGGTCATTAAGCATAAGGGACTCAAAAATGTCGCCGTCGTTGTGACGCGGTATTTTGGAGGCATAATGCTGGGAGCAGGCGGACTCGTACGAGCTTACACGGACGGCGCGGTAGCTGGCATTGAAGCGGCTGATGAAATCGTTAAGGTATTGCATCGCGAAGTCATTGTTGATGTGGATTACACGTGGTATGGCAAGCTGGAAAATGTGCTGCATGGCAAAGGAACACGAGTGGGCGCTGTGGATTTCACAGATCGCGTTATCGTGCGCTGCCTGCCGGAAGCACCTGAAGCAGAAGCCTTCATCGCGTGGATAACAGATCTCACACAAGGACAAGCTATCATTACAGAGGGCGAAAATGTTTATCATATTGAAGGTGAATGAGAAGAGAGAGTGCTTGGCGCATGCCAGGTGCTCTCTTTTTTTGTTTTGGACATACTCTAAATATGCAAGCTATATAAGAAATTGCTATGAAAGCGATTAGAATTTGTAAATTTATGATTGACTTAATCCCAGTTTGGATGCTACATTATTAATATCCCAGTAACTTAATGGGAATTATAATTATTAATTGCTTTGTTACACCTACGGCACGAGCCGATGGTCTGGAGGTCAAGTCACAGTGAATGCTTTGTTTCGTGGAAAAGGGTGGAGCTTCGGCTTTCGGAGCACCATTATGCTTTATTTTATCATCCTAATCGTTCTACCTATCGTCGGCATTTATACGCAATCCTTCTCGCTTGGATGGGCCCCTTTCTGGGAAAGTGTTTCTGATCCTTTAGCTTGGAAAGCTGTGCTGCTTACGGTGAGATTGGCAATTGTTGCAACAGTGCTCAATATGTTTCTTGGCACGATGATCGGCTGGGTGCTTATTCGCTATCGTTTCCCAGGACGACGGTTTCTCAACAGTCTAGTGGATCTGCCATTCGCATTGCCTACAGCAGTAGGCGGGCTAATGATTTTACTGCTGCTTGGACCTAATAGCTTTGTCGGGGGACTAGCACAGAAGTTTGGAATCGAAATTGTATTTCATGAACCGGCAATTGTCATTGCGATGCTGTTCGTTACGTTTCCCTTTGTCATTCGTGCAATTCAGCCGCTGCTGGAGGAAATGGACAAATCAGAGGAAGAAGCTGCTTATACGTTAGGCGCCACACGCGCAAAGACGTTTTTCAGCGTTATATTTCCAACGATGCTGCCGGGTATCCTAAGCGGCGCAATGCTGGCCTTCTCGCGAGGGATTGCAGAGTTTGGCGCTGTCGTACTCGTTGCAGGCAATATCCCAGGCAAAACCTTAATCGCATCTGTTTATATTTTTGGAGAAATTGAAAGCAGTAATCCGCAGGGCGCGGCGGCTGTATCGGTCATGCTGCTCACGCTATCCTTCCTCATTCTATGGACGGTCAACCTCATTCAAGGCAGGAGGGGCGGTCAATGATGAGAAGACTATGGATTACATTAACTTATATTGTTTTTGGAGTATTGCTTATTGTACCGCTAATAAAAATATTCACTGGCTCATGGGCGGACGGCTGGAGCGGCTTTATAGAAGGGATCACGAGGCCGCAGTCGCTGCACGCTCTAATGATGACAGGAATAATCGTTGTTGTCGTTACGGCCTTGAATACGGTGTTTGGCATTATGCTGGCGATGTATCTTGTGCGTGCGGAATGGATCGGGAAGCGATTGAAAAGGCTGCTTAACAGCTTGGTTGATTTGCCTTTCGCAGTATCACCGGTTATTGGCGGCTTGATGATTGTTCTTATTTTGGGGCCAAATACGATTATCGGCGCGTTGTTCGAGGACGCTGGCTTCAAAATCGTATACGCATTGCCCGGAATGATACTAGCGACGCTGTTCGTAACATTCCCGCTGATGGTGCGCGAGGTCATGCCGGTGCTTCAGGAGATTGGCGCACAGCAGGAGGAAGCGGCATCTACACTAGGCGCATACTCTTGGTATACCTTCTGGAAGGTGACTTGGCCTTCCATTCGCTGGGGCGTCATCTATGGGGTTGTATTGACGGTCGCTCGCTCGCTTGGTGAATTTGGCGCAGTGCTCGTCGTGTCAGGGAATATTATGAACAAAACACAAACGGCGACAACACTCGTTTATCAGGATGTAGAAAACTTTAACGTTGTTGCAGCTAACGGCGTTGCCCTTGTTCTAGCGGCATTTTCCGTCGGATTGCTGCTGCTGATGGAATGGGCGAAAAAACGGAAGGAAGTGCATTAAGCCATGCATATTGAGGTACGGAACCTAGATAAAAATTTTGGCGATTTTCATGCGGTGAAGGATGTTAGCTTTGAAATCGAAAAAGGTCATCTGATCGGCTTGCTCGGCCCGAGCGGCGGCGGTAAAACGTCCATACTTCGTATGCTAGCGGGGCTTGAATCACCCTCCTCAGGCGATATTATTTTCCATGGAAAACGCGTGAACGATCTGCCGCCGCAGGAGCGCGGAATTGGCTTCGTCTTTCAAAACTATGCTTTGTTCAAGCATATGACCGTATATGATAACATTGCTTTCGGCTTAAAGGTGAAGAAGCAATCGAAGGAGCAAATACGCGAGCGCGTGATGTATCTGGTTGAGCTGACGGGTCTTAAGGGCTTTGAGCATCGTTATGCGCATCAGCTCTCAGGGGGACAACGTCAGCGTGTCGCTTTCGCGAGAGCCTTGGCTCCTGAGCCGCAGCTGCTGCTTCTCGATGAGCCGTTCGCTGCGATTGATGCGAAGATTCGAACGGAGCTTCGGACATGGCTGAAGGAAATGATTGAGCGTGTCGGCATTACAACGATTTTCGTTACGCACGATCAAGAGGAAGCGATTGAAGTAGCAGATGAAATTATGATTATCAGCAAGGGCAAGCTAGAGCAAAAGGGCAGCCCGTGGGATATTTATAAAAGCCCAGCAACGCCGTTTGTCGCCGGCTTCATCGGTGAATCCACCATCGTGGACAATATTTCGCAGCTTAAGGGCTTCGAGGATGCAGCGGTCCAGCCAGGTACGAAAGCACTTATTCGTCCGGAATATATTGAAATCGGCAAGCCGGGAGAAATTAAGCTAGCCTCTGCGACATTGCCTGGAAAAGTGAAGCAATTGCATTTCCGCGGCAGTGAATGGATGGTTGAGCTGCTCGTTGGCGATACGAAGCTAATTACGTACCGTTCGCTTGAGAAGGAAGTGCTGCATCCGGGTGATCAAGTAAGCGTGCTCGTTCATCGTGCCTATTTGTTCAATGATAACGACAGCTGGATTGCGGAAAATAAACTAAAAGTCGATCCTATGCCTATTCATATTTAACCAATAAGCTACGTAGAAAGAGTTGTATGCGAACATGAAAATCAATCGAGCAACAAGTCAGCGCAGCCTCTCACTGCTGCTTGCTGTAGTTATGCTGCTAATAGCGGCAGGCTGTGGCAAGGCTGAGCAGCAAGGCGGCAATGCAGCTGGGTCTACCGTTCAAGACGGCGATGTAACACTTGTCATCGGTGCGTATTCGGTAGTAAAGGATGCTTTTGCAGATCTGCTGCCTGCATTCCAAACGTATTGGCTGCAGGAGACGGGGCAGAAGGTAACCTTCCAAGAATCCTATGAGGCTTCGGGAACGCAGGCGCGTGCCATTTCCGGCGGCTTCGAGGCCGATGTTGCCATTCTTGCTATGGAAGGCGATTTGGACAAAATAGCCGATGCCGGCTTCATTACGCATGATTGGAAAGCTCAAAGCAATGGCGGGATGATTACGAACTCAATCGTCGTGCTCGGCACTCGCAAAGGCAATCCGCTAGATATTAAGGATTGGGATGACCTGACGCGGAAGGGCGTGAAGGTGCTTTATCCGAATCCGAAGACATCTGGTGGAGCGCAGTGGGATATCAATGCTATTTATGGGGCTGGGCTGAAGCTGGCGGAGGACAAGAACGGAACGAAGGACTCGGACTATGCCAAAAACTTCTTAAAGGCGGTTCATGCTAACGTGGAGTCGCTCGACAAGAGCGGGCGCGCATCGATGGCTGCGTTCGAATACGGTGTAGGCGATGTGATCGTTACGTATGAGAATGAGCTGCTCGCTCGTATTAAGAAAGGCGTCGATTATGATATCGTCATTCCGAGGAGTACGATTCTTATCGAGAATCCAGCTGCAATCGTCGACAAAAATGCAGATAAGCACGGTACCCGCAAGGTAGCCGAGGCATTCATTGCCTTCCTGCATAACGAAGAATCACAGCGTCTCTTCGTTGAGCATGGTTTCCGTGCTGTGGACGAGAAGGTTGCTGCTGATACGAAGGATCGTTATACCGTACCTGAGGAGCTGTTCGACATTACGTATTTAGGCGGATGGGCTGAGGTTAGGAAAAATCTCTATTCAAAGCGGGGCATTTGGTATCAGGTGCTGGCTGATATTTAGAATTGCAGTAAAGCTTTCATAAGCTAGTTGAAGCCTATGCTTCATGTATCTCGTGTTTGAAGCGAGAGGCATGGAGCATAGGCTTTTTTTTGCTAAATAAGCCCAAGCGGGATTCGCACATGTTAAAATGTAAATGCTCCTATCAATTTTAGAGAATGGGGATGAAGTGGCGATGAATAAAATTAGCCAGCATGAGCTGAATGCAGCGCTTCAATCATTTATAACAGAAGAGGTTTACATTCATAGCGAAGCCACCTCTTTTATTTTTGTGCGTAATTTTAAAATTAATCTTAAGGAAGCTTTTGTCGCTGGCGAGGGCCCGTTCCGGGTCGCTCTTCGTTTTGATGGGCAAGGCTGGCTGCGTATAGAGGCTCTTACCCATTATGAAATAACGAAGAATGGGCAGCTTCTATTAGCTGGTTATGATGATATTGGAAGAATGAACGTAGCACTGCATCTAGGGAAGGAGCCATTTCCGGAATGATTCCAAAGCTGAAGAATAAAAAACGTAAACTATTGGCTGTATTTGCACATCCTGATGATGAATCGTTTATTTGCGGCGGAACGCTGGCGAAGTATGCAAGCATGGGGGTGGAGATTACGCTCGTAAGTGCTACTAGAGGCGACATGGGGCGTAGAATGGGCAATCCTCCTTATGTAAATCGAGAGACGATGCCAGCCATCCGTGAAAAAGAGCTGAACAAAGCTTGTGAAGCACTAGGCATTGAGAAATTAATTTTTTTCGATATTCGTGACAAAATGGTTGAATTTTACGATCAGGAACGTTTAATTGAGAAAATTTCTGAACTCATGGAAGAAATTAAGCCCGATGTCGTTCTCACCTTCCATGAAATATTTGGCGGTCATCCTGATCACTGTGCCATTGGAAAAGCGACCACTGCTGCCTGCCAGCGTACTGGCCGGCAGGGATCGCTTTATTTCATCAGCTTCGGCGACGCGATGGAAGCTCCTGAGCGATTTGGTTATACAAAGAAGGATGTCGTCAAAGTTGATATTCGGCATCATTTGGCAGCCAAGCTTGCAGCATTCCGGGCGCATCGCTGTCAGACTGAAATGGATAAGTGGGTTTGGGAATCAGATCATAAAGCGCTAGGCAAGTTCGGTCGCTTTGAGTATTTTCTAGCTGCGCAAGTCGCTCCACAGCAGGCGATGGATGATTTATTCCAACCGATTTAGATCGAGCAGAAATTTATAATTTCTCGTTTAAAGCAGCTGCTGCGAGGGTTTGGAGCACCATATTATCCATTGGAGGATTATGAAGGCCCGCTCGCACATCCCGGTAATATCGTTCCAAAGGTAATTTCTTGGATAAGCTGGCACCGCCGACGATCCGCATAGCGATGTCGACGACCTTGATCGCATTATTTGTTGCGACATATTTGGCTAGTCCAAGTTCAGGCCTCAGCATCGAACGGCTTTCCTTCTCCTCATCCCAGCGGTCTGCTGCTGCATATAGAAGACAACGGGCCGCTCGCAGCTCAACCTCCATCTGTCCAATGGCTTGCTGAATGGTCGCAAGCTCCGCAATGGGCCCTTGAAGATGATTCGGGCGGTACGTCTGGGCAAAGGAAAGGGCAAAATCACGCGCAGCTAATGCGATACCAAGGTAGCAGGCAGGGATATGGAGCAGCCAGCCGCCGCCGTCATCGATTCCTTTTCCAAAGAGGCGATCTTCATTAGCGGCGAACACATCATCTAATACGACATCATGGCTGCCTGTGCCGCGCATACCGATCGTATCCCATGTTTCAAGGATGCTCACGCGTTCGTTTTTATAAATAAGAAAGTCCGCTACAGCTTCTTCCTCGGGGAGGTAGGCGGTAACGACAAAACGATCAAGAATGGGTGATAGTGTGCTGAAGGTTTTACGACCTGTAATCAGATAGCCGCCGTCCACTTGCCTTGCTGTTGTTTCAGGTCTGCCTCCACGGCTTGGACTACCCGAAGAAGCTTCACTTGCAAATGTATTAATCATAGCGCCGCCCTCCACGATTGCTCGGCATAGCTTGTCGAACTGCTCTTCCGGCCATTTCCGCGTCGTTCTAAGATGCAGCACCTGACCGATATGCCAGCCTACAGCGAGTGCAGTCGAGCCGTCTCCATAAGCCAGTCGCTCCTGCAGCGCCACCATTTCATGAAGTGAAATGCCCTCTCCTCCGTACTCCTTCGGAACGGTAAGCTTTAAGTAACCGGCTTCCTTCAGGTCATCAAAATTTTCGTGTGGAAAAGAGCCCTCCAAATCGTGGACAGCCGCCCGTTCGGCGAAACGTGCAGCCAAAGCCTCTACCTGCTCGGCACGCTTTCTCTCCTCGGTATTTGTAATATATTGGTCAATTAGCCGCCCCATCTTTGCTACACTCCTTCAATCGTACATTTTTTCTCTCCTCTCATTTTAACATATGAAAGCATGAAAACGTTGGACCTATGGCAGCATTGCGGGGCGCAAAATTAATTTCGGAAAATACTATATATGTTTTCGGTTACAATAACTTTGAATTGAAGTATTATCAATAATTATCAGCACTACTTGAATCCTTGGTACAAATGATGTCATTCATTACACAACAAATAGGGACGCAGACAAAACCATTGTCTGCGTCCCAATTGTCCTTAGGGAATACTGAGATAATCTTTTTGTTAGAACATGGGGAATACATAGCGTACCAGAAAGTATAGAGCCCCAAAGAAAATGATGATATAAGCAGCATATTTAATGAATGTAGATGCAACCAAGCTGGAATCTGATTTCTTCTCAACATGACGTTCCTCAATATCTACATTGTTTTGCCTCGTTGTCATTTTAAACACTCCCTATAGTGAATCGGTTAGTATCCAATACCCTGATTAACAAGAGCTGAACCAGTTTGGCTAACCGCAGCTATCGCGGTTCTTTTGCAAAAAACGCTATTTCTCGGGAAATATTATCATTTATAGCTGTTTAGTTTATAGGCATTTCAGGCATGCTGACGCTGTGTCTCCTGATTTTAAAGGCCTGATTATGTCATTTTTGGTTCTACATTGCAATGTCTTGAATATCATAGATAACGAAGCCCTATTGTTGCAAGTACACCAATATTTTGCAAAACAATAGAATAGGGCAACAGGAGGCATAAGTTGAACGAAGCATGGAAAACGATGTGGATAAGCGCGAAGAAAAGTCAAAGCAGCAGGGAAGTTTTGTATGAAACCAATCAAACGATCGCAGAGCTGGAAACTTATTTAGAAACGAACCCGGATGATGAGATTGCACTCGTGCAGCTTCAGCAGTTTTTGACCAAACGACATCATCTCACTTTGCTTTTGACAGAAGCTTTCGATAACTGTTCACAAACCGAATTACAAGCTTGACCAAATAGTGTCAGGGCACACCAATGATGAAAAAAACAGCTTTGTGCGCTGCGTGAGTAGATCATTCTGAAGGGTCGCTGTTGCAGCCAGATTCTTTGATTTCCTAAGACATTTAAAGGTAAGAATAAGGCTGCAAAGGTGAACACTTCGTTTCTCCAGAACGATCTTCTCGCTTCGCTTACACTTCATTTTTAAGTTACATCTATATTGATGGGAAAATGTGAAAAATGCTAGAAAGCAGACAACTGCTTTCTAGCATTTTTTTGTTGTATAGGAAACTATGGATTCTCCGAATCTGTTAATAACGATGCTGTGCACGCAGCCGGAGAGGGGACAACGAAAGCTAACGGAAACCAGAGACGCTAAAGTCCCATTTTTGGTTAGCGTCACATTTTAACGGAAGTGGGAGACGCTATTCCACAGAAATGAAGCGATATCGTGTATATTTTGTGCAAATAGAGGCCCGTGTTTCCGTTACAATCTTGAAACGACATATATAGACGATTTAGCGTCTCTGGTTTCCGTTAGAAGTCTGAGCTGACGCGTCTGCGATGTGCAATCACCTGTAAGGGGGATTTTGTTCTGCATAATTGGTAAGAGTGGGTCAAACGTACTAAAAATCAACTCCTGCTGCGAATGGTATAAACAAATAGAACATGCAAACACGGGGGAACGATAATGAGAAAAAATCATGTTTTTCAGTTGAAAAAGATAAAAATAAAAAGCTTACTGCTCTTATTATTGGCTCTGCTAATTTTGGCAGTGCTCGGCGGGTGGATCATGTTCAGAGTGCTGATCGGTGCGCAGCATATTGGCCAGCTTGAGGAACCGCTGCCAGCAGCGACTATCATTTATGATCTGAGCGGTGTGGAAGCAACGCGCATCTCCTTCAATAAAATTGATGAGCTGGCGTACAGTGAAATGCCTAAGCATATGGTTGATGCTGTTGTTGCAGTCGAAGACCGGCGATATTTTGAGCATGAAGGAATGGATATGCGTGCGATCGGGCGCGCTTTTATAAAAAATTTCACGTCAGGAGGCACTGTGCAAGGAGGCAGCACAATTACACAGCAGCTTGCAAAAAACGTCTTTCTGTCGCATGAGCGAACCTGGTCAAGGAAGTGGAACGAGGTGCTTCTTGCGAAGAAAATTGAGGAGACTTACAACAAACAGGAGATTATGGAGATGTATCTCAATCAGATCTATTATGGCGAGGGCGCTTGGGGTATTAAACGGGCTGCAAACACGTATTTCGGAAAAGAGCCTAAGCAGCTTACCGTTGCAGAAGCGGCTCTGTTGGCGGGGCTAATTAAAGCTCCATCAGCACTTACGCCGTATAAGCATCTGGAGAAAGCAAAGGAAAGACGGAATGTTGTTCTTCAGCTTATGAAGGAGCAAGCGTTGATAACCGAGGACAGCTACCGAACAGCGATCAATGAGCCGGTTCAATTGTTAACCTCGAAGCCTAACCGTGTAGAGGATATCAGCTATCCTTATTATGTGGATCAGATTATACGGGAAGCTATGGGACAGTATGGGCTATCGGAAAATGAGGTGCTTCAGGGCGGACTGCGAATATATACGGAATTGGACACGAAAATGCAGCAAAAAGCGGAGCAGGTTTATGAGCAGGAAACACTCTTTCCTGAGAGCACGCCTGATCAGCTTATCCAAAGCAGTGCTGTGCTGATAGATCCTCGAACTGGCGGTATACGCGCGCTTGTGGGCGGTAGAGGGGAGCAGCCGTTTCGCGGCTTTAATCGGGCTTCGCAGCTAAAACGCCAGCCAGGCTCAACCATTAAGCCGTTAGTCGTATATACGCCTGCTTTGGAGCAGGGATATAAGCCCAGCGACGAGCTGGTAGATGAGCCAATTAATATTAGCGGTTACGAGCCTAAGAACGCAGATGGCTCCTATCACGGGAAGGTGTCCATGTATGAAGCGCTAATCCAATCTTATAATGTGCCTGCTGTGAAAATATTGCATGAGCTAGGAATTCAAAAAGGGATCGATGCCGCAGAGAGATTTGGAATTCCTCTGACCGAGAGTGATCGCACGCTGGGGCTTGCACTGGGCGGATTGCATGACGGTGTATCACCGCTCCAGCTAGCTGAAGCTTTTGGTGTATTTGCTAATGATGGCGTTCGGATGCATGCCCATGCGATAACTCGGATCGAATCTGCCGATGGTGCCGTGCTGGCGGAATTCTCTCAAAGTTCGGGCAGTGAGAAGGTAATGGAGCCTGCAATTGCCCATACGATGACAGCTATGCTTGAAGGCGTAATTAAGCAAGGAACCGGTAGTTCCGCAGCAATGAAAGACCGCACGCTTGCTGGCAAGTCAGGCACGACACAAATGCTCGGAACAACGGGCTACAGTGCCAAGGATAACTGGTTTGTTGGCTATGCGCCACAGCTTGTTGGTGCTGTATGGCTTGGCTATGATCAAAGCGATAGCACTCATTATTTATCGACGAGTTCCAAGGCTGCGGCTGTCGTATTTCAAGCGCTAATGGCTGGGGCTTTAGAGGGTGAGCCGGTGCTGAGTTTTCCTAAAGCTCAGGAGCTATTGCCGATTGCTAAGAAAAAGGAAGAGGAGAAAGAAAAGAATAAGGATAGACAACCCAAAAAGGAGAAAACATCGAAGGATAAAGATAAGGATAAGAATAAGGAAAAAGATAAAGATAAGGAAAAAGATAAACGAAAAAAGGAGAAACAGCGCGAACGCATTCAAAAATACAAGGATAAAATAGAAAAAAAAGAACGCGATAAGCGTAAGGATAAGAGTGAAGACCGTGACTAAAGCATTAAGAAAGCTGAAATGTTAGTACGCTAAGTTGGAGCTTCCGCCAAGCGATCCGTATGATCAATAGATATTGACAAAAAAACAAGAAGTAACTATGATAGTTACAACGGTGGTGAAAAGCAATGAAACAAATCAGCAGCCGCTTCTCGATGGCCGTTCATATTCTTACATTAATTGCGTTGATGCCTGGGGAATGTACCGGGGACATCATTGCAGGCAGTGTGGACACCAATCCGGTAGTTATTCGCAGAATAATGGGGATGCTTAAGAAAGCAGGATTGATTGAGGTCAGGGCCGGTGTTGGCGGAGCAACGTTGTTGAAGGAGCCTTCTGCCATTTCGTTGCTGGATGTGTATCTTGCGGTTGAGGCAACGGATAAGGGACGTTTGTTCCATATTCATAATCATCCAAATCCGCTCTGTCCTGTGGGCAGAACGATCGAGGTCTCGCTTCATGATGAACTAGCTAAGGCACAGGCGGCAATGGAGTCGCAGCTGGCAGCAACTACGATCCAGTTGATGCTCGAACAAGCGTCCGATAATAAAAGCTCAATATGAGCTTTTTTTAACGCCATAGTTGTAACTTCTATTGTTATAACATGATTAGTTACATTCTTGCCGTTGTTAGTTGTAGGATGAATGGAATCGCTTCATTTATTTTATATAAATTTATATTGGAGGTTATTATTATGAAAATATTAGTTACTGGTGCAACCGGACAATTGGGCTCGATCGTAATCGATACATTATTAAAGACAGTGCCTGCTTCCGACCTTGCGGTAAGTGTGCGCAATCCTGAGAAGGCTGAGCATATTCGGGCACAGGGCGTAGACGTTCGGCACGGCGATTTCGATCAGCCAGATACGTTGAAGAACTCATTTGCCGGAGTAGATCGCCTGTTGATCATTTCTGCCGATGGGGATAACGAAACCCGGATTCGCCAGCATCAGAATGCTGTCCATGCGGCGAAGGAAGCGGGGGTAGGCTTTATCGCTTACACAAGCGTAGGCAACGCGGACCGCAGTACGCTTGCTCTGGCAGAAGTTCATCGGGCGACTGAAAAAGCGATTTTGGAGAGCGGTATCCCGTATTCCTTCCTGCGCAACAACTGGTACGCGGAAAACGAGCTTGGCAGCTTGCAGGGCGTACTCCATGGAGCTCCTTGGCTAAATGCAGTGGGCGATGCTCGTATAGGCTGGGCAAGCCGTTATGACTACGCACAAGCGGCCGCAGTGGTATTGGCAGGAACAGCTCATGACAATACCGTGTATGAATTGGCAGGCAAGCCGCTTACGCAAGCGGAACTTGCTGTTATCGCAGGCGAGGTGCTGGGCAAAGAGGTTAACGTTGTCAACGTTGATGACACTGCGTTCGGCGAAGCTTTGAAAAGTGCCGGTCTGCCTGATTTTGTAGTATCCATGCTTGTGGATATGCAGGAGCCAATTCGTAGCGGATCGCTTGATGTGGAAAGCAACGATCTGGAGAAATTGCTGGGTCGTCCGGCTCAGCCTCTAAGCGAGGTTTTTGAAGCAGCCGTCCAGCAATAACCGAAAATACGGTTAGTTTCCTTGGATTTCCATATTACTACTTGAATGAGGGTGCCGGTCAAAGGCATGAATTTGACTAGGGCCCCCTCATATGGGTTCCAATTCGTGGCGGGATACGGTCATTCTGGTGCGATAAGACCACATAGGTGCTTATGGCAGCAAAACAGTGTACTTTCCCGGGGGATAAGCACGTATACGTGCTTATGAGGTCGAATTAGTGGTCGGTGTCGGCCATTCGAGCGCGATAAGAGCATATAGGTGCTTATGGCAGCAAAACAGTGTACTTTCCCGGGGGATAAGCACGTATACGTGCTTATGAGGTCGAATTAGTGACGGGACACGGCCATTCTGGCGCGATAAGACCACATATGTAGTTAGAATAAAAATTGGATATCTCATAATGGCTTTCGCTTGTCCATGACAGTCATGGATAATCAAAGGAAAATGGCGGTATAGGAATAGACTCCTATACCGCCATTTTTTAAAAATTCTACTATTCTCCACTAATAGCGAGCATAGCATTTTTGGGAGAGCCTCATCCGGAAGCGAATTTCTCGATTGCTTTTAACACTTTATATACTTAATCATTGCAACTTCAGTTAACTTATATTCATGCTCCCATCTGATTACTAGGTGGGGGTTATTTGGCGCTAACCTTCGTATGGAGTGCCGTGAATTGAAATGTTATCCCACTGCGCTTCTTCATAGGGTGATATCGTCGTATTTTGTGGAGTAGCATTTTTGAGATGGCTTGTTGTTGGGTCATGTTGGAAGTCTGCGGTTTATGCTTGTACATTGAAACTTTGATAATAATGTGTGAAAATATATGGGAAGACCACGCAGTTAGTTGACGACTAACTGAGATCTCGATTCGGTGAATATATGAGAAAATAAGTAAACTTGTAACTATATAGCAGGAGTGAAAACAATGCAGCAACTTAGCAAAACAGCTGTCATTACCGGCAGGGGACAGCTTATCGCCGTTCTGCTCCCAGACGAGCAATATGAGCTTGACTGGCAGGAGGGGGTATCGCAGTCCGAGTCGGAACACAGCGAGCAAGCATTTCAAGATGAGCTGTACAAACTGTTTCGTGAGGATTCGGACGGATTCCTACTGGAGCTGGCTTTAACGCGGCGGAACGAGTCGTTATCGGAGTCACTCAGATTTTTGCAGCGTGTTGGGGCAGCATTTGTGAAAGGAATGGCGCGCCATCCTGAACTGGAAGGGCAGCGTGATGCAGCTGTCGTTCCCCTTGAGAAGGAGAAAGTGCAGGAATGGCTGGCAGATGCCCCGTTTCTGATAGGAGCACAATTTTTGGATAAAAGCTTTATAGAAGAGCTTTGGAATAGCTTGCATCGCGCTTTTGCAGCTAGTGTGAACCGTCATAGCGGCAGCATGGCGCAATGGTTCGCGGATAACGGAGCTGCATTTCAGCCGGCAGGACGTGTTTATTTCCACCTCGTAGAGAGCAAGGAAGGGAGTGAATATCCCTTCTCATTCTTGTCTACCTATGCAGCAGAGGAGCAGGAGTCGGGCAAAACAAGACATTTGCCGCTTAAGCAAGCGCTGGTGGACTATGGAGAGAACAGCGGCAAGCTGCTGGAGCTGCTTTCAACGGTGCATCGGGCGGCAGAGCAAAGTGAGCTGATTAGCGAACTGGTGGAGTCCGGCGATATATTTTACCCTATTGGACTGACGTCTGATGAAGCGTACGCTTTCCTTCGTGAAGTAGCGCGATATGAGGATGCAGGCGTGTTATGCCGTATTCCAAAATGGTGGCGTAGCAAAGCCAATTCACTTAAGTTAAATGTCAGCGTTGGTGAAAAGCAGCCATCTCGTTTAAATGCAGATGCGTTGCTGAGTTTTCAGGCTGATCTTTGGCTGGGAGATGAAGCTATTTCTGTGGAAGAACTACGGCAATTGCTTGCCGAGCAGGAAGGGCTTGCACTCATTAAGGGCAAATGGGTGGAGGTCAATCATAAGCGCTTGCAGCAGGCGCTGGATGCTTACGAACGGGCAGAAAAATCGGCCGGCGGCTCAGGCTTAAGCATGATTGAGGCGATGAAGCTTCATATGAATGCGGAACGCATTTTACAAGTGGAATCGGACAAAGTCGAAGTAGAGATAACGAACGGACAATGGCTGGAAACAGTCATGGACCGATTGCGAGAGCCGGATACGATTGAAGCGCTTGGCGGTGCGGGGGAGGATTTTCAGGCAAGTCTGCGCGCTTATCAGGAACGGGGCGTAAGCTGGCTGCATATGATGAAGACGCTGGGGCTGGGCGCTTGTCTTGCAGACGATATGGGTCTCGGCAAAACGATCCAGATTATCGCGCTGCTTAATTATATTCGTAGTGTGCAGCAGGAGCGGGCCTTGCTTGTCGTTCCAGCTTCGCTTATCGGCAACTGGATGAGAGAGCTTGGCAAGTTTGCTCCTTCTCTTCATTACTACGTGTGCCATCCGTCCGAAAATAAAGAAATTCAACAAGCTGATGCACTTGGAGATGATATTCAGCTCGTCATTACAACCTACGGCATGCTGGCCAAATATGAGTGGCTGAGAGGACAAGCATGGGACATGCTTATTCTTGATGAAGCGCAAGCGATCAAAAATCCGGGCACGAAGCAAACGAAGCTGGTCAAGCAAATCGAAGCCTCTTATCGCATAGCGATGACAGGTACGCCGATTGAGAACAGGCTGGGCGATCTGTGGTCGCTGTTTGATTTTCTGAACAAGGGGCTGCTGGGGACGGTAAAAGAATTTGGCGCGTTCACGCGCGGATTGCGCGACTCTAGTGATGGTTATGGCAGACTGCGGCAGACGGTGAGTCCGTTTATTCTGCGGCGGTTAAAGACGGATCGTACCATCATTACGGACCTTCCGGACAAAATCGAGATGAAAACGTATGCGACCCTTACGAAAAAGCAGGTTGTGCTTTATAACAAGCTTGTTAAGGAATTGCAGGAGAAACTTGTTTCTTCGGAAGAAGGGATTCAGCGCAAAGGGCTGGTGCTTGCGGCGTTAATGAAATTCAAGCAAATTTGCAATCACCCCGATCAGTATTTGGGACAACAGGTATATGCGGAGCTGGACAGTGGGAAATTTGCGAGGCTGCGTGAAATATGTGAGACGATTTATGAGAAGCGGGAACGCGTCCTTATTTTTACCCAGTTCAAGGAAGTGACGGAAGCGCTGCAGGTTTTTCTAGAGCAGATTTTTCAGCATAAGGGGCTAGTCTTGCATGGAGAAACTCCAGTAGGGAAGCGACAAGAGCTGGTGGAGGCTTTTCAGGGCAAGGAGTATGTGCCGTTTATGGTGCTGTCTATTAAAGCGGGTGGAGTCGGGCTTAACTTGACGGCGGCCAATCATGTGGTTCATTTCGACAGATGGTGGAATCCGGCGGTGGAAAATCAGGCGACAGACCGTGCTTTTCGGATTGGTCAGCAGAAAAATGTTATCGTCCACAAATTTATTACGCAAGGAACGATAGAAGAGAAAATCGATCAGATCATCGAGGACAAGGTACGTCTTTCCCATGAAATCGTGCCGGATATTCAGGAGAGCTGGATAACGGAAATGGACAATGACCAACTGATGAATTTGATGAAGCTTACAGAATAGAGCTAGGGGAGTGGATGGGAAATGGCGTTCTATAACGATTTCCCCGAATATGTACCGGTTTCGGAGAAGAAGCGCAGAGCAGCTGCAGCGGTAGCAAAATTACAGAAAAAAAATGCTAAAGTATGGCCGGTGGTGATTACGGGACGTGCTATCGCAACAACCTGGTGGGGCAAGGCATGGTGCACGAATCTGGAGAGCTATGCGGATTATAGCAACCGGATTGCCAGGGGGCGCAGCTATGTAAGGCACAGTTCTGTGCTCGATTTGCAGATCACTGGCGGCAAGGCCGCAGCGCTTGTTCAGGGAAGTTCTTCTAAGCCATATAAGGTTGAGATTACTGTAGGTCCGTTGTCCGACTCGGTATGGCAGCAGATCGTCAAGGAGTGTGCGGGGAAAATAAGCTCGCTGCAGGAACTCGCCGAAGGCAAGTTTCCTGCCGGGCTGTCCGAGTTGTTTACGACGAAAGGCAAGGGCTTGTTCCCAGCGCCTAAAGATATTCGCTTGAGCTGCAGCTGCCCGGATTACGCGGTTATGTGCAAGCATGTAGCAGCGGTGCTGTACGGTATTGGTGCGAGGTTTGATCACGATTCGGCGTTGTTCTTCCAGCTTCGCAATGTGAAGATGGACGAGCTTATTTCAGCATCGCTTGCTGCGCAGTCACAAGAGATGCTGGGCAAGGGCGGTCGTCGCGGACGCCGGGTCGTGGATGATGGCGATCTGGGCAGGACGTTTGGAATTGAGCTGGATATGGGGTCTGATGACGACTCCACTTTTGTCAAAAAGCGGAGTGCAGATGGTCGAAGTGCAGGTGGAGCAGCAGAAGGTGGAGGGAAGCAGGTTTCAAAGGCAGAGCCGGAGACAGGCGGCGAGGGAACGAAGCCACGCCGAGGAAGGCCGCCGAAAAATAAGGTGGCTGCTGAGCAAGAGAAGGTAGCAGCTGATGATGCCTCGAAAAAGAGCCGCAGACGGTTGTAAGCGGCGGACTGGTCAATTGGATTAGATAAAATGTTTGTTTTTTTGAGTCGCTCCAGGTGCGAACGTGAAGCTCACATAAAATCCCTAGGACATTCGCACCTCGAAATTTGTCGAAAATGACATTTTTTATGCTCCATGGTGAAAAGTCAATATATGAGTTATACTTTTTATGGATAATAATTGTATGGAGATGAGGTGATTGATGCCTGTATGGGATCAATTAACGTCATTTTCGCTGTCGCACTCCGTGTGGAGTGCGTGGATTGAAATAAAAAGTTACGGATTTAAATGCTCAGGTCGCGGAGTCGCACTCCGTGTGGAGTGCGTGGATTGAAATTAAGTAGCCGCTGTATGATAGTTCGGTTTTGGTAGTCGCACTCCGTACGGAGTGCGTGGATTGAAATATTTGAGTACGAATATGTGCGCGGCGCATCGTAAGTCGTACTCCGTACGGAGTGCGTGGATTGAAATGATCTGCTGCTGTAACTGCTTTAGTCTGGAATCAGTCGCACTCCGTGTGGAGTGCGTGGATTGAAACCACTCGCACAAATAGCGTGCAGGCTCTTTCCGCGTCGCATCCCATACGGGATGCCAGGATATGAAACATATTCGCATTTGTTCCCGTTTACGAAAGCTTGAAATACAGATGCTCCTTTTGCGATGTCTAATCCGATATTTGGTCCCATATCGGTTCCTGTTGAACGTTAGCCGGCATATCCACGATCATTCCAACACTATAGCTTCGTTTGTGGATACGAGGCCATAAGTCTCGACTAGTTCAAATACGGTCATTAGGGGGAGAGGGGACAGTTTTTGTGTGCCCCGATGCCTTACGTTCTCCCGGCTGCCGCCATCATAGGATGACCATGAAAATAAGCCAACCAGAAATCTCTGGCTGAACTGATAATATGAGAAAGCCCTCTCACGAAGCGATTCGCGAGAGGGCTCTAAAATTATAGCTTGAATTGAAACTCAGGCAAAACCTTCTCGGTCCCATCAATTTTGAAGAAGGCTTCCTCGCGGAACCCGAACGCTCTGGCCAACAGGTTGGATGGGAAAACCGCAAGTGCGGTGTTAAACGTTTCAACCGAATCGTTAAAGAACTGTCTGGCGAACCGGATTTTATCCTCAATCTCCGCAAGCTGTTCTTTGAGATACAGGTAGTTTGTACTCGCCTTTAAGTCCGGGTAGCCCTCCGCTATGATCATCACGCGACTGAGCATAGCGGACAAATCGCTGCTGGTCGAGGCTTTATCCGTGACGGATGACGCAGTGGCGTATTTCGTTCTTAACTCCGTCATCTGATTCAGCACCGCTCTCTCGTAGCGGGCATATCCCGATACTGTTTCGATCAGATTGGGAATGAGGTCGAAACGATTTTTGAGAACGATGTCCACCTGCGACCAGCTGTTGCGAACCCGGTTGCGCAGCTCGACAAGCCGGTTGTATATAATGATGATCCATAGAAGCACGATAACGGCAATAACAATTCCAATATAACCGCCGATAGACATAAGGTTATCCTCCTTATTTGTAATACGTCATACACCATATCTGGCATCAGAACGCTCCGCGTCCTCCACCTCCGCCTCCGTCTCCACCTCCGGAAGAGAACCATCCTCCAGAATCGGAAGAACTGCTGCTAACCGATTTTTCTGATTCCGCTACCGTCTCTTTGAAGAGCTTAGTCAGATGATCGAATTCAAGAATGGCTGTTGAATGGTAGAGAGTGGTATCGACGTAGTTTCTGTCTGCCTTATTCAAGATTTTAACCCTCGTGTCCTTGATCATCTTCTTCGCTGCTCCAAGCGGAATCGCATACACGAAGTAATGATCCCATAAATGCACCTCCATCGCATCGCGTTTCTCAATACGGCTATAAGCGCGAAGAAAACGGTCGAATGCCTTCCATTTCTCGTATTCGGTCTGTCCAAGCTTCGTTCTCTGATAACGTTTAGGCTTGAAGAAGGGAAGCGGAAACGAGCAGATCAGCAGCCATCGCCAATCGTCTGTAGCAAGGAACATGAAACCGAAAAATTGCAAGAGGAAGGCGAGGATAACCCATCGATAAATACCGCTATTTATCCTCATATACTGTCGTTCAATGACGACATTCTCAACTTTCTTTTTCCATTCCCCCCATTTTCCCGGGAAATTTTGTCGCAAGGATGCTTCGAACCGAATCTCGGAGAAAGTCACCCGATCGTTTTCGCCTATCTCCTCGAAGAACCATTCCAGCAGCATCGTTTCGTGCGGCAGTAAGCCATCGGTGTTTTTTCTCATCCACTTGAAGGAATAATCATGTTTGCCGTCTCCAATCTTCGGCGAGCTCAGTTTCTCCATGGTGACGTATTTCCTTCTCACGAAGTCGAGCAGAGTCGCCATCAAATCTCTGGGCTCGATTCGGTAGTTCAGCAAAAAACTGACGACGGCAGGGGATGCGTCGGTAGGAAGCTCTCGATAATAGTCGCCCTTCCAATCCGATTTGGGCTTCTTGCGATATCGGATGTAAATTGTGAAGCCGGCCGCAAGGTTGGCGAGCAGCAGGAGCAGTGCGCCGGGTACCGTGTAATCATTCGAACTCTCCAGATTCGCGTCGTCCGATCTCCATTTCCGCTCCTCCTCCAGAATCTTATCGAGCATCGGCTCGTCGCTTATTCGCTTGCTGCCAAGTACGGTATCCGTGGGAAACAGGACTCGCGTCTCAAGCATCTGATTGGCCGGCAGCGAATCGACCTGGAAGAGAACCCATCTATCGTCTTCGACTTGAATGCTTCCGTCTAGCGGACCATGGCCGAACGTCGTGACTTCGTCCTTCATAACCCCTACTGGCAGCTCGATTTCGATATTCATCATCCCAAGCGCGTTGGCGTTCGTCTCATCGAAGAACTTCCAGTACAATTCTGCGGTGTCTGCATACACCTGTACGACGTTCTTGACTATATAAGAAATCTGGAATACCTTCGTTGTATCGACGGAATTGGAGTAAACCTTATATTGGAGCGAAGCTCCATCGCCGGATTGCTCGAATTCAAGCGGGACATTGCCTCTCTCAGATACCTCGTAAGCCTTGAATTGCTCGATCCCGTCCGATCCCGTCGTATTCAAGTCGACGAGAATTCCGTTAAAGGCGCCATCGAATCGGTATGTATCCCTTTCGGTTATTTGCATATTTCCATCGGAATCGATGATGGCGTGAATGTCGACCTTGCCGATCTCAAACGAACGTTCTTCTGCACTTGCGGGTGAGACGGACAGAAGGAAGAATAGGGATAAAAGAATTCCAAAGACTTTAGACCCAATAGGCATAAGCAGCAGTTCCTCTCCGACAAAGTAATATAGTCGATTTTCCCTTGATTTCACTTTGGGGGAATGAATGACGTATAGTTCTAATGACATATATCGGCAAAGCAAAAGCAATATTATAGTGATTGTCGTAATTTACGGGGTGCATGGATTGAAGTTCACTCATTTGCTCATTGTGCTCTGGTCGGTGCTCCTAAGTAGGTTAATATGCTATACGTTGCCACGGAGAAGTGGTGGGGAAAAACTCCCGCTAAAACAGATGATACGGATCGAATTTCGATTATAATGGGAATAACTCCAATATTCCATGTAACTAGCTAATCCAGACGGAAATTGGGCTAATTAACTGGAGAAATTTCTGCTAACTGTTGTAGTTTTTTTGCGATTTTTCGTATATGCTAGATTTAGCTGAAAGGAATGTTTCTATGATCTTAGAGGTAGCTATGTTACAAGTAAAAGAGGGGCTCACGGAAGAGTTTGAGCTTCAGTTCAAGAAAGCTTCAGCCATCATATCCAGTATGAAGGGCTACATAAGTCATGAGCTTCAGAAATGTATAGAAGCGGACCATAAATATATTTTGCTAGTCAAATGGGAGACACTAGAAGATCATACGGAGGGGTTCCGTGGCTCGGCACAGTATTTGGAGTGGAAAAGACTGCTTCATCATTTTTACGATCCGTTTCCGACCGTCGAGCATTATGAGAACATTGACCTTCGTTAACAGCTAGCAGCTGAGCTTATGATTAAATTGAAATCAGACATAGAGGGTGAATAACATTCAAGATTTTATACCATTGCATCTCTGCTTCGATGGTGTTGGTCGAGAGGTTGAGGTATTAGATGTCATTCAGATAGCTGAAGATATCTATAGAATTGAAGAAAATCCTGTTTTCACAGAAAACATTGCTTTTGGCGACGTCATTCGTGTAAAGGCGCTTAAGGATGCTTCCTTGTACATAGAAACAATTGAAAAATCACAATTTTCCAGACATAATTGGCTGCTAAGCAAAGAGGTAATTTATTCCTTGGAGCTGAAAGTTTTGAAAAATAAAATCCGAGACTGCGGAGGCAAATCCCAGCAAGTATTCGGAGGTATATTTATTGTAAACATGCCTGCACATACAGGGATCGACATCAACGAAGAGGTGCAAAGGGTAATCAACGCGGTTCAAAAATAAGTTTTGCGAGCAGAGATGGAGGGAAAGTACGATGGAGCTTGGTGTAAGAGGGAAGATAGCTATTATTACAGGTGGAAGCAAAGGGATCGGTCTCGCAACAGCATTGCTGCTGGCTGCAGAAGGTGCAGAGGTTGCCATTGTAGCTAGAGAGGCGGAAGCGCTGCAAAGCGCAGTAAACCAAATTAGAGAGCAGACAGGCAAAGAGGCACTTGCGATCAGTGCTGATGTGTCTAAAGCGGAAGAGGTAGAGCGGGCAGTTGCGGAGACTGCAGCACATTTTGGAGGCATTCAAATTTTAGTAAATAATGCTGGTACCTCTGCGGCACGTCCGTTCGAGCAGGTGGAGACAGCGGCATGGTCAGCGGATCTCGATTTGAAGCTATTTGGTGCTGTGAATTTCTCGCGTGCGGTATTGCCCTTTATGCGACAAGCGGGCGGTGGAGCGATCGTCAATGTGACGGCCATTGGCGGAAAAACGCCAGGCGCATCCTCGTTGCCGACTTCCGTTAGTCGTGCGGCAGGCTTAGCGCTTACGAAAGCGATGAGCAAGGATCTTGCTGCTGACCGGATACGCGTGAATGCGGTGTGCATCGGGCTCATACGGAGCGCTCAAATCGAGCGGATGTGGCAGGCGAAATCACCTGAGCTAAGCTGGGATGAATTTGCAGCAGATGCTCGTCACGGCATACCGCTTGGACGGATAGGCAGCGCGCAGGAAGCGGCGAATGTAATCGGCTTCCTCGTATCGGACGCAGCCTCCTTCGTCACCGGAACCTCGGTAAATATTGACGGCGGCATCTCAACAGTGCTCTAGTTTCATCGTGTAAATACAGGAAGCTCCTTGCAAAGAGCCGGATCGTACGGCATCTTGCTCGGAGCTCCTTTTTTTCATATATAAGATTTATAAGTTTTCAATTATAAATAGGCTTATATATCACTGCGAAACGAGCTTTGCCTTTAAGGACGGCGACAGCCGTTTACGCTTGCTTACAGCTTATTTCTTTTGTTGAGCCCGTTGGTTAAAGCGGTCAACACGGCCGCCTTTATCCGTATTGCGTTGTTTGCCTGTATAGAAAGGGTGCGAAGCAGAGCTTGTATCTACACGAATTACCGGGTAGCTGTTGCCATCTTCCCATTCCATTTTTTCATTGGAAGACTTTGTAGAGCCTGTCAAAATTTTGTACCCGCTGCTCACATCAAAAAACAGAACCTGATGGTAAACCGGATGTATACCGTCCTTCATTACACTCACTCATCCTTTATTAGTAATACTTACGAAAAACTGTAGTTTAATCATATGCGATAGTCGTTATTAAAGTCAAGGATATAGGGTAAACGCGGTATTAAAATATGGTATTTGCTAAATTCGAAAAAATGTACTAGCATTAAATTATAATTATTCTAAAAGAAAGCCTTTACATAGATAGTCTTATATTTATGTTCAGGCTTTTCAATAAAGGAGGTATCCCTGTATGTTGAATATAACAGCAGAAATGGATCGTATAAATCGCCATTTATTGGCAAATGGATACAAGCTAACGACTCAACGGGAAATAATATTACAGGTGCTGCTTGAGAACGAAGCAGATCATTTGAGCGCAGAAGGCGTCTACATGCTCGTTAAGCAAAAACATTCGGTCATTGGCCTAGCTACCGTATATCGGACACTGGAGCTGCTGGCAGAGCTGCATGTCGTAGAAAAAATGAATTTCGGTGATGGGGTAGCTCGTTATGATCTTCGCGGCGAAGAAGATAAACATATGCATCATCATCTGATATGCAATGAATGCGGCTCGCTGAAGGAAATTAAGGAAGACTGGCTATTTGAGATCGAGCAGCGGATTGAGAAGGAGTTCGGTTTTAAGGTCATCGACCATCGGCTTGATTTTACCGGAACCTACAAAACCTGCGACCAAGCGAATTGCAAGCGGACGCGCAAGGCGGTTTCTTAAAATATAGGAAAGTATATCATTTCGCTATACTTTCTCTATATTTCTGGGAATGAAACGCGCCACCGCCATAAGGACGGCGTTTTCGTTTCTTCTTAATTGCTTTTATCTGATGCGTATGATCAAGGGGCGTGGAGTTCATTAATGAACTAGCGTCATCTTAAAGAGCATTTATAAAAATAGGGACTGTCCTTAAGCGGATTACGCTTAACGGGACAGTCCCTATTTACGTAGATCCATCTGTTCTGCGACAGGAAGGAGCGCTCCGCTAACTAATGATAACAGGAGCAAGCTCATGCTCACAAAGCATGAGCGATTTGGGACACTGCGCAATCGCGGCTGCTCTGAGAAAGTACAGGAGAAATCTCCCGCAGCTGAAAACCATTTGCAAATCGTAATCATTCTGATATACTTAAATAGTAAACATTACGATTAAATGAAGATCAGCTAAAGGAGCCCTATCTAGAATGAGTAAAAACAACAATAACCGTCTTCCGAGAGCCAAGGGGTCGGAGATGGCTGCGTTTTATACACCAAAGGATTGTGCGCGCAAGGTGAAGCGCATCGTGTTTCAGCCGGAAAACCGGAGAATTATAGAAGAGTTTCTCACGATCCTTGAGATGAAGGAGAAATTTGTTGAGCATGATGTGCCGATTCCGAACAAAATTGTTATGTTTGGTCCTCCAGGCACAGGGAAGACGCTAACTGCTTTTTATATGGCTCAGCAGCTTGATATTCCGCTTGTGCTTGTACGACTGGATACGATTATACATAGCCATCTAGGGGAGACCGCGAGCAATGTGCGAAAAATATTCGAGTATGCGAAGGCATCTCCTTGTGTGCTGTTTCTAGATGAGTTTGATGCGATCGCGAGGACGCGTGACAACAATGATGAGGTAAAGGAAATGGCAAGGGTCGTCAACACGCTGCTGCAATGCTTGGACGAGTTTGAATGCGGCAGTATTTTTATGGCTGCAACGAACTTGCAAGAGGAGCTGGATCACGCGGTATGGCGCAGATTTGATACGAAAATGACCTATGGCATGCCCGATGACGTAACAAGAAATGAGTATCTCCGATTGTTGATTGGAGATTTCAATCAAGAGCAGCAAACGCTGCAGTTTGCCAGCTCGTCGTTAAAGGGATGCAGCTTCGCTGATATGGAGCAAATTGTGTTGAAGGCCAAGCGAAAGGCGATAATCGAAAGCACGCTGCTCAGTGCGGAGCATATTCAGTATTCCCTAGAGGAGTATAAGCCGCATTTGAATACAGAAGAGCTTCAAATAAATTAATCCAAGAGGAGTAAAAAAATGAAGATGCAAGCGGCAGAACATAAAATTCCGGTTACTGTGCTTAGCGGTTATTTAGGAGCGGGTAAAACAACGATACTAAACCACGTGCTGAATAATCGGGAAGGGCTGAGAGTCGCCGTTATCGTCAATGATTTAGGCGAGGTGAATATTGATGCGGATCTGATACGCGATGGCGGAGGTCTGAGCCGGACAGAAGAATCACTTGTTGAAATGTCCAATGGCTGCATTTGCTGCACGCTGCGGGATGATTTATTGCAGGAGGTGGAGCGTCTCGCGCTGGAAAAGCGTTTTGACTATATTTTGATCGAATCAACGGGCATTGGAGAGCCGGTTCCAGTTGCTCAAACCTTTACCTATGTAGACGAGGAGCAAAATATTGATTTATCTAAGCTGACAAGGCTTGATACGATGGTTACGGTCGTAGATGCGGTTAATTTTTGGAATGACTTTAATACGAAGGAAACGTTGCTGGATCGGGAGCAGGAGGCGGGAGAAGGAGACACGAGGGGCGTCGTCCACCTCTTGATTGAGCAGATTGAGTTTTGTGATGTGCTCGTTATTAATAAATGTGATATGGTTAGCGAATCAGAGCTGGAGAGACTTGAATTGACGCTGAAGGGGCTTCAGCCTAGAGCTAGGATTGTAAGAGCAAGTCGTGGCGGCGTAAACCCAAAGGATATTTTGAACACGCAGCTCTTTGATTTTGAGGAGGCAAGTCAATCAGCGGGTTGGATCAAGGAGCTCCAGAAGGAGGAGCATACGCCAGAGACTGAGGAATACGGCATTGCCACTTTCATTTATAAACGAAAAACCCCCTTTCATCCGGAGCGCCTGCTGAAGTGGCTTGCGAAATGGCCGAGGACGATCGTGCGCTCGAAAGGTTTAATGTGGATCGCAACGCGGAATAATATGGCTGTGACGTTCAGTCAGGCGGGGGTATCCAGGCAATTGTCACCAGCAGGTCTCTGGGTTGCTGCGCTGTCAGAGGAAGAGCGATTTTCCTATTTTGGCAGTGAATACGAGAAGACGGCAGATTGGGATGACAAGTGGGGGGATCGGGTCACGAAGCTTGTATTTATCGGCATTGAGATGGATCGGATGGGTATTGCAGCTTCGCTTGATGAAGCATTGCTGACACCTGAAGAGATGGACGGAAACTGGCGGGACCTTAAGGATCCGATTCCGAATTTCTCGTAAGGACAAAAAAGGAGTGCAGCTTATGGACAATATCGCCTTGGACGACAATATGGAGCGCGTAATAAGCCAGCATTCGGAGGCGCAGTGGGAGCGAAGAGATGCGGAGCTGGCCGCTTGGGCAGAACGCGAGAAGCTGAAGAAAAAGGATAAGCTCACGGTGATGCTGGAATCGGTTGCTGTGGATGCAGAGCTGCATCCCGCGCTCGCGCTGCTTCGCCGCATGCAAATACCTACAGAGTTTTCTTGCGCTGGAGTGAGTGTGCAAGATGATCCGCTGGAGCATTCCTTGTACGCCTATATTACGTTCCATGCCTCTGAGCAGACGGAGGAATTTGTTCGGTTTGCCGCTCTTTTTATGAAGCATAGATTGCTTGTTACGTTTGAGCCATCACGTGCTCGCTATGATCTATCCTCTTTTTTTATAGGTCATAATCGTTCTTTTTGCCTGCTGATGCAGCGCTGCGCTGAGGCTTATCAGCAATATGTAAACAGATAATGGTTGATAGCGGTAACGGATTACTTTACTTCTTTGCAAATCGTAATAATTACACTTAATAACAAATAAGGGGACTTATAAAATGAATCGTAAAAAAATGTTCGTCATCAGTTTGCTTCTAGCTGCCGCTTTAATGGTTTCCGCTTGCGGGAACGCGGTAAATGATAGCTTGGAGCATACCTCGCCCGCAGGGCAAGCAACGACTGCTCCGGCTGCTGAAGAACCAACTGCCGTATTTGAGCCGCAAACCGTTGTAGATGCTACCGGAACAGTGTTGGAAATTCCTGCTGAAGTAACTAAGATTGTCTGTATTGTATCCCTATGCGTTGACGTATTGGCAGAGCTTGGGCTTGAGCCCGCTGCTATTGCAGAGAGCGGTGTTCGGACAATTGCGACACAGCCTGAATTTTACGGTATAAAAGGGGAATCTTTCGCATCCATTGGAGGCAGCTTCTTCGAACCAAACCTTGAGGATATTGTTACGGCTAAGCCTGAGCTCGTCATTGGATTGATGGGGGTACATGATGCTCTGCGAGAAGGGCTGGATGGCGTTGCGCCGATTTATCTTGCTAATCCGAAAACCTATACGGATTCACTTGCAGTGTTGGAGACGATCGGAAAGCTGACCGGTAAAACGGCTGAGGCTAAGGCTGCTGAAGAAGCCTTTCTTGCCAAGCTGGAGGCGGCAAAGAAGAAGTCGCCAAAGGACAAGAAAGCACTAATTATGTACGGGTCTGATGTGAATTTTGCCATCGTAACCGATAGCGGACTTGGCGGAACAATATTGAAGGAGGTAACTGCATACCCTTGGAGGGTTAATGATCCATCGGAAGATCCGTACGGGGATGGCAGCATTCAGTATTCATTAGAAAAGCTGCTGGAACAAAATCCAGACATCATTTTTGTGGAAAGTTATTCTTATAGTCCAGGTACGAAGCCGCTTTCCGAGCAAATGAAAGAGCTGCCGCTATGGAGCAAGCTCAAGGCGGTTCAAGAGGGTAAGGTAATCGAAGTGCGTTCACCCGTTTGGGGAGATGGTCGAGGAACTCGCTCCTTGGGCATTTTATTGGATGAATCACTTGAATACATGTACCCGGATTTGTTTTAGGAGGAAGTGACTGCATGCAAGAGGGTACACATGTACACACAATCGGAAGAAGAAGCATTCTTCTTCCGATTTTTTTATTTGGCCTGCTCTTTATGACGACAGGAATTATTCATTTAAAGTATGGTTCTCCGGCTATGACATGGGCGGAGCTGCTTGCTGCTATTTTTTCCAATACCGAAGTGGATCTCCATCGGACGATCGTGTGGGAAATGCGAATTCCGCGCATTGTGCTTGGCTTTCTGGTGGGGACGATGCTGGGTGCTGCGGGAACTATGATGCAGGGGGCAATGAATAATAAGCTGGCGGGACCGGAGCTGCTTGGGATATCATCGGGTGCCTCGCTTGCAATGGCGGCAATTACGGTGCTCCATTTGCCCATATCTGTTCTTGTTCATCCCGTTGTCGCTTTAATCGGAGGATTGTTAGGAGGCTTTAGCGTCGTGCTTGCATCCAGAGGGAGCCGCGGAACTGTAGGCATGCTGCTTATTGGAATGTCCGTATCGGCAATACTGAATGGCCTGCTCATTATTCTGATTGCTCTTGGAACAAGCAATGACGTCAATCTACTCTATACTTACTTGCTCGGCTCGCTTGCCAATCGCAATTGGAGCCATGTGCTGCGCATGCTGCCATGGACAGCAGCTGTTTTGCCGCTGGCTTTCCACTTTACCCGTACGCTTAATGTTCTTCAGCTTGGTGATGAAGCGGCGGCTGGGCTAGGCGTTCAGGTGCAGCGCTCGCGGCTGATGATTCTTGTGCTTTGCACTGGATTAGTTGCCATAACCGTTGCGCAATGCGGGCCTATAGGCTATGTGGCATTACTTGCGCCGCATTCAATTCGCAGCATGGTAGGCTCAGACGATAACCGTTTGGTGCTGCCTTTATCGGCATTATGCGGGGGGATACTGTTAATGACTGCAGATACCGTTGCCCGCTTGCTGCTATATCCGATGGAAATTCCTGTGGGCGTGTGGACGACGCTGCTTGGCGGGGCATTTTTCTTATTCTTTTTTATTAAACGGCAGGGTGGCGGAGTAAATGCTTAACGATCAGCAGACGACAGCGGCTCGGGTTCAAAAGCGGCAGATGTCTGTTATGTTGTTGCTGCTAGGAATTTGCATAATGTTCGTGCTGCATATCGGGCTTGGCAAAACGATGCTGACACCTGAGGAAGTTATGCGAGCGCTATTTGACCGGGGCGGAGATGAAGGATTCCGGCACATCGTGTGGAATTTACGACTGCCGCGTGCGCTAATTGCGATTGTGGCCGGCATGATGCTCGGAACAGCGGGTGCTATTTTGCAGGTAATTATGCGCAATCCTTTAGTTGAGCCAGGGCTTATCGGTGCATCAGCGGGTGCTGTATGTTTTGCTGTCCTCTGGATGAGCTATGCATCTGACGCTTTCACCAAAGCAGTGCCGCTTCCATTCGTCGCATTAATAGGCGGTCTTGGAGCGGTCATGCTGGTTTATGCCTTAAATGCACGTCAGCAGAGCAATGGTGCGCGTCTTGCTCTTATCGGTGTCATCATGACAGCAATATTGCAATCGGCTGTATCGCTGCTTCTGCTTCAAAATCAGCGGGGGTTATCTACCATTTTCTTGTGGTCATTCGGCTCGCTTAACGGCAGAGGCTGGAGCAGCTGGTCGATGCTTTGGCCATGGGCTGCTCTTGGACTGCTGCTCGCTATGTTATATTCGCGACAGGCGGAACTTTTGCAGCTCGGAGATATGACAGCTAGGGGACTCGGCCTGGCCGCAAACCGCTCGCGCTTTATTTTGCTTGTTGTCGCTTCGGCTTTAACAGCCGCATCTGTATCTGTTGTAGGCGCTATTGGCTTCATTGGACTCATTGGGCCTCATATTGCTGCGTTGCTTGTCGGCAGGAGACCCATCTACTTGTTTCCAGTCAGCGCGCTCCTAGCCGCATTTCTCCTGCTCGCATCCGACTGGATTGCTCAGAGCATTACGCTTAGACTGTCTTTTCCAGGAATGGAGAATCACTTGACTAGCTTGCCAGTCGGCGCGGTTACTACGCTGCTTGGAGCACCATTCTTTCTCTACCTGCTGCGTAAAGCTTTAGTGAAAAAGTAAGAGAGCTGCCGAGGGCATGCAAGTGAGAGTTAATTGCTATATAACTTGAACTTAAAAAAATGAAGATTTAGCGAAGCGAGAAGATCGTTCTGGAGAAACGAAGTGTTCGCCTTTGCAGCCATATTCTTACCTTTAAATGTCTTAGTAAATCAAAGAATCTGGCTGCAACAGCGATCGTAAGAATGATCCTCTCGCGCAGCGACCAAAACGTAAATGTTTAGTTCAACTTATATAGGACAGAAAATTATTTTCGACTGTGAAGAATTTAGGAGCTACCGAAGGTCGTGGACCAGACGGGAAGCTTCTTTTTTTTATGGCTGGACCGTTGAAATCTGACAGCTGTCGACAGAAAATCAATATTTTATTATAGCAATCATGTATAATGAAAATGTACTTTGACAACAGCAAAAAGACATAGAGATAGAGGGGGATTAAATGGAGCATGTTCATGGTTCTTATGATAGTTTATTAGTTTTATTTTCCTATCTTATAGCAGTTATGGCCTCCTATACGGCGCTTGATCTAGCAGGGAGGGTAAATAGTTCGAATGGGAGCATTAGGCTTGGATGGTTGTTATTTGGGGCAGCCTCTATGGGAATGGGAATATGGTCGATGCATTTTGTGGGCATGCTCGCATTAAAACTTCCTATAACGATTAAATATGATCTGATCATTGTATTGCTCTCGGTTTTTGCAGCAATTGGGGCAGCGTTTGTAGCACTGTATGTCGTGGGCAGAGGCGAGCTGAAGAAGTCACAGCTGATCATCGGCGGTTTGCTGCTTGCGGCGGGCATTTCCATTATGCATTATGTCGGGATGGCAGCGATGCTCATTCCTATAACCTATAATCCGGCTATATTCCTGCTGTCTATATTAATAGCAGTATGTGCTTCGATAGCTGCTTTATGGCTTTCCTTTTATTTCCGCAAAGGCGGCGAGCGCGGAGAGCTGTGGAAGAAACTTGGAAGCGGAGCCATTATGGGTGCGGCGATCGTAGGAATGCACTATACAGGCATGATGGCGGCTAATTTTCATAACAGCAGCAGACCTGCTCTTTTTTACGGTGTTTTTTTGGAACAACAATGGCTTGCTTATGTGATTGCAGGGGGCATATTCTTTACATTAAGCTTGTCCTTATTCGGAATATACATATCGAAACGGCTGGCTCGCAAAGATTCTGAAATAGAGCAAAGCGACAAGTGGTACAGATCTTTGTACGAAAATAGTCAGGACGGCATCGTATCGGTGGATTTGCAATATAAGGTCATCAGCCATAATTCGATTGCGCTGCAAATCACAGGCTACAGCAGCAAAGAAGTAATGAATCAACCGATTTCCACACTATATGGGATCATTCCAAGTGAGATGCATGAACAGGTTATACAGATGTTTCAACGGTCGTTTAATGGCGAAACTGTAAATCACGAAACCGCAATTATTCGTGCAGATGGAAAACGTTTTGATTTAAGCGTTATCAATGTTCCTGTTCTTGTTGAAGGGAAAGTAGTTGGAATCTATATCATCTTTAAAGATATTACTGCAGAGAAGCAAGCGACACGGAGAATTAATCATATGGCCTATCACGATGAGCTTACGGGCTTGCCTAATCGCCGCATGTTCAATCAAAGCATCGTACAGGCGATAGAAGAGAGCAGCAGCAGCAAATCATCCTTTGCCATCATGGTGCTTGATATCGACCGTTTCAAAATGATCAACGACTCGCTTGGCCATACTGTTGGCGATCAATTTCTACAAGAGGTAAGCAGCCGAATTAAGCAAACGATATCTGGGCATAACATCATGCTTGCGCGTATTGGCGGGGATGAATTCACCCTGCTTTGCCGAGATTATGAATCAGAACAGGAGATTGAGGTGCTGGCCAGCAGCATTATAAGCTGTATTCAAGCTCCTTATCGGCTTAAAGAAAGTGACTTCTTTGTATCAGCGAGTATCGGCATCGCTCTATTCCCAATCCATGGCGAGAACGAGATACAGCTTTTGAAAAATGCGGATACAGCGATGTACGAGGTGAAGAAAAAAGGGAAAAATGACTTTCAGTTTTTTACTGCTGAGCTCAATCAAAAGCTCCAGCAGAAGATTGAATTAGAAGGTGATTTGAGAAGGGCAATTGAGCGTGGAGAGCTGCTGCTGCATTATCAGCCGCAAATTCGGACAGAGGATCGAATGATGATCGGGATTGAAGCGCTGATACGGTGGGAGCACCCTGATAAAGGCATGTTGTCACCTGCGCTCTTCATACCGATTGCAGAAGAGACGGGGCTCATCTATGAGATTGGATCATGGGTTCTGAGAGAAGCTTGCTTGCAAATGCGCAAATGGCATGACGAGGGTGGTCCGTTAATTCCCATTTCCGTCAACCTATCCTCGCAGCAATTCCATCAGACTAACTTGGCGGAATATATTATGTCTATTCTGGAGGAGACAGGGCTCGAGCCAGCTTATTTGGAGCTGGAAATAACGGAAAGCATGATGATGGATGCAGAGGTGTCCAGCAGTATTTTGAATCAGCTGAATGACTACGGCATTCGAATCAGTCTGGATGATTTTGGGACAGGCTACAGCTCATTAAGCTATTTAAAGATGTTCCCTATTCATAAGGTCAAAATTGATCGTTCCTTCATTCGTGAGATTACGGAAAACAACAATGATCGAGCTATTGTTTCAACGATTATTGCAATGGCGAAGCATTTGAACATGGAGGTCATTGCCGAGGGAATCGAAACGAAGGAGCAGCTTGATATTTTGACAGACAATTCTTGCAGCAAAATCCAAGGCTATTACTTCAGCAAGCCGCTGTCTGCCGTTGATGTAGAGAATTCGTTCTTCATACCGAGGCGTGTAGCCAAATAACGAACTAAGCACGAGCGGCAAATACATGCTTTGCCACGCTGATCAGCTGGCAGCTGTTTCAGCAGCTCTTCTGGAAACTTTTCATGAAAGCACCAGCAATCCGCCTGTCCTTCGCTAACGGCTTTGATTCCACATTCATTCGGTTGATTGCAAAGGGGACAATTCATAGTCTCTAAGCTCCTTATGGTATAGAAACAGCCCTTTCGCTTCAGGCGAAGGGCTGTTTGCATAGTTACCCTCGATTTCAAGCTAAACTGTTGATGCATGAAGCACAAACTTCTCGATCACATGCTTAACGCCTTCTTCATTGTTTGACAACGTTACATAATCAGCAATATCCTTAAGTGATTGAACAGCGTTGCCCATCGCTACGCCGAGCCCGGCAGCAACAATCATTTCATTGTCATTCCACGCATCGCCAAGCGCAATCGTTTGATCCATCGTACAGCCGAGATGCTCCGCCATAAACCGGAGGGCATGTCCCTTTGTTCCTTCTTTATGCATAAATTCCAAGTAGTGTGCCTTTGATTTTGTAATATGGACACGATCGCCAATAAGCGGCTTTAGCTCCTCCGCAATCCTATCCAGACGAGCGGGATCATCGATGATAAGCATTTTGTTCATTGGAAAATCGAGCAGTTTATCGAAATCAGGCTCTATTTTGTAAGGGATGTTGACGAGCTCGGAATACTTCCTAATTTTATCGTTATCCTCAGTTGCATAAAGCTCATCGTCCACATACAGCTGCAAATGGAGACCATTCGCTTCAACATAGGCATAAAGCTCCTTAGCCGCGTCGATAGGCACATTTCTTTCGTACAGCACCTGACCGTCGAGCAGAGTTTTGACGAGGGCTCCCTGATAAGTAATAATAGGAACATTGAGTTCGATTTGATTAGCGATCTTTTGGGCCGAAGCATACATGCGTCCTGTTGCCAGTGTGACGGTTACGCCTTGCGCAATAGCAGCCCGAAGCGCGTGCTTCGTGCCTTCCGTTACCGTCAGGTCATCCGTTAATAAAGTATCATCAACATCAATAGCGATTAATTTATACATGCTAGCGGTGAAGCTCCTCTCCAGCTCTTTATATTTAATATTAGGTTGATTGTAGCTAAAATGTACCGCACATACAAGAGTATGTGCCAGCTTTCGAAGTAAGTTTTGCTTTACAAAACTAAGCGTATGCTTTCGAAGTAAGTTTTGCTTCACAAAACTAAGCGTATGCTTTCGAAGTAAGTTTTGCTTCACAAAACTTTGTAGGAGATGAACAGATGAATCAATTTACATCAGCGGCTGCGAAACAGCGAATTATAATGCTCAGCGTATTCGGAGCGATTTTGTTTATGGCATTGGGCTTTACTTTAGGCATTGTGTGGATGGGCAATCGCTATCCGATGCTGTCCGAGCCGGTGTTTAAGCAATTTACAGCATCCTACAACAAAATTTTGGATGATTATTTAAACGGTGCTGAGCCTAGTAAACTTATTAACGGTGCGGCAGAAGGCATGGTTGCCTCGCTTGAAGACCCTTACTCTCGTTATTTGTCAGGTAAAAAGGGCGATGCGTATACGCAATCCTATGAAGGCCAAATATACGGAATCGGTGCTGAAATACGAGAGGAGGAAGGACAGTTTGTCATTTCCGGGCTTACGAAGGGCGCACCTGCCGAACGCAGCGGCTTACAGGCGGGTGATATCATTATCTCGGTAGATAAACAGGAGCTGCGCGGAAAAACGTTTGATGAGCTACTGGGCGTCATTAGAGGCGAAGAAGGAACAGAGGTTTCGCTCCAAATTCAAAGGCCGAGTCAGACAGAGCTAATATCGCTTACACTGAAGCGGGAAGCCATTCCGGTACATACGGTAACCTCTGAGCTGCTTGCAGGCGGCATAGGCCATGTGACGATCAGTCGTTTTGCTGAAAAAACAGCGGAAGAATTTAAAGCTGCGCTAGACGAGCTTCAAAAGTCAGAGCCGCTCAAAGGTTTGCTGCTCGATATGCGTTCTAATCCCGGCGGCTTGCTGCAGCCCACGATTAGCATTGCAAATACGCTCATTCCGAAGAATAAAATTATTTTGAACGTTGTGTATAAAAACGAACGTCAGACGGTTACTTATAAGTCGAAGCAGCAGAAGGAGTGGACGATCCCTATTGTTGTCCTTGTGAATGGGCAATCGGCTAGCGCGAGCGAAGTGCTGACTGCTGCTTTGAAGGAATCGGCAGGGGCAGTCGTTGTCGGAGAGAAGACGTACGGCAAAGGTGTCGTTCAGGCATTTAATCAATTTAAGGATGGTTCCGTTCTAAGTTTAACGGAAGCGCAGTGGAAGACGCCAGGCGGCACTTGGATTAACAAAACAGGTGTATCGCCAGACTTTGCTGTAGCTCTTCCCGCTTACACACAGCTAAGCCCACTTGCTATTGGTACGGACATGAAGCTTGGGAGCTATGGGGAGGACGTGAAGACGCTGCAGCTGATGCTGAAGGAGCTCGGCTACGCGCCGACCGGTGAAGAAGGAATGTTCGATGAGGAGACGTCCGTGGCGATAAGCAAGTTTCAAGAGGAGGAGAAGCTGGAGGCTACGGGCAGTTTTAATGACAAGACAGGCTACCGGCTTCTGGAGAAGCTTCGCGAGAAGCTTGCGCGTGAGGACAGTCAATTGATTAAAGGGATCGAGATTCTGGAAAATCGTAGTTGACAATGGAGATGATAATCATTATCATCAAGAGGTAAGTTAATCCTTCGTTGCGCTGCGGGGTGAATCGATTGAAGAAGATCAAGTATTGCAAACGGAATTTAAAGAACGGCTTGGAACCGATTTATAAAGCAATGAAAAATCGTTATCCGGATATTAAGCAGAAGAAAAGTGATTGCCTTGGCGACTGCAGGACCTGTAGGCTAGAGTGCTTCGTCGTCATTAAGTCGAAGACGGTTAGCGCACCGTCGGCAGAAAAGCTCTACAAACGATTAAAAAAGTTGATTGGATAAACGATAAAATCGGATAAATTTACAAGAACGGCATTTGCCGTTCTTTATTTTTATGTTAGAATAAGTACAATCTAGGAAAGCTGAGGTGCATGAGCATGAATGATGGACTAACAGAAGCGTTAAATGAACAAATGAATTTTGAATTTTATTCAGCGCATGTATATCTGGCTATGGCTGCGTATTGTTCTGGTGAGAGTCTTGATGGTTTCGCGAATTTTTTCATCGTACAAGCTGAAGAAGAACGGTTTCATGCTATGAAAATATACAAGTTTCTGAACGACCGCGGACGCCGTGCTAAGCTTGCCGCACTTGGAGAGCCGAATAACAACTATGTGTCGATTTTGGATGCATTTGAGCACGGCTATGCACATGAACAAGAAAATACAAGACGCTTCTATAACTTGTCTGATCTGGCGATTAGTGATCGTGAGCATGCTACGATTAACTTCCTCAAATGGTTTATTGATGAGCAGGTTGAAGAGGAAGCGCTGTTCGATAACATTATTCACAAACTTAAGCGTATCGACAAAGACAGCAATGCTTTCTATATGCTGGATGCGGAGTTTGCAGCACGCTCCTTTACAGCTCCGGCACTGTAGTTTTTTATGCAATAAATGAAATAGAGGCTGCAGGTGAAGTAGAGATTTCTACTTCATCTGCAGCCTCTTGTTTATTGTCTTAACGAGCTTGAATTATAAACCTATGGCAAGGAAAAATAACGACCTGCATGTCGAATAAGATAGAAAATAATTCGAACAGGCGGGGATGAAGTTGGAAAACCAGTCAAGGACATCGCCGATTTCTTTGGTTCAACTTATATACTTAGGTTACTTAGGTTACTTAGGTTAGTTAGTGTAGGGAATAGCGCGATAGGACGAGGCTACGCTGCAGTTTGTACAACGTAATCGACATTAATTGCCTGACTCGATACGTACACTGTAGTTTGTGCAATAGAATGCCGATTCTAGGGCGATATTCGTTGGTTTGGAGCTAAATCTCCTGCAATAGTACAATGTAGCCATCAGAAACAGCTCTCATGTAAGGTTTCTATTGTACTAAGTGCAGGCTACGCTGCTTCTCCTTAAACGATATAACTTGACTTGAAAATGAAGATTTAGCGAAGCGAGAAGATCGTTCTGGAGAAACGAAGTGTTCGCCTTTGCAGCCATATTCTTACCTTTAAGTGTCTTAGGAAATCAAAGAATCTGGCTGCAACAGCGATAGTAAGAATGATCTACTCGCGCAGCGACCAAAACGTAAATGTTTAGTTCAACTTATATATAAGATTTAGCGAAGCGAGAAGATCGTTCTGGAGAAACGAAGTGTTCGCCTTTGCAGCCATATTCTTACCTTTACATGTCTTAGGAAATCAAAGAATCTGGCTGCAACAGCGATCGTAAGAATGATCTACTCGCGCAGCGACCAAATTCAACTTATATAGATGATTGCTTACTCCATAAGTGCAAGGAATGAATCGACAAGCTCAGGATCAAAATGCTGTCCGCGCTGCTCGCTAATATAGGATAAAGCTCGTTCCTCTGACCATTTTTCTTTGTATGGACGAATGCTTGTCAAGGCATCGAACACATCGACGATGCTCACGATTCGAGCTTCGATAGGAATGTCCTCACCGTATAGCTGATGCGGATAGCCGGAACCGTCCCATTTTTCATGATGGTATAATATGATGTTTTTTCCCAGCTTCAGCTCTTGGGTAAATAGCTCGTCGTTTAGCTCTGAATAAATCTTATCAATGATGTCTACGCCAATTTGTGTATGCATTTCGACGATGTTGCGTTCATAGTAAGCCAGAGGCCCGGGTTTGTATAAAATGCCTTCCGGAATGCCAGATTTACCGATATCATGCAAAATGCTTGAATGTGCAATTCGGTTTACCAGCTCCTCCGGCCAGCCAAGCTGCAGTCGTTCATTATGAAAGTGGGTAAATCGTTCTGTGAGCTCACGAACGCGGACTAGATGCTGTTCGATGCCGGGGTCGCGAATTTCACATGAAATGGCAAGCACCTTCAGCATTGAGCTTTGAATGGAGCCGATACGCTCCTCAGGCAGATAGAAGCCGCTTTTTAGCTTCTCTAGTTCACGAAAGATGCCGATATAATACATTTTTCCGTTCATTTCCAGCGGTGTTATCGTAATGGAGGAATGCCAGATGCTGCTGTCCCTTCGCCGATTAGTAAATACACCAGACCATGGCAAGCCTTGTTGAAGAGCCAGCTTCATTTGGTCATGAGTATCCTTTGGCGTATAGGACGTTCTCAAAATGCTCGCTCGCTTTCCGATAATTTCATCTAACATATAGCCCGTAATTTTCTCGTACGCTGGATTTACAGCTAATATATAATGCGCTTCATCTGTAATGATGACAGCATCGGCTAGCTTTAGGTACGGATCTAGCTGTTCAGTTTCGCTGTTCATGCTGTTAGGTTCGACTCCTTAATTCTTTTTCCTAGGCAATAGCTTTGTTCCATGCTCCATACTGGAGTTGCAAAGCGGGCATGCCCTTGACTCTGCTTGTGAGTCCTCATAGGTAATAATGCGCTGCCATACTTGGCAGGTACTGCTTGTACAAAGCCATGCAAGAACGGAATCGGCTTCACCGTCCGCTTCTTGCTCTGTGATGAAAGCAGAACGGATGAAGCGAGACAGCTCGGCGGGCTTTCCGCGGTAAAGAGCTGGCGAGCTAATGTACAATTCCTCTTGTGCTCGTGTAACCGCAACATAGGCGAGTCGCCGCTCTTCCTCAAGTGCTTCTGAGAGAGCATCATCACCTGTCTGGATGGAGGTGCGGTCACTATGTTTATCGGCAGCGAGCGCAGAGCTATGAGGCATGATGCCTTCCGAGGCTCCGAGCACGAACACGACAGGGAATTCGAGCCCCTTGGATTTATGAATCGACATAAGCGAAATGGCACTGCGGCTTTTCCCATGCTTCTGGAGCCTCTGAGCAGCAGCGTGCTTGTCCGTAATATCATCTATATAGACTAAGAAAGCTTCAATCGTATCATAGGTGCTTGCCGCAGCCTCGAACTCATCGAGCACTTCCTTTAAGCCTTCTTTGTGCTCGGTCATTTCATGACGCTTGCTAGTTTCGAGATATTGATCATAAAAGGCTTGGCGGAGCTGCATAATAGCGGCAGAAGGTTTTGTATCCGTCAACGATTTAATGAGCTTGATACGCTCTTTGATTTTATCTTTTTGAAATTCCTTCAACTGCGGGAATTCAAGTAAATGAATAAGCGGCCACTTCTTTGCGCGCAGCTTATCCTGATTCCAGATGAAGGCCATTGCCTGCTCACGGTTGACATAAAGCGAAGGCAATAAAATTTCCATGGCATCAAAATTACGTCTCTCCTGTACCAGCCTTAAGTGTGCTAGCAGCGGCTTTATCGCCCATTGATCATAGAAGAGCTGGCCGTCGCCATAATCGACGAAAGGAAGCTCCCTTGTCAGCAGCAGTTCAACAAGTGCTCTGCTGCTGCTCGCTGTGCGGAACAATACAGCAAAGTCTCCGAAGGAGCGATTGCCTTGTTCAGTCTGCAATGTTATGGTGTCGGCAATGAGTCTCGCTTCCTCCTGCGTTGTTTTGAGCCGCGCATAGGAGGGATTAACGCCCTGTGGCTTGACGGCTAGCAGCGTCTTCTCTTTGCGCAGCTTGTTATATTGTATAATCGCGTTGCCAAGTCCGACGATGGAGCTGCTCGAGCGGTAGTTAATATCCAGTATGTAAGTAGCTGCTCCCGGGTATTGATGCTCGAAATTCAAAATATAATCATTTTTTGCGCCATTGAAGGAATAGATGGTCTGATCGTCATCACCTACAACCATCAGGTTGCGATGCTTGTCCGCAAGCATTTGAACGAGCACGTACTGGACTTGATTCGTGTCTTGAAACTCGTCAATCATCACGTATTGAAATCGTCGTTGCAGCGTAGCGAGCAGCTCTTTATCAGTCTTAAGCAGCTTGTAGGCCTCAAGCAGAAGATCATCGTAATCCAGCTTGCCGAGCTCAGTCTTCCATTGCTCGTAGCGGGTGAAGAGCAGCTTAAGCTCGCGTTCCTCGGTCGTTGATGAAGGCAGATCATTGATATTAATCATTTGCAGCTTAATAGCGGAGAGCTGAGCGAGCAGCGTTTCTGGCTCATAATCGTTTTTCAGCAGCAGCTCGCGCATAAGGCGCTTGAAAAAAATATGCTTTTGTCCAGTTTCGCCAAGAATGCCTTGGGTATAGCCGCGTCCACGCAGCAGCTGGAGACAGAAGGAATGGAACGTACGCGCCTCTACTCCGCTTGCTGCCTGAGCATCGAGAAAAGGAAACGAGCGAATACGGCTTCGCATTTCATCTGCTGCTTTTTTGGAAAAGGTCATTAGCAATAGATGTTTAGGCAGTACGCCCTTCACAGCAAGCAAATAAGCTGTTCGACAGACGAGCACCGAGGTTTTGCCCGAGCCGGCGCCTGCAAGCGTCAGTGCAGGTCCAGTATCGTGGCGAACGGCAGCAATTTGCGGCCGATTAAGTGAAATGCCGTACTGCTCCAAGCCTCGAAAAAAACCGCTGTCCTTTTCACTTTCATCGACAAGCTGACGGCTTGTCTTGGCTTCGGCAATGGCAGCGAGTGGGATATCGCGATTTCGAATGCCTATGGGTAAATTATAATAATGGTTACTCACTTTATCACCTACAGAAAAGTATATCCTTTCATTATAGCAGAACATAAAAAGAAAGAGGGAAGTCAACATGATTGAACCAGCGAGAAAAGAAGATGTACAAGAAATATTGCCTTTGCTGCTTGCAGCAATTGGACATATCGCCTACACATTAGCAGGAACTGAGGATCAGTCTGAAATGGAACAGATATTAGCTGATTTTTATATGCGCGAGGATAATCGGATCAGCTATAAGCATGTCATTGTTGATCGACGGGAGGATGGCATTGCGGGTATGCTGCTTAGTTATGGTGGAGATCATGCAGCAGCGCTAGACCTTCCTTTCGTTAATAGAAATGGCCGGGATAAAGGTGTGTATGCAGATGAAAGAATCGCTGTTGAAGCTCAAGAAGGAGATTATTATTTGGATTCGATAGCCGTTGCTGCGCGTTATCGAGGACAAGGAATTGCAACCGCATTAATAGAAGCATTCGGGCAAAAGGGCATGTTGGGAGGCTGCAAAAGGCTGTCTTTAATTGTTGAGCCTGACAATGAAAAAGCATATTCGCTTTACCGACGGCTGAATTTTACCGAGGATGGCTCGATTACGGTGAGCGGTAGTCGATATATTCGTATGGTGAAGCTGCTTTAATTCATTGTAAAGTTAATTATGGAATAAAAAGGGTTTCTACGGTAAGATGAAAGTGCTATAGCTATTATAAATAGACTTTTATCGTATCCGGGAGCGTGTTATTCATGTCCACTGCAAGCTTCAAATCGAAATTAGCGTACAGCTCGGGAAATCTATCCGTAAACTTAATTGCTCAAGCCTTCGCCTCCTACATCGTCTTTTATTATGTAGATGTGCTTGGCGTAGCGCCAGGCTTAATTAGCGTAGCAATGGTGATTCATGGGATTGTAAACGCGGTATTAAACCCTTTGTTCGGGCATATTTCCGATCGGACAAGCTCTCGCTATGGCAGACGAATTCCTTATATGATGTTCGGAATGGTGCCGCTTGCTGCATTGTTTACAGCTATTTGGTTTCCAATTGGAACAGGTATGGAAGTATTTTGGTACTTTTTAACGATCGTGCTGCTATATGATATTTTATTTGTTATGGTCGTGCTGAATTATTCAGCGCTGTTTCCTGAAATGTTCACGACGCTGAAGGAGCGGGCGATAGTATCCTCTTGGCGGCAAATGTTCGGGATCGTTGGCATGATTATTGGGGTGGCCTTGCCTCCTCTCGTGTACGGCAAGCTGGGCTGGGGACCAATGGGAGCGATATTTGCCGGAATTGCGCTGCTCTTCTTCATCATTATGGTGTCGGCCAGCAAGGAGAAAACCGTTATCAAGCGAGAAGAAATCGGCTTTCTCCAATCGTTGAAATTTACATTCTCAAATAAAGCATTCGTATTATTCGTACTCGGCAGCTTTTTTGTACAGTTCACGTTTGCGATGCTGCCTGCTGCTATTCCATTTTTCACTAAATATGTGCTGAGAGCTGGCGATGAAAGCAATACGATATTGCTAGGCGCTATCTTCGTAGCGGCTATTCCCTGCGTGTATCTATGGGGAAGATTGCTTCAGAAGTGGGGTGCCCGCAAAACGGTTATGATCGCGGTTAGCATTTATGCATTGGCGATGATTCCCTTCGTATTCGTGTCCAGCGTTGCTGCGGCTGCGATCGCTGCGGCTGCTATCGGCATTGGCCTTGCAGGGCTGCTTGTTTTGCTTGATGTGCTCCTATCGGAAATTATTGATGAAGATGAGAAGCGGACGAAGGTTCGCAGGGAGGGCATGTATTTTGGCATGAATGGATTTATCGTCAAATGGGGTGTCTCGCTGCAGGCTGTTGTGCTGGGTCTTATTCTGGAGCTTACAGGCTACAAGAAGGATGTAGTACAGGTGGAAGCTGCTGTGTGGGGAATCCGTTCGATGCTTAGCTTCATTCCGTTTATAGCCTTATTAATTGCAATTATTTTCTTTTTTCTATATCCGATTCGCTCTACTGACACTACGACAAGAAACGGTGATTTTAAATAATGACTCGTTTGTATGATGGGTTGAAACAGAATCGAATGCTCGTATTGCTGTTTCTTATCGGAGCAGCGGTGAGGGTAGCATACGCAGGCGCGATCCCTGGCGGCTTGAATCAAGACGAGGCTTCGATCGGCTATGAGGCCTATTCCATTTTGCATTATGTGATAGATCGCAATGGGGTAACGCTTCCTATTCATTTGATCTCGTGGGGGAGCGGCCAAAACGCGCTTTACGCTTATTTGTCCATGCCTTTCATTTATTTATTCGGATTAACTCCGCTGTCTGTTCGGATGGTTAGCATTTTGTTTGGGCTGTTAAGTATGGTTGTTTTCTATCTTATTGCTAAGCGGCTCTTTCTGGGAAAGCACGCAGTTGCTGCCGCGGCATTCTTCATTGTTATTTGTCCTTGGCATATCATGATGTCCAGATGGGCGCTTGAATCCAATATATTTCCTTCGGTCGTGCTGCTTGCCGTCTACTTTTTGTTTAAAGCGATCGAGAGGCCAAAATGGTTGATTGCATTCACAGCTGCGCTGGCCGCTTCACTGTACGCTTACGGCACGTCCTATTTTTTTATTCCGGTATTTGGTGCAGGCGTGCTCACGCTGCTTATAGTCGGGAAGACATTCACGCGGCGGGTGCTGCTATGGAACAGCATAGTCTTGCTTATTCTCGCTCTGCCGATAGGCTTGTTTCTTCTAATCAATAGGCTGAGCATGCCGACGGTCCAATTCCTTTTATCGATCCCGAAGCTTACGGTCCCTCGCGTGGAGCAAGTATCAAGCGCCTTCGAGGGTCATGCACTATCGAGGCTTGTGGAGCATTTGAAAGCTTTTATTAAGCTTTATACGACGCAAAATGATGGATTACTGTGGAATGCTATACCTAAATTCGGCTATATGTATCCACTCGCATTACCTCTAATCGTGATTGGGATTGTCTATGGCGTATATAAGCTGCGTAAGCAGTTTCGCATCGAGACCGCAGTTATCGCGATTTGGTTCGGTGCTGCCGTGCTGATGACGCTGATTACAGACGTAAACATTAATCGGATCAACATTATTTTTTACCCGACGGTATTTATAGCTGTCGCAGGCTTAATATGGCTTCATAAGCATATTAAGTATTCATTTATCGCTCTCATTGCTGCGTTTTCGATTTTTTTCATATTGTTTTGCGGAAATTATTTTACGACCTTTGCTAAGCAAATAAGCCCGCTTTTCTATGAGTCCTTTGGAGAAGCTATACAGTATGCGTCCGATGAAACGGATGGTTTGATTTATGTGACGGATCAAGTGAATATGCCTTATATTTATGTATTATTTTATGAGCGAATCGATCCACAGCATTTCCTTGATACGGTCGACTATATGAATCCAGGGGGAGAGTTTCAGTTTGTTCGATCCTTTGGGAGATACGTATTTGAGAAGCCGAAGCTAAGGACGGACGAGAACGCTGCTTATATTTTTAAAAATAACGACGCCATTCCGGATGAGAGCTCCGGCTATACGATCAAACGTTTTAAACATTATACGGTAGTTAGCGGCAAGGGTACGATTGAAGTACCAGAAGCTCATGTTTCATTTCAAAACGGCGGCTTTGAGGAAGGCTCGCAATATTGGTCGTTTACCGCTGGCGCAGGAATAGGATCAAATCGGCCATTCAGTGGTTCCAACCTCATGTATGTGGACCCCGGTCAAGCGCATGGCGCAGCGCAAACGTTCATAAGTCCGGAAGCTGGTCAATTCGTACTTACGGCAAAAGTTAGCTCGGATGCGGAGGGCGGCAGCGTTGGCATATCCATAAACGGAATCGATGCTGAGGAGCAAGCTGTCCCAGCACAAGTGGAATATACGTCTATTGAGCTGGGCGCAGTAACCGTTGCTGAGAACGACTTGGTCTCTGTTTATTTTGAGGGCGGAGCAAGCTGGTTAAATGTTGATGATGTGGAGTGGAAAAAGCGATGATTAGCTAATTACTCCGCTACTGGCTCGCCATTAATATAATAGCTGTCCTCGCGATAGGCATGAAATACGATTTCGATTTCGGATAACCCTAATTGAGCTACATATTTAGTGACAGCCTGTGCGAAGCGATTTCGTACCTGTTGACCTCGCTCGAACCAGCCAACCTCGATGAAGGCGAATGCAGCCTCTTCCGACTCGCTGCCGAAGACGCTGGTCGTATGGAGGCAGGACATTGTAAAGTTGTCAGTACCGCATTCGCATAAGGCGGCAAGCTCCATAGCAAGCGGGTTAGTTACGGTTTGCAGCTTCTCGGCGGGTACTCCGCGAAATAAGAGATGTGGCACATAAACAGCTCCTCTGTGGGTAGTTAGATTAAACAAGCATCGACCGCTGTATAGCTAGGGGGTCGATGCTTTTTCATTTATTCGTTTGAATGGAACGGCTTCAGAAACAGCTTCGGAATATCGGTTTCAAAACGGACCAGCTTGCCTGTAATCGGATGTGTGAAGGCGAGAACGCGAGCGTGCAAGCCCAGTCTGCCAATGATTCGAGTGCGAGCACCGTATTTTTTGTCGCCGACAACGGGGTGCCCAATATCCTCCATATGAACGCGAATTTGGTTTTTGCGGCCCGTTTCAAGATTAACCTCCAGCAGGGAGAAAGCTTTGCTTGTGCGGAGCACCTTATAATGCGTGATCGCATGCAGACCATCGTTCGGATAGGAACTGGAGTACATTTTGAGCGTCTTGCTTTCCTTGAGCCAGGAGCTAATCGTTCCCTGCTCTTTCTTGACGCTGCCTTCAACGAGCGCGACGTAGATTCGCTCTTGTACGGTATCCTGCCAGCTGTTTTGCAGCTGCTGCTGAATTGCCTCGCTCTTAGCGAACATCATTACCCCCGAGGTGTCGCGATCGAGCCGATGCACGACAAAAATCCGGTTTTTCGTATTTTCAAGTCTTACATGCGCCATGAGCTGACGATACGCAGTAATTTCATTTTCCGGTGCAGCGTCTGAGGAAATGGATAATAGGCCGGCATCCTTCTTAATGACAACAATATGCTCGTCCTCGAACAGGATCGAAAGCCCTTCAAAAGGAAGCTTTTCCTGCGGTCGTTCTTTGCCGACGATAACCGTCTGACCGGGCTGAAGCGGATAGTTGTAGGCTGTCGTTGATTTTCCGCCGACGGAAACCTGACCATGCGCGAGTATCGATTTTACGACATTGCGTCCTGCGCCTGAAATATTTTTTATGAGAAATGGAAGCAGCTCCATTGGCTCGGTAACCGGATAGGACTTGCTCTTATCTGCTTGTGATTGAGGAGCTCCGCGCTTTTTCCCCCTATGCATGCTTAAAAACCTCCTAGATTCAATGCTCCTACTATACCACGAGTGAAGGCATCAGTTCTAATCTTCTATTTGACTATTAAACCGAGGTCTATGAATCTCATTCTAATAGACAAAGTATTATTAGGAATGGTAGGATAAATGGTAGAAAAACAAAGTGGTTAAAATGGGAATAGTTGGAGGAAATTAACACGTGAAAACAAAAATAATGAAGTCTATGTTTACTTCGTTGCTTGCAGCTGGCTTATTGCTTGCTCCATTGCAAGGACTTGGCAACAGTACTGTTGCTGCAGCGAGTGCTGCAAACACGGCGGTTGCGTCCTCTGCTCAGCAATTACAAGTAATCGTTGATGGCAAGAAGCTTTCACTCTCCGCAGCGGCTTATGCAGAGAAAGGAGTTACCTTTGTTCCAATGCGTGATATTTTCACTGCTTTAGGAGCTTCTGTAACTTGGGAGAGTAAGACGGAAACGATAATCGGTCGTAAAGGAAATCAAACAATTTCTCTTAAAGTAGGCAGCAAACAAGCGGTTATCAATGGAAAAACAGTTAAGCTTGATGCGGCAGCCGTCGTACGTGGCGGGGTAACCTTTGTTCCTGTTCGCTTTATTTCCGAAGCGTTGAATGCGAATGTGAAATGGGACAGCGCCGTAAATGCAGTGAGAATCACTTCTGTAGAAGCTGCGCAACAGTTGGAGTATGATGCGTGGCTGAAGGAGCAGGCGAATCGGCCTACGTATTCGAGCAAAGAAATCGTTGATAAATATGATCGAAGCATCGTCCTTATTATGACGAATCGTGCACAGGGCAGTGGCATTGTTATTGGTGATAATCTGATTCTTACAAATTATCATGTCATTGCGGATGCAGCGTCGGCAACTGCACATACGATTAGCGGCAATGTGTTGAATATAGCTGGGGTTGTTAGCTTTGATGAGGATGCTGATTTGGCTATTATCAAAACTCAAACAGCAACCAATCTGCCTGCGATTGAGCTGGGCTATGGCTTTAGTTCCTATAAAGGCAGTAGAGTTATCGCAATTGGAAGTCCGTTAGGGCTGCAAAATACGGTATCAGATGGTCTAATCAGCAATATTACTTATGAGGATAGTATTCGGTATATCCAGACGAGCGCGCCTATTGATCACGGCAGCTCCGGAGGCGCCTTGTTTAACGAGTACGGTGATCTAGTAGGGATAACAACACTAGGCTACCCGAATACGAATGCGGATCTGAATTTTGCGGTATCCGTTATTCATGCAGCAAGTCTGAGCAGCGAAGTGACGAATGAAGCTATAGCTGCGGCAAAATTTTTGCCGTCGAGTCTTCCAGACACGCTGGTTGGCGCTCCATTGTCTGATATTGAGCAGTTGCTTAAGGATGAATATTCCGCTTTGTCGACAACAGAGGGGACGGCTGAATTCACTAAATGGGAAGCGAAGCGTGATTCCTCGGGATGGCTTGTTCTGACAGCTGATATTGACCCGTTGTTCTATATGTATTATGGTCCTGCGACAGCACAGGAGCTTCGGATGTGGGCAATTAACTTAGGGTATGAGTTCCACGCTCTACTGCCAGAGGATAAAGTTCAGGTTGTTATTTCGTTCCAGCGCGACTACGGATTTGAGCCGCGCGGCTTTGCAGCAGGCGAGGTTACGAACCTGGGCAATGAAAAATGGCGCGTTCGTTATCCGGTTATTGATATGCAGCTTAAGAACGAGCTGTTAATTAAGGTGAGAACACAATAGAGGATTTTTGGGGAGGTATTCTGCTGCTGCGTGATGCGGCAGGTAATGCCTCTTCTTTTTTTTGTTTTTTTTCTGTACAATAGAAGGCATCTTGCTGTGTGTGCTAGTAGTTTTTCGGAAAATGGGAATGAGCACAGGATAGGCAAATGCTTAAGTTAGAGAGGTTATGTTATGAAGGTTGTACTGTCTACATTAAATGCAAAGTTTATACACACTTCGCTTGCGCTGCGCTGCTTGAAGGCGTTTAGCGGCGACCGATTTGATATTGATATTGCGGAGTATACAATTAAGGACCCCGTCATGAATATCGTTTCGGATATTTTTTCGCGGAAGCCGGACGTAGTAGGGTTCTCCTGCTACATTTGGAACATCGAGGAAACGATTACGGTTATTAATATGCTGCGCAAAATCATGCCTGAAATTAAAATTATTCTTGGCGGTCCAGAAGTCAGCTATGATATGGACTATTGGATGGATCGCATACAAGAGGTTGATTTTATTGTGGTAGGGGAAGGCGAAGAGACCTTCCACCATTTGCTTACGGAAATTGAAGGAGATCACAAATACCATATGGTATTTGGGGTCACCTATCGGAAGCAGCGCGAGGATCGTGTGGAGGTGCTGATCAATCCCCCACGTCCGAAGCTGAATTTGAATGAGCTGCCATCGCCGCATCGCTTTGAAGAGGATATTCCTCACTTGGGCAGTCGAGTCGTCTATTTCGAAACGAGCCGAGGATGTCCGTTTAGCTGTCAGTTTTGTTTATCGAGCATCGAGGTCGGCGTCCGCTACTATGATATCGAGAAGACGAAGGCGGATATCTTGTATCTGATTGATAAAGGTGCGAAGCTGATTAAGTTCGTCGATCGAACTTTCAACATTAAACGTGACTACGCGCTTGAAATTTTTGAGTTTTTGATCAAGAATCATCAAGGCTGCGTCTTTCAATTTGAGATTACAGCAGATATTATGCGTCCAGAGGTGCTTGATTATTTGGCAGAGAACGCTCCTGCAGGCATCTTCCGTTTTGAAATTGGCGTCCAGTCCACGAATGATCCAACGAATGAAGCGGTGCAGCGACGTCAAAATTGGATGAAGCTGGTGCGCACCGTTATGAAGGTGAAAAACTCTCAAAAAATCGATCAGCATCTCGATTTGATTGCTGGATTACCTCTGGAGAACTATGATACGTTCCGCGGAACGTTTAACGATGTGTTCGAGCTTCGTCCCGAGGAGCTGCAGCTGGGCTTTCTCAAAATGTTGAGAGGCACTGGCCTTCGCCGTGAAGCGGACAAATGGGGCTATATTTATATGGATCGATCACCCTACGAGATGCTGGGCAATGATCTCATGCCATTTGGAGATATTGTACGCATTAAACGGGTAGAGGACGTTCTGGAGAAATATTGGAATGCTCACCGAATGGACCATACGCTGCTTTATTTGGTAGATCGGGTGTTCACGTCGCCATTTGATTTCTTTCAAGCATTCGGGGATTTCTGGGAGCGCAGCGGATGGCAGAAGATCGGCCATCAGCTTGAGGATCTGTACTCTCGTCTCTGGGCTTTTCTGGAGTCGCTGCCGTTGTCAGGAGAAAAGTCGATCGGTTCCTTGCCTTTGGTGCAGGAGGAGTCGGACAAAACAGCTGCCTCACTTGATGTAGTGTTAGCTGTAGCTGGTTCTCGCTTAGATTTCGATGTCGTGCTTGGGCTTATGAAATATGATTACTTTCTTAATCATAATTACAAGCCGCGTAAAACATGGTGGTCATCTAAGATGGACAAGCCGATCTGGAGCGGATGGCTCCGCCACTTAGCGGATAAGCCAGCCGAGGTATCAGCGGAATTCGCAGCACTCGGCTTCGGTGAGAAGGAGCTGCATAAGCATGCCGTTATTGAGAGGCTGCCCTTCGATCTCGCAACGTTCCTCGCAACCGGCGAGGTGGTGAGAGAGCGTCATACGCTGCTTGTCGTATTGTATGCATTGGAGGCAGGGAACTCGAAGCCGAAACCTCGTCCGTTCACGCTATCGATCGAAGTGGGCAGCGAAGTGCTTCAAAGCTAGCACAGCTTCATCTGTTGAATATACCAAAAAAACCTCCAGTACCACTTTTAAAGTGGGGCTGGAGGTTTTTCTTAATGCAGTTATGCAGGAACGACGCTGCGAAGCACTGTCAGGCTGCCTGAGAGCTCATACTCACCTAAGCTGGCAGGGAGCAGGAAGCATTCGCCGGCTTTGATGGACTGTTCGCCATCGTTCCATTTCAACTGGCCTTCACCTGCTGCAACGACGAGAATAACGAAGCTCTCGAGCGAGGTGGATAGCTGCCAAGGAGCGGCTACGATTCCTTTTTCAACGATAAAATAAGGGGATGTAGCGATGGTGAGCCACTCGCCAGCGACTGCGTTATCGGTTTTCATCCGCTGAGCGCCAGCGCCTTCATAGGCGATAACATTCAGCGAATCCTCGATATGAAGCTCGCGCAGCTGACCGTCAAGGCCAGGACGATCGTAATCATGCAGGCGATACGTGGTATCGGAGTTCTGCTGGATTTCAGCGACAACGACGCCAGAGCATAGTGCGTGAACAGTTCCCGCCGGTATATAAAATGCATCTCCAGCCTCAACAGATACCTCCTGTAGCGTATCCATAATGTGGCCCTCAGCTATAGCAGATTCCATAGCGGCGCGGTCGATGCCGTCCTTCAGTCCATAAATGATTTTGGCGTCTGGCTTCGCATCAAGAATGTACCACATTTCTGTTTTGCCAAGCTCACCGGCAGGCAAGCCTTCGTAAACGTCAGTAGGATGTACTTGAATAGATAGGTCATCGTTGCAATCCAGCAATTTAATGAGAAGCGGGAAACGTCCGTTTTTCTCAGAAAAACCTTTTGTACCGAACCAGATGGGTCCGTACGTTTCACGAATTTCGTCGAGGCCGACACCTGTAAGCTCGCCGTTCATTACTTTCGTCGTACCATTCGGGTGGTCGCCAATCATCCAGCCTTCGCCTATGGAGCCTTCAGGCAGATCAAGACCGAAGCCTTCTAGCGCACGGCCTCCCCAAATTCGCTCTTTCATTTCTGGCTTGAACTGTAATGGATAAGGTTTTATAGTCACTTCGTATCTCTCCCATGTCAATAATATGTATTTAATCTAATTGTACCTATATTGAGTCCAAAAGCATAGCCTGCCCATTCTCAGCGCTTCTCCACAGCGATAAGATAAGGAGCTGCGATCCGCTGAGTCTGACGGTAAATGACCGTTTGCGCTGCTCCTTGAGGCAGCTGTGCTGCCCAGCTCTCAACGGAAGCAGCTTCCTCTGCGCCTCCCGGATGCCCCGGATACAACACAGCTGTTATAATGCCGCCTGGCCGGAGCAGAGAAAGAGCTGCGTTTAGCGCTGCAAGCGTTGTGACAGGCTCCGTTATAATGGTCAGATCGCTGCTTCCCGGCAAATATCCGAGATTGAACATAATCGCTGATACATGGCCTAAGACAGCCGGATCAACCGCCTTCGCCATTTCAGAGTGATTCTCTAACAGAAGCTGCAGCTTAGGCAGATGCTCCTTGGCGAGGGAGGAGAGACGCTCTTGTGTTCGATCGAGCGCTTCCTGTTGGATATCGAAAGCATACACAATGCCACTCGGACCGACCAGCTTCGCAAGTGCCAATGTATCAACGCCTCCTCCAGCAGTTGCGTCAATGACGATATCACCAGGCGAGGTACGCTCGCTAACCCATTTGTGGGCCATGCTGAGCATGGATAGGAAGCCCATAAAGCTCCCCCTTTCTGTTGAACATTCTATTATTCGGCATAGGAGCTGGATGCAGATTGCTCATCAGACCTATGCCTCTGGCTGCCAAAGCTTGCCTTGCCAGGTGTTGCGACGTTTAAGCTCGTCATCGAAGGCGTTGAGCACTTCCCATTTCCTCAGGCTCCACATAGGCCCGATCAGCAGATCGCGTGGTGCGTCGCCAGTAAGCCGGTGGACGATCATTTTGGGCGGTAAAAATTCCAGGGTGTCGACAATTAGATTTACATACTCATCCTGTTCAAGGAATTGCAGCAGTCCAGCTTCATATTGACGCACCATTGGTGTTTTGCGCATGAGATGAAGCAGATGGATTTTGATGCCTTGTACGTCCATTTTAGCGACAGCGCGACCTGTACCTAGCATCATTTCATGCGTTTCCTGCGGAAGTCCGTAAATGATGTGCGCACATACGCGAATGCCGCGCTCGCGCAAACGGCGAACAGCATCTTCATAGCAGGCGGTATCATGTGCTCGGTTAATTAATTCGGAGGTTGATTCGTGCACGGTCTGAAGGCCCATCTCAACCCATAGATAGGTTCGCTCATTCAGCTCAGCCAAATAATCGACTACATCATCAGGCAAGCAATCAGGCCGAGTAGCGATCGACAAGCCGACAACACCGGGCTGCTGCAAAATTACCTCATAATATTCGCGAAGCTCCTCGACGGGAGCATACGTATTGGTATAAGCCTGAAAGTAGCCGATATACTGCGCGTCGGGCCATTTCTGATGCTGGCGATCACGTATCTTGTTGAACTGCGTAACGAGATCATCCCGTCTGCTGCCAGCAAAATCACCAGAACCGCGGGCGCTGCAAAATGTACAGCCGCCCTTGGCGATCGAGCCATCGCGATTAGGGCAAGTAAAGCCTGCGTCGAGCGTCACTTTGAATACTTTGCGGCCAAACTGCTCTCTCATTTCGTAATTCCATGTATGAAATCGTTTATCGCTCCAAAGCATGGGCTGCGACGTGTTTAATTCAATCATCGTTTTCCCCTTCTTTTCAAACGTACACCCTATATTTTAGCGAAAATCGAGTGGAAAAGCCACGGTTGTTCAAGGAATGAAGTTAGAACGTTCGGAAACCGCTTTTTTTGGAAATTATTTTAGAAAATGTGTGTTTTGGTCTTGCATAACCTTACATGAAGTGTTATATTAAAAGTGCGACAAAACAACAAATAAACCTGACATACCCGAATAGCAGCAATGTCCCTAGCACGTCGATAAAATGGTAATCGTATTACAATAAATCGATGAGGTGATTGAGATGAGCAACACAACAAAAATTCCACACGGCGACGACACAGTAACAGTTGAGCTAACCATTAAAGAATTGATGGCGCTTACAGGTGTCCGTTTTCACAATAACCATGGTATAGAAATATCGGCTCGCAAGAAGCTGAATGAAGTGCTGGTTGATAGTTATGAGCGCGATCAACAGCAAAACGGTCCTATTGACTACCAGCTTTTACTGTAAGCTGAGTGGAAGAACATATACGAATAACTAAGCCGTAGCGCCAATTGTTGGCGGCGGCTTTTTTTGAATACAGGCAAGTATAAGTTTCAAATGAAATACCACCTGAATTTCATTCAAATGCCGAACAAAATGATGTAATACTTATAGAAGATGAATTACTAATTAATGGAATATCTGTTCCTTTTGTTAGAAAAACAATAGAATATTCTACCGAACAGGCCAGGCGCTTACGAATGGATCAAGGATTGCCTTATGATCCTAGTGTGAGCGGTGGAGTAGCAGTAATACTGGAAAAGTTGGACTGAATACTGAATAAATGAAGTAGGCGAAGCGAGAAGATTGTTCTGGAGAAACGAAGTGTTCACCTTTGCGGCTCTTATTCTTATCTATAAATGTCTTAGTGAATATACGTTTCCCCCATATCGGCACATAATGCCGACTCGATGGTAAAATTAGTCTAATTTCTAGATCTAAATCCGTGAAATTAGCTCAAAACGCTGGAATAGGTCTAATTAATAGATCTAATCATCCGCATTCCCGCCAAATGGGGACATAATGTCCACTCCGCGGTGAAATAAGTCTAATTGCTAGATCTAAATCCGCCAATTTAGCTCAGAGCGCAGGAATAGGTCTAATAAATAGATCTATTCACACGCGCTCCCGCCACCATGGACACATCTCTCCTTAGCCCATTACTTGAGCCATCAACACGCTTAGTAAAGCATTCAAGATTTATGTCTCTAACTTGAAAGCCGCGGCTACATAAAACATAACTCTCACATTCATGTACAATTTTGCACGATGAAACCAAAATAGGAAAGCAAAAAACAGTTAAGCTTGTTCATTGCTCTTTACATTGCTCGCTTTCTTGGGCACAATAAGGACTAGTCTATTCGTTGCACCGTCTACGATAAATGGAGGAATCACTGCATATGCGTTTAAGAGGAAGAAAAGGGATACGTGAAAGCTTAGAGGGACAACCAGAGCTAGTCGTGCTGGATGCTGCCCCACACAAAGGAAAATGGCATGAATTTTTTGGCAACGACCACCCGATCTATGTAGAGCTTGGTATGGGCAAAGGGCGCTTCATTAGTCAAATGAGCGCGCGGTATCCGCATATTAACTTTATTGGTGTGGATATGTACGATGAGCTGCTTCGCCGCGCAAGCGAGAAAGCACGAATCATTTGGGAGCAAAAAGGGGAGTCACATCCGCCGAATCTTGCCCTGCTTCGGGCCAATATTGAAAATATTGAGACGATGTTTGCACCGGGAGAGCTTGAGCGGGTTCATCTGAATTTTAGCGATCCATGGCCAAAAAGCAAGCATGCTCGCCGCAGACTCACGCATCCGAGGCTCGTTGCCAAATATATCGAGCTGCTGAATGAGCGTGGAGAGATTCATTTTAAAACCGATTCGCAATCGTTGTTTGAGTTTTCATTGAACAGCTTTGCGGAGATGGAGCTTGTCATGCGCAATATTTCGCTTCATTTACACAAAGAAGGTCCCCGGGAGGACCTTGTGTTCACAGAATATGAGATGAAGTTTATGGAAAAAGGACAAAATATTTATCGAGTTGAAGCGGTTATCGGTACGGAAGCTTTGATGAAGCATCGTGAAGCGAAGCAGGAAAGACTGATTAAGGAAGAGGCTGAAGCAGTAGAAACGGAATCGAATGATTCCGAAGAAGAGGACAACTAATGAAGTCCTACTGCCGAACTAACCCATGAATAGTTGACCGCGAGAGCGGTCACTGTTCCGATCAAAGCGCCTGCCGCAACATCTGACGGATAATGCAGGCCCAAGTACAACCTCGACCAGCCAACCGAAACTCCGATGATTAGCACTATTGGCAGCATTACAGTGAACCATACGCCGCTTGTAAGCAAGATTGGGACAAGCCAAGCGAAAATCGCTGTCGTATGACCGGACGGAAAAGATGGATCTACAAGCGGCTTATGACCCGTATTCACATCAGGCAGCGCCTGATACGGTCGAAGCCGCTTGAATTTTTTTTTGACAATGGCAACCGGCAGATGGCTGATAATGACCGCAGTCAAGCATTGCCAGCCGGTAAGGCTCCATGGCGCAGGTGCTAATAATGCATATATCAAAGCGGTCGCAAGCGTAAAGGTGGCACCGCCCATATGTGTAACTGTGTTTAACCATTTGCCCAGAAGTCCGTGTTTTTTTCCTCCAGCAGGTCTTCGATTTGCCCAAATCAGCATTTTTTGCTCACTTATTTTCAGCCAATCCAACATTCGTTCCATCGCTGTTATTCCTCCTTAAGATGGCTAATTTCACCATAATGTAAACGCTTGATCCTCTCTAGAGAGGTATCGGCGCACATCAAGGTAAAATATAAGTCAACTGTAGATGTCAGCTTATATTTGCTTTTATTGCAACAAAACAATTTTAACACGTATTTGATAACGGAGCGTAAACAATTTCTTGTCCGATTATTAAGTTACGAAGTACGTATTATAACACATTTACATGGAGTTCATAGGATTGCACTCTTATGCATTGGAAGTATCGTTTCCTAACTGTCAAAAAATAGTTTTCGCAATGATCTATGATTACTGTTTAATAATGTGCAGTTGATGGTAAAACTGTAATGGACATATTTCAACACGTTGAGATGATGTTTGTCGAAAGTGCGCTAAAGTGTCGAAAGTAAAATGGTTGTTCACTTGTTCGTCACATTCCGCCTCGACTATAGAAGCAACTTTTTCACATTCGTGTTCGTAAGTAAGGACGATAGTGCTAATAATTTAGCAAACTGTTGAAAATAAGGCTGAATCGCAGTAAAAGGAGGAAATGTATTCATTAGTGAGTCATGCAAGCGTTTTTCTGACGAGATTAAGCGTAATGAAGTCTAATTCAACTTTTGACAAAGAAGTTGTTTCTGTGGAGAATCAATTAAGATTCGAGAGTGTTTGCAGAGAAACGCTCATACAAAGAGAAAATATATAATAAAAAGCTTGCAGCCAATCGATCTTGATTGCTGAACAAAGCAAAAAACTGGGGTCTTAAGGGGGCAGTGCAGTATGGTTCTAAGTGTAGTTTTTATTGTTTTACAAGTTGTGATGGCTTCACTTGCAGTATATCAATTCGGTATTTCAATTTTTGGTTTTTTCAAGAACCAAAGCCGCAAGCATCACGCACCGCAAAAATCATTTGCCGTGCTGGTAGCAGCTCATAATGAAGAAAAGGTAGTAGGCGCGTTAATCGAAAATTTAAAAAAGATGGACTATCTACAGGAACTCTACGATATATTTGTAATTTGTGATAATTGTACGGATGGAACGGCTGATATTAGCCGCAGTCTAGGCGTACATGCTTGCGAGAGAACAAATCAACATCTACGCGGAAAAGGCTATGCGATTGAGTGGATGCTTAAGGAACTCTGGGCTATGCCGCGTCAATACGATTCGGTGGTTATGTTCGATGCTGATAACTTGGTCAATCACGATTTCCTACAGCTGATGAACAATGATTTGTGCGAGGGACATCAAGTTATTCAAGGTTACTTGGATACAAAAAATCCGGATGATTCATGGGTTACTGCGGCATACGGCATTACGTACTGGTATTGCAACAGATTGTGGCAGCTATCGAGAACGAAGCTGAAAATGAGCAACTTCCTTGGCGGTACCGGCATGTGCTTTGATTCGGCTCTGCTTAAGGATATGGGCTGGGGAGCAACGAGCCTAGTTGAGGATTTAGAGTTTTCTATGCGCTGCGTGCAGCGTGGTATTTATCCAGTGCTTAACTACGATGCGAAGGTTTACGATGAGAAGCCTGTTACGTTTAAAGCTTCTGCAAGGCAGCGGCTGCGCTGGATGCAGGGACATTTTAATGTAGCCCGCAATTACTTTTTTCCGCTTCTCTGGGCGAGTATTAAAGAACGCAACTTTGTGAAGTTTGATTCGGCGATCTACACCATTTCGGTTTATAACACATTGTTTGGTTTTATTCTGACCTTGATCATGTGGGTAGATATCGCGATACCGGCGACTAATTATTTGGATTCGTTATACAATTATTTGCCATGGTGGACGATTGCTATTGCTGCGTTTGCAGGGATTATACAGTTCCCGCTCGCGTTGATGCTCGAAGGAGTCAAGTCTTGGAAGATGTATGCACATCTGCTGACGCTTCCTTTCTTCCTTCTATCCTGGTGGCCGATTACATTCTATGCTTTCTTCACTCAAAACAACAAAACCTGGAGCCATACGCAGCATACGCGAGTGGTTCGCATTGAAGAAGTACAGAGTAAATAGACCCGTGCTTGGATGAGGCAGCCTAGCCTATAAACTTGAAAGCAGCTGTTGACATATGCTTGTGGGCCGTGATATAGTAACACGGTAACATTTTTAACTAACTTAATACGCACAAGCAGAAGCACCCGCTTCTCACCTTTCGGCTTAAGCTGGCTGGTTCGCGATAATCGATTAGTCATTCCATTGTTTCACACTGAAATAATGTTCTGACATATATGTACGGTTATGAGATGCGGGTTCTAGTGAACCCGCATTTTTTTATTGCGTGGAAACATGAAAAAAACATTTTTGGAGGTGGCACGTTATTAGCAGAGAACATCAAATCAATGATGAAATCCGGGCCAGAGAAGTACGTTTAGTCGGAGCTGAGGGCGAGCAAATCGGTATTAAGTCGATTCGTGATGCTATGCAGCTTGCTATTGAGCTTAATTTGGACCTGGTGAACGTCGCCCCGACGGCTAAGCCGCCGGTATGCCGTATCATGGACTACGGAAAGTTCCGTTATGAGCAGCAAAAGAAAGAAAAAGAAGCTCGTAAAAACCAGAAGATCGTTGATCTTAAGGAAGTTTGGTTCCGTGCCAACATTGATGAAAATGACTACCAAACGAAATATCGCAACGTTATTAAGTTCCTAGGTGAAGGCGATAAAGTGAAAGCATCCGTAAGATTCCGCGGCCGTGAGATTGCACATGCTTCTCTTGGACAAAAGATTTTGGATCGTCTTTCCAAAGAGGTTGCCGAATTATGCAGCGTTGAGCGCGCTCCTAAGCTGGAAGGCCGGAGCATGATTATGATTTTGGCACCCAAAACCAACAGCTAACAACTGATGAAGAACTTTAAGGAGGATAACTGATATGCCTAAGATGAAAACTCATAGCAGTCTGAAAGACCGCTTTAAAATTACTGGAACTGGTAAAGTAAAACGTTACAAAGCTTACCGTAACCATTTGCTTTCACACAAATCCGGTCGTCAAAAACGCGTACTTGCTAGCCAACCGCTTATGGCTGCTGGCGACGTTCGTCGTTTGAAGCAAGGCCTTTCGAACTTGTAATATGAAGCAACATCAAATAAGCTAATACAACCCACAGGAGGTTTCCATTCATGGCAAGAGTCAAAGGCGGATTTGTCCGCACTCGTCGTCGCAAGAGAATTCTAAAGCTAGCAAAAGGTTATTTCGGTTCCAAACATCGCCTGTTTAAAACAGCGAAGGAGCAAGTTGGTAAGTCACTTATGTACGCATACCGTGACCGTCGCAACAAAAAACGTGACATCCGCAGACTGTGGATCGTTCGTATTAACGCGGCAGCTCGCATTAACGGTCTTTCATACAACAAATTCATGCACGGCTTGAAGCTTGCGGGCGTAGAAGTAAACCGCAAAATCCTTGCTGATCTCGCAGTTAACGATATGACTTCGTTCAACTCACTTGCAGGCATTGCAAAAGAAAAAATTAACGCGTAGACGTTAATCTATAAGGGCAGTCCATGATGTCATTTCGATGGCTTCGGGGCGGCCCTTTTTTAATAGATAGAAGAGTATAAGTTTTCAGGTATACATACATTTTATTGCACAGAGGACAAACAAACAGTCGGAACCTGCTTTCCTGGAATATGTTAAAGAACAACGGGAAAGGAGGGAATACGCATGCGTAACGTTTCCAAGCAACAAGCAAGAAAATTGATCGGAAAACAAATTTATGCATTACGTCCAGATGGCTCTGTCGTCACTGGCAAGCTCGTCAGGGTTCATCAAAATAAACTGGTCGTAGCTCCACTGAAACAAGAAAAGGGCAAACAAGTGCAAACAAAAGCTATTTTAACATTAGTTTTATTTGATCTTCTTGCCATCGGAACTCTTCCGTTTATTGCTGGAGGCTTTGGTGGAGGTGGCGGCGGCGGTTACGGCGGCGGATGCTGCAACAACAACGTCAACCAAGGCTATGGCAACCAGGGTTACGGGTATCAGGATTACGGAAACCAAGGTTATGGAAATCAAGGCTACGGGTATCAAGATTATGGGAACCAAGGTTATGGAAATCAAGGCTACAACGGGTACTAATGGTGTTTAGGCAATCATAGCGGGGTGAGCGGCTTGAGCAGCTCGTAGCAGCGAAGCTCAGGATAGTAGCCTATGGTACTGTATCCAAGCTTATTGTACAACTGATGGGCTTTATCATTTACTTTATCAACAAACAGCCTGGCGACCTTGCAGTGCTGCGCCTGACCGTAGGCCTCGCTATGCGCCATTAGTTTTCTCCCCCATTGCCGATTTCGGTGCTGGGGATGCGTAACCATCATATCTAAATACAGAACGTCACCCATGACTTCAAAGTGTATGAAGGAGATTGGCGGGCTTTTTTTGGATAGAGATGCTACATAAGTAACGCCGCGCCGGAAACGCTTCGGAAGCTCTCTTATGGTCTGAGCATCCAGCTGGTGGACGGTATGCGACAATGGGATAAGCTCAGTGCGAATGAGCCGAACTACCTCAGCCTCATCAAGCCTAGGATCGTATATGCGTATCATGATCATCATTCCCTTCCTGCTCTGCTTTGCCCAAATAAATAGAGTGCTGCATGAATTGCTCTTTAAGGGGCTAAACTATAATATGTATTGTGGTTGCGGAATGCTCCGAATACAATTTATGCGAAGAGTTACGAAGGGTTCTTGACGAACGTGGCTTCGGGGCATATAATAAAGAAAGTCTTATCTACCACGTACCGGTGTACGCACCATGTGGTAAATACACAATCAGCAATGATGAGGACGAAGTGCTTAGGGCCCTTTTGAACAGAGAGCGGATGGATCAGCTGCAACCATCGCCAAAATCCCTTTTCTACGAGCTCACCTCGGAGCTGTTTCCTTGAAAAGCAACAATGAAATGTTGCCTATTAGGGGGAATCGCAGGGCAAGCGTTAAAGTGCCAATAGTATGAGCGCATGTGCACGGCGTTCTTACTTGTGGAGGTTATACATCGGGAGATGTATAACGAATTTGGGTGGTACCACGGAAGATATACCTTTCGTCCCTCGTTGCTTCGTTTGAAGCAGGAGGGGCGAAAGGTTTTTTTGTTTTTTTCTGAGAGGAGGATGACTGATGGTAACGCAAGATGCAACACTGAAGTCAAAAGAGGAATTGAAGGAAAGGCTCTCGAAGCCTGAGGTCATATCTGGTTCGGAAATATTGCTTCGTAGTCTGCTGCTTGAGGGTGTAGATTGTGTGTTCGGCTATCCAGGCGGAGCGGTGTTGTACATTTACGACGCTATGCACGGAAACCCTGATTTCAACCATTTACTCACTCGTCATGAGCAAGGTGCTATTCACGCAGCGGATGGCTACGCACGCGCAAGCGGTAAAGTAGGCGTTTGTATTGCAACTTCAGGACCTGGAGCAACAAATCTGGTAACGGGTATCGCAACGGCTTATATGGATTCTGTACCTTTAGTTGTTATTACAGGCAATGTCATTTCCAGCTTAATTGGAAGCGACGCTTTCCAAGAAGCGGACATTACAGGCATTACGATGCCAATTACTAAGCACAGCTACCTCGTGCGTGACGTTGAAGATTTGCCGCGTATTATTCATGAAGCTTTCCATATCGCGAACACTGGCCGTAAAGGTCCGGTTTTGATTGATATACCTAAAGATATTTCAGCGGCAAAAACATTGTTTAAGCCAGCGACTGAAGTGAGCATCCGCGGTTACAACCCGACGGTTTCGCCGAATAAGAATCAAGTGGATAAGCTTATTAAAGCAATAGAGCAAGCTGAGCGTCCACTTATTCTAGCCGGCGGCGGAGTTGTATACTCTGGCGCACATGAGGAGCTATTCGAATTTGTAACGAAAACACAAATTCCAATTACAACAACGCTGCTTGGTCTGGGAGCTTTCCCAAGCGGAAATGATCTATTCCTAGGCATGCCGGGTATGCACGGCACTTACACAGCTAACAAATCGATCCAAAGTGCAGATTTGCTTATTAATATCGGCGCTCGCTTCGATGATCGTGTAACGGGTAAGCTGGCGGGCTTCGCTCCACTGGCCAAAATCGTTCACATCGATATCGATCCAGCTGAGATTGGTAAAAATGTACCAACGGATATCCCGATCGTAGGCGACGTGAAAACTGTTCTGGAAATCGTTAATAAGCTAGCTGTACGTGCAGAAAAAGCTGACGACTGGCGTGCGAAGCTCAAAGCATCATGTGAGCAATATCCATTCAGCTACAAGGACTCTGATGTTGAATTGAAGCCGCAGTGGGTTATAGAGCTGATTCACGAAACAACAAATGGCGATGCGATCGTAACGACTGACGTTGGCCAGCATCAGATGTGGGCTGCGCAGTATTACAAATTCAACAAGCCGCGTTCATGGGTAACCTCTGGCGGCTTAGGTACGATGGGCTTTGGTTTCCCATCAGCAATTGGTGCTCAAATGGCTAATCCGGGACGTGTTGTCGTTTCCATTAATGGTGATGGCGGTATGCAAATGTGCGCGCAAGAGCTTGCGATTTGTGCGATCAATAACATTCCGGTTAAAGTTGTCATTATTAATAATCAGGTGCTTGGAATGGTTCGTCAGTGGCAAGAGCTTATTTATGACAACCGCTACAGTCATATTGATCTTTCGGGCAGCCCGGACTTCGTTAAGCTATCCGAGGCATATGGCGTAAAAGGCTTCCGAGCAACGAACAAAGAAGAAGCCCGTGCAGTATGGGAAGAAGCGCTTAGCCATCCTGGTCCTGCTGTCGTTGAGTTTGTCGTTCGCAAGGAAGAGAACGTCTATCCAATGGTAGCGCAAGGAAGCACCATCGACGAAATGATCATGGGGGATGCGGAATGAAAAAACACACGATCGCAGTAATCGTTAACGATCAGCCCGGCGTTCTCCAGCGTGTATCCGGCTTATTCGGACGCCGTGGCTTCAATATTGAAAGCATCACAGTCGGTTCTAGTGAAGAAGCAGGCTTGTCGCGTATGGTCATCGTCACTTCGGGTGATGATCATACCCTCGAGCAGGTTACGAAGCAGCTGTACAAATTGATTGATGTCATCAAGGTCATTGACCTGAGCTCTAATCCAATGGTTGGCCGCGAGCTTGCACTTATTAAAGTAAATGCAGAGCCGAGCTCACGTCCGGAAGTTCTAGGCGTAGTTGAAACTTTCCGCGCAGCGGTTGTTGATATCGGCACACATTCGCTTATCGTACAAGTTGTAGGCGATACTGAGAAAATTGATGCTATGGTTGAACTGCTTAAGCCTTATGGCATTCGTGAGCTGTCGCGTACAGGCGTAACCGCGCTGAACCGAGGCAACGCTAAGTAATCGCTGCATTATAATTATAAAATAGATGCAGGTATACGTTTCACGTTATACTAGACTTATATCTTATAGCGAAGCGTGCTTAGGCCACCTGTGGGCGGCCTGAGCAGCTGCGCATGGCATTACCCCTATTTGAGCGGGAGTTTAAGGGGAGAACCGCTGCTTTTGCGTCATTCTCTGCTTAAACACCCGCTCAAAAGGGTTAAATTAAAGGAGGCAATTATTAAAATGGCAGTTACAATGTACTATGAAAAAGACGCCGATCAAGGCGTACTACAAGGTAAAACAATTGCAGTAATCGGATACGGCAGCCAAGGCCACGCGCAAGCGCAAAACCTTCGCGACAGCGGCTTGAAAGTGGTTATCGGACTTCGTCCTGGTAAATCCGCAGACGTAGCAAAAAAAGACGGCTTTGAAGTACTTACAGTTGCAGAAGCAACTAAAGTGGCTGACGTTGTTCAAATTTTGCTTCCTGATGAAACACAAGCGCAAGTATATAACGATGAAATCGCTCCAAACCTGAAAAAAGGCGCGGCGTTGATGTTCTCTCACGGTTTCAATATTCACTACGGCCAAATCAAGCCTAATGCAGATACAGACGTATTTCTAGTTGCTCCAAAATCCCCTGGTCACATGGTTCGCCGTACGTACGAAGAGGGCTTTGGCGTTCCTGGACTAATCGCAATCGAGCAAGATGCTTCTGGCAATGCTAAAGCTATCGGTCTTGCATATGCTAAAGGTATCGGTTGTACACGCGCAGGCGTTATCGAAACATCTTTTAAAGAAGAAACAGAAACAGATTTGTTTGGTGAGCAAGCTGTTCTTTGCGGTGGTGCTTCTGCACTAGTTAAAGCAGGCTTCGAGACTCTTGTTGAAGCTGGCTATGCTCCAGAAATGGCTTATTTCGAGTGTTTGCATGAGCTTAAGCTGATCGTTGACATGATGTATGAAGGCGGAATCTCTTCCATGCGTGATTCCATCTCCAACACTGCAGAATATGGCGATTATGTAACAGGCCCTCGCATTGTTACAGAAGAAACAAAAAAAGAAATGAAACGTGTATTGGAAGATATCCAATCCGGTCGTTTCGCTCGCGATTTCATCTTGGAAAATCAATCGAACCGTGCAATGCTTACAGCTACTCGCCGTAACGAAGCCGCTCACCCTATCGAGCAAACAGGCGCACAGCTTCGTGAATTGATGCACTGGATCAAGAAGTAATAAGAGATAGAATGAACGACCATATCCCGGTTCGCCGGATCGCAGGGCGATGCGGACCTACGTATCGCCCTGCGGCTCCAGACGCGTGCCGGGATCATTCTGTTCACGGAGGTGCAATGCACAAATGCGGAAAATTTATGTTTTCGACACAACGCTTCGTGATGGAGAGCAATCTCCCGGTGTAAACCTGAACACGAAGGAAAAGGTAGAGATTGCCCTTCAGCTTGAAAGGCTGGGAGTGGACCGTATGGAGGCTGGCTTCCCAGCAGCTTCACCAGGAGATCTAGCTGCGGTTAATGCGGTAGCACGCGCGGTCAAAAATTGCACAGTTATCGGTCTATCACGTTCACGTGAGCAAGATATTGATGCCGTTCGTGAAGCACTCATTGGCGCACAGGATCCTTGCATCCATGTGTTCCTTGCTACAAGTCCCATTCACAGGAAGCATAAGCTTCGGATGGAGAAGGAGCAGGTGCTGGAAACTGCGGAGCGTGCCATTCGCTATGCCAAAAAATATTTTGACAAAGTTGAATTCTCAGCAGAGGATGCTGGTCGTACAGAGCTGGACTTTTTGTGCCAAGTGGTTGATATGGCGATTAAAGCAGGTGCGACTGTTGTTAATATCCCGGATACGGTCGGTTATTTGAATCCACTAGAATTCGGAAACATCTTCAAAACCTTGAAGGAAAATGTACCGAATATCGAGAAAATTCAGCTTAGCGCACATTGTCACGATGATCTGGGGATGGCAACTGCCAACTCGCTTGCAGCAATCATGAACGGTGCCGATCAAGTTGAAGGGACCATTAATGGAATTGGGGAGCGTGCAGGCAATACGGCACTTGAAGAGATTGCTATGACGCTTGCGACACGCCCTGATTACTTTGGTGCTCAAACGACTTTGAACCTGAAGGAAATTGCTAAGACGAGCCGCCTTGTCAGCAAGCTGACAGGAATGGTCGTACCAGGCAATAAAGCGATCGTTGGAGCCAATGCCTTCGCGCATGAGTCCGGTATTCACCAGGATGGCATGCTCAAGGAAAAAACGACATACGAAATCATTTCACCGGAAACGATTGGATTGAAAGAGTCTAAGCTTGTCCTTGGCAAGCACTCTGGACGCCATGCATTCCGTGAGAAGCTGATTGATCTTGGTTATGAGCTTGAGGACGAAGCGGTTAACGCAGCTTTCGCCAAATTCAAGGATCTAGCAGATCGCAAGAAGACGGTAAGTGATGAGGATATTCTTGCCTTGCTTGAAGAGAAGCTGATTGATACGCCAGAAGTCTTTAGCTTGGAAACGATTCAAGTGAGCTATGGCAATCAATCTACGCCAAGCGCATCCGTTCGAATTCGCAAGGCTGAGGGCGAGAGTGTAGAGGAAGTGGCAATCGGCAACGGTTCCGTAGATGCTATCTATAACGCTATCGACAAAGTTACCCAGGAAACTGTGGAGCTTGAGGACTATTCGATTAAATCCGTGTCGCAGGGCAAGGACGCACAGGGCGAAGTACATGTTGTTTTGAAGCAGGATGAAGTTTCTGCGCAAGGCCGTGGACTAAGTACTGATATTCTTGAAGCAAGCGCGCGTGCATACATCGATGCACTGAATCGATTAATTGAGAAGCGCAAGACACCAGGCCGTCGCGATAAGATGAGCTTGATTTAAATAGCTGTTATCAGAAATAGGCAGGCCACGGAGAAATATCTCGATGTGGACTGTCTCTTTTTGTTTGAGCCTAACAACGCCATTTTGCAGGCTCCCTATTCACTTTATAGTCTTAGTCTATAGAGTAAATAGATTTTATATCTTTGTAATCAATCCCGATTTATGGTACAAATGATAATAGAATGAGAATGTGAATATAGGCTTGCGTGTTCAACGTGCTATTGTAGTGTTGAATGGACAAGCTTAACTGAAAAAGAGGAGTGTTACATTAATTATGTCAGAAGTGAAAAAAATCGCAGTTATTGCCGGCGACGGTATTGGACCTGAGGTTGTTGGCGAAGCTCTTAAAGTACTTAAAAAAACAGAAGAGCTTTATGGCTACAAATTTGAAACAGAGCACGGCCTGTTCGGCGGTATTGCCATCGATGAGAAAGGAACACCGTTGCCGCAAGAGACGCTTGACCTTTGCAAAGGCGCAGACGCAGTATTGCTAGGCGCAGTAGGTGGACCGAAATGGGACAACAACTCGAAGGAGCTTCGTCCAGAAACAGGCTTGCTTGGCATTCGTAAAGAATTGGGCTTGTTCTCGAATATTCGTCCAGCGACAGTATTCGATTGCTTGAAGGAAGCATCGACATTGAAGCCTGAAGTTCTTGAAGGCACTGATTTGATCGTTGTTCGTGAGCTTACAGGCGGTATTTATTTCGGCGAGAAATTCCGTCGTGAAGGTGCGAACGGAGTTGAAGCGGTTGATACTTGCGTATACAATGAACTAGAAATTGAACGTATCGTTCGTCAAGGCTTTGATATTGCTATGACTCGCAGCAAACGTCTTGCTTCGGTTGATAAAGCGAATGTACTTGAAACTTCTCGTCTATGGCGCGAGGTTGTTAATCGGATTGCTCCTGAGTATCCTGAGGTTGAACTTGAGCATGTGCTAGTAGACAACTGTGCAATGCAATTGCTTCGTCGTCCTTCAAGCTTCGATGTTATCGTAACTGAAAATATGTTCGGCGACATCCTTAGCGATGAAGCAGCGATGCTGACAGGTTCGATTGGTATGCTTTCATCCGCTTCACTTGGTGAAGGAAGCTTCGGCCTATACGAGCCAGTACATGGCTCGGCACCTGATATTGCAGGTCAAGGGATATCTAACCCAATTGCTACAATTCTATCGGTAGCACTTATGTTCCGTCTAACGTTTGGTTATCATGAAGCGGCAGCGGCGATTGAAGCAGCTGTTAAAGAAGTACTAGATGCAGGTCACCGTACAGGCGATATCGCTGTTGATAAGAGCACAGCAATCGGTACAACTGAAATGGGCGATTTGATCGTAGCAGCACTAAAAAAATAAATTCAATTTATAATCATTATAATTAAATAATGGTTATCATATTGACTTTAATACAAAGTGATGATAATATTTATTAGGCAGTCACACAGAAGATGTTGCATAAAAAAATAAAATTTATGGATAGGTCAAGGAGGTTTTCTATAATGGCAGATCGTTTGGTAGGTCGTCAAGCACCGGATTTCACATTGGAAACAGCAACAGGAGACGGTAAAGATTTCGGTACAGCATCACTTGCAGATTACAAAGGCAAATGGTTGGTATTGTTCTTCTACCCACTAGATTTCACATTCGTTTGCCCTACTGAAATTACAGCTTTGAGCCTTGCAGCTGCAGATTTCAAAAAATTGGATACTGAAATTCTTGGTGTCAGCGTAGATAGCAAACATAGTCACCGTGCATGGATCAACACGCCGGTTAACGATAATGGTCTAGGCCAATTGGAATTCCCGCTTGCTGCTGATATCACTAAGAGTGCTGCTCGTGACTATGGCGTGTTGATTGAAGAAGAAGGCGTGGCTCTTCGCGGCCTATTCATCATCAACCCAGAAGGCGAAATTCAATACCAAGTTGTTAACCATAACAACGTAGGCCGCAGCGTTGACGAAACGCTTCGCGTATTGCAAGCATTGCAATCCGGTGGACTTTGCCCTATTAACTGGAAACCAGGTCAACAAACATTGGTAACGAAATAATTATTTTGTAATATAGAAGATAAGCTCGCGCCATGAAATGGTGCGGGCTTTTTCTATTTTAAAATATAGGAAAGTATATCATTTCGCCATACTTTCTCTATATTTCTCGGAATGAAACGCGCTGGCACCGCCGAAGGACGGCGACAGCCGTTTCACCCTGTATAGAGAGTTAAGCGTATTGTAATGCAAAAGCAGGAATTTCCGCTATGCAGGGAGAATAAGTTATACTTAGCCGCAAAGCTAAAGCAATGACTTTATAATTCGATAGTGTGGAAACCAATACCTGTGATGAGGTTACGCTGCAGTTTGTACAACGTAATCGACGTTACTATTCTGAATCGACGCATAGACTGTAGTTTGTGCAATAGATTGTCTATTATAGGGCGATATTCGTTGGTATGAAGCTAATTCTACTGCAATAGTACAATGTAGCCGTCTGAAATAGCTCAAATGTGAGGTTTTTATTGTTATAAGTGCAGTCTAGGCTGCTTCTCTTTAAACTAGCGGGACTTTATCTTACGAAGTAGGTTTGCTGCGCAAACCTTAGTTGATGCTTACGAAGTAGGTTTGCTGCGCAAACCTTTGGTTGATGCTTACGAAGTAGGTTTGCTGCGCAAACCTTTGGTTGATGCTTACGAAGTAGGTTTGCTGCGCAAACCTTTAGGAGGGGTCGTCAATGAGTTTTTGCTGTGGAGCTAGTATGATTGGTACAAAAGGTACACTGAAGCATAATCGGACGCATATTCACAATGTTCCGATTATGTTCTGTCCGTTATGTCACCGTGTTGATATTCATTATTTAATTGAAAATGAATATGAAATATTAGCCGAATATGCGCATGGCGATGGCGCGGCTGAAGTTGATTTCCAAGAGTATGTGGAGCAGGAAGACAAGGTATTGCTTGAAAATTGCGTCAATCATGAGAATGAAGATCCAATGGATGTTGTTTATAGTCAAATAGATATGGCACTTGATTTGCTCAGCTTCGCTAAGCAAATTGAAGATACGGAATGGCAGCTTGTACTGAAGAAGCGTCTGGGAATGCTGAATAATCGAAGGAATAAGCTCCGTCAGCGTCGTACATCCGTTTAGTTTATTAACTCGAATGGTTAGCCTCCACGCCGGAGGCTTTTCTTTTTGGAGAATATAGGAAAGTAGATCATTTCGCTATACTATCTCTATATTTCTCGGAATGAAACGGCTGGCACCGTTAAAGGAAGGCGTCTGTCGTTTTACATTGCATAAATGAAAATGTTCTCATAATGTACCCCCTGAAACCGTATAGACAGAAACGAATCATACTAGTAGTGAGGTGGAGCGGTTGTTACTTGTATTGTTCAAACGCTTTTTGCGGAAGTCTACTTCCGCCGAGGCTGTAGAGAATGAGCGAAAGCTTTCTCCCGAACAATGTGTTGCTCGCATTCGTCAAGGTGACGAGCTGCTTCGCGAGCAATTCATAGCAGATTACAAACCTTATATTTTAAAAGTAACAAGTCGATTTTGCAAACGGTACATCGATCAGAACCGGGATGATGAATTCAGTGTGGCGCTGTTAGCCTACAATGAAGCGATCAATCAGTTCGATAGTGATGCTGGAAAATCCTTTATTGGTTTTTCTGAAACTGTTATTCGCCGTCGGCTTATTGACCATGTCCGAAAAGAACAAAGGCATGCTCAGACAATACCTTATAGCATGTTTGACTCCGAGGATGGAGAGCAGCCGCGTAATAATTCCGTCGAAAGCTGGCAAGCGATGGCATCGTTTGAGATTAAGCGGACGGAAGATGAGAGAAGGCTGGAGATCGGCGAGCTGAACCAGGAGCTTATGAAATTTGGGATCTCTTTTGCTGAGCTTGTGGAAAACTCGCCTAAACATGCGGATTCTAGAAGGCTGTTGATTGGAATTGCACAGACACTTGTCAGTCATAGCGATTTAATGGATTCCTTGAGAGAAAAGAGCAAGCTCGCTGTCAAAGAGCTGACTGAACTTTGTGGTGTATCCCGCAAAACAATCGAACGAAATCGGAAATATATCATCGCAATTTCGATTATTATTTCAGGTACATACCCCTACATGCATGATTATTTAAATATAGCTGGTGACCAAATTCATACGAATAAGGAGGCAAGCAAATGAAGCGTGGAGTTGTTATGAGTGTTCATAAGCAGCATGTAGTTGTAATGACAGCAGACGGTGAATTTTTGCAAGCCCCTGTTCAAGGTTCACCGCAGATCGGTGAGGAAATTACGTTTGAGGCGATTTTAAAAAAGTCTCGAGCTGTCAAGTCTATCTATTGGTATAGCAGTGCTGCTGCTATCTTTCTGCTCATATTTCTACCACTGTTATTTTATACGCAAAAGGATTCGAACTCCGTAGTCGCCTATGTAAGCATGGACATTAATCCGAGCGTTGAATTAGGTGTCGATGGAAATGAGAAGGTAAGAGAGCTGCGTGCGCTAAACGAGTCTGGAGATCAGATTATAAAGGGACTCTCATACGCGGGTTTGAATGTGGCAGATGTAGCCGCTTCGATATTGGAGAGGGCTAAAGGCTCGCATTATCTCGATACGCCTAACAAAGATATTTTCATAACGAGTATGCTGATAGACGGCAATTCTGCACTTAAGCTCGATTATGAGGTTAATTTGACGGGAAAAGTCGACCAGATGTTGAGAAACTTGCTGTCGCAACTCGCAGCGGAGGCTTCCAGCGCAACGATTACGACACTGTCGATTCCGAATGAGCTGCGTGAGGAAGCGGCTGAAAACGGAATATCCTCAGGCAAGATGGCGGTATATTTGATGGCAAAGGATGAAGGCTATGAGCTTGAACTGGAGCAATTGAAGCAGCAATCCATCGACAAGGTTACAGAGTCATTTGGCGGAGTAAAGACGATCGTTGACAATGCTGCGGATACGAGCAAGGAGAAGCTAAAGGAGCTTGTTGCACGTGAGAAAGAGGAGAAGGCCAAGAAGCTGACAGAAGATCTAAGTACAAATACTGCTAAGCCTACACCAGCTCCAAGTCCAGCAAACAAACCTGTGAGCGCCGTTAAGCCGCAGAAGCCTTCGACTAAAGCGGAAGAGACAAAAAAGCCCGACACGAGTGGAACGAAGGGCAGCGGCCAGCAAACAAAGCCGGATAAGTCTGCAAAGCCAAGTCAACCGAATAAACCAACGATCGGGAAGACAGACAAGGATCCAGATCGTAATGATAGATGGAGCAACTCAAAGGACTGGGAATGGGACAAGGACAAATGGAATCGAAATAACAAAGATTACAACAGAAGCGATAAGGATAATAGAGAGCGAAACGAGAAATGGAATAGGGAACGCAGCAAGGAGAAGGGCAGTGACAACAAAAAGGAAACAAAAAAGAATCGAGAGAAACAAAACGAAAAAGATTAAAAATCCAGCAGGGAATAAACGATGTGAAGGATACGGTTGAAGTGGAAAATGGTAAGCGGAGACTTAAGTCCTAGTGTTTGGGAAGGGCACTGGGAGCTTATCATGGGGCAAAATTCGACAGTATTTCCGATTGACAGATATTGCAAAACCATCCTATGATTAATAGTAAATGTAACCGTTTTTCTAGAGACGTTGCCGGGGAGGAGTACAAAATGCAGGCCATTCGAAAGCGCTATTTCCCGGCGCTTGCCGAGTATATACGAGATGGTAAGGAAGTATCATTATTTCTTGCTAATGAGCTGGGCAAGGAGCTTTACGGACTAAACCCCGAAGAGATTATCGCCGTGCACGAGGATTGTATACAGTCGCTAGCTGCCAATGTTGATTCTGATGAAGCGGTTAGACTATACAATCGTTCCTTCGTTTTCCTTATGGAGATTATGGTAGCTTGTCGCTTTCGATTGCCTGAACAGACTACTGAACAGAAATTTACCGAAATGCGAGAAATGCTGTTTCGCTCCAACCGTTCCTTTGAAATGGTTAAAAACAAATACGAGAACGTTTTGCAGCATATGGACAGCGGAATTGCACTGTTTGATAATGACGGTATTTTATCGTTTATTAACGTACAGATGGCTAAGCTTCTGGAAATTCCCAGAAAAACATTAATAGGCTGTTCGATAAGAGAAATATTGAAGCATCGTCAGCTTTCGAGCACAACAAAGCGAACAGTGCTAAGACTTTACAAAGAGATGTTTCTCTTGCGCAGTCGCTACTATGAATTCCAGCACAAGGATGGCAAGCATTTATTAGTAACCGTTACTTATGGAGATCAATTAGACGGCGATTTTTTAATTAGTGTAAAGGACGTTTCGGAATACAAGCAGATTGAGCAAACCGCATTGCAAAATGACAAGCTCGCTATGCTCGGAAAAATCGCAGCCGCGATTGCGCATGAAATCCGCAACCCGTTAACGAGTATCCGCGGTTTTATTCAATTGCTGCGTCCCTATTTGCTGGAAGTAGGCAAGGAAGAGTATGCGCGCATCATTTTAACGGAAATTGATCGGGCTAATGATATTATTTATGAGTTTCTTAATTCCTCCAAGCCCTCTGCGCCGATGAAGCAAATGGTAAGTATTGATCATTTAATTAAAGAGGTTGTCCTGCTGACTGAAAGCGAAGCGTTAATGCGGAATTGTGAAATTATATCGGAATGTAATCACTATGGTCCAGTAGTCTCGATTGATGTCAAGCAGGTGAAGCAGGTCATTTTGAATATAGTCAAAAATTCACTTGATGCCATTGAAGAGGTGCAGGCTGATCGAAGAGGATTGATCGAAATCGTTTCGCGCCAAACCGATCAATTTGCTGAAGTTATCATTATGGATAATGGCAAAGGCATGGACAAGGCGACGATGAGTCGGCTGTTTGATCCTTTTTTTACAACGAAGCAAGCAGGTACAGGGCTTGGGCTGTCCGTGAGCTATCGGATCGTTCGCAACCACAATGGGACCATTCGAGTAGATAGTGAGGCTGGAGCAGGCACGAAGTTTACAATTACCTTGCCTCTCGCCTAACCTGATAACTTCTAGATTGGCTGAATCAGTACGAATCGAATAAGCTGTAAGAATAGGTGCTCTTCTCCTTTATACGGAGAGCGCTTTTTGCTGTTTTTATAGTAGAATATGGAGCCTGAATATAAACATGGAAAAGTCGCAGGACGTTCTGTATAATGGGTTTGAAAAATCAATTAGTAATTTTATTGTTTTATTTTAAGCGAAGGCGAGGAATACAAATGGGTGTTCAATTAACATACGGAGCTAGAGGTGCGGATCAAGCGGCTTCTGATGCATTGGTTCGTTTTGTAAGCAAAAAAGAGCTCATTCAAGAAGAAAATGCGGGTGCGATTATTCAACCGCAAATTGATCATGCGCTTAGAGCGCTTTATGCAAAAGGATTATTTAAAGCAGAGCCGGAGCAAACCGAAATTGTAGCGACCTTAGGGCTTTATCCGGCAGCACATATCGTTTTTACAGGAATTGAACATGATGGCGGCGTAAGAGGTTTGCGCTTAGCTGCAGCAGCGGCTGCAATAGCTTTGAAAAAAATACGCGCGGCGAATATTACAGTATTGCTCTCGGAGGATTTGCTGCTAAGCTTTGATAAGAGCTGTGGCGCAGAGCTAGCAGCACAAGCTCTTACAGAGGGACTACTGCTTGCTCTGCATGTTCGTGAGCCACTTAAGCGTGAGCCGAATGAGCGCTTCACATTGAAGGCGGTTTCTTTTGAACCTCAGGGCGCTAATGCCAAAGCGGAGATTAAAGCATTGTGGGAGCAAGGCATGAACAAGGGCAAGCTTTATGCTGAAGGGGTCAGCTTGGCTCGTGATTTGACTAACTTGCCTGGCAATGATCTTACTCCCGAGCGCTTGGCCTATCATGCGGAGGAGCTGGCACGGGAGCTTGATTTGGAAATTGAGGTTATGGATGAGTGGAGTGCAGCTGAGCAGCGTATGGGAGGCTTGCTTGGCGTCGGTCAAGGCAGTATTAATCCGCCGCGGATGATTGTTATTCATTATAAGGGCGATTCGAGCTCAGATGAAGCTTGGGGACTTATCGGCAAAGGCATAACGTTTGATACCGGCGGCATTTCCTTGAAGAGAGCGGACGGCATGCAGGAGATGATTTCGGATATGGGCGGTGCGGCAGCTGTGCTCGGAGCGATGCGGATCATTGGGGAGCTGAAACCAGCAATCAATGTTGTTGCGGTTATTCCTACTGCTGAGAATATGCCGTCAGACCGCGCGATTAAACCAGGAGATGTTCTGCGTATGATGAGCGGTCATACGGTAGAAATCGTAAATACGGATGCAGAGGGACGCTTGGTGCTTGCAGACGGACTTACGACTGCCATTACGAGAGGGGCAACTCGTCTAGTAGACGTGGCAACGCTGACAGGGGCTGTATCCGTTGCTCTTGGAACTGAAGCTACGGGTGCGGTAACGAATAATGATGAGCTGTTCAAGCAGGTGCAGTCGGCTTCTGAGCGTACTGGCGAGCGAGTTTGGCTGTTCCCTTCCTATCCTGAGTACAAAAAGAAAATTAGGAGCGATGCTGCGGATTTGAAAAACAGCGGGGGCAGATATGGCGGTACGATTACCGGGGGACTGTTTATTGGTCACTTCGCAGAAGGCTTGCCATGGGTGCATCTTGATATTGCGGGTACGGCATGGCTCGATGCTGGCCGAGGCTGGGAGCCAAAAGGCGCTACAGGGGTCATGGTCAGAACGTTGGTTGAATTGGTCTTACACCAAGAGGAAGCAGAGCGGAGAGGATAAACATGTTCAAGGGCATCCTGCTGCCTAGGCGGAGAATGTCCGAACAGCGGAAAGGCTTGCATACCGCTGTTATGGAAGGTATACCTGCCACTATTATTGGCAATTTACTCGGGGGTCCGCTGCTTACAGCGTACCTCCTTTATTTGGGCGCCAAATCGGACGCCATCGGTATTGCGCTTGCGATTCCAGCATTTGCAAACCTCGTTCAGCTAGTCATTGCTTTCTATATGCATCGTTTTGAGAACCGGCGTCTGTACATTATGTTGTTCAGTCTTATTCATCGTACTCTGTGGACAGCGACAGGATTGATTCCTTTTTGGATGCCAGAGGCGTATTGGGTGCCTACTTATATTGTCATGTTCATCATTTCGTTTATATGCGCTCAATCTGCGGGCGTGCTTTGGACCTCTCTTGTAGCTGATATGGTGCCTGCTCAGGTACGTGGTCGTTATTTTGGAATAAGGAATACGATTCATTGGGCGGTTGCAAGCCTTTGTCTGCTTATTGGCGGTCAGATATTGAATCGATTGCCGGAAGGCAGCGGTTTTGTAGTTCTGTATATCATATGTGCGATTGCAACGGTATGGAATGCCATTGAATTGTTGCGCTATCCCAATCTTCCTCTTGAGAAATCCAACGAGTCATCCAAGTGGAAAATGCTGAGAAAGCCGCTGGCTGATCGCACCTATTTGCAAGCCACTCTTTTTTTAGCAACATTCATTTTAATTCAAAATATTTCTGTACCGCTGTTCTCATACGTTATGCTTGATATTGTAAAGTTGAATTATACCTGGGTGACGGTCATTACGACTGTACAAATGATTGTGATGATGTTCAGCTACTACTACTGGGGAAGTCTTAATAGCAAATACTCGACTCGAACGCTGCTGAGATGGGCGCTTCCGATTGTTGCTCTTGCTTGTCTGCTGTGGTCAGGCATGGCGCTGCTTCCTTCTATACTTGTGCTGATCTTGGTCCATATCGTTCTTGGCATTGGCATTGGCGGCTATAATTTGCTTGCGTTTAATTTTATTATTGGAGATACACCTAAGTCGGAGCGTCCGATGTATATCGCAGTTTTTTCAGCATTGACGGGCATCACTGGATTTATCGGTCCTTTGGTGGGAGGCTGGCTCTACAAGCGTGCAGAGGATAGTGCCTACTGGCTGCAAAGCTACGGCATTTCCTTATTTGTAGGAGTCGTGCTGCTTGCTATGGCGCTTCTGCTCGGTCCGGTTGTGCTCAGAGAGAAGAAAGTAAACGGAGGAAAAACCTATGACCTATGATGAGGTAATGCAGGAGCTGGAAAGGCTGGGCAATGAGCAAACGAAAATGACCTTTTTACGGCATGGAGCGATGGAGCCTCTGTTTGGGGTCAGGATCGGAGATCTAAAGAAGCTTGTGAAGATTGTCAAAAAGGATCAAGCTATAGCTCTTAAATTGTACGAATCCGGCAATAGCGATGCCATGTATCTTTCAGGTCTTACGGTTAATCCGAAGTTAATCTCGAAAGAAACGCTTGAGCACTGGGTAGCGCAGGCGAGCTGGTATAGTCTTGCAGAATATACGGTGGCTGGCGTTGCCGCTGAGAGCCCATTTGCACGCGAGCTTGCGCTCGAATGGATGGATTCACCTGAAGAGATGGTTGCTACCTGCGGCTGGAGCACCTATGCCAATTATATATCGATTACACCAGATGAGCAGCTTGAGGTGAATGAGCTAAGAGCGCTGCTTGGGCGTGTTCGGGAAACGCTTCACTCCGAACAGAATCGCGTTCGCTATACAATGAACAGCTTCGTTATAACGGTTGGCATCTATGTCGAAGAGCTGAGAGAGGATGCGATGGCTGCTGCCTCAGTCATTGGCAAGGTGCATGTCGATGTAGGGGATACGGCTTGCAAGGTTCCGGCAGCAGCTGATTATATTGCAAAGGCTGTCGCCAAGGGCAAAGCGGGTGTAAAGAAAAAAACTTGTATTTGCTAATTCAAAATGGATGAAGGAAAATATGGAGTAAATAGGGGTATACTGAGATGAACGCAATTGATCGCCGGAAAAATGATTTATTGGCCTATAACCCGCAAGCAACGATAGGCGCGGATGAGCTGGATAACTATTGGGAGAATACTTTGTCCGGCTATGCGGAGAGGCCGCTAGCGATAACTAGGGAGACGGTTGCAACTCCTTTCCCTGCTATAATAGCAGAACGGTTATCTTACAAGGGCAGTGATGATACTCTAATTCATGGCTTGTATATCCTGCCGCAGCAACGGATAGCAGGGGAAAAGCTCCCCTGTGTCGTCATTTATCAGGGCTATACAGGGGATAAAGGGCTTCCGGAGCGGTATGCGTCATGGCTGCTGCTTGGTTATGCTGTTTTTGCGGTTGATGCGCGCGGTCAAAGCGGGGAAACTGGCAATTTATTGACGTCAGAGGAAGGACAGGTCAAGGGCTGGGTAACACAAGGCATCTCACATGTAGAACAAAGCTATTATCACGCGATTACGATGGATGCTGTGAGAGCCGTTGATGTGGCTTCGCTTCAGCCAGAGGTTGACGCTTCGCGAATCGCAGTTGTTGGGGGCAGCCAAGGCGGGGGGCTTGCGCTGCTAGCAGCCTCATTAAATTCAAAGGTAAGTGCTGTTGTTGCTGATATTCCGAATATGTGCCATATGGATTACGGCATCTTGCATTCTACCGGATCTTTAACCGAGGTCGCGCAGTATATTAAGCGATATCCTGAACGATTGAATTTAGTGATGACAACGCTTGCGTATTTTGATTTGCTGAATTTGGCGGAGCGTATTAAAGCACCTGTCTTGATGTCGGTAGGCTGGAAAGATACCGTATGTATCCCTGAGACGGTTTACGCGGTATTTAATCGAATTCGTTCGCATAAGCAGATGAATGACTTTCCTTTCTCCGGTCATGAAGTGTCCGAGTATCAGAATCGAGAGGCTATTATTTTCATAAAAGAAGCGCTAAACGTAAGCAAACTCTAGAATAGTACAATCATTAGCCCTTTCTTGAACGTATTAGGTTGTTTATTTCGCTTTATTAACAATCAATGCTTGAATTGGATGATATCAATGCTAATAAGGTTATGGATAGCTTACGTACTATGTACTAAAATATAAGGGAGTTATTACGTTTACAAAGCTTTAAGCATAATTAACGGTATTATTTTATTAACCATCAAAATAAGCGTAATGTGAAGACGATTTGTGCAAGTGCAAGTGGGCGGGCATGTATGGCGAGCTTCGCCTTAGAAAATAATAGAATGGCAACGAATAGAGAGGGTGGAATTTTCTGCAATGAGCAACCATGATGAGCGTACTTATTCGCCTTGGCAAAGCTACTATGGTCCCAACCTTGGGTATGTGCAGGAGCAATACGAACGTTTTTTAACTGATCCTGATTCAGTTGAAGCAACGACTCGCGAGCTGTTTGTACGTTTTGGAGCACCGCCGACTGTATCACTAGGAGCGGCACCAAGCCTACCGGCTAAGCCAAGCGAGCAACAAGCTGCATCAACTGCAGCAGCATCTGGTCCGGTTGATTCAAATATGTTGAAGAAGGTTGTGGCTGCGCATCAGCTTATGCTGAACATACGCAGATACGGCCATTTAGCTGCGGATATTGATCCACTGGGCTTAAGTCCTGCTGCTGATACAAAGCTGCTCGTCCCAGAAACCTTTGGACTTTCGCAAGCTGATCTCGTAGCGATTCCTGCTTCGCTTATTTGGGACAATGCTCCGGCATCGATCTCCAATGGCTGGGAGGCTATTAATCGTTTAAGAGAAATTTACTCTCGTTCAGCAGCGTATGAGTTTACACATATTCATGATGAGAACGAGCGGAATTGGCTTAATAAGCAGGCGGAATCAGGTACTTTCCCTGCGCCGCTATCAGCAAGAGAGCGTTCTGCACTGCTCGAACGCCTCATGGAAGTCGAATATTTCGAAAATTTCATACATCGCACTTTCGTGGGCCAGAAGCGCTTCTCAATTGAAGGCGTAGATATGCTTGTGCCGGTATTGGACGAAATCGTTCGCTCCGTAGCGCATGATGGTGCTAATCATATTCTAATGGGCATGGCGCATCGCGGTCGTCTTAACGTATTGACGCATGTGCTTGGGAAACCTTATGAAAAGATCTTCTCTGAGTTTCATCATGCGCCAAACAAAGAAGTTATTCCGTCCGAAGGCTCTATGGGTCTTAACTACGGCTGGACTGGCGATGTGAAGTATCACCTGGGTGCAGATCGGGCAGTGAAGGAAGGCGAAACGATTCGTGCCAACCTTACTCTTGCGAATAACCCAAGTCACCTTGAATTCGTAAATCCCGTTGTTGAAGGTTTCACGCGCGCAGCGCAAGAGGATCGCAGCAAGCCAGGAACGCCTGTTCAAGATCCGTCGAAGGCGGTCACGATTTGTGTTCACGGCGACGCAGCCTTTATCGGTGAAGGCATCGTTGCAGAAACACTCAACTTCAACCAGCTTAAGGGCTATCATAATGGCGGTACGCTGCACATCATTGCGAACAATCGTCTTGGCTTTACAACGAACAGCGTTGACTCGCGCTCGACTCATTATGCGAGTGACCTTGCCAAGGGCTTTGACATTCCAATTGTACACGTAAATGCGGATGAGCCGGAAGCATGCCTCGCGGCTGTACGCCTTGCTTGTGAATACCGTCTTCGCTACAATAAAGGTTTTGTTATTGATTTGATCGGCTACCGCCGCTTCGGTCATAATGAAATGGATGATCCAGAAGTGACGCAGCCGCTTATGTATGCGAAGGTTCGCAATCATTCGACAGTTAGCGTGCTTTATAGCGAGCAGTTGAAGAATGAGAAAGCAATCACGGAAGAGCAAGTGGAAGTATTGCGTCAACGTACAAACGGCAAGCTTCAAGCTGCTTATGATGCAATGAAATCGAAGGAGAATGAGCCGAAGCTCCGTGGTGAGCAGCGCAAGTCTGTGCTTCCTTCTAAAGAAGAAGTACGTACAGCAGTGCCGCTTGAGACGCTTCGTGAAATTAATCTAGAGCTGCTTAATCGTCCAGAGAGCTTCACGGAATATACGAAGCTTCAACGTATTTTGCAGCGTAGAGCTTCGGCGTTGAACGATGGAGAAAAAGTGGATTGGGCACATGCAGAGACACTTGCATTTGCAACAATTCTCGCTGACGGAACGCCAATTCGTCTAAGCGGTCAGGATTCTGAGCGCGGAACCTTTGCACATCGTCATATTGTGCTGAATGATAATGCAAATGCTGTTAAATTCTCACCGCTGCATATGCTGCCACAAGCGAAAGCCTCGTTTGCTGTTCACAACAGCCCGTTGTCTGAGACGGCAGTATTAGGCTTTGAATATGGTTATAATGTATTTGCGCCGGAAACCTTTGTTATTTGGGAAGCGCAATATGGCGACTTTGCGAACGTTGCACAAGTCATATTCGATCAATTCATTTCGGCTGGCCGTGCAAAATGGTCGCAAAAATCAGGAATTACAATTTTACTGCCGCATGGCTATGAAGGCCAAGGCCCAGAGCATTCCAGCGCAAGACTTGAGCGTTTCCTTCAGCTTTCAGCTGATAACAACTGGACGGTTGCCAACTTGACCTCCTCCGCTCAATATTTCCACTTGCTTCGCAAGCAAGCAGCAAGCTTAGGCACAGAGCAGGTTCGTCCGCTCGTTCTAATGGCGCCTAAGAGCTTGATCCGTAATCCGCGCGTTGCTTCACATGGCGTTGATTTCAGTGAAGGTTCATTCAAGCCTGTACTGCCGCAATTCAGTCTTACGGAGCCTAAGATCCAGAAGGATAAAGTGAAACGTTTGCTGCTTTGCACAGGTAAGGTTGCTATTGATATTGAGGAAGCACTAGCATCATCTAATGCAGAGGAATTCGAGTGGCTGCGTATTGCAAGAGTGGAACAGCTATATCCGTTCGCTCATGCTGAAATTGAGCGTATTGTCCAGCAGTTTGATAAACTTGAAGAAATCGTATGGGTACAAGAAGAACCGCAAAACATGGGCTCATGGAGCTTTATAGAGCCTCGTCTCCGTGCTCTGGCACCTAAGAAGGCGGAAGTTCGTTACGTCGGCAGACCTGATCGCTCCAGTACGGCAAGTGGTCATCAAGAGGTTCACGCTGCAGAACAAAAATGGATTATTTCTACTGCTTTGAATGGCAAACCAGTCGAAACAAGTTTGATAAGGGGGTAGTGACTAATGGCTGAAATTATAGTACCAGAATTAGGCGAGTCCATATCAGAGGGCACGATTTCCAAATGGTTCGTGAAGGAAGGCGACTCCGTAAACCAAGGAGATGTCCTACTAGAGCTTGAAACAGATAAAGTTAACATTGAAATTAGTGCTGACAACAGTGGTGTTGTATCACGCATCGCTAAGCAAGATGGAGATGTTGTCCTTGTAGGTGAGGCAATTGGCTCCATCGGTGAAGGAGCTGCCGCGCCGGCAGCCCCTGCTGCTCCAGCAGCACCAGCACCGGTTGCAGCTCCGACTGCTGCACCTGCAGCAGCTGTAGCACAGCCAGCAGCTGCTGCAAGCGAAAGCGCAGCGGCAATCAACGCTTCTCCAGCTGCACGCAAGCGTGCTCGCGAGCAAGGCATTGATCTTTCGCAAGGACAAGCACCTGCACCGGCAGTAGCTACGCCTGTGAAATCCGCTCCGCTTACACAAGCAGCGCCAGCAAGCGTAAATAAGGATGCTAAGCCAACGGAACGCAAACGGATGTCACGTCGCCGGGTTACGATTGCTAACCGTCTAGTTGAAGCACAACGTACAGCTGCGATGCTGACAACATTCAACGAGGTTGACATGACTGCTATTCTTGATTTGCGCAAACGTCGCAAGCAAGCCTTCTTCGATAAAAATGATGTTAACCTAGGATTTATGTCCTTCTTTACGAAGGCGGTAGTTGGTGCACTAAAAGCATTCCCATTGCTTAATGCAGAAATCGACGGCGAAGAAATTGTTACTAAAAAATTCTACGATATCGGTATCGCTGTATCTGCGAAGGAAGGCCTTGTCGTTCCTGTTGTTCGTGATGCTGATCGTCTAAGCTTTGCTGAAATCGAGAGAAATATCGTTGAGCTGGCTGGCAAAGCAAGATCTAACACACTTGCGATTTCTGATCTGCAAGGCGGAAGCTTCACAATCACAAATGGCGGTGTATTTGGTTCCTTGCTGTCAACACCGATTATCAACGCTCCGCAGGTTGGTATTCTCGGCATGCACAAAATCCAACTTCGTCCGGTTGCGATCGATGAGGTTCGTATGGAAAACCGTCCGATGATGTACATCGCACTGTCATACGACCACCGTATCGTCGATGGCAGCGAAGCAGTTCGTTTCCTTGTTACAGTTAAAGCACTATTAGAGGATCCAGAAGCATTGCTGCTTGAAGGATAAAATATATTGGTATAAGCGGGAGCTGTTTTCGAAGTAGAGCAATCTACTTTGGAAACAGCTCTTTTTTTATTCCAAAAAATGGATCATCAATAAGCATAGAAAAATTCTATGGAATCCATTATTTATTTTTAAATTTGAATTAGGAGCAGGAAGAAGGCAATCAATGTTGAAAGTAAACAATCAGACGAAGCCATTCGCTTAATAATGAGGTGAAATGTACAAATGGAAATACTTGGATTTGGAGATAAATTGAAACAAAGTGAAGAAAGATATCAACATTTGGTTCATATGCTTCCGGATGGACTAATCGTTTACATAGAAGATACTATCGTATTTGCTAACCGTGCTTTTTTAAGTATGATTGGTGCTCTGAGATTAGAAGATATAACAGCATATCCAATAAAGACATTTGTTCATCCCGATTATTGGGAGGAATTCACTGTAACGATTAACTACATCATTCGAGAAGCTAATCCATTCAAATCAGTTTATTACAAGCTGCTTAACTTGAATCAGGAGACGGTAGAGGTTGAAATGAGAGCGGTAGCAGTCGAATTCGACGGAAAGTCAGCTATGCAGCTTATTATCCATGATGTCTCTGATCAGAAACGGATGGAAGCATCCTTGCATGAGAAGGATCATTTATACAAAAGCCTGATGGAGAGTGTTGTCGCAGGTGTATTTGTCGGGCAAAGAGATACTATCGTGTATGCTAATCCTTATTTGGCCGAGATGTTTGGCTATACCAATGAAGAAATGTTTAAGCTCTCGCCGTTTGATTTGGTAACTGCTAATGAGATTGAAGAAGTCAGAATGCTCGTGTTTGCGGCAATGGCTAAGGGTGTTAATCAAATTCCGCTGAAATTTAAAGGAATAAAAAAAGACGGCAGCATTATTTATTTAGAAGGAAACAGTTCAATTATTATGTTTAACGGACAGCCATCCTTGTTAGGGACGATACAAGACGTTACCTTTAAGCGAGAGAAGGAAAGACTGCTGCGAGATAATGCGATGCTTTATCAGAAAATTATAAAATTTGTACCTGAACCCATTGTGTTAAGCGATGGAGGCACGATCTTATATGTTAATAAACTGGCTATGCAGGTAATTGGTGTAAACGATGCCAAGGATGCAGTCGGCAAAAGCATATTCGATTTTTTCCACCCGGTAGATCATGAAACGATTAAGGATACAATGCAATTCATTATGTCTACGGATAATGCGACACCGTTTCAGGAACGAGTAATCGTTCATCCGGATGGACAATGTATAGATGTGGAATTATCATGCATTCGGATTAATAACTATATGGGCAAGGATGTAATGCTTAGCGTCATACGTGACTTGACGGATCGGAAGCGCTCAGAGGAAATTCTTATTCGTTCCGAGAAGCTGTCCGCTATTGGTCAGCTTGCGGCAGGCGTGGCACATGAGATACGCAATCCGCTTACAGCGCTCAAAGGCTTTACTCAGCTCCTTAGTGCAAGATATCCAGAGCAGCCGCATTATTTTACGATTATGTCTAATGAGATTGACCGAATAACGCTCATTGTAAATGAGTTTATGACGCTGGCCAAGCCGCATTTTTCACAATTTAGCAATGAACCGTTTAAACCGATCTTGCAAAGCGTCATATCGGTTTTGGAAACGCAAGCGATTTTATTAAATATAGAATTAAAGGCTAGCTATGATCAATCGAATCCAATCGTTTATTGTAATGTTAATCAGCTGAAGCAGGTGTTTCTGAACGTTGTGAAAAATGCTTTTGAGGCGATGCCCGGCGGTGGAGAGGTGGTCATTTCGGCAGTTTCGATGGAGGACGGTTATGTTCATATCCGCATTAAAGACGGCGGGCCTGGCATACCTGAGGAGCTTATTAACAAAATCGGCGAACCCTTCTTGACGACAAAGGAAAAAGGGACTGGACTAGGTATAATGATCAGCTCACGCATTATTGAAGCGCACAAAGGTACGCTTCAACTAAGCAGCGTGATAAATGAAGGAACGGTTGTAGAAATTAAATTGCCAATTGAGACGCAGGAGCCGAGCTTATGAAGATACGTAAGCTTTATCGTCTGCGGAAGCAATCATTTGCTTGCGCTTATGATGGAACAAATAATAGATGACAGCAGAAAAGGCGATAATAATAGCGCAAAGGAAATACATCAAGCTATAGCTATAGCCTGAAGCCAAAAAGCCAAGAATGTAGGAGCCAATGCCGTAGCCAAGATCGAATAGGATATAAAACGTTGCAGTAGCGAGCCCTCTGCGGTGAGGAGGGGCGGCTAACACTGCAATCGTTTGGAAGCAAGGCAGCAGGGCGCCATAGCCAAGTCCGATAATGGAGCCCGAAACGAGCAGCATGACCGTTGAATCAGCTGCGCTAAGGAGCACTAGGCCGATCGCGAATATAGCAATGCTTGGATAAACGATAACATGCTCGCCTACTCGGTCAAGCAATTTTCCAACAATAGGACGCGGTAAAACAATCATGATCCCAAAGCAAACAAAGAAATAGCTAGCATATTGTTCAATAGCCTGCTCACGCGTAAATACTGACATAAATGTAACTAAGCCGCTATAAGCGAATGCTACAACAAATCCACTTAGAGCGATAGGAACAGCCTTGCGTTCGAAGAGATCGCCCCATTTTAGCTTGCTTTTCACCTGTGTTGGCATTTCTTTTGTGACAGAAGGGCCTCTCGCCCAGGCACCGAGTACAAATGCGAGTAATGCGCAAACTGCACATATGGCGAACATTGCAGTATAGCCACCCTGTGCCGTAATCGACAATCCAACGAATGGCCCAATGACCATCGCGAGGCTCATAAACAAACTGAAATAGCTAATGCCTTCCCCTTTGCGATGCTCAGGTATAATATTAATAGCGGTCGTATTCGTGGAGGTAGTTGCAATGGCGAAGGTTCCACCATGAAAAAAACGAATAAGCAACAGCATGGCGTAGCCAAAAACGCCTAAGTATGCAACAGAGCATAATAAAAATAATAATAATGAAATAATGACAACCTTGCGTTCACCGTAGCGAGACATGAAATGTCCAGCAAAGGGGCGAAGAATGACTGCTGCGATGATAAATATAGTCATTGCTAAACCAGCTTGTGTTCCGCTTCCTCCAAGATGAGTAGTGACATAACCCGATAGGGCGGTAGCGAGTGTGTAAAAAGAAAAGAATAGAAAAAAACTGCTTAAACAAACTTTTATGAAGTCTAGACTCCATAATTTGTTCGTATTCATTTGTGGCTCCCCTCTCAGCTGACAGTCTTGCCTTGCATTTCAAAGTGTAATAGGAGAACGACTAATACTGCTCTGAATTTTTGTTTATTTTAGCCATAAAGCTTCTAAAAGCTTCTATCTCCTGCTCGGAAATATCCGATAGGACTTGTGCTACAAAATCAGCCTCAATAGGAGCTAATAGTTGAGCATTTAATTTTCCAGTATCGGTTAGATACAGCAGCTGTGAGCGTCGATCGTTCGGATTCGCGACGCGGCGGACAAGTGCTTTGCGCTCTAGCTGATCGACCAATCGTGTTATATTGGCAGGGTCTTTATCCGTGCGCAGTGCCAAATCCTTATGGGTAATACCGTTATGGTCCTCCAGACACATAAGCAGCGTCCATTGCTCGGGAGTGACATCATGCTCTAGAAATAGCTGGTGAAGCCGCTGATTTAACCGCCTTCCTGTGTTGCTGATGATATAGCCAACAGATTGCTTGAATTGCATTTTATTCACCTGCCTCGTTCATTTAGTTGATATAACAATAATAATCCTAACAAGTAAAATGGTCAACTGCTCCAACCCTTAAATTAGGATTAGAGCTTGTTTAAGTCGATGGGATGAAGCTGATGCTGTTTGCGGTATTGCTCTGGAGTAAGAGAGGTATGCAGTTTGAAGGCGCGGCTGAAATGAGAGGGATGTTTAAAGCCGACCTCGTAGCCGATATCGGTAATCGGTTGATTACCATCAATCAGCTCGATTTTGGCTTGATAAATGCGGCGCAGCATTAGAAATTGAAAGATCGTATTGCCAGTAACCTCTTTGAATGTTTTGGACAAATAAAACTTGCTGAGATGCAGTGAGGCTTGAATGCCTTCAAGCGTAATATCTTCACTATAATGGCTTTCTAAATAGGAGATAATATCTTGTACATGACGCTCTTTGGACGATGGAAAGGTTGGTTTGTCCTTAAGCGGCTTCTCGCATAGCTGATTAATCAAAATAAGCAAGTCGAGCAGCCTTGCCTGAAAGCGCTGCTGCGAGAAGGAGTCAGGTAGGGCGTAAAGTTCCTTTAGCTTGAGAAAGCATGCTTCAACCTCAGCCTGTTCCTCTCCTTGAAGCTGTAATTTAACGTTTTTCAGCTTCTCGAATGGCTCAAGCAAGTCGGCTGCAAAAGGAGGCTGGATAAAATGCTTGAAATAAAATGGATCAAAGTGAAGCGTGGAGCGATGATACTCGACACTCGGATCAACATGGGCCGAGTGCAGTGTCATCCCATGCATAAGCAAAAGGTCGCCAGGCTCCAGCACATGAATACGGTCATTGATGAGATAGTTCACTTTGCCGCTATGGAAATAATAAATTTCATAGTGAAAATGGGTATGGTAAGGAACATGAGCATTAAAGTCTGAGCTCGTTCCAATTGTGAAAGGTCTAGTGATTTGGTGCTGTGTGCTCATCAATTCCCCTCCCTGTTAAATATCCTCATTATACACCAACCACAGTTAAATAAAAGCGGAAACAGGATAATGGGAATGAAGTGGGCTTGATCTTGAAATGTTACCATTAAGGCATGCTCTAACGAAGTAGAAAACTGCTAATTAAAGATTCATATAAAGGGGCGCTTGTGAGATGAAGATCGTTCGTTTAGGTATTATTGGGCTAGGAAATATGGGAAAAGGTCATATTGGATACATTTTGAAAGGCGAAGTCAGTGGTGTTGAAATTACTGCGGTAAGCGACAGCTTGGAGTCGAATCTTCAATGGGCCAAGGAAAAGCTTGGTGATCAAGTGGGCTTATATGCCGATCCGTATGAAATGATGGATTCTGGTTTAATTGATGGCGTGCTTATCGCAACACCTCACTTCTCCCATCCAGAGCTTTCAATAGCATGCTTCGAACGTAATCTTCATGTGCTGTGTGAGAAGCCGGCTGGAGTATATACGAAACAGGTTCGCGAAATGAACGAAGCGAGCAGCAAAACAGATGTGAAATTCAGCATGATGTATAACCAACGGACCAATCCGCTCTATATGAAGCTGAAAGAATTAATTGATGCGGGCGAGCTAGGTGAAGTGAAGCGAACCAATTGGATTATTACAAATTGGTACCGCTCTCAAAGCTACTATGATTCGGGCTCTTGGCGTGCGACTTGGGCTGGTGAGGGCGGCGGTGTACTGCTTAATCAAGATCCGCATCAGCTTGATTTGTGGCAGTGGACGATTAGTATGATGCCGAAGCGTGTTCGCGCTTTCTGTTATTTTGGCAAGCACCGTGACATTGAGGTCGAGGATGACGTAACTGCATTTGTTGAGTATGAGAATGGGGCAACAGGTATATTCGTAACAACCACAGGCGAAGCTCCTGGTACGAATCGACTGGAAATTAGCGGGGATCGCGGGAAAGTTGTTATTGAAAATAATGAACTCACTTTTTGGAGACTGCGTGTGCCTGAGCCGGAATTTAATAAACAATTTAAAGGCGGCTTCGGAGCGCCGGAATGCTGGAAATGCGAAGTTCCGGTTACTGGCACCAACCCTGATCATAAAGGAATTACACAAAACTGGGTAAATGCGATTTTGTTTAATGAACCGTTAATTGCGCCGGGTGAGGAAGGCATTAAAGGTTTGATGCTCTCCAATGCGATGCTGCTCTCTACATGGACGGATAACTGGGTCGATCTGCCGATTGATGAGGATTTATTCTATCAGCATTTACAAGAGAAAATTGCAAAATCAGCATTTAAGAAAGGGGAGTAGAGAGAGATGAGTAAAGCGGATGGTATGAATTATGCACCAAAAGGAAAACCAAACAAAGTTGTCGAGGACGGACAATTTGTTATCGCTGCAGTTAGTCTTGATCACGGACATATCTATGGCATGTGCAACGGACTTATAGAAGCAGGAGCAACGATCAAATGGGTATATGATCATGATCCGGCTAGAGTTGCAGCCTTCATTAAGCAATATCCACAGGTACAAGCAGCAGATTCAGAAGAGCAGGTTCTCACAGATCCAGAGGTTCAGCTCGTTGCGGCAGCCGCTATTACTTCGGAGCGTGGACCGCTAGGCGTTCGCGTAATGCGAAGCGGCAAGCATTATTTTACAGATAAGGCGCCGTTTACTACGCTTGAGCAGCTTGCGGATGCCCGTACAGCGTATGCGGAGACTGGGAAAAAATATGCGGTTTATTACAGTGAGCGGCTGCATGTGGAAAGCGCTGTGTTTGCTGGTGAACTGATTGAGCGTGGCGCAATTGGACGCGTCGTGCAGGTGATTGGTCTTGGACCGCATCGCTTGAACGCAGCTTCGCGCCCTGCATGGTTTTTTGAAAAGGAAAAGTATGGCGGCATTATTTGTGACATTGGTTCGCATCAAGTCGAACAGTTTCTATATTTTACAGGAAATCGCAACGGAAACATCGTGAACAGCAAGGTCGCCAATTATGCGAACAAGGATTATCCTGAGCTTGAGGATTTTGGTGATTTTACGGTTGTGGGGGAGAATGGAGCTACAGGCTACTTCCGACTGGATTGGCTTACGCCAAGTGGACTTGGCACCTGGGGCGATGGCCGGACCATCATTCTCGGTACGGATGGCTATATCGAGCTGCGCAAATATATCGATATCGGAAGAGAGAAGGAAGGCGACCAGCTGTACTTGGTGAACGCCGATGGCGAGCAGCATATGCAGCTTGGCGGCAAGGTAGGCTTTCCGTATTTCGGCCAGCTCATCCTCGACTGCTTGAATGGAACAGAGCTTGCTATGACGCAGGAGCACGCCTTTAAAGCTGCCGAGCTATCACTGCTGGCGCAGAAGAATGCTACGAGAATAGAGTAAGTACAAAGAGCTGTCTTTACGGTCACTGACCGTGGGGCAGCTCTTTTTCATTAGGGGTTATAGCACAGCCAACGGTGAAAGTACCATATTATTGACCTAGTTTTCTAGAAATAGTTTGTAGTCTAGCTGAAAATGCCTATTAGTCCAACCTTTAAATTAACTAGTAACGTACACTACATCATCATGATATGGAGGTGTAGTTTGTGAGTTGTAGGGATGAAAAGAAAAGGTGTAAAAAGAAAACCGTAATAGTTTGCATACCGAGAAAAAGAAAGAAAAATCGTAAACCAATTGTTAAAAAGATAGTGAAGGTAAATTGTCCACCACCTCAAGTGAATGTTACAGCACCGAGGGGCTCTCGGGGACCACAAGGAGCACAAGGAGCACAAGGAGTGCAAGGAGCGCAAGGAGTGCAAGGAGCGCAAGGAGCGCAAGGAGCACAAGGAGCACAAGGAGTTGCCGGTGCAGCTGGTGGCCCTATGGGACCACAAGGTCCACAAGGTGCGCAAGGAGCACAAGGAGAGCAAGGACCTGCCGGTCCAGCTGGCGGCCCTACGGGACCACAAGGAGTGCAAGGTGCGCAAGGAGAGCCGGGAGCGCAAGGAGAGCAGGGAGCGCAAGGAGCACAAGGAGAGCCAGGAGCGCCAGGAGCGCAAGGAATACAAGGAGAACCGGGAGCGCAAGGAATACAAGGGGAGTCGGGAGAGCAAGGAGCGCAAGGAATACAAGGAGAACCGGGAGAGTCAGGAGTGCAAGGAGAACCGGGAGCGCAAGGAATACAAGGGGAGTTGGGAGCGCAAGGAATACAAGGGGAGTTGGGAGAGCAAGGAGTACAAGGAGAGTCGGGAGAGCAAGGAATACAAGGAGAGTCGGGAGAGCCTGGAATACAAGGAGAGCCGGGAGCGCAAGGAATACAAGGAGAGCCAGGAGCGCAAGGAATACAAGGAGAGTCGGGAGAGCAAGGAATACAAGGAGAGCCAGGAGCGCAAGGAATACAAGGAGAGCCGGGAGAGCCGGGAGAGCAAGGAATACAAGGAGAGTCGGGAGAGCAAGGAATACAAGGAGAGCCGGGAGCGCAAGGAATAGCAGGAGCAACCGGTGCGCCTGGTGGAGTATTAAGCTTTGCAGACTTTTTTGCGTTGATGCCGTCTGATAATGCTGCAACAGTTGCTGTTGGTGGAGATGTCGGTTTTCCACAAAGTGGACCTACAAGTGGGACTTCAATTTCCCGTACGGGTGCCGATACGTTTAACTTGGAGATAATTGGAACATATCAGGTTTTGTTTCAGGTAAGTGTGAGCGAGCCGGGCCAGCTTATTTTAACTATCAATGGAGATGACCTAGCCTATACGGTGGTCGGTCGAGCAACAGGCGCATCTCAGATCGTTGGAATGGCTCTTGTACAAACGACTGCAATCAATTCAATACTCACTGTGCGAAACCCTGCTGGGAATTCCACGGCACTAACGATTACGCCAGTTGCTGGAGGAACAAGATCTGTTTCAGCACACCTTACTATCATGCAAATCGCATAAGTAGTAATAGAATATTAACTTAAAAACATAACCGGTCGTTATTCCGTGCCGGTTATTATTTTTTAATAGACTCTTTTTCGATAGAGTAATCAATTTTGTAATCAACCTATTTTCAGAAATTAGATTGATGGCAGATCTATCTTGAAAGGGGAAATGTGTATTTCTGAAAATAGATAGTAATAATTACTATCTTGACGCAAGTGTTTCAAATTGGTATACTCAACAAAACGTAATTATTACTATTAGTCGCGAAGGGCGGCTTTTTATTTTAATATTAATCGTAATTATTACGTATAAATTGAAATGAGACTGAGGTGCGACGGATGACAGTAAATAAAATTCCAGTAACCGTTTTAAGCGGTTATTTAGGAGCGGGCAAAACTACAATTATGAATCATGTTCTAAATAACCGGGATGGACTTAAGGTAGCTGTCATTGTTAACGATTTAAGTGAATTGAATATTGATGCGAGCTTGATCAAGGAAGGCAGCAGCTTATCACGTACAGACGAGAAGCTTGTTGAGATGTCTAATGGCTGTATATGCTGCACGCTGCGGGAGGATTTACTGAAGGAAGTCGAAACGCTGGCAAAGGAAAATCGATTTGATTATATATTAATTGAATCGACAGGTGTTGGAGAGCCGGTGCCCGTAGCTCAGACCTTTACTTATCTTGACGAAGAACAGGGCATTGATTTATCACAATTTTGCAAGCTGGATTGCATGGTTACGGTAGTTGATGCGTATCGTTTTTGGCATGATTATTCATCTGGCGAGACGCTGCTGGAGCGAAGCCAAGCCGTTGACGAGGAGGATACACGCGAGGTGGTTGATCTCCTCATTGATCAAATTGAGTTTTGTGATGTGCTGATTTTGAACAAATGTGATCTTGTCGGCGAAGAGGAATTAGCGGAGCTGGAGGGGGTACTTCGAACGCTGCAGCCGCGTGCAAAGTTCATTCGCAGCTCTAAGGGACAAATTGATCCGAAAGATATTTTAAACACATCCTTGTTCGACTTCGAGGAGGCGAGCCAATCGGCTGGATGGATGAGGGAGCTGGCAGCACCGTCGCATACGCCAGAAACTGAGGAGTACGGCATTTCTTCCTTCGTTTATGAGCGGACGAAACCTTTTCATCCACAGCGGCTTATGGGATGGATGGAGGAATGGCCGGAGGAAATCGTCCGCGCGAAGGGAATGGTATGGCTGGCAACGCGCAATGATTATGCTCAAAGCTTAAGCCAAGCAGGCCCTTCCATTCAATTTGGCCCAGCCGGTCAATGGACGGCTGCCTTGCCTGAAGCGGAGCAGGAAGCAGTACTTCAAGAGGAGCCGGAGCTTGCTGATCTTTGGGATGAAAAGTATGGTGATCGTGTCAATAAAGTTGTATTTATCGGTATTGAAATGAATCGCACAAAGCTGATTGACTCGCTCGATAGCTGCTTGCTTAGCGATGGAGAGCTGCTGCAGGATTGGAATGACTTTACCGATGAATTCCCAAATGCGATGGACGAACAGCTGGAAACAACTCTTCATTGAGTAGCCCATTGCAGAAGGATATAGAGATGAAAACCTATTTAGGAGGTGAATACTGTGAGAGTATTAGTGACGCTTGCATGTACAGAAACGGGTGACCGCAACTATACAACAACAAAAAATAAAAGAACGACGCCGGAGCGGCTTGAGGTAAGGAAATATAGTCCGCGTCTTAAAAGAGTAACCGTGCATAGAGAAACGAGATAATAGAAGTGCTAAGAAAACCGGACAATGATGTCCGGTTTTCTTGTTGTATAGGAAACTATGGATTCTCGAAACCTGTTGATACCGATTCTGTACCAGCAACCGGAAGGAGGCTAACGAAAGCTAACGGAAGCCAGAGACGCTAAAGTTCCATTTTTGGTTAGCGTCACATTTTAACGGAAGCCATAGACGCTATTCCGCAGAAATGAAGCGAGAACCGGCATGTAAGGTACAAATAGAGGCCTCTGTTTCCGTTAAAATCTTGAAACGAAAAATAAAGGCGATTTAACGTCTGTGGCTTCCGTTAGAAATGTGAGCTGACGCGTCTGCGGTTTCCATTCACCCGTTGCTTTCTCTGATCTATGCTGATGGGTAACGCTATAACAAATGTTCCGAAACCTATGATGTACTTATTACAACAGAAACCTTACATGAGTGCTCATTTGGACAGCTACACTGCACTATTGCAACGGAACTAGCGTTTAAAGGTGAGTTTCCTCTTCAAAAGAGGAGATCTACTGCAGAAAGTGTAGTGTACATGAGAGGCTGGGCTAGTAACATCAAATCTACTGCATAAAGTGCAGTGTAGCCCAGCTGTTCCGTGCGATTATGGGATAGATAAGCATTTTTATAGTAATTTAAGCCATCATCATGTGGCAGGGCTTAGACTAAAAGCCGAGCTAACCCTTCAGCTTGCTTCGATATTCGGAGGGAGAGGCTCCAATGATCTTTTTGAACAGACGGGAGAAATAATAAGGATCGCTGAGGCCGACAGATAGGCTGATCTCCTTAATGCTCTTGTCCGTCAGATCGAGCAGTTGGCAGGCTCTTTGCATTTTCAAGCGTAAGTAGTAGTCAATAGGAGCACTGCCAGTCGCTTGCTTGAACAAATGATTGAGATGCTGCTTTGAGATATTCGTATAGGCAACTAGACTCTCGAGAGTTAGATTCATCTCCAGCCGCTCCTGCATGTAGAGAATGGCTTGTTCAATATAAGCAAGCGTCTTCTCCTCTTGCTTTCTTCTTGGGATAAGCCCAATGAAGCTAAGCATATAGCGCATCGTATGCGAGATATGAATTTGATGAGCGGCGGAATAAGCTTTTGATGACAGCAGGTCGTAGCATTGATGAAATAATTCCAGTATTTTCTCAGCATCGGATAAGGCAAGCTGGAGAGGACCGTCATAAGGGCCATAGCTTTCCATAAGCTCAGCTACCTGTGAGCCCTTTAGATGAAACCAGTAAATGCTCCATGGATTGTTCTCGTCAGCCCCATAAGCATGGGGAGTATCGGCTGGAATGAAGGCGAACGATTGCTCCATTACGGAAAAGCGCTCTTGCTTATCGATTTCGATCCAGCCTTGTCCGCTTGCACAATAAATGAATATATAGGAATCACAGCCATCCGGCCGTTCCCGAAAGTGATTAGTGGCTCGTGGATAATAGCCAATATCAGTGATATACAGCTGACTAATGATCGGATGATCGACGATTTCATTTAGTTGATAGTGCGGAAGCACGATAATTTTTTCTGAATTAAAGCCATCTGCTTTTTTTAACATAGTATGCGCTGCCCCCTTGGCTATACGGTTCTATTTTACAATTAGAGCAGTTCTCTGTACAAGTCGTAAAAGGTCATGTCGTAAAAAGTCATTGACAGCTTATGAGATCATTGATACCATATGCCCATAAACACGTGTTCACAGAAAGAGGGAACTTTGGTTGGGCAAGGAAATCAACAGTACGGAAATTGCGAGGCTGGCAGGCGTGTCCAGAAGCACAGTCAGCCGCGTAATTAACAATTATGCTAATGTCCCCGAGAAGACAAAGCAAAAGGTATTAAAAATTATTCAGCAATACAACTATTATCCCAACCTGTCTGCTCAAGTGCTGGCTGGCAAGCGCACGAGAACGATCGGCTTATTCATGGTCGATGCAGGCTGCGTATCAGGTGACAGCATCTCTAGTTTGCTGCTCGCACGTATTATTGATAGCGCTTCCTCACAGGGCTACTATGTGCTGACGCATATCGTCCGTGATATGAGAGAGGCGGAGGAGATAAGGACGATTAAAGAAAGCTTTTATCAGCGAAGAATTGATGGTGGCATATTTATTGGGGCTGCCAATCATGAGCCGCTAATCGAGGAGCTGATCGCAGAAGGTTTTATGGCAGCGATTGTGGATCAGCACTTGCCAGGGCGGACCGAGGCGAACCGCATCGTATTTAACTTTGACAATGAAACGGGTGTAGGACTGGCGATTGATTATTTGGTTAGTCTGGGTCATAAGCGAATCGGCATGATTAATGGGGATATGAACCGTTACTCTGGTTCATCGAAGCTAAGAAGCTTCCAGGCGGTGATGGCGAGGCATCAATTGCCGCTCGTCACGAAGTGGATGCTGCCAGGAGATTTTAACGAAGCGAGCGGCTATAAGGCGATGAACGATTTATTGCAGTCGAGGCAGGAGCTGCCGACAGCGTTATTCGCAGCCAATGACAGCGTAGCTTTCGGGGCTATTCGGGCACTGAAGGAGCACGGGATACGTGTGCCGGAGCAGCTTTCGGTGATCGGCTTCGACGATCACACTCGAAGCGCTTACCATAGTCCGGCTTTAACGACTATACGTGTCGGTTTTGCAGATATGATGGATAAATTGGCGAAAACCTTAATTTCAAGCATAGAGAAGGGCACAGAACATTTTCAAACCTTTTCGGCAAGTACGGAGCTCATTATTCGTGATTCCTGTCAAAGGCTGCCTGCGGAGTTGTAGACTTTGCTGCTGTGAGTGCGGATTTTTGTGTTTGAAAATAAACACGCGTTCATAGAGAGACTGAGATTTGTTTGAATGATTTTGAGAGGGGGGATGTGAATGTAGAAGCAGTACGTTTGTTATACAGCATTTTTATTCATTTAATTAACATAAATATACCGATAGGGAGACGATAAACATGGGCGAAAATGTTCTTGGAACTGGAGTAATTACGCAAATTGGACTATTGGTTAACGATATTGATGAGGTTTCGCAAGCATATGCTGATTTTTTTGGTGTGGAGAAGCCCAAATGGTTTTGGACGGATACGGTTGAGAAAGCACAAACCGAATATAACGGAGAATCATCAGTAGCGCGTGCGAAGCTTGCTTTTTTTGATATGGGCTCGCTGCAGCTTGAGCTGATTGAGCCAGATGAGCATCCTAGCACTTGGAGAGAGCATCTGGATAAGCATGGGGAAGGGCCGCATCATATTGCCTTTGTTGTAGAGGGTATGAAGGAAAAGGTTGCGTCTATGGAGAAGCTTGGGATGCCGCTCGTACAGAAGGGTGAGTATACAGGCGGACGTTACGCTTATATGGATTCGTTCAAGCAGCTGAAGATTATGCTGGAGCTGCTGGAGAACGATAAGAAATAGATTTATAACTTGCAGGCTTTAAAAAATAGGAATAGATGATTTATAGGAGGATACAAGAGAGATGAACATACTGATAACAGGTGCAAATAGAGGCCTCGGCTTGGCGCTTGCTCGTGAGGCATGTAAGCGCGGACATCATGTACTTACTGGCGTTCGGAGCCCAGGCTCGTCTGCGGAAGGTTTGCAGGAGCTGCTGACAAGCTTTCCAGAACAAGTGACGATTTTGCCGCTTGATGTGACGGATGAAAATTCTGTTGGGTACGCGTATGGGCAAGTCAGTGGTCGGCTCGACAGCTTGGATGCTGTCATTAATAGTGCGGCGATATTGCTTGGCAGGGATCAAAAGCTGGAGCAGCTTGATTTGGAGCAGGTGGAGCAGTCCTTCCAGACTAATTTGTACGGTCCAATTGTGGTGCTAAAGCATTTCTTGCCGCTGCTCCGCAAAGGGGAACGCCAATGCATTATTAATATCAGCTCTGAAGCGGGCAGCTTTGCAGGCGCTTATGGCGGCGATTATTCCTATGCCCTTTCGAAGTCGGCACTTAATATGTTCTCGGCACAGCTAAGGCGGGAGCTTGAGCCTCAAGGCTTTGTCGTTCATGCGCTTCATCCGGGCTGGATAAAAACAGATATGGGCGGTGATCAGGCACCAGGAGATGCGGCAAGCTCGGCTGCTGGTATTCTGAACATTGTAGAGAGGAAGACGTTAGCAGACACATTGTTCATTGATCATGAAGGAAATCCGATGTCCATATAATGGAGCGAGCTGAAGAGAGGGGAGGTGCTGCATGAAAACGATCGTTGCTTTGGTAGGCGATTTCTACCATAAGGAGGAGCTTGCGCGCGAGGCGCTGCTTAAAGCTTTGGCCGCAAGTCATGCGTCTGAGCAGCTGAAGGTGCATTTTGTCGCCGACACGGAAAGCTTGGTTTCTGCGCTAGGAGAATCGCCTGACACGGTTATCTTGTTCGCAGAGGACCGTATTGCACCAACGTCGCAGCCTGATTTGAAATGGATGACCCCGGTGATAGCAGATCAGATTGTGCAATATGTGGAAAATGGCGGGAGCTGGCTGGCTTGGCATTCCGGGTTAGCGTCTTATCCTGTAGACAGCAGCTACATACGTATGCTTCGCGGTTATTTCTTATCCCATCCGAGCCAGCATGAGCTGGTGAGCTACACCTCGGTAAACGCCGAGCAGCCCCAGCCCTTTGAAATTATGGATGAGCATTATTTTGTACACTGCGATGCTGAGCGTACGGAAGTGTTTCTCCGCTCCTCTTCGGTAGATGGAGAGTCGATTGCCGGTTGGCGTCACCCCTATGGGGCAGGCAGAGTCAGCTGTCTAACGCCAGCACATCTTGAAGAGGGCTTGCTGAATTTGAATTTTTTGAGCTTGCTGAAGTGTGAGATTGAATGGTTGGCTGATGTTAATGGAGTATAAATGATTCGGGATTATTGAATTTTTCGGATCAAAAATAGAACTGCTGGAGGTTACCATGAACTATCGGAAACTGGGTAGAACGGGCTTAAAAGTAAGCGAAATTAGCCTTGGAAGCTGGCTGACCTACGGAAATTCGGTTGATGATGGAACAGCAGCCAAAACGATCGCACAGGCCTATGAGCTGGGTATTAATTTTTTTGATACAGCTAATGTCTATATGCGTGGAAAAGCAGAAGAGGTCGTCGGCGAAGCGTTGAGGGGCTATAATCGTGAATCCTATGTGATCGCAACTAAGGTATTTGGAGAAATGGGCTCTGGCCCGAATGATCGCGGTTTGTCGCGCAAGCATATACTGGAGCAGGCTAATGCGAGCTTGAAGCGGCTGGGACTTGACTATGTAGACATTTATTATTGTCACCGCTTTGACCCGGAAACTCCTGTAGATGAGACACTCCGTACGCTTGAGGATCTCGTTCGCTCTGGAAAGGTTCTTTATGTCGGTGTAAGTGAATGGACAGCTGCTCAAATGCAGGAAGCGCTTCAAGTCGCAGATAAATATTTGCTTGATCGGATTGTAGTCAATCAGCCGCAATATCATATGTTCCATCGTAAGATTGAACAGGAAATTATCCCTCTTGGCGAACGGAATGGGATCAGCCAGGTCGTATTCTCGCCGCTTGCGCAGGGCGTGCTTACAGGTAAATACAGCCGTGGTGAAGCAGGAAAACCGCAGGGCAGCCGCGCACTGGATGCGAGCTCCAACATGTATATTAGCGGTTACTTGACCGATTGGCATTTATCGCGCGTAGATGAGCTTAAGGGATTGGCAGAGGAGCTTGGCTGCTCAGTTGCCCAGCTTGCTATTGCATGGGTGCTGAGACAGCCAAATGTAGCCAGCGCATTAGTTGGTGCAAGCCGGCCCGAGCAAATTGTAGAAAACATCAAGGCGAGTGAGGTTAAGCTGACGGATGATCTTGTTCAGCGGATTGAAACGATTTTAACGGTAGATGCTTAAGTCGAAAAAACCTTAACGAATGAAGTTATTATATAATTATCTTTCAATAAGCCGTTAGAAATGGACTATTTCATTTCTAGCGGCTTATATTTATTTGATTTAACTATCGCTTCGCATGAGTGTATGAGTTAAATTTGATACTGATTTATCATATATTATTTTAGCGGCAGCCTCATGTTGAATATGCCCCCCTAGATACAGGTGAATGGTACCATGCAGCGGCGCCCAAATCAGATTAACAACAAGCAGGGGATCTTTCTCGGAAATTAAGCCTTGCTCAATGGCCTTTGTAATTATGATAATCACTTGTTGTAAAGCGGTTACGATCGCCTGTAAACTTTCCTCTTCCGGTTTGAATTCGCTGAAGGCTCCACCAAACATCACCATATAATAGCTGGTATGATTTCGTGAGAAATCCCAATACGCTTGTCCAAGATCACTCAGATATAGTTTGAGATCAGCTTGTTCTGGTATCGATTGAAAGGCAGCAGCTAGCAATTTGCAGCCTTCCAGAAAAAGTTGCTTAGCTAACCCTTCCTTGCTTCCAAACAAATTATAAATAATTTTTGTGGGACATTCCATTTTCTCTGATACCCGGCGTATGGTCACGGCCTCGGGACCATATTCCTGAAGTATCGATGCAGCAGCTTCTATAATGTTAAGCTTCAATATTTCGGTATGCTGAAGTTTGGCATTTGGGTAGGTTGTAACTGTACGATTATTCATATCATTTCACACCCTTAGAACGGTAGTTTTCTTGAATAGCCTTATTCTTTAAAGTTAATTTTACTGTTTTGGATTAGAAATTGCCAATTTATAAATGGATTGCATATGGATATGACGAAATACAGCAGCAGCTTGTACATAGAAAAGCTGTCAGTTTGACATCGTAATTTCATTTAGGTACAATGATTCTTATTGAAACATTGTTTCTATATCGCGATTGAAGGAGAGATTGCAGCATGATATCAACACAAAACAAATGGACGCTGATTACAGGTGCTTCTTCGGGTATAGGTGAAGCGTTTGCGTATGAGCTTGCAGCTAAGGGGAGCCACTTGATTTTGGTTGCACGCTCGGAAGACAAACTGAACACTTTAGCTGAGAAACTACAAAAAGAATATCGTATTCAAACGCAGGTGATTGTTTCTGATTTATCTCAAGAAGGTTCCCCGAATAGGCTGTATCAACAATGTATAGAGCGTGGATTGAGTGTAGATATTTTAATAAACAACGCAGGATTCGCTACTTATGGGCTTTTTGAACAACTGTCTGGCCCTAGGCAGCATGAAGAAGTGATGCTGAATGTGTTGGCGGTTGTAGATCTTACCCATTTATTTTTACCGGAAATGCTGAACAGGAAAAGCGGAGTGGTCATAAATGTAGCTTCAACAGCAGGATTTCAATCTCTTCCTAATATGGCCGTATATGGCGCAACTAAAGCTTTTGTATTATCATTTACGGAGGCTCTATGGGAGGAAAATCGAAAACGAGGTGTGCAATTTTTTGCGTTATGTCCCGGGTCCACGGAAACAGAATTTTTCAGTGTTGTGGGGGCTGATGAAGCATCTATCGGGAAAAGAGACACGCCAAAAAACGTGGTGAAAGTTGCTCTTCGCGCACTTCAAGCTAAAAAAGTATATGTAATCCCTGGATTTAGGAACTATTTCTCTGCTCAAATGTCTCGCTTCATCACACGCAAACAAATGCTTTTTATCGTTGGACGGATGCTTCGTACACGGCATTAATAAATAAAGTTTTGCCCCGGAATTATTCCCCAGATTACATGATAAGCTCGTTAGATGAAATCATCCCGTTATTAAGTTAATTAAGTTGAGGAATCCTTTCGGTGGATCATGGACAGGGGCTGCCTTCCATATTCATTGTAAAGGATCTTTTTTTAGAATAAACACGGATAATTAAACAAAATACACAAATAAGTAGATGGTCATCATATCCCAAATAAAATATGCTGAATGCATCAGAGTTTAAAATGTGCAAAAATTTGAAAATATGCATATTGAAGGTGGGTTGTGATGTGAAACGACTTCCTATGATGATTCAGCTCATTTTAATTTTGTTTTGTATAATGGTCATTCCGATCTTTATTATGACATGGTATAGCGGTACACAAATGTTGAAAAATTCAGAGGCAGCTATTGCTGAATCTTCATTAGCTGGCTTGGAATCTAATCGGAGAGTAAATGAAAGCGCTTTAAATTATTTGGCCCAAGATACAATCCGAATAGCATCATCTAATATTTTTGATGGCATTCGTAATTTTAAAACATTTGAAAACCTTAATGCTAATTACAATAGAGTTGAAAGTGCACTGTCATTGCAAAAAGAGCTTCAACGGTTAAGCTCTAAAAATGATGGTGTAGCATCAGCTTTTTTTTATTTAAATGATGCGGATTATCTTATTTCAACAGATAAAAGTATTACCTTGCTGGAAAGATATGAAACCATCGATTGGATAAAGGATGCACTTACGAAAAGGGATGGTATTGCAGGAGTATGGTATCCCCGTGAAATGAGCTCAGGAGAAAAAGTCATCTCTTATGTTTTGTCTCTTAATCGTTTGTCGACCTCAACCAAAGGGATTATTGTTGTGAATTTGCGTGAAGCTCAAATAGCACAAAATATGAATGCTTCTGCTGACAATCAAGCCAATCGTTTTATACTTATTGATGAAGCTAATCAGATTATTTCACATGAAAATAAAAATCTTCTCTTACATGACGCATCAGAAATTCCGCTAATCAATGAATTAATGAGCCATGATAATCTAGAGGGCTACCTATTTCAAGAGGTAGAGGGAGAGCGGCTCTTGTATACCTGGAGTAGATTAAATCAATTTGATTGGCTGTATGTTGGAATTTATTCAATGGAAAAGTTATTGTCCAAAACGCAAGTCATTCAAAGAAATATGATTATTTTAACAGCGGCAATTGTAGTGGTCGGAACTATCCTTACTGTATTTCTTGCTACATGGCTTTCCAAGCCGATTCGAGTCTTAGTACAAAATGTACGAGCATTTAGTAATCTAGGCTTATCAGGCAAAAATGAGCTTGTATTTCTAGATGTAGCTTTCCGCAGAATGCAAGATGAGGAAGATAAGCTAAATATGCTGTTAACGGAGCATGAACAGGATGCATGCAGCTTAGCGATCTATCATCTCATGAGAGGTGAAACCTTAAATCGAAATAAAACGAATTTACTGCTGGAGATATTTCCAGAAAAAAACTTTCTTATTGTGTTGGTTTCGCTCGATCAATATAGCGCATATATGAATAAAACTAGCCCTGAGACTCGCTCCTATCATCGATATTTGTTTATTGCTCACTGTGAAAGTTTAACTTCTAAAGGCATACATATGAGAAATGTGCACTACGGGGACGGTAGAATAGCGATATTTGTCAATTTTGGCGAAGCAGTGAAAGCTCATGAGGATATGCTTAAGCAGGCTATTGCAGCTGTAAGTGATTCTGCTTATGAGGTTTTTGGGCATACGGTAACGATTGGCGTTAGCAGGATGACCGAATCGATCACGTCTATCCACGATAAGATTTTAGAGGCAATGGAATTGATAAAGCATCGCATAATTGAAGGCAGTGGACGTATTTTTTTCTGGAAACCGGAAGCAATGAGTAATCAAAAATATCTTTATCCCTTAGACAGTGAAAGGCGAATTATTAATTTTTTGGATACTGGGGATCTGGAAAATATTATTCAAGAGCTCAAAACGATTCGTAATCAGATTGAAGCAGCAGAGTATATCTCCTATGACAATATATTGTTTATTTATAACCAGCTTATAGGTGTGACGATCAAACATTTACATGAAAAAAATTCGAATTCGTTCGGCATACTTGCTGATAATGGAAATATTTATTCGAATATTGCCACGATAGATACACTTGATGAGCTTGAAGGCTATTTGAAGGAGTTTTTTTATGAGATTAGTACGAGTGAAGCTTCTAATAGGAATGAGATTAATTATGTAGAACGAATTTTAGCATATTTAGATCAGCATTTTGAGGAGGATATTGTATTTGAGGATATGGCTAAGGAAATCGGGATTAGCTATTCATACATGAGAAAGCTTGTTTACGAATCGACTGGGAAAAGCTTAATTGATTATATTAACTTCAAGCGGATACAAACAGCCAAGCAGCTTCTGATCGAAACGACATTGAATGTAACACAAATTTCTTCACAGGTTGGCTATAACAACATACAAAGCTTTAATCGATTTTTTCGTAGATATGAGGGAATTACTCCAAGCAGCTATAAGGCGGCTAAGTTGAATGTTTAGATAAGGGCTATCTAGAGGATTGAGAAGCTGAAAATAGTATGTGATGTTGAAAAAACGTAGGTATATCAAGGCTTTTCGATCATAATCAAAAATGATGCCTGCAATCAAAATCTACGATTTACCTTTATTTACGACCCAGTGTAAGATGTGAATTATCTTCTCCGTTCAATCATAAAAGGTTTGCCAGGGTTTGAAAATCGAAAAGGGGATGTAGTTCAAAGGAGGAGGTATGAATGTGAAATTTGTAAGCGCTTTAAAAAGCAAAGATGTTGATGGGAAAGGTTTATGGTACTACTTTAAGCGAGACAGAGATCTTTACTTACTGCTATTGATTCCCATTTTCTTTGTCGTGCTATTCAAAATAGTGCCTATGTTTGGAGCGGTCGTTGCTTTCAAGGACTATAAAATTGCCAAAGGCTTCTGGGACAGTGATTGGGTAGGCTTTCAAGTGTTTCTCGACATATTTGCAAAGCGTGATTTTGGGAGAGCAGTGCGAAATACGGTAATGCTTAATACGCTGGATCTGCTGCTTAGCTTCACAGCACCCATTGTTTTATCCTTGCTTCTTAATGAAATTAGAAGTGTGAGGATGAAGCGAATTAATCAAACCTTGCTGTACCTGCCGCACTTCTTGTCATGGGTTATTATCGGTGCAATTGCCTATCAGCTGCTAGGCTTAGGAAATGGTGTTATTAATAATCTTGTGGAATCATTCGGGGGAACTAGAATTCCCTTCTTGCAGAGTGATAATCATTGGCTGCTAAGTTATTTGCTCATAGGGGTGTGGCAAAGTATGGGCTGGGGGACAATCATTTATTTAGCATCTATAAGCTCAATTAATCCAGAGCTATACGAGGCTGCGATTGTCGATGGTGCTGGACGCTTGCGGAAAATGTGGAATGTAACGTTGCCCGGTATTCGAGTTACAATTGTCACTTTATTAATTATGAATTTGGGGAAAGTGATGGGTGGCTCATTCGAGAGAATTTATGCGCTTGCGAATAAGGCTACGACAGAATACACAACCACAATAGAGGTGCTAGTTTATCGCTGGGGGATTGAGGCGGGGCATTTTAGCCGTGCCACCGCACTTGGATTGTTTCAGGCAGTCATTGGACTTGGATTAGTATTGTTAGCTGACTACATTGCCAAAAAACTCGGCGAGGACGGATTACTGTAGAAAGGGAGACATACTATGAAAGCTTCTACTAACTTAATCAGGGTGAAGCCAAAGAAACCATTCGATCTTTGGGATGCTCTAATTAATATGTTAATGATCGTGACAGCGTTAGCCTGCTTGTTGCCGCTATTGCATATATTAGCCAAATCCTTGAGTAAGGACGTCTATGTACTTGCGAATAAAGTCATGCTTTGGCCGATGGGATTCACCTTTGAAGCATACGGGAAAGTTCTAGGGGACGCATCCATTCTACGATCTCTATATGTGTCTGTTGTAGTAACTGTGCTGTTTACGATACTTGGAATGCTTATTACGATTTGTGCAGCTTATCCTTTGTCACGTAAACAGCTAAGAGGGCGCGCATTTCTGTCGTTTATCTTTTTGATTACATTGTATTTCAGCGGTGGAATTATTCCGGAATATTTGCTTATCAATTCACTTGGTTTACTGGATACCTTGTGGGCACTTATATTGCCTCAAGCGTTTAGCGCATTTAACTTTTTGATTATGAGAAGCTCTATTTCCAGCAGTATCCCAGTCAGCTTAGAAGAATCAGCACGCATTGATGGAGCGGGACATTTCCGTGTATTATGGAGCATCGTACTGCCGCTTTCCAAGCCAATTATTGCAACACTTTCCCTATTCTATGCGGTTGGAAGATGGAATGCGTATCAGGATGCACTGTTTTATATTAAACAGAGAATTGATCTGCGCCCATTGCAGCTGAAAATGTATTATATGATTGTTGAAGCTAGCGAAAGCTTTCAGTTAGAGGCGACGCAAGTGCAGCTAACGAATCCGGATGTGCTGAAGGCTGCATGTGTTATTTTTGCTACAGTTCCTATTATTTGTGTATATCCATTTATTCAAAAATATTTTGTGAACGGTGTCATGCTAGGTGCTGTCAAAGAGTAAGAGGATAACTTATTTGGTAAAAATTAATTTAGGGAGGCAATTTATAATGAGAAACAAAAAATTTACAATCCTATTTTTAGCTGTAATTATGCTTCTGAGTTTATTGTCTGCATGCAGCAAGAACAATAATAACACTCCTAGTGCAAATACAGATAAAAAAGAAACCTCTCAGCCTGCCGCTACAGCAAGTACAGAAGAAAGTGGATACAAGGATTACTCAAATGGGTTTCCGGAAAAGGTAACGATTGAAATTCCAGTATATGAGCGTGCTTTTGAAGGCTGGAATGTGGCGGATAACTATTATACACGTTGGATTCAAAAGGAATTTGGAGATAAATATAATGTTACGGTCAAATATATACCAATCGCCCGTGGAAACGAAGTACAGGATTTTCAACAGCTGCTAGCAGCCCGTAAAGCACCGGATATTATTTTCCACTATGATATGCCGCAGCAGATTGCCTATTACAGCGAGGATGTTTTACAGCCCATCGAGTGGGAGGAAGTGGCCAAGTATGCTCCTACCTATTGGACTAATATGAGCTCGACCATTGAACAATACGGTACGATTAACAATGAAAAAATATTCTTCTTTGCGAGCAGGCCCGATGCGGATAACTTCCTGACATTAATTCGTAAGGATTGGGTCGAGCAGGTGGGCATGAAGGTAGATGATTTAACTTCGCTAGAGAAATTTAATGAGATGCTTGTAAAATGGAAGGATGCTGGTTTAGGCGTTGCAGGAGGAAACTTGGTTCGCAACAACTTTACTTACAATTACGGATTCCGCGATTGGCCAATCGATAAAGAATATCGCGCTTTAAACTCTGATCTTTCCATTGCAGATTTCACTACTGTAGCCACAGAACGTTATCTTCGCAATTTGAATTATCAATTTAATGCAGGAATTATTGATAAAGAGTTTTATTTAAGAGATGATGATAATAAGGTGAAATCCGAATTTGTAGCAGGAAGAACAGGTACTTATGGTACTTATTTAACTAGCAATTCAGATGTGATTGCTGCAACTCTGGCAAATAACCCAACTGCTGAATTTGCACTGCTTCCTTATGAAGTTGGTGCTCCAGAAGGTCTTGTACCACAGCAGCGTGCTTATTGGCCGTTCGGATTTATTATGGGAATAAACTATCAAACTCCTGAAATTGAACGTATTGCGGTTTGGATGTTCTTGGAGTGGATGAGTCAGCCAGACCATTTATTCTTCCTGCAAAATGGTGTGGAAGGCGAAAACTACACGCTTGATGCTGAAGGAATTGCTGTTAAAAATGCAGATTTTGCAGGCGAGTCTGTTCTAGCTATGAACAATAACAAGGACTATTGGGCGCTTGTAACAGAGGGGGCACTATATCCTGATCCAGCAGTCAATACCAAGGCGAAAATACGAAACTGGTCACCTGAAGGCTATGAAGGTTTAATTGAAGAGCACTTGAAAAATTATGATGCAGCAGCTCAATATCGTACACCAGATGCTTTATTTACTGAGGTAGTCACTACAGTTAGTGAATATAAAGCTGATTTGAATGAATTGTTCCAGGAATTGTATATTAAAATCGTTACTTCTCCAGAGGCTCAATTTGATTCATTGTATGAAGCAGCTAAAAAAACCTATCTTGATGCTGGATTTCAGAAAATTTTAGATGAGAAGAAAGCAATTATTGAAAAAGGCAGCTTCAAATAATTCATTTCATACAAAACCCGATTCCCGTAGTAGACGGAGTCGGGTTTTGTTATTCTCCGCGAACACTTATCCAGCAGCTGACTTCAAAAGCTATCACTAGGTATGAAATATTATTTTAAGGATATTGTGAATAATAAAACATTAGTTTAATATAAGTGCAGGTGCATTCTCAATTATTAAAATTTGGAGATTCGATTGCGTATGGAGGTGTGAAATGAAATTTGTTATAGGAATTGATGGTGGTGGAACAAAAAGCAAGCTGCATTTGGCTGATTTGTCAGGGAATACGATAGTAGAATTGCTTGGCGGACCTACGAACCTATATTCGATGGGGGCAGAGAGTGTCGAGCTGGAGCTTAAGAACCTAATTTCTCAAGCGATGGAAAGCAGCAAGTTGATATTGTCCAATTGTGAGGCATTCTGTCTAGGCAACTCTGGAGCAGATAGGCCTGAAGAGAAGCTTTTGTTTCAAAATATGCTGGTGAAATTCGGTATTAGGGGTAAGATTATCATCACAAATGATGCTGAAACCGCACTTGTAGCTGGGAGCGGAAAAAGAGAAGGCGTCGTCATTATATCGGGTACGGGTTCGTTGGCGTACGGAATTAATTCGCTTGGAGAAAAAGCCCGGTCTGGCGGTTGGGGACATATTGCAGGTGATGAAGGCAGTGGCTATGAAATCGGAATTATGGCGATCAAAGCAGCGCTGCGCAGCTATGACGGGAGAGAGCCCTCGACCATATTACTCCCGCAAATCATGAAAGAGCTAGAACTGGAACGACCAGAACAGCTGATTCGCTTTATTTATCAGCAAGCAGGAAAGCAGGATATTGCTGCTCTGACTAAAGTGGTGAAAAATGCTTTTTTAGAACATGACCCTAAAGCATCTGAAATATTATTACATGCAGCAAAAGAATTAATCCTAATGGCTGATGCCGTCATTCGTAAGCTGAGCTTGGAGGAAAAGGAGTTCAGCCTTGTATGTACGGGGAGCATTTTTCAACATATGCCATATGTTTATACACAGTTTGTTCAACAAATGAAGGAGCTTTATCCCCTTGCTGACGTAATTATTCCTAAACGAGACGCTGCATATGGTGCGGCTGCCATTGCACTGCTTTCCCTCTAATTCATATATAAGTTGAACTTAAAAAATGAAGTTTAAGCGAAGCGAGAAGATCGTTCTGTAGAAACGAAGTGTTCGCCTTTGCAGCCTTATTCTAACCTTTAAATGTCTTAGGAAATCAAAGAATCTGGCTGCAACAGCGATCGTAAGAATGATCTACTCGCGCAGCGCACAACACGGACTAGAATTGTCAGGGTTTATTTATTTATTTATTTATGAGGAGTGATTGGATGTTGAAGGGTGCACTTATTCGAATGGAAGAAGCATTTCATATGCTCACACCTATGGAGAAGAAAACGGCGGAATATATACTTAAGCATCCGAGTGAAACTGTGAATATGTCGGTACAAAAATTAGCGGAATTGGCTGAAGTAAGCGAAGCGACGATCGTACGGTTATCACGGACGTTGAACTGTAAAGGATTTCAGGACCTCAAATTAAAGATTGCTGCAGACCTATCCTACTCGCCATCGGATTCGGAAACCGACTCCTATCAAGAGATCAGAAGTGAGGCTGCGGTATCAGATTTAGTACAATCCATCTCTCATAACAATATTAAGTCGATTCAGGATACGATACTTGTCCTATCCGTAGAGGCATTGGAACAAGCGATCCATAAGCTGCAGCGAGCGAGAAAAATTGCTATTTTCGGTATCGGAGCTTCTGCTATTATTGCAGAGGACTTTCAACAAAAACTAATGAGGATTAATCGATGGTGTGAATCAGGCTATAGCTTCAATGCACAAGCAACGATTGCAGCTAATTTGAATGAGAATGATGTAGCATTAGGTATTTCATACTCTGGACAAACCAAAGATACGATACGTTCGCTTGAAATTGCCAAGGAGAATGGAGCCAATGTGATCTCGTTGACCAAGTTCGGCAGCAATCCGGTTGCCAATCTTGCTGACATCTGTCTTCATACCAGCTCTTTGGAGAAAAGTATCCGTACCGGGGCGATGGCCTCTAGAATGGCGCAGTTGAATATTATCGATATTTTGTATGTAGGGATTGCGTCAGGAAATATTGAAGAAAATATTCAGCTTCTTGAACGGACTAGGCTGGCGGTTAGCAGCTCCAAACAAAATAAATAAGCTGTTACTTAGCAGTCTTATTAACGAAGCATACCGTCAGGAGGGACTGACGGTTTTTCTTACTGCTAGATACTGAAATAAAATTACAAAATAAATTAGTTGAAAAGAAATAATATATTGAATTTTATTTAGAATTTGATATAATGTTCCTATAAAGGCTCTTTGATGAGGGGAAGAGGGAACGAAATGAACGTTTTGAACACAGAACAGTCCCATGGTAAATCAAATAATCTTGATGTGATGGATGCTGCGGAAATCATTGGTTTAATGAATGAAGCTGATTTGGAGGTTGTCTCCAAGGTGAGGTCGGAGATAGCCAATATTGCTGATGCAGTGGATTTAGTAGCTAGGAGCTTGAAGAACGGAGGAAGGCTAATTTATGTCGGGGCAGGCACAAGCGGTCGTCTAGGAATACTTGATGCTGTTGAATGCCCGCCGACCTTCGGAGTATCCGATCAATTAATTCAAGGGGTTATCGCAGGAGGACCAAATGCAGTATTTAAATCGGCCGAAGGCGCAGAAGACGATGAGAGTCAGGGGGGAATCGATTTACAGCAGATTGGCTTAAATTCTAATGATGCGGTTATGGCCATTAGCGCCAGCGGGAGAACCCCTTATTGTATTGGGGCTTTAAAGTACGCAGCAGCCAAAGGGGCAGGCACCATTGCTTTATCTTGTAATAAAAATGTCCGAATGAGCGAGCTGGCGGATATCAGTATAGAAGTGGATACAGGACCTGAGGTTATTACTGGTTCTACTCGTTTAAAGGCGGGAACAGCAGAAAAAATGGTGCTTAATATGATTTCAACAGCAGCTATGGTTAAGCTTGGAAAAGTATATAAGAACTATATGGTTGATATGATTGTCTCCAATCAGAAGCTAGCGGATCGCTCAAGAAGAATTGTAATGAATGCAGCAGACATTAGTAATGAAATGAAAGCACAAGAACTGTTGGAGGAAGCATCCGGAAATATGAAGGTCGCCATTGTTATGGCGCTTGCTAATGTAAATAAAGAAGAAGCGGCGCAATTGCTCTCCGAGCATGGCGGATTTGTTAGAAGGGCTGTTCATTCTAAAAATGGGTTGGTATAAGGTGCTTTTATTGTAAGCGTATTCGAAGTGATGTTCATAGGGGAGGTGGCATTCGATGTCTTTCTATTTGAGTAGTTTGCGAAAATCGTTACGAAAAAACTGGGATTTATATTTGCTCATTTTTCCGGTCGTTCTTTATTTTATTATTTTTCATTATTTACCGATGATGGGCATTCAGCTGGCATTTAAAAATTTGATGCCGCTAAAAGGGGTTTGGGGCAGTCCATGGGTAGGCTTTGAGCACTTTACACGTTTCTTTAACAGCTATTATTTCTGGGATTTACTCAAAAACACATTGGGAATTAGTATTTACTCATTAGCAGTCGGATTTCCGGTTCCTATTTTGTTGGCACTTATGATTAATGAGGTTAGCGGCAAGCGGTTCAAAAAAATGGTTCAGACGGTTACCTATGCACCGCATTTTATTTCCATGGTGGTCATGGTTGGTATGATTACTATGTTTCTGTCTCCGCAGACGGGGTTCATTAATGGAATTATTGAGTTTTTTGGTGGAGAGCCTATTTACTTCATGGGTGAGCCTGGAAAGTTCAAAACGATATACGTTCTCTCGAACGTATGGCAAAACATGGGATGGGCATCCATTATTTATATCGCAGTATTGGCGAATGTTGATCCGCAGCAGCATGAATCGGCGGTCATCGATGGAGCAAATAGGGTGCAGCGGATATGGTATATCAACATTCCATCCATATTGCCAACCATCGTCATTCTTTTTGTACTTGATGTAGGGCAGATCATGAATGTTGGTTTTGAAAAAATATTTCTTATGCAAAATGATTTGAATCGAAACGCCTCTGATGTTATTTCTACCTTCGTATATCGAAATGGGATATTGGGAGCAGAATATGGCTTCTCTACAGCGGTAGGTCTGTTTAATTCAGTCATCAACTTTACCCTTTTGATTTTGGTTAATGCAATTGCAAGAAAGACAAACGAAACGAGTCTTTGGTAGGGGGTGTACATAATGGCCGAAGGTTTTGCAAAAACGAGAGGCGATAAAGTGTTTATTTTTGTGAACACGTCGATTCTTATTTTAATAACAGCAATGGTGCTTTACCCGCTCATTCTAGTGGTCAGCTCTTCCTTTAGCAATCCGCTGCAAGTGATGAGCGGCAATGTGTGGCTCTTTCCGAAAGAGTTTACGATTCAATCTTATCAAATGGTGTTTCAGGATTCCTCTATTTTAATTGGATACAGAAATACACTTTTATACACCGTTGTTGGGACGCTCATTAATTTAACGATGACCATTGCAGCTGCCTACCCGCTGTCACGAAGGGATTTTGTAGGAAGGAATTTGATCACTGCTATGTTCGTTTTCACGATGTTCTTCAGTGGCGGCTTGATTCCAACCTACCTGGTCGTGAAAGGGCTTGGCTTGGTGGATACGTTTTGGGTAATGGTTCTTCCGAATGCGGTTGCTATGTATAACATCATTATTATGAGAACTTATATGCAGACATCCATTCCACCGGAGCTTCATGAAGCAGCCTATGTCGATGGAAGTACGAACATTGGCGTACTGTGGCGCATTGTGCTGCCGTTGTCGAAGCCGATATTAGCTGTAATGGTGCTATTTTATGGTGTGGCGCATTGGAATGCTTTCTTTAATGCATTGATTTATTTATCCGATCGTTCTCATTTCCCGCTGCAATTAATTTTGCGTGAAATTCTCATACAGAATCAGTTGTCCGCACAAATTATGGCGGATGTGGATTCATTGTCCGATCGACAAATGTTCGCAGAAGGAATCAAATACGCAGTCATTATTGTAGCAAGTGTGCCGGTATTGATCATCTATCCGTTTTTGCAGCGTTATTTTGTTAAAGGGTTTATGGTAGGCGCGCTTAAAGGATAAGACAGAGCAGGATTACAATTGCTGGACAGGCGGAGAGGTCAAATCTGACTTGTTTAGTATGTAATAATATGATTAGGGGGTCTTTACATGTACAAAGGTAAACATGCGATATCTATTATTGCAGCAATGATGATGGTCATTTCGTTGTTGGCAGGCTGTGCTTCCAATAACGGAGAAAACGCTCCTGTAGATAGTTCAGCGAGCAACCCGCCTCAAGAAGAACAAAAAGAGCTTTTAAACCTTACAGGAATGCCGATTGTTAACGAGCCGCTCACACTGAAGATGTTTGCGACGTCCAGTCCTTTTAACAAAGGGGAATTCAAGGATGTTGAAATGTGGGAGACGTATGAACAACTATCCGGTGTTCACGTGGAGTGGGATGCTGTTCCCGGCGCTAACGTTCTTGAGAAAAAAAATCTAGTGTTAAATACGGGCGGTACGCTTCCCGATGCTTTCTTTAAGGTAGATATGTCATCATTGGAACTGACTCGATATGGCAGCCAAGGCCTTCTTATTCCGCTTAATGACCTGATCGAGAAGTATGCTCCTAATTTCAAGAAAATCATGGATGAGAATCCAGATGTGAAGAAGGCAGTTACGATGGCTGACGGCAATATTTATTCTCTTCCTTATTTGGTAACAGCAACACCATCAAGACTGCCTTATAAAATGTTTGTCAATCAAAAGTGGCTAGACGCGACAAAGCTTCAGGCACCGACAACAACAGATGAACTATATGATGTTTTGAAGACATTCAGTGATTTTGATCAAAACAGCAATCAAAAGAAGGATGAAATTCCACTCACATCCGGTCATGGCATTGACGGTATTATTAACCCGCTAAAGGGAGCGTGGGGTCTTGGCAACAAAGGGCTTAGCCATCCCAATGTAGACGTTGATCCGGCCACACAGCAACTGCGTTTTATCCCGGCAGAGCAAGGTTATAAGGAAATGCTGCAATTTTTGAATAAATTATATTCAGAGAAGCTGCTTGATCAAGAAATATTTACGATGGATCTAGCTAAGCTTGCTGCAAAAGGCGCACTTGGACAAGTAGGATTCTCTTTTGCGACAAACAATAACCTAATTGGACCTGAAAACGAGAATGATCTCGTTGGATTAGAAGCGCTTAAAGGCCCGAACGGAGATAAATTGTATTTCCCTTTGAATCCGAATACTGGGGCAGTAGGAACATTCATGGTAACGAAGGATAATAAAAACCCGGAAGCAACAATACGTTGGATTGATTATTTCTATGGTGAAGAAGGACAACGTTTGTTCTTTATGGGAATTGAGGGAGAAACCTATACCGTTGCGGATGGAAAAGCGACGTTTACAGACCTAGTGAAGAAAAACCCCGACGGATTGTCTTTGAATGATGTGCTGGGTAAATATGTGGTTTGGGGCGGTGGTTCCAATCCTTCGGTTGCAGGCGACAAATATTTTGGTGATCAATTGATCGGTGATATTACAAGAGATGCGGCCTCGAAGTTGATGCCGTATACACCGGAAGAAGTATGGGGACCATTTGCTTTCTCCGAATCAGATTCAACTAGAATCAAAACATTGGAAAATGATATTCTCACGTATGTTAAAGATATGCAGGCGCAGTTTATTACAGGCCATGCCTCCTTTGACAAGTGGGAAGAGTATGTGAACGCATTTAATAAAATGGGATTGAAAGAGTATATGGAAATTTATAATAAAACGTATGAGGTATACAATAAATAGTTTTTTTACAATAATCCGTTTGCTGCTAACATGACACGCATGAGGGAGAACCGCAAGGGTCTTCCTCATGTGTCTATATATCGGCCAAACTAGGAGGAGAATTAGATTGTATACGGAGGTCAGAGAGCTTGGCGGGGTTCCAACTCTATTCATTAATGGCAGTCCTGAATATGCCAATGCCTATATTACCTATTTAGAAGAGCATGCGCGTTATTCCGATTTCTCGGCGGCAGGTGTTCATATTTATTCGCTGCCCGTGTATTTGGCATCTAGAGGAATAAACACAACGAGCGGAATCGGTCCTTTTCGCAAAGGCCTTTGGGATCAAGAGGAAGTTTTGGACTTTACTTCATTGGAAAAGGATTTGCAGCAGCTTTTGGCAGATGATCCAGCTGCATTAATATTTCCGAGAATCATGCTCGATATGCCCGAATGGTGGGATAAGAAGTATCCAGAGGAGTTAAATCGTTTATCGGATAATAGGACGCTGCGTCAGTCTTTCTCATCTATTCGTTGGCGAGAGGATGCAGGCTTTGCCCTGTCGCAAATTATCGATTATTTGAATCAGGAATCTTATCGAGAACATATTATCGGATATCAATTAAGTGCCGGAAATACGGAGGAGTGGTTCTATCACGGCAGTCCGAATGCAGACTATAGTCTTCCTGCACAACTCGCTTACCATCAATGGTTGGAACGTGAAGGCAAGACCGAACAGGGGATTTCGGATGAGATTAATGAAGATTGTACTTTGCTAAGCCCTATGAAGGATCAAGCCATAATTGATTATCGATTGTTTTTGAGCTTTGCGGTGACCGATGTTATTTTGTATTTCACCAAACTTGTGAAAGAGCTAACGGAAAAGCGATTAATCGTAGGTGTATTTTATGGTTATTCGCTTGAATTAACGGATTCGAGAACAGGGCATCATGATTTGCAAAGATTGCTGCGGCACCCATCGATAGATTTTCTATGCAGTCCTAACAGTTATATGGAACAAAGAAGGGCGGGATGTGATTGGCCCTTCATGTCGGTTACTCAGTCTATCCAAGCACATCAAAAATTGTTGTGGATGGAATGTGATACACGAACCTTCCTTACCCAGCCGCTGCGGGAAGCAAGGCCAGCCATTTGCCCCCCGGGAATGTATGAAGGCGGAGTATGGGAAAGGGTTGCCACAAGAGAGCAAACGTTAGCGTTAATGATTAAAAACTTCGGGCGCTGCTTAACGACAGGAACTGGCTATTGGTGGTTCGATATGTGGGGAGGCTGGTATGCGGATCCCGTAATTATGGAGCATGTGTCTCAGTTTCGACGAATAGGCACTGAATCATTGCTGCATGCTTCTCGCGGCTCCTCGGCAGAAATTGCAGTATTTGTTGACGAGAAGGCCTATTCTTACCTTCGGCCAGAATCGAATATAGGCCAAGCATGGACCTATAAGCAGCGTTTGGGATTAGGGCTGATCGGAGCTCCCTATGATATTTATGATATTTCTGATCTGCCATTGATTAGAGATAAAACGTATAAATTAGCTATATTCTTGAATACCGTTTGTTACAGCTCGGAGCTGGAGACGGAAGTCCGCGCGTTGGAAAGCAAAGGCACCTCAATCTGCTGGACCTATGCCCCGGGAATGCTGTCGTTAGCAGATTCAAGCATAGACATATCTAATATGTGTCGGCTCACGGGGGTGAAGCTTCGGAAACTGGATAAAGGAGAGGGAAATCGCCCTAGCAGCGGTGATGATCAGCTGTTAATAGTGGAGTCCTGTGAAGGGGAATTGAATGAACTGATGAGTTCTGAAATGGCATTCTTCCGATATGGCTTAGAACAGTCGGTTCAGCCTATTATCATCGTGGACGATTCCGATGCCTCAACGTTAGGTGTCCTCTCGGGGACGGAACTTTGCGGCCTCGCTATGAAAGAAGCGGAAGGCTGCAAAACGTTTTTCTCATCGGCACCCGATCTTCCAGCATCCTTGCTGCGAGCCATTGCTCGAAGTGCCGGCGTTCATCTTTATGTCGATTCAGATGCTGTTGTGTATGCCAATTCTAATTATTTATGTGTTCATGTTTCTGAAGAGGGGACTAAAGAAATAAAGCTGCCTAGTGCTTGTCAGGTCAGCGATGCGATTACCGGAGAAGTGCTGACGCGGCATTCTAATTTATTTTCTATTCATTTATCAAAATATGAAACGAAGTTATTGTTGCTAGAGTTTAATGATAACGATTTCAAATTATAGATGAAATGGGTGATCATATGAAGAAAATCCCTTTATTAATTGCAATTTGTCTCTTTATGAATATCGGAATGACAGCCTACGTGCAAGCCGAGGAAGCTCCTGAGGAACAAAAAGGCTACGTTTGGTTGGAAGGAGAAACAGGGAACAGCACAGGAGATTATACGGTCAAAGCGCTGCCAATGGCTAGCGGTGGTCAAGCTCTTGTCGTCGATAGTGTAGATGATACAAAAACACATGAGGTTAGTTATTCTTTTGAAGCGCCAAGCGAGTCGCAGTATGATATTTGGATATTATCTACGCCAGGAAATGCGTCTTGGGCCTCAAAGCTGAAGTGGAAGCTTGATGGAGCTGCCTATCAAGCTGTGACACCTACAGCAACCTCGCCAGCTGTCTATACTACGAACGATTATCGTAAAGTGCCATTAGCTTGGTATAAGCTTGGTGCAGTAAATATCGGAGATGGGACACATGACCTTCATTTTTTAGTTGATGGCAAGCGGACGCTGGATCAATCTATGATTTTGAACTATCTTGATGTCGTATCGATCGTACCCACTGCATGGGAATGGAGCCCAGCGGGTCTTGTCGAGCCCACGGAGCCTGAAGCACCACCTGAGACCCCTAGTGAAGATTTAGCTTATGTATGGCTGGAGGGCGAAGCGGGTGATTCTACTGGTGATTATATGGCGAAGTCGCTGCCAGCAGCAAGCGGAGGCAAGGCGCTTATCGTGGATAGCACGGATGATCAAAAGACACATTCGGCAGCCTACAGCTTTGATTCACCTGGAGCGGGATCTTATGATATTTGGATATTATCTACGCCAGGCAATGTGAATTGGGCATCGAAGTATAAGTGGAAGCTTGATGAAGCTGCTTATCAGTATGCAGCACCGATTGCACAATCACCAAATATCTATAATACGAACGACTATCGCAATGTTCCTCTCGCTTGGTATAAGCTCGGGATCAAGAATATAGGAGAAGGAAATCATACGCTGAGTTTCCTTATTGATGGTTTGCGGTCGCTTGACCAATCTATGATCTTGAATTATATTGACGCGATTGCAGTCGTGCCAACAGAATGGGGGTTCATTCCGGATTCACTTTCTAAGCCATTTGATCCTATGGAATTAAAGCTGGATTACGTTAGCGGAGCAGTGAATTCAACCGTAGCGGAGAGGGGATCGAGCGTTGCTGTTGAGGTCACAAGCAAGCTGACGGAAGCGGTAAACTTCAACGTAACATTAAAGGCAGAGCTGATTTGGAAGGGCGAGGTTGTATCACGAGTGGAGCAGCTTCCACAGGTTCCTATGTCGGGACGGACCGTAAATCAGGAATATAGTGATGAGCTGATGGTTCCGCTGCCTTTTAACGCACCGGAGTCGCAGCTGGAAATTCGTGTAGGGATTGTTAATTCGGCGTTTCAACAGGGTGAGTATGTGACTGTAGGTACGGTACAAGTAGGCTCGCAGCAGCCCATCGTTGAACATCTGTCAGCATCCGCACAATCGCTGGTGATCAGCTCTTTGGAAGAACCATCCGAATTTTCTGCTGGCACCGTATCCATTGATATTCACCAGGCAGTAGATTTTGATGCTAGAGCTTATGTATCATTTTGGAAAAATGGATTATTGTGGGCTGTTGCCGAAGCTGCAGAGGCTATTCCGACCTCGTCTTGGAGTAGCAATGAAGCCCATCTCGTCAATTTCCAGTTTCGTGTTCCGGAAGAAATCAATGAGGGTAATTACGAAGCCCAGTTTGGATTACACCGGATAGAAACAGCTTTTTCGGCTGGAAGCAGAGCTGATGTGATAATCCCGGAGAAGGAAACTTCTTATAAGCCGATGAGCCATGGCATTTTTAAAGATCATATAGGGCAATCCCATTTTTGGTACGTCACTCAAAATAATGTGATGGTTTGGGACGGCGAACCGTTTATTCCAATTGGGGGCATGTTTACATCCAAATATTTGATTAATTTCAACATCAATCAGCCAGCAAAAAATGAAGAGAATTGGCAATATGATTTGGCTGTGCTTGAACAAATGAGGATCGGCGGAGTAAAAGATGTATATGTGAATTCGGTAGTGGTTGGTACGGACGTGCCTGTGTGGGCATGGCAATATTTACTCGATTATTTCGAAGAGCATGACATGACCTATGGAATACAATTGAATGGAACACTCCGGAGAGAATTAGTGTCAGATGTTGTGAGGGCAAATGCGAATGATGCTGCATTCAAACAGGATGGTATAACTGAGAATGGTCCTGTAAGTATGACAATAAATGGTACGGATTTAAATCGATACTTGGAACGTGTAATTTCAACTAGATTCATAGTCATCCATACCGATTCGGGGGCAGTTGTTCAGACTGGAACGGGCAGCGTTCAGCAAGTATCAGGAAGTCAATATCGCTTATCTGCCGAAGTGATGCTCCCTGAAGGCGGGAATGGTTCGTATGAAATTCGTTTCTTGCCCAAAATTACTACGATCGGAAAAAGTGGAAGCCTGCATGATTTATGGGACTCTGCTGATGATATCGTTAACAAAATTAGCGGGCATGTCGAGCGATTCGAAGTGGGGCCTCATTTCAGGATGTTTGTAGACCCACATGCCAATGAAGCCAATATCGTCAATGGCGATGAGAAGCTTCGAGTTGATTCTGTGAAATATAATCTTGGTTTCCAAGCATGGCTGGAGCAAAAATATGATTCGATAAATCAGCTAAACGATGCATGGGAAATGATAACTCCTTTGAGCAGCTTCGAACTGGCATCTCAGCTTGTTCCAATACTCATGAGAGAGACCGATATTCAAGAAGCTCAAAATATCTATTTACTAAGTTCCCAAAGTGATCAGGTGTATATAGCTGATGGCTACTCCGGTAATTTATGGGATGATAATTTAATGTATAGGGAAGATTCTTATGCAGCCTTTAATAATCGAATTGCAGATTCAATTAAGCAATCCATTAATGTCCCTGTCGTATATAAGTATACGGCTGCAATGAAACGTCTTTTTGTGAATTCCGAGGTATCATCTAGTGGATACGATGGCCTTGGTGGAGAAATATATGGGCATGGCTTTACGGTCCATGAGAAGAGCGGGTACTCCTATTCCGCGGTAAAGCAATCGGCAAAAACACTATGGCTATTCACTACAGAGACTCAACTGGAGGAAAATGTTGCTCTAAAAGCAAGCACGGGGGAAGTAGGCTATCCCGATAAAGCTACGATGTTTGCCAATTTTGATACATTATTCGAAGCAGGGCATAAAGGCGTTTATGACTTTCTGTTCCATGCTCCGCATGATGCCAACTTACGAGATTATTATTCTTATACGGCTAAGCCTATTCAATTTGATTGGTTGAGAGAATATCGAGAACAAATGCTTTCGGCAGAACATGTAGATGAGATAGTAAACCAACAACCAAGCGATATCTATTACTCCTATCCAGGAGGCCAGACTTGGTGGTGGAACCCGAATCAACGAACTGCGGTCCTCCCAGGCGACGATTATAACGGTGCAGGAACTCTACGATCTAATGATAACAAATGGGTTCTGCCAACATTTGATTTGAATGTTCCCGCACCTGTTGTGATCATTAATTTGGAGGATGCCCCTGCCACTACGGTTTGGGGAAAACCGCTGAATGAAATAGTGTCATTGACGAATTGGAACAAAAAAATCGTGTATATGGGCTTGCGCAAAAACCTTGGTCAAATAGCAAAGCTCGATCACTATTTTACGCCTGAAATCATTGAGCTGGACAATGGTGATCAGGTACAGGTGCTGCAGCCTTCGGCTACATCTGAAGTCATCTTCCAAACAGAGGAAGGAAAGGTTTGGGGATTGAGAGACGGCAATTTATGGATCATTTCTAATCAAAACTGGCATACAACGACTACGATTCACTTTATTGATGGAATTGGACTCCATGAGCAGCCAAGCGTCGGATGGATCGACGGTGCTTTAAATGCAAGTAATGTTAGCCAAACCGAAGTGACGCTGCAATGGAGCGGAGCAAGCAATGCCGCCGGTGTGACGAGTTATCGCATAGATCAAAATGGCAGCGTGGGACAGCAGATAGACAAGCGTACGCTGACCGTAACTGATGCGGTTTATAGCTATACAGTTACAGGATTGTCACCTAATACGCAATATGAGTTTACGGTGCAAGCAGGCAATAAGGCAGGCGAATGGAGTTTAGACGGTCCGAGTATCACTGTTACAACAACGGTGGAAAGCGAGCAGTCGCCAGAAGAGAAGCCGATTGGAAATGTTGGAAATCCAACCGCAGCTCATATAAAACCATCTGCAGTGGAAATAGCGCGTGATCGTGCTCAGCAATTAGCAGCACAGGGGATTGCGGGGGCAGGAAAGCTCAAGCTAGCAGGGCAGATGTATGAATTAAAGCCCACTGCAGGTGAGGCAAGCGAAGCATGGTCTGAACCGGTTTCAATTACGATATCGTATGATCAAACCGGATTAGATGAGGAACTGCTCGGCATTTATTATTTAAATGAAGCGAGTGGAAAATGGGAGTATGCTGGTGGAGTGATAGATAGAATACAGCATCAATTTACTTATAGTGCAGAGCGTCCAGGGATTTATAGCGTTATGGAATTAGATCGGAGTTTCGATGATATTCCATCTGGCCATTGGGCGGAGCGCGCGGTTAAGGTGCTCGCAGCAATGCATGTAGTGAATGGTGTGGATGATAGACACTTCATGCCAACGGGCAAGACGACTCGGGCAGAGTTTGCCGCATTGCTTATAAGAGCGCTGGGATTAAAAGGTGAGGGAGACTCATCCTTCCCAGATATACCAAGCAATGCTTGGTATGCCTCTGAAGTCGCGATTGCATTCAAGGCTGGAATTGTGAACGGTGATGCCACTGGACAATTTAATCCGAATGCTCAGGTTAGCCGGGAACAAATGGCGATTATGGTCGTTAGAGCCTATGAGTATTGGAAAGGAATCCAAGCGAGAGAGAATCAGGCCATTGATGGATTCAAAGACGGTGATCAAATTTCTTCTTGGGCATCGGATAGCATTAGCAAGGTGCTTGCGCTTGGTCTTATGACAGGAAGAAGCGGGGAACGATTTGCTCCCAAGGATGAAGCCCTTCGTTCCGAAACGGCAATGGTCGTATGGAGCCTTCTGAACGCATTGAAACAGCAGAAGTAACTGAGTAATGAATCAACCTCCAACTCTGCCTGCATAGTAGAGCTGGCTCTAAGTAATCGATTATTCCATGCAGTCTATCCTGCACATATGCAGCAACTTCACACTTTTCAGCATCCTTAAGAGTCCTATCCTGTACCAGCGCAGTAGAATAGACCGTTTTGAGCTCCATCAGCTTATATAGGGCGGTCTATCTTGTATGGAGTACAGGATAGACATGCGGTGATAACGAAAACCAGCCGCTATCCTACAAAAGTGCAGGATAGCGGCTGGTTTTTGGTGTCGGCTGCTTTAACCGTTTTGTCTTAGAACCGACTGCTTTTGCCAAAGGAGACGGCTGCAGTCGGTTTCATTTGTGCTTATAACTTATAGGTAAACAGCTTTGCCGGTTTTGGAGGATTCATAGATAGCTTCGAGAATTTGCGATACAACGAAGGCCTGCTCTGGTGTTACAACCGGCTCGGTATCCTCGTCAATCGCTTTAATCCACAGCTTCATTTCGAGATCAGCATCTTTTTCTACTGCGCCATCGAAGAAAGCTACTCCGCCTGCCTTCAAATCCACCTCTGTTGTGAATAGACGGCTATGTTTCTCGCCATTGATGCGAAGGCCATTCTTCATGTCCGCTCCGCCTTCCGTACCAGACAGCGTACATTTTGCCTCGTCAACCTCAAGCGTGTTAAGCGCCCAGCTGGACTCAAGCACGATGGTCGCTCCATTTTCCATGACGATCATTCCGAATGCGGAATCTTCTACTGTAAACTTGGCAGGGTCCCAAGGCCCCCATGCGTTTGCTGCGTTCTCACGTTGTGAGAGCTTATGGTAGGAGGTGCCGAGCACCACTTTTGGCTTGTAGTTGTCAAGCATCCAGAGTGTGAGGTCAAGCGCGTGAGTACCGATATCAATTAGCGGTCCACCGCCTTGTTTCTCTTCATCAAGGAAAACGCCCCAAGTTGGAACGGCACGGCGACGAATCGCATGCGCCTTCGCATAATAAATGTCGCCCAGCTCGCCAGCCGCGCAAAGCTTCTTCAAATGCTGGCTGTCAGCACGGAAGCGGTTATTGTAGCCAACGGTAAGCTTCTTGCCCGTACGGCGAGCTGCGTCAACCATACGCTGAGCATCATGAGCGGTTTTAGCCATAGGCTTCTCGCTCATGACATGCTTGCCTGCTTCAAGTGCTGCTATTGCGATATCCGCATGGGAATCATTGGGCGTACAGACATGAACGATATCAATGGAAGGGTCTTTCAGCAATTCTGTGTAATCTGTGTATACGCTTGCGCCTTCTGCGCCGTATAAGCCAGCAGCTTCAAAAGCACGATGCTCGACAATATCACAAAAAGCAACGATTTCAACGTTATCAAGCTTCTTCAGGCTTGGCAAATGTTTGCCGTTTGCAATTCCGCCACAACCGATGATAGCAAGTTTATATACTTTGGACATGTAGTAACGCCTCCTAAAGTCTTCATTTTATTTGTTATTGCGATATTTTTTGGCGATTGCTCCTGCGGTACTCAGAAGGTGTGACACCAAAGTTTTTACGAAACACTGCATGTAAATAATTACCGCCAGCGAAGCCTGCGAGCTTTGCTATTTTCTCGACAGATTGATCGCTCTCCTGCAGCTCGCGGCATACCACATTCAGACGAATATCTTCCAGTATGCGGCTAAAGGTATGTCCATGATGCAGCTCCTTGAACAGCCTCTGTATATGCCGCGAGCTGAGGTTCAGCTTGTCTGCAACGTCCTCAAGCGTAATGAAGCCGTCATAGTTGGCGTATATATACTCCAGCGCGAGTCGATAGCGATAAGTCTTCATATCCCGCGTTGGAAACTGCTTTGGCTCATTTGCACGATCATAAGCGCGAACAGCCCGCAGTAAAATTTGAATGACCGACTGCTTGATGGTCGTATAGCTTCCTACAAAGTTATCGCTGCAGGCTTGATAAGCTTCAAGAAAACGGGGCATCGCATGATGCAGGTCAGCTGTCGGGAAATGTGGAAGCTTCTTGAGCTTCTCAATGCAATCACGAGCTTCGGCTGCTTCCCAGTCATCGTACGATTGTGCATCGTCAGATCGATCGACAATGTCGACGTGTAGACAAAGCTCATCCATCGCTTCAAGCGTGTCCGCTTCTTGATAATGCATAATGTCAGGACCAGTCAAATAAAGCATGCCAGACTTAAGCGCATATTCTTGGTCAACAATAATGACCTTGCCTTTCCCCTGCGGGATAAAATGGAATTCATATTCTGCGTGCTTATGAAATCCAACGATTCGTCCTGGAGGAAACTGCGTCAGATGGAAGCGCAGCACATGGATGTCGTACGGTCCCCACCTGATACATAGCTCCAGACGCTCAAGCGCATCTTGGCGTTCATGCATGACCTCGTATGGGAAATTAGGCATGCCGATTCCTCCTCGGAGCACTTCGTTTTACTTTTTACACTACTCGCTTAGCTCGTCAATTTTCACTGAGCGATGCTCGCGAGCAGACAGGTTCGAAGCCTCCATTAGCTTAGTTAAATCAATGGCCAGACTTATGTTTTCGTCTGCTGTCGTGTTGTTCTCAATATGCTGGACCCATTGCTGGAAAGCGTTCTCACGAGCGGGCGGTATTTCTTGCTCCGTCCATTGCTCGGATGAAGCGGCGCCAGCAGCGGATGTGCGAAGCATCAGCTTATTGTCAGGCGTGCCATAAAGCAGTGTTCCATCTGTACCATGCACCTCTAGCGTAAATGGAGAATGATTGTTAACGAAGCCAGCCTCGACGATGCCAATCGCACCCGAAGGAGCAGATAGAACCGAAACTGCGTTATCCTCCACATCCTTGCCGGTGACGTAACCAAAATGTGCGGAAACCTCTTTAGGCATCTCGTTCATAAACAGTCTGGTCAAATACATAGGATGACAGCCTAAATCGATTAATGCACCGCCGCCGCATTCCTCCAAGCTGTAAAAATGCTCTGGCAGCCAGTTTGCCGTTGCCCCGTTATGAGACAAGCGAGCTCGTACGAGCGTGATGCGCCCAAGTACGCCTTGTGACAAAATATCTCGAATCGCCAGTGTATACCCATCGTTTAAGCGCGGGAGCGATACTGTTAATTTTACATCATTTTTAGTTACTGCATCTAGTATAACATTTACTTCTTTTAAGCTGGGGGCAATAACCTTCTCTGTGAAAATATGCTTGCCTGCGTTAGCCGCAGCAACGATAACCTCTTGATGTCTGACGGTTGGAGCATCAACGATAACGGCATCAATATCGTCGCGACTCAGCATTTCATCCAGACTAGCATGGAAATCAACTCCAAGCTTCTCAGCAGCAGCCTTTCCGCGTTCCTCGATTTCATCCCATACCGCTACGATTTCCGTATTTGGATGCGCCTGCGCTTCCTTCGTATAATCCCAAGCATGCACATGCCAATAACTGATTTTACCAATTCTTATCATCGGTCCATCTCTCCTTAGGCATCTATTAATGGATTCGGTATACATATATGAATTTATGACAACAGATATAATCTAACATATTTTTTATCTTATTTTTAGTGCAAATTTGTGACTATATCTATACGATATTACGACATTTACAATGAAGCTCATACATAGAGCTTGCGATATTGCCGCGGGGATAAACGGGTGATTTTCTTGAAGGTTTTTCCAAAATGAGAGAAATTATCGAAACCGACTGCTGCGCCGATCTCAGTAATACTGATGCTTGACTCACGGAGCAGGCGCTGCGCTTCTTTTATACGTGTAAGAATGACATAGTCAGAGAAGGTAAAGCCGGTAATCTCCTTAAACATGCGGCTCAAATAATAGGGGCTGATGAAAAAATGTTCAGCTAGCCCGTTCAGCCGCAGCGGCTCTGCAAAATGTCCGTTTATATGATGGATGATCTCCGATATTTTTGCATGCATGGGGGTCGCATGATGCAGTGGAGCGGGCTCATTCTGCTGGATATATCTAGCTGCAATGAGCAGAATCTCAGTTACCGCATAAGGAGGATAAAGCTCGAAGCCTGTGGGCTGCTGTGCGATCTCTGTTAACAATCTTCTCATGAATTGATCTACGGCCAGCTGCTCTTGTCGCGGCAAGCGGAGAATATGGGACTGCTGATTGAAAGGCGATAGCAAGAGATCAGCATGCCCGCCCGCCATGCGGTGAATCATCGCATCGTCAAAGTGAATGACGAACCGCTCATGCGACGCATCGCCGGATTGCATCGTTTTGTGCAGCTCATGCTTGTGAATGAAGACGAGGTCGCCTTTCTCAATGGTATAGGAACGATCTCTTATAAAATAAATCCGCTCTCCAGACAGCATATAATATAGCTCATAATAATCATGGTAATGATCGTCCTTCATCGTAAAGGGTTCGGACCGTTTTAAATATTCGACGTACAGCTCGGGAGTCGAGCCAAAGCTATAAAGTTCGAGTTGTGTGGACAATAGAGAGACATCCCTTCTATAATACCGCAAGAAAAGCGGTGTTTAATGAAAAATCAGCATGATATGCAGAGAATTATACCACTCTCATGCAGTAATATGAAGGTAAGCGAATAGAAGGAGGAATAATAGTTATGTCAAAAAAACGTTATGTACTTGTAGGAAGCGGTGGAAGAGCAGAATTTTTTTATGGTGCCCTTGCAACCGATTACAGAGAAACATCGGAGCTAGTTGCGATTTGTGATATTAACCAAACGAGAATGGACTATGCGAACCGCATTTTAGTTGATAAATATAAATATGAAGCAGTAAACACATACAAATCGAATGAATTCGATCGCATGATTGAGACGGAGAAGCCAGATGCGGTTATCGTTACGAGCATGGACCGTACGCATCACACGTATATTATTCGAGCATTGGAGCTAGGCTGTGACGTAGTGACGGAGAAGCCGATGACTGTCGATGAGAAGAAGCTGCAGGAAATTTTGGATGCAGTCGAGCGCACTGGGAACAATGTACGGGTGACGTTCAACTATCGTTATGCACCGCATCATACGAAGGCTAGAGAGCTTATTGCGAATGGCACGATTGGCAAAGTGACGTCTGTTCACTTCGAATGGCTGCTGAATACGCAGCATGGCGCTGATTATTTCCGCAGATGGCATCGCAACAAACAGAACAGCGGCGGCTTGCTCGTCCATAAATCGACGCATCACTTTGATCTTGTCAACTTCTGGATCGGATCGCAGCCTGAATCTGTATTTGCCTATGGCGATCTTTTGTTCTATGGACGTGAAAATGCGGAGCAGCGCGGTGAAACGAAATTTTATGAACGAGCAACTGGAAATCCGATTGCCGAAAACGACCCTTTTGCGCTACACTTGGATCAAAATGATCATTTGAAGTCGATGTATTTGGATGCGGAGCACGAGGACGGCTACCGCCGCGATCAAAGCGTATTCGGCGACGGCATTGATATTGAAGACACGATGGGTGTGCTTGTCCGCTACAAAAACAACGCGATTCTAACGTACTCGTTAAACGCTTACTTGCCATGGGAAGGCTATCGTATCGCATTTAATGGTACGAAGGGACGCATCGAAATGAATATTGTCGAGCAATCATACGTCAACTCAGGCGGCGAGAAAGCAGACGAGGGAGCATTGAAGGAGCAAACGATCAAGGTGTTTCCGATGTTTGCTGCACCGTATGAAGTTGAAGTCGAGGAAGGCGTAGGCGGACACGGTGGCGGCGATCCAGTATTGCTGAACGATTTGTTCGGTACGCCAGTGGAAGATCCGTTCAACCGGGCGGCTAATCATATTGATGGAGCTAGATCGATTTTAACCGGCATTGCGGCTAACCGTTCCATTCAAACCGGACTGGCTGTACAGATCGATGATCTTGTAAAATTTCATAAATAATGTTCGGGGGGAAGCTGGAATGAAGCCTTTTATGGATGACAATTTTTTGCTATCAAGCGAGACTGCGGTTCGTTTATATCATGATTTTGCGAAGGATATGCCGATTATCGACTATCATTGCCATCTAAGCCCACAGCAAATTTTTGAGAATACGAGCTTTAATAATTTGACGGAGGCTTGGCTGTATGGCGATCACTACAAATGGCGAGCTCTGCGCGCTAATGGAGTAGAGGAGCGTTATATTACTGGCGGCGAAGGCGTGAGCGATTACGAGCGCTTTGTGGAGTGGGCCAAAACCGTTCCGCAAACGATCGGCAATCCGCTGTATCAATGGTCGCATTTGGAGCTTCGCCGATATTTCGGCGTGTACGAGCTTATTAATGAGAAGAATGCGCCAGCGATTTGGGAGCAGGTCAATGCGAAGCTCGTCTCGGGTCAATTTAAAGCGCGTGACCTGATCAAAATGTCTAACGTTGAGGTTATTTGCACGACAGATGATCCGGTAGATTCGCTCGAGTATCATATTGCGATCAAGGAGTTAAAAGATTTTAACGTGCAGGTGCTGCCATCCTTCCGTCCGGATAAGGCGCTGGAAATTAACCGTTCTACATTCCTGGAGTGGGTAAGCAAGCTTGGTGCAGCCGCCTCCTCGGAGATTAACAGCTACGATGCACTGCTAGACGCGCTTGCGGCTAGAGTGAAGTTTTTCGATGAGGTAGGCTGCAAGGTTTCTGACCATGCGCTTGACTACGTCGCTTATGCCGAGACGACTAAGGCTGACGCTGCTGCTATCTTTGCTAAAGCGTTGAATGGAGAAACGGTGACTCTGGAGGAAGAAAAGCAGTACAAAACATACACGCTGCTCTTTCTAGGACGCTTGTATGCCGAGCGCGGCTGGGCGATGCAGTTCCATATTAACGCGGCAAGAAACAACAGCTCCCGTATGTTTGACAAGCTGGGGCCGGATACCGGCTTTGATTCGATCAATGACAGCGCTGTGGCTTATCCGCTTGCCAAGCTGCTTGATGCGCTCGATTCGGATGATGCGCTTCCGAAAACAATCGTCTATTCGCTTAACGCGAAGGATAATGATGTGCTCGGTTCCATTATTGGCAGCTTCCAGGGCGGCGGAGTTCCGGGAAAAATTCAGCTCGGCTCTGCATGGTGGTTCAACGATACTAAAAATGGTATGCTGGATCAGATGAATGCGCTTGCTAATCTCGGCTTGCTTAGCCGCTTTGTCGGCATGCTGACGGATTCCCGCAGCTTCCTCTCCTACACAAGACATGAATATTTTAGACGCTTGCTCTGCAACCTGCTGGGCGAGTGGGTCGAAAATGGCGAGGCACCGCAGGATATGGAGCTGCTTGGCGACATGGTTCAAAACATCTCCTATCGCAACGCGAAAGCTTACTTCGGCTTCTAAATATGAAGAAACGTTCTGCAATCCCGCTAGCTTGGCGGGAGCTGTGGAACGTTTTTTGTGTCAAGCCGGTAGCTTGCCATTAAATATTTCAGCATTTGTGGACCAGCTATATTGGCGGCTAATCCGAATAGCTCGGAATGAGCGGTTTTTCTGCAAATTAAATAAAATGCCGCGCCGCCAATGAGCTCGAAGGCGATAAACTCCTTCCATTTCCAGGCGGGAACGATGTAAATTTTAAATTCATTATTTCGAGCAGCATGTGTACGCAAAGTGGCAGCCCTCCTGCTGACTAGCTCATTACAACCGTATCTAGATTATGCAGAGCAGCTTATCCAACATTCATTAATTAATATAGAAAATGGATGGGGACAACAACTATTTAATTCGCGTTTGAAGGAGTGAGCTTATTGATGAAATCTGCATTCGTAACAGGGGCAGACCGGGGAGTAGGCCTGGCGCTTGTAAATGGCTTGCTAGTAAAGGGATATCAGGTTTTTGCTGGGCAATATGCAGAGGAAGTGCCAGAGCTAGAAGCACTGAAGAGTGAATATGCGGAGCAGCTGCAGGTGCTGAGGCTTGATATAGCAAGTGATGAAAGTGTAGCGAGAGCGTTTGAAGCAGTGGCTGCGCGGATAGAGGCACTTGATTTATTAATTAATAACGGAGCTATTTTGGGCGATATTGGCGCTACAGTGCTGGACGCGCTTGATTATGCAGAAATGCTGAACGTCTTTAACGTTAACACGCTGGGCAGCCTGCGCATGAGCCAGACCTTTATGCCGCTGCTGCTGAAGAGCGACTCGAAGTTTCTCGTTAATATTTCATCAGAGGCAGGCAGTATTAGCAATTGCTACCGCGAGAGCTGGTACGCTTATTGCATGTCCAAAGCAGCACTCAACATGCAATCGAGGCTTACCCATAATCACATTAAACCGCTTGGCGGGCGAGTGCTCGTCGTTCATCCAGGCTGGGTGCAGACCTTTATGCAGGGCAAGCTGGATGCAGCAGCAGCGCTCACGCCGGAGCAATCTGCAGCTGGAATTTTGATGCTGGTTGAAGCAAGACTAGGCCGGATTGCAACGGAAGCAGAGTGCGAATATGTCGATTATGCAGACAGCCCGCTGAACTGGTAGGTGTAGTGGCTATTGCAGCAGTAACTATAATGTTTTTGTCTTGTTCCTAGGCAGAGAAAGGACATCTAGAGTAGCGGGTGTTATGCTACAATGTAGTTTTTACAATCAAATCGCTTCAAAAAAGGATTTGGCGAGTCTACGTTGTACTTTCTACAGTGGATTTTTGCCAAATACGGCTAAAACCTAATAAAAGCACGCATTTGGTGGTTTTCCATTGTATTAAGTGCAGTGTAGCTCGGTAGTGAGCTGTATACTAAGAATTCTATTGTACTTTCTGCAATAGTATCCATTTTCACTATCAATCCCGAAGCGTGATGATTGCCATTTTCATTAGTCATTGCGTTGCAGCTAGAATGCTTGATCTCCTATGCCTATTAGATAGCGGCCTGCAGCTGCCCGAATGCGCCGCGCAAAATACCCAGCATCTCATCGCTGTCTCTCTGCGACACGATCAATGGCGGTACGAGTCGTATGGTTGAGGAATTCAGCGAGTTAATGAGCAAGCCTTCACGCAGGCATATAGCGGCAAGTTCTGCGGCGGTGCCCTCTGGTACATCGAATGCTAACAGCAGCCCCTTGCCGCGGATCGCTGTAATCGGAAATTCGGCAGACAGCTTCTGCAAGGCGTTCACCAAATAGCGCCCTTGTGCGTACGCATTATCGGCTAAATTCCGCTCAAGCAGCTCCGCAAGTACGGCATAGCCAACAGCCATCGCCAGCGGTGCCCCTGTGTAGGTTCCGCCTTGATCGCCAGGCTCGAACAAATCGTATTTGCTTTTGGTCAGCATGGCTGACAGCGGAAAGCCTGCGCCAATGCCCTTGCCAAGCGTCATTACATCCGGCTGTATGCCATAATGCTCGTAGGCGAAGAGCTTGCCCGTTCTCCCCAGTCCCGTCTGAATTTCATCGAAAATAAGCAGCATGCCATACATATCGCATATTTTGCGAAGCCCATACAAATAAGCTTCATCTACAGCATGGACGCCCCCCTCGCCTTGTACTAGCTCAACCATAATCGCACAGGTTTGATTCGTAACCGCAGCGAAGCAGGCATCCAAGTCATTAATGGGGACATGCTTAAAACCGTCGACCTTGGGTGCAAAAAGCTCCTTCCATTGCTCTTTTCCAGTTGCAGACATCGTAGCAAGCGAGCGTCCATGAAAGCTATTCGTTAACGTAATAATTTCGTAGGCACCGTTCAGGTTCACTGCACCATGCTTTCTGGCGAGCTTAATGGCACTCTCGTTCGCTTCTGCGCCGCTGCTTGCGAAGAAAGCTTTATCCATTCCGCTCACGCTGGTCAGCAGCTCGGCAAATTCAAGCATCGGGCGATTGTAATAGCCCGGGCTGGCATGGACAAGTGTGGCAGACTGCTTTGTCAAAGCTTTCTGCAGGGCAGCAGGAGAATGGCCAAGACTCGCAACTGCCCATCCACCTACGAAATCGAGATAGCGATTCCCGTCAGTATCCCACATATACATTCCCTCGCCGCGCTCCATCACAATGTTAGGACGCTTCGCTGTAAACAAAAGTGATTTCCCCGCTGTCTCCAGCAATGCTGCTGTTTTCGTTTTTTCCATCTGCAAGGCAACTAACCTCCCGAAAATTCATCTCATTGAATAAATATACAACCTAATGACTAAATATGCAATATCCAAAGTGTGCGAGACCTGTCCAAGTTTTGTACGAAGGGAGATGAACAAAAAAAAGTGCCGAGCATCTAACGCTGCTCGGCTAATTCATTATTCGTACATTGGGCTTATAGGATAACGGGAATATTTAGTCTAGCTTGCAGCTGCTGCTGAACATCTGCAAGCTGCTCACCGTCAGGCGGCTTAATATGCTCAAGCTCATAGGTCAGACCAAGCTGCTTCCATTTGAATGCTCCCATCTCATGATAAGGCAAAAGCTCGACCTTCTGCACTGTTGGAAGCATGGCAATCGCTGCGGCAAGCATATCAACATCAGCCGGGTCGTTCGTGACCCCAGGAATAACGACGTGTCTAATCCATAGCGGTGTTTTTTGCTCGTTTACGTACTGAGCCATACGTTTTATTCGCTCGTTGGATTGTGTCGTAAGCGCAATATGCTTTTTTTCGTCGATCATTTTAAGATCGAGCAAAATCAAATCAAGCACATCAAGCAAGGCGGTCGACTGTAAATGCGACGGCTCACAAAATCCTGAAGAGTCCATGGCAATGTGCAGATGATAGCGGCGTTTTAGCTCTCGGCCTAATGCTGCGAGGAAAGGAGCCTGCAGGGAAGGCTCACCGCCAGAGAACGTAACTCCTCCTCCGGATGCTTTATAATAAGGGATAAACGGCTCAATTTCAGCGATGACATCATCGACCGTAAGTACCCTGCCTGTTGTCGTATCCCAAGTGTCGGGATTATGGCAAAACTGGCAGCGCAGCGCACAGCCCTGCATAAATAGTACGAAGCGGATGCCAGGACCATCAACCGTGCCGAACGATTCGAAGGAGTGAATACGTCCTTTCGTTTGACGGTCATGCTCGATTTGAAGGTGTCGCTCTCGAGTAGCTGCCATTAAATTGCTCCATGGAACGTACGACTAATGACCTCAAGCTGCTGCTCCTTCGTCAGCTTAATGAAGTTTACGGCATAACCGGAAACACGTACAGTTAGCTGAGGATACAGCTCCGGATGAGCCATGGCATCCTGCAAAGTTTCACGATCAAAGACATTGACGTTTAGATGATGTGCTTTATATCATAGCGCCATTCCGTATTTACTTATAAAATTAATGTAGGTGTGTGTTTAAGACCTCGTATATTCATCGTCATCAACCGCGATATCCCCTACAATGCTATGCCTATACGGAACTGTCAGCTCAAATATAACCTTTTTTGCGAGGGTGACTATTTTTAACTAGCGTGCTAAATCTATGAAAAACGCGGCCATTAGTTAAAAAATGTGGTTCGAAAAAAATGTGCTACTTGCTCATCAGGCTATTTTTCCCAATAATTAGATTTGGCTGCAGCCATAAGTTGGTTTTGAAAGGGGTTATAAATGAACCTTTACAATCGGAGATTTAAGCTTAATATCCCTTTGTTCATTATGTTTACTCCGATCATTGTTTACTTCCTAGTATTCAAATACACACCAATGGTCGGACTCATCATCGCTTTCAAAAATTATAATTTTACCGATGGGATCTGGGGGAGTGTATGGGTCGGATTCGATAATTTCAAGCTGTTATTTACGAACCCGAATATGTTAAACATACTGCGAAACACGCTGATGCTAAGCATATTACAGCTAGTAATTGGTTTTCCGTTTCCTATTCTTGTAGCACTTATGATCAATGAAATAAGAAGCAGTTGGTTTAAGAAAAGTATTCAGACCGCTGTATTCCTGCCGCATTTTCTAAACTGGGTTATCGTCGGCGGTATTATCATGACTATTTTTGCGCAAGAAAACGGGATTATTAATCATGTAGTTAAACTATTATTTGGAGATAGCTTTCCGTTTCTTTACGATGCAGGATCGTGGATTGCTATTTTTATCGGTTCCGGTATTTGGAAGGGTGCAGGTTGGGGAGCCATTATTTATTTGGCAGCGCTTTCTGCGGTTGATCAGTCCTTATACGAAGCAGCGGGCCTAGATGGAGCGTCCAGATTGAAGCAAATGTGGCATATTTCGCTTCCGGCTATCCAGCCAGTCATTTTCATCATACTCATCTTATCGATTGGCAACATTATGGAGGTTGGCTTTGATCAGGTGTATATCCTGCAGAACCCAGTAGTATCTAATATTTCTGAGGTTATCTCCACCTGGAACTATAAGGTTGGGATTAATGGAGGACGATTTAGTTTAGCTACCGCACTTGGTTTTTTTGAATCAGTCGTCGGTCTTATTCTAGTACTTGGAGCAAATGGGATCGCACGGAGATTTAACAATGGATTATGGTAGGGGTGATAGAGGTTGAGAGATTCTTTTGCAGATAAAGTATTTGGCAATGTCATTAACATCCTGTTGATTTTCTTCGCGGCCAGTTGCATTCTACCGATGGTTCATCTCCTTGCGCTATCGTTCAGTGACCAGTCTGCTATTATTTCTGGCGCTGTAAGCCTTTGGCCCGTAGGATTTACCGATCAAGCCTATGACAAGCTGATCGTCGGTACTAGAATTGTATCAGCGCTGAAGAATAGTATTGTGATCACCCTTGTAGGTGTTAGCCTTAATCTGATATTTACTATATTTTGCGCATACCCATTATCGCGAAGCTATATGTACGGCGGACGCTTTTTTACGCTAGCGATCGTCTTCACGATGCTTTTCTCAGGAGGATTAATTCCTGGTTACTTGCTGGTGAAATCATTGGGGCTTATTGATACATATGGTGCGATCTGGATACCTGGACTTGTGAGTGTGTATAACATGCTAGTTATGCGTACCTTCTTCACAAATATTCCTGAGGAGCTAGTAGAGTCGGCGCGAATGGATGGAGGCGGAGAGTGGACGATCTTATTCCGTATTTTCTTGCCCCTGTCCATACCTGTAATCGTTGCGCTGGGATTGTTCTATGGGGTAGGCCATTGGAATTCATTCTTTAATATGTTGATCTTTATTAATTCGACAGACAAGTACAATTTGGCTGTAATGGTGCAGCAGATGATTCAAAGTCAGTCTATACTTCAAGAGATTGGCAATTTGTCGCCTGATGATTTTAACGCGATTACACCGGAATCCATAAAGGCAGCTGGCATTATCGTGATGATCATACCGATGCTGATTGTGTATCCATTTTTGCAGAAATACTTTATTAAAGGAATGTTGATTGGAGCTATTAAGGGTTAATCAAAAATGAAATAATAGAAGAAATAGGGAGGTTCTTATATTGAAAACTCGTAAAAATGCATTAGTTATGTTGATGAGTATGGTGCTCGTATTCACGTTAGCGCTTGCAGGCTGCTCTACTAATAATAAGAGTGAGCCAGCAACAAAGGCTCCGGCTGTAAATAACGGTGATAAAGAGGCTGCACCTGCAAAACAAACGAAGCCGATCACGGTATCGATGTATGATCGAGGAAATATTCCACCAGAAATCGGAACTGCAGAAAAAAATCTATGGACGGAATATATCAACGAATCCGTTATGGTCAAATACATCCCAGTTCCACGTTGGGAATCTGTTCAGAAGCTCAATGCGCTGCTTGCAGCAGGCGATGGGCCGGACCTAATCTTGGATTATGACGGCGGCTATCGCAATCAGCTGTTCTTGCAGAAGCAGATTATGCCGATAGACGATATCATTGAGCAGTACAGTACAGACTATAAGGAGCTTTTGAATGAGTTCCCACTCCTAAGACAGCTGGGTACGAAGTCTGATGGCAAGCTTTATGAATTTGGGCGATTGCTTGGTTATATCCCTGGTGGCTATCTATTTATTCGTCAGGATCAGCTTGATACGTTAGGCTTGCCAGTTCCTGAAACGATGGAAGATGCCTACGAGGTCATGAAGAGATTTGCAAGTGAAAACAAAGGCAGCTACGCGACAAATTTAAGTGGTTATGACTGGATGAATACAGCATTTCAGAATGTAACCTGGGTTATCGAAAATGGTGAAATCGTAAGAGATTGGGATCGTGTCGCAGCCGCAACGAGCTATAAGAAGAGATTGTTTGACGAAGGTTTAGTTGATAAGGATTTCTTAACGGACAAGAATGGCGAGAAAGCGCTGCAGGATTTTGTACAGGGCAAGACGATGATGTTTGGGTATTCAGGGAATGTTTTGCAGGTTTATAATAATTATGAAACCTTGAAAAAAAATAATCCGAGTGCCAAGCTGGCTGTCATTGCATTGCCAAGCAGTGAATTTGGTCAGTTCAGCCCATATTTTAATGATCCGGTCCAAATGACAGGTGTTGTTAATATTAAGGCGGATGATCCGCAATCGGTCATGAAGTATGTGGATTTATTAAGCAGCAAGACGATGGCTCATACGTTGAAATACGGCCAAGAGGGCGTCCATTATAAAATGGAAGACGGGAAAGAAGTAACGATCGATCAGGAAAAGTATGAGAAGGAAGTGAGCTGGCTCGGTGATTTCCGTATGCTGGGCTCGCAGCATATTATTAATGAATTTACGAAGTATATGGATGATCTGGATCAATCCGATCCGTTTGACAAAGAAGTATATGCTATACTAGAGCAAGCTTACAAGCTTTATATTAGCAAGGATCGACCATTGCCTGAAATTACTAAATATATGCCTGGTCTTCCTGAGGATATTCAATTTATCGTGTCAAATGCGAATGAACCGATCTCAGATATATGGAGCAGAGCGATAGTCGGCGGCAGTAAGGTGACTGTGGACAAAGCTGTGGAGGATGCCAAATCAATCTGGAAAAAATCCGATGGCCAGAAGGTTGAGGAGTTTTATGCCAATTGGTACAAAGAAAATAAGGATACTTGGGTCTTTACCAAGGATCTATACGATATGAGTTTTTAAGATATAAATAGACCTTTTCTATCGGTAGCGCACTATGGCTACCGATAGAGTCATTATATTATGTAATCGTTTACTTTTGGGGGGATAGAGTAGAGAATATGAAATCTAGATCATGGTTCAAACGATTGCTTTTTACGTATTTGCCTGTCTTTTATCTCGTAGTCGGTTTTCTCATCTTTCTGTTCTATATGACGATCAGCCAGGTAATGGAACGCCAAATGGTGAATACGAGTGAAAATTATGCGAAGTATGTGACACAGCAAATCGAGTCTTCCCTTCAAAATATTGAACGGCTAATGATTGGAGAAATCAACAATAATAAAGATTTGAAAAGGTTTTTGTATCAATTGGACGATGATGAGGATAGCAACCCATATATTATCGAGAGACGATTGTCCACTAAGTTTAATGCTTTTATGATTGATTTTCCATTAATTAGCTCCATCTATATGGTGCGTACCGCAGATCAGAAAGTGCTGAGCACCAGCGCCTCACTTTCCTTGGACAGCTTCGGTGATCATGCATTCGTAAATCAATTGCTAGCAGGTGATATACCGCATGAATGGACGGGGAGTAGGCCTTATCAATTATTTTTAACGAAGTCAGACTCTTATCCTGTTGTTTCCTTAGTCATGAAGATACCGCTGCTTTCCAATCCTAGCGGCTTACTTGTTGTAAATGTTTCCACAAGTGCCATCAAGAAGATGGTTCAGGATATGAACACCCAAAACGTTAGCATTACGACTGTGTATGACCAGAAGGGCCAAGCCATTGTTGATGTCGCTGGAGATAATAGCGACCCTATATCCTCTTTTCATTCCGATTATACGAACTGGGAAATTCGTAATGGGATAAAGGATAAATTCAATTACGGCATTGTTACAAACCTATATTATGGTTGGGTTGCTTTGGGAATTATCTCCATATTATTTGCAACGGTAGTTATTATTTATTTGGCCAGAAAATATACCTCTCCGATCGACAGCATGATGAGCGGAATCACGCAATACATAAAATCAAAATCGGGCGAGCTTCCCGATATACTTAACGATAATCCGCGCTTTATTGATAAAGCGGTCAATCATCTGATTGAACTAGCTAATCAATATAGTGATGTGAATAAAGAGAATGCTCTGTATCGAAGGAAACAGTTTTTTATCGAGCTCATTAGCGGAGAACAACTGATGGATTCGGCACAAAGCGAGAAACAGTTTCTTTTTTTCAATAAGTTAGTACATGGTAAAAACTTCCACATAGGTATAATTGAAATTGATAAATATAGTGATTTCTGCAATGTTTATAGCTCGCGTGATCAGTATTTAATTAAATATGTGATGTCTAATGTAGTGGAGGAAATTGCTGAATCCAGAAATGCCTATGTATGGGCGGAGTGGCTGGAGAATGGTCGACTGACCATGTTAATTCAGATGAACGGTGAACATGAGCTGACAAACACGAGTATAAGTGAGATAGGCAACAAGATTAGAATATGGATTAAGGAGAATCTTGACTATTCCGTTTCGATTGGAATGGGTTCGGCGGTGAGCGAGCTGACGGATGCTGCGCAATCCTTCGATGAAGCAGAAGAAGCATTATCCTATAAAACCTCGGTTGGAGGAAACAGAGTTATTGCTTATTGGGAGCTGGAAGACAATGTTCATTCGGGGATGTTCGAGCAGCTGCAGCTTATAAGAGATATTGCGGAGTCATTCAAGCATCGTAACGCGGCCTGGAAAAGCAGCTTTATACAATTAATGGAGGTTGTACAGAGCAAGTATTTTCAACTCCAGGATATCGTTAATTTACTGAACTTTATGATCTTCCATATATCTAAAGAGGTCTCGGAGCTTCCTACGCCCTATCAAGAGATTTGGAATCGTACCATGACGGAATTGAACCGCGAATTGAAATCAATTGATTCCGTTGATGACTTGCGTGAAGCTTTTATTGCTTTGTTAGGCTCGGCAACTGAGCAGATGGAGAAGCTCCGGGTCGGTCGCATCAGTCAAGAGTTAATACATGAAATAAAAGAATATATCGAGCAAAACTTTAATGATCCGGATCTATCCCTGCAGCTGCTTAGTGATCGATTCAACATCAACCAAAGCTATTTAAGTAGATTGTTCAAGGATGAATTCAGCGAGAATTTTGTTGATTATTTGACTCGTATACGTATTGCACATGCCAAGCAGCTATTGAAGACGACGGATGATCTCATTCAAGATATTTCGATTCAAGTAGGGTATCTTCATTATTTTTCATTTAATCGGGTATTCAAGAGGGTCGTCGGAGTGACGCCTGGCGAATATAGGAAACAATCATGCGATGCGAGAACGTAGTCTATTTATTTTCATATTGCCATTTGGAAAAGCGTAGGCTATAGTTGTTTTAACTTCATATGGAGTACGGGTGCTGGATTTAGTCCGGCTGAGATTGGGACCGTTTGTCCCTGACCGTTAATCTGAACCAGGTAATGCTGGCGTAGAGAACGTATCGAATCGTAACCATTCGTGTATTCTCGAATGGTTTTTTCTATTGCCCACACCTGTTTCTCATGAAAAGGGGAAGCAAAAACGATGCAGGAAAGTTTAATTGCAAGGCTGCAGCAAGAGGCAGAGGAGAGGCAGGAGGAGCTATTTGCACTGCTATCGAAGCTGATCGCTTATCCGACAGTCAGCCCTCCGGCGCGTAACACGATGAAGGCACAGCAGTTTGTGGAAGAGCAGCTTCGAGCAAGCGGATTTGAGACGGAGCTGTGGGAGGTTTATCCCGGTGATCCAAACGTAACGGGCCTTAAACGCGGCTCACAGCGCGAGTCCTACCGCAGCTTGCTGCTGAATGGCCACATCGATGTTGCTGAGGTAGGTGACAGTGGGAAATGGCAGCGTAACCCGTTCGAGCTGACGGTTGAGGCCGGCAGAGCTTATGGGCGAGGCACAGCGGATATGAAGGGCGGAGTCGCAGCATTATTATTTGCGATTAAGCTGCTGAACGAGGCTGGAGTAGAGTTAAAAGGGGATCTGCTGTTTCAATCGGTCATTGGCGAGGAAGCCGGGGAAGCTGGAACGAGAGCTTGCATGGAACGGGGCTGCAGCGCGGATTTTGCGATTGTCGCTGATACAAGCGAAATGGCTATTCAAGGACAAGGCGGCGTCATTACCGGCTGGGTGACCGTGCAAAGTCCGGTCACCTATCATGACGGTATGCGATCGCGGATGATTCATGCGGGCGGCGGCGTACAAGGAGCCAGTGCGATAGAGAAAATGGTCAAGCTGATTGAAGGACTACAGGAGCTGGAGCGTCACTGGGCAGTGACGAAGTCTTATCCAGACTTTCCAGCGGGCTCCAATACGATTAATCCGGCGGTCATTGAAGGCGGCCGTCATGCGGCATTTATTGCCGACCGTTGTGCGTTATGGATAACGGTTCATTTCTACCCTGACGAGGATTACGAATCAGTAGCTGCAGAAATTGAAAGTCACCTGCTAAAGGTTGCTGAAGCTGATCCGTGGCTTCGCAAGCATCCGCCGTCTTTTCGCTGGGGTGGCCGTTCAATGATAGAGGAGCAAGGAGAAATATTTCCTTCGCTGACGCTGGACACGAATGAAGATGGGCTGCAAGCACTTGCCGCAGCTCACACGAAGCAGCTCGGTGCTGCTCCGACGATTGGCATGAGCCCAAGCGTGACGGATGCAGGCTGGATCGGAAGAGCGGGTATACCTACCGTAATCTATGGACCAGGGGAGCTTCGCCATGCTCACGCCGTCGATGAAAGCATCGACGTTCGCGAGCTTGTGGAATATGCAAAGGTCATGATTGCTTTCATTGCGGAGTGGTGCAATCAAGCAAAGCCGGAAAGCGAGGTCAACTAACTAATGGGAAGTGAAGCAGCAGTGGAGCGTTTTAGTGAGAGGCTGTACCGCGTGGTTCAGCCGATATGGGAAAGCTGTCATGCGCATCCGTTCTTGAAGGGGCTCAGAGAAGGGACGCTTGAGCTTGAGCGGTTCATTTATTATATGAAACAGGATTATGTGTATTTGATCGATTATGCCAAAATGTTCGCACTAGGCAGCATAAAGGCACGTGATTTGGAGACGATGAGCAAGCTTGCGGAGCTTCTGCATTCTACGTTGAATGTGGAGATGGAGCTGCATCGCCAGTACGCTGAGCGTTTTGGAATAAGCCGTGATGAGCTGGAGGCAACGAAGCCGGCACCGACAACCATCGCGTATACGAAGTATATGCTTGATGCGGCGCAGGGCTCGCTTGCTGAAGTAGTGGCTGCGCTGCTCCCATGCATGTGGAGCTATTGCGAGATTGGAACGACGTTTGCTAAATATCCAGGAGCGCTTGAGCATCCGCTATACCGGGAATGGATTTTAATGTACAGCTCGGAGGATTTCGGCGAGCTTACGGAGTGGACGATAAAGCTTATGGATCGGCTCGCTGAAGGCTTGCCGGAGCGGGAGCTCGCGCAGCTTGAGGAGCTCTTTGTAACAACATCCAAATTCGAATATATGTTTTGGGATATGGCTGATCGGCAAGAGGAGTGGCCGATTTGAGCGGAGTAAGTCCAAGCGATGCGAGCAGGAGCTCGATTGCTTTGTCAGTGGAAGGACTCACTTACGCCTTTGGAGAAGGTAGACCATTATTTAACGGACTCGGCTTCGATATCCGTGAAGGAGAGTTTGTGTCCTTCCTCGCGCCAAGCGGAATGGGGAAAACAACGCTGTTTCGGCTGCTGGCGGGTTTACTTTCCCCTCAGGCTGGAACGATTAAGCTTGGTATGGGAGACGGAGGAGCTTCAGCAGCGGGAAGCCGCCGTTCTGGGCGGATTGGCTATATGCCGCAGCGAGACAGTCTTATGCCGTGGCGAAGCGTGCTTGATAATGCGGCGCTTGGCCTGGAGCTTGCGGGCTGCTCGAAAAAAGAAGCCAGGCGGCGTGTGTTTGAGCTGCTGCCGGCCTTTGGGCTTTCGGGTACGGAGGCGAAGCGTCCGCATGAGCTGTCAGGCGGCATGCGCCAGCGCGTCTCGTTCCTTCGCTCTATGCTGAGCGGAGGTGACCTGCTGCTGCTCGACGAGCCGTTCAGCGCATTGGATGCGATGACGCGTGTAAGCATGCAGGAATGGCTGCTTCAGGTGTGGGAGCAGCATCGCAAAACGATATTGTTCATCACGCATGATATTGATGAGGCGCTGCTTCTCTCTGATCGGGTGCTGGTTGCGGCGGAATCGCCGGTTTCCAGCTTGAAGGAGCTTGTCATTTCACTGCCGAGGCCAAGAACCTATGAAGCCGTTCTAAATGATTCCTTTATTCAATTAAAACGTCAAGCGCTTGAGCTTCTAGGCAAGGGGGCTGGCGGATGGGGAGGCGCAGAATGATGAAGCAGCGAGTGCTGATAAGTCTTCCTTCTATTCTATTTGTCCTGCTGCTCGCACTCTTATGGGAAATAGCGACCCGGGTGCTGGCGATTCCCCATTACATTATTCCCAAGCTGTCTGACGTACTTATTTCTATTTGGGAGAATCGCTTGCTGCTTGGCAAGCACTTCGCTGTAACTTTGGGAGAGGCTTTGCTAGGTCTTAGCATTTCCATCGTATTCGGTACGCTCGCAGCAATCTGGATCGAAGGGTCGGGCCTTGCAAAAAAGACGATCTACCCGCTTATCGTTGCATCTCAAACGATTCCGATTATTGCGTTATCGCCAATTATGGTCATGTGGTTCGGTTATGAAATATGGAGCAAGGTGGCCGTCGTTATTCTATTCACCTTTTTCCCGATTGCAGTGAACACGGCAGACGGCTTCCGTTCGGCAGATTCTGGCATAGGAGAGGTGCTGCGATCGATGGGCGCTCGAAGAGTCCAGTTGTTCGTAAAGTGGAAATTGCCATCTGCACTGCCTGGATTCTTTACGGGACTCAAGATGGCCGCGACGATTAGCGTTGGCGGCGCGACGCTCGGAGAATGGCTCGGCGGAGAGGCTGGGCTTGGCATGTATACGAAGCGGGCATCAAACCTGCTGCGAGGCGATGCTGTATTCTCAGGGGTGCTGCTGCTCTCCCTCATGGGTATTCTGCTGTTTCTAACCGTGCAGTGGCTGGAACGCGCCAGTCTTGCCCGTCGTCAATAATAAATGTAAATAAGAGAGGATACCTACCTGTATGATATTAAATAACTGGAAACGATATTTATTGATAACTACTGTTCTGATGCTAGCGTTAACCACGATGGCTGCCTGCGGCTCAAGCAGCAAAGAAAAGTCTGAAGCACAAACCGAGCTTACCGTGCTGCTCGACTGGTATCCGAATGCGGTACATTCCTTCCTGTATGCGGCGGAGGAGCAGGGCTATTTCGAGGAGGCGGGCCTTAAGGTCAATCTTCAAACGCCAGCCGATACGAATGATGCGCTAAAATTAGTGGCGACCGGCAAAGCGGATTTGGCGCTCAGCTATCAAATGCAGGTTGCGATCTCACGTGCGGAGGATATTCCGATTGTCTCGGTGGCTGCCATTGTGAGGCATCCTTTGAATCGCCTCTTCTCACTGGATTCAGCAGGCATTCAAACGCCAAAGGATTTGATTGGCAAAAAAATCGGCTATCCATCGATTCCACTCGATCAACTGATCGTGAACACGATGGTCGAATCCGACGGCGGTGATAGCACAAAGCTAAACTATGTCGATATCGGCTGGGATCTAATTCCGGCTATGACGACAAGCAAGGTGGATGCCATTATCGGCGGCTACGTTAATCATGAGAAGCCCCTTTTGGAGAAGGAGGGTATGAAGCTTACCTCATTTGATCCTTCGGAATATGGCGTTCCCGACTATTATGAGCTGGTGCTTACGGCGAGCGAGGCAGGGCTTGAAAGCAAGAGCGAAGCGTTTAAGAAGTTTATTGATGCAGCTGCGAAAGGCCAGCAATATACAGTGGAGCACCCAGCGCAATCCTTGCAAGGACTGCTCGATTTGCAAAGTGATAACTTCCCGCTCGACGCTGAGATTGAGAAGCAGAGCCTAGACATATTGCTGCCGTTGATGGACGCGGGCTCAGAGCCGTTTGGCTCGCAAACGGAGGAATCATGGAGCTCTGTCATCAACTGGCTGTCGGAGCATGGTCAACTAGCGAAACCAATTAAAGCAGAAGATGCGTTCCGTAACTTATAATAGACTAAGAATCAAAGCAAGATGGTTAGTGGTACGTGCGGAAAGGAGCGGCAGATGGACGAGAGATATTCAAGACAAATGCTTTTTGCACCGATTGGTGAGGCTGGTCAGCGCAAGCTTATGGATAGCGCGGTTTGTATTATAGGGATGGGTGCGCTTGGAACGGTGCTGGCTAACCATATGGTACGGGCTGGCGTTGGGCATGTGCGGCTTGTAGATCGAGATTATGTGGAGAAAAGCAATCTGCAAAGACAGATGCTGTTCGACGAGGAGGATGTTGAGCAGGTTTATCCAAAGGTCGTAGCGGCAGAGAAGAAGCTTCGAAAAATCAATTCCTCAATTCGTCTGGAAGCGATTGTTGCGGATGCAACTGCGCTTAATATTGAGTCGCTGCTCGAAGGCATGGATTTGGTGCTGGATGGAACGGACAATTTTCAGACGCGCTTCCTGCTTAATGACGCTTGCTTTAAGCTCGGTATTCCATTCACTTACGGCGGAGCGGTCAGCTCTCGGGGGATGAGTGCGATCTTCATTCCCGGTCAGACGCCATGCTTGCGCTGCTTCATCAAAACAGGTGATTCGGGTGGACAGACCTGCGATATGATCGGAGTTATTGCGCCGGTCGTCGATATGGTCGCTTCATATCAAGCTGTGGAAGCGATGAAATATTTGGTGGAAGACGAGAAGCAAAGAAGAAAAACGCTCGTTACCTTTGATTTATGGCAAAATCAATACTTCGAGATGAAGCTCGGGGAGCCCGATAAGAACTGTCCCTGCTGCCAGCTGAAGCAGTACCCTTCGCTTGAGGTGAGCGGGGATAATACCGCTTTATCCTTATGTGGACGAGAGACCATCCAGATTTCGGGAAACGGTGCTCTTGAGTTAGAGCTGTGGCGAGAGCGGCTGGAGCAAGCGGGCTTGGAGGTTAGCTTAAACCCTTTTCTGCTGAAGGTGGTGCTGCCTGAGGGAGAAAGGCTCGTATTGTTCGCAGACGGGCGGGTGCTCGTTCAAGGTACGGATGATTTTGTACGCGCCAAAACCTTATATGCCCGTTATATCGGACTTTAAAATAGTGAAGGAGTGAGGAATAGATGAAGGATTTCAGGTTGTATGCGATTACAGGCGAACAATTTCATCCTGGCCGCGATCTGGTAGAGGTCATGGAGGAAGCGATTCTTGGCGGTGTAGATATTATTCAGCTGCGTGACAAGACGAGCGATAGAGCCGAGGTGCTTGAGAAGGCGAAAGCGCTCAGGGAGCTGACTCGAAAATATGGCGTAACCTTTATCGTCAACGATGATATCGATATTGCGATGGAGGTTGATGCAGACGGCATCCATTTGGGTCAAGGCGATGTACCGCTGCTCGAAGCGAGAAAAATCGTTGGCAGCAAAATCATCGGAATTTCTACTCATGCAATAGAAGAAGCGCTTCTCGCAGAAGAGCATGGAGCTGATTATATCGGGGTTGGGCCCATCTATCCTACCGTAACGAAGGTCGATGTTGTTGATCCGGTAACGATCACCTATATCCGCGAGGTTGTACAAGCGGTGAAAATTCCGTTTGTAGCGATTGGCGGAATTAAGCTGCATAACGTAGATGAGGTTATTCGTGCAGGCGCAACGCGGATTTGTGCCGTTAGCGAAATTGTAGGAAGCGCGGATGTAAAGGGAACCTGCGAAGCTTTTATCCGGAAGCTGGAGAGAGGATAGTGAACGTATGAAGCTCATAATTAATGGTGAACAGCAGGAGCTGGAGCAGGTTAATACGATTCAAGACGTCATCGTGAGGCTGGAGCTTTCAGGCAAGCCAATCGTTGTCGAAGCGGATGGCAGAGTGCTTACTGCAGAGCAGTGGGCGGATACGCCTGTTTTTGTAAATATGCGAATTGAATTGGTTCACTTTGTAGGAGGAGGTTGATTGTATGCAGGCAGATGATTTGATCATTGGCGGTCGCACATTGTCCTCCCGTTTTTTTCTTGGCACCGGACTTTACCCTAATCCATACGTTCAGAAGGAAGCGATTAAAGCTTCCGGCGCGCAGGTGCTGACCTTTGCGATTAGACGCATCAATTTGGCATCGACAGAGGATGATTCTATCCTGCAGCATTTGGAGGATGCGGATTATGTATATCTTCCGAATACGTCCGGTGCGCGAACGGCAGATGAGGCGGTGCGTATCGCACGCCTTGCGCGCGCTTCAGGCCTTAGTGACTGGATTAAGGTCGAAATTAGCGTGAATGAACGAACGCTGCTTCCTGATCCGATCGAAACGCTCAGGGCCACTGAGATTTTAGTCAAAGAAGGCTTTACGGTGCTTCCCTACACGTCTGATGATCCGGTCATTTGCAAACGGCTGGAGGAGGCGGGAGCTGCGGCTGTTATGCCAGGTGCGGCTCCGATTGGCACAGGGCTGGGCATTCTGAATCCGTATAATCTTGGGTTGATCGTTGAAGAAGCGAATGTGCCGATTATCGTAGATGCAGGGCTTGGTTCTGCAAGCGATGTGACGCAGGCGATGGAGCTTGGCGTAAGCGGAGTGCTGATGAATACGCCTGTAGCTAAGGCGAAGGACCCTGTAAGGATGGCTAAGGCGATGTGCCTTGCTATAGAAGCGGGACGGCTATCCTATTTAGCTGGCCGAATTGTGAAGAAACGATATGCCTCAGCGAGCAGCGGGCTGGATGCATTTAAATTGAAATAGCAGGATTTACGGGAGCGGTGGAATTTTGACAAAAGAAAAAATCATCATAATGGGCGGAGGCATCATCGGCTTGTCCTGCGCGCTTGAACTGCAAACGCGCGGCTATCAAGCGATTGTGCTGGAAACGAAGCGCTGCGGTGGCCAAGCCTCTGGTGCAGCTGCGGGTATGCTGGCTCCTTATTCTGAGAATGTAGAAGGACCAGATGCGTTTTTTCAGCTATGCTTGGATAGTCTGAGGCTCTACCCGCAGTGGCAGGAGCGGGTGAAGCAAATATCAGGACAGAGCTTTGAATATACGGACTCAGGCAGCCTTTATGTAGCGTATCATGATGCCGATTTGCTGGCGCTGGAGGGCAGACTGCTGTGGCAGCGGCAGTTCGGCTCGTCGGGGACGATATTGGAAGGGGCTGAGCTTCAGCGCAAGGAGCCTTTGCTGACACGTGATGCGAGAGCAGCTTTATACACCCCTGAGGAAAGCCATATTTATGCACCACATTATGTAAAGGCGCTAGAGCTTGCCTGTAGAGGCCTTGGCGTTCACATTTATGAGCAGCTGGATAAGCTCGAAATTGTGGAGTGGCAGAGCGAGGTCGTTGTTCGGGCGGCGGACGGACGTTTTTTTGAGGGCGATCAGCTGCTTGTCTGCTCTGGCGCATGGGCGCAGCAGCTTGCGGAGACATTCCATATGAACCTTCCAATTTATCCGATTCGCGGCCAAATTTGCGCTTATGAAGTAGAGGCGCAGCCAGTTTCGCATATGGTATTTTGCAATCAGGGCTACTTGGTTGGCAAAGAGAATGGAACGCTTGTCTGCGGCGCATCGGAGGATGTTGCCGGTTTCGATACTTCCGTTACCGAAAAAGGGATCGGCCGGCTCAAAAATTGGAATAAGCAGCTGTTTCCTTTTCTAGCGGACAAAGCACCGTTTCACAGCTGGGCAGGCCTGCGCCCCGCTACACAGGACGGTTATCCTTTAATCGGGCCTATCCCGGAATCCAATCGTGTCGTGTTCGCGGCTGGACATTATCGAAACGGAATTTTGCTCAGTCCAGCAACGGCCGTGCTTGCTGCAGACTTTATTGCTGACAAACAGCACAATGCTTATAACCAAGCTTTTTCGCCTAATCGGTTTGGGTGATATGTAGTAAGAGTGTGTCCCAAAAGCCATGAATTTGGCTAGGGCACACTCTTTTTGATTTAAATTAGTGGCGGGTTACGATCATTTGGCCTCGATAAGACCACATAGGTGCTTATGACAGCAAAACAGCTTACTTTCTCTAGCGATAAGCACCTATGTGTGCTTATAAGGTCGAATTAGTGGCGGGTTACGATCATTCGGCCTCGATAAGACCACATAGGTGCTTATGACAGCAAAACAGCTTACTTTCTCGGGTGATAAGCACCTATGTGTGCTTATAAGGTCGAATTAGTGGCGGGTTACGATCATTCGGGCGCAATAAGACCACATGCGTGCTTATGGCAGCAAAGCAGCTTACTTTCTTGGGCAATAAGCACCTATATGTGCTTATGTGGTGGATTTAGTGGCGGGTTACGATCATTTGGCCGCGATAAGACCACATAGGTGCTTATGACAGCAAAACAGCTTACTTTCTCGGGTGATAAGCACCTATGTGTGCTTATAAGGTCGAATTAGTGGCGGGTTACGATCATTTGGCCGCAATAAGACCATATAGGTGCTTATGACAGCAAAACAGCTTACTTTCTCGGGCGATAAGCACCTATACGTGCTTATGTGGTGGATTTAGTGGCGGGTTACGATCATTCGGCCGCGATAAGACCACATAGGTGCTTATGACAGCAAAACAGCTTACTTTCTCGGGCGATAAGAGTGTGTCCCAAAAGCGATGAATTTGGTTAGGGCACACTCTTTTAAAATTTGAAAACTAAAAAAATAAACCTTTGTAAAATGGAAGTTCAAATTTGCTTACACAGGAAGGGATTCGGTGCTATGAGCATATGCCGACGGTATGGAATGACTCTCACATACTGTAGGGCAGCATTACGAATGAGCAGGTGCGCGAGAGCCGCAACAAGCTTGGTTTTTTAGAGGAGCATACGGTTTATAACGCCTATATTTATTCAGATTCCTTGGATAAGCAAGTGACGCCAACGCAGGTTGCGATTACAATAAAAGAAGTGAACTAAATAGAGCTTCACGTTTTGATGACTCCAAGCGGTGCACAAGCAATTCCAATTATTCCGAAAGTATCACGATCATAAAATGCAGCAGAGGCGGTTGATAGGTCAATGTGGAATGGCGATGCTTTATTAGAAAGGCTTTACAATGAAGCGGTTAGTCGACATCAAGAGCAATCAAGAAAGGATCTGCGAAATGAACGCAGACCTAAGCTGAAGGAAGCGCTGCGTGATGTCATTGGATATTTTGAGCCGAATGCTGAACATGCTCCTAAGCTGCTGGAGCGGGTTCAATGTGATGGATATGTTCGCGAACGGGTTGAGCTGTCGGCTACGCCGGAGCTGACCTTTGCAGCATATGTACTCATTCCTGATGGTCCGAAGGAGTCGCTGCCAGCAGTGCTTGCGATTCATGGTCATGGCTATGGCAGTCGTGAAATTGTCGGATTGCTGAAGGATGGTTCGCCTGATGAAGGAGAGCCAGGCATTCATCAGCATTTTGCAGTGCAACTGGTGAAACGGGGAATGGTCGTTATTGCGCCTGATGTCATCGGTTTTGGCGAGCGTAGACTGCTGGCTGATCTTGCGCTTGATGAGAATGCGCCAAGCTCCTGCTACAAACTGTCTACACAGCTCATGACGCTAGGAAAGACGCTTACGGGCCTTCGAGTAACGGAGGTTTTAGCAGCGTTTAACTACTTGTCCTCAAGGTCGGAGGTTGACGCGAATCGGATTGGGGTAATGGGGTTCTCTGGCGGCGGCTTGATCGGTTATGCGGCTGCCGTGCTGGAGGCAAGGATCAATGCGACTGTGCTGACAGGTTTTACGAATACGATGAAGGATAGTATATTTGCTATCCATCATTGTGTGGACAACTACACGCCAGGTTTGCTTGTCCACGCGGAGCTGCCTGAATTGATCGGACTCATTGCACCTCGTCCGTTGTTTCTTGAGTCAGGTGAGCGTGATCCCATCTTCCCAGTGGCAGGCTTCCGCAAGGCAGTCGCTGAGATCCAAGCGATCTACGAGGAAGAGAATGCCAGCGATATGCTAGGCATAGACGTATTCCCAGGCGCTCATGAAATAAGCGGTAGAGTGGCTTACGATTGGTTGAAGCAAACATTATCATCTTAAATAGCTATTATAAATTTAAAATATATAAGTCGAACTTAAAAATGAAGATTTAGCGAAGCGAGAAGATCGTTCGGGAGAAACGAACTGTTTGCTTTTGCAGCCCTTATTCTTGCCTATAACTGTTTAAGGAAATCAAAGAATTTGGCTGTACTCGCGACATTTAAGAGTGATCTACTCGCGCAGCGCCCAAAACGTAAATCTCTCGTTCAACCTAGATAGATGCCTTTCTTCTTGCAGTTGCTGTCTTCATAGACAATTAAGCTGGAGAAGGAGAGCATCTTTGTTTTGTTTATAGAGCAGTTAACAAAGTTACTTTTATCCACTAGAAACATAGTTTTATCCCTGTGTATGGCATCGTTTCCTCGCTAAAATAAGTCTAAGCAGCAAAAAGTGAAGGAGCGATGACGATCATGGATACTCTTGCGTATTTGAAAGCGATTGAGGATACGATAGCAAACGGAAAATTTAAAGATCATTGGGATTCGTTAAGCGAGTATCAGGTTCCAGCTTGGTATCAAAAAGCGAAGTTTGGTATTTTTATACACTGGGGCGTTTATTCCGTTCCTGCTTTTAAGAGCGAATGGTATCCTAGAAATATGTACATCCAAGGCTCTGAGGAGTATGAGCATCACATCGCAACCTATGGGGAACATAAGGATTTTGGCTATAAGGACTTTATTCCGATGTTTAAAGCAGAAAATTTTAATGCGGACGAATGGGCTGAGCTTTTTCAGAAATCCGGTGCCAAATATATTATGCCGGTTGCTGAGCATCACGACGGTTTCCAAATGTACAAGAGCGAGCTTTCTCATTTTAATGCTTATGAAATGGGGCCACAGCGGGATGTTCTGGCTGAAATGAAAGAAGCATTTGAGAAGCGGGAGATGATCTTCTGTGCTTCCTCACATCGGGCGGAGCATTGGTTTTTTCTCTCGCACGGCAAGCAATTTGACTCTGATATTAAAGAGCCGCTGGAGCGCGGTGACCTCTACTGGCCGTCGATGCCTGAGCCTGATCATCAGGATTTGTACGGCTCGCCTCCGAGCCAGCAATATTTGGAGGATTGGCTCATGAGATGCTGCGAGCTTGTTGATCAGTATAAGCCAAGTGTATTTTATTTTGACTGGTGGATACATACCGCAGCGTTCAAGCCCTATCTCAAAAAGTTCGCAGCTTATTACTATAATAAGGCGATAGAGTGGGGAATCGAGGTTGCGATCAATTATAAGCATGATGCGTTTCATTTTGGCACCGCTGTTCCAGATGTGGAAAGAGGACAATTTGCTGCGCTTAAGCCTTATTTTTGGCAGACGGATACGGCAGTTGCGAAAAACTCATGGAGCTATACACCGAACAACGATTATAAAACATCGGGTGAGATTATCCGTGATTTAGTCGATATCGTCAGCAAAAACGGCAATCTGCTCCTCAATGTTGGACCGAAAGCAGACGGTACAATTCCTGATGGGGATAAGCGAATTCTTCTGGAAATCGGTGAATGGCTGCGAGTGAACGGCGAGGCTATCTATGATACAACCTTCTGGCGTATCTTTGGTGAAGGACCTACCTTGGTCGAGGAGGGACAATTCACGGATGGGAAGATGAAAGCTTTTACGAGCGAGGACATTCGTTTTACTGTGAAGGGCAGTCGTCTTTATGCGACCGTTCTCGTGTATCCAGATAATGGAGAGGTTAGAATCAAATCGCTGAAGGCAAAATCGCATGATTTTCACGGCATCATCGAGGATATAACGATCCTTGGATTTGATGAAAAACCGACATGGGAGAGAACAGAAGAAGCACTAATTATAAAGACGAATCAGGTTCATAGCTTGAATCCGGTCGTATTCAGCATAAGCATCAACTAATCGAGAAAGAGCATGATCTCCTACAGCCGAACGACTTGCGTTTATCGATACAGATAAATCGTAAAGCGTTCGGCTGTAGGATTTTTTTGACTAATAATATATAACTTGAACTTAAAAAATGAAGGTTTAGCGAAGTGAGAAGATCGTTCTGGAGAAACGAAGTGTTCGCCTTTGCAACAGCGATCGTAAGAATGATCTTCTCGCGCAGCGCCCAAAACGCAAATTTTAAGTTCAACTGATATATATCCCAAAAAAACTGACATTCCGTATTAAAAAAGTTCATTCCAAATGTAAACGTTATCATCTAACATATGGATATAGTCATATGCAGTAGATATTACCAAGCGATATTTTGGAAAAAGGATGCGCGTAATATTTGCTGCGTATATTTGCTGTTGCTATTCTTACTAAATCCATAGATTTACTGATAATTTAATGGATATTGTAGGCTCAACGTTCAGCGCAGCTAGGCAGTGTCTAAACGATTGGTTACACCATTTATTCGAATTACAATATGACAGGAGGTTATTTAGTTGAATCGAAAAGTAAGGGCGACATGGAGCATGATCATGGCTTTTCTTGTTTTTTTAAGTGCGATTCAGTTTAATCCCGCTTTAATGAGCAAAGCAAGTGCAGCAGTGTCAGGCGCATACGGCGGAGAGTATTCGAAATATGGCGTTATCGACCTCATTGATCTTGGCAATGAAGCTAGTGAACAAGCACATAAGCTGGTCGCATCTGACAGCCAAGCGGTGATAGGTGCGGAAGGAGAGACGGCGAGAGTTTCTTTGCCGAAAAGCACGCCGGATTATTTTGGCGGGGATATTACGTTTACGATTGACGTGGACCCGGATGCTCAGAACTATTTTACATTGAAGCTCTGGGGCTCGGATGCAGCGGAATATCGTGCTTTTCTCGCGATAGATAATCAGGTTATTTATCCGGCGCCACTCGTTATCGCGAAGATGGCAGAAGAGGCTCCGATAGAGAATAGATTCTATTACAGCACGATTCCGATCCCTATTGAAAAAACAAAAGGAAAATCAGAATTAAAGGTTACGATAAGGACGGCTTCTACCTATTATCCTTATAGTGCGGGTACTTTCAGTCTAGCGTACCAGGAAAAGGTTGTAACTCCGTCCAATAAATATTATACCGGTTATGTGCATACGACTGCTGCACTTGCACAGGAGGTTATCAAGAACAGCGGCAAGCTTACCTCATACATTCCGCCAGTAAGAAGCAACGGCGCGAATGGTTCAGATCTTGACCCGACTTCTGTATCCGCTTCCAATATGCAGAAGAAACTATTTAATGACGTGAAAACGATACTAACGGGCATTTTGGCGAGAGATGCGAGTACGGCTAATTTCACAACAGCGAATTGGAATCATTCCGACCATGCCCATGGCAATGGAATGATGCTTCTGCCATATTCGCAAAATGATCAAAATTTGTACAACCTCAAATATTTCAGTGAAGCGATGCAGGATAATGACGTCGCAAATTACGACAATATGCTTCAGGAATTTGGTATCGACAATTTGCTTCATGCAATGCTTGGAGCGATGGATCGAAATATTATTAATTATCTTAATCGTCCAGGTACGATCCAGATGGGCGGACATCAATCCTCATGGGGCGGCTTCTATCAAGGGCTTGGAGAAGCGCTGTGGAATGTGAGCGAGCTATTTGAATCGGGCCGCTATGAATCGCTTGGCGGCAAGAAGTATATGAGCTTTGAAGCTTGGTATAACGGAGATGAGAAAATCAATTGGAAGGAGAAGTTCAGCACGGTTGCGAATTTCTATCACGCTCCTGAAGCAGGAAAAAACTATCCATTCCTGCTGGATAAAGCTGCGGGCGATGTTGGCGAGGAGCCCTATATTACGACTCGCCGCGCAGCCTACGAGGAAGTTCTTTGGCTGAATTTCAACTATGCAAGAACACATGCTTATACGCTTACGCCGCTTACGAACCAGGTGATGTTCCAGATGTTCGGCGCATGGAGAAGCAACGCAGGTCTGCTTGTTATTGGTTCAGGCTTGGCAGAGAACTATAAGTCGTCGTTGAGACAGCTTTACCGCTCTACTGGTGTGCTGCCGTATTACGACATTGATGTTGTAGCCGGCTCTATCGATGCAGCTGTTACGCCTGCGGGAGCATACACTGGCGAGCTGACGATTAAAAATATAGAAGCTTTCAATTCTGCAACTCAATACGATGCGGATCGGAATTACATCGGGGAATACCGCAAAGCATGGGGCGAAGAGTACTACATGGTTACTGATTTTGGCTTAACAAGAGAAACCACTTATGTAGCTGGCTATGGGGAGCATAGTGATTTCCTAGTACATGGCTGGAGACTTGTGAAGGATGCTGCTGAGCGTTATGAGAATACAGCGGGGATCAAGCTGGCTGACGAGTCGGAGCTGCTGACGAAATCACTGCTCGCCTCCAATGCTAGAGCGCATATGAAATATGCGGACACGGATACGTCAGGCTATCGAGCGCTGAGATTGGAAGCGACGATTGAAGCACGCGGCCCATTTTACCCGTATGATGCCGGCTATCATGTGAAGATGAATTCCAGTGGGACAGGCACAGTAAATCCGTTTATTTTCGCTTATTTGAAAGCAGAGATGGATAAGGATACAGAAAAATATGAAGCTTATTTCGGCGCTGACTATGATAAGTTCTACGGCTATGCAACAGATGCGGTAGGCTATGCGCAGCAGATGCTTGAGGATAATCAATTGACGCCGTTTATTAGCAAAAGCTTTGCTTCTGATATGAAATCTCTTGCCGGCTATAACTATGTCATTAATCATGCTCGTGTCGCGAAGCTGCTTCCGTCTACGAACTTGGAATGGTATTCGGCTGCCGAGCTGCAAGGCTTGCGCGAAGCTGGTTTTGATGAGGATAGCTTCTACAGCAGCTCCTTCTTCGATATTGAGAACTCCATCGTTTATTTCCGAGACGAGGATGCGGTGTATATGCTGGCATTTGAATATAAGTCGGATTCAGGCTTAAACGGAGTTAGCCGTATTCATGCGGTCAGCTCCGATTATGATCGCATAGCAATGCTAGACACCGAGGTGCAATATACGCCTTCCGGCTTCTGGAACTTTGGTACAGGGTGGACGACAGTATCTTATAATATCGTATTTGATCCTGTTACGGGGATGCCGGACGGTTCAACCAATATTACAGAGGGTGAAATATTCCCTGTTGCCTCTTGGAAGGGCTATGACGATCAGATTGCTTTGACGGCTATTAAATCAGGTTCACCCTATGGGGGGTATGGCGAGTTTTACTCTGTACAGTATGCCCAGTATATCATTGCAATGAATACTACAAGAGAGAGCTACAGCAACGCCAAAAACTATGAGATCGTGCTCCCTTCAGCCTATAAGAAAAGCACCATCTACGATAAAATGTCGAACAGCTGGATGACAGTCAGAAATGGCAAAGTTACCGTTCCAGCTTTTACAGCGGTTGCGCTTGATTTGGAAAGCGATCAAATTATTAATGATGTGCCTAATGCGCCGATATTTGCCGCGGCAACTTCAACAAACGGCAAGGTTGCATTAACATGGGCACATAGCGCTGGGACAAACGGAAGCTACGAAATTTTACGCTCAACAGCTAAGGATTCTGGCTACAAGGCTATTCATGTCGTGGATAACACGACGAATCTTTATGTGGATGCGACTGTAGTTAACGGTGAGACCTATTACTATAAGGTGCGCGGTAAAAATACCAATGGTTTGGCAGGCAACGTCTCGCCTTATGCCAAGGTATCCGTAAGTGCAAATGCGCTTATTGAAAATTGGTCTTATGATACGACGGTCTGGTCGCTCAATAAACAAATTCGGACAATTGAGGATCTTTCGGTAGCAATGAGCGAGGGAACGATCACCTTTACAGGCAATACAGACAAGGATGGAAATTTGCTCTTTGCTTACACGAACAATGTTCTAGCAAGTACGGCGGCTGACAATTTATCAGCGGCAAGCGGAGACTTTGAGTTTGTTGCAGAGATCAAGTCAGGCGAGGATATCGGCATTATGTTCAAGGAGTCCCTTGATGTGAAATCTAGAGGCGGCTACTTGACCATTGATGGCGATGGAAACTATGAATTCGTATACAGGCAGCAGCCTAACCTTGTACGGGTAGATGATATGCGTGTGGATGGCTACCATATTTACAACAACTTGAATCCGGTGCCAGTGACGGGACATATTGAAGATGCCAAGTGGTTGAAGGTCAGCCGTGTTGGACTTTATGTGTACGCTTATGCATCCGTTGACGGGGAGAATTGGCAGCCGATCGGAAATATAGGCTATCCACTATATCCGGAGCTCAGTCCTGATGGCGAGTCTTACTTTATGGATAATAATTGGCATTTGATGAAAAATGCGGGCGAGTTTTATTTGCCAATGGCGGATACGCTTTATGTTGGCGTGGCTTCATCAGGAGCGGGACAAGCGGCTAATATAGCTTTGACCAGTCTAAATATCGATACAAGCTTGCCAGACCAAGTGAAGCCAACCATCAAGTCAGACAGTGTGAACGGGGAAATTAGGCTGGATTGGAAGCATGTTCTGAAAGCTAGTTATTATAACGTATACAAGACACAGGATGCGGCAGCAGCAGAGCAGAATCCGACGACAGCAGCAGGCTGGGAGCTTGCCGCTGAGAAAGTGAAGGATATTGTTTTTGTAGATTCGAACTACAAGGCTGGAAGCAATGGACCGGTCTATTATAAAGTCGTTGCCTTCAATGACAGCGATCAGCCAGGGGTGCCATCGGCAAAGCTTACCGGTGAAATATCATTGGACAGCATTGAATATCCAGCCAGCGCATGGAAAACAGTCGATGTTTTTACACCGACAGCTGGAAATGATCTCATGAGTGGATCAACGCTAAATATGTTCTCTGATGGATTAAGGTATTGGAATACAAGCGGAAACTCCTTCCGATTTGTTTATCAGGAAATACCGGCCAAATCAGAGGGGACATTTATTGCGAGAGTAGATAAATCGACAAGTATTGGCGAGCATATCGGAGAAGCCTTGATGGTAAAAAACAACGTTAAGGCGGCATATGACGGCGCGTCATACCACCGTTCGGTCAGAATCAATGATACAAAAGGCATATTTGCACTGGCACAGCAATCGTCATGGTCATCTAGATTTGCAACGGACAATACTGGTGATAACCAAGATGCATGGCTGAGACTTGATACGCATCAAGGCAGCGAGAACATTGATGTCTATTATGCGCCTGCTTTGAAAGATGCTCAGGCCTATCCGGCTGATGACGAATGGGTTCATATTTTAACCTTTGACAAAACGAATGATTTAACAAGTCCGAATTGGCGCGATCTCGACAACGGCACAGATGGCAAGTGGTTTGTCGGCTTGGGTTTTGCAACAGGCGGACTTAAGAATGGAACGAACTTCTATAATGTAGCGCCTATTTTCAATACACCGGATGTGACGCTAAATGGTGCGTTAGCTGAATCAACTAAGAAGCTTACTGTACAAACAGGAACAGCGGTATCCATTAAGCTCTCAGCTAAGGATGCATTCGGAGTGAATACACTTCCGGCAGGCGATATTGAGCTTGTAGGAGCGCTGCCAGCAGGTGCAGCCTACGATGCAGCGACTGCGGAGCTGACTTGGTCACCAGCGTTAGAAGGAACCTTCACGATCCCGTTCAAAGTACAGGACAAGAGCAGCATTAACGATTTCTATGGCGGAATGGATGTAACAATTACTGTAATGAATGATACGGTTATTCCTGTCATTGATGAAATCGGTGATAAAACCTATTATGCGGAAACAGTGATTGATTTGAATTTAAGCGCAGAGATTAAGGATGTTGCGACCTTTGCAGCCGCATCACAGGAAAGCATTGCATACAGCATTTCTTCAATTGTAGATAATAAAGGAAATAGCTACAGCAAAGCGGACTTGAACTTGACATTCAGCAGCGAAGGGAAGCTGCAGTGGACGCCTACGAAGCTGCAAACGGGCGTGTATACGATTGCTTTTACAGCGGCGACGGCGAGCAAAAGCACGACCAAATTCGTGAGATTTACGATTATCGGGGCACCATTGTTTGAGCTTCCGTCAGCATATGCAGCAGCAGCGCAAAGCGGACAGCCTATTGAAATTATGGCAGAGAGCAAGCTGCTGCTTCCGCTCAAAATATCTGATCCGACAGGCAGGGCGTATTATTCCTACACGGATGATATTCCAGCGGGTGCACTATACGGCGGAGGATCCTTCGAGTGGACGCCGACCTATGCGCAAAGCTTAACGGCAGAACCGATTTATACGCTCAAAATTGTTTCCTACAACGCCAGGTTCAAAAATGAGATTGAGTTAAAATTTAAAGTGCTTACGCCAGACGATTCAGCGCCAGTATTTACGCAGCAATGGAAGGCAAGCGCCTTTTCTGACGCGAGTCTGGCAAATCTGAAATACGTATACAGCGGACTCGCAAATAACGAGGTATCGCTAAACAATAATTCTCATAGTATCTCTGGGAATTATAACCAAGGGACGGGCCGAAGCTCATTCGTTTATCAGCCGCTTACCGGGGATGCTGAGATTGTCGCACGTATCGTTCGCTACGATGGGTCGGGAGAAGCGCCAAGCAAATTTGCCGGCATACTGATTAGCGATCACTTTGAACCGGAGGCAGCAAGCATAGGAATTAATAAATCAGCAGATATGGTATTTATGGCATTGTCTGCCGGGGAATACAAAGGAACTCAAGCGGGACGCTGGGTAGCTCCTGACAATTCCGTACTGGCTTTTGCAAGAAACAACAATCCGACCAACGGGGATTTCCCAAATCTGGGCTACGGAACAGGACAAACCGATTGGACCAAAACCTACTGGGTGAAAATGACTTATACGATTAATGGGGATGGCTCAGCTACCGTTCAAGGCTACTACCGTGTTGATGGTATCGAGGAATGGACGACGGATAACAGCTGGAAGTTCAATTACTCGAAGGCACAGGTAGACAAAGGCTTATACGGCGGTCTCATGGCTTCACCAGGCAATCGAGAGGTTAAATTCGACAATGCACAAGTAATAATGAATGCTGTTCAGATCAATGCCAACTTGAATGCGTTGACTTCGATTCATGTAAAGGCAGAGCATGCGTACGAGGATGTCGCTTATAGATATAACCTTACCGTAGGCGAGAGCACCTATTCGGATGCGGCGATCAGTACGAACGGCATTTTCAACTGGATTCCAACGCACAGCGGAACCTACCAACTGAAAGTGACTGCAACCGCACAGCCGTCAGGCGAAGAAGCAGTTAAAAATTTTGTTATCAAAATTGTACAGGCGGACAAAACTGCCTTGGAGGCGTTAGTCTCATCCGTACAGCACTTTTTTAAAGACGAGTATACGACTGGAAGCTGGACAAGCTTTGAAGCCAGTCTGAAAGCGGCAAAAATGATACTGTTGAAGTCAGGTGCCAGCCAGGCAGAGATTGATGGTGCTCAGTTAACGCTGAATATCGCCAAGAACAATCTTGTGAACGCGAGGCAAGCTTCTGCGGAGAAGGACGCATGGATTCACTCGAGCAATGCTGCTCAGAACAATGGAACGACCGCATCGATGACTGTGCTTAGAAATGTGGATGGATCGCAGCAGCGTTTGGGGCTGGTCACGATCGATATTTCCAAGTTCGCAGGCAAAGAAATTAATTCGGCAAACTTGAAATTTTATAATACGGGCAATGCTTCACGTAGCTTTAGCTTTAGAGCTTCGCTCATTGAATACGATGACTGGTCTGAAACGGGAGTGAATTACGGGTTATTCAGTAGTCACTTCGGGATTTCGAATATAACGGGACTTGTCGATTTTATATCAGAACAACCAACCGTGGCTGTAGTTCATAATCCGAACGAGAAGCCATCAGGGACGGTAGGTGTATGGAATGCAGACGTTACCGAGTTAATCAAGGATAAATTGAATAACAGCAGTGACACGAAGCTGACGTTCTTGCTTTCCGTACTGCCTGAAACGACAAATGAAGTTAATCCTGCGACGAGAGAAAGCACACTAGGCAGCTATTCGCCTTCCTTGAGTGTGAATTTCTCGATTACAACGGATGAATTAGGACAGTTCGTATCGACAGTAAATGATGATTATTCGGAAGCAGACTACACCATAGCATCATGGATAAACATGGCGGCAGCTATAGAGGCAGCACAAGGGCTGCTAGTAGAACCAAGTCCTCAGCAATCAGAAATCAATGCTGCTTATGAGGCATTAAAGCAAGCTTTAGTTGGATTAGTTGATTTCAAGGAGCTAAGAGCTTTAATAAATGAAGCGGAACGGAAGCTGGAATCTGATTATACAGAAGACTCTTGGAATGCTTTCCCGCAAGCACTGCAAGCAGCCAAGGAGCTTATTGCCACGAGTGCACCTTCCACGGCAGCTATTAATTCTGCGTATACAGCATTGAAAAGTGCAGTAGACGGGCTCGTTAGTGATCAGAATTTACGCGCACTTGTTGCAGAGCTCAGCCAAATAGAGAATGAGCCGGCAGGACGCTATACGGAATTAAGCTGGCAAGAAGCACAGCAGGCTTTAGCAGCAGCGCAGTCTATTTTGGAGCAAGGGAACGCAGGCAAGCTTGAAATCAATCAAGCTTTGGTCTATTTGCAAACGGCATTTGATTCATTGAACAGCGCAGCAGAGCTTCGTGATTTCGTAGCAGCGTTAGCCGGCTTATATGTGAGAGCAGAATTTACCGCTGCAAGCTGGAAGACGTACGAGGATGCTTTATCTTTAGCGAAGGCACTGCTGCTGGATGGAACAGCAGTACAGTCGAAGCTGGATGCAGCTCAGCGTGCATTGAGTCTAGCAAGCCATAATCTAGTAAGTGTGAAGGCTTTGTTGGAAGCGATCATGCAGGCCAAACAAATTAACGATGACAGCTCGTATACGAGGCTAACATGGGATACTTTTCAGGGTAGATTAGCAAATGCAGAGCAATTGCTTGAAGATGCTGCTGCAGTCTCGAATCGAATTTCGAAATCCAAAATTAACGCAGCAATAAGCTCGGTAATCGCCGCGCAAGCAGCATTGCTGACTAATGTTGACGTGACAGAGCTTATGGATCAGCTGAGACAAGCTGGAGAAATAGCTGGAGATGGCAGTCTCTATACGGAAATCAGTTGGAAAGCCTTGCAGGCAGCAATAGTGGCAGCAGACGAGATTTTAGCACGAGCTGTTGCTGGAGATGAGCTTCTTATGCAGGGTGCTGTTGAAACGGCTGCAGCTGCTCTCGCACAAGCACTGGCAGAGTTGGTCGTAAAACCAGTGGGCCCAGATCCGACACCAGATCCTTCAACACCAGCACCTGCTGGTCGTAGTGATCAGCTCATCGTGCAAGAAGGTGATTGGCAGAAGGCTTCTGGTGGCAAGCTGATTCTTAAAGCAGGAGCAAATATTAAAGAAATTGTATTGCCAGCGAATGCGGCAAGCCTACTTGGCAGCAATGAGCTGCAAGTTCAAACCTTTGAAGGCGTCGTAATTACGGTGCCGTACAGTGTATTGAAAAGCCTCGCGGCAACCACGACATCTACGGACGATGTGCTTGTTATCAGCATTCGTCAAGCAACTGGTGCAGCTTCTATAGCTGGAGGCAAGGATGGATTTACGTTGGTTAGTCAGGTGTATGAGCTTTCCATACTTGTCAGAAAATCAAATGGACAGGAGTCCAAGCTATCACAATTCGCAGATTGGGTTACTATTACACTGCCGATTGAGAAGCAGCAAGTCGATCGCGAGCTAGTCGCTATCTATCATTTTAATGAGGTTAGCGGGAAGTGGGATTATGTAGGAGGTACAATTGATGAAGCAGGCGAGAAAATCGTTGCCAAGGTAGAGCATTTCAGTAAGTATGCGGTGCTTGAATACCGCAAGGCTTTTGCTGATGTAGCTGCTTCTCATTGGGTAGCAAGAGCGCTAGAGGTCATGGTCGCTAACCATATTGTGAAGGGCACCTCGGAGACGAATTTCACACCGAATGCTAAGACAACAAGAGCTGAGTTTGTCTCAATGCTCGTTCGGATGCTGAGACTTACAGAAGCAAGCGAAGTGCCGTTCAAGGACGTGAAGGAAGGTACTTGGTACGCATCGGATGTGGCAGCAGCTTTTCAAGCCGGACTCGTAACGGGAATAACAGTAGATAGCTTTATGCCAAGCCGTGAAATATCACGCGAGGAAATGGCTGTACTGGCGCTCAGAGCATATGTCTTTGCAAGCGGTCAGGGAGCTTCTGGGGATACGGATATTAGTAGTTTACAGGATGCTAGCCAAATAGCAGTATGGGCATTAGAAGACGTGAAGAAAGCGGTAGCGCTTGGTTTAATGAAAGGAAATACACAAGCGCAATTTAAGCCTAAGCAGCATGCAACAAGAGCGGAAGCAACGCAGCTGATGTACAATTTATTACAGCTTCTAAAATAACAGACAAAGAGGGATGCCAGCGTATACTGGCATCCCTCTTTGATTATGTGCGTTATTTGGTCAGCTTGCGGAAGGCTGCAGGCGAGAGGTTCATCCAGCGCTTAAATTGCTTGCTGAATTGCGAGACATCCCGGTAGCCAAGCTGATAAGCGATATTTTCAATCGTTAGTTCCGGATTAATGAGCAGCAGCTTCGCTTGCCGCACGATAAGTCCAGTTAAATATTGACGAGGAGACATGCCATAGACTCGTTGAAATACTCGCTTGCAATAGGCGGGACTATAGCCGAGGCGGCCAGCCAGCTTCTCAATGCTGAAACGATCCTCGGTTGAGCGATCGGATGCGTACGCGCTTCGCAGCTCTCTTTCGATCGTGGCAGCGAGCGAAATCTCGTTCTCCGAAGCATCTTTTCCGTGCACTTCTCCCGAGCCTTCCTCGAGGGTCCAATTCGTCAGGGCGGACAGCATGAGGAATGTATCGCTGAGGAAAGCCAGCTTGTCCATATGTAGGCCGGTTTGAGCATATTGCAATCGCTGGAGCAGCCTCTCCAAGGTGCTTCGGATAGCAGCTGCGGAAGGATGGTCTGACGGCAGCAGCGTCGTCTGCATGCCCATCAGACTTCTGCGCAGCGTCAGGTCGTCAATATCGAAATGCAGACAAAAATAAGTCATCGCTATTTTGCTCGCAGAACCGCTGCTGCTGTGCAGGACGCCAGGTGGAATAAACAAAATATCGCCTTCCTGCTGTGAAAAGGTACTCTTGTCCGCCAGCATCGTTTGATCACCCTCGAGCACCATATTCAGCTCAAACATCGTGTGGTGATGGGCTGGATAGCTCCACTGGTCATTAACGGTTCGCTTATGAGCAGCAACAATTTGAAAGGAAAACTGTAAATCAGGCGTCATTAGCTCATGAATGCTGTTTTCTTGGCCGAAGGGAAGATGGTTTTTCATTGCAAATTCCTCACTAAATAGGATGAGTTCAGTATAGCACACACTTGGCGCCGTTCTGGTGCTGTTTTGTACAAATAAAGGCCCGTTTTGACCCTGTTAGGGCAGTAGAAACGACCGTAGAATAGGTAGGGATCATACTTGAATAGAAGGAGCTGAAACCGTCTTGTCTAAAAATCAGTTTTATAATGCCCATCATTCTCCAATCGGTTCGTTCTCCAGCTTTACGCTTGGATTTCCTGGTTCCTCAGGAGGCTTTGATCTAGAGCTGGCAAAACCGCCGAAGGAAAATATATATATCGGTCTAGAACGAGTGGACGGAAGCGGTTATGATACTTTGCCATTCCACGATGTCAAAGAAGAGGATGAAAGCAAACGCTACGATATTGAGAATCCTGATCCATCCCCAGACAAGCCAAATCTCTTGCATCCTTTGCCGCAGGAGGCGATTCAGCGTGATTTTCGGCTGACGACGGATACTTGGCAAGCAGGCGATTTAAGCTTCCGCATTATTACACAGGTTCGTTCGGTACCTGACCCGGCGATCGCATCAGAAGCTGAGCTTAAGGATACGCTGATACCGGCAGTATTCGCAGAGCTGACCGTAGATAATCGTCGCTCGGATCAGAAGCGCAGAGCTTTCTTTGGTTTCCAAGGAAACGATCCATACAGCTCCATGCGTCGCATAGTGGAAACGAGCGGTATAGTGGGAATTGGGCAAGGGCGACATCTTGCAATCGTATCGGATGATCCCACTGTTGTGGCGGCACAGCATTTTAGCATGGAGGATATTCTCACTGCTGAGCTGAAAGAGAATTGGACTTTTGGACTCGGACCGATTGGCACGCTGTTGATGGACACAGAAGCTGGTGAAATTAAAACCTACCGCTTTGCCATTTGCTTCTACAGAGGCGGTTATGTAACCACTGGTATTGATGCTTCTTATTTCTATACCCGCTATTTTTCTAATGTTGAATCGGTGGCAGAGTATGCTTTGGCGAACTTCGATAGATTGACTGCCGGGGCAGTTCAAGCAGGTGCGATGACTGAGCTAGACAGCTTATCTGATGATCAGAAATTTATGCTTAACCATTCGATTCGCAGCTATTATGGCTCCACACAGCTGCTCGATTTCGAGAATCAGCCATTCTGGATCGTCAATGAAGGCGAATACCGGATGATGAATACGTTTGACCTGACGGTCGATCAGTTATTTTATGAGCTTAAAATGAACCCGTGGACGGTAAAAAATGAGCTCGACATGTTCGTGAAGCGCTACAGCTATGAGGATACGGTTCGCAAGCCAGGCGATAGCACTGAATATGCTGGCGGGATTAGCTTTACCCACGATATGGGCGTTGCCAACGCCGTTTCACGTCCCAGCTATTCCTCTTACGAGCTTTATGGGCTTGATGGCTGCTTCTCCCATATGACCCATGAGCAGTTAGTCAACTGGGTGTTATGTGCTGCCGCTTATTACGAGAAAACTGCGGATCAGCAGTGGCTTGCAGACAACTTAGACATTTTCGAGAAATGCTTGAACAGCATGCTGAACCGTGATGATTCTGATGTGGAAGCCCGCAATGGCATTATGGGTCTAGACAGCTCTCGTACGATGGGCGGCGCAGAAATTACGACCTACGACAGCTTGGACGTTTCACTTGGGCAATCACGGAACAATATTTATTTAGCAGGAAAAAGCTGGGCCGCATACGTTGCAATGGAGCGATTATTTCATGAAAATGGCCGTTCATCGCTTGCGGAAACAGCGGGCAGCCAAGCCGACAAATGTGCAGCAACGATTGTTAGCCATGTAACGAGTGAAGGTTATATTCCTGCAGTCATTGGGGAAAACAACGATTCCAAAATCATTCCGGCTATCGAAGGACTTATTTTCCCATATGTGACAGGCAATCATGCTGCGCTTGATCCGAATGGCCGTTTCAGCGCGTATCTTGAAGCTTTGAATACCCATTTGGGATATGTCCTGCGGCCAGGTATTTGCTTGTTTGACGATGGGGGCTGGAAGCTGTCCTCTACGAGCAATAACAGCTGGCTAAGCAAAATTTACTTATGCCAATTTGTTGCCCGCGAGCTTCTAGGACTGGCATGGGATGAGAGCGGACAGCAAGCGGACGAAGCTCATGTGAAGTGGCTGACACATCCTGAGCTTTCCATTTGGAGCTGGAGCGATCAAATTATTTCGGGGCTCATTACGGGAAGCAAATATTATCCGCGGGGCGTTACCTCGATTCTTTGGCTTGAAGAGGGCAAGAGACAGGCCTAAACATCAGCTAAGTTCCTAATTTTAAAAAAACGGCAGTCCAAGAAGAGTATAAACTCTTGGCTGCCGTTTTTTTGATTTATAGACTGCGAGCTTTCCTTTGGTTATTCACGAATACCATGCTTTTCGTGAAATAATGTTGCGTGTTTCTTGAGTTCTTTCCAAACCTTAATTGCATGGTTAATAGCTTCAATTCCTTCTTTATAGATTTGGTTTGAATGACAGACTCATTCTTTAAAATAGGGCGTAATCCCTCTTGAATATAGGTTCTCCACTAACTTGAAAAATTCTTCTGACGATAAATCCTTTTGACGCTGGAGCCAAAGACGAAATAAAGAAAGGGAAGTTGTCAGGTAAAACTCAATTAAGTATGGCGTTAAGGAATGGTTTTGCGGAACGTTTATTTCTAATTGATCCAAAGTGATTTCTTTTTTTAAGCGTTTTAAAAAACGGGCACTTCCATAATCACCCAAAAGGGCATTGAGAACCAGGAGATGTTCTCTTTTGTCCAGACAATAGAGCGTTTCTTGAACCGTATGCATCGATAGCTCTTTATTCGCCAATTCTTTTTTCATGTCATTCAATAAGTCATTTTCAACAGAGTCTAACAATTCGTAAATGTCAGTAAAGTATTGATAAAAGGTGCTGCGGTTATATTCTGACTTATTCGCAATTTCCTGAACCGAAATTTTCTCAATCGGCTTTTGGCTATATAACTCACAAAAAACTTCTACAAACTTTTGTCTTGTTTTCTCCGTTATTTGGGGTTGCTTTTTCATGTTCCCTCCTACTAGCGAATACCAATATCATCCGACAAATCATAAAAAACTGATGGTTGATCAAGGAATAATAAAAAATTATAATCACATCATACAACATGTTGTCTGATAATCAAAAGGAAATGTTAATAAGTAGGGGTGGTTTTCATGTCAGCAAAACAAGATAGAATTTTAATTTTTGGTGCAGGTGTCATCGGGAGCATGTACGCAATTAAGCTTATTGAAGCAGGGTTTGATGTTAGCCTATTTGCACATTCTAATAGATTTAAATCATTAAGAGAAAATGGCCTGCAATATAAAGAAAAAGGTACAGTTAGATCGATACAAGTGAATGTCATTGATACGCTCGAAAATGATGATGTATACGATTTTATTTTCGTTACCGTTCGTTATGATCGGTCCGAATCAGCGTTGTTAGCGCTAAAAGATAATCAAAGCAAAAATATAGTTACGATGACTAGTAATTCAATTGGATTTTCTTCGTGGCTGGATATCGTAGGGGATAGACTTTTACCAGCTTTTCCCGGCTTCGGCGGACAGATTAAAGATGGAGTATTGCATGCTCGATTTCTACCAAAGATTATAGCGGCAACTGCATTTGGAGAAATTAATGGTGTAGTGACAGAACGCATAGAAAACCTCGCAAAATTATTTAAAACAGCAAAGCTTCCCTACGTTATTAAAAAGGATATGCAAGCGTATCTAATCACACATTCCGTATCAGACATTGCCATGTTGAGCGTTTTGCATTCTGAGAATAAGATCATTGACAAAAAAACAGTCAGAACCAGAAAGACGGCACGTAAAATAACAGTCACTTTAAAAGCGTATCTAAGGGCAATACAAAAAGCTGGCGTTTCAATTGATCCACCAATGCTTAAAATGGTGCTTAAATTTCCAAACTTATTTTTGGATCTTTTCTTTATGACATGGCTGCGAACTAAAATGGTTAGGGATATGATGTTGCCGGATTATGCGAATAATGCTAACAATGAGATTGTGCAGCTGAGTAATGATTTAATGAAATTTTTAAGTCAAAATGATATCAAATCGGAAATACATGTTCAGTAATTTTTTTGTTAAAATAGTAGGATAGCGGCCGACTTTTTACGCTTCCGGTTGTCTATCCTGTACTCCGTACAAGATAGACAACCCAATTGGAGCATATGGAGCTGAAATCTAACTATTTAAATGCATGTGTGCAGGATAGGGAGATAAAGGAGGCCGAAAAGCGTGATGTTAGTGCATATGTGCAGGCTGAGTCAGCCTGCATTAAAAGTACTAATTTGTAAAATTGTGGGTAATTTTGACCTTGTGATTGATGAGTTAGTTGAATAGTTCAATTTCATTGTTCAACTATTCGCCTGCTTTACCCATCTGTGAAACTCTTTGAAACGCGTCCCTTGATAGGTGAGATCCCCTTGGTCACCTACGACGATCAGGCCGTATTTGTCGGCCCTAACCGGAAGCTCCATGCGCGATTGATCATCCATTTCAAACGTGATGTAGTAATTGGTGGTTGCGCTGGAATCACCGGAGCCTCCCCACACCTCGGTCCGTTTGTCGACGACCGTAATGGCTCTCGTTACAACTTCTGAAGTGGTGTTGCCTATCCAGATCCGAAGTCCGCGAACAATCACATAGAGGAAACCTCCCACTACGATGGCTAAGACGAAACCGCCAAATAGTTTGAAAAATAATGGAAGTTCTTTTATGAATCCGAAAAATCCAGGATCATTTCCAAAACGATTCATAAAAATTCTCCTTTCGCCGACCAACTGGTCAATTTGGTTATATATAACAAAATATAGTACGTTATTCAATCATTTAATGTTGCACTATAGGCTTATTAAAATGAAATCAAATTGCATTTCTTCCTCAATATAGATGTGACATATATTCATATGCTGTTGTTCCATATACGCTTTTAAAATGTTTATTTAGATGAGTCAAATCAACAAAACCACATTCAGCTACTGCTGAATAAATATCTCTATTTTTTTCGATTAACTGTTTTGCACGTTCTATCTTGCAGTTAAGAAAGTATTGATATGGTGAAATTCCAGTATGAGCCTTGAATAATCGGATAAACTGGAATTTTGATAAATGAAGCTCATTGCAGATCTCTTCAAGTTTAAGAACTTTCTCTAAACTTGAATTAATCCTATCCTTTGCTTTTTTAACTTCGGCGTTACCCTTCCTATGGTCAGTGGAAAGATTAGTTTGAATAAGGCTATCTGTGAGGGATATGAGTAATTCGCTGCACAAAGCTTCATCTTTTTCGGTTAATATGGCATGAGAAAGACTTATAATTTTTTGTTGTAGCCCATTATCGTACACAATAGGGTTTGAAAAACGTACAATATCCCTTTTCTCAATAACCTCTAAAAGCAGTTGTGGCTCAACATATAGCATAATATAATCAAGGCCTGTTTCATCATGCGCCATTCCGTCATGTGCCTGTTCTGGATTAAAAAGCATTACACCATTTGGATAAGATAGATGTAAACGACCATCCAAGTTATACTGTTGAATACCACGCATGGTTACACCTATTGCGTACTCCTTGTGAGAGTGCTTTTTATAGGTGAAATCAGTCATGCTTGCTGACAACGCAGTAATACCTGCCGACTTTTTATAGATAAATTTGTTCAGTTCATTCACCTCTTAATAAGCTTACTTATATCCATAGCATGATTGCAGCATAAGCTAAAGATAATGCCATCATTACATTAACAGTCTTTTTATGCTTTTGTAAAAGCTTCTTGAAGATTGTACCGAAAAGAACCCACGTCATAAATGCTAAAAACCCAATAAGAGTTATAGCTATAATACTTATCGTCACCGCAGGAATTGCGATATAGTATGGCATAATAAAACTAGGAATTACAGTTATTGTAAATAGTACTACCTTTGGATTAAAAAACTGCATAAGGAAACCCGACATAAAGGTGGCAGCATGGTTTACAGCCCGGTTGGATATATCCATTTTGTAAATTTGATAAGCGAGATAGAGCATATAACAGCTTCCAATTATCTGCATAACCATTATTATTTTCGGTAATATCGTTATGAGCATAGTATTCAACATAGCAGAAATAACAAGCAATAATCCAAAACCAATAGTTGCTCCATACGTATATTTCATTGCTTTTTTTGACCCGGAATTATGCACGGTGGATAATATGACGATATTAGTAGGTCCTGGTGTAAAAGTAGCAATCATGCAATAAATTAAAAAAGATGTAATATCCATGAGAAAACTCCTTTCAAGCTATTCTCATATATTACATCTGAAAATTAAATGTTATATAGTATATTATTGCAGATATAGCGCTTTTTTCGCCATGGATTTGTGTGGGGAAAATATTATCGTTGCCGGTGTTTAGCGATACAAATAGCGTTAATAGGATTACCTTTATATGATTTCATTTCCTTTTTTATATAAATCATAACTGGAACTAAGTAGACCCATTGGTAAAAGCCAATAAATGCCCGATTTATAGCGAAAACACCATCATCAATGATGGTGATCAACATCAGACCGTGTGCAGCAAAATAAAAAATGACTAGATAAACAATAGTAAGACCGAGTTGTAAAGCAAATCTTCTATTTAACATATTTAGTCCCCTCAATATGCTTTCGTAACTTTCCCAATATAGGAAGCTATCCTGCACTGTCGCAGGATAGAAGCTAGTTTTTTGAGCTCCCGCTTATCTATGCTGCACTCCTGCACTATAGACGGCCTTACAGGTGCATCTTAAGCCGAAATCAGCCCATTCTAATGCAAATGTGCAGGATAGGTAGCTTAGAGAGGCTGAAAAGCGCGAAGTTACTGCAAATGTGCAGGATAGCCTGCGTGCGGAGGAAGCGGGGCTCGTGCTCGGAGTAAATATACGACTATCCTAGAACTAACCCTCCAACCAGTTCTACATCAATTCCTCCAATCTGTCTTCCAACGGCTTCTCCAACTAACCAACTAGGGGTCTATCCTGCACTGTCGCAGGATAGAAGCTAGTTTTTCGAGCCCCCGCTTATCTATATTGCACTCCTGCACTATAGACGGCCTTACAGGTGCATCTTAAGCCGAAATCAGCCCATTCTAATGCAAATGTGCAGGATAGGTAGCTCAGAGAGGCTGAAAAGCGCGAAGTTACTGCAAATGTGCAGGATAGCCTGCGTGCGGAGGAAGCGGGGCTCGTGCTCGGAGTAAATATACGACTATCCTAGAACTAACCCTCCAATCTGTCTTCCAACGGGCTCTCCAACTAACCAACTAGGGGTCTATCCTGCACTGTCGCAGGATAGACCCCTAGTTTTCCGAGCTCCTACATTTCTATGCTGCACTCCTGCACGCATCTTTTGCACAATCCAATGTGCGGAAGCTGCCTGTTTTTTGAAATATAGGGAAGTATATCATTTCGTCATACATTCTCTATATTTCTTGGAATGAAAAGCGCTGTCAAAGGATGGCGATAGCCGGTTCACCTTAATGAAATTAAGTCATATAACGCTTGCGAAATTTTGTTGGCGGCAGACCGATCTGTCGGGTGAAGCAATTGGAGAAATAAGGGACGTTCTCGAAACCTACGTACTGTGCAATTTCAGCAATGGGCCACTCGGTCTTGAGCAGCAGCAGCTTCGCCTGCTCCAGCCGGTACTTGGACAAATAATCGATAGGTGTCATGCCAAACATCTGCTTCATGCAGCGGGTAATATAGTTGTAGTGAAAATTAAGCGCATCGGCCATCGTCTTACTCGTAATTTCAGTACGATAATTGTTCTTAATGTAAGCCTCTGCTTTCTCGGCTAGTGTAACGACGGGACTTGAATAGCTGTCATTTTGCCGCAAATCCATCATGCGAAGCAGCTCCTCGAACGTTTGCTGCTGTGTCCAGAAGGCGCTTGATTGGCGCTCACTGCCTGCCTTATTCAAGGTGCGCATTAAGCGATAGGCTTGCTCAGGGTAGGGGAGCGACCAAGTCTGTTGGAGGTGAAGCGTATACGGTGATGTTGAGAACTGATTGTAATGTGCCTCATGGCTAATGCTTACATTCTCTAGCTCAGACTGCTGCCACTGGCCCACCGTTTGAAAATGAACCCAATAAAATACGGTTTTCACCTCAGACGGCCGCACTGAATAATGATAGCGATCCGGAAGCAGCAGAAGAGTCTGTCCTTCGGTTAACTGCCATTTTTGTTCTTCCTCGCCAATAAACAAGCAACCGCTCTCCACAATGATTAGGTCGAATACGCCTAGGTTCTTTCGGGTCGGATGCTGATCGCCTGGTGAATGTACGGTAACGCCGCTCTCCAGGTAATAGGGAAGCGGAGGTGCTGCGAAGTAGACATGCTCGGAAGCTTCCAGCATTTGAGCTCACTCTCCGTTGTTGTGTGAAATTTTATAAGAAATAGGTTATTTGCGTTAGTAGTTATGTTTTATTGTAACGCATAAAATAGTAATCAGCAGTAAGAAATTGAATAGATGCTGGAGAGGTGCGATACGAATGGGACAAGCAATTAGCAAGGTTCATGCGAAGCCGGTATCACTTAAGCAAGTGAAAATTACGGATGATTTCTGGAATTATTATATTAATCTGGTTAGGGACGTCGTCGTTCCTTATCAATGGGATGCTATAAATGATCGAGTTGAGGGAGCAGAACGAAGCGGTGCGGTCAGCAATTTTAAAATTGCCGCAGGTCTCGAGAAGGGTGACTTTTATGGGTTTGTGTTCCAAGACACCGATGTGGCCAAATGGCTGGAGGCTGTCGCTTATTTGCTGGTGACGAAACGGGATGAGGCGCTGGAGCAGGTAGCGGATGAGATGATCGACATTATTGGGAAGGCTCAGCAGCCAGATGGTTACTTGAATACCTTCTATACGATCAAGGAGCCAGGTCAAAAATGGACAAATTTAACTGAGTGCCATGAGCTCTATTCGGCAGGACATATGATCGAAGCAGGTGTTGCTTACTACAATGCAACGGGAAAAAGGCAGCTGCTCGATATCGTATGCCGGGTTGCCGATGATATTGCTGTTGTATTTGGCGATGGTCCAGACCAAATTGCTGGTTATGATGGTCATCAAGAAGTTGAGCTTGCTCTCGTGAAGCTATATGAAACCACCGGAAATCGCAAATATTTGGAGCTCAGCAGCTACTTTATTGATAAACGCGGACAACAGCCAAGCTTTTTTGAAGCAGAAGCTGACCGTCGCGGCAGAACTACCCATTGGAGCAAAAATGAAATTCATATTGACCCTGCATATTACCAAGCCCATCTGCCCGTAAGAGAGCAGGAGGCGGCGGTGGGTCATGCTGTACGTGTCGTTTATATGCTTGCAGGCATGGCCGATGTTGCTCGGGAAACCGGCGATGAGTCACTGCTCGAGGCTTGCCGCAGACTTTGGGACAATATTGCCTCGAAGCAGATGTATATTACGGGCGGTATCGGTTCAATGGCGCATGGCGAAGCATTTTCAATTGATTATGATCTTCCAAATGATACGGTATACTCAGAAACCTGCGCATCAATTGGCCTTATTTTCTTCGCGCATAGAATGCTACAGCTAGAGCCGAACAGCCGTTATGCAGACGTGATGGAGCGGGCGTTGTTCAACACCGTAATCGCGGGCATGTCACGCGATGGCAGACATTTCTTCTACGTCAATCCGCTGGAAGTAACGCCAGAAGTTTGCGAGGGGAAAAATAAAAACTACAATCACGTGAAGCCGGTACGGCAAGAATGGTTTGGCTGTGCATGCTGTCCGCCGAATATTGCTCGATTGCTGGCATCGCTCGGTGAATATATCTATTCCGTGAAAGAAAATACAATTTATTCCCATCTGTATATCGGTGGAGAAGCTGTGCTTAATTTGGGCGGGGCTAAGGTTCAGCTTAAACAGCAATCGAGCATGCCTTGGGAAGGTACGGCGCGCTTCGAGATAGCGGTGGAGCAGCCGACTTCATTTGCCTTGGCGCTGCGTATTCCGGATTGGTCCTCTGAAGCAGCTGTGCTTGTTAACGGAGAGGCATATTCGATTACGGATAAAATAGTTGACGGCTACGCAGTTATTGAGCGTCTGTGGGCAGCTGGCGATGTCGTAGAGCTTACGCTCGAAATGCCAATTTTGAAAGTAAGAAGTCATCCGCTTGTTAAACAAAACGCAGGCAAGGTTGCGCTGCAGCGCGGACCGCTCGTATATTGCATAGAGGAAGCCGATAATGGCTCACAGCTTCAGGAGCTATTGCTCCCACAGGATGCCAAGCTCGATCTGTCATTTAATGAGCAGCTCATTGGAGGCATCCAAGTGATTAAAGCGGATGCGCTTAGACTTCAATTTGAGCAGTGGGGGACGCAGTTGTATCGTTCAAATGCTGCAGCTGGCTTGGAGCAAGAAAGCATTACCTTCATTCCGTATTACGCGTGGGCGAATCGCGGCAAAGGCGAAATGGCCGTTTGGGTGAAGGAACGAGTTTAATTTTTATAGGTAGGATTCAATCCATATCTCAGTTGAAAAAAAAACTGTCTCGGAAGGCATTATGCCTTGTTGAGGCAGCTTTTTTTGGGGAATAGATGTAGAGTTTTTATTATCGCAAATGTTATTATTAGGAAAATATAAAATGTAATAAGGAGACACGGCAGCTCTCCATTAAATCGTCTCATTGCGGAAGGATGATTATTCATGGGAAATATTATAGGAGATGTGGATTGGATAGAAAAAAATGAAATGATGGATGACTTATTAAATCTAGAGGATAGCTTAATGATACATTCCATGGATCAAGGATTTGAAGCTGAAGTTATGAAGATAAGTTCGGCTGCTGAGAGCTTTGTGTTGAAAGTATGGTGTAAGAGTTCCAAGCCTGATATTAGCTTTCAATTTCGATTGTTGAATGTCCTCTCTGAACGAGGATTGTCAGTGTCAAAGCCAGTAGGCTGGGGGATAAATCCAAACGCAGATAAGGTGCTGTTAACAACCTTTGACGGAACACCGATCCATAAAGTAAATAAACAGAAAATGACTGATATTGCGAGGCTCTTAACAAAGATACATCAAATCCACGTTGAAGAGATTGGAAACATACATCTTCCCAAGTACGATTTCATCGATTATTTTTTTGCTCAGGCAAAAGAACATCAAGATCTATATGACGTTTTAGTTCCTCTCGTTAAAATGGCTCAAATTAAGCAGGAACGACTTATTCATGGTGATTTTCACCTAGGAAACCTATTAGAGGAGAAAAAACGATACACCGTAATCGATTGGACGAACGGACAATTAGGAGATCCGAGATATGATTTTGCATGGTCACTTATTCTTAAAAAAATATATATATCAGAGCGGTACGCCGAAGTTTTTTGTTCCGCTTATTTATCGGAAAATGCTATACAGCAGGAAGAGCTTGAAGTTTTTGAAGCGTTGGCGTGTCTCAGATGGATTTTACTTTATAGAAACGGCAGCACACCCAAAGGACCTAATACGATAGAGAGAATAAACAGCTTAATCACAAGCAACCTATTTCTAAAAGAGTCGGATTTTAGAATTGGATAGTTGTTCCGAGAGATGTCGCAGAAGAGGGATAGAGCGACGAAATGGGTGATTAAATAGGCTGTGGTCCCTTGCGAGTGTTAGAGGCAGGTGCTGGTTCTGGTCAAGTAGCGAGAATTTCCTCCTGAGTTAGGGAAGAATAAAATCTTTATTTCGTATAAAAAATGATTGCCATCCGTTTAAGATGCTCCATCCTGCACATTTGCAGGATAGAGCATCTTTTTTCATGGTTTGCACGCGCTATATTGTAAAATTGTAGGATAGAGAGGACAAACGGGTGCCAAATAGCCCCAAGCTCACTAAAACGAGAAGCTATAGTGAAAATATACAGTATAGATTACTAAATGAGCCGCAATAGGAGGAAGTTGCTGCAAATGTGCAATATAGCTCACTTTGGCCTGCAGCATACGTTCAGCAGTGAGCTATTTTTTTCGCCAAAAAGCGCACTTGAATACAATATGTATAATTTACTAGTACCGCACTTTAATTTTCACATTGTGCTTAAGGTCGTTTGAAATTACAATTTATACGATTGGATAAATGTATATGAGCTTAGAGGCTATACATGATAGGATCTAACTTGTCTGCTATGATCTCAAACTTAGGGAGGAAGACAGAATGATGCAGCTGCATAGTGCAATTCTAGTGGATGATGAAGTGTACACCCGCAAAGGTCTTATGAAGCTGATCGATTGGGAAGCCTGTGGATTTCAGATCGTAGGGGAAGCGGATAATGGAGAGGATGCTCTCGAATTAATTAAGCGTGTTCAGCCTGCGCTTGTCATCACAGACATTCGCATGCCCGTCATTGACGGATTAGAGCTGATACGCCAAATCACGATGGAAAATATCGTTAGTCCAACGTTCATCATCATGAGCGGTTATAACGATTTTAATTATGCTCAGCAAGCGATGCGCTTTGGCGTACATGACTTTGTTGTTAAGCCTATAGATGACATTGAATTTTCCCAAATACTCACCAAGCTGAATGAAAAGCTTAAGCTTAAACAAGATGAACAGGAAAAAAAGGATCAGCAGCTCGGCAGTGAAATGATTAAATTACTTATTCTAGGGGAAGCAAGCGATGCTTTGATTGCGGAGTGGGAGCAGCGCTTGAACCTATGGGAAGCCGAACGTTTATATTATTTATTTGCCGAGCTGAACGATAATCATAGGTGGCAGCCTGCAGAGGAACAAATATCCAACGCTGCTTTCAAGGCTCTTGTTCAGAGGGAGCTTGTTCGGGTCACGGGTGCAGAGCAACCGATTTGTTTGCATGAGCATCGCAATCGGATTGGTATTCTTGTACCGAGCTTTCTGTTAGCTCCATTCAATGGGGATCTTGAAAGATTCATGATCAGGCTTAGAACAGCGCTGGATGCACATTTAGGCAGCAGAGTATTTCTGTATGCGGGTACGCCAGTTCACCGGCTTTCAGAAATTCGTGAATCGTATAAAGCAGCGAAGGAAGCAACCTTGTATAAATATATCCAAGAGGACAAGCGTATAGTCATCTCTGACCGTATACAATCCGAGCAGCTGAATTACATTGGGCTCGATCCTGTTGAATTCAGTTTTTTCATGGAGCATATGGAGGAGATGCAGCTTGAAGCAGTGAATGCGACTGTAGATAAATGGTTTCAAGATTTCCGGGAGAAGCGTTATGCGCCGGAGGCTGTGAAGATGAACATTCAACAATGCTTGATGGGAATTATGAAAACGATCCGCTCTATGGAGGGTGACGAGCAATCCTTGTTAACGCTAAGGCCGCTGCTTAACTGGCAGGATACTAATCTCTCTTTAGGTGAATTGAAGAAGCTGTTTCTCGCCTTTCTTGAAGAGAGCCAGCAGTGTATTGGGGTGCTTAGGAAGGAGCAGTCTAAGGGGGATATTCACAAAATTAAGAGCTATATAGAGGCCAATTATTCGCAAAATATTAGCTTAAAAAGCATTGCTGCCCTCTTTTACGTAAACCCTGTCTATTTAGGACAATTATTCAAAAAAACGTATGGCACCTATTTTAATGAGTTTCTTCTTCAGCTCAGGGTGAGTGAAGCCAAAAAACTGCTGCGTCAATCACTTAATATGCGTATATATGAGATTGCAGAAAAGGTGGGCTTTAGCACCGCCGATTATTTTGTAACCCAATTTGAGAAGCTTGAGCATATGACTCCGACAGAATACCGCAATAAGCTGAAGTAAGCTTGTTTTCAATAATCAACCGACTGCAAAGGAAAAGGGGAATATCCTTGTGAAGCTGCACCTGAGTCTCAACAATGTACGTCTACGCAATAAGATGTTCATTCTTTATATTTTTTCTGTATTTCTTCCCATCATATTAACGAACGTTATTTTCTATAATGTGACGACTAATAATGTCAAAAATCAACGAATGAAGGATATATCGAGGGCAGTGGAACAGATCAACAATGATTTTCGATCCGAGGTGGAGGATGCTGTGACCATCTCGGATGTTTTTTATACCGATTATAATTTAAATGAAATTTTAGAAACCGATTACCAAGAGCCTGCTGCTTATGTCGAAGCATACGATTCCTATTTTCGTAGAATTTTGAATAGCTACACCCCCGTATATACCTCGGTTCAAAATATTAAAATTTATGTGGAAAATCCTACTATGCTGCATTCTGGCGGCATTGGGTTTCTATCGGATGAAATGAAACAAACGGATTGGTTTCAACTGCTGGAGGGTAGGAACAATTCGTTCCCTATATTTATCCGTTCACAGAAAGAAGACCAATATCTGAAGAGCGACCCCGATATTACGCGAGACACGTTCAGCATCATTCGTGAAATGAACTATTTTGAATCTAAAAATAATTGGAAAAAGTTTTTGAAAATTGAATTGAAAACGAGCACGATCGAACAGATTTTCCAAAATCAAAATTTACAAGGCAATATTTATTTGGTCAATGATAAGGGACAGGTTCAATTTACAACGGATCCTGAGGTGAACTGGAGAAAAGAATCTCCTGATTATGCTACGCTGCAGTTTCCTGCCGATTCCATCACCATTCAACCGGAATATTCTTATGTGAGCTATTTAGAGGACTGGCGCATCATTGGGACGATATCGGAGGAGGAGGTTCTCAAGGATGTACGCCAATCGAGGAAATTCATCTTCGTTTTGTCTTTCTTAAATATTATCATACCGACATTGATTATTCTTTGGATCACACGTTCATTGAATATGCGGCTGGTCCAAATTTTGAGACATATGAAAAAAGTGAAAAATCAAAATTTCGATACGATTAAGCAAGAGGAATATTTGGATGAGATTGGACAATTAACGAGTGAATTCAATCGGATGACGATTCAAGTAAAAAGCTTGATTGATGATGTCTATATTGCGGATATTCAGACGAAGTCACTAGAGCTGGAACGCAGGAAAGCTCAGCTGAATGCGCTGCAAAGCCAAATTAATCCTCATTTCTTATTTAATGCGCTTGAAACGATTCGGATGCGCAGCTTAATTAAGGACGAGCTGGAAACGGCGAAAATCATACACAATATGGCCAAAATCTTCAGAACCTCTCTGACCTGGGGCAAGGACCGCGTTATGGTTAGCGAGGAAATGGAGTTTATTGTTTGTTTTCTGGAGATTCAAAAATATCGTTTCGAGGATCGAATGAATTACGAAATTCGGATTGCTCCTTCCGCTAAAGATTGTATGGTGCCCAAAATGATCTTTTTGCCGTTTGTAGAAAATGCCAGCATTCATGGAATCGAACCGCTCAGGCATGGGGGAAGGATTGAGGTGCAAATCGAGCGCGAGGGCGATGATTTAATATTTACGATTAGAGACAACGGCATTGGGATGAATGAGGACAAGGTGAAGCAGTTTTATAGTTATTTAGAAAGTGAGGAAGAGCTTGGAGAGCGCATTGGTGTACAAAATGTGATTTATCGAATGAAGCTGATCTACGGTGATCGTTTTCAAATATTAATTGAAAGTGAACCTGGGCAAGGTACTTATATTCGAGTCAGAGTACCAGTGGAATAATGAAGCCATTTTGGGAAGATGGCCTGAAGTATATATGCTTTTTTAAGCACGAACTATAGTTTACTGGGTAAGCAAAGCGATCGTAATTTTTTATAATGAAAGTGCTTACAAAAATAAATAGAGTTGAAAGGGGCTAGAAAAAGTGACAAAGAAATTATTATTTATTTGTATGGCTGCCTTCATGGTTATTACTGCTGCATGCTCGAATAACAACAATGGCGGAGATACCAAGACGTCTAACAGCACGAACACACCTAAGGAAACGGCAGCTGAAGAAACGACTAAGCCAGTGGAGAAAGTAACATTTAGTTATTTCAACGGTGTTGCGGCAGCTAAGGATACAAATTCAAACGAGACGACTATTGGTAAAATTCTTGAGGATCAAACAGGTGTCAACTTTAAAATTGAGCATTTGGTGGGCGATTTAAATACGAAGATCGGAACGATGATCGCATCAAACGCCTATCCAGATGTCATGCTTCCGGATGCGGCTATCGACAAGATTCTTGATGCTGGCGCCTTCATTGCTCTCGATGATCTGATTGAACAATATGGACCTAACATTAAACGCGTTTACGGTTCATATTTCAATCAAATGAAAGCAGAAGACGGGAAAATTTATTTCTTGCCATTCTCCAATACTGTTGGCGAGTACATTCCAGATCCGAATATTAACCAGGGTGCTTTCTGGATACAACGCCGAGTGTTGAAAGAAGCAGGTTATCCGGAAATCAAAACGCTTGATGCTTATTTTGATCTCATTAAAAACTTCGTAGAGAAGCATAAAGATGAAGATTTGACTGGGATGGTTTCTTTGACACATGACTGGAGATTTTTCGCAACCTCAAACCCTCCAAATCATTTGGCAGGTTATCCGAATGACGGCAACGTAATCGTCGATATGACGACCTTTGATGCCAAAACGTATGCAGCTGATGACAATACGAAACGTTGGCTGCAAAAGCTGAACGAGCTCAATGCAGATAACTTATTTGATAAAGCATCCTTCGTAGACAATTACGATCAATATTTGGCGAAATTGACTTCTCATAAGGTTGTTGGCTTCTTCGATTACGGATGGCAGTTTTCCAATGCACAAAATGCGCTGAAGGACGCTGCCAAGCAAGATCCTACGCAGGATGATTTCGTTTATTTCCCGCTGCCAGTTACGTTTGATGGGCAGAAGGATCAATATCTTGATCCTCCAGGCTTTGTTAAAAACCGCGGTCTGGGAATTACAAAAAGTGCGAAGGACCCTGCTCGCATCATCCAATATCTAGATAACCTATTAACGGATGAGAATCAAATTCTTCAAAGATGGGGCATTAAAGGAGATACATTCGAAGTAGATGATAAGGGCCGCATGTATCGTACTGCGGAACAAATCGTGAAAATCGATGAATCGTTTAACGAAAAATTCGGCTTCAAATATTATTCTTGGAACTGGCCGTTATACGGCAATGGCTCTTCCCTTCCGGATGGAAATTCCGTTGCTCCTGGCCTGCAGCCTGAAGTATTCCAAATGAGCTTGACGAATGAAGACAAAACGATACTAGAAAAATACGGCGTTAAGACGTATGCGGAATTATTCGCAGCTCCAGATGATCGTCCATGGTACCCTGCATGGGGAATTCCGAAGGAGCAAGGCTCGGAACAACAAATTTGGGAAACCAAAAAAGATGAAATTACGAAAAAGTATTTCCCTAAACTTGTTCTTGCAAAACCAGCTGATTTTGAAAAAGTATGGACAGAGTATATAACTGCTTTCGGCAAGCTGGATACAGCAGCCTATGAGAGCTGGACGACTACAGAAGTGAAGAAATTGATCGAAGCAGCAAAATAATAATGCTCTAAGTAACGGTGCAAGGCCGGACTTATGCAAGTATAAGCCGGCCTTTCTCCATACATGGGTAAGGTTCAGTCCGGAAGGAGAGATAAATGATGGAAAGTAAACCAACGATGACAACGTCAAACCTGGTGTTGCCTAAGAAGCCTACAGGACTGAAGCGATTTGCCATGAAGCTATTGGAGCAGCGTGTGCTTGTGCTTATGTCAATCCCCTTTCTAGCATGGTTGTTTATTTTTAAATATATGCCTCTATGGGGGTGGACCATTGCTTTTCAAGATTACAAGCCAGCCAAAAGCTTTGGTGAACAGAAATGGGTAGGCTTCGATCACTTTCAATTTTTGTTTCAGGATGAGCGTTTTATTCGTGTTCTGCGAAATACGCTTGCTATGAGCGGCATCAATTTGGTTCTTGGTTTTGTTACGGCGATTACACTGGCTTTGCTATTAAATGAGGTACGCAAGGTTGCCTTTAAACGTATTGTCCAGACGGTTAGCTACTTGCCCCATTTTATTTCATGGGTAGTTGCAGCAAGTATTATCCAGACGACATTATCACCAGATGGCATTATTAATGAAATGTTGCTTTGGTTCGGTTTTTTAGAGAAGGGCGAGGAAATTTTATTCCTCGGCATACCAGAATATTTCTGGGGGATTTTCGGAGCAGGCTCAGTATGGAAAGACGTTGGCTGGAATACAATCGTCTATTTGGCAGCCATGACGATGATTGACCCTGCGCAATATGAAGCAGCGGAGATGGATGGGGCAGGACGAATCAAACGGATGTGGTATGTAACACTGCCGGGCATTAAACCGGTTATTATCGTTTTGCTTATTATGAATATTGGGTATTTGCTGGAATCGGGCTTCGAGCCGCAATATTTGCTAGGCAACGGCATGAACATCGACTATTCCGAAAACCTTGACATATTTGTTCTGAAATACGGGATTGCGCAGGGCAACTACTCGCTCTCGATTGCGGGGGGTATGTTTAAAACCATTATTAGCTTTATTTTATTATTTGCAGCAAATAATCTTGCGAAGCGTATGGGCGAGTCCAGACTCTTTTAGAAGGAGGGATCATCATGAATAATGTAGCAACAAGTAATGCTTCAACGAAGAAAAGCCGCATTCGCTCGTCGAGCGGTGATCAAATCTTTGATATTTGCAATTACATTTTTCTTACTCTGCTAATGATTGTAACCTTGTATCCCTTTCTGAACACAGCCGCTATTTCGCTCAACAACGCGACGGATTCAATAAAGGGCGGCATTTATTTACTGCCAAGGATATGGACATTAGACAACTATGCCTATGTTTTGAAGGAATCAACCATTTTTCACGCGACGCTCATATCCGTGCTGCGTACGGTGATCGGCACGATTTCTACTGTGTTTTGTTCAGCGATGGTGGCGTACACCATTACGAGACAGGAGTATGTGCTTCGCAAGTTCGTTACGATGGCGTTTATTTTAACGATGTATTTTAATGGCGGCCTCATTCCGAACTTTTTATTGATCCGTGATTTGGGTTTACTTAATAATTTCTGGGTGTACATTTTCCCAGGCTTGATTGGCGTATTTAACCTGATCATCATTCGTTCCTTTATTGAAGGATTGCCTGAGAGTATTTTAGAGTCGGCAAGAATAGACGGGGCGGGGGATTTTAAAATGTTCTACAGCATCGTCCTGCCGCTTTGTGTGCCTGTACTTGCGACTGTTGCGCTGTTCTCGGCCGTATATCAATGGAATCAATGGTTTGACGTATTCCTATATAATTCATCGAATATTGATCTAAGCACATTGCAATATGAGCTTCAAAAAATTCTTCAAAACTCAAATGCTTCCTTAACGCCAAAATCGGCTGGTGATGCGTTCGCCAATGCTAATAATTCAGGAGCCAATACGGTAACGCCGTTTGCGATTCGAGCAACGATGACCATTGTAGCCTCCTTGCCTATTATTATGGTTTATCCGTTTTTGCAGAAATATTTTGTGAAGGGCATGACGGTTGGCGGCGTGAAGGGCTAATTGCGTTTATGACCATTATGAAATAAGGTAGTTACTATCCAGTCCTTTACGTTTTCAACGTAAAGGGCTGTTTTTTGTTGGGATAGGGAAAAGGCAACCTTTACCCATGAATAAGCGTTTGTAATGACGAGGTGATTATATGTTTAAATCTAAGTTTGGAACAGCTCTATTGCTTGCGGTATGCTTGGCAGCGACTTCTGGCTGCATGTCAAATTCAGAACTACCGCTTGCGACAAACGTCAGCAATAACGTGTTAACGAAGGAAACGATAGATGTTACGCAGGTAACGGTAAGCAGATCTCAGCAGTTTGGAAGCGTGAATAGTGCCATCTATGGTGTGTTTACACAATCGGACGACATACAGGCTTTTGAAGACGCCATCGGAACAGCAGATAGAATCGAAGGGATTCTTGATGTGATCAAGCCGGATTACGATATTGTTATTAATCAAGAGAGCTCAAAGCGCTCGTATCATCTATGGCTGCATCCAAAATCGGATACCGGGATGTACACCGAGGTAAGTGATACCGGGACGGGCTATCGGCTATCGCCTGCCGCCACGCAAAAACTAAAGGAACTGATTATGGGACTGGAATATACTCCTGAAATAGCAGTGGGAGAACAGGAGGCGCTCGATCCGACATTTAGCTTGATTTTACCATAGTGAATTAGGGGTGGGACGTTGAATTTTAGAAGAGGAATAGATTTCTTAGCGAGTGCAATGAAAATTAGTCTGATTTGTGCTGCTCTCCTTCTCTTAAGTGCTTGCAGCGATGCTGAGAAATATGAGCATATTGAGGCCTTTATGTGAAGACGGAGATTCCCAAAAAGAAGAACGGCAGGAGCCCTCAACGATACTCATACCTGATCAGGATTTTGAGAGACATCGATCGATTCCTTTGACTGAGGAAGAGAAACTACAAGTGAAAGAACATGTGAAATCATTAGTGGATAAGATGTAGAGTGTTGCTGAGAGGGACGAATAAAAAAATGAAAAGAGGGCTGATTCTTAAGGTTAGAACCTTTGAAGCAGCCCTCTTTTTTGTTGTATAGGGAAACTATGCATTCTCCGAACCTGTTGATAATATGCTTCGGCAGCAGCCAGTGTGCAGCTAACGAAAGCTAACGGAAGCCAGAGACGCTAAAGTTGCATTTTGGGTTAGCGTCACATTTTAACGGAAGTGGGAGACGCTATTCCGCAGAAATGAAGCGAGATCGTGCATGTAGGGTACAAATAGAGGCCTGTGCTTCCGTTAGAATCTTGCAACGAAAAATAAAGGCGATTTAGCGTCTGTGGTTTCCGTTAGAAGCGTGAGCTGACGCGTCTACGATTTCCAATCATCCGTATGGGTAATTTTGTTCCTATAGTGAGGTAGTTATTGTAGTATTTCGAGCTTTAAATTAGGATAGATTTCTTTCAAAGCAGCTAAATGATTTGAAATTGTTGTCTGATTAAAGCTAGCTCTGAAAATATCTTGATCGGGTTTGAACGTAATTGTTGTCCCCGTTTCCTTCGTAACTCCGGTGACGAGCAGCTCGGTTTGCGGGATGCCGTGCTTGAACTCTTGCCGCCGTACCTTTCCTTCCCTCCGTATCTCTACAATAAGCCTATCGGACAGGGCATTGACAACAGGCAAATGAATACCTTTTGTCCCGTCAGGAGCCAGGATTGAAGCACTGAGATGATCATGGCTAATTTCAGTAAGAATTGCCTGGACATTGGTTTTGTTCGAGTTCGGGAGTGCATGGACTGGAATCCCGCGACCGTTATCGGCGATGGTAATGCTATTATCGTTTTGAAGGATTAGAGTGACCTCGGTACAGTATCCAGCCTGATGTTCCAATAGGGTGTTTTCAATGACAGCTGAAAGGAGATGGTGGGGATCATATGACTGACTTGATCCTAAATAAGAGCCCACATTATTTCTGGCCTCCGCAAGCTCCATATAATCGGTTGTGTCGAGTAAATCTGAGCTGGCAGCGAGTAAGAGAAGGAAAGGCAGCGAACGGTGTGGAGAAAGTGAATATTTGCCGCCTCGCTCCTCTTGAACAATTAAATCGGCTCCGAGCAAGGCTTTGGTGTGATGATAAAGCTGTCCGGTCGTGCCCATATTTAATTGCTCTACAACTTCAGGACCGGTAAGCGGTTTGCGCATGACAGCTGTTAAAATATCGAGACGCTGCTTGTTTCCGAGAGCGGCTAATATTTTTGATACCTTATCACTATTGAGTTCAAGCAACTGTGTGACACTTTTCTGCTGAGGCATCCATCTATAGCCATTTTGACCGTGATATTGGCCGGAATAAAAGATCGCTCCTAACTCGTTTCCATCGCTATTATCGTTACCTTCAATATTAAAATCAGCTGGTTCTTCATTTTTTTGTGAGGAAGGCTTAGAAAGCAATTGGTTAACCAGATGCTTGAGTTCATGCATCTCTTTAGTTAACACATCCAACTCAATACCGTAGTCTCTTGAGTCTGACAAAAAAACCACTCCATTCGCATAAAGTTCTACATTACGTAATTACGTAATTATAATACTTGAATAATTAATTGTAAACCATATTCAAGTAAATCCTCGAATTGCGATCTACTATGCAATTGTTTAGGAGCTAAGTCTGTCTTGAGAAAGCATGAGATGTATGGACTAAGGAAATGAAACAAGTGAGTGTAAGAAAGCGTCTAATGATTGAGATTGACTAAATGAAGGGGGATTGGATTTATGAAGCCGTTACTTTGGATAGCGATCATTTTAATATTATCGTCATGCAGCAGCCCGAATAACAAAGATCAAGAGCAAAATTCGATAGACCCTATTCTTATGGAAAAAATGGCGGAACCCAAGCTGCAGTATAAAGACGAGCTGTTCGAAATGAGCTTGAATATGAATAAAACGGTGTTCGCAAAAAACGAGCCCATCGATTATTCCGTCAGTTTAACGTATATCGGAGAGGAAGAATCGATAACGATCTGGGGAGGCCGAACGTATATTGGCTTCTACTTAACAGATGGCAAGAAATTTGAAATGGAAGGTGCCAACACAACAGAGCTTGTAGCGACTACATTAAAAAAAGGAGAGACGCAGCAATTCCCTTTCTACAAAAGTGGAGGATACTCGAACGATGATCCCGATGCAAGCTTCTGGAAACAGTTTTATGAGGAGAAGGATCTGCTGCTGCCGAGCGGCACGTATTTTATTTCTGCCAACTGCCTATTCTCGTTAGGTGAGGAAGTTGTGAACAGTCATTATGATGGTTCTGTCTACACGACGATTACGGTGGAGTAAGTATGGGAAATAGGTGGGCGATTAATAACATTGAGAAATCCATGTCTTTTTAAGACGAGGGGTTTCTCTTTTTTCTTGTTTTTATGTACTATCTGTTATAGTATATATATAACAGATGGAACAATGAAGGTAGTGATCATAATGATGATAAAAATCAATTTGCAATCGGATGTTCCTCTTTATACTCAATTGTCTAATCAAATTATAGAGGGGATTGCTAGCGGCGCGCTTGCTCCCGGGGAAGCCTTGCCATCCGTACGCTCTCTGTCCTCTGATCTGGGTATAAATATGCATACGGTGAACAAAGCCTACTCGGCGCTTAAGCAGGATGGCTACGTAGAGATACATCGTCAAAAGGGCGTCGTTGTGCAGCTTGGTCTTCCTAATGCAGACGAGGCTTATTACCGTCAGCTGGAGGAGAAGGTGAGGCCGCTCATCAGCGAATCCATATGCCACAACGTTAGCGAGGACGCTCTAGTCGAGCTATGCCGTTCGATCTTCAAGCAAATTCGTTCAACTGGCAAAGCGACCTAGCTGCTCACTCCTGTTTGCAAATAACTACATTAGAAAGGCTGGTCATCTATAATGGAACATTGGAGCTTTTGGCTGCTGCTTGCAACTATTTTTATCCCCATTAGCGTTATCTTGATTGCGACACCCTATCTCACCAGACGAACAGAAAGCTTCGGCATTTCTATCACGGAGGAAATTTATTGGCATTCGGATGTACGAAGGATGAGAAAAAAATATGTAATTGTTCTAGCCATCATTCATTCAATATTGCTTATTTCTGCTGCGATCTTGATAAACCGCTTGGACGAGCAGCAAATGTCGATGACAGTTGGCGGCTATACGATTGCTGTGATTGGAATCTCCTTCGCTGCCTATCTTTTCTTTCATTTTAAAATGAAAAGAATGAAGCGCGAAAGAGAATGGACGAATCCGGTTATCCAGTCGGCTATTATTGATACCTCGTTTAGACGGCGCAAGCATTCCGTGTCATTCTACTGGTTTATACCGCATTTTGTACTAGCCCTTTCGACGCTTGCTATCGTTCTGCTCTATTATGATCAGTTTCCGGATCAATTGGTTATGCAGTATGATTTTGCCGGAAACGCGACAACCGTTGTTGCGAAATCCTATTCCGCTTTACTTTGGCCGATTGGGACTCAGTTTATCATGATCGTATTATTCCTCTTTATCAACTACAGTATCGTCATTAGTAAACAACAGATCGATGCGGCAGATCCTGAAGCATCTGTTCAGCGCAGTATGAAATTTCGGCATAGCTGGTCTGTTTTTAATGTTGCAACGGGATTGTTGATTACGATGCTATTTTCTTTTATATCAATCGTCCCGTTACTTGCGCTGCCGCCATCAAGCATCCTAATTGTATCTACGGCTATACCTGCGTTGATCGTAGTAGGGAGCATTTGGCTCTCAATCCGGTTAGGTCAAGGCGGAAGTCGCATTCGTATGCCGGGGGGATCGGTAAGCTCTATTGGTACAGGGCCGACGGACAATGATCGTCACTGGAAGCTGGGCAGCATTTATTACAATCCGTCAGACCCAGCTCTATTCCTAGAGAAACGCTTCGGTATCGGCTGGACGCTTAATTTCGGCCATCCTCTTGCATGGTTAATCCTTATTATTCTTGTAGCTGTCATCATAATCTCCATCGTGTTGGGAGGTTAAAGATGTTGCGTTTAGCATCAAACAAATTAGAGGAGGACATTCATTCATGAAAAAATGGTTATTATCTGGCTTAGTATTGTTATTGTTCATCAACGCTCAATCCGTCACTGCCTCATCCGCTGATATCAGTGTGCTTGTAAACGGACAGGAAGTTGTGTTCACAGATGGAAAGCCTTATTGGAAGGGCAGTGAAATGATGCTGCCGGTTCGCGACCTTGCCAGCGGGCTGGGGATGAAGGTTTCCTATGAAAAAGCTAAAAATGAAGTTCGACTTACATCGGATAAACTAACGGCTGTGTTCAAGATTGGTGAGAGCCAGATTTCCATAAACGGTAAAGCTCACGCTTTCAGCTCAGCTTCTGCAACCAAGCAGTACCGTACATACGTGCCGCTATCGTTTTTCTCTAAAGAACTGGGCATTAAAACGGTTTATGATGAGAAAACGAAAAAGCTGACTATTTCCAAAATAGAGCTGAATACCGAGATACTTGCTGAGCAAGTCATCGATTTAATGAATAAAGGCGGCTATGAGCAGCTTTGGAATGATTATTTTGACCAAGAACTTCAGAAAGCGATTCCACTGCCCGTTCTAGATGCAACATGGAAAGAAGTTTTAAAGCAGACTGGTGAATATAAAAAAATCGTCTCACTTTCATCAAGCCCCATCGATGATGGAGGAACAATGGTTGTTTCGATTCTGGGATTCGAGCAAATGAATATGAAGCTGACGCTTACGATTAATCGTACAGGTCTGTTGACCGGTATACTCATCCAGCCTGCACCGCTTGATGGCGAGGCTCCTGCTGGAGTAACAGAAGAAACGATTATCATCGGCGAAACGTCTCGCTTTCCGCTTGAAGGAACGTTAACGCTGCCGAAAAATGCAGCTGGACCCGTACCTGCGGTTGTGCTTGTGCATGGATCCGGACCTAGCGATCGCAATGAAACGGCTGGTGCTTACACGCCGTTCCGAGACCTTGCATGGGGGCTGGCTGAACAAGGGATAGCGGTACTTCGCTATGACAAACGCACCTATACACACGGAAGCTCCCTTACAGCAGAAGAAGTTGCGGGCATAACGGTGAAGGAGGAAACCGTTGACGATGCCATAGCCGCGGCAGGGCTGCTGAAGAGGGATGCTCGAATTGATGAGACACAGGTATTTGTGATCGGACATAGCCTTGGAGGCATGCTGGCGCCGCGAATTGATGCGGAAGGCGGTGATTTTGCGGGCCTCGTGCTGCTGGCTGGTTCTCCGAGAAGTTTGTGGGAAATCGTTTACGATCAGAACGCCAGCTTTATTGCAGCAATGAAAGATGGCGAGGCCAAGGCAGCGAATGAAGTCTGGTTGGAAACCGAATATAAGCGTGCGCAAATGATAGCGAATTTATCTGCAGAAGAAGCGAAGTCATCAACTGTATTCGGAATTCCAGCAACCTACTTCAAGGAGATGGACGCTCATAGCACCCGTGATTATGCAGTCAAGCTGACTAAGCCGCTCTTGGTTCTGCAAGGCGATAATGACTTCCAGGTTTATTCGGATAAAGATTTTCTTGAATGGAAGAAGCTGTTCCAAGGGAAAGAAAATGTTTCATTCAAGCTCTATCCTGATTTAAATCATTTCTTCGTCAAATATGATGGAGTTGGCAAGGGTACTTTGGATGAATATAACTATCCTGGCCATGTGGCCCAAGAAGTTATCAACGACGTGGCCTCCTGGATATTGAAAAATAAACAATAATAAAAAGCCTGTCGCTTTTTTCCTCTATGGGGATTAAGAGACGGGCTTTCTATTATTTGTAGGCACATCCTACAGGGGGGAGGAACATATAAATAAAACCATCTACTAATGTTCGTAAATGTGTGTTACACTAATAAACGAACGAAAACAAACAAAACAGGAGGTTTTATCCCAATGGAAGTACGCCATACTACAAACCCTACCGATGTAAAGCAATATGATACTGAACGACTACGCAGTGAGTTTTTGATCGAGAGCCTGTTCGAGCAGGATCAAATCAAAATGACATATACGCATTATGACCGCATGATCGTTGGCGGAGCAGTACCTGTAAACGAAGCTCTTGTTCTTGAGGATTCTGCAACACTGAAAACAGAATATTTCTTGGAGCGCCGTGAGATTGGTTTCTTGAACATTGGCGGACCAGCTTCTATTTCTGTGGATGGCGAGGTTTATGAGCTAAGCAAGCTTGAAGTGCTTTATGTTGGTAAAGGAAAACGCCAAGTCTTGCTTTCAAGCGTTGATAAAGAGAACCCTGCAAAGCTGTATTTCTGTTCCGCGCTTGCACATAAAGAAATCGCTACACGCAAAATGACGGTAGAGGAAGCGAATCCGTCCCATCTTGGCTCACAAGAAACTTCAAATGAGCGTGTACTTTACAAATATATTCATGCAGACGGCATTCAAAGCTGCCAGTTGATGCTTGGCGTAACTAGCTTGAAAACAGGAAGCGTTTGGAATACGATGCCTTCTCACGTACATGATCGCCGTATGGAAGCATACCTATACTTTGATATGAATGCAGATACACGCGTATTTCATATGATGGGCGAGCCTTCGCAAACAAGGCATCTGGTTGTAGCCAATGAGCAAGCGATCATTTCGCCGCCTTGGTCTATTCACTCCGGAGTTGGTACGAGCAACTACACGTTCTGCTGGTCAATGGCAGGCGAGAACTATACATTTACAGACATGGACGCAGTACCTGCAAGCGAGCTAAAATAGAAGTATTCGCTACAGGGGGGTGTACCATGCTTGCTGCTGAACGGCATCGCAAAATTATAGAGAAACTGGAGCAGCTTGGCGCGGTCAAAGTATCCGAGCTTAGTGAGCAGTTTGGCGTTACAGAAAAGACGGTTCGTGAGGATCTAGAGAGGCTCGAAGAGAAGGGTCTGCTCAAGCGGACGCATGGCGGAGCTGTAGTAGAGCAGGGGAGCGAGAATAGCCTGTATCCGCTGCAGTTCCCAAACAGTAAGCATGGGCAAGAGAAGTCGGCCATTGCTGCGCTTGCGCTTTCCTGCATCGAGCCTAACGATATTATTGCGCTTGATGCAGGCAGCACGACGCTTGAGATGGCGAAGAAACTGCCTAATATGCCGGTAACGGTGCTGACGAATGATTTGCTCATTATTCGTGAGCTTACGATGAAGGACCAGGTGAGGCTTGTTATACCAGGCGGTTATCGTCATAATAATTTGCTTATCGGTGCTGAATCACAGGAGTGGATAAATCGGCTGAACGTTCATAAGCTGTTCCTATCTACGACAGGTATTCACCTTGAATACGGGCTTACGATATTTACAGAAGAATTGGCTAAGCTCAAGAAGCTGTATATGGACAACGCGAAGGTTGTTTATTGTTTAGCTGATCACCATAAATTCGATAAAGGCGCTTTAATTACTTTTGCTGAACTGAGCGAGATTGACTACATCATTACAGATGATGGAATTTCGCAAGAGGTAGCAGAGAAATATGAGGCGCTTCCTATACGGATGATGAAAGCGGCGCTCTCAGATAGCGGGAAGCGAACGAAAGGGAGGACTTGATCCGATGGGTTTGTTTGATTTGACGGGAAAAACTGCTATCGTAACAGGCGCCGGACGCGGTCTTGGCGAAGCAATCGCTCTAGGACTTGCGCAAGCGGGTGCCGATGTAGCACTTGTTACGAACAGCACGCCTGCTGATAAGGTAGCGAATGCAGTACGAGAGCTAGGACGCAAAGCTATTACGATTCAAGCGGATGTATCGGATCGCACGAAGCTGGCGGGTATTGTTGAACGTACAGTGGATGAGCTGGGACGAATCGATATTTTGGTCAACAATGCGGGTATTATTCGTCGTACGCCTGCCGCAGAGCATAGCTATGAGGACTGGCAAGCCGTGCTTGACGTGAATTTGAATTCTGTTTTTCTTCTTTCACAGCTTGCAGGCAAGCATATGATTGAGCAGGGCTCAGGAAAAATTATTAATATCGCATCGATGCTGACTTTCCAAGGGGGCATTAATGTTCCGGGCTACACGTCCAGCAAGCATGCGGTAGCAGGGCTTACCAAAGCGCTTGCTAGTGAATGGGCGGCCAAAGGCTTACAGGTAAATGCGATCGCGCCAGGCTATATGAGTACGGACAATACGGAGGCGCTTCGTGAGGACCCTGTACGCAGTGCTCAAATCCTGCAGCGTATCCCAGCAGGACGTTGGGGCAATTCTGAGGATTTGATCGGACCAGCAGTATTTTTAGCATCTGCAGCCTCTGATTATATGAACGGCCACATTTTGGCTGTTGACGGCGGTTGGCTGGTTAGATAGGTTTGGTTATAACGACAACAAAAATAAGACAGCCCAGAGCGCGTTAATTGTTCTGGACTGTCTTATTTTTTTGTTAAACGCAATTAATCTAAAGAGACATAAGAGACAGAGCGTTGACGCAAAACAGATTCTTCAAGATTTGTTTTGTACGTAGACGAATCGGCGGAATTTGCAAGGATATGCTGAGCGGCTGTTGCGAATAATTCGATAATGCGCCCGTCCTGATCCGTTTTGTCGTATTGAAAATGGTCAAGAGGTGCAAGAGGGACACTGCCGATAAAGCTTTGAAGGAGATCGCTCCATCTGTCCAAGTCAATCGTATCCTCGGTGTCGCTGGCGAATAGCTCGCTCCAGCCTATACCCTGATTGCTTGTTAAACGGAGACATACGCGATGGCCTGTGGCATCGACAGCGAGAGCCGGGATGACGAACAGCTCAATACGAGAGACGGATAAAAAAGGGGTCTGTTCTGTGAAAATTTGGAGATGATTTGAACAGTTTGTTAACATAAATAAATCTCTCCTTTGTTCGCTTACGAGGTTAGCTGTCGGATTCGGGCAAGAGAGAATGCCCTACCAGGGTTACAAATCCCTGGATTCACCCCTTGCGAAACGATGAATATCGCTCGCGTTGGTTCCCCCGTTTTTTCATTCGAAAAATTAAGCGTGAATAGTGTACTCCTAATTATACTCTTCATTTCTGTATCTGTAAATATTACGGACTGTAAAAAACTGACGTCTATAATAAACCAGAAACTGTCGGTTGTAAACATCGCCTATCCGTAAATTTCCACCACATGGATTTTTGAAAGTTAGCGGGTTTGGAGTACGAATCGTAACATTCTTGGATAGCTTGACATTAGATTCCCCCTTAAACTTAAAAAGAAAGCGCTTTATATTAAACGAGTAAGAGGAGGAAATAATGTTGAGTAGTTTTAAATTCAAGAAAGGCTTGTCTATTATTTTTGCATTGTTTGTGTTATTTCAAACGGCAATGGGTGCTACAGCGACAATAGCCGAGGCCCAGACGACAGGAGCCGCCGTAAGCAGTCAATCCTTTGAGGCGGAGGCAGCCGTTAATCAACTTAGTGGCAAAGCAGCTGTGAAGGACTGTGAGCCTGCGGTTGGTTGTTCAGGCAATCAGCTGGTAGGCAGTCTATGGGGCGGCTCTGCTTTGCAATTCAACGCTGTGAATGTGGATACTAAAGGGATCTATACGATGACGGTGCATTACATATCGGGCGATCCCAGATCACTAGCCGTCAGTGTGAACGGCGGCGGAGCCGATCATTATGATTTTCCGAAAACGGCAGATTGGAGCACGCGAGGGACTTACGAGATCCAGCTGGAGCTTCGGCAGGGAGAGAACGTCATTCGTTTCGATGATGAAGGGGGATACGCGCCGGATATTGACAAGATCGAGCTGAAATTGCTGAATGCTGGTCCGGGCACAGATCCGAATGAACCGCCTGCTGGAAGCGGACAAGTGTATGAAGCGGAAGGACAAGGCAATAAGCTGACCGGCAATTCTGCCGTACGCTCCTGCAAAGCGGAGACGGATTGCTCCGATGGAAAAAAGGTAGGCGACATTTGGGGCGGATCATCGCTGCTTTTCCAAAAGGTTGCTGCTCCAGCAGAGGGGGTCTATACCTTAAAGGTTAGCTACATTTCCGGCGATCCTCGGTCATTTGCCATTAGCGTGAACAATAGTGAGAAAGAGACCTATTCCCCGCCTGCGACTGCGAACTGGGATACGGTTGGCATGTTCAGTATAGAGGTACAGCTGCAAGCGGGCAGCAATACCATTTTATTTGATGATAATGGCGGTTGGTCGCCGGATATTGATAAAATTGAAATCATCAGCTCACAGGCACCGGGCGAGAATCCGGGTGATGTGGATGGGATCGGCAATATTGGCAAACAAATCGATTCCAGCAAATTTGGCTCGATTAAAGTGGAGCAGCATAAGTCAGGCGTCACTTTAACAAACGGCGTCTACAAAATCATTTATAACACGGAGTCAGGACTTTCAGCGTTCGAATGGAACAACAAGACGATCGCCAAAGGGTTGTACAGCAGCATCCAATTGGACAAGCAGCTCGACAGCAAAAACTACGCTGAGCATTTGTTCTCCATGAAAAAAATTGAGAAAATAAATGACGGTCATGGCAAAGGCATTCGGGTTACGATTGAGAATCGAGAGTCCGGCCTGCCGACGATGAAGCAAATTTATCAAATCTATGAGCGTTTGCCTTATTTTCTAATTAGTCAACAAGTAACGGGTAAAGACACACTCAGCACGAATGATATGGCACCTCTTGTACTTAATGCCAAGGGTGGAATCGATATTGGAAGCCACTCGGATAATAGAGTGCTGGTCGCTCCGTTCGATAATGACGCGTGGTCCAGATACCAAGCTCGGACGATAAATACGAGCCTGAACAATAATAATTATGTGAGCTCAGAATTGACTGCTATTTATGATAATACAGGCCGCAATGGACTGATCATTGGATCGGTCACGCATGATAAATGGAAAACAGGAATCTATTGGAGCGGTTCTGAGGATCGTTTAAACAAGCTCAAGGTATACGGCGGTTTCACTTCCCCTACCTCGACGCATGATACGATTCCACATGGAAAGGTAACGGGAACGACGCTTACTTCACCGCAAATTCTCGTTGGCTACTATGCCGACTACCGCGTAGGCCTTGAGAGCTTCGGCCAAGCGAACGCTGCGGTTGCTCCGCCGCTGTCATTCAAGCATGGCGTACCGAAGGGTGTACCCGTGGGCTGGAATAGCTGGGGCGCATACGAAAGTGATTTAAGCTACGATAAAGTAGTCGCTGTGTCTGATTTCTTCAAGAAAAACTTGCAGAAAAATTCCTTCTCGAACAAAGGCAATGTTTATATTAATTTGGATTCCTATTGGGATAACCTGTCCGAGGAGCAGCTTAAGCAAGTAGTCAAGGTTATTAACAAAAACGGGCAAAAAGCCGGCATTTATTATGGCCCATTTGTATATTGGGGCGATAACATGAGTCAGGTTGTAGAGGGCACAGATGGGAAATATACGTATGGCGATATTATTTTGCGGGATCAAAGCGGAAGCCCGCTGCCGAAAGTAGACGGCGCTTACGCGATCGATCCGACTCATCCTGGCTCTAAGCAGCGGATCGAATATTATTTCAAACGCTTTCTCGATTACGGATATGAGTATATTAAGATTGACTTCCTAAGCCATGGCTCCTTCGAGGGCAAGCATTTTGACCCCAATGTTCAAACGGGCATTCAGGCGTACAATCAAGGTATGGCTCATATCAATAAGGTGCTTGGCGGGAAAATGTTTATCAGCGCCTCCATTGCTCCTTTATTTCCGAGTCAATACGCCCATGCAAGACGAATCTCATGTGATATTGACGGCTCACTGAGCCGCACGGAATATCAACTGAATAATCTTACCTATGGCTGGTGGCAGAACGGAACGATCTATCCGTATACAGATCCAGATTATATGACGCTGGCAAAGGGCGGCTCATTCGATGCTGCGCAGACTCGGGTCAATTCAGCGGCTATTTCCGGAACTGTATTTCTAAGCTCAGACGATGTTAGTGATCCGGCAGCACAAGACTTAATGAAGAAGCTGCTGACTAACAAGCAAGTTAATGAGGTAGCACTTAAAGGTCAGGCGTTCAAGCCTGTCGAGGGCAACACAGGTACAGGAGCTGCGGATATGTTCATCATGCAGGAAGGGAAAAATTACTATCTTGCTGTATTTAACTATACGAATGACCCTGTGTCGAAGACGGTAGATTTTGCGCGTGCAGGCATTCCTTCGTCCTCTAAAGTAAAAGTTACGGACCTATGGACGAATGTATCCAGTCAGGCAGCAGGACAACTAAAGGTGGACTTGAAAGGTGCGCAATCGAAGCTTTACAAAATCACCGTAAAATAAACCAGCAGCAAGGATTATGGCTAAGCAGCTATGGCTGTGAAACATAAAAATCCCTCAAGCAATATTGCTTGAGGGATTTTTATTGTCTAGCTTGTTATTAACGACCAGGGATTCGTATCGTTACTGTCGTGCCTATTCCTAGCCTGCTGTAAAGAGAGACGCCGTATGATTCGCCATATAAAAGCTTAATTCGATTGTCCACGTTACGAATGCCATAACCAGACAAAGTGTCGCCGCTAATCGGCAGGTCTTCACCGTTATGACCAGGCATATGCATGCCCATGCCGTCGTCAATGACTTTGAGAATGATATCAAGGTCGTCGCGATAAGCTTTTATCATAATGTTGATACCGAGCTTGTCGTCCCAAATGGCGTGGTTCATCGCGTTTTCTACAAATGGCTGCAGCGTTAGCTTCACGATTGGGCAGGGGAGCACGGACTCGTCGATTTGATAATGGACACGAATAAGTTCACCGAATCTCACTTGTTGAATAGCAACGTAGTAGCGGGTAAGCTGAATTTCTTCATGGATCGAAAGTTTGCTTTTCCCCTTATTGAGTGATATCCGGTAAAACTTTGCAAGATCAGTAACCATCTTGTTCATCCGTTGATCTGAATTTCGAATGGCAAGCGACGATATGGATGCCAGAGTATTGTACAAAAAATGTGGATTAATTTGTGCTTGAAGCACATTCATTTCGGCTTCTCTCTTATCGATTTCTTTTTTGTACACGTCGGAAATTAAATTGCTGAGTCGCTGTGCCATTTTGCGAAGCATGTTTCCGATCTGACCAATTTCATCGCGACCAAGCGGCCTCATGTCGAAGAGATCGAAATCCTCTCTTTCGATACGCCGGATCATGCCGACTAAATAATCGACGCGTTTTGTAAATTGTCTTGCTGTGGCGTAGATGAGCAGCGTCATAAGCCCAAAGCTGATTAACGCAAAAATTAAAATCCGCTTAGCTGTTTTATTCGCTTTGGTGAGGAAGCTGCTGTAAGGAACCAGCGAAATGCTTTTCCAACCGAATTTGGTCGTATTATAGACAACTAGCATTTTTTCTCCATTAAAGCTGCTGTCGAATCTTCCTTCTCTGTCGTTCGGAAATGGATCCTTCACAAATTGATTTAGCGGACGATTTAACATGCTTTTGTCCTCAGCGGACATAATGAGGCCATTATCATTAACGATTAATATCGTTTTCTCTGACGTCTCTTTCTCCATCAAACGGAAAATATCCGATTCCAAAATGTTGATGGTCAAAATCCCATAGGCATTGTCTAGATTGCTAATATTAAGCATGCGTGTCAGCGTGAACATGGAAGGCTGATCCACAACAGGCGGCGTTGCTACAAAGCGAACATTTCCGTAGCTGTCCAGCAATGAGCGATACGTAGTCGACCTTTTGAACACATCATCCATTCGTTTAATGTAAATGCCGTCAGCGGGAAGCGAATCGTTATTAATATAAATAGACATGGAATGAATATCTGGATTTGTAGTCAGCATATTTGAAAAGGTGTTATTAATGTATTGATAGGCATCAACAAATAGAGAGGGCTCCTCTGTATAGTTGTTCGTTAAGTAAGCGCGCAGCGAATTGTTTAAATAAAGATTTGCTGAAAGCTTTGTATACGTATCCAGCTTATTTTCTAAATTCGAATTAATTTGCGCAACAGACGCAACGGAGTTCGTGTACATTTGATCAGAAAGTTCGCTCTTAATCGTCTGATAAGAATAGAAAACAAAAAACACTAAAGGAATAATAGCTCCGAGTAAAAACATGACAAACAGCTTTTCTCTTAGCCGCAAATTGTTAAAAGGCCTCGTCAGCCAGCCAGTTACCTTTTTCATGCGCTCTCACTCCAGCCTATAGATACATTTTCCGAAATTCATTAGGTGTGCTGCCTTTGTGCCTATGGAATATGGAGCAAAAATAAGAGACATTCTCATACCCGACGCTGTGAGCGACCTCACGTACCTTAAGTGATTTATCCTTTAACAAGTCAGCTGCCCGGTTCATACGTACCTTCGTTATATAATCAAGAATCGTCTCACCCATTTTTTCTTTAAAAATGCTTCGAATATAGTTAGGCGATAAGTAGACCTCCTTGGCGATCTCCTCGACGGTAAGCGGCAAGTGGTACCGCTGGCTAATGAGCTTAACGATTTGATCGGCTACGGCTTGATTGCGGTCAATATCTCTTTCGCTTAAAGCCTTTCTTATTTCTTCGCAGAAATGCATGACATAAGCTTGAATCTGTGAGGATGAGCTCATCGACGAAATTTCCTTCCAATGGTCCACGAGCAGCAAGTCCTTGAGCGAGCCAGCAAGCAGCATGGAGAAATGCTGCTCTAATGCAGCCATTAGTCGAATAATGGCTCGGATAGCGAAATTCCGATTGATACGTTCTACGCGAATCGTTGAGAAGAGCGCTTCTAGCTGCATGGTTACTTGCTTGGCGTCTCCTGACTGCAAAGCGGAAGCAAGCCGAGCTGCAAGCTGCTCGCCATCCTCATCCGTTTGTTTGGTAGGCAATAAATCATCCGGCATTATGACGGCTCCGCCCGGCTTGAAAAACTTCTCCTCATTGCAAGCTCGCGCCTGCAAGTAGGCATCCCAAATCAGATGAAATCCGATATGCGGCGCGGACAATCCTATCGTCATTTGTGCGCCGAAGGAGAGGACGAGCTCCTCTCGGAACTTCTCCCAGAAATCCATTGTGGATTTCGCGGCTCTCTGCTCATTTCGCCATTGAAAGAGAACGAATAAAGCATGAGGCTCGCTTTCAACAACTATAAAGGAATCGAGGTACTGCCTGACAATAGTCCGCATTAGCTCAACTCTATCGGGAGAGGCTATACTTGCTGGCTGTGCTGAAATCGGATAGTCTGCCGGCGCATCGATCGTTGCATAAAAGGCCGCAAACTCCCTGCTTGCACTGAAATCAGATGAGCTAAGCTCCCATTTGCGAATCCAATCCTTTCGTTTCTCTTCACTCGGCTCGCGTATAATACGCGTCATCCATTTTTCACGCAGCCATTCTCCGCCTTGATCTGATAACTGTTCCTCCTCGCATTTTTTCTTTACCTTCTCAATTAACGCGATCAGCTCCTCCATATCTATAGGTTTTAACAAGTAGCCAGTCGCCTCAATGTTCAGCGCTGCCTTTATATATTGAAACTCGTTATGTCCGCTCAAAAATATGATTTTTACGTTCTTATCGATCTGCTTTGCTCTTCTTCCGAATTCCAGCCCGTCCATAATGGGCATACGGACATCCGTCAAAATAATGTCAGGCTTTAATTCAGCCAGCTTGCTAAGCGCTTCCTTGCCATTTCGCGCCGTTCCCGCGACCGTAATGCCGATTTTGTCCCATGGCACATAATGCTCCATCGTTTCGAGCTCAATGGCTTCATCATCCACGATCAAAATGCTGTACATGCTTGTTCCCACCTTTTTATCATGTATCTGTTTTTGAATGTTTATTTAGTTTATCTGCAATACCGCATTTCAACAATGGAGCATGTGGAAGTGTGTCGTTTTGCGTTACAAATCGGTAAATGCTTGTATAGAATGGGCGGGGCTGCCGACCTATAATGAAATCACTAAGCAACGCAAGATTGGCAGGAGGGTTATGAAATGGAATCCATATTGAAAGCGGAATCAAGTAAATCTGTTCCACCCAAAAAGAAGCGCAGCATTGGAAATTCAAATGTATGGGACAGATTGAAGGAACAGCGGCTATTATTTGTGCTCATGCTTCCGGCTATAATCGTCACACTCATATTTTCTTACGTTCCCATGTTTGGCTTATACATGGCTTTCATTAATTACTCGCCAGGCGGAGGATCGTTTTTTGGACAGTTTTTCACAACAGAGTTTGTAGGGCTGGATTGGTTCAACTACTTCTTTACGAATGGCGATTTCGTCAGAGTGATGCGCAATACGCTGGCTCAAAGCTTTCTATCTCTGTTATTTGGCTTCCCAATGCCGATTATTCTTGCCTTGATGATTAATGAAATGCGCAATGGCTGGTTCAAGCGGACGTTTCAAACGGTATCTTACATGCCCCATTTTATTTCGTGGGTCATTGCCGCAAATATTATTATCACGGTACTTTCTTCAAGCGGTGTCATTAACAACCTGTTGACTGGGCTTGGAATCATCGACGAGCCGATTCAGTTTATGCAAAATGGTCCGCTGTTCTGGTGGATTATCGCTTTCTCCAACACCTGGAAGGACATGGGCTTTAATGCGATTATGTATTTGGCCGCTATCTCAGCTATTAATCCGGAGCTGTACGAGGTAGCGAAGGTAGATGGGGCAAGCCGATTAAAGCAAATGCTGCACATTACGCTGCCGTCTATTAAACCGACCATTATCATTCTTGCCATTTTAGCGGTAGGCGGAATATTGAACGCAGGTTTTGATCAGCAATTTTTGATGCAAAATAATACGGTGCTCGAATATTCGGAAGTTATTGACACGTACACGTACAAATATGGTTTGCAAAACGGAATGTTCTCTTACGGAGCAGCTGTTGGATTATTCAAATCGGTCGTCGCGTTTATCCTTGTTCTAAGCGTCAATACGATGGCCAAAAAAATGAATGAACAGTCGTTGTTCTAGAACAAACAAGAAAAGGAGAACACTTCATGGCAAAATTTAAAAATGATTTTCTGTTTATGTCGATCGTCTACTTATTCATTATCGCGGTTTTTATCGTAACCTTTTATCCTTTCTGGAACATATTTATCATTTCGTTTAATAGTGCTGAAGATACGCTGCGAGGAAATCTGTATTTGTGGCCAAGGGATTTCAGCCTAGCCAGCTACAAGCAAATTTTATCCGATAGCGAGATTTGGACGGCCATTAAAGTTACGGTGCTGCGGACGCTAATCGGAACACCACTCGCGGTTATTGTTATTAGTATGCTTTCCTATTCACTAAGTAAACGCGAGCTCGTTGGAAATCGGTTCTGGTCACTGTATTTTGTGTTCACGATGTATTTTGGCGGCGGGCTCATTCCTTATTATATGGTGCTCAAAAGCTTGCATCTCATTGACAGCTTTATGGTGTTTATTTTACCGGGCATGATGAACGTCTTTTATATGATTATTGTACGAACCTTCATGCAGCAGCTTCCACAGGAGCTGGATGAATCAGCGAAAATAGACGGCGCTAATTACATGCAAATATTTTTCAAAATTATATTGCCGCTAACGACACCAGTGCTCGCGACGATCGGAATGTTTACCGCCATTGGCCACTGGAACGCTTGGTTCGATTCCTACGTGTTCACGTATAACTCTGATCTTAAGACGCTTCAGGCCGTGCTTGTTAAAATCTTGAATCAGTATCAAACCAGCTCGATGGTTGGCGATGCGCAGCAGATGGCTGATGCTTCGAAACGACTGGCCGTGTCTCCGGATACGATTCGGATGGCGGCAACTATGGTTGCAACGCTGCCGATATTAATGGTTTATCCATTTTTACAAAAATATTTTGTTAAAGGCATGACCCTTGGTGCAGTAAAAAGCTAATGAAGCGGGAACTTTGTTGGAGGTGATGCCGTTCACGCTTAAATAGGGATAAAAATGTACTATAATAGAATCACTTATGAGGGGGATTTATACTATGCATACTAAAAAATGGATCGTATTATTTTTAAGCATGATCGTGGTCATTTCTGTATTATCAGCTTGCGGCTCCAATAATGCTAAAAAAGACGGCAACTCGAGTGCTGGCGAGAATAGCGCTGGAAATGACAAGTCTAACGAACCACTGACCATAACCTTTTTCGATAAAAATACTGGAGATAAGTTCAGCAACGCGGTAGCGGCAGAAATTACGAAGCGGACTGGAATTACAGTAGAAATTCAACAGCCAACCGGTAATCCTGCTGAGAAGCTTAATTTGATGCTTGCGAGCGATGATCTGCCAGATCTCATTATGTTTGAGAGAAGCAGTGACTTGGTAAACAAATACATTGAGTCGGGTGCTATCATTCCACTAAATGATTTGATTGAAAAACACGGTCCAGATGTAGCAACAATGTATGGCGATGTGCTTAACAAAACGCGCTATAAAGACGGTAAAAACTATTACCTTTCCAACTGGTATGGGTTTGAGAATGAGCCCGTATTTGGCTTCAATATGCGTAAAGATATTTTGAAGGAGCTGGCTCCTGATAAAGCAGAAGGCGGAGTGCCATTCACGGAAACTGAATTCAAGCAGCTATTGCTTGATTTTAAAGCGAAATATCCAACGATGGACGGTAAAGAAACGATCGCTCTATCGATGGATGGAGAAAACTTTGGCGGTACACTTGGCACTTTCAAAGGCATGTTCGGTATGCTGCCTTTCTACGATGAGAACGGTGAGCTGAAGTTTGATGTGAAAGACCCACAATATCGCAAAATGATTTTGTACATGAATGATTTGTACAGCACGGGCCTGATCGATAAGGAATGGGCGATTAACAAAAAACAAGCTTGGGAACAAAAACTGGCGACAGGCTCTGTATTTGCTTCAACAGGCGCGTATTGGGATGCTGGAGGAGCAAACACGATTCTGAAGAAGGATCGTGGTGAAGAATCACAGCTGTTCCCTTACAAGGTTGTTGTAGATGGCGTAGATCCTGCGAAAACGACTTATGGTGGACGCAGCTCACTTGGCTGGGATGCAATTACGATTACGAAGAAAAATAAAGATCCGGAACGCACGATGAAATTTATGAACTTCCTAGCGAGCGAAGAAGGACAATATTTGTTGATGTGGGGAATTGAAGGCCAGCACTGGGATATGAAGGACGGCAAGCATACACCGCGTCCAGAAGTGCTGCAAAGCTTTAAAGACGATTGGAATGCGTATACAAAGGAATCAGGCATTCGCAAATGGACTTGGTTTATCAAGAACGGAAATGGTTCCGATGGAACACCTTATGACTTAGCGGGCCGCTTCGAACGTGGCGCTGTCGATCAGATGGCACTCAAAAACTTGTCTGATTCGGTGTATGACTCCGTACTCTTCGACGGTCTTGGACCGCAGGGAGGAACGCCTGAAGCACTGAATGAGCAGAAGGTTAATGATATTGTGAAGCAGGGGCTGACGAAAGCGATTATGGCGAAGTCTCCTGAAGAAGCAAATAGCATTTTTGATAAAATGCTTAGTGACATGAAGGCTGCTGGGGATACGAAGGTAGAAGCTATTTATACAACCAATTACAAAAATCGTGTTGAACTTTGGAAATAAACATAATGCAAGCATGATGGAGGCCGGCGCTGCCGGCCTTCTTCCATTACAAAAGAGGAGCGGATGAGAGATGAAGATTGGGCAATTCGCGCTGGAGCAGCGCATGGAGGAATATGTGGTTGATAACGGAGTCATTCAGGCAACCGTCCATTTGACGGATGGGCATGTATCGCTGAAGTGGAGCAGCGGCGCAGCACTGGTTGGCCTTTATGCTGAAGCAAGATATGGATTGGTACAGCTGCGCTCGACTTTCTACAGCAAGCATGTTGTAAACGAAACGTCTACCCACGCCATTGAGGATGGATTTGGCAAAGGGCTGCACTGGAGCTTTGAGCATGAAGAGCTTGGCAAGCCATTAATGCGTCAGCATTTCCGTATGTACGAGCAGCTGCCTTATTTGTTGATGGAGCTTGAAGTGGAAAGCGAGTTTGAATGGGAGACGAATGAAATGACGCCGCTAGCGGCGTATTTAAATGATGGAAGTATTGCACAATTTGGAGAAGGGGCGGACGCCAACGAGGAAATCAGGGCGTTGTTCGTTCCATTCGATAATGACAAATGGGTTCGTTATGCCTCACATGCTATTCCTTGCAGCGTACACAGCTATGAGACAACAGCCATTTATCGTGCGCAAAGCAGAAACGGATTTGTTATTGGATCAGTCACACATGATACTTGGAAAACAGGCGTTGTTGTGGAAGGGACATTCCCCGAGGATCTGGGCAGGCTGCGCGTTTATGGCGGAGCAGCCGATATGCAGACGAGAGATACGGTTGCACACGGAACAATTCGCGGTAAAAGCATTGTATCTCCGACGATTTTTGTAGGTGCGTTCTCGGATTACCGCGATGGGCTTGAAGTATATGGCAAGGCGAATGCCGTATTGACGCCAGCACTTCCATGGGAGGGCGGCGTACCGATGGGCTGGAACAGCTGGTCAGCCGTCATGGGCAAACTTGATTATGATGTATATACGCATACATCTGATTTTTTCTCCAAACAATTGCAGCAAAACAGCTTTGCTGACGATCATGGAAGCCTCTACGTCAACTTTGACTCCTTCTGGAACAATTTATCGGAAGAGCAGCTAAAAGACGCAATAAGACGGGTGAAAGCGAACGGTCAAAAGCCGGGCACTTATTATACACCATTCGCTTTCTGGGGGAACGATCCGGATACGCCGGTAGAAGGAACAGATGGGGCAGTGCTTTACCGTGAGATATTGATCAAGGATGCAGCAGGACAGCCGCTGCCGAAGCTGGATGGCGCATTTGCGATAGATCCATCGCACCCAGCAGCGCTGGAGCGAATTAGAAAAAGGCTGGAAAGCTTTGTCGAGCAGGGCTTTGATTATGTAAAACTGGATTTTCTGACACATGGCGCAATGGAGGGTATTTTCTATGACTCGAATATAAGAACAGGAATACAAGCGTACAACAAAGGTATGGCTTGTGTATGCGAGACATTGAATCCTGAGAAAATTGGCAGACCGTTCTTGATTAATCTGTCTATTGCTCCGTTATTTCCGCATGGCTATGCACACAGCCGCCGTGTATCCTGTGATGCGTTCGGAACGATCAATGATACCGAATATATGCTTAACGCGTTAACGTATGGCTGGTGGATTAACGATAGCTTGTATCGTTTCAACGACCCCGATCATGTTGTCCTCTATAAAAGCGACAACCAGCGTGCGATTAGCGAGCATGAAGGGAGAAGCCGTTTGAACAGTGCGGTTATTGCAGGTACCTCACTTCTGCTGGGCGATGATTACCGAATGGAGGAGGCAGCGCGGCGAGCCAAAGAATGGATGACAAATCCAGAAATAATGGCGCTGGCTAAGCGAGGCGTAACCTTCCGTCCGGTGGAGTGCAGCAGCGGGAACAAAAGTGGAAATTTGTTCATGCTACGTGCAGAGGAAGGGACCTACGTGGCTGCTTTTAATTTCGAAGTAGAGAAGGAAAGCATATTGCTCGCATCATTTGCGAGAATGGGCATAGATTCCTCTAAGGGGATAGTCGTTCGGGATTTGTGGAGTGGACAAGAGGGGCAAGCAGTGACAGAGAGTGACGGACATCGTATTGAGCTGGCACCATCGGAGTCTAAGCTGCTGCTCTATGTACAGGCGCAATAACGACATCGGTGGCCAACCAGTTATAAACTAAAAAAGGAATATGAGGAAGCGCTGCTGCATTCGCTTCTTCATATTCCTTTTGCTTTGCTACAAATCATTCAGGCTTCTGCCTCTTTCTCAATCCAGTCCTGCGACCAAATTTGAATTTCCCGGATGATCGGTTCGAGTGCGCGACCCTTCGCTGTTAATGAATATTCTATGCGAACAGGTATCTCAGGATAGACCTGTCTGTCGACAATACCGTCATTCTCTAAATCCTTGAATCGTTCTGACAATAGTCTTCCGCTGATCGGCAAAGCCGACTGAACGGCGCAAAAACGCTGCGGGCCGGACAAAAGCTGGAATATAATTAGTCCGTTCCAACGTCTGCTAATAATGTCCATTCCCTTTTGAAACCTCGGACATAAATTAGATTGATCCATGCGTATCACCTCTTTTTACTACTAATAATTATAACCTCAATATCTTATTTATACAAGCACACTTGAGTAATGTTAATTACTTGACTATTACTAGTTATAAATCTATAATTAGTTACGAATAGTAAGTAGCATGCAGGAGGCAATCGCAATGAAACCTTTATTTTTAGCGCATGGATCACCGATGCTCGCTGTCGAGCACAATGAATATAGCATGTTTTTGAAACAAACGGGAGAAAGTTTAACGCCTGATGCGATCGTCATTTTTACCGCACATTGGGAGACGGAGACCGTTACGATCTCATCCAAGGATGATCAGTATGAAACCATTTATGACTTTTATGGCTTTCCTGATGAGCTGTATCAAATAAAGTATCCTGCGCAAGGTTCAACTAAGGTAGCGGCACTTGTCGGCAAGCTGCTGTCTGATAAAGGCATTTCAGTTGCCTATGACACCGATCGGGGACTAGATCATGGCTCATGGACGATGCTTAAGCATATGTTTCCGAAAGCCGACATTCCAGTCGTGCAGGTTTCCGTTAATCCGTATCGCCCTATGGAGGAGCAATACCAAATTGGCGAAGCTCTGCGTAGCCTAGGGTCTCAAAATATTTTGCTAATTGGCAGTGGAGTTACGGTTCATAATTTGCGGGCCGTCAATTGGGGACAGAAAGAGCCGGAGAGCTGGGCAGTCGAATTTGATGAGTGGCTGATAGAAAAAATGAATAAGCATGATTTAAATTCTCTATTCCAGTATGAACAGCTCGCCCCGCATGCTAAAATGGCAGTACCGCGTGCAGAACATTTCGTTCCATTATATATAGCGCTAGGCAGCGGAGCTGCTGATGCAGCTCCTAAAGTAATTAATCGAAGCTACGAGTTCGGTACACTTAGCTACTTATCGATGCAATTTTGATCATACATTTATTTAGAGAAGGTGAGTAAGAATGATTAAGCCACATATAGCAAATCTTATTAAAGAGAAATTAAAAAGAACACAAAGCGGAAATGATGATATATACGTCATTGGTCCAGTAAAACTTCCCGTCGAGCTCGATGGAGAAACAAAGATGTTCCATTGGTACAGCTGGCTTCGCAAGGAAGCAGGCGCCGAGTTGTCTGCCGAGCAGCTGGTTGAGGATTTGAACCGATTCTCCTATGCGGATCTTCAGCAATCCAGTGTTCTCGTTTATGGCGATTTTCAACAAAGTGAGGATGCGCTTATTAGGATGCACAGTATTTGTCATACTGGAGATATATTTGGAAGCGCGAGATGCGACTGCGGTTTTCAACTGAAACAATCGATGCGTATTATTACTGAGCATGGCTCTGGAGCTTTATTTTATTTGGCCAACCACGAAGGGCGAGGTATCGGCTTGTTCAGCAAAGCGATTGCTTATTTGCTTCAGGAGGATGGCCACGATACCGTTGATGCGAATATAGAGCTGGGCTTCGTTGATGATGCGCGTGATTACAGTGATGCGATCGCCGTGCTTAAGCTGCTGCGCAGCATTCCAGTATCGATCATTACGAATAACCCGCGCAAGGTGGAGGCGCTTCGCAAAGCCGGCTTGAACGTTGCAGGCAGAGTGCCCTTATGGGGAAATACTTCAGTCTATAATGAGAAATATATCCAGACGAAGATGAATCGTTCGGGTCATATGGGGAAAGAGCCTCAGTTTCTTATTAAATAGATGAAGGCTGCAATATGGCAGTTCCGTGAAGGCGGCGCAACAGATGTCTAGAAGCACTCCATATTAGCCATAAAACGACAAAATAATTTTGCGTTCCTCTCCTTTTTCAAGTATGATGAGAAAAAATGAACTCATGTTCACATTAAAGGAGTATTATCGCATGCAATCAAAAACAAGCCATTGTAAAATTGTTGACTGCACGATCCGCGATGGCGGACTCGTAAATAACTGGGATTTTAGTGTCGAGTTCGTTCAGCATCTGTACCAAAGCTTGAACGAAGCCGGCGTCGATTATATGGAAATCGGCTACAAAAACTCGCCAAAGCTGCTTAAAGGTGCTGAAAGCGCAGGCCCTTGGCGTTTTCTCGACGATGATTTCTTGAAAAAGGTTATTCCGAATAAAGGTAAAACCAAACTTTCCGCGCTGGTTGATATTGGCCGTGTAGATGAGAACGATATTTTGCCGCGCAGCGAGAGTATGTTGGATCTGATTCGTGTAGCTTGCTACATTCAGGATGTAGATAAAGCGCTGGAGCTTGTACAAGTATTCCACGATCGCGGTTATGAAACGACAATCAACATCATGGCTCTTTCAAACGTAATGGAAAACCAATTGATTGAAGCATTTCAGCTAATTAACGATAGTGTTGTTGATGTGGTCTATGTCGTTGACTCCTATGGCAGCTTGAAGCCAAGCGATATGAGCTACCTTGTTGATAAGTTCCGTCAGCATCTTCCTAACAAACGTCTTGGCGTGCATGCACACAACAATTTGCAGCTTGCCTTTGCGAACACTTTGCTATCGGCAGAGCACGGCGTCGAGCTGCTTGATGCGTCTGTTTACGGCATGGGCCGCGCTGCAGGCAACTGCAACACGGAGCTGCTGGTAGCTGAGCTGAAAAACCCAAAATACAATCTCCGTCCTGTACTCGATATGATCGAGAAATTTATGATTCCTCTTCGTGAGAAGGAAGAATGGGGCTATATCATCCCTTACATGATTACAGGTATTCTAGATGAGCACCCTCGCTCTGCGATGGCGCTTCGTGGTTCCGCAGACAAAGATAATGGCGTAGAGTTCTACGATCGTCTTACGACGCCTGAAATTGCTCACACTAAATAATATGGTTCATAGAAAAAAAGGCACAGATAAGTCGCAATTGGACTTGTCTGTGCCTTTTTTTAATATAGGAAAGTATATCATTTCGCCATACTTTCTCTATATTTCTCCGGAATGAATCGCGCCGCGCCGCCAAAGGACGGCGACAGCTCTTTCACCTTGCTGTGAACTATTGTTCAAGCAGCTCTCCGTCGCCGCGAACGGCTGCCGCTTGATGGGGCTCATTCGGATGGAAGTAGCCTTTGCCTCGAAACGTTTGGCCGCTGCTGGCAACCGCGGTGAGCGCAATGGCAATATCCTCGCTCCGCCCAAACCTGGCCAGCAGCTCCTGATCGTCAACCCCATTAATATCAACATACCACAATCGATCACCGTGCTCGGTGACCCGGACGAGCTCAGCTGTGCTGAAGGAGAGTTGAATCGTTTCCTGCTGATAGATCATTTCAAAAGCGATAATTTTGAATGTTTCCACGGATAAGTCCTCCTGTTAAAAAAGCATGATGCAGTTGATCCTCGGACTCGCCGCATGTCTTGTTTACGATTGTAATGTTGCCAGCCTATTTATGCAACATTTGCTAACCATAATTCGTCAGATTAGGAAATACAAAGATAAGGGGCTGAAAGAATGAAAGAGGGTCATTCGTTCAAAGAGTCTTATAAAAAAAGAAAAGGCTTTAGCTGGTTTGCTGTAATGGGGCTTGCGATGCTGCTTATCCTTAGTGCATGCTCTTCTTCCTCCTCTGAGAATGACAGTGCGAGCACGGGAAAGAATAGCTCGCCAGGCAGCGGAAATGCTGCAGCTGAAAACAGAGAAACAACTAAAAAGGAAATAAGCATGGACAATCGCTTGGATTCGATCGCTGAAGTGCCGCAAAGAGAGAAGGAAGGCGGCAAACGAGGTTATCCAAATTCGGATCATAACGAACAGGCAGGCCAATTAACTGCTGGTGAATGGGATGATTTAACCGCTTGGGAGCGATTCGGGAATTTGCTTAATTCTCAGGAAGCGGACAACAGCAAGCGATTGTGGCAATTTTGGAACTTCAATCGGCTTGAGGTGATTGTGACAGCAAACGGCAAAGCGGTGTCCGATGCAAGCGTGGAGCTTACAGCAGGCAAGAAAACGATCTGGACTGCACGCACAAATACGGAAGGCAGAGCGTACGTTTATGCTGGACTGTTTGAGCGGGATACAGCAAATCTGGGGCAATATACGGTTAAAGTACAGTCTGGACAAGAGAGCAAGACGACGCAGCAGCTTCAAATTCCGCAGCAGGGCAGCGTTAAGGTGGATTTAGGAAATAGCGGGAAGCTGTCCAATCAACTCGATATTATGTTTGTAGTGGATACGACGGGCTCGATGGAGGATGAGCTTAATTACTTAGAGGCTGAGCTTAAGGATGTGGTAAGCAGAGTATCTGATCAGCATTCGAATCAGCTGGACATGCGAATAAGCGCCAACTTTTATCGTGACCGAAATGATGATTATATCGTAAAGCCATATCCATTTACGTCTGACGTGAATAAGGTCATCAGTCAGTTCAGCAAGCAAGAGGCCAAAGGGGGCGGCGATTATCCTGAGGCTGTCGATCAAGCGCTGCAGGATGCGCTATTTGAGCATGACTGGAGCAAAGAGGCAAGGGCTCGGCTGCTGTTCCTTGTTCTAGATGCGCCTCCGCATGATGATGCGCAGGTGATTGATGAGATGAAGAGGCTAACTAAGGAAGCAGCGGCACAGGGCGTTCGTATTATTCCCGTTGCCTCAAGCGGAGTTAGCGTAGACACTGAATATTTGCTGCGCTTCTTGGCAGCAGCGACAGGAGGCACTTATTTATTTTTGACGGACGACAGTGGAATTGGCAGCGGCCATCTTGAGCCGGCTGTAGGCGAATATGAGGTTAAGCTGCTGAACGATTTACTTGTTGAGGTCATTAATCGGTACGCGCAGGAGTAGCGAACAAAGACAAAAGGGCAATTCCTCGGCAGCAGCAGCTGCTCGAAGAATTGCCCTTTTGGTTATATGCTTAAAAGTCTAATAAAGCTTGCCCTGACGATAAAGCACAGTGGATAGCTTCATTACTGCATGGTTGTAGCAGCTTTGGCGCAGAGGGAACGGATCTCCGAAGAATGTCGGCAAAATACCGTTTAACGTTGCTTGCATTTTTTCGTAAAGCATCTGGTAAACCTGCTCTTCACTGAAAAATTGCGTTTCTCTCCCTTGCAGCCACTCGAAATAGGAGACGATTACACCGCCGGCATTCGCAAGTATATCAGGGATAATGATCGTGCCTTTTGCGCTTAATACGGCATCAGCCTCGCCGGTGATAGGTGCATTCGCTCCTTCAACGATGATACGTGCCTTGACGAGCTCGACATTATCTTGATGAACCTGCTCCTCAAGCGCTGCAAGGAACAGTACATCGACGTCTAAGTAAAGGACCTCCTCACGAGGGAGGATTTGCGCCTTCAGGTTAAGGGCGGCAAGAGCTGCCTCCTCAAACGGAAGATCGCCCTGGTGCTGAGCGGTATATTCAATCAAGGTAGGAATAGACAGGCCATCCGGATTGTAGAGTGTCACATTCCTGTCGCTAACCGCGACGACCTTATTGTTTAAATATGAGCATTTGTAAGCCTCCAGCGCGGCGACAGAGCCGACGTTGCCAAAGCCCTGTACGGCGATCGACAACGGCTTGTCCGCGTGCGCGAGCGCGGTTTGAACGAATGGATTTATGCTGCCGGCAAGCCAGCTGCTTTGGGCTCTGAGGAAGTCGTACAGCATATAACGGAAGGTGAAATAGACGCCTTTTCCGGTAGCCTCTTTTCGGCCAAGCGAGCCGCCGTTGATGACGCTTTTGCCGGTGAAGCTGCCAAGGTAAGGGTGGCCGGGATGAATGCTTTTGTATTCGGCCATCATCCAGTCCATTTCGCGCTCGCTCGTTCCCATATCGGGAGCTGGGATATCTTTATCGGGACCCAGCACGTCACTGAAATATTGCACATATTTTTTGCAGATAAGATAAAGCTCTTTCGTGGAATAGTTGCGCGGATTAATAATGACTCCACCCTTGCCTCCACCAAAGGGCACCTCATGCAGTGCGTTTTTGAGTGTCATAAGCGCAGCGAGATTCGTTACTTCATCCTCGCTTACGGATTCGTGGAAACGAATGCCGCCCTTGTAAGGTCCGAGTGTATCGTTATGCTGAATTCGGTAGGCGGGAATACGGACGACATCACCATTATCAACGGTAATTCGCAAGAAGGCTTTATGTACTTTGTTAGGTGTAGATAGAATTGCTGCAAGTGAAAGAAAGGCTTGCTCTCGTGCCTTGTCCTGCAAATTTGGCAAAAAGGCATAGTCTCCCATTAAAGCATTTAAGGATTGCTGTACGATGGCTCCTGTTTGGCTTGCCATAACTAAACGACCTCCTCTGATTTCATGAAAGCGATGATATTCACACGCAGCCTGCATTTGCATATGGATAAGCACTGATGCTGTTCGCGCATGAACCATAACTGTAACATATTGTCACCAGTAAGCCAAAATATAGCCGCGAAAAGTCGTGCTGGCCCTACGCGAATAGTGGATTAAGCACAAAGTAAGCAAACAACAGCTATACACATTTATGTGTGTAGCTGTTGTTTGAAAATATAGGAAAGTATATCCTTTCGCCATACGATCTCTCTATTTCTCCGGAATGAAACGCGCCGGCGCCATAAGGCCAGCGGTAGCCGTTTCACCTTGAGCTCAGCAAATTTAACTGGAATTTTGAACCTCTGTCAAGAAAGTAGACACTAATCCGAGTTACTTTGATGCTGTAAGAGCATAGGTGTGCTTACAGCGAACTTTCGACCTTACACATACGCCGAACTCACTCTGTAAGAACCTCCCGGTTCTTACAGGCCACTAATCCGAGTTACTTTGATGCTGTAAGAGCATAGGTGTGCTTACAGCGAACATTCGACCTTACACATACGCCGAACTCACTCTGTAAGAACCTCCCGGTTCTTACAGGCCACTAATCCGAGTTACTTTGATGCTGTAAGAGCATAGGCGTGCTTACAGCGAACTTTCGACCTTACTCATACGCCGAACTCACTCTGTAAGAACCTACCGGTTCTTACAGGCCACTAATCCAAGTTACTTTGATGCTGTAAGAGCATAGGTGTGCTTACAGCGAACCTTTCAACCTTACTCATACGCCGAACTCAGTCTGTAAGAACCTACCGGTTCTTACAGACCACTAATCCGAGTTACTTTGATGCTGTAAGAGCAAAATTCCATCTAAATTCATGGAAGGTGTATAGGTGAAGGTAAAACGAAGCGAGTAGCAAATGCCTGGTGAACGCGGTTGCAGCCGGATGCTTTGATTTCCTTACTTAGACCTTTTCCAATCTAGTGCACGAAGTGCAGTTTACGCGCATTGACCCTCATTTTCAGCAAATTTGATTGTAGAAAGTGCAGTGCAGCAGCAACACGACACTCTACTCGTCCGTATCCAGAACCTCATCCGCATGTCACAGAGTGCAAGGACTCGAATCCGGTTTTCACTCCATTTACAGAAAAAAAGGCTGACTTAAAGGATAATATTCCTATCTCTTTAAGACAGCCTCGTTTTTTAAGCTACAAGAATTTATAGGTTTTCAATGAAAATAGGCGTAGCTGCCACTGAGAAACGAGCTTTGTTTTTGAAAGGCCGGCGGCGCGTTTCACCTTGTGTTGCGGTCCCGAGCTCCAGCAAGGAAATACTAAGCTTTCACAGCGTTAAGTCAGCTTTAGCAAAATAGAGCTGTGAGGTGCTAAGGTAAACGACAGCTCATTCAAGGCACCAAGATCCTCGCGAGCCCACAAATTGCGAACCTGCGGTGCAGCGCTTAAGCCTAGCTGCTCCAAAGTAACGGTGACCGTATCGATTTGCTCCCCTGCGTTAAACAAAGCTGCATAGGTTGCACCTGCTTCATCCTGTGCGGTCCAGGCAATGCGCTCCTGCTCACGGTAGAGCTGGCGGGCACCGCGGCCGTTGCGATGCAAAGCGAGCACTTCATCGTTGGTAAGCAGGCCTAGAGTCCACTCGTCGTTGTCTCGCAGCTCGCCTCCAAACATAAGCGGTGAGCGGAAAATCGACCATAGCGTCATCATCGTGACCTGCTCGTCTTTCGTAAATCTCGTCCAGCGGTCACTTCCTCCGCCATCAACGGAGCGGATGCCAAGGTGACCGAGCGGCAGCATGTCGCAATCCGGCCATGCACCTTCAGTTAATTTAGGCGCCCACTTCTCGCAGCGCTCGAACATCTCATGCAGCAAATGCCAGAGATCCCAATAATCATCTGTCATCCGCCACATATTCGCAAGCTCCTTGAGCTCCTCCGAATGCTCCAAAGGAGCTGGTCCAGGCGACAGACTGAGCACCATTGGCCTGCCGCATTGTTCAATTGCACGGCGAATCAGTTTAATTTCATCCAAGTGAATGCCATAAAGCCTAGAGGCAGCAATATCATCGACCTTGATGAAATCTACTCCCCAGGATGCATACAAATCGAATAAGGAATTATAGTATTGCTGTGCACCATCCTTCGAGGCGTCCACCCCGTACATGTCCGTATTCCACGGACAAATAGAGTTTGGATGAGCAATGGAGCGTGCCGTCGCTTCCGTTCCGAGCAGTTTGGTGTCGGCATGAGCCGCTTGACGCGGAATGCCCCGCATAATATGAATACCGAATTTTAGCCCCAAGGAATGGACATAATCTGCGAGAGGCTTGAAGCCCTGCCCGTTCGCAGCAGAAGGAAAACGATTGGCGGCAGGCAGCAGGCGGGAATGCTCGTCCATCTCCAGGGGCACGAAAGCGCGATATTGCGATGAATTTGCGCCAGGCTCATACCACTGAATATCTACGACAACGTACTCCCATCCAAAGTCCTTCAAATGCTCCGCCATATAAGCGGCATTGCCTCTAACCTCTTCTTCCGTTACACTGGCGCCGTAGCAATCCCAGCTATTCCAGCCCATGGGCGGTAAAGTGGCATATTGGTGATGCTTGTGTGCTTTAGTCATTTGATTTCGTCCTCTCTGATCGTAATATTGCTCTATGCAATAATCGTAAAACGAAACAGTAGTCAGTGACTAGCACAATTTATTGCGATTGTATGTAAAATATTGCTCTCTAATCGAATTGCAATCGATCGATGGATGGAAGCTCCTTCGCCAAGCGGAAATCAGCGGGAGGAAATCCAACTCGGCTTCGGAATACTTTACTAAAGTAGCTTCCGCTTGCGAAACCTACGGCGTATGCAATCTCTTCCACGGAGAGAGGGCTTGTACGAAGCAGCTGAACCGCTCGCTCGATTCGAAGCTTTGTAACGTAGTCCATCGGTGTAATGCCTGTCGTTTGGGTAAACATTCTTGTGAAATAGTACTTGGAGAGTCCAGCGGCACCAGCAACATCATCGAGGCTCTGCAAGCGGTGAAACTCAGCCTCCATGAATGCCGCAGCCTGCTGGATCGGCTGCGGCCAGCTCTCTTTCTCCTGCTGCTGCGCGGTGCTCGATTGGAGCAGCTCCATCATCAGGCCATAAACAAGCGAAGATGCTTGATAGCTGTTGTGAATGCGATTGCTGCGAGCTTCTGTATACAAGCGCTGCAGGGTGCGTACGACTGCGCTGGACGGCTCAAAGGATGGCGCAATCCCTATTATTTGCAGGAGCTCCTTCCAAAGCCCTTGCAAATGCTGCTGACGGATCAGTACAAAATAAAAGGTCCAATGATCACTGGAGCTTGGCAAGCAGTAGTGATGGTCACCGGGAATTTCTGCGAGAAAGGCTGTTCCTGCATGAATTTCGTGCGTTTCTGCGCCTAACCGGAAATGACCAAAGCCGGAGAGGGTATATTGAAATAAATAAAGCGGTCCGTCAATTCGTTTCATCCCATCCCAATAGTAATCTTGATCAGTTACCTCCTGACAGCCTGTTGCAAACAGCTGATAGATCGGAAGCTCAGGCGGATCTTGAAAGCGATAGCCATAAACACCATAGGGCTGCTGAACAACCATAGAAACGAACACCTCCATTTCATACGCGAGCTTATTTATATAAGTTTAACTTAAAAAATGATCTACTCGCGAAGCGACCAAAACGTAAATTTCTAGTTCAACTTATATATGAACTAAATCAAGTGTTATCTTTTACGTTATCGTAACGCATAGGCTGGAATTTTGGCAAAGCAATGCAGTGAAAAAGGCATGCCCCCATTTGCATAAATGCAAAGGAGCACGCCTTTTATTGAGATATAGGAAGTATACCATTTCGTATACTTTCTCTATATTTTTGGGAATGAAACGTACTGGTGCCGCCTATGGACGGCGACAGCCGTTTCACCTTGGCGAAAGGAGAGCTTATTCCTCGTCCTCTGTTTGGTCGGCAGCATAAGCGATTAAGGCGACGTCGGTGCCGTAGGCTTCCGTTAACTGCTCCTCGAGCCTGCGGATCGCGTCAAGCGCGTCGCTTTGGCTGCTCAGCTCTGCAATTCGGTAATCTTTATCCATTATGATTCACATCCTCTTCCATTTGTAATACTTGTATAATTGGTTTTAATGCTGCGAAATATGCGAAGATACTGTTCAGGTGTGTATTTTCATAGGAAACTTCTTGTCCTTAGACAAGGGCGTCGACAGCCGGTTCACCTTGTTGTATAGGAAACTATATATTCTCCAAATCAGTGGAGAATGATGCTACGCGAGCATCCGGAATTAGGGGGTCTAACCGCTAACGGAAACCAGAGACGCTAAAGTTCCATTTTTGGCTAGCGTCACATTTTAACGGAACAGGGAGACGCTATTACGCAGAAATGAAGCGAAATCGGGCATGTAGGATACAAATAGAGGCGCGTGCTTCCGTTACAATCTTGAAATGAAAAATCAAGGCGATATAGCGTCTTTGGTTTCCGTTAGAAGTGTGAGCTGACGCGTCTGCGATTTCCATTTACCCGCAAGGGTGATTTTGCTCCTCGCTGCGTTGCAATTGTTCTTTTGACAACGGTCTAGTAAACTAATGCTGAATGACATAAAGGGAAGTGACAACAATGAAAAAATCCATACTTCATCATTATGCAGATCGGGCAGCCTCGAAGAGGCGGACAAGTTATTTGACAATGAGCGTACTGCTGCTCATCCTCATAGCATTTGCTTCATTGCTCGTATTGCCAGAGGCTTCAGCTGAGCCTTTAGGTAAATATGCTGCGGTGGAGTTCGACCCCCATGAGCAGGTGGGACATCATCATTCCTCAGACAATAGCAGAGCCGAAGGCATTACGGCTGGAGAGATTTTATTTTTTGCCGCTAGAGCGCTCTACTATTTCGCATTGATGCTTGCATCTGGAATGATGCTGTGGTCCGTTGTGATTCCAGTAGACAAAGATTCCATTGCTCGCAGATTGCTTATAAAATGGGAAGTCTATGCGATGCGTTTGCTTCTGCTTGCTGCATTGCTATTCGTATTTACTCATATTACGCAGCTGTTGAAGGGGTATGATGGCGGCAATCCGAACGAGTGGTTCCGCTTGCTGACGGAAACGTCCACTGGACAGTCATGGCTAGCTATTCTGGTGCTGTCGCTGCTGGGCTTCGCGGTACTGCGGCTGACGGATTCATTCAAGCTTATTTGGGCGCTGCTTCTCGCCGCAGTTGAGAGCTTCAATGGGCATATAATGGCTCTGCCAGATAATACGCTTGCCGTCGTTCTGGATTTCTTACATATTGTATGCTCAGCCTTATGGGCAGGCGGACTTCTTCTGCTTCTGATGTTCTGGCGAGCAGAGCGCAAGGAGGCAGGCAGGTTCGCAGAGCGCTTTACTAAGATTGCTTGGATGACGATTTTAGTATTGACGGCAAGCGGCATTGGGATGGTGGTGCTTCTGCTCCCCGCCTGGCAATATCTATTTTATACAAGCTGGGGCATTATGCTGCTTGCGAAAGGTGTGCTTGTTCTCCTCGTCGCATGTACAGGCTTTCTGCTCCATAGGCGAGCGAAGCAAGGAAAGCTGCCAAATGGCAAGCTTCTGAAGCTGGATGGCCTGCTGATGGCAATGGTGCTGATCATCGTAAGCATATTTACTTATTTGAGTCCTGTTCCGAATACGGAGCCGCTGTCTTATCACAAGATGGGGGATAAGCTGCATTACACCATTCAAATTAAGCCAAACGGACCTGGACCAAATCGCATAAATCTCAAAATATGGCTGCCGATGCAGCTAGGGGCACCAGCTTCCGTTTCTTTGCGGCTGCAAGCAGTAGATCATCCAAATCGCCCTGCGATAGAGGTTCCTCTACGCGCGGCTAGCGGCGAGGACTATTTATCCTTTCCAGGGTTTACAGAGACGGATTACGAATCGGAGAAGGTGGAGCTCTCTACGCGCGGAAAATGGGAGGTTGAGCTTATCATTAAGGATCAGAGCGGTGCGGAGACGAAGGAGCTTATTTCATTCCGTAATGACTAACAGGGAACGGGGGAAGAAACAGACATGTCCTACAAGTGGCTGAAATGGCTTATTCTATGGATTCCGACGATTGCAATCGGGCTATGGGAATATTTGCGCCATACGCTTTTGCTTCCCTTTATTTCAATGGATCTCGGCAATATTTTAGCGCCTGTATTTGTATTTTTGATTACATTAACGCTGCTGCGGGCGTTGTTTGCGAAGCTGGAGCAAACACAGGAAACGCTGCAGCGGGAGCGAGTCGTAAAGGCTGCTTTCGAGGAGCGGGAGCAGCTTGCGCGCGAGCTGCATGATGGCATATCGCAGTCGCTCTTCATGCTCTCGGTCAAGCTGGACAAGCTGGAGCGGGCACAAACGGATTTAGACGCGCAGCAAACGACTGATGAGATCAAAAGAACGGTTCGGCATGTCTATGACGATGTGAGACAATCCATTGCGAATTTGCATGATTCGCCGCTTTCAGCAGATCTAACCTGGATGCAGAGCATCCATCATTTAACTGCGGAAATGGAGCAAACCTGCGGCATCCGCACCTCGGTAGAATGGCGCGTGCAGGAAGGCATGCTGTCGCATAAGCAGAAGATAGAGCTGCTTGCTATTATGCGCGAAGCGCTTATGAATGTGCAGAAGCATGCCAAAGCGGAGCATATTACGATTGTCGGCGAGGGCGAGCTCGGCACCGATGCGCAGGGCAGCTATTTAAGCTGCTCGATTATTGATGACGGCATCGGGGCAGCGGCGGACAAGCTTTATGCGAAGGGGAAATATGGCATCAAAATGATGCAGGATCGAGCAGAGACCATGGGCTGGACTGTAACCATAAAGCAATTAAAGCCTCAAGGCACCGCGGTAAGCATTATCGGAGGGAGTATTGTCAAATGATGAAGGAAACGACGCAGGTACGTGTGTTTTTGGTTGACGATCATCCACATGGACGAGAGGGCATGCGGGATATCGTCTTAAGTGACAGCTCCTTTGCTATTGTAGGAGAGGCAACAAGCGGTGAGGAGGCGATAGCTGCGATCTCAGAGCTGCAGCCGGATCTGGTGCTGATGGACATTCATATGCCCGGTATGGGCGGACTCGAAGCCACTCAGCAGCTTAAGCTGCTGATGCCCGCATTGAAGATCGTTATGGTAACGGTATCGGATGATATTACGCATTTGTTCGAGGCAATCAAGCGGGGAGCGCAGGGATATTTGCTCAAAAATCTGGCTCCGTCCTCTTGGATGGAATATTTACGCGCCATTTCGTTGGATGAAGCGCCCATGTCGAAGGAGCTAGCCTTCCGTTTGCTTCAGGAATTTTCGGTAACCAAGCCGGGCGAACAGAAGAAGCGCGAAGCGGCGAAAGCGCAATTGCTGGACAAGGATGCTGCAATTATGACAACTCCTCTGACCGATCGGGAGAAAGAGGTGCTTGAGCGAGTGGCGACGGGTGCTTCGAATCGGGAGATTGCAGTGGAGCTTGGCTTGTCTGAGTATACGGTTAAAAATCATTTAAAAAATATTTTGCAGAAGCTTCATCTAGGCAATCGGGTACAGCTGACCCGATACGCTTTTCAGCAGGGCATGGTTGAGAGATAGAAAGAGGCCTTTAGTTTTCTTTCTCCGGTTCGTAGGTTGGGCGTGCTAGTAGGATTGGTTCATTTATGAAATAGCGCGATAGGACGAGGCTACGCTGCACTTTGTACAACGTAATCGACGTTACTAGCCTAACTAGGGCACGTACACTGCAGTTTGTGCAGGTCTGTTGATTTTCCAGTAACAGGAAGTGTTATTTGAAAAGAGGCTATCCTTTTTAGTATAAAACATCACAAGAAACGCCGGATGCCCATCGGGTACAGAATAGTGTCGAGCCCCAAAACGGCACCGGCTATCTCCTGGAAGGAATAGGTCTAATAAATAGATCTATTCACACCAAATCCGGCCAAATGGGCACAGAATGTCCGTGCCGCGGTGAAATAGGTCTATTTTTTAGATCTAAATTCTCCCAATTAGCTTAAAACGCTGGAATAAGTCTAATAAATAGATCTATTTACACTAAATTCTGCCAAATGGGCACAGAATGTCCGTCCCGCGGTGGAATAGGTCTATTTTTTAGATCTAAATCTTCCCAATTAGCTTAAAACGTTGGAATAGGTCTAATAAATAGATCTATTCACACATGTTCCCACCCGATGGCTATACTTTCCCTTAAGCCAATACCAGGATAATCAACAGGCCTGTATTTTGTGCAATAGATTGCCTATTCTAGGGTGATATTCGTTGGTTTGGAGCTGATTCTACTGCAGTATTACCATGTAGCCGTCTGAAATAACTCTCATGTAAGGTTTCTGTTGTATGAAGTGCAGTCTAGGCTTCTCTTTTCCTAGCTACCAAACCTTTAAAGGCTCCTAGCAACCTTCAAAGGCGTTTCGAACCCTCCCTTCCAAGGGAGGGCCCCGAGGTGCTGCGCCATCTGGACACCTGCACGTGGAGTAACCTTGAAGGTTATCATTTGCCCCAGTGAGACGTTTGCGGTAGATCGCTATCGTACCAACAGGACACGCTTTCAGTTTGCAATTTAGATCTTAGTTACTTTGTGTTTCTTTCTACGCTTGTTAGGTTGGGCCTGCTAATTATATAAGTTGAATTTAAAAAATGAACTACTCGCGCAGAGCCCAAACGTAAATTTCTAGTTCAACTTATTTTAGATGAAAGGCAATCTCAATTTCCTTGATTCGGGCATCCTCCATATGAACAATTTGTCCGATGCTCTTTGCATCAATGATCGCTTTGGCGCTGTATTCCGCGACCTCCAGCCGGTCAAATGTGTTCAGCAGACTTTGTCCGGTAACGATAACACTGTCGTTCTCGACGATGACACTGGGTGTGCCTTCTTGAAACAGAGCTGACGTCGACTCCGGAGCTTTATAGAGATTGCCATGAGGAACCTTAGGAATGTTGCGGAGCAAAATATAGCTCTCAGGAATGGTGCGTGAATCGAGCTGCTCCTTTGTTACCGCGAATGCCATTACATTTGGCGGATGGGCGATAATAATGGAATTGACATGGGCGTGTGTTTCGTAAATATGCTGATGAAACTTAACGGACCTGCTCGGTGTTTTACCTGCTTCCTTGCGGCCATTGTCGATTCTGACCAAGTCGCTTGGTTTCAAATATTTTCGATCCATGTTATAGGGCGTAATGAGAAAGGAGTTTTGGCTTATTTTTTGCGAGAAGGTACCTTGTGTGCTTGTAAAAAGACGCTGATCGTACGAGCGATGGATGAGCTTGCACATCTCTCTGCGCGCTTCCTTCTCTTCACTGCTATAGGAGGTTGGCATAAATTCAAATATGAGCTGGTTCCGCTTGTCGATCAAATGCTCAGAGGAAAGCGAGATAGGCTTGCCGATGCGGTTCGCTTGAATTTCAAGCCGAGCACAGTAGTCGAGTGTTTCAAAGCGTTGAAATGCCTCAAAAAGATTTTCGCCGCCTACGACTACACCATGATTTTCCAGCATAACGGTGTTGAAGCCTTGCTCGAATACAAGGGCGATATTCTCGCCGAGCTCGAGACTCCCCGGCAATCCATATTTCGCCATGCCAACCTCGCCGCATACAAGGTAATCATTAGGTAAGAGATGAACATTTGGAACCTTCCTGACCATGCTGAACGCAACGAGTGCTGGAGGGTGGGCATGAACGACCGCCTTCAAGTCAGCTCTGCGGCTGTAAATGAGCTTGTGAAACGGATATTCGCTGGATGGCTTATGCTTGCCCACGATCGTTCCATCGTCCTTAACGCATACCATATCCGCTCTTGTCAGCTCGCCTTTATCGATGCCGGCAGGCGTGATCCATAGATCTCCGTTCTCGTCTAGTACGGATAAGTTGCCTCCAGAGGTCGTTGTCATACCATATTCATAAATGCGTTCCATCATCATCAAAATTTGATCGGATGGATGCAGAAGCTCGAATTGCATAGAATCATCCCCCTTCGCTTTTACTTTAGAATACTGCAATTTTTTTTATTAGGATGTGACATTTGTTACATTTTGAACGAAATAACTCGAGCTTGCTGTTGCAACGCCTCCGCTGATTGCATATAATAAAGATTATTGTTTCATATTCGTTATAAAGCGATGATAGAGAAAAGTATGCAGTGCTTTCGCACAGGGAGAAGACGCCGTAGATTGAGAGCGTCTTTGTGAAATTAGGCTGCAGAAGTTCACTCTAGAGCAGGCACCTGAAACGTCAATGCGGCATGCCGCAGGGCGCGAGTAGGGAAGGCCCGGTTCCCGCCGTTATGGGGCTAAGGGATTACACTTCATTGCCAGTTGGCAAGCTGGAGAGTAGTCCGAATTAGGGTGGTACCACGGTTCTTTCGTCCCTTCAGGGAGAGAGGGCTTTTTTTTGTGTCAAGATTTAAGGAAGATGATATGGAGGCGAAGAAGAATGAAGGAAAGATTGGAAGGCTTGCGTACCGAAGCGCTGCAGGAGCTTCAGCATGTAGAGACACCGCAGCAGCTTAATGACTTGCGCGTGAAATACTTAGGAAAAAAAGGTGCTTTAACTGAAATTTTGCGCGGTATGGGTGGACTGAGCGCTGAGGAGCGCCCTGTCATCGGACAGGTAGGCAATGATGTTCGTGCAGCCATCGAAACGGTTATTGACGAGAAGCAGGAAGCATTCCAGCATGCGGAGACGAATAATCGCCTGCTTGCGGAGACGCTTGATGTTACACTGCCGGGCAAGCTTCTGCCAACCGGCGCTGTGCATCCGCTTAATAAGGTAGCTCAAGAAATTGAAGATGTGTTTGTTGGTCTTGGTTATACGATCGCAGAGGGTCCAGAAGTGGAAACTGATTATTATAACTTCGAGGCACTGAATTTGCCGAAAAATCATCCTGCGCGCGACATGCAGGATTCATTCTATGTGACTGACGATATTCTAATGCGTACACATACATCGCCCGTACAGGTTCGGACAATGAAAGCGATGAACGGACAAACGCCGGTTAAGGTCATTTGCCCAGGTAAAGTATACCGCCGTGATGATGATGACGCGACGCATTCCTTTCAGTTCAATCAAATTGAAGGCCTTGTGATCGGCAAAAATATCCGTATGAGCGATTTGAAAGGCACGCTGCTGCAATTCGTGCAGCAAATGTTCGGCTCGCAGGCGCAAATCAGACTTCGTCCAAGCTTCTTCCCGTTCACAGAGCCAAGTGCCGAGGTTGATGTAACCTGCGTGCAATGCGGCGGTAAAGGCTGCCGGATGTGCAAGCAAACAGGCTGGCTTGAAATTTTGGGCTGCGGCATGGTTCATCCGCGCGTACTTGAAATGGGCGGCTACGATCCTGAAGAGGTTAGCGGCTTTGCATTCGGTATGGGCGTTGAGCGGATCGCATTATTGAAATACGGTATTGACGATATTCGTCATTTCTATACGAACGATCTAAGGTTCTTAAGTCAATTCGCAAGAATGTAGCAATGAGAGAAGGGAAGAAGAGCGATGAGAGTATCCTATAATTGGTTAAATGAATATATCGACCTGTCTGGCTTCACAGGAGAAGAGCTTGCTGAGAAAATGACGCGCGGCGGTATCGAGATTGACGTTGTTGAGTCTCGCAATAAAGGCGTAACCGGTGTTGTTGTCGGTTATGTGAAATCGAAGGAAAAGCATCCGGATGCAGATAAGCTGAACGTTTGTAAGGTAGATGTAGGCACAGGCGAGGAGCTGCAAATCGTCTGCGGAGCCAAAAACGTTGATGCGGGCCAGCTGGTTCCCGTTGCTGTTATCGGTGCGGTGCTGCCTGGTGATTTCAAAATTAAACGCGCAAAGCTGCGCGGCGTGGAATCCCAAGGGATGATTTGCTCGGCGAAGGAGCTTGGCTTGAACGAGAAGCTGCTGCCTAAGGAGCAGCAGGAAGGCATTCTTGTGCTTCCGGCGGAGACGAAGATTGGTTCGCCGATCGGCGAGGTGCTCGGAATTGATGATCAGGTGCTTGAGCTGGATCTTACTCCTAACCGTTCTGATTGCCTGAGCATGCTGGGCGTGGCCTATGAGATTGGAGCATTAACCGGTCGCGAGGTGAAATTGCCAAGCCCATCCGTCCATCGCGCTTCGGTGCGCACGGACAGCCTTGTATCTGTTGAGATCAGCGCTGATGAGCATTGCTCACATTATTCTGCACGTTATATTAAAGACGTGAAAATCGGCGATTCTCCATTGTGGCTGCAAAACCGATTAATAGCTGCCGGTGTTCGTCCTATCAATAACGTAGTTGACGTTACGAACTTCGTTATGCTTGAGTATGGTCAGCCTCTGCATGCGTTTGATGCAGACCTCGTGCCGAGCGGACGCATCGAGGTGCGTCTTGCCAAAGCAGGTGAAACACTTGTTACGCTTGATGACCAGGAACGCAAGCTAGAGCCGCATATGCTCGTCATTACAGATGGTCAGCAGCCGATTGCACTTGCAGGTGTTATGGGCGGAGCGAGCACAGAGGTTACGGGCGCAACGGTTAATATTTTGCTTGAATCGGCTAAATTCGATGGCGGTACGATTAGAAAAACGTCGCGTCAGCTCGGACTTCGCTCAGAGTCAAGCGTTCGCTTTGAGAAAGAGGTTGACGCTGGGCGTGTTATTCCAGCGCTGGATCGCGCAGCAGCCCTCATAGCAGACATTGCTCATGGCCTTGTAACGGAAGGTATCGTTCAGGCAACGTCAGCAGCAGTGAAACCAGCCCAAGTATCGGTTTCGCTCGATAAAATTAATGGCTACCTCGGTACGGAGCTGTCGAGACTTGAGGTTCTAACGATTTTTGGTCGCTTGCACTTTGTCTACGAGCTGTCTGAGGGTGATGTGTTCACCGTAGATGTTCCGACTCGCCGCGGCGACATTACGCGTGCGGTTGATTTGATTGAAGAGGTCGCCCGTCTGCATGGCTATGATGAAATTCCTACGACGCTTATTCATGGCGATGTCGTGCCAGGCTCCTTAACGAAGCCGCAATCGATTCGTCGGGAGCTGCGGAGGCGTCTATCCGATGCAGGGCTTCACGAGGTAGTCAGCTATTCCTTCACAGGACCTGAGCGCACGAAGCTGTTCCCTGCTCTTGCTGAGCATACGAATCCCGTTCGCCTGGCTATGCCAATGAGCGAGGACCGAAGCGTGCTTCGCACGACGCTTATCGCACAGCTGCTCGAAACAGCCGGCTATAACCGCAACCGCAAAAATGAATCCGCAGCGTTGTTTGAAATCGGGAGCGTCTTCCATACGGATGAAGAACAGCTGACTCGCTTGCCGCAAGAGAAGCATCGCCTTGCGGCCCTTCTGACAGGCAATCGTTCAGAGGCACAATGGAATGCGAAAGCTGCACAGGTTGACTTCTATGATGCGAAAGGTGTTTTGGAGACGATATTTGCGGTGCTGGGGCTGACGGCAAGCGTATCGTACGAAGCGGCACAGCCTGAGCATTTCCACCCAGGCAGAACGGCTGCTGTTCTGCTTCACACGCCAAAGGGCAATGAGGTGATTGGTTATGTCGGTCAACTGCATCCAGCGCTTCAGCTTGAGGCAGATCTTGCCGATACCTATGTGCTGGAGATCGGTCTTGATCTGATCTACGAGCTGGCTGATTCGGGAATTGAATACAAGGTGCTTCCGCGTTATCCAGCTATGCAGCGTGATATCGCAGTCGTTGTAGACAATGAGGTGGCGGCTGCCAGCCTAACCGGCGCTGCATGGGAAATTGGCGCTGAATTGCTTGAGTCTGTTCGCATCTTCGACGTGTACAACGGAGAAAAGCTCGGAGCAGGCAAAAAAAGCGTCGCTCTATCGCTTGTTTACCGTCATGGAGAGCGTACATTGACAGATGAGGAAGTAACGGAGCTTCATGGCAAGGTTGTTTTAAAATTAGAACAATCTTTTGCAGCAGAATTACGCAAGTAGGCAGGAAACCTTCAAAGCCGCATCGAAATAGTTCCTAGTGAGCTAACGATGCGGCTTTTTCCTTTTAAATATAAGGCATGATTCTGTTTTTCGTGATTATGATGCCTATATTTCAACGGGAAACGAGAATGGCTTTTTCCACTAAGCCACGACAGCTGTTAACGCTCGCTCTACTTGGATAATAGGGGGATTTGCCTTAATGGATGCTGAACAAACGGTTGTTACGGTTGATATATATGGAGTTCAATATAAACTTAAAGGCCATTCCAATGTGGAATATATGAAAAGGGTTGCTACGGCAATCGACGAAAGCATGAAAAAACTGGCAAAGGGCTATCCGAGACTGGATATGCCGAAGCTGGCAGTGCTCTCGGCAGTACAAATTACAGAGGAAGTTTTCCGCCTGAGACGGGATAATACAAGGCTGCTTGAGGAGGAGGCTAGACTTACTTTATTGCTTACGGAGCTTGAGCAGCTCAGCATGCAAGCTACTTCGCTGCAGGCAGAGCTAGCAGAGACGAAGCGTATGGCAAGTGAGCAGCTTCAAAAAGCGAAGGAGGCCGCGGAAGCAGAGCTAGCTGAAATGCTGGCGCTTGCTGCGGAGCAATCGTCGGCACAGCAGGCTGCGGCGACGGAAGCCATCAAGGTGCAGGAAGAAACCATTCTTCGGTTGACTCAGGAAAATGTTGACCGAATTGCTGCGCTGCGGACAAAGAAGGATGCGCAGCTGGAGCAGCTCCAAGCTGAGAAGGAAGCAGAGCTTGCTGAGCTGAGACGCAGCAAGGAGGAAGAGCTGACTGAGCTGGCGCATGTTAAAGCTGAGGAGCTTTCTGATTTTAGCAGCAGGAAAGCATTGGAGCTGCTTGAGCTTCAAGAACAGAAGGATGCGGAGCTGGCAGAGCTAAAGCATGTGGCTGATGCTGCCATTGATGAGCTGCGAATTGAAAAGGATGCGGAGCTGAATCAGCTCCAGACGAACAAGGAAGCGGAATTAAGCCAGCTGAGAAGTGAAAAGGAAGCAGAGCTTGCTGCGCTGCTGAAGGCTAAAGAAAATCAAGAGGTTGAGCTTGAGCTCGAAAGGGAGATCCAGCTCGCGGAGCTCGAACGCTTGAAGTCAGAGGAGCTGGCTGCATTAAGAAGCGAGAAGGAAGAGCGGCTCGCAGCGTTAATCGCTGAGCATGAGGCTGCGCTCTCCAGCGTGACGTTAGAGAAGGAAGCGCTGCTGAGCGAGCATGAAGCAAGCTGGCAAAGCAAGTGGGATGCACGCGAGCAGAGCTGGCTCTCACATACAGAAGCGTCACAACTAGAGCTCGCTCGCCTTGGCGAGGAACGAGAGCAGTCGTGGAAGGTGCAAGCTGCTCAGGCGGAGCAGGCATTCCGTGCTGATCTTGAGCGCAGACGAAACGGCTGGCTTGAAGAGCGCAGTAAGCTGCAAGCACAGGCTGCTGAGCTTCAGCAGGGCTGGGACGCTGATAAGCAAGCATTTGAGCAGCGCATCGCTCAGGTGGACGAGCAGCTGATGCAGTCACTGGAGCAGGAAGAGGTGTACCGTACCTCTTATGCCCAGCTGGAGCAAGAAGCAAGCGCACGGGAAAGTGAATTGGAGCTTGTGCGAAGCGAGCTGACTGGCACGCGCGATCAGCTTGAAGAGCTGCAAGCGGCTAAAGCTCAAGCAGCAGAGCAGATTCAGGAGCTTGAGCATAAGCTTACTCATGAGCGCAGCCACGTCTCTGCTGCAGATAAGCGAGCATCTGATTTGCAGCAGCGCTTGAAAGAAGCGATAGAGCTTCAGCAGGAGCTTGAGCAAAAGCTTCAGCAGCTCGAAGGCGAACAGAAGGAGCAGGAGCAGCAGGTGCTTCAGCTGCTGCTTAAGCAGGAAGAGCTAGAGCTCATAGCTGAAAATGATAGAGAAGAGCACCGAAATACGCTGCGCATAGAGCTGGAGCAGCAGCGCGATTCCTTGAAGCAGGAGCATGAGCAGCAGCTTCGTTCCCTAGAGGAGGAGCAGAGGCAGCTGATATTAGCATTGCGTCTCGAGCAGGAGGAGCAGCTTAAAGTTGTCGAAGCGGAGAACGATGAGCTGTTCAAGCAGCTGACGGCAGAAAGCAATGAACGTTATGAGCAGCTGGCAGCTGAACGTGATTCACAGTATGAGCAGCTCGCAGCAGCACATAAAGAGCAATTGTTGAAGCTGACTAATCAATATGAAGAGCAGCTGCTGGAGCAGGCTTTGCAGCAGGAAGAGCAATTGAAGCAGCTTGTACGGGAGCATGAAGCACAGGCAGCCGGCCAAGCTGCGGAATACGAAGCACAGGCTGCACGCACCGCAGCTGAATACGAGAGCAAATATAAACAGCAAGCGGATCAATATGAAGAGCAGCTGCTGGAGCAGGCCTTGCAGCAGGAAGAGCAATCGAAGCAGCTTGAGCGTGAGTATGAAGCGCAGGCAGCCAGCAAAGCTGCGGAGTATAAAGCACAGGCTGCACGCAGCGGAGCTGAATACGAGAGCAAATATAAACAGCAAGCGGATCAATATGAAGAGCAGCTGCTGGAGCAGGCCTTGGAGCAGGAAGAGCAGACGAAGCAGCTAGTTCATGAATACGAAGAGAAGTCCAAGGCGTTTGCCGTTCAACAATTAGCTCGCTCCGAGCAGCTGGCTGATGAGTATGAAGAGCGGTATAACAAGCTTGCCGCCGAGCAAGAGGAAGAGCGCAGGCAATTGGCAAATGAACGCGAGGAGCGTTTATTGGAGCTAGCTGTCGAGCATGAAGAACAGCTGCAGCAGCTTATTGTGAATCATGAGGAGCAGCTGCTTCAGCAGAAGCATGATTATGAAACATCGATCCAAAAGCTGCAAGTTCAGCTCGCTAAAATTGAATCGATAGCAGCTTCTGCTGCGGAAGGCGAACAAACGTATAAGACGGAGCTTGCGAAGCTTCAGGAGAAGGAGAAGGAAGTGACGGAGCAGCTTGAATGGACGGCTGCGCGCGAGCGTATTGCTGCGCAGCAGCTGGAAGCAGCTGCCGCGCGCGAAAGTGAGCTTAGTGAGCGTCTGCAAGCTCAGCAGCAATACGCTGAGCGAGTGGCTGCTGAGGCGAAGCAGCTAGAGCTGGAGCGACAAGCGCGCGAAGCGGAAGAAGCGACGCTGCGCGCGCAGCTGGAGAGAGCGATGCAGGAGGCAGCGGCGGCATCTGAGCTGGAGGTGGAGCTTAATGAGCATACATCGAAGCTTGCAGTGGAGCGTGACGAGGCTGCGCGCAGAGCGGAGAGGCTTAGTCTTGAGCGTGATGAGGCAGCAAGCGCATTGGAGTCGCTCTCTTATGAGCGAGATGAAGCGACACGTGCAGCAGAAAAGCTGGCCGAGGATCATTCCGACCTGCTAGAGCAGCATCATAAGCTGAAAAACGAGTATTCAAAGCTGCAAACCGAATATAATGAGTGGATTGAGCTTATCGAGCACAGCTAATCCATAGCGAACAAAAAACAGAAGCAGAGAGCAATGGCATATGCCAACGCTCTCTGCTTCTGTTTTTTTTATTATAGGAAAGTATATCATTTCGCCATACTATCTCTATATTTCTCCGGAATGAAACGCGCCATCGCCATAAGGATGGCGACAGCCGTTTCACCTTGATTGAATTATTGAACGATTGTTTTTGCCATAAGTGCTAAATCAGCAATGTCAATAATGCCGTCATGGTTGACGTCCGATTTACGAATCAAATTCCAATCGGGACTTGTTGAATTTTTACCATAGCTTACAGCTGCAATTGCGAGATCGCCAATGGTCACTTTCCCATCTGCGTTATTATCTCCCGGTACGGAAGCATTGACCGAGCTTTTAAAGGCTTGCCAAGCTTGATTTAGGAGGCTGGCTGCATGATCAATGTCTGCTTGATTTACTGCGCTTTCAGATCGTGCTTTGGCTTCAGTAATTACCGCTAGCAAGGCAGCTTTCGAGCCAACGGGGTATTGCCCAGGCAAACTGCCTTCCACCGCTGCAATCAGAGCAGCCTGCGTCTCCGCAATTAACGTATTTAATGCTTCTTTGTTCAGATTATTTGTGGCTGTGATTTGTACGCTATACTTGATCGGGGCAAGGGTTGTCTCCACACCGGTTGAGCCGGCAATTTGCGCTCGCGAGAGCGTAATACTAGTATTCGCTGCCGCTTTAAGCGTTTTCCAAGTTATTTGAAGCAATTCCCCATCAGCGGTGACGGCATGATCAGCTCCTAGACTTGCAAGAAGAATACGAGCCTCTCCAGGAACATCTGTATTATATTCCATGACGTTTAGACCTTCCTTCAGCGAGGTTGCTGAAACAAGCTCCAGCGTAGCGGGATCATAATGAAATGTAAGGTCATGAGCGTAGATGGCATCCTCCAAGTCAGTTGGTACATGGGTTAATCCATAGCTCACCTCAAGGCTGCTTCCTAACGGAATTTCAGACAAGCCGGTAAGTGTCCCGATGATATCGGTTTCTGTTGGAGCAGTTGGATTCGGTACATCAGCCTTATACATTGCAGCATAGTCCAAATTCACATTGCCAATACTATCCGAATCAATCCGATAGCTGATTACATTTTTACCTGCTTTTAACTCTAAGCGTTCAGAAGCCGTAAACCATTCATCCCAGCTGATTGCTGTTTTATCCGGCGCAATGCTTTTGACTTGTATACCATTTACGTAGACATTGATTTTTGCCCGTGCAGGCAGCTGTGTCGTAGGATTATTTGTAGATTCTCCATCCGCCTGTACACCGTAAGCATATCGGACAGCTACGATATAATCGCCAGCTTCTTCAGCATTTACAACAAAGCTTGCTTCAGCTCCCGATTTTTTCGGCAAGTTAATATAACCCGTTCCTTGATAACCCGCATGGCTGTTGTCCTTGGCAATATCTCCAAAGAGAATAGCATCTTCAGCCTGATACATATCTCCTTGTCCCAAATCACCTGAAGGCAGTGGCAGCCATTCATAGGGAGATACAGGCTCGCCAAAATTAGGCGTTCCATCTTCATTCCAATCGAATTTTTTAATGTTTACTTGCCGCCACCAGTTGCGTCCGGTATCTTGATATACTCTTGAATGATAAATCATCCAGTCTTCCTTGCCATCCGCCGATTTTACAAAACCAGCTCTAGCAGGACCAGATACATCACCAGTAGCGACAAAAACATCATTTGTACGGCTCCAGGAATTCGGATTTAAAACATCGCCATCTACGTGCGTAAAATAAGATAGACGATAACCATTTGATGCATAGTCGCCTTCTGACATGGTAATAAATATTTTCCCATCCCTTTGCAATACACGAGGGCCTTCCCCGCCTCCGCCTGGCAAGAAAGAGCGATCTGCTGTAATCGTATAAGGGTTGTCCATTGGCGCAATTGCCGGACCAATCGGCTCTCCGGAGCCTAAAGTACCCCAAACCGCATATAACTGTCCATTATGCTCAAATACGGTAAAGTCGTTTGCTTGTTTATACGTACCATTTTCACCCGTATATAAAGCTCCTTTATTTACATATTCACCTTGCGGATCAGCAGTAACGGATTCGAGTACGGTCGCCATATGTCTGTAATCAAATTCTCTTAAGTCAGCACAGTAATAAATATACCATTTGCCGTCCAAGAAGAAGATTTCCGGAGCGAAAATACGGGTTTGTGTACCCAGCGAATCGAATACCATGACCTTTTCCCCTTGGTCAGTGAGGGTGCGGGATTTGGATACATAAACTTTATTGTTAGAATCCAAGTTGCTGGAAGATACAAAGTAATAAAAACCGTCTTTATACGTTACAAATGGGTCCTGTCCTTGATATAAGGGGTTGTTGAATTTATCTGACACAGAAGAGCTTGTGACTCCCATTTCCTTCATAAAATCAGAACGAGCAATCGCTGCGGCCTCAATGGCCTCTATTAATAATTCGACCTTGTCTCTATCGCTAATCGCTCTGTCATCAATCGTGTCAAGCAGCTCAGCCGCAGTTATTTTTGCTGCAGTCAGGTTGGTTGATGCGCTCTCTGTTACTTTGTCTGCAAAGTTTTCAGTTAAATAATCTATCTTTTGAATTTCTCCAGTCAAATCATTTTTTTTAGTTGAAATTGTCCGATCTGGGGGCAAATAAAGCGCTGATTCTGGAACAACCTCTTTACTTTGACTCGCACTTTCCCATTCCATACGAAGCCAAGTACCGCCCCAGCCTTGTAAATATTCAACTTTTATATCATAATGTTGTCCTGCTTCCAAAGAAACTGGAATACTAGTTTGCGGAATTTCCCATTTTTGCTGCCAAAAGTCGATGATCAGCTCTCCATTAATCCATAATCTGAAGCCATCATCACCTTCCATATGGAAAGTATACTCTTCTGAATATTTAGGCACGATAGTGCCCGTAAAACGCGCAGTATTAAAGTCGGGTGTTCCTGAAAATTGATTGAATATGCTAGAGAAAGAATCGCCATTTAAATTGCCTACAGCTCTTTCTCCGCGAAAATCATCGAAAGTAAATACGCTAATATCTTCTCGATCATTAGGGTTTCTTTCGCATTTAAAAAACTCACCCAACAATCCGTGACCATTCATAGCTGGATCTGCTGCAAGAGCTTTCATGGGCATGCTAAACATGCCTATGAAGAGGGGAATTGCCAGGAGTACTCCGAATATTCTTTTCATAACTGTTCCTCCTATTTTGTAATATGTTTCTACTCCCCATGCGGGAAAGCTTTGCTATATGTTTTCTATTGCGATAGTGGATGCGAATACTCCCTCCTTTTCCATCGTAATGTGCTTCAAACTTAACATATTTAATAGAATATATATTTGTGATTTCCGGCTTTTTTTTGTAATTTACTACCTTTTTTTGAAATATAGGAAAGCACAAGTTTCACATGTATACTCGCCGGAGAGCGGATAACGAAAGCTAACGGAAATCAGAGACGCTAAAGTTCCATTTTTGGTTAACGTCACATTTTAACGGAACAGGGAGACGCTATTGCGCAGAAATGAAGCGAGATTCAGCATGTAAACTACAAATAGAGGCCCGTGTTTCCGTTAGAATCTTGAAATGAAAAATAAAGGCGATTTAGCGTCTGTGGTTTCCGTTAGAAGTGTGAGCTGATGTTTCTGCGATTACTAATCAACCGTAAGGGGGGATTTTGTTCAAATATAGGAAAGCGCTTAGAGGCTTAAGTAGCGCTTAAAAGGTTGGCGACCGAGTGAGTATAAGTTGGCTACATTATATGAGTCATTGAGAACGTAAGAGGAAGGTTAATGACGCTTGAAGTGGTTAGAGGAAGAAGCGAGAAGGGCGATATTGAAGGAGGCTCGATTAGTCACCCTCAAGAAGCAAAGCCCCGCTTAATGAACGCTTGGATCACCGTTCATTAAGCGGGGGGAAAATACAGCCTGTTGGTGATAATTAGAGAGCAGCGCTTAACCGAAGGAAACGATCGTACCGGTAGGTCCGCTGGCAGACAAGCTTGCAAGTCGAATAAGATCAGGCGTTACGATGGCAGGATCTTTGCCGGTAGCATGCATTTCTGTCCGAAGCGTGCCGGGATTATAAAGATTAGCTAAAATTCCGTGCTCATATTCCTCATCCGCGAGCGTACGCGTCAAAGATTCGAGGCCAGCCTTTGCAGCACTGTAAGCGGCGTAGCCGCCAGCTCCATTCCAAGATAAGCCTGAGGTTATATTAATGATTCTTCCGTATTTTGCTTTGCGCATCGCGGGTAGAACAGCCTTCGTGAGCAGGAATGGGCCCGTTAAGTTCGTTGCGATTTGATTTTGCCATTCATCAGAGGTCAATTCCAGTACACTTCCAGACTCGAACACAGCTGCATTATTCATTATAATATCAATTCGTCCAAAATGGGCGAGGACTGCCGTTATGGCATCTTGCACCTGCTGTTCATTGGTGACGTCTGTTTGCAGGACAAGTGCTGTATTTCCTGTTTTTTGCTCCACGAGCAAAGCAGCCTCTTCAAGCTTCTCGAGCCGTCTGCCCAGCAGCGCGACATTTGCCCCAGCCGCTGCAAAAGCAATAGCCGCTGCGCGGCCGAGCCCTGTGCCAGCTCCGCTAATAATGGCGACTCGTTCATGTAGTGATCCCATTACGATTCCTCCATTCACGATTAGTATGGTGAATATCTTAACAGAGGGAGAGTGGCGGGGGAAGAGGCAAGATATCAATTATTTTTAATTTATATGTAAATAAAGATTATATTTATGCGTCCATTTATAGATAAACTTACTCGTACTCCTACAGAAGTATCCTTCTATGCTGATAAGTTATGGGGACGAAATGGTGGTCTACGACGAGCGGCGAGTAGTGTACTTTCTACAGTAGAATTCATGGAATCACGGGATTCTTGGGTCTACGTTGTACAAAATACAGCAGAATCGCGCCATATACCGCCTAAATGACCTATTTAGTCAATATCGAGTCATTTCTACTGCACTAAGTACACTGTAGGCTCAGTTGAGCCCCTCAGATGTCAGTTTCATTGTAAAAAGTGCAATGTAGGAGCGGCGGGGGGCTGGCACCAACCAATAACTAACTATTTAATTTGCATTTGAGGTATTTATATAAGATGAACTTGAAAAATGGTCTACTCGCGCAGCGCCCAAAACGTAAATGTTTAGTTTAACTTATATATAGCGAAAGGATTTCAAACAATTTCCCCTCCACTAACAGAAAAAAGGCTGCCATAAAGGTATATATTATCCCTTTATGACAGCCTAATGCTGTGCTCTTTAATTATTCAACAACTAAAGTTGTTTTCATTTGCGCGTGGCCAGTCCCACACGGTCTGCTGCAGATCATTTCGTAAGTGCCTGGCTTACTAATGTTCACTGCTACTGTTTTGCCGCCGTCGATAACATAATCTGTTTTCTTAATTTGTACACCGTGCATGCCGTCAACAGAATCGAGCTTGAGATTAACCGTTTCTCCGGCTTTTATTTTGTATTCCTTTTGATCAAACTTCCAGTTGGAGGCTGTAATGACAAGGTCCGCTGCACCGCTGCCTGAAGCAGCTGTGCTTGCTTCTGTATTTTCCTCTTTTGTGCTATTCGTGCCGCATGCAGCAATGATAAACACTAGACACAATACGCTTGCAAATAGTAACCATTTTTTCATTTGATTTCTTTCCCCTTTCATTTTTCCAACGTGCTTTGCCAGTTGGCTTCCCCCTTATTGTACATGAACATGGTTCAAGTATCATGTCTGTGCTATGACAAACTGATGAACGATGCTGTGGAAAAATACAGAAGTGAAGTACTGGCTGCACAAACGCAGCAATGAGCCCTTGATCGCCTCTATCGGGCAACCAAGGGCTCATCAGCTTACACCGTCAAGGGATGCTTAGCAGCTAAGCTTGCTGCATTCGTTAATCGTGATTTCTTCTGCCAGCTTCATAAGGCGTGCTGACCGGAATGAAAAGGTCAATGATCCCGATGACTAAAGCAGCCAAAATGGCACCAAGCAGTGTGACGGTCACGCCGCCAACGATAAACTGAGCAATCCATATGACAACCGCGCTGGCGATAAAGCCGACGATGCCGCGACCGAAGGGAGTAACTCGTTTTCCGAATATACCTTCAATAACCCAACCCAGAGCAGCAATGACCAAGGCAAGGAAAAATGCGCTCCAAAACCCGCCGACACTAAATTGCGGAACAATGAACCCAACAACCATTAATACCAACGCAGCTACAACAAACCGGACAACATGACCTAAAAAAGTCATAATAGTAACCCTCCTTTTCGTTTTACGAACAGAACCTGCATAGGTAAGCAGTTTCTTTCTTTGCTGTGGCTGCACGCCGCAGAAAAGCAATGGTTAAGCACCAGCTTTGGAGAGGAATTGCTTAAGTTACATCGAAAGACGGCTCGTTCGATTATATTGTGACCAACTGTGCATCATTTATGTATGAATGTGTTGTTTACATTCGTGCATCAAAGTCGCGATTCGGCTATAATAAGAAGGCGAGAGGAGTGTTATTTGTTGGACACTAAAATTTTGACGACACTTGAATATCCTAAAATCATACATAGATTGTCGCAGCATGCAGCCACATCGCTCGGCAAAGCGCGGGCTGAATCGCTTCAGCCGGTCACTGACTTGGAAGCGGTTAAGCAAATTTTGCAAGCTACGGATGAAGCTTATACAGCCGACCGGCTTAAGGGGAGCGCGCCATTTGGCGGAATTGTAGATATTACCGCTCCGCTTCATCGCGCCCGTATTGGCGGTACGTTAAATCCAGAGGAGCTGCTCAATATTGCAGCTACGTCTAGAGGCGGCAGACGTGTGAGGAAGCATATCAGCATTTTGCATGAAGACAACCCCATTCCAATGCTGCAAAGCATTGCGGATCAAATTAGCGAGCATAAGCCGCTTGAGGATGCGATATTTGAATGTATTGACGATCAAGCGGAAGTTATGGACAGCGCTAGTACAGAGCTGGCCTCCATTAGACGCGAGCTGCGCAACGGCGAATCGCGCATTCGTGAGAAGATGGAGCAAATGGTTCGTTCTTCGTCTGTGCAAAAAATGCTGCAGGATTCCATCGTCACATTGCGCAATGATCGATATGTTATTCCGGTTAAGCAGGAATATCGTTCTCATTTTGGCGGCATCGTGCATGATCAATCGGGGTCTGGCGCTACATTGTTTATCGAGCCTGAAGCGATTGTTGCAATGAACAACAAGCTGCGGGAGCTCAAGGCGGGCGAGCTGAGGGAAGTTGAGAAAATATTGCAGAAGCTTACTGCATTAGCATCGGATTACGTCGAGGATCTTATTTTTAATTTGGATTTGCTTGGCCAAATCGATTTTGCTTTTGCGAAAGCGCGTCTTGCCCATATTATGAAAGCTACGCAGCCGCGCATGAACGATAGAGGATTTTTAAAGCTCAAGAAGGGTCGGCACCCGCTTATCGCAGCGGATCAGGTTGTTCCGCTTGATGTGGAGCTGGGCAATCAGTATACGGCAATTATTGTAACAGGGCCGAATACAGGTGGTAAAACGGTATCCTTGAAAACGATCGGTCTGCTTAGCTTAATGGCGATGTCTGGTTTATTCGTTCCTGCCGAGGAGGGCAGTCAGCTGTGCGTGTTCGATGCGATCTATGCTGACATTGGGGATGAGCAGAGCATTGAGCAAAGCTTAAGTACGTTCTCCAGTCACCTCAAAAATATTATTAGAATTTTAGGAACGATGACCTCCAAGAGCTTAGTGCTGCTCGATGAGCTTGGAGCGGGTACAGACCCGGCAGAAGGCTCCGCGCTTGCGATTGCGATTTTGGAGCATGTGCATGCCATGGACAGCCGTATCGTAGCTACGACGCATTATAGCGAGCTAAAGGCATATGCTTATAATCGTAAGGGTGTCATTAATGCGAGTATGGAGTTTGATGTCGCAACGCTAAGTCCGACCTACCGTCTGCTTGTCGGTGTTCCAGGACGAAGCAACGCGTTCGCGATCGCTGAACGGCTGGGCCTGCCTCGCTCCATTATTGAGCATGCAAGAGGAGAAGTCAGTGAAGAGGATCAACGAGTTGAGAATATGATTGCATCACTAGAGGAAAATCGTTTGGGAGCCGAGAATGAGCGGCAAACGGCTGAAGTTTTGCGCCGTGAGGTAGAGACGCTTAGAGCGCGTCACGAAGCTGAGCGCGAGCGGTTCGAGGAGCAGAAGGAAAAGCTGATGCTTAAAGCGCAGGAGGAAGCACGGGAGGCTGTCGCCAAAGCGAGACGCGAGGCAGAGCAAATTATTGCGGATCTGCGCAAGCTTGCGATGGAGGAAGGCGCATCGGTTAAGGAGCACAAGCTGATCGAGGCGCGCCGGAAGCTTGATGAAGCGTCGCCGGCGGTGCAGAAGGCTAAGCGCGGAGCTTCGAAAGCGACCACGAAGCCTGCCAAAATTGAAGTTGGTGATGAAGTCACTGTGTACAGCCTAAATCAGAAGGGGACGGTGGCAGAGCTTCATGGCTCAGAAGCTACTGTACAGCTGGGCATTATGAAGATGAAGGTTGCGCTTGATGATTTGGAGCTGATTAAATCTACTGCAGTCTCGAAGGTGCAGCAGCCAAAGCAAGCCGCCAGCTTGAAGCGCTCACGCGATGAGAGCTTGAAGATGGAGCTTGATTTGCGAGGTGAAAATTTGGAGGAGGCTATCCTCGAGGTGGACCGCTTCCTGGATGAAGCATTTTTATCAGGTCTTGCACAAGTAGCGATTATCCACGGAAAAGGTACAGGAGTGCTTCGTGCAGGAATTCAACAGTATCTTCGCAGGCATAGTCATGTGAAGAGCTATAGACTCGGCAATTATGGCGAGGGTGGCATCGGTGTAACCGTTGCGGAGCTTAAATAGGAGGCGGCAAGCCTCCTAAAGAAGAAGCCTGATGAGGGAGGACTTTGAATGGGGAATGAAGTAGATAACTTGCTAAGCAACCACTATGCTGCTTCACTTGTTTATGTATCGGTTACGGTGCTGTCTCTCATTGTGTTTTTATCCTGCTTTGAGCTGGTAACTCGCTATAAATGCTGGAGAGAGATTAAGAAGGGCAACGTTGCAGTAGCTATGGCAACGAGCGGTAAAATTTTTGGCATATGCAATATATTCAGATTTTCGATCGAATCAAATGATTCGGTTTACCAAAGTCTGATTTGGGGGGCTTTTGGGTTCGTCATTTTGATGGCAGCTTATTTTTTATTCGAATTTCTAACGCCTGTTTTCCGAATTGACGATGAAATTGAACGCGATAACCGTGCGGTTGGACTTATCGCAATGATTATATCTGTATCGTTATCCTACGTCATCGGAGCTACGGTTATTATGTAATCGGAGGAAGCTATTTTGAAATATTTATGGAGAATATTAATGGTTGTCGCGGTATTGTTTTTTGTATTTGGCATCGTATATGTAATGAAACATTAGAAGGGAAGTAAAAATAATGGAAGAGCATTTGATCTGTCCGTGGTGTTTGACGGAAATTGTATGGGACGAGGAAATTGGTCCGGAGTCGCACTGTCCGCATTGTGACAATGAGCTGAGTGCATATCGCACGATCGAGCTTGGCTATGACGAGGAAGAGGTAGAAGAAGACGAGCATGAGCGTTCCGTCCAAGCACTCAAAATCAACGATGCGCATCGTGCAGCTAAGCAGGCGAGCGGAGAAGAAGAGGAAGAGCCGGAGGAAGAAGAGGAAGAGGAAGAGGATGATTCTGATGACCCGAATCATAAGCGCTGGCTTGAAGAGGGTGATGGCTATCGCAGAGCAGATACGGCTCGCTTTGCTGTTGAGGAAACGGTACAGCGCATTCTTGATGATCAAGATGAAGTCCCGGAATGTCCAGTGTGCCGAGAATATATGATCGAGGCCGGCGTGCAGGTCATGAACGATCCGCATTTCGAGTCCAGAATTGCGCCGTCGCTTGGTGAAGCGGTAGTAGCGACACCTTTCCAGCTTACCTTGTACGTATGCCCAGCTTGCTACCACACCTCCTCGATGCTGAGTCATGGTGACCGCGAGCAGATGATTAAGCGCCTAACGCCGCGGGACTAGACCTTATTGGCAATAATGGGCGGGCATGGACTGTAAACAAGTAGGGAATGTTACAAAACGATATTCTGATATGTGGCTGGTTAGCAAGCTGATGCTTGCTTTGTCCAGAGCTGGGAGGAATCGTTTTGGCAAAGTCTATGGCAAAGACCTTGAACGGACAAGCTGTTCTTTTACTTATTGTTCAAGCATTGTATGGCGTGGCAAATGCGCTGTCTGGCACATTTGTCCCCGTATACCTATGGAAAGCAAGCCAGTCTTATATGCTGATCGGCTGGTTTACGCTGGGACAATATGTGATGAGTGGACTAACGTTTTGGATAGCCGGCAAATGGGTGAAGGAACATAACAAAATGAACAGTCTGCGTGTCGGCATCATTTTGTCCGGCATTTTTTACTTCACGGTACTGATGCTGGGTCAACAAGCAAAAGTATATTACGTACCGCTGGGAATATTGAATGGTATGGCGTTAGGTTTTTTTTGGATTGCATTTAATGTTGTTTATTTTGAAGTAACTGACCCTGATAATCGCGATCGCTTTAACGGTTGGACAGGCCTGCTCGCTGCTGCAGCTGGCATTGCGGCACCATGGACGTCAGGGCTCATCATTACATCAATGAAAGGGGAAACCGGATACCGCTTTATTTTCACACTCTCGCTCGTTATTTTTGCAGTCAGCGTCATCCTAAGCTTCTGGCTTAAGAAACGGCATAGCCAGGGGGTTTACAACTGGAAGCATGGCTTGCAGCAGCTTTTGCAAAAAGGAAATCCTTGGCGTCGGATGCTGCCCGCTATTGCGGCGCAGGGCGTGCGTGAAGGTGTATTTATGTTTTTAGTTGGGCTTACCGTATATGTGGCAACACAAAACGAGAGCAAGCTGGGAACCTATTCTCTTATCACGTCGTTTGTAGCCTTAATCAGCTTTTGGTTTGTCGGTAGAATGCTGAAAAAAAACAATCGAAAGCTAGCGATGCTCATTGGCGTCATTATGATTGGTGTCGTTATTTTACCGTTATTTTGGAAGGTATCCTACACCACGCTATTGATGTTCGGAGTGGGCACCTCGCTATTTATGCCGCTATATATTATACCGATGACCTCTAGAGTATTTGATTTGATTGGTCAATCGGAGGAAAGCGCTCGCGAGCGCGAGGAGTTTATCGTGCTTCGCGAGGCTGGACTTGTTATAGGAAGAGTCATCGGTTTATCGTCCTATTTAATTGTGCTGCCGCTGAATCATTCGGCGATTGCGATTACATGGCTATTATTTTCGGTAGGCATCGTGCCTATTGCAGGCTGGTGGTTTATGAAGCCATTTTTAGAGGCGCAGCAAATACAGACAAGCAGATAAGGAGAAACATGTATGCCAAGAGTCGTATCGGATATAACAAAACTCATCGGCAACACGCCGGTCGTTCGGCTTAACCGGCTGCCGGAGGAGGGCAGCGCCGAAGTGTGCGTTAAGCTGGAGCGCTTTAATCCAAGCGGCAGTGTAAAGGACCGTGCAGCTTTTTCACTTATAAATAACGCGGAGGAGCGCGGATTAATTAAGCCGGGCGATACGATTATTGAACCGACAAGCGGCAATACGGGCATTGGACTCGCGATGAATGCTGCCGCTAGAGGCTACAAAATGATTTTGGTAATGCCCGATAACATGACCGCAGAAAGAATTAAGCTGCTGCAGGCTTATGGTGCGGAGGTAGTGCTGACTCCCGCTGCGGAAAGAATGCCGGGAGCAATTCGCAAGGCAGAAGAGCTTCGAGCACAGCGACCGGGAAGCTATATTCCGAACCAATTTGAAAACCAAGCGAATCCACAAATTCACAGACTGACAACTGCTGTTGAAATTATGGACCAAACTGGCGGGCAGCTTGACGCTTTTGTTGCTACAGCAGGGACAGGTGGAACGATAACGGGCACAGGAGAAGCACTTAAGGAGCTGCTGCCTCATTTGCATATCGCTGTCGTTGAGCCGAAGGGCTCTCCTGTATTATCAGGTGGAAGTCCAGGTCCTCATAAGCTCGTAGGAACGAGTCCGGGATTTGTCCCGTCCATACTCAATACTTCTATTTATGATGAAATTATTCAAGTATCCGATGAGCACGCATTATCTACGACAAAAGCATTAGCGCTTAGAGAAGGACTGCTGCTTGGACCTTCATCTGGTGCTTCAGTATGGGCGGCTATGCAAATTGCTAAGCGGCTCGGACCAGGGAAACGTGTGCTTTGTATCGCTCCTGACACAGGAGAGCGATACATGAGCATGGATATTTTTTGAAATATAGGAAAATACATCATTTGGCCATGCTTTCTCTATATTTCTCCGGAATGAAACGAGGAAGTAGGCCAGCTATACCCACTCCCGAAGCGAATGCTGCAATATCTCTCTTCTTTCTTTTATATAATTGTAGATGAAGGCCGGCTCTGTCAGGAAGGAGTCATAGCTTGCTTTTCGCGTATAATCACCACGAATTGCTGGAGATAGCCGTGCATGCATTTTTGATATTACCGGCTCCAGCTTTTCGGTAGTGAAGGTCGATTGAAGCTGCTTTCTTAAGATCGTGCGGTATTTTCTGCGGCATGCAGGGAAGGTAAAGAGCTTCTCTGTAAGCTTGTTGTAGCCTTGAAGCCTTACTAAATCACTGCCACAGGGCTTTCCATAACAGTTTCTCCCCCAGGTCCCCTCATAGTCCCACGGAATAATTCGATATTTGCCGCTTGTGCTATGCTCATAAAGCGCATAGTTTTGGTCAAAGCCATCATAGTTTCCAGTAAGAACTGCCCCTGCCAGCCACAATAAATATTGCGAGATATCGAGACGCCTAGCGGTATGAACAGCCAGGTTCTTTCCTGATGTTCGATTTAAATTTCTGACGAAGGAAGCGAGCCTGCTTTTTGTTCCAGTCTTGCCCTTCATGAGTTCATAGCCGTCAAATAACGAAGATTTCTTATCTTTCGAAACAGGGTCAGTTAAGCTAAAGTCGGCGTTGTCATTGACCGCGTAAAGAAGTGAAAGATAGCCAATGTCTCTTTTCTTGAAAAAAAGTTGATCAACCGCCTCGATTTCCAAATACACTCCCTGTGGAACACCGTTAATTACTAGCCAAAAATGATCGGTTTCCGGTGACGGAACGCCAATTTTATTGAAGAAGTAAAAGGAAAGGGCATTTCGCATCATGGAAGGATCATCATATTCTGCATTCCAATGAAGTGTTTTACCGCCTTCTATTCGGACTTCATAGGATTTTTTAGAGTAATTCCGCGTATGGCCGCCACGCAGTCCAAATTTCGCTTGAAAGGTTTGTCCGTCCAGCTCCAGCTCTGCTGATTTGAACTCTCTCCCCCAAGCGTTTTGCTGAAGCTCTTCAAAATCAGCTGAATCAATGCTAATGGTGCGTAGAGGCAAGTTTTCCGTAGCCATTTAATCATCTCCCGATGCAAAAGATAAAGCCTACCGTAAGTCGATAGGCTCTTGATCTTATTTATCGTATTCAGCTGATGCCTAGAATGTCACTGCACCTTTAGGAAGTTGGATTTCCCAAATCCCCTATTAAATTAAACCTGTGCTTACTGCCAATAAGGCGTAAGTACAGTTTTTTTGTTGATGGATACATTGAGTAGAATGATTTTGGAAACATTATTCTGTAAGGAAGTGATTGGTAAATGAAAGTAAAACCATTTGGCATGCTACCAGCTATGTTTATGATGATTTTATCAGTAGGGCTTGTTAACCATGTTCTGGTTGCACCTTTGCTGCTGGATGCAGCGAAACGTGATGCCTGGATTTGTGTACTCCTTGAAATGGTTATTGTTCTGCCGTGGGCTTTAATCCCTTTATTTGGGATTTTGAAGCGTATGAATGGTTTGCCGATTGATCAATGGTTTAAGCAGCGATTTCCACAATTTATTGCATGGCTGCTGATCGGTATTTTTTTGCTCGTACAATTGCTGATCGCCTTTGAAACACTCATTTTGACGGCATCCTGGACATCGACGACCTATTTGCCGAAGACGCCACCTGTTGTAGTTTGTGCGGTATTTTTAGGCTTATGTTTATTCGCATCGATTTCGGGGCTTCGTACAATCGCTTATGTAAGCTGCATCTTATTACCGATGGTCGTCTTTCTAGGTGATTTCGTCATGTCGGCGAACATGCCCCACAAGGATTATCACTATCTGCTGCCTATGTTTGAGCACGGCACGAATCCGATGATTAAAGGCATCTTGTATACGCTGACCTCGTCCTGCGAGCTGTTCGGCTTTATGTTCATTCAGCATCATATAAAGGGCAAATTCAAGCGCTGGCATTTCATCGTGCTTATCCTGTTTTTGTCGCTGCTCACCATTGGACCGGTAATGGCAGCCATTTCAGAATTTGGTCCCGTCGAGGCTGCGAAAATGCGTTACCCCGCATTCACTCAGTGGCGCCTTGTAATGGTAGGGAAATACTTTGAGCATGTTGATTTTTTTGCTATTTTTCAGTGGATGTCAGGAGCGTTAATACGGCTCGCTATTTCCATCCACATTTTGTCTGAGTTTGGGCCGCTGCAGCGTTTAAGCAGAAAATGGATTTCACCAGCGGTTCTGGGTTTGATTATTTTTGTTGTATCCGCGTATGGCATCAATCGCATGGTTCAGGTAAAAGAAGTCATGCATCTGTTTTTTTTGTATACGGGTGTAATTGTTATGATACTTATCGCTATTTTGTGGTTGTTTACTTTATTTCACAAAAAAAATGAGAGAACCCAAAAAAAGGCGATTATTGGTTCTGAGGAGGGAGAGCAGTAATGTATCTTGACGAATGCAAAGTACAGCAGGAACAGAATGATATGTCGCTGGAGCGTTTCAGACTGAGCTTGGCGGATTGCCATGATGTGATTGAATATAAGCTCACACTGGATGTTGGCGGTCCCGTTGATGTTATTATGTTTTATTGTGATGGCTTGATCGACAATCAACAATTGCAGCTCGGCTTGCTGCCGCAGCTTGAAAAATGGGCGAATCAGCTACGTAATTTCCCAAATGTAGAGAACGGAGAAATACATAAGCCCAGTATGCTATTCAGCAGGGTGAATAGCGGACGGAATGGCAGCAACCTGTACGCCCGCTTGTTTGCAGGAAGCGTTATCCTATCCTTCGGGAATCTTGAAGGTATGTTCGAATTCGATATTGCCGATCAGCCTGGAAGGAACCCCGAAGAATCGACGATGGAGGTTTCCATTCGTGGGCCCCGTGATGGTTTTGTTGAGCTTCTAGCAACGAATGTTGCGCTTGTCCGCAAACGGCTTAGAACGCCAGATATGCATGTGGAATACAGTAGAATCGGCAGCGAGTCCCTGACGGAAATCGCACTTATTTATATGGAAGGCAAGGCCGCGAGTGAGCTGGTAGCTGAAGCTAGGAGGAGGCTTGATCAAATTGATATCCCTTCCCTGAGCGGAGGGAGCCAGTTGGAGGAGCTCTTGTCTGATCGTCGTCTATCCTTGTTTCCGTTAGTTGAGTATGTTGGAAGGCCTGATTACGTCGTTCAGTCGCTGCTGCAAGGGAAGGTAGCTATCCTACTAGACGGCTCTCCTTCAGCGATTATAGCACCGGGGAATTTATTACTGCTGATTAAGTCACCGGAGGATGCGCACCTGCCCTATTATTATGTGTCGCTGGGGCGGCTGCTGAGGCTCGTTGGTCTTGTTTTTTCGCTATGTTTGCCAGGCTTTTGGATTGCGCTCTCGACTTTCAATACGGATCAAATTCCGTTTTCACTGCTCGCAACGATTACGATTTCACGGATTGGCTTGCCTATTTCTGCAACGATGGAGATGTTTCTCATGCTTACCATGTTTGAGCTATTTCGTGAGGCAGGCGTCAGGCTGCCAAGAGCGGTTGGACAAACCGTGTCTGTCGTAGGCGGATTAATTGTCGGTGATGCCGCAATTCGTGCGGGCATGACATCACCGACAATGCTGGTAATGGCTGCGGTTACGGCAGTGTCTACCTTCACATTAGTCAATCAATCTCTAAGCGGCTCGGTAAGCGTAATCCGATATTTAATTCTAATTTGCTCCTCTGTACTAGGCATTTTTGGATTCTTTGTCGGAACCTTTGCAGTGATTATCTATCTGTGTACATTGGAGTCATTTGGTAGATCCTATTTGGAGCCATTAGCACCGCTGCGCTTCAAGCAGCTGATACCTGCAATCTTTCAAATGCCTTGGAAGTTAAAAGATGGCAGGAGGAGCAAGTGATGACTGCAGCACAGCGTCATAAAAAAGTTAACTATTGGATAAAATGGCCGTTACTCGTTTGTGTAATCTTATGCTCATCATTGCTGCTGCAGGGCTGCTGGGATGAGGTGAATTTGCAGGATGTTAGCTATGTTTCAGCAATTGGCATTGATTATAAGGAGGATCATTTTGAGATCTACGTACAATTGATTAAATTTAGTCTTGTCGCTAAGACTGAAACTTTGCAGCCCGATCCAAACCCTGTCTGGAATGGGAAAGCTAGTGGCGATTCTATTTTGCTGGCATTACATGATTTGACCCGCGCGGGCCATTCTATCCTAAGCCTTGAGCATCTGAAAACAGTTATCGTACAAGAAAGAGCGATGGGGAAGATGACGGAAATTCTGGATGGATTAAACCGCCAGCGTACATCGCGTTATACTGCTTTTATTTATGGAACGCGGACGTCAATCGAGAAGATCTTTACGACAGAAACGTTCTTTGATCAATCTCCGCTTCAAAGCATTATGTATATGCCCGGTCCTCTGGAGAGTCAAAGGAGCTTTATACGCCCGTATCTCATGCAGCTTGCTGTACAGACGTTGAAGGAGCCTGCGATGGTTACCACACTTCCAGCTTTGACGGAAAATGATAAATATTGGTCCAGGAAGAAACAGTCGATCCCAATCCAATTCATCGATGGAATATTTGTTTTCAATGAGCTTCGTTATCTGGGCTATCTAAAGGAGTCTGATTCAACTGGGATGCGCTGGGTGAATCCTGAGTTTAAGCAGTTCCAACTCAAGGCTGATGGGCCGGAAGGGAGCTCAACGGTTGTTGTGACTTCATCGAAGGCCCGTATTCACACCAGCTTTGTAGAAGGGAAACCCGTATTTATGCTGAAGCTTAGCCTCACTGGAAATGTTGCTGAGATGGCGGGTCTCATAAAAGAGGAGGATGTTACTGCATCAGTTGAATCACAGGTAAAGAAGCAAATAGAGGACACTTTCCATAAAGGTATAACAAAAGGGATGGACTTGTTTGAGCTGGAGCATCATTTGTACCGGTATTATCAGACCTATTGGAAAGAGGAATGCAAAGGGAAGGCTTGGGTTCCAAAGCCCGAACAGCTCAAAATAACAGCACATTTTCGGTTAATTCATACCGGGAATTTTGATTTAAATACAGACACATAAATAAAGGAAATGAAGTACATAATACGTTTGGCACGAAAAAATGGATCAATATGTGCTTGAGATTAAAATAAAGAGGAGGATGACCATATGATTCAGCCAATGACTGGAAAAGAGCTCGAGTACATTGCAGACTCTATGTCCAATGAGGATTTATTAATTAAACAGTGCTCAGCGGTAATTGCTACCGGTACAACACCTGCTCTCCGCAGCCTATGCACACAAATGCTGCAAACACATCAGCAGCATTATGATTCCTTATTGCATGCCATATCGCATCATCAGCAACTGGCTCCAACACAGCCGCAGCAATAACCTGATTTGCAACTATATTCTATAGGAGGTAAGCCGCAATGTATCAACAACAACAGCAGTCGCAGCAATCGTTTTTGACAGAAGAAGATTTGGTAAGCACAATTTTGTGCGATTTAAAAAGAGTCGTGCGTGAGTATGCGACAGCGGCTACGGAGTCAACTTGTCCAGATATTCGTCAAATGTTTACTAAGCTGATGGACAGTACTCTTACGCTGCAAGGCAAACTGTTCGAGGCGATGAAACAAGCGAATATGTACAATACATCTTCACCAGCGCTGCGCCAAGAGCTTGACAAGCAAGCGAAGCAATATCAGCAAACCAAACAAAAGACGAATCAATTTTTACAGCAAAACCTTGGCCAGCAGCAAAATAAAACGATGTATACGCCGAACATGCAGCAGCAGTCTAATCAACCGCAGGGCTCACAACACTATTACATGTAAAGACCCTTCGGGGTCTTTTTTTTTAATTACAGAAAGTAGCCGTTTCACCTTGTTGTATAGGAAACTATGCATTTTCCGAACCTGTTGATAACGATGCTGCGCGAGCAGCCGGAGAGCGGATAACGAAAGCTAACGGAAGCCAGCGACGCTAAAGTTGTATTTTTGGTTAGCGTCACATTTTAACGGAACAGAGAGACGCTATTCCGCAGAAATGAAGCGAGATCGTGCATGTAAGGTACAAATAGAGGCCTGTGTTTCCGTTAGAAGCTTGAAACGAAAAATAAAGGCAATTTAGCGTCTGTAGTTTCCGTTAGAAGTGTGAGCGGATCTGTCTGCGAATTCCAATCACCCGTAAGGGTGATTTTGTTCATACATAGGCTTTGATTGCACGGGATTCAAAAAAGTTGTAAACTTATCTTAATAATCGCAGTCGTACTGGAAGGAGTTATACAATGACCGAATTACAGTTGAAAGTGCTTGAGCTGCTGAAGGAAGACGCGCGAAGGGATGCTGAGTTAATTGCTACCATGCTTGATGTAGGAGTAGAGGAAGTAAAGCAAGCGATCGCTGAGCTTGAGAATGATCATATCATTGTAAAATACGCAACCGTTGTAAACTGGAGCAAGATTGATGATCAGAAGGTAACTGCACTTATTGAAGTTCAAATTACACCAGAACGCGGTCGTGGATTCGAAGGAATCGCTGAGCGCATTTACTTATATCCTGAAGTAAAATCGGTTTACTTAATGTCTGGCGCGTATGATCTGCTCGTTGAGGTTGAAGGTAAAAGCTTGAAAGAGGTTGCCTCTTTTGTTTCGAATAAATTATCTCCAATTGATGCGGTTCTATCTACGAAAACATTTTTTATTTTGAAAAAATACAAACAAGACGGCATTATCTTCGAAGAGCATGAAGGTGACCATCGGCTGATGGTTTCGCCGTGAAAAAAGGGTGATGGCAATGATTAAAGACGAACAGATACAACCCTCCACACCTGTGCAGCGCCAATCGATGGCTGATTATTTGTCGCCGCTTGTACGGGGCATTAAACCGTCGGGAATCCGTCGGTTTTTTGATTTGGTCAGTACACGCAAGGATGTCATTACGCTTGGAGTAGGCGAGCCCGACTTTGTCACGCCGTGGCATGTGAGGGAAGCTGCAGTCTATGCTTTGGAAACGGGCAAAACTCAGTATACGTCCAATGCAGGCATGCCAGAGCTGCGCGAGGCGATCGGTCAATATTTGAATGATCAGTTTTCGGTAGCATACAATCCTGCAGATGAAATTTTAGTAACGGTAGGCGGGAGCGAGGCCATTGATCTTGCGCTGCGGGCTTTTATTGCACCGGGAGATGAGATATTAATTCCGGAGCCTTGTTATATTTCTTATTCACCCATTACAGAACTTACTGGCGGCAAGCCTGTAGGGATCGAAACCTTTGCCCAGGATGGCTTTAAGCTGAAGGCGGAGTCCATTCAAGCCGTGATTACGCCGAGGTCCAAACTGCTTGTTCTTAGCTATCCAAGCAATCCAACTGGCGCGATCATGACGTATGAGGACTGGCTGCCGATAACGAAGCTTGTAGAAGAGAATGATCTGATCGTCATTTCTGATGAAATCTATGCGGAGCTGACATACGATTCGAAGCATGTTAGCTTTGCAGCTATGCCTGGCATGAAGGATCGCACGATTCTGGTGAGCGGCTTCTCGAAAGCTTTTGCAATGACAGGCTGGCGGATGGGCTACGCCTGCGGTCATCCCGAGCTTATTGCAGCTATGCTGAAGATTCATCAATTTACAGTGATGTGCGCGCCTATTATGGCTCAATACGGAGCCTTGGAGGCACTTCAGCATGGCTTGGAGGAAAAGGATCGGATGGTAGAGGCTTATAACCAAAGGCGTCGCCTTGTTGTGAAGGGATTCCGGGAAATTGGTCTCGATTGCCATGCGCCGGAAGGAGCCTTCTATGCTTTCCCATCCATAACCTCTACCGGCCTTACAAGCGAGGAGTTCGCGCAGCGGCTGCTTGAGGAAGCGAATGTTGCGGCTGTGCCTGGTGATGTATTTGGACTTGGCGGCGAAGGTCATCTGCGCTGTTCCTATGCAACCTCTGTGACGAATCTGACGGAGGCGCTGGATCGAATTGGCGGTTTCGTTCATCGTTTGAAGCAGCAGGGGTAATTTCGGAGCAATTATTCAACTAAAGCAGCAGCAGGTCAGGAGCTTATCCGGCCTGCTGTTTGCATGATGAAGAGTGATTAGGTATTAGGGGAGGCGGAGGAGAAATGAAATTATATACGAGAACTGGGGATAGCGGGCAAACATCCTTAATTGGCGGACGTGTACGGAAGGATGATGCACGAGTTGAGGCCTATGGTACGATTGATGAATTAAATTGCTTTGTCGGGCAGGCCGCTGCGGAAGCAGCTAAGCATGCTGAGCTTGCTGAAATGGCAGACTGGTTAGTTGATATTCAACAGGAGCTGTTTGATTGCGGCTCGGATCTTGCTTACGCCGCTCAGGGAGCCCCGCTAAAAATTAATGCGCTGCCGGCTGCTCGTTTAGAGGGCTGGATTGATCAATATAGTGCGGAGGCACCGGAGATTACTAGATTTATTTTGCCTGGAGGAAGCTCTATATCGGCATTGCTGCATGTATGCAGAACGGTATGCCGCCGTGCGGAGCGCCGGGTAGTCACGCTTGCTGCCGAGCATCCGATCAATACAGAGGTGCAAGCGTACTTAAATCGTTTGTCTGACTTTTTCTTCGCAGCGGCGAGAGCAGCCAATGCGAAGCTGAATGTACCGGATACTGAATATATTCGAAGCGCAGAAGTGTTTCGCAAACCAAAAAAATAATGGAGAATATAGAGCAAAGCTATTACCGCCCGTTAGTTGCCATCGTCAGTGAGGCTGAGCATGGGAAGCAGGTCCGAACCGTACTAGAGCGGCAGCTTGGCGTTTCGCGCAAGCTGCTCTCACAGGTGAAGCTGACGGAGCATGGGCTGCTTGTGAACGGTATTCGCTCCTATACGACAGCACCTGTATCCGCAGGCGATAGAATAGAGGTGCGAATGGAACGAGAGGTTTCAGTGGACATTTTGCCTCAGCCTATTGCTATTCAAATTGTTTTTGAGGATGAAGATCTCCTTATTGTTAACAAGCCGGCAGGGATGGTTGTTCATCCGACGCATGGTCATTACACGGGTACACTTGCTAATGGTGTCGTATATCATTGGCAGCAGCAGGGTGAGCGGGTACGTTTCAGGCCGGTTCATCGCTTGGATGAGGAAACCTCCGGCTTAGTTGCGATCGCGAAAACGTCCTACGTGCATCAGCAGCTGTCCGAGCAGATGCAGGCAAATGGTTTTTTAAAGCTATATCGCGCTTATGTATATGGCAATCCGGATCCAGACAAAGGGACAGTTGATGCGCCGATTGATCGCAATCCCGATCAACCGCATATTCGAATTGTAACCCCTCAGGGCTATCCATCAGTGACGCATTATGAGCAATTATTAAGCTTTAAATCGGCAGCTGCGGGCAGCACTGGGGCAGCGGTTCGTTTGAAGCTTGAGACGGGCCGCACCCATCAAATTCGAGTACATATGCAGCATATCGGCTGTCCGCTAATTGGCGATAAAATGTACGGCCCTGAGGATGGCGGGGTAGAGGCTTGGGAGGCGGCAGTCGGAAGACAAGCGCTGCATGCCGAAATTCTTGGCTTTACTCACCCGATTACAAAGCAATGGGTAGAGTGGCAGGCAGCCCTGCCGCCTGAGCTCGAACGGCTAGAAGAAATACTCAATCAATGAAATGGAAATCGGAGGATCAATAGCGATGTCGAAGGAACGGCAATTAACCATGATACAATATCCTAAATGCGGAACTTGCAGAACCGCTCTCAAATCGTTGCAGAGCAAAGGAAACGACGTTCAGTCCCGTCATATTGTCGAGGATACGCCTACGGCGGAAGAGCTGAAGATTATCGTTGCGAACAGCGGTTTGGAGCTGAAGAAGTTTTTCAATACCTCAGGTGACGTATATAGAGAGCTTGGCTTGAAGGACAAGCTAGCCGCGATGTCAGAGGATGAGAAGTATGCGCTGCTTGCGTCTAACGGTATGCTCATTAAGCGGCCGATCGTAACTGACGGCAAGAAGGTAACCGTAGGCTACAAGGAAGATCAGTATGAGGAAGCTTGGAATAACGGAAAAGGGTGATCGAGCGTATGACGCAAACGAAATGGAGGTCGGAGCGGCTGTCGCTGCTCGGCTCTTCAATTTTTGCCGAGGTTGCAGCATGGAAGCTGGCAGCACTGGAACAAGGGCTGGATATCATCGACCTTGGCATTGGAAGTCCAGATCAACCGCCGTCGCCGGCGGTTAGGCAGGTGCTGAGCGAGGCCGCATTGCGTTCGGATATGTATGCTTATCCCGCGACAAAAAGCGGATTGCCGTTCCGACTTCATGCTGCGAAATGGATGAAGCATCGCTTTAACGTAGAGCTGGACGCTGCAAACGAGATCGTTACATTGCTCGGCTCACAGGATGGCTTAGCACATCTGGCTATGGCGCTTTGTGACCCAGGCGATATGGCTTTGCTGCCGAATCCAGGATATCCTATTTATGCAGCCTCATTAGCGCTTGCAGGTGTGGAATCCGTGCTGATGCCGCTGCGAGAAGAAAACGGCTATATGCCCGACTTAGAGGCGATCGCAGATGCAGATTGGGATAGAGCTTCCTTTATTTTGCTCAATTATCCGAATAATCCGATTTCTGCTGTAGCAGATCTAGCATTTTTTGAAAGACTGCTGGCGAAGGCTAGTCAACATGGAGTATTAGTTGTCCATGATCTAGCTTATTCGGAAATGGGATTTGACGGCTGTGAGCCTGTCAGCATTCTCGAGGTGCCGGGGGCAATAGATCAAGCGGTTGAATTTCATTCGTTATCGAAGAGCTTCAACATGGCTGGCTGCCGAATCGGATTTTTGGCTGGCAATCAGACTGCAGTAGGTGCGCTGAGGGAGTTGAAGGCAAACATTGATTACGGCGTGTTTGATCCGATTCAGGAAGCGGGCATCGCAGCACTCGAAGAAGCAATCGTAAATCCGGAGCTTCCGAAGGCGGGCAAACTTTATGAGCAGCGGCGCGATTTGTTTATTGAAGCGCTTCGAGAGGAAGGCTGGCCTATTGCCAAGCCGAAAGCGACCATGTTCATTTGGGCACAGCTTCCTCCTATGCAGTGGTCGCTGGAGGAGCCTTGGACATCGAGACGAATTTCCCAGGAAATGCTGCGTCAAACCGGCGTAGTCGTTGTGCCCGGGGAAGCTTTCGGGACGGAAGGCGAGGGCTTTGTTCGAATTGCACTCGTAGAGAGCGAAGAGCGATTAGTAGAAGCAGCTAAGCGGATAGGCAGCTTCATTCGCGGATCATAAATGAAAGATCAAGAGGAGAATAAGAAAGAGAGGGTGACGTAATAATGAGTGAACAACGATTGCTTTTGGTTGATGGCATGGCTATATTATTTCGGGCTTATTTTGCAACGTCATTCGGAGGCAGCATTCGTAAAACGAGCTTGGGTGTTCCAGTAAACGCGGTGCATGGTTTTGTGCGTTATTTCATGGACGCTATTAACACGTTTAATCCAACCCATGTTGCCTGCTGCTGGGATATGGGCAGTACGACATTTCGTACGGAGCAATATGTCGGTTACAAATCAAACCGACCGGCTGCGCCTGAGGATTTGATTCCGCAGTTTGACCTTGTGAAGGATGTTGTCGCCAGCTTTGGCGTACCGAATATTGGCATTGTAGGCTATGAAGCAGATGACTGCATCGGAACGCTGGCAGCTGCTCTTAAGGACCAAGCGCAAATATTTGTCGTGACAGGCGATCATGATATGCTGCAGCTGGTGGATGAGCGTGTCTCCGTTGCGATAATGAAAAAGGGAATCGGGAATTACATGGTATACACTCCCGAGACGTTAATGGAAGAACGTCAGCTTACTGCTAGTCAAATTATAGATATTAAAGGTCTTATGGGCGACACAGCTGATAATTATCCAGGTGTGAAGGGAATTGGCGAGAAAACAGCGCATAAGCTAATTCAGGAGCATGGTACCATAGAAGCTTTGCTTGCTAATTTGGATGCGGTATCTAAGACTATTCGGGCAAAAATCGAAGCGGATCTGGAGATGCTCCATCTATCTCGTGATTTAGCAACGATTCGCTGTGATGTGCCCGTTTCTGCTGCACTTGAGGGCTGTTGCTGGGCTTACGATCGCGATACGGTAACTGAAAAATTTGTAGAGCTGGAATTTAACAGCCTGCTTAAACTTATTGGATAAGAGTTGTCGCTTGCGCATAAAGGGAGTTGTCTAATAGGGATATATTCCTTAAAAGACAGCTCTCTTTTTTGGCTCAACCTCAAATTAAACCTTCAAGCACTGATCTCGCTTAGTGTTTCTATACTTTCTAGGGGTCATTCCCACCTTCTGTTTAAATAAACGAATGAAATAGTTTGTATCAGGCAACCCGGACTGCTCCCCTACCACTTGAATGGGGAGATCGGTTTGCTCGAGCAGCGACTTCGCCTTTTCCAGCTTTATTTGATGAACATACTGCAGCGGGCTCATTCCTGTATGCTTGCGAAAGCAACGAGACAAGTAATCGAAATGATAATGCAATTCCTCCTCTAGATGATTCGCACGGAACTCATTCATAGCGTTTCGACGTAAATAGTCCAGCATTCTCTCACACAATATGATCGAGCGTGCTCGAGGACGTTCACGTAGCAATTTCTGGAGCTCATAAAAAAGCTGTGAAAGTAATATATGAAGAGGCAATGCTTGAGCGAGTCCATTCGACTGAAATATATCACACATCTCGTCCAGAATGGGATACAGATTCAGACCTTCGACAGCGCTATACTTAGGAAGATACATGAATTGCTCCATCGGAACAAGGTCTCGAATCGTCCCCTTTACTAATTGGCGAGACCATTCGATTTCTGAGGCTGATAGAGATCGAAGAGGCATTTCATGTATAAAATGTACCCAGTAAACTTCCGTATTCACCTCACATCGACGATATCCATGATGTGTCCTGCCAGGCTCCAAGACTAACATCTGCCCAGAAACTACTTCATACTCCGATTCATCCTCAGATAGGTATAGCGCTCCTTCTTTGACGAACACAACATCATATACGTTAAAACTGCGTTTGAAATGGCAGTCTCCCGGTTTCCATATGGCATGTCCCACTGTAATAAATTGCGGAAGTGGCGGTATTCTCAGCTCTAGGCTTATCATCCTTACGCTCCTTGTATTGACGTCTAATACAACTCCAACAATTCATAATCATTTTATCATCAAAAGTCGTTATTATGCTATTTTAGGTCGCTATCGGATCTGTGAACAATAGCTCATTCTAGATAAGATCAGAATGAGAAGTATTCTAGGAGAGAAGAGGATGCAAATATGAGGTTTAGACAGGTTCATCTTGATTTTCATACTTCAGAAGCCATCCAAAGAATTGGAAGCGAATTCAATAAGAAGCAGTTTCAGGATATGCTGCAAGCAGGCCATGTGGATTCCATTACCGTTTTCTCGAAATGTCATCACGGCTGGGCTTACCATCCGAGTCAAGCGAATGAGATTCATCCACATCTAAGCTTCGATCTATTAGGCGAGATGATAGCTGCCGCACATGAAATTGACGTGAAAACGCCAGTCTATCTCTCTGCTGGCTTGGACGAGAAACTGGCCCGCATACATCCGGAGTGGTTGATTCGTGATCAACAAGATCGAACGAACTGGGTTAGCGGATTCATGTCACCTGGCTACCATCAATTTTGCTTCAATTCCCCTTATTTAGAAATTTTGACGGAACAAGTGAAAGAAGTTGTCCGGTCTTATGACGCAGACGGCATATTTCTTGATATTGTGGGAGTTAGAGAATGCTACTGTCATAACTGTGTGACATCCATCCGCACAAGGGGGCAAGATCCAAGGGATTTGCAGGCCATGAAGATATTATGGGAGGATACTTATCGGAATTACACGCAGCGTATGCGTGAAGCTGTAGATAGCTTTAAGCCTGGTCTTCCTGTCTTTCACAATGGTGGTCACATTACGCGTGGCCGTAGAGATTTGGCACAGATGAACTCCCATTTGGAGGTGGAATCGTTGCCGACGGGAGGTTGGGGCTATGATCATTTTCCATTATCGGCTCGATATGCGCAGACACTTGGTATGGAGTTCCTTGGCATGACCGGAAAGTTCCATACTTCCTGGGGAGAATTTGGGGGATTTAAGCATCCCAATGCACTTCGATACGAAGCATCACTTAGCTTGGCGAATGGAGCGCGCTGTTCGATTGGCGATCAACTTCATCCACTCGGTCTAATGGATACAGCGACTTATGAATTAATTGGAAGAGCCTATGCGGAAGTGGAAGCTAAGGAAGCTTGGTGTTCCGATACTTCCAATGTAGCCGATGTCGCTTTACTGACGCTCGAAGCAGTAGATTCTCATGGGAGCGCAGATACTGAAAAACCACGAACCTCGTTGTCTGATGCGGGTGCTGTTAGGATTTTACTCGAAGGAAACATGTTATTTGATGTCGTGGATTTGGATGCGGATTTTCATGCCTATCAAGTGTTGATCCTCCCTGATTATGTGAAGGTTACCGGCAAGCTTGCGAGCAAACTTCAGCATTTCGTTGCGGCAGGAGGTAAAATTTTAGCAACGGGAATGTCTGGATTGAACGAGGAAGCATCGGCATTCGTGCTGGACTTGGGTGTTAAGTGGTTGGGAAGCAACCCGTACAAGCCGCACTATTTCCGCCCGGATGTTTCTTTGAATACACTCTCGCCTACTGCAAATGTCATTTACTCCGAAGGTCAGCGGGTGGGGGCTGCTGGCGGCACCGTACTTGGGGTTAGCGAGGATTCTTATTTCAACCGTGATATCTTCACCTTCTGTTCTCATCAGCACACGCCGAACCGTCCTGAGCCAGCTGGTCCTGCAATGGTGGAGGGGCCAGATGGGATCTACATGGCATGGAATCTGTTTGAAGAATATGCGACCTATGGGAGTTTAGTATTAAAAGAGGCAGCTCTGTTTGCACTGAAGCGACTCCTGCCTAATCAAACCCTGAGTACCAGCCTACCCGCTCAAGGAATCGTAACGCTTCAGCAGCAGAAGCAAGAACGACGCTGGATCAATCATTTGTTATATGCTTCACCAGTCAAGCGCGGTCAACATATCGAAGTCATTGAAGACATTTTGCCGGTGTACAATACAACGGTTTCAGTGCGTGTCCCTTCCAATGTCCAACGTGTATATTTGGCTCCTCAGATGGAAAGCCTTGGTTTTGCTCAGCAGGAGGGTCTTGTTACTTACACGCTACCTGTATTAGAGTGTCATCAAATGGTAGTGTTACAGTTCGATTAATTGAGCAAGGCATATAACGATAATTTCTATGACAGGCTGTTGATCTTATGCAGCCTGTTTTTTTTCTGCGATGCGAAGAAGGGTATTGACCTGTTCTTTTTAAAGAACTACAATAGATTTATTGTCTGTTATAACGCATTTCCTCTTTTCATACTAGCGTGAAGATTGACGTTAGGATCTAAACTGACTGAAGGAGAATTTTATGATTGGGGAACGGATTAAGAGTCTACGGGAAAAAAAGGGCTATTCGATAACGAAGCTTGCCGACCTAGCAGGCGTATCCAAGTCCTACTTAAGCTACATTGAAAGAAATATGCAGAATAACCCTTCTCTCCAGGTAATGGCGAAAATAGCGGCTCCATTGGATTCTAACATTGAATACTTGCTCGGAGAAGAGCATTTACCGAAAATTCATGCTGATGAAACACTTGATGAGGAATGGCGCTCTATTATTAAAGAAGCAGTGGAAGAGGGGATGAGTAAAGGTGATTTCCAGGCATTAAAGGACTTGATTCGTTCTAATATATGGAAGAACGGTCGAGCGAATACAAATGGCTACTCCAGCGATCAAAAGAATTCATCAAATATTATCATTCTACATATCGATAATTGATGCTGAATGAAAAAAACGAAAAAGTGTCTTGACATGTTCTATATAAAGAACTAATATTGTGTTATTGTTCTTTATAACAAACATAGTAAGCAGGTGTGTAATGGAAGGTTCACGAGGGGAAGAGCTGCAGACGATACGCAGCGAAAAGGAAAGCAGGATGGTCAAAGAAATAAATCTTAAGGCTTTGTATGTAACGATTCGCAAACGTGTATGGATGGTTTTACTGATTACGATATCTTTAACCATTCTCGCAGGCTTGTACAATTCCAGACCTGAAACACCAATGTATTCTTCATCTGCACGAGTGATCATTGCAACTACCGCAGATATGATGGGAACGGTAAGAGTACTGTTTCGAGAGCCGATCGTGATGAATGAAGTCATCGAGGCTTTGCAGCTTAATCGATCTGCTGCACAGCTCAGAAGCCAGTTTAGGGTAGATAGTGTGGATGGCACATTAGTAACAGTCATATCTGTGGTAGATAGCGATTCAAAGCTTGCGGCTGATATCGTGAACACTGCTGTTGACGCCTATAAAAAGGCGGCAGCCCAAATTCTGGGCATTACGAATATTCAGGTTTTAACAACTGCACAAGAAAATCCTAACTCTATTAATGAAAAAAGCAATACTATTGTTTTCGTAGGCTTCATACTAGGACTTATTTTGAGCTTAGCTTTCATATTTCTGTTGGATTCTCTCGATGATTCGATCAAATCAGATCGTCAGATTGAGGATGTACTTGGTTTAACGGTGCTTGGCGATGTGTCTCAAATGAAGAAAAAAGATTATGCGAGACATTTAAAGAAACAAAAGAGCATTTTAGTGCGGGGTGAGACCATTGGTTCATGAACGGAAAAAGGCGTCAAAATCTTACGTGAATAAAAGCTTGCTAGCGTATATTCATCCTCATGGTGATATTTCAGAGCAATATCGGACAATTCGCAACAATATTCATTATGCCGCAAATGGCAGCAAGGTCCGCTCATTGCTCGTTACATCGCCCTCTGAGGGAGAAGGCAAATCGACGACAACCGTTAATCTGGCAGTTTGTATGGCGCAGCGCGGGGATCGTGTACTCATTATCGATGTCAATTTTAGAAATCCAATTATAAATAAAATTTTCAATGTACAAACCTCGCCAGGACTGTCGAATATACTTGGCCAGCAGCTTGAAATTCGCGAGGCCATTTATAATACGGAGATCGAAGGTTTGGATATTTTGCCGAGCGGACAGCGGCTTTATAATTCGACAGAGCTGCTGGATTCACCACTGATGGACGATGTTATGGCATTTGCTTACGAGAAATATGATATGGTCCTGCTTGATTGCCCGCAGGTGCTTGGTGTGCCCGACACAAACGCGCTTGCCAGCAAATGCGATGGCGTGCTACTGCTGCTTAAAAGTGGAAAGACGCAGCAAGAGCATGCTGTAGAAGCAAAACGCACCTTGCTGTTTGCCAAAGCCAATATTTTGGGCGTCATACTTAATAAGAAAAGCGTTTGATGATCATAATCGGATAGCGCTTTTTTTACGGAATTTTCGTTCTCTATAAAGTACAAACGACGACGGATACAGACGATTCCGTTCGGTAATGTCTCCTAACCGTTATCAATGGAGGCACTCGGCCATGCTGTGGGTGATCAAAAGCCTTAGACGCGAGTCGTCAGGAGTGTGGTGTGAGGAGGGGTTGAATGCCCTTGATTTTACGTTGGAAGGTTTCACTATCAGGCTTTGTGGAAAGCCTCATGGTGAAACACTCTAAATGGTGTTTCAGCCACCCACGGAATGAATTTTCATAAGTTAAAGCTGGCATTGGTATTTATTTTGATGTTTTTAGGAAAGGGTGACCAGGATTGACGTATCGGCAAAGATTTTCTTTATTAATTTTGATGGATTCTTTTATTGTGCTAACAGCGATCTTCTTCAGCAGGCTCTTACTAAGCGCTTCGCTAGATGTAGTAACGATACCGATTGTAATCAGCTCCATTACATTATTACTCAGCCATCATTTTTTTTCCTTCTATTACAAGCTCTATAAGAAGGCGTGGGAATATGCAAGCGTGGGTGAGCTTATCATCATCACAAAGGCAGTATCCTTCTCTATCTTTGCTGCTGCAATTATTCAGCAGCTGGTCATGAAGGACGTCTTTTTCCGGCTGCTTGCGGTAACGTGGATGATTCATATGCTGCTTATTGGCGGCTCCAGACTTTGCTGGAGAATATTTAGAGGCCGCTACAGCAAGCATGATGGTCAGCAAAAAAGAACTTTAATCGTAGGGGCCGGCTCAGCGGGCACGATGCTTGCGCGGCAGCTGCTTAACAACAGCGATACGGAGCTGCTGCCAATCGCTTTTATAGACGACGATATCCATAAGCATAATCTAGATATTATGGGGATACCGGTCAGCGGAGGCGTGTCTAGTATTGCAAAACTAGCGCTTGATAAGGATATACATAATATTGTCATCGCGATTCCATCGCTTAGCAAGAAGCAGCTGAATACGATTTTTGGCGAATGCGCGAAAACGAAGGCGAAAACGCAAATTATTCCGATGCTTGAGGATTTGGCTACGGGGAGAGTTTCAGTGAGTCAATTCCGTGACGTTCAGGTAGAGGATTTGCTAGGCCGCGAGCCCGTTGAGCTGGATATCGAGAGTATCTCAGGCTATGTCACTCAGAAGGTCGTTATGGTAACCGGTGCAGGCGGCTCGATTGGTTCAGAGGTTTGCCGGCAGGTTTCTCGTTTTTTACCGGAGAAGCTTATTTTGCTTGGTCATGGGGAGAACAGCATCTATTCCATCGAGATGGAGCTGAAGGAGCTGTATGGCCATACTCAAATCGAGTTCATAACCGAAATAGCCGACTTGCAGGATGCGAACAAAATGATGGCGGTTATGCTGGCCCATCGTCCTCAGGTGGTCTATCATGCGGCTGCTCATAAGCATGTTCCCTTAATGGAGCGAAATCCAGAGGAAGCGTTCAAAAACAATGTGCTGGGCACGATGAATGCAGCCAAAGCGGCAAGCCAAGCGCGTGTCGACACATTCGTAATGATCTCAACGGATAAGGCGGTTAATCCGACAAGTGTGATGGGATCGACTAAACGTATTGCAGAAATGGTTATCCAACATATGGACCGAATAAGCAATACGAAGTTTGTTGCGGTTCGTTTCGGCAATGTTCTAGGCAGCAGGGGAAGCGTTATTCCGCTGTTCAAAAAACAAATTGAGAAGGGCGGCCCCGTAACGGTAACACATCCCGACATGGTTCGTTATTTTATGACGATACCAGAGGCTTCGAGGCTCGTGATTCAAGCTGGCGCACTCGCCAAGGGCGGCGAAATATTCGTGCTCGATATGGGCGATCCTGTCAAAATCACAGATCTTGCGCAAAATGTGATTCGAATGTCAGGCTATACGGTCGAGGAAATTGGCATTCAGTACACGGGTATCCGGCCAGGAGAGAAGCTGTTTGAGGAAATGCTCAAGGCGAATGAAATGGATGAGCAGCAGGTTTATCCGAAAATTTATATTGGAAAGTCCTTTGAGATTTATTTTGAACAAATTGAAGAAATTATCGCGCTCCACGGTGGAATGAGCAAAGCAGAACTGCGAATTAAGCTGCTGGATTTGGCGAATAACGTAGTGGAAGTTCCGGATTTCGTATCTGTAACAGGCTAAATTGATGAAGGAGTTGCTAACACGATGAAAGTTAGAAAAGCGATTATACCTGCCGCAGGACTCGGCACCAGATTTCTCCCTGCAACAAAAGCTATGCCGAAGGAAATGCTTCCCATTGTAGATAAGCCAACGATTCAGTATATCGTGGAGGAAGCGATAGAGTCTGGTATTGAGGATATTATTATTGTCACGGGTAAAGGAAAACGGGCGATTGAGGATCATTTTGATAATTCACTGGAGCTTGAGCAAATTTTGACAGCTAAGCATAAATTTGAATTGCTGAGCGAGGTTCGCAAATCGGCTGATATGGTTGATATTCATTATATTCGCCAGAAGGAGCCGAAAGGTCTTGGACATGCGATATGGTGTGCTCGCAAGTTCATAGGGAACGAGCCCTTCGCTGTACTGCTGGGTGATGATATCATCTCAGCCGAGAAGCCGTGCATCAGACAGATGATTGAAAAATATGAGGAATATCATACCTCTATCATAGGTGTGCAGCGCGTGGCGGATGAGGCAGTTTCCCGGTATGGGATCGTCGATGGCGCGCCAATGGAGGAATCATTCCACCGCGTTCGCCATTTGGTCGAAAAGCCCTCGAGAGAAGAGGCACCCTCCAATATGGCGATTATGGGACGTTATATTTTGAATCCGGCTATTTTCGATATTTTGGGCAAGCAGATGCCGGGAGCAGGCGGAGAAATCCAATTGACGGACGCTATTGCTGCCTTGAATTTATCGGAAGCGGTATATGCCTATGAATTCGAGGGCAAGCGTTATGACGTAGGCGAGAAGATGGGCTTTATACAGACGACGGTTGAATTTGCGCTTCAGCGTGAGGATCTGCGCTATGAGCTGTTGGATTATTTATCACGAACGGTTGAAAGAGAGGCTGCTAGAAAATAATGCTAGTTTAGGATGGTGTACTCATGCCTAATAAAATATTATTTTGTGCAACAGTGGATTATCATTTTAAGGCATTTCATCTGCCGATGATGGAATGGTTCAAGCAGCAGGGCTGGGAGGTTCATGTCGCCGCTAAGGGCGAACTGGACCTCCCTTTTGTTGACAAGAAGTTTAATTTGCCTATCGAGCGCTCTCCGATTCATTTGCAAAATATTAAAGCGTATCAAGAGCTGAAGCAAATTATTAAGCAGCAGAAATACAGCATTATTCATTGTCATACGCCAATGGGCGGCGTGCTTGCGAGGCTGGCCGCGCAATCGGCACGCAAAACAGGGACAAAGGTTATTTATACGGCGCATGGCTTTCATTTTTGCAAGGGAGCATCACTTCTGAATTGGTCGGTTTATTACCCAATAGAGAAGATGCTGTCAAGCCTAACCGATTGCCTCATTACGATAAATGAAGAGGATTATGAGCTTGCAGTGTCAAGGGGCTTCAAAGCAAAGGAAATTGCTCATGTGCATGGGGTAGGCGTAAATGCCATTCGATTTAAGCCGGTACAGAAAATTGAAAAATGGCGGCTGCGGCAGGAGTATGAATACAGAACGGATGATATCCTCCTCTTCTATGCTGCTGAATTCAATAAAAACAAAAATCATGAGCTGCTGCTGCATGCTCTGGCCTTAATCAAGGATCAGGTGCCCAGTACGAAGCTGCTGCTTGCAGGAAAGGGGCCGCTGCTGGAATCCACCCAGCTGCTGGCGAGCAGGCTTGGGCTAGATCACATGGTTCATTTTCTTGGGTTTCGGAATGACATTGATCGTCTGCTGCCGATGAGTGATATTGCCGTGGCATCGAGTTTGCGTGAAGGGCTGCCAGTCAATATTATGGAGGCGATGTCTTGTGGACTTCCGATTGTTGCAACGCAGAATAGAGGGCACTCGGAGCTTATAGTCGAGGGTGAGAATGGCTTCGTCTTGGCACCAAGCGATACTGATTTATTTGCTATCCGCATGAAGCAATTGATTGAATCCGCTGAACTTAGGCAGCAAATGGGAATGAGCAGTATGCAGCGAATGAAGATGTACAACTCATTGCAGGTTGAACAAGAGCTTGGGGGGATTTATAAGTCGTATATGCTGGAGGAGCAAAATGAAGCCGAAAGTCAGTATCGTCGTGCCTATATATAATATGGAAGATTATTTGGACAGATGCCTTAGGAGCCTGCTGAGACAAACGCTTACGGCCATCGAAATTATAGCGGTGAATGATGGCTCGCAGGATGCTAGCCTGAGGCTTCTTCAGCAGTATGCGGAGCATGACTCGCGAATCGTTATTATAAATAAAGCAAACGGCGGTGTTTCTGCAGCCAGAAATGATGGCGTCAAGGCAGCGAGAGGGCAGTACATTGGCTTTGTAGATCCTGACGACTGGGTTGACGATCGTATGTATGAGGAACTGTACCATGCAGCGATTCAAGATCATATCGACATAGCGATGTGCACGTATATAAGGGAATTTGAATCCCATGCGAAGGAAAAGCATTTCGATATGCCGCACAAGCAAATCTATCGCGGCGAAGAGGTGCAGGCAAAGCTGCTGCGGCGGCTAGTAGGGCCCTTGAAAGAAGAACTCGCTAGTCCCGAGTTTCTAGATGCTTGGGGAACGGTTTGGTCTAAGATTTATCGTGCTGAATGGTTAAAGGACCATGGCTTTGAGTTTATGGATCTAAGTGTGATCGGAAGCAATGAGGATACGCTGTTCAATATTCATGCTTTCCATTATGCCGAATCCTTTATCTTTCTGAATCGTCCATTCTATCATTATTGGCGTGCGAATACAGAATCGATTACGTCTACCTATAATGCGAAACTGCCGGAGAAATTCGATAGGCTGTATACAGCTATGCAATCCTTTATTGTAGAAAAGCAGCTTGCCGATGATTACAAAACAGCCTTTAACAATCGGATTTGTATGAATATTATCGGGCTAGGAATCAACATGATGAGCGAGGGCAAAGCCTCATCTGCAGGAAAGAAGCTGAAGGCTGTTCACGCTCTGCTGCATAGCAATCGAGTTAGCGAATCCTTTAGACAGTTTGACACGAGCTACTGTCCTTTGATTTGGAAGGTGTTTTTTGTTAGTGCAAAACATAAATTTACGTTTGCGGTTTACTTTATGCTAATCGTCATAAATGGGCTGCGCGCGAAGAGCTTAAGGAGGACAAAAGTTGAATCCAGTTCGAATTTTGCAAGTGGTAACCATTATGAATCGCGGCGGCTTAGAAACGATGCTGATGAATTATTATCGTCAAATGGATCGAAGCCAAATTCAGTTTGATTTTCTCGTTCATCGCTTGGAGCCGGGGCATTATGATCAAGAAATAATCGCATTAGGCGGCAGAATATTTCGGATGCCCCAAATTAGACCAGGCAATTACTCGTTATATTTTAAACGGCTGGATCAATTTTTTGTGGATCATCCTCGTTATCAAGTCGTGCACGCCCATATCAATGAAAATAGCAGCTTTGTTCTTAAGGCTGCGAAGAAGGCGGGCGTTGCCTGCCGTATTACGCATAGTCATTTAAGTGATCTGGGCATTGACATTAAGCTCCCCTTTCGCCTTTACGCAAGGCTCGCGATGAAGGATAATCCGAGCAGCTACTTTGCTTGCTCGAAAAAAGCAGGGGAATGGTTATTTGGCAAACGGATATCAAGCACAGGGAAAGTTGTCGTACTCAACAATGCAGTAGATGTAGAGCAATTTACGTTCAATTCCACGATTCGTGATCAGATAAGAGCAGAGCTTGCTGCAGAAGATCGTTTGGTTATCGGCCATATTGGCAGATTCAATCAACAAAAGAACCATGATTTTCTCATTGATGTGTTCAAGGCGCTTCATGAAAGAGAGCCAAAGTCATTGCTGGTGCTTGCCGGCGAAGGTCAGCTGCGGCCACTAATTGAAGCCAAGATCAACAGGCTAGGTCTCTCCGAGCATGTACGGCTGCTGGGCGTTCGGAATGATGTATCGAATTTACTGCAAGGGATCGATATTTTTCTATTTCCTTCCTTGTTTGAGGGACTGCCGGTCGTATTGGTGGAAGCTCAGGCAGCGGGCCTTAACTGTGTTGTTTCTGATGCTATTACATCGGAGACGGATATAACTGGGAAGCTGCAGTTTATTAGCTTGAAGCAGAAAGCGGACTACTGGGCGGAGCAAATTATGAGTACCCCGCGCGAGCGCAGTGATACATCGGATTCCTTGCGTCATAAAGGCTACGATACAGCAACAATGGCAAAATGGTTGTCTGATTACTACATGGATCAATTGTCCATGGAAGTTTCAATGTAAGAGGAGTGAAGGTAAATGAAGCCAATGCTGACGGTTTTTACGCCTACTTATAACCGCGCCTATACTCTTCATCTTTGTTATGAGAGTCTTAAGCGTCAAAGCTGCAAGAGCTTTGTATGGCTCATTATTGACGATGGCTCCACAGATCAGACGAAGGAGCTTGTAGCCGGCTGGATGGCAGAGAAAATAATCCCGATTCGGTATCGTTATCAAGAAAATCAAGGGATGCACGGGGCGCATAATACAGCCTATGAGCTTGTGGATACAGAGCTAAACGTCTGTATTGATTCCGATGATTATATGGCCGATGATGCGGTAGAAAAAATAACGAGCTTCTGGCAGGCAGAGGGCAATAAGCAGTATGCAGGCATTGTTGGCCTGGACATCTCTCAGAATCAGGAGCTTATCGGCACTAGACTGCCCGAGCAGTTGAAATCGTCGAGGTTAACAGATTTATATGCTTTGCATCATGTGAAGGGCGACAAAAAGATCGTCTATCGCTCGGAGATTACGAGTAAATATCCCCCGTATCCTTTGTTTCAAGGAGAAAAATATTGCCCGCTGTCCTATAAATACATACTAATTGATCAGGATTTTCCACTGCTAATTCTAAATGAGGTGCTGTGCGTCGTTGAGTATAGAGAAGACGGTTCAAGCATGAATATGATGAAGCAATATTTGAAAAACCCGCAGGGCTTCGCCTTTTTCCGCAAGGTTGCGATGGTTTATGCTCCATCCTGGAAAGATACCATTCGTGAAGCCATGCATTATGTATCGAGCAGTATAATCAGCCGAAATAAAGGGTTTTTGAAAGAATCACCACGAAAAGGGGTAACAGTGCTTGCAATTCCGCTTGGATTATTACTTTATGCTTATATTCAGAATACGAACAAAAGAATGGCGGTCAAATAAAATCAAGGTTGAACAGTTTATAAAGGATGGGATAGAGGGGGAGGAATAAGATGACAATTCTGTGGTTGACATTAATTTTTGTATTTTCAGTCTCTTTAACAGCTAGATACTTTTCAGTCCCCGCGCTTGTCTCCCCTTCTACAATCATTCCGAATAGGTTTCTTGTTATGATTGCTGCGTTAGCGCTAGCTATGGTATCTGGTCTGCGATCCAATATCGGAGATACCTTTTTTTATATGCACAGCTACACGATAGGAGATTTTAGCTGGCAGGCTGTTGCTACTAGCGATGATATTGGATTTAATATCTTTCAAATGCTGCTGAAGCAGCTGTCCGACGATCCTCAAATTTTAGTTCTAACAACAGGAATTATAACTAATTTGCTCATTGTTTGGGTGCTGTACAACTATACGAGGCTGTTTGAGCTAAGCGTATTTTTATACATAACTACGGGAACTTTCACCGTGTCTATGAACGGCATCAGGCAATTTTTAGCTGCTTCCATTGTATTTGCGGCAACGAAGTTTTTGCTTGAGGGCAAATGGAAATCTTATCTCAGTATCGTCGTATTTGCTTCTTTCTTTCATCAAAGTGCACTCATTATGATTCCGATGTATTTTATTGTAAGAAGAAAAGCATGGACTAAAACAACAGCTATGCTTCTTGCTTTAGCCGTAATTATTGTCATGGGCTTTAGCAAGTTTTCTGAGCTGTTATTTACAGTAATAAAAGATACTCAGTACGGCTCTTACGAATCGTTTGATGAGGGCGGTGCAAATATACTTAGGGCGCTTGTCTGGATTATCCCGATTATCATAGCCTATTTTGGCAGGGATAAGCTAAGAGTGCTGTTTCCAAAATCAGATATCATCGTAAATATTTCTCTTATTGGCGTTATATTAATGATCATATCGACGCAAAATTGGATTTTTGCAAGAATGGCCATCTATTTTAATTTATACCAGCTTATCCTTATCGCTTGGTTGATTAAGGTTTTTCGTGAAAAGGATCAGAAGCTCATTTATTTGATCATATTATGCTTTTATTTATTATTTTATTTCTATGAAAGTGTAATTGCGCTTGATCTGCAATATAGAAGCAATTATTTAATATGGCCATTTTAGGAGGAAATGAAATGGAGGCTGCAACGAATATACCTCGAATTGTTCATTATTGCTGGTTTGGGCGCGGTGAAAAGCCCAGCAAAATGGTCAAGTGTATGCGGAGCTGGGAAAAGCATTTAGTCGGTTATCAGTTTATCGAATGGAATGAGGACAACTTCGATTTGGCAATCAATCGGTATGTCATTGAAGCCTACGAGGCTAAGAAATATGCCTTTGTTAGTGATTATGTTCGTCTGTACGCCTTATATACGCACGGCGGCATATATATGGATACTGACGTTGAGGTTGTCAAATCGCTGGACCCCTTCTTGTTGCATGAGGCGTTTTCTGGCTTCGAGGATGAGAAGTTTCTACAGTCCGGAACGATGGGGGCAGCCAAACAGCATCACTGGATTAAAGAACTGCTCGATGATTATGACAGCAGAAGTTTTTTACGTCCAGACGGTACCTATGATTTAACGACCAATACGGCGGTTATAACGGCTATTTGTAATAAACATGGTCTCGTTCTGAATGGAAGCCATCAGGTTCTGCAAAATGGCGTTGTCTTTTATCCGCGTGACTATTTCAGTCCCTATGATTATATTAATGGCGGAATATTTAGAACAGATAACAGCCATACGATACATCATTTTGCAAAATCATGGCTGCCTGCGCATGTTCGAATCAGAGGCGAAGTGAAGCGGCTGGTGAGCCGTATCGTCGGTCCAAAAGCGATTGCTAAAATGCGAAAGCTGCTTTCATCTTCACATTAAGTGAAGGATTGATTATGAGATTAGGAGCTATTCATTATGGTGAAACGAATATTTGATGTTGTGATCGCAAGCATACTGCTCATCGTTCTAAGCCCATTTATACTGCTGACAGCGATTATGGTTAGAACGAAGCTCGGTGCGCCGGTCATATTTAAGCAGAAGCGTCCAGGCTTGTATGGCAAGCCCTTTCTAATGTATAAGTTTCGAACGATGACTTCGGAGAAAGACAGCGAAGGACAATTGCTTCCTGATCATCTCAGACTTACAGCATTCGGAGGGCTGATTCGCAAGCTGAGCCTGGATGAGCTTCTTCAACTGTTTAACGTCATTAAGGGCGAGCAAAGCTTAATTGGTCCTCGTCCGCTGCTCATGGAATATTTACCGCTCTATAATGAGGAGCAAGCAAAGCGTCATGCAGTAAGGCCTGGTATTACAGGCTGGGCACAAATTCACGGCAGAAACGCGGTTTCTTGGGAAGAGCGCTTCGAGCATGATGTATGGTATGTCGAGAACCAAAGTCTGGCGCTGGATATTAAAATATTGCTTCTTACCGTGAAAAAGGTAATTAGATCAGAAGGCGTTTCGAATACTAACCATGTAACCATGCCTGTCTTTCAAGGTACGACAAGCAGTCAAGAAGGCTAAAGCCGTTTCTTCTTAAATAGAGGAATGGCTTATTTTTTTAATAAGAAAAGGATGTGTAGCGACGTGTCAGTAAACGAAATGAAGCGTATCTATTTATCTCCTCCGCATATGAGCGGCAAGGAACGGTTTTATATTGATCAAGCCTTCGAATCCAATTGGATTGCGCCGCTAGGGCCGAATATAGACGCATTCGAGAAACAAATTGCCTCCTACACTGGAGCAGCGGATGCCGTAGCGCTCAGCTCGGGAACTGCTGCTATCCATTTATCACTTCAGCTGCTTGGCGTCGGAGCTGGGGATACGGTGTTTTGTTCCAGCTTTACCTTTGTAGCTAGTGCAAATCCAATTCGTTATAGTGGAGCAGAGCCCGTATTTATCGATTCGGAGCCGGAAACATGGAATATGTCGCCGCAGGCACTGCGAATGGCGTTTGAGGATGCGAATCGTCATGGCAAGCTGCCGAAAGCGGTTATCGTTGTACACTTGTATGGCCAAATAGCCAAGATGGACGAGATTATCGAGCTTTGCGAGCAGTATGAGGTGCCTATCATTGAGGATGCCGCTGAATCGCTTGGCTCTACCTACAAAGGCAAACAGAGCGGTACCTTCGGGAAGTTCGGCATCTTTTCTTTTAACGGAAATAAAATTATTACGACCTCCGGCGGCGGCATGCTCATATCCGATGATGTAGAGCTGTTGAAAAAAGCACGTTTTCTTGCTACACAAGCAAGGGATGCTGCTGCTCATTATCAGCACAGCCATTTAGGCTTCAATTATCGGATGAGCAATATATTAGCAGGTGTTGGAAGAGCACAGCTAGAGGTACTCGATGAGCGGGTTGCGGCAAGAAGAGCGATTTATGAAAACTACGTTGGAGCGTTCTCGGAGCGAAGCGGCATTAGCTTCATGCCAGAATTATCGAATACGAGAAGCAATCGCTGGCTGACTGCAGCATTGATTGATGAGCATGAGATGAATACAACGATCCCTGAGCTTCTGGATGCGTTGTCGGCAGCGAATATTGAGGCGCGTCCGCTTTGGAAGCCATTGCATTTGCAGCCTCTTTTTGAGGGCAGCCGTTTCTATTCCCATACAGAGGGCGCTTCCTTGTGCGAGCAGCTGTTTCAAAGCGGAATATGTTTGCCTTCTGGCTCAAGTATGACGGTTGTCGATCAAGTAAGGGTAGTTGATTGTATGAATAACCTCTTCAACAGCTCGGCTGAGAGCAGCGCTCAATCCGCATAATAAGCCGATTAAAGATAACGCTCTCCCTTTATTCGTGTGCGAATCACTTTGGCTGGGGTTCCATAGGCAATGGAATAGGCTGGAATGTCGCCTAATACGGTGGAGCCAGCGCCAACAATGGTATGCTCGCCAATGCTTTTACCATGAATGATCGTTGCCCCTAAGGAAACGACAGAAAAATCGCCAATCGTTACGGTGCCGCCTGTACCGGCTTTGGGAGCTAGAGTCACATAGTTTCCGAGTGTAGAGTCATGATCGGCTGAGGCATGAGTATAGAGTACATTATGCTCGCCAATAGCAGTATCACTGTTAACGACGCAGCCTGCCATTACGACAGTTCCGGCTCCAATCCGTGCGCCTCGGGCAATGGAGGAGGTGGGATGAATAGCGCTGACAAAGGTGAAGTGAGGTGCAATTGCTGTTATTTTTGAAACGACCCTCGCACGCAGCCAGTTGTCTCCAATAGCTACGATGCCGCCGAACACCGCTTCAGCGTTTGCAGCGAGCCAGCTCTCATCGCCTAGAATCGTATAGCCATAAAATAACGTGCCTGCAGTCTTATAGCCGTCCAGCAATCCGATAATATGGTACACGCCAGCCTTCTCAATCGTATCAATAACGGCCTTTGCATGACCGCCAGCACCATAAACGACAATATTTTTCATTCGTTGGAAACCTCCCCTTTTATGAAACCATACAGATGGAACTCTTTTATTCTAGCAGATCGTTCGTTTTCTTGTAAAAGAATTGTGAACACTCGGAATGATGATTGACAGATAATGGGGAAGGTGATAATCTGTACTAGTGTTCGTTTTATAGAACAATAATATTAATTTTGTTCGTTATTGGCTAATTAGTATGAAGGAGATATCCATGAATAACGACGTCACGCTACATATAGAAGATCTGTCTGACGAGCTGCGATTAATGCTTGCATTTCTCTCATCAGATGATGAGGCGGAGCAATCCTTTGATTGTCAGGAACTACTGCAAAAGGCGGATTGGGACCGATTTATTGAGCTCGCGAGACATCATCGCGTGTTTCCTACCGTGAATCGCAGGCTGAAGGAGCTGAAAGCAGCGGAAATTCCGGTTTTTGTCACGCAGATGTTTAACCGTGACTATTATCGGAATACGCTGCAAATGCTTGCGCTTAGCGGGGAGATGGAGCAGCTTGCGAAGGAGTTCTCCGAATGCGGCTTGCATACGCTGTTTTTGAAGGGACCGGTTATAGCTGCGGATTTATATGGGGATGTGTCGCTTCGTACCTCTTGTGATCTTGATCTGCTTATTCCGATCAAGGAGCTCGATCAGGCAGAAGCGCTTCTAGTATCCTTGGGCTACGAGAAGGATGAATATATTGTTTCGATACTGAATGATTGGAAATGGCGGCATCATCATACGACCTTTCTGCATCCGAAGAAAGGAATTAAGGTAGAGCTGCACTGGCGGTTAAATCCGGCTCCCTCGAAGGAGCCGAGCTTCAAGGATCTTTGGAGCCGCAAGCGTAAGAGTGCGTTGATCAGCCGACCCATCTATTATTTGGGAAGAGAAGATTTGTTTATGTTTCTGGTGTCCCATGGCGCAAGGCACGGCTGGTCCAGACTGCGCTGGCTGCTTGATATTAAGCAGCTCGTTAATCAGAAGCTGGACTGGCCAAAGCTTATCAGGCTGCTGAGGAAGCATAGCTATACTCATATTGGAGGGCAAGCGCTGCTGCTGGTGTCACGCTTATTATCGCTTCCTCTGCGTGAAGAGATGAAGCCGCTGGTAGCGGGAAGGAAGGCATACTGGCTGGCGGAGGATTCGATGTTTTATGTGCAAAGGCTGGTCAATCTGCATTCGCCGCCGCTTCCGGAGGAGGTAAGAGTTTTTCATAGTCGATATCTCTTTACTTTGCTCACTGCTCCTCAAAAAGTACAGTTTATAGCGAGTCTTATGTATCCATTTCCTGAGGATGCACAGACGCTGCCGCTGCCGAAGGGTCTTCATTTCTTATACTTTCCGCTGAGACCTTTTTTGTGGACATGGAGAAAAACCCGAAAAATGATTTGAATGATAAAAATATAATGTTTTCGCAAGAGTAATCAAAGTAAGTCAGGGGATAGCTATGAAAAACGTGCTAATTGCTTCTTATGATATGGAGGTTGGAGGCGTCGAGCGGAGCTTGGCAGGTATGCTGGGAGAGTTCCAATATGATCGTTTTCATGTTGATTTAATGCTGTATCGACATAAAGGCGAGTTTATGGAGCTTCTGGATGTTCGGGCTAAGCTTCTCAATGAAATTCCAGCGTACGCCTCTTTCAGAAAGAGTATTCGGCAAATCGTCTTTTCCAGACAGCTTCATTTAGGAATGGCACGCTTTATCTCAAAAATTCATGCGCGGATCATCGGCAGTGTAAAGGGGATTTCAGAAGCGGGGTATATTCAGCAGCAGCTCATGTGGAAGTATGCTTTGCCATTTCTCCCCAAAGAGACCAAAACATACGATATTGCAATCAGCTATTTATGGCCGCATTATTTTGTGGCAGATAAAGTAAAGGCAAAGATGAAGCTAGCGTGGATACATACTGATTTTTCGACTGTGGATACGATTCAAAGCACAGATTTGAAAATGTGGCATAAATTCGACTATATTATCGCCGTTTCTGATGCATGTAGGCAATCTTTTTTAGAAAAGTATCCTGCCCTAAGCAATAAAACAAAGGTGATTGAAAATATTATGTCACCGGAATTCGTGAGGAGCATGGCGTCTGAGCGGCTGGATAATAATCCAATGGCGTCAGATACGCGCTTTAAACTGCTTACCGTTGCCAGATTGTCTCATGCGAAAGGGATTGATAATGCGGTTAAGGCACTTAAGCTTCTCTCTGATCAAGGCTACGATGATATCGTTTGGTACATAGTTGGCTACGGAGGAGATGAAGTGATGATTCAGAGTCTGATTGCGGAGTATCAGCTGGAAGACCGCTTTATTTTGTTAGGCAAACAGATTAATCCTTATCCTTATGTTCAAGCCTGTGACTTATATGTACAGCCTTCTAGATACGAAGGGAAAGCGGTAACCGTTACGGAAGCGAAAATATTAGGAAAACCTATCGTGATAACGAATTATGCGACTGCAAATAGTCAGGTTGTCCACGAGTTTGACGGAGTGATTTCCGAATTATCTGTTGAGGGAATTGCGAATGGCGTTAAGAGGCTATATCGTGATCCGGAGCTCAGGGAATGCTTATCCAAAAATTGTGCGGAAATGGATTACGGAAATGATAAGGAGCTTGATCAGCTGTATGAGTTGTTTGAATCCTCCGCCGAGAGGGGGCTTGCAACGTGAATAGGAAACTAAGCATCGTTATTCCTGTTTACAACGCTGAGCCTCATATTAAACGCTGCATGGAATCGCTGTTAAAACAAACGTTACAAGATTACGAGCTCATATTTGTGAATGACGGATCTACGGATAACAGCCAGTCTATCATTGAGAGCTATCAGAAGAGCAATTCGCAGATCATCCTTGTTAACCAGGAAAATCAAGGGGTCAGTGTAGCGAGAAATGTAGGCTTAGCTCTCGCAGCAGGCGAGTATGTAGGCTTTGTAGATGCTGATGATGATGTTGAGCACGATATGTATGAGAGGCTGTATGCCGCAGCTAAATTAGGAGATTGTGACGTCGTCATTTCCAATTATGAGAGTGAGCAAGCTGGGCACCTTCTGCTTACGTCGTACCCTTTTTCTACGGAAGTCGTCTTAACAAAAGCAGATATTCAAAAGCAGATTCTGCCTTTCTTCTTAAAAAGTGATCAATTAAATACAGCCTGCAGCAAAATTTATCGAAATGAAATTATTATGGAGCATGACATTGTATTTCCAGCAAAGGTAGCTTTGGGTGAAGATCAAATCTTTAATTTATATTTTTTTAGCCATGCAAAAAGAGCCAAATATATTGATTACACTGGCTATCATTACCGTGAAACAGCCGAGAGTGCAACTCGAAATGTTTCTCAGAAGGATTATTTTCAACGTGCGATTGAGGTGTATACGTCAGAGGTTCCAATCACTTATTTGCATTTAATCGATGAAGCCAGCGTTCAACAATTCAAAGCCATAAGACTGATTCATTGTGTTATGGCCTATATCCATATTTATCTAGAGCCATCGGCTAGTATGCCTTTTAAAGCTAAGCTTGAATATGTCAGAAACATGATTCTGCATAAGGATGTAAGGGAAGCATTGCCCATCTATCTCAATGAAATGAGCATTGAATTAGGCAAGTATCAAAAAATACTATTGTATCTCATGGATCAAAAATCGTTGCTTGGTATTTATTTGATAACGGCCTACAGCAGATTTAGAAATAGAAAGGTGTGGGGATAAAGCGATGAAAATCATGATGTTTGCACATGACGGAAGTCTGAATAGAGGCTGTGAAGCCATTGTCCGTTCTTCTACAGCTATTTTGAAGGAACGGATTAAAGATGCCAAAGTATATTTGGCCTCAGCAAACCCAGAAACCGATCGAATGATAGTTAAGCTCGACGGAATATATGATGGATCTGTGCTGGAAATAAAAAAGTACTCCTATGATTGGTTTCTATCTTCATTAAAGGTAAAGCTATATCAGGATGAATCCTATGCACTAGGGAAAATTCACAACAATATTATTAAAAATATAAAAGAAATGGATGTTTGCTTATCTATTGGCGGCGACAATTATTGTTATGGTGAGCAGCCAGGCTGGTATGAGATTGATAGGCGAGTGAAGGAACAAGGAAAGAAGCTGGTATTATGGGGCTGCTCGATCGGTGAAGAGGATATGTCAGAGAGAAAGCTCGAGGATTTAAAGCTTTTTGATCTTATTTTATCCCGGGAGTCATTAACCTACAATATGCTTGTTGGCAAGGGACTTAACAATGTTAAGCTGTGTGCGGACCCGGCATTTACGATGGAGAAGGAAGAATTGGCATTGCCAAATGGCTGGCAGGAAGGAAATACGGTCGGGCTTAATTTCAGTCCGCTGGTCTGGAAGCGCAATAAGCAGTCACAGGCTGCCGTAGATGAGCTAATTCGGCATATATTGAATAAAACCGATATGACAATTGCTTTAACGCCACATGTGATGATTAACGGCAACAATGATTATGAGCTGTTGAAAAATTACTATGAGGCTTACCAGGATACGGGAAGAGTCATTCTTTTGCCGGATCATTTAACAGCCATTCAATACAAAGGTTATATTGCGAGAATGAGATTTTTTATAGGTGCACGCACACACGCAACGATTGCTGCTTATTCCAACAACGTGCCAACGATGGTGCTTGGCTACAGCGTAAAGTCGAAAGGAATAGCAATGGATATTTTCGGCGAGGAAAAATTGGTGCTTGGCATTGAGGAAATATCAAATGGAGAGCGTCTAATTGCAAAGTTCAATGAGATGCAGCAGGAAGAAGTGGAAATTAGAAATCAGTTAAAGAAAGCTATGCCGCGTATCCAAAAAATGTCCTATAGCGCAGTCGATTATATCAAAGGTCTAGGTTAATGAGGGGAATATGAAAAAAAACCTACTGTTTGTCATGCCAAGCTTATCCTCCGGCGGCGGTGAACGAAGCTTAGTTAATTTATTGAATCAAATAGACTTCGATCAATATAACGTGGATCTCCAGCTGCTGAATGTAGAAGGGCTGTTTATGGAGCTGGTGCCTAAGCAGGTTCGTATTGTTCCAGTAGCTGGAACCTTTCATTTATTTAAGCTAGGTCTTGGTCTATCAGTACAACGCTATTTACGAAGCGGGAATCTCTCACTTGCCTATTATAGATTTATGTTTAGCTTGGAAAATAGAAGAGCCAAAAATGCCTCTATTGGAGAACAGCTTAGTTGGAAGTATATGTCTAAGTCTATGGAGAAATTGAAAAAACATTATGATGCCGCCATCGGATTTTTAGAAAAAACGTCCATTTATTATTGTATTGAAAAGGTGGATGCCGATAAGAAAATTGGCTGGATTCACACCGATTACGATAAATTAGGGATGGATCCGATCCATGATATTAATTATTTTGAAAAATTGGATTACATCGTGACCGTATCCGAGGAGTGTGCCAATACGCTGGAAAGAAATTTCCCGGATCAATCCCACAAGATTAATATTATTCACAATATTGTATCCCCAACCACGATTAGAAGCATGGCAGAGGAACAAGAGCATGATGTTTACGACCGAACCGGAGATGAGCTGATTATTCTGTCGGTTGGAAGACTGACGCCGGAGAAAGGGTTCGATTTGGCCGTAGAGGCGTGTAGAGATCTGCTTAACCGCGGCTATCATGTGAAGTGGAATATTATTGGAGAAGGTGAGGAGAGAGAAAAATTAACGAAGCTAATTGAGGAAAATGGATTAACACAGCACTTCAAGCTGCTCGGCTTAAAGAACAATCCGTATAGCTACATCAAGCAGGCTGATATTTTTGTGCAAACCTCTAAATTTGAAGGGAAATCGATTGCGATAGATGAAGCGAAAATTTTAAATAAACCGATTGTCGTTACTCGTTTCAATACAGCAAAGGATCAAATTAATGATGGCGTGGATGGTCTTATTGTCGATATGAACGCAGCTGCGGTCGCCTCTGGTATTGAAGCTCTCATACAAGACAAGGGACTTGCCAATCAAATTGTTGAGCATTTATCGAGACAAAAGCTAGGGACAGAAGAAGAGATAAAGAAGCTGTACCAACTCCTTGCATAGGTGGACGAAAATGAAAAAAAAAATATTGTTCGTAATGAATAACTTGAATTGCGGCGGAGCAGAGAAGGCATTGATCTCCTTATTCCAGACGATAGATTATTCCAAATACGAGGTCGATCTTTATTTATTTAAGCATGAAGGTATTTTTTACGATAAGATCCCAGAGCAAGTAACAGTGCTTAATGAAAGCAATGATTACAGCTACTTTGACATGTCGATGAAATCGGCGGTTGTAGATTGTTTGAAAAAAGGGAAAATTGGTTTAGCAGCAGCTAGGCTGAAAGCGGGCTTCATCTTTTATACAGAAAAAAATCCAGCTAGATGCGAGCAACGGGTATGGAAGTATCTGTCCAAAGCGCTGCCAAGGCTTGATCAAAGCTATGACGCAGCAATCGGATTCCTTGAGAAGAATCCGGTTTATTTCAGTATTGAGAAGGTTAATGCAGCTGTAAAGCTTGGTTTTATTCATAATGATTATGACAAGCTGGGGATGGACGCAGGTCTGGACATTCCATACTTTGAGCAATTGGATCATCTGATTACGGTGTCGGAAGGCTGTGGAGAAGTACTGATGCAGCGTTTTCCGCACTTTAAACAAAAGGTTAGTGTTATTCATAACATTGTATCGCCTGCCATGATTCATGAAATGTCGGCTGTGAAAACAGAATTTAGGCAAACCAAAGGGATAACGATTGTTTCAATCGGGCGCTTGAATTACCAGAAGGGCTTTGAGCTTGCTATTGAAGCCTGTGGGATATTGGTGAGCAGCGGGCATGACGTTAAGTGGTACGTCGTAGGTGAAGGGGATGACAGGCAGAAGCTGGAGTTGCTTATTGAGGAGCAAGGGCTCGCTCAGCATTTTTATTTAGTGGGAATGAAGGAAAATCCGTACCCTTATATTAAAGAGGCAGATATTTATGTTCAGCCCTCACGATTTGAGGGGAAATCGATAGCCATTGACGAGGCGAAAATTTTGAATAAACCTATTATTCTTACTAATTTTAGTACAGCTAAAGACCAAATTGAGCATAACCACAATGGATTAATTGTTGAGATGAATGCTGCAGCACTGTCAGAAGGAATTGAACTGCTGATCAAGGACAAGGGTCTTAGGGATTCTTTTGCTAATGAGCTTTCAAAGGAATATTTCGGAACCGAGCAGGAAATCGAAAAATTATATGCGCTAATATAATGGTGTAAAGAGGAGCGAATAAGATGCTAGAAATTCTAGCTGCTATTTTGTTGATTATCGTTGCTATTATTGTATGCATTGATGTCATACCCGTTGGAAGGGATTGGCTGAGTAGAATACATATTGGAAGATATAAGGATAAACAGGCATGGAATCAATCCATTACGCATATTGGCGTAAGCTGGCTTAAACATACACCGAAAATTAAAGTAACCGATAACGTGAGACTGGTTGCGATTGATATGCTGAAAGGCAACTATTCGAAGAGCGTTATTCAGCACTGGCAGGAAGCATCCTTGCTGCTAGGACTGTCTGAGCGCTTGAAAAACGGAGCAGATAACGAGCTGAAAAGCAGTGTCGAGCAATATTTAAAAACAAAGTTTGATGAAAACGGACAATGGAGGGAGCCGCCAGTCTATATCGATTCAGCCATTCTTGCTTACGGAGTGATGAAGCTTGATGGGATAGACATAACGAAATATAAGCCAGCGCTGGACAGCATATGGGAGCTAATTCAAGCTCATATCGGTGAGGATGGCACGGTCCAATATCGGAAATTTATGAAGGATTATCGTTATGTCGATACGATTGGCTTCATCTGTCCATTCCTCGTTTCCTATGGAATAAAGTATAACAATGAGGCTTGTGTTCAGCTCGCAGTCAAGCAGCTTGAGCAATATGAACGATACGGTATGCTTGATGGCCATTGTATTCCAAGCCATGCCTACCACACGAAAAATGCGTTGCCGTTAGGATTATTTGGCTGGGGGCGGGGACTTGGCTGGCTAGCGATTGGGTTAATCGATGCCTGGCGTGAATTGCCAGATGGGCATGAGGCAAAGGAAAAGCTAGATCTCTTTGTGAAAAAATTCGCTCGGGCGATTCTTGCTTTCCAAAGGCCAGATGGAAATTGGAACTGGACCGTAACTCGAAACGAGACGAGAGCGGATTCTTCCACCACAGCTACATTAGGCTGGTTTCTGCTGCAAGCCTCACAAATTAACGAGCTTGCTGAACCATGCACCGAGGGAGCAGAGCGAGCGATTCATTATTTAATGAAGGTGACCAGAAGAAACGGCGCGGTAGATTTCTCCCAAGGAGATACAAAGGATATAGGCGTGTACTCTATGCTGTTTAACGTACTGCCCTTTACGCAAGGCTTCTGTATTCGTTTAGTAAATGGACATTCTAAAGCAGTGGGAAGGTAGATATGCTGCTTAATATTCTCATTCCATATAGGAAAGTTGGGTAGGACATAGTGAAGAGGATAATATCATTTGCAAAAGCAAGAATACGTAAATGGATATTGGAGGAACTATGGCTTGATGATTATGTGAAGCTCGGAATGAAAATTGGTGGAAATTGCTCAATACAGCCTGGAGTCATCTTTGATTATTCGCATTGTTGGCTGATTAGCATAGGCAATAATGTTACTATAGCGCCACATGTATACATATTGGCACATGATGCAAGCACTAAATTAATAACTGGATATACTAAAATTGGCTGCGTTACGATAGAAGACGATGTTTTTATTGGTGCAAGAGCAGTCATCATGCCGGGAGTAATATTAGGCAAGGGATCAATAATAGCAGCAGGTAGTGTTGTTACTAAATCGGTAACAGAAGGATGTATTGTAGCGGGGAATCCTGCCAAAGTGATTAGTACTGTTGAGGATTATATCGCGAAATCAAGAAAATTATTAGAAGTGATTCCTAAGTACGATGAAAGCTATACCTTAAGAGGGGAAATATCTAAAGTACAGCGTGAAAGCATGTCCCAAGCCTTGCGAGGAACAAATGGATTTATCAGATAGGAGTATCGTATGAGAGTAAAAAGTTCATTATTAAATATTTCTGTCGGCCTAGGCAATCAGCTCGTAATTACGATATTAAGCTTCGTATCAAGGACTGTTTTCATTAATAGTTTAGGAGTCGAATACTTAGGTATTAATGGTCTATTCACAAGCATACTCGCCATGCTTACCTTGGCAGAGGCTGGCATAGGTTCGAGTATTATCTATAATCTATATAAGCCAGTCGCCAATAATGATAGGCCGAAAATATTAGCTCTAATGAGCTTGTACAAAAAAGCCTATCTTATTATAGCTGGCATTGTGCTGCTGCTTGGTTTAGCGGTAATGCCCTTTTTGGATCTATTTATAAAGGAAACAAGTGTTGAAAATATTAGTATTATCTATTTATTGTTTTTGATTAATACAGCAGTGCCTTATTTATTTGTTTACAAGCATTCCTTTTTGAATGTAAATCAGAAAAACTACATCATCACAGCCGTATTTTCTGTATCAGCTATCATTTCTACCGGTATGAAAATTGCTATTTTGTATTTCACAAAAAACTATATCTTATATTTAGCAATAGAGAGTGCTCTTTCCATTATTACCTCCATAATATTAGTGCTTATTGTAAATAAGCTGTATCCGTTCTTGAAGGAGAAGGTGCAGAGCAAGCTGGACCCGGAGACAAAGGCTAATTTCATCAAAAATATGAAGGCAATTATCCTTCAAAATATCGGTAATTATTTTATATTTGGAGTGGACAGTATACTTATTTCTTCCTTTGTAAGTATTGCTGCTGTAGGCTTGTATTCTAATTATAAAATGCTAATCGATATTTGCCGAACCTTGCTTAATCAAATATTTTCAAATATGTATCATAGCCTTGGCAATTTAATCGCTAAGGAGAGTGCGGCAGCCGTATACCGAATTTTTAAGGTTACGTATTTGCTTAATTTTTGGTTATATTCACTATTGTCCATTGGACTTTATTTATTGATTGATCCGCTAATCGAGATTTGGATCGGGCAAGAGTATCAAATGACGAATATCGTGGTGCTTCTGCTCATCCTATCATTTTATGAACGAGGAATGAGAAACTCATTAACCGCAGTGAAATCGACGGCCGGTATTTTTCATGAGGATCGATTTGCTCCGTTGTTTCAAGCTGTAGTTAATCTCGCGTTATCTCTAGTTCTTGTTCAATATATAGGTATAGCTGGAATATTTATAGGTACATTAGTGAGCGCTCTGCTCGTCCCTTTCTGGTATACCCCATTGCTTGTATACCGTAAGGTATTCAATCAACCAGTAAGACATTATTATTATCACTACGCTCTTTATACTACCTTAGGAATTGCTGCTGGTGGAATCGTGGGTTATGTTATTCATTTTCTGCCGTCTTCTACTATTGCGTGGCTGTTCCTTAAAGGGATAATCTGTCTCTTTATCGTGAATGTTTTTTATATTATCGTGTTTCATCGGACCGAACAATTCAAATATTTGTATAATATTGTTCAAGCACTATTAAGCAAGCTGATGATGAAGAGCACAAGTCTTTGGAATCAGATTAAGCGGCGTAATAGACTAGGCACAGAGTCCAATAAGTAACCTTTTACTGACAAGCTGCATACGTTGATAGTAAAAGGAAGGTGAAGAAAATGAATGAACAAACCTCTTACCGCATTGAATTAGATCGTTTTAATATTAGTAACATAGGCTTGAATGCAGTTGAGGCCACGAAAGGGATCAATAATGCCATTAGTTGGGCCAAGTCTGCGGGTTATCTCCATGTCATTCTACCAAAAGGCAGCTATTCTGTTAGTCTTGATCCAAGCTCTCTCGTCGCGATTCAAATGCAGAGCGGCATCCATTTTGAGCTTGAGGATGGCTGTACGATTAAGTTAGTAGGCACTTCCTCACCAAGTTATTCTATCATTGAAATGAGAGGGCTTACTAACTCGAAAATATCAGGCGGCAGGCTGGTAGGTGATAAGCAGGAGCATATTTACGAGATAGCTGTTAAATTTGTTAGAGGCGGAGTGAATGCTGACGGAACTCTGAACAATGATCCTAACTGGATTCGCAGTGAGGTTGTTGATCGTTATGCAAACCCGGGACTGCTAGCTTATTTTAGACTATGGAGTATACCTGGGGTGAATGCTGCCGGCTATCATTTCTATCAATATAAAGATACGATTTCCAAACAAACATTAACTGGTTCGCGTACGGATGGCCTTTTTGCACCTGCGAGCTCAACGGGAAGAGGCTGGTTTCTTAATGAAGAGAAGGACTTCAGTAAAAACAACAAAATGATTTTTACGATCCCACTTGCTGCTCCACTAACAGATAGTCAAATTGCTAGTATTCAAGCGAAGGTGGATAACTCATTTTATACACATGAGAGCGGTTATGGAATCGGATCATTTGGCTCCAATCATATTGAAATCTTCAACATTGAAATTTCAGATTGTATCGGAGATGGGATTATTACTGGATACGAAAATTATCTGATTGATCCTGCGGCCTATACCCAGGAGCAAATGGGGCAGCATATCCTTATTCACGATTGCCATATTCATCATTGCAGAAGACAAGGCATTTCCATTTGTGCATCCAATGATACTCATGTCTACCGCAATAAGATTCATCATATCGGCTATGCGGAGGATGGAGTGACCACAAATTTTCGAAACGGCACCCCTCCTATGTTTGGCATTGATATTGAATCTATGTACATGGAAACCAATATTCCATACAAGACAGCGGACCGCCCGAATGGAATAGAGCTTAACTATCGCATTTATATTAAAGATAATCATATTTATAGCAATGCTAGAGGACATTTGGTCAATGCCGACGGGTCTAACGTTTCTATCGATGGCAATACCTTCGAAGGGACAAATGTCGGAGGTGTGAGCTCATATGCAAACTTTCCGAATGTGAAGTTTACGAACAATACGTTTAAAGGATGCGAGCTGTGGGTGCAAGGCGATAATTTTGTAAACGGTGCTGTTATTCAAAATGGAAATTTGAGACTTCTTGATGTGAGAGGGGCCGTTGTTCAAAATATTCAAATCAAAGATGGCCTATTTTATGGCTCAAGCATTTATGGATATTTCGGTACGCCTGTAGTGAATACGTCCACGAGTACCTTTACGTTTAAAACCGCGCACGGCATGGGCAACGGAGCAAAAGTATCATTTGAGCAGTGGATAGGGAAGGTGCCAACCGGCATAAGTGTTGATAAGCTGTATTACACCATAAATGTTACATCGGTAAGCTTCCAGGTTTCTGAAACTCTTGGAGGGGCGCCGGTAGCCATTAAGGATGCAGGAGTAGCGGGATTTAATATCGGAAGATATAATTATGGTAGATGCTATATTTACAACGTATCGGTAGAGAGAGATTGGCGCCCAGATAATGCTTCAACACCAAACTTTAATATTATAGCAGCAGGTGCCGTTATAAAAAATGTAACCGTCAAAAACTACGATGCAGCTGTAGTCGTACCTCAGAATTATGCTGGTAGACCGAATTTAGTAGAGGGAATGACCGTCATTGAAGGTTCTGTGCGTTTTGAGGGCAGCCATGTTAGTGACAGTGAGTTTATTCGTGCGAAAACGCCGCTCCTTGGAAACAGTGATATACAGCTAGGCTCTAACAATGCTGAGTATACGAGGCAGGTTACTATGCGAAATAGTTTGCTTCAAAGTATAGGGCTGATGATGGAAGGCAACTCGCTTGTTACGGGCTCTACCTTTGTGAATGCTTCAATTGGGAAAGCAGACAATGACAATAAAGCGATAATTGCGCAATCCTATATGGACAATACAAAATTGAATTTCCACTGGCTTCGGAAAAACAATTCCGTAACCGTTGCAAAATCTGTATTTAAGGGCGCAGCAATTACGGGTACTGCACCGTTTGTCCGATTAATTGATAATACAGACTTAGGAAATACCTGATATTGGGAATTAATCCCTGGAGTTTTTCTGCTGCAGGGATTTTATTTGAATAGATTGTGTACATAAGGAATAATTTGTTCTATATCATAATTACGGAAGAGGGGTTAGTGAAATGGCAATTTTAATTACAGGCGGCGCCGGTTATATTGGCAGTCATACATGCATTGAGCTTCTTGAAGCTGGGTATGAGGTAGTGGTCGTGGACAATTTGAGCAATAGCAGCCATATCTCATTAAATAGAGTTGCGGAAATTACGAACAAAAACTTTACCTTTTACAAAATGGATCTTATGGACCGTGGTGGACTGGAGCTCGTGTTCTCTAGACATTCAATTGATGCCGTTATTCATTTTGCTGGCCTTAAGGCGGTTGGCGAATCGGTTCAATTGCCGCTGTCCTATTATTATACCAATATAACGAGCACCTTAATTTTGTGCGAGGTCATGAATAAATATAATGTACATAAGCTTGTATTCAGCTCTTCAGCGACGGTTTACGGGCGTCCCGAGCTATCCCCGATAGCGGAAGATTCTCCGCTTGGCGCGACGAATCCCTATGGAAGAACAAAGCTCATGCTTGAGCAAATTTTACAGGATTTAGCCGCATCGAGCGAGCAATGGGGAATTTCTATTTTGCGTTATTTCAATCCGATCGGCGCACATAAAAGCGGAAAAATTGGCGAGAATCCTAACGGAATTCCCAACAACCTGATGCCTTATATTTCGCAGGTTGCGGTTGGCAAGCTGGAGAAGGTGAACGTATTTGGCAGCGACTATGAAACAGTTGATGGAACGGGTGTAAGAGATTATATTCATGTCGTGGATCTTGCAAAGGGCCATCTGAGAGCGTTGGAGAAGGTTATGGGCAAGTCAGGCGTAGATATTTATAATCTTGGCACAGGACAGGGCTATAGCGTATTAGAGATGATAGCAGGCTTCGAGAGAGTAGCAGGGAGAAGTATTCCTTATCAAATCGCTGCTCGCAGACCCGGTGACATTGCCGTTTGTTTTGCGGATACTCAGAAGGCGAATGCTGAGCTGAATTGGACCGCGGAACGTGGAATTGAGGAAATGTGCGAGGATTCCTGGAGATGGCAATCATCCAATCCAAACGGCTACGAGGAAAACTCGTCTTCCGTACGTGAAATTGCAGCAGCCTCTTGGGAGTGAAAATGCACTGCAAAACTACGATGAAATTTTCTAGGCTAAACCTACTAGTCATGTCAATCGCATTTACAAAAATGAAAGATTATTCGACAAAAAATATAATTATTTCCTATTTTTATGAGACATGAAGTGACAGCATGCGCAATTGGACTCATATATAATACAGATATAAGCGAATGACAAGCATAGGGAGACGTTGAAATGCGTTTATTATCTGGGCACCTTAAACGCGTGGAGTCAGTGGTGCAACCGTCCCAAAATGAATGGGGGACAAGTGGAAATGGTACTTGTTAAATCGGAAGATAACCAAGACTTGGATATGGAGTGGGTTGCATTGATCCAAAATGCACGTTCTTTGGGGTTTAGCAAAGATGATGTGCGAAAGGTTCTACTATGCCTTACTGAGAGCAAAACCAATGATATCCAAGAAACAGCCGTTTAAAAAGTAAAAAAAGCGCTATTCGCGCTTTATTTTCCATTTGTTGAATTCTAGAAACTCTTTAAACTGATCCTTGCTTACGCCGGAGGCCATGGCTTCTTTAACTAAGTCAGCCCATTCATTGTCCAATTGATCAGGATTGCGATCAGTTTTATCGTCATTATTGAGAAAATCCTCAACTGTTACGTTTAAGACGATGCCTACCTTTTCGAGAAATTGAATCGAAGGGTTCTGCTGTAGCCCTCGCTCAATGGAGCTTAGATATGACTTTGCAACACCTGCCCGTTGGGATAACTCCGTTAGGGATAGGCCTTTTCTCTTGCGCAGCATCTGAATGCGTTCTCCGACCATAACATACTCCTCCGTTATCGCTTCGTTGTAGACTTTCTCTATTATAACGAAAATTTCTTAATTACGAAAGCTTGTGAGCTATAACGAACTAAGATTTTTAATTTAGACAGAAGGATCTGCTTATTCGTTGTAATAAGTGGATCTTTTTTTGCTGGAAATGAATTTTATTTTTATGGTGTAAAGCAAATGGCCAGCAGATTATAATCATAGGTTAAAAAACGCTGGAGTGTTTTTAATAAAGAACAAAAAACCTGTAATTTTTGGAATAATTCACTAAAATGTGATTGACAAAGGTGGTTTTCAAGTGTAATATTCAAATATGTTCTTTATAAAGAACTATCATCAATTTGAATGAACGACTACAGTTAATCACTATATAGAATGAAAGTAAGCTTTAACCGGAGGGAACCATGAGCGCCATTGCAGGAGTAATCCAAACCGACAAGGAAGATCAAGCATGGATATGTGGCGGCAAAATAATGGAAGCTTTATCCCATTATCCTTGCGATGCGGCTCAAGCTTGGCAAGAGGATCATATTTTTCTAGGCTGCCATAATCAGTGGATTACACCAGAGTCGATAGGTGAGCGAAACCCTTGTTATGATCCGCTTAGAGAATTAGTCATAACGGCGGATGCTATTATTGATAACCGGTTGGAGCTGTTTAACCGGCTTCAAGTAGGGCCAGCACATAGGGAGACGATATCTGATACCGAGCTTATCTTGCTCGCCTATGATAAGTGGGGGAATGAAGCGCCGCGGCATTTGGTGGGTGATTTTGCTTTCATGATCTGGGATCGTAAAAAAAACAAGCTGTTCGGTGCTAGAGATTTCTCTGGCGGACGAACGCTGTATTACCATCGCCATACTGGACGCTTTGCTTTCTGCACAACCATTGAACCATTGCTAAAACTGTCTGGAACGGATCGTTTGCTGAATGAGCAATGGCTTGCAGAGTATCTGGCGATATCCGGTATGGTTGATACCGTAGATGCTTCAAAAACCGTGTATCTGAATATTGAGCAGCTCCCGCCCTCCCATAGCATTACGATAATAGGCGAGCGAATGGTGCTCGAACGATATGACCAGCTTCAGGCGGTTCAGCCTATACGCTTCAAATCGGATGACCAATATGTCGAAGCCTTCCAAGAGGTGTTCCAGCAAGCGGTATCCTCAAGGCTGCGTACGAACCGCGAGGTGGGCGCACAGCTTAGCGGAGGTTTGGACTCAGGCTCAATTGTAGGTTTCGCTGCTCGGACACTGCTCCCTCAAAATAAGAAGCTCCATACGTTCAGCTACGTTCCTACTGATGATTTTATTGATTATACACCGAAATTTATGGTCACAAACGAACGTCCTTTTATTGAAGCTACTGTCAAGCATGTTGGAGGCATCGAGGATCACTATCTTGCTTTTGAAGGAAGAGATTCCTACTCCGAGATCGACGGTTTTCTAGATATTATGGAAATGCCATATAAGTTTTTTGAGAACTCCTTTTGGATGAAAGGGATGTTTGAGAAAGCTCAGGAGCAGGGAGTAGGCGTGCTGCTCAATGGAGGGAGAGGGAATCTTTCCATCTCCTGGGGTTCCGCGGTTCCGTATTACGCTAAGCTGCTGAAAAAAATGAGTTGGTTCAAGCTGCTTCGTGAAATGCGGTTGTATAGCTTGAATACAGGCACAGGCCGTGCGCATGTTTTCTCAAATGTGAGCCGAAAGGCATTTCCGATTTTAGAACAACTGCGACCTAGTGAGAATGAATATCACTACCCAGTAATTATCAATGCTGATTTTGCCAAAAGGACAGATGTGTTCCATCGGCTGAGAGAATGTGGCTTCAACGAATCGGGCTGGTTTGCCGACAACGATATTTATAAAGGAAGAAAGAGTCACTTTGAAGAGTTGTTCCATTGGAATGCTAGCAATACGCTGTCAACGAAGCTGTCACTAAGGTACGGGCTATGGAAGCGGGATCCGACTAACGATATCCGAGTGATCCAATATTGTCTTTCTCTTCCAGAGGGACAGTATGTTCAGAAGGGGATGGATCGTGCTCTGATTAGGCGTGCTACCGATAAGCTGCTGCCCGATCAGATCAGACTGAATCAGCGGACAAGAGGAGTACAAGGAGCCGATTGGGTTCACCGTATGCTGCCGAGGTGGAAGGACTTCATGGAGGAACTTCGGCAAATGAGCAAAGACCCTACATTTATGCAGTATATGGATGGCAAGGTTGTTGATTCCGCGCTTTCTCGACTCGAAGAAGGTGCTAAGCCGAGGCATGCGATTGATCCTAATTACAGATTGCTGATGAGAAGCGTTATTTTGTACCGCTTTCTCAAAAAAATGACTTGAAGGGAGGTGACAACTATGGAAGCAAAAAAACAATGGAACAAACCTGAGCTGGAAATCCTTCATGTACATATGACTGCGGCTTCGACTACAGGCGGTCCGTTTACGGATGAGGCTTATGTGCCAGGTGAATATTCTGAGAACCCGCGTTTTACTAGCTAATCATTATATCAATCGTATGGCAAAGAAAGCCCTTATACATGAAGTGTATAGGGGCTTTCCAGCTATTATTAAGCAAGAGATGGAGTGAGAACATTGTTGGTCACGCAAACCAAAATGATATACGGAGCATTTGGGCTGACTTTTGAGAGCGAGCTGCCATTGCCTGAGCTTCCCCATAGGATCGCATTCAGCGGACATGCTGATGTTGAAATCATCGTTGACCGTTATTTAAAGGATACGATAAGCATTGAGCCATATGACTTTGATGTAGCTGGCGCTGCTGTTACTGTCCTTATGCCCGATGCAGCGGTATTTCGTATTGAGGCTGGTAAAAGGATTATCGTTTCCCCTATCGAGGGAGCTGATGAGGATTTAATCCGTCTGTATGTATTGGGCACCTGCGTAGGAGCGCTGCTGCTGCAGCGCAGCATCTATCCGTTGCATGGAAGCGCGATTGCGATCAATGGCAAAGCCTATGCGTTTGCAGGTCACTCAGGTGCTGGTAAATCAACGCTAGCAGCTGCATTTTTAAGCAAGGGCTACTCACTATTAAGTGATGACGTTATTGCGCTCACTCAGCCCGCAGCAGATAAGCCAATGGTAGTTTGGCCTGCATATCCGCAGCAAAAGCTCTGGCAGCAAAGTCTCGACGCCTTTGGGTTAGAAAATTCGGAGCTGCGCAGCATTTATGGCAGGGAAGAAAAATTTTGCCTGCCGGTTGAAGAAAGCTTTTGCTCTAGCCCTCTGCCGCTGGGAGGTGTGTTCGAGCTAGCGAAAACGGATTCTTTGCAAGTAGGTGCTAAACTCATCTCTAAGCTTGAGCGGTTTGACATGTTGTTCAAACACACCTATAGGCAATTTTTGATTCAAAAGCTAGGTTTGACGCGCTGGCATTTCAACTGCTCTGCCAAGCTTGCAGCGGAGCTGCCCATTTATCAGATCAGCAGGCCCATATCCGGGTTTACGGCACCGCAGCTAGTCGATCTTATTTTAAATATTATAAGTACGGAGGAATAGAACATGACAAAGAGTGGGACCACTACGATTCAAGCTTTATTGATGGAGCGGCTAGTTGTGCAAGACCCCGGCAATATTGTAAGCGACATGGGCGAGGAAAAGGTCATTTTGAGCATTGAAAACGGGAAATATTATAATTTGGGCGTAATGGGCAGCCAGATCTGGGATTTGCTCAAGGAGCCAATTGCCATTCGGGATGTAGTAGAAGCTCTGCTGGTAGATTATGAAGTAACCAGAGAGGTTTGTGAGGAGCAGGTGCTGTCATTTTTGACCCACTTGGTAGAAGAACGTCTTATTCATTTGAAAGAATAGTTCTGCGGAGAGCCTATGGAAAAGATGATGAGATTAAAAGCATTGTTTTCACTGGATGCGATGACGCTATTTCTATTAGTAGAAGCTGCGTTATTTTTGGGATGGGCTAGAATTTGCATAGCTTATCAGCCCTTCTCGAAGATTGCTCCCTCGCTGGGACAATATATGAGAGAAACGAATAAGGAGCCAGTTGCGGATCATAGGCAATCGCTAGTCCAGATTCGTTCTGCCATTCATATCGTAAGCAAGCATACGCCATGGGATAGCAAATGTTTGGCTCGAGCCATTGCTGGAATGAGGATGCTGGAGCGACGAAACATAAGCAGCACGCTTTATCTAGGAACATGCAAGGACGAGTGCGGTAAGCTGATCGCACACGCATGGCTGCGAAGCGGTTCACAATACATTACTGGCGCTGAAGAAATGGACCGGTTTACGGTTACAGGTATGTTTGCTAAAGGAATACATTACTAAATAAAGAAGGTAATGAATCGATGAATCAGCTTATGTTTTTCTCCAAGAAGCTCCATGAATACGGCGGTAAGGCGCTATACTTTAATTTAATTGGAATGATGCTCATAGGTTTGCTGGACGGCATAGGGATTCTGATGATAGCCCCTTTGCTTAGCATAATTGGAATTGTTGAAATTCCACTAGCATCCATACCTGGTATTCATTATTTAGCAGCGCTTCAGCAACTGCCGAAAGCAAATGCGTTGTTTATTATTTTAGCGATCTATATCACGTTGGTTGCTGTACAAGGTTTAGTAGGAAGAACTTTAAGTTTGCGAGAAATGAAAATGCATACCGGCTATGTCAATCACATTCGATTAGAAGTGTATCGGTCGCTTCTGCAAGCCAACTGGGGCTTCTTTATTACGCGAAGAAAAAGTGACCTAATCAATGCTTTGACAGGCGAGCTCGCCCGCGTTACGAATGGCACATTCCTCTTTTTGCAGCTTATCGCATCCGCTGCGTTCACCGTTATCCAAATTGGTTTAGCATTTTTTATTTCGCCTCTAATGACCTTATTTGTTTTATGCTGCGGAATCGCCGTAGCGCTGCTCTCAAGAAAATACATTAAGCAATCCAGAGTCATTGGGAAAGCTACGACAGAGCTCGCCCAAAACTATTTGGCAGGCATTTCTGATCATTTTAACGGGATGAAGGATATTAAGAGCAATTTGCTAGAAGCATCGCGCTACCGCTGGCTGCTTGATTGGTCCGGGAAGATCGCGCATGAACGATATGAAAATTCAAGAGTGCGGAGCAATTCGCAGCTCTTTTATAAATTGTTTTCGGCTATCATGATCGCAGCCTTCGTATTCGCCTCGGTCATGCTCTTCCAAAGTCAAGGAGGATATTTGCTGCTCATTATGGTCATTTTCGCACGCCTATGGCCGCGCTTTACAACGATACAATCGAATATGGAGCAGCTCGCTTCTTCCTTGCCTGCTTTTAAGGTGTTAATGGATCTTCAAGAGGAATGTATCGCAGCTAAGGAATTGAAGGCTGGAGATGAGCTGGGCGGCGAACATGTTATCCCTCACGAAATCGAGCATCAGCTTGAATGTCAGCAGGTTTATTTTCGATATGACAAGGAGCAACCTGATTTTACGCTGGAAGCGATTAATTTGAAAATTCCTGCTAACGGAATGACTGCGATCGTTGGTCAATCTGGGGCTGGTAAAAGTACCTTGATCGATTTGATGATGGGGCTGATGAAGCCGGAGCTTGGTCATATTCTCATTGATGGTAAAGTAGTTACGGACAGTGAGCTGTTCTCTCTAAGAAGAGCAGTCAGCTACGTTCCACAAGAGCCTTTTCTATTTCATGGAACGATTAAGGAAAACCTATTAATCATCGATCCAAGTGCAAGTGAGGAGATAATGTGGGAAGCGATGGAGTTTTCCTCAGCAGCTGAATTTGTTCGAAAGCTTCCGGAGGGCCTAGATACGGTCATTGGTGACCGCGGCATTCGTTTATCAGGTGGAGAGCGTCAGCGACTGGTGCTCGCAAGAGCTATTTTGAGGAGACCGCATATTTTGATTCTCGATGAAGCTACGAGTTCTCTGGACAGCTTAAATGAAAAGAAAATTCAAGAGGCGCTTGAGCGGCTGAAGGGATTTATGACAGTAATCGTCGTTGCACATCGCTTGTCTACGATTCGTAATGCAGATCAGGTTATTGTTTTGGAGCAGGGTAAGGTGGTGCAGTCAGGTAGTTTTATCATGCTGTCGGAGGACAAAAAAGGACTGTTTAGCCATCTGCTTGGCAATCAGCTGCAGGTAGCTTTGTAGAGAAAAGTTCATTATACTAATATAAGTTGAACTAAAATAATGATCTACTCGCGTAGCGCCAATCAGTGATTATTTGAATAGGAGGACGTATTTGGCTATTATTCTAACAGCAGCAGGATCGGTGCTTCTCCTCTATCTTTTCTTTATTTTCCCTACACAATGGCTCAAGATTGAGAAGGTCAGCCATCCGATCGGCTTAAACAAACGGGTACTGCAAATTAGTGATCTGCACGTAGATCGCTTGCGTGTGAGCGCTACACGAATTCGTCAAGAGATTGAAAAGGCGAAGCCGGATTATATATTTCTGACAGGCGATTATACGTACAAAGAACGTTTTATTCCGCGTGTTGCCTATTATCTCAAAGTTATTGCCGGTTGCGGGGTTCCTGTGTATGCGGTGCTTGGCAATCATGATTATGAGCTGCCTCGTTTACAGAGACTCCTTGACGTATTTAAAGCTTATGGCATTCCCGTCCTTCGAAATGAAAATAGAAGAGTAGGAGATTTCGAGCTCGTTGGCATCGATAACGACAGTACGAATCATAGTCGAATTCGGCCATCGTTCAAGGGAATTGATAACAAATTGCCGATCGTTGTAATCACTCATGACCCGAATGTACTGTTGTCCATCAAGCAGCCTTATCATTATTTAATGGCCGGCCATCTGCATGGAAAGCAGTTGAATGTGCCGTTCTTTTTTGTATTTAAACCGAAAGGACCATTAACGGTCAAAGGCATCTATAAAGGGTTGCACAAGGATCAGAATGGTACCTTCTATATTTCGAAGGGCATTGGCCAAGCAGGGGTAAATGCAAGGTTCATGGTGAGAAGCGAAATAACGATTCATGATCTGTGAGCTAAAGCAGGAAAAAAAAGAGCCCTTGGCTGTGCACGCAAATTGCGGCACATCAAGGGCTCAACTTATTTAGGGCTCGTCATGCACTTCCGGGAAAGGATGACTGTACTCATCTTCTCCCGGATAGTCACGTGGCAAATCAACATGAAGCGCTCGATTTTCATAGCTAAAGCGGTTGGAGGAACGCTGGTCTATACGCCAAGGCGCACTCTTCCCGAGTGACTCCAGCATCAGGTCGGAGCCATAGGGGCCCTCGGGGAACTCCTCCGGAATAAGATCGTTGCGCTGTGATTCTACTGTTGAAACATCTGTATACGGCTGGCGATTCTCCTGAATAAACCGATCCATAAGCAGACTCCTCCTGAAATGGTATTTGACTACCACTTCATTGTTCCCAGATTAATCGGTAAAATGCACCGTTCCAACAACAAAATATAAAAATTGGGCGAGCTCGGCAGCTTCTTCTTCTGTTATTTTAAAGGCATATTCAAGGTATCCTTCTTCTTCGAGGTCATCTGGCCCGATAATTGCTGTTTTGCCAAACTGCAGATCGGTGACCAGCTTCTTGCCGTAAAATCGGCTTGTAGAAGTAATAGCAAGGTCAAAGCGCTTTAAGCTAGGTCCGATAAAGGTGACGAATCTTGTAGATGTATCTTCCGTTAAATCGGACATGAAATCAAATTCAGGCAGCATGTTTTGTTATCCTCCACTTTATTAGTACATTTATTATACAACAATAAAATGCTTGTCATAAAGAAATCATTATGATAGCATGAAAGCAATCGAATCATTGAACTTGAGAGGAAGCACCTCCTTTGCCGTAGGCAGAGGGGGTGCTTTTTTTTGTTATCCCTCACATCTGCCTTCAGCTTGGACTGCTGCTCTGCTGTTCATGTTCACGATTACATCTAATTATTGGAGGATTGAGGCTAACATGCAAATCGTATTTTTGAACACATTCGAAAAGCCCGGGGAAGAGCATCAGTTCGTGAGCGCGCAGCTGTCTATTAGTGAAAACCAGGGGGTATGGTCAGTGATATGGGTAGAGGATGAGGAGAATAATGCAGACCCTCAGTCCTGGTTTGAAGGCACTTCATGGGAGGAAATGATGATCGTCTTCCGTCATGGCGTCGCGAGAGTGATGGGGGAAGGTTATGTTCCCATCATTGATGGCATGCTCGACGATCGTCGGGGCTCTATTAGCAGCTTTGTATCCATGCTGCAATGCTATGGAGAGCTGCATGCGAATGAGGAGCTCTTTCAGAAGCTGAGGGAATGGCGCCGCTCCAGAGCCATATTAGAAAAACGTTCAGCGTATTTAATTGCGACCAATCGTATTCTATGGATGATCAGCGCATTTGTTCCGAAGACAGAGGATGAGCTGACGCAAATTCCAGGATGGGGCAGCACTAAGCATGCTTCCTATGGACAGGAGATGCTGGCAATAACATCCGAGGCTGAAAGAACGAGTGCTTTTCCACTGCAATGGGTAGAGGAGAAGCTGGATGCCGAGGCGTATACGCAATGGCTATATAAACAAAAGGAAGTAAAATTCAAAGCGCAAATGGATCGTCATGCGGCGAAAAAACATATATTGCTGACCGTGCAGCAAGGAGGCACGCTTGAGCAGCTTGGAGTAGAGCTTGAGCTCTCTAGACGAGAGCTGATGGATCGGATTGAGCAGCTTGAGCAGGAGGGCTATGATTTTGAACCGTTAATTGTGAGAGAGCTTATAGAAGTGCCGGAGGATGAGCAGCAGCTCGTATGGGAAGCTCTTACTACGGTCGGCGACAAATATTTAAAGCCAGTGCTTCAGCAGGTATACGGTACATTGGAGCCAGCTCAGCTAAATAAGCCAGTCGATGTGCTGTATGAGCGTCTGCGATTAATAAGACTGCGCTTTCGTAGAAATATTACGGGAAAAGCGGTTTAGCTGCTAACTAAACCGCATGGCAAGCGATCAGCTAAGGAGCCTCCGTGATGCCGGGCTGGTCAGGCCATATCGTATCTGCGAAACGAATGCACACAGCTGGGTCGTAATCCAGACCAGTCTCATAAGAGCGATTGCCAATCAAGGAAATGGCGGCGTCTCTTAGCTGACGAACGTGAGTGCGATCCTCTTTGGTAAATTGGGGTGTATGATGTGCCCTTAACCAAGTCAGGATGGCACTCACTACTTCAAGTGCGTCATTCGTAGCTTGCTCCCATAACGTCCACACGCTTTCATTATGATAGGTGCTGCCATCTACTGGATCAAGCCAAGGCTGCTCTGCAAGATTTAATATATCGCCATCAAGCGCTTCTTTTTTGTATACAAACGGTTCTATTCGTCCAAAGGTTAGTTTCCTTCGTATGCTGGTTGGATCATGGAACAAACGCTGTGCTGCTTTGAAATCACGATTTGCTTGGTTCCAGTCCTCACGACGAATAAGCGGCGACAGCTCCTTATAATAGGTAGAGACAATAGATTCAAAGGCATCGATAATTGGAGGAGGAAAGCTGCCCTTCGTATCAATGTATAACCAAACAGGAGTCTTCCATGTTTCAATGTTCCACAGCTCTTTAGCCATTAACGTATCCATCATAATTTCGAATCGCTGATGATCCCATTTGCGGAAGCCGGATTTACTAAATACATAAGGATGCAAATTTCGATCAAGAACATGATGGAGAACGAATCCTAGTGTGTACAAAACTGCGGAATCAGGACGTGTAGCGCTTATAGGTCTACCGCTAATATGATCAAGCAATTCTACGAGCACTGGTCCACAGCTTTTATTATGCATGTATGAGCCCAATCGATTTAAGGCGGCGCTGCGCTGCCAAGGTAGGAAACGATGATAAAATAAAAAATCAGGTCCCTGACAGCCCATGTTAAACATATTTTTATGCTCGTCCGACAGAAGTAGTTCGCTTTCATTAAGCTTTTCAAGTACAAGCTGTCCAAATATCAAATGAGCCCAGACATTAGGCATCGCAAAATCAGCTCCATTCCATATCTATGCAAAAAAATATAATTTTCCTGCAAATAATTAGTTCTTACGATCTATAGAATTTATTTATAGTATACTTGTCCTATATAATTAAGTATAATAAAATTAAATAAGACAAAGCACGAATTTTGTCGAAAAGGAGCGTAACCTCATTATGAAGGCTGAGTACATTAACCCGTTTTTGGAATCCGCCAAAATTGTGATTGAGCAGGTAGTTCAAATACGTCCTGAGACTGGAGTACTAGGTCTCAAGGATATCAAGTTTGTGGAAAACTATATTTGGATTCAAATCGGTCTCAAAGGACAGATGCAGGGTGACATTGTATTTGGATTAAGTGAAGAGGTAGCTATGAAAATGGTTTCCGCCATGATGGGCGGATACGTGATTTCTGAAATCGACGAAATCGTGAAGAGCGCTATTTCTGAGCTTGGCAACATGATTAGCGGGAATGCCAGCACAATGCTGTTTAACCAAGGTGTGAGAGTAGACATTACGCCTCCGAAGGTTATCCAGTCTGCTCAGTCAGCAGGCTTCACAGCACAGAAGGCGTTGACGATTCCGCTTATTATGGAAGGCATCGGAGAACTTGATATTCAAGTTTTAATCGCATCTTAGCACAGAAATAGCTCCTTAGGGAGCTTTTTTTGCGTCTATAGTTCCAATCAAGTAAACTTGTAAATGGGTGATGTGGGATGTTGAAGGATAAAGTCATTTTAATATCAGGAGCATCAAGCGGGCTTGGAGCTTTATTGGCAAAAGAATTGGCGGAACGCGGTGCAATTCCGGTGCTGACAGGACGCAATTTGGAGAAGCTGAAGGGGATATCAGCTTCAATTAAAGGGAAATACTGCTACTATCAAATGGATGTGACGGATTACGAGCAGGTATTAGAAACAGTGGATGCCGTCATCGCGAAATATGGTAAAATAGATGTATTGCTGAACAATGCCGGCTACGGCCAATTCGAAAATTTTACAAGCATGCCTGTGGAGAGTTTTGAGGAAATGATGGATACGAACTATATGGGAGTTGTCCGCTGTACGAAGGCGGTTATCCCTCATATGGTGAAGGCAGGAAACGGGCATATTGTTAATATTGCATCGCTCGCTGGGAAGATAGGGACTGCGAAATCAACCAGCTATACGGCTACGAAGCATGCGGTGCTCGGCTTCACTAACTCACTGCGAATGGAGCTTCGCGCACAAGGCATTCAAGTGTCGGCGGTGAATCCAGGTCCGATCGATACGCCTTTTTTTTCACTGGCTGATCCTTCCGGCTCTTACGTTAAAAATGTCAGTTGGTTTATGATGAAGCCAGAGTATGTTGTGAAAGGCATTATTCGTTTGATTGAACGGCGGAAGTCAGAGCTCGACCTGCCAAGAACAGCAGCTTTTGGAATCAAGCTCTATCAATTGCTGCCACGCACGATTGATCGATTATTTGGCGGTATGTTGAATCGAAAATAAAGGGTTGAATGAGAGAGGATTACAGAATGAGCAAGTACACTTGGACTGAGATAGGTATTAATGAGCTGCTGGCGAACAAGCTGGCAGCAAACGGAATAGTAGAACCGACAGATGTGCAGGCGGAGACGATTCCTATTTTACTCGGAGGCAGCGATGTATCCGCTAGATCCCAGACCGGCACAGGAAAAACGTTAGCTTACTTGCTGCCGCTGCTTCAGAAGCTGAATTCGTATTCGAATGCGATTCAAGGGGTTATACTGGCTCCGACACAGGAGCTTGCTATGCAAATTGTACGTGTGGCAGAGATTTATGCTGAGCCGCTAGACATTCGCGTGCAGCAATTGATCGGGGGAGCAGCGCTTAAACGTCAAGTGGAGAAGCTGAAGCTGCGCCCGCAGCTTGTTATCGGAACGCCTGGGCGCATACATGAGCTGCTCAGACTGCGTAAGCTCAAGCTAAACGATGTTAACAATGTTGTAATCGATGAAGCGGATCAGGTGTTTCAACTAGGCTCGACGAAAGAGGTAGAAATTATTTTGCACGGCATGGGAAGAGATCGGCAAATGGCCTTTTTCTCTGCGACTTACCCGGATCAGATGGCTCGCTTCGAGGGGCGCTGGATGAAAAATCCAGAACGTATTCAAATTACGCCAGAGCACCGCGTTTCTGAAACGGTCGAGAACTACTTTGTTGTCAGCGATAAACGGGATAAAACGGATACGGCTCGCAGACTTATTCGCTTGCTTAATCCGTCCTCCGCGCTGCTCTTCCTGAATGATACGGATAACATTGCTAACTGGGAGTCGAAGCTTAGCTATGAGGGCTTCACGGTTGAAGCTTTGTACGGCGATGCGGATAAGCAGAAGAGAGCGGCAACATTGACACGTTTCCGCGATGGACGCTGCCAGCTCCTGCTCGCTACGGATGTTGCTGCGCGCGGCCTCGATATTGAAGGGTTGCCGCTTGTCATTCAGCTCGATCCAGCGGCTGACGCGGATCATTATGTCCATCGTGCAGGTCGTACCGGACGGATGGGGAAAGCGGGTACTGTTATTTCGCTCGTAATGCCGCAGGAGCTGTTTATCATGGAGAAATTCCGAAAACAGCTGGGTATCGCTTTGACCGAGCGGACGATGTTTAGAGGCAAGCTGCTTTCCGAGGAGGAGCTGAGGGACGCGACGCGTCCTTTTGCGGCAAGACATGAGGCAAAGCTGGCAGAGCGTTCGGAAGCCTCACAAGCTAAGCGCCTCGTTGAGCGCAAGGAAACTCCGCAAGCCACGCCGGCATCGGCATCGGACAAGCAGGAGACGCCAAGAGCAGCTGTCTCTTCAGTATCGAAGCCTAGTGCAAAGCCTGTTGTAAAGTCAGCAGTAAAGCCTGCCGCGAAGCCTGCGCCTAAGAAAGTGGAGCGCAAGCGCGAAGGTAAAAACAAGGGCGCGCCAAAATGGTTGAAGGCCAAACGCGAAGCCGAAAAAGAACAATAAAATATTTTTTTTGATAGCCACCCTCTTATATCGAGCTTCCTAACCCGAATCATATGGGCGTAGGAATAAAATGCGGCAACGCCCGCAATCGAAAAAGGAGAGTGGCTTTCTTGATAAAACAAACGATGTGGAAAAAGACAGCAATATCCTCGCTTGCGCTGTTAATGCTTGCAGGTGGAGCGACGTCAGCTTTTGCAAATGGAAAAGGTAATGGCAAAGGCCAAGGTGGCGGACGTGACGATGACAAGGGTCGCCAAGAGGACAAGCATAATAAAAATGATGATCAGTATAAAGTAACGTGGAAATTTAAGGACGAGGCCGAGCTCAAATGGGCAATGGAGTATATCATGCGCTTGTCATCAAAAGGTGTATTCACGGGCTATGAGGATGGAACATTCAAGCCGTATCAAAATATTAGCCGTATTGAAACGTTAACGGCTGCGGTAAGATTGATGGGTCTTCGCACACAAGCGGAATCGGCTGAGGAAATGAAAACAGAGCTGCAATTCAAGGATGCTGACAAAATTGCTAAGAAGTATCCCTGGGCTGTAGGCTATGTAGCTGTTGCTCTTGAGAACGATTTGTTTGCCGAAACAGAGTCAGAAGTGAAACCGGAGGCTAATGCAACTCGCTTGTGGTCTACGATCCTTCTCATTAAAGCGCTTAAATTGGAAGATGAAGCTAAGGCTTTAAATAATACGAAGCTGGACTTTAAAGATGCGAAGGAAATTCCAGCTGGCTCGGTTGGTTATGTTGCCCTTGCTTTGCAGAAGGGAATCATTACAGGATACAATGATAAACAGGGTAAGACTTTCCGTCCGAATCAGCCGGTTACAAGAGCAGAGCTTGCCGCGCTTCTTGACCGTACCGATAGCGAGATGCCCGATCAGGATGCAAAGGCAATTACGGGCAAGTTGAAAGCAGCAGCTGCATCTGGCAAGCTAACGGTGGTAAAAGCGGACAACACGGAAGTGAATTTGGAGCTGGATCCGAACGTATTCATCTTCCGTGAGGATAAGAAGGCGGCAGTAAGTGCGCTTCGAGCGGGTGATGAAGTACTGATTCGTACTTATCAGAACAAAGTTGTATTCATCGAGGTAACGAAGGCAGCGGCAGTTAATACGTCTTTTTCAGAGCAAGGTATTATTAATACACTTACGTTCAATGCGCAAGCAAAGCTCGCAACCATTTCAATCACCCGTCTGGATAACGGACAAACCCTTGTCTTTATTTATAACGTAGATACAAATGTATCCGTCGTCGGAGATGCATCATTGTTAAAGGTTGGGCAAACGGTTAAGCTTAAAGGCGATAACAGTATTGTGAAATCTATTGAACTAAAATAAATGATTTAAATTGGAGGCGTCACCCTTTGCGGTGATGTCTTTTTTTGATATTAGGCGGAATATTAGGTATGCTTGTTAGTAGATCAAACTAATTTGTGATGCTGAAGGTGATGGGATGGAGCCTATTTTACAAGTGAACGGTTTAACTGGTGGTTATAGTCCGAGAAGACCCGTCTTGCATGATATTGCTTTCGAGGTGAAGGCTGGGGAAATGGTAGGCCTTATTGGACTAAACGGTGCGGGCAAAAGTACGACCATTAAGCATATACTTGGCTTAATGAAGCCGCAAATTGGAGAAGTAAAGGTAAGCGGAGTTACGCTCGAAGAAAATACCGAACGGTACCGCAGCGCTTTTGCCTATGTCCCAGAGACGCCGGTACTTTTCGATGAGCTGACGGTGGAGGAGCATTTGCGCCTGACCGGTATGGCCTACAGCGTGCAGGATAATTCCTATGAAGCTAAGGAAGAAGAGCTGCTGAAGCAATTTCAGATGGTTCCAAAGCGCAAAGCCTTTGCTTCTCATTTGTCTAAGGGGATGAAGCAAAAGGTCATGATTATGAACGCGCTGCTGGCAGAGCCGCCGCTGTATATTATCGATGAGCCATTTCTAGGACTTGATCCGCTTGGCATACGCTCCTTGCTTGAACGCTTAGTCGAGGTGAAGCGCAAGGGAGCAGCCATTTTAATGAGCTCGCATATTTTGTCAACCGTTGAAGCCTATTGCGATCGGTTTATCGTCATGCATCATGGCAAGGTTGTTGCATTAGGTACGCTCGATGAGGTTAGGCAAGCAGCCGGAATGGATGCGCGAGGCGGTACATTGGAGGATGCCTTCTATAAGCTGGTTACTGGGGGCAATACATAATGAGCCATAATCGTAATTTGGAGACGATATGGCAGCAGCGTGCCAAGGCGTTCCGTAAGGAGACGATGCCATATTTTCGTTATATGGGACAAAGCGGTTTTCCTGCATTTATGTCCTTAATTTTAATCTCTGCGACTATTGGATATTTTAAGCTGATTCATCATTTGCCTGTAGGCTTTCCTATTGCGACAGTTGGTGTTATTGCATTAATGCTAGTGCTATGCTGGAGTCCGCTTCGTACGTGGCTCTCCGCAGGCGATACCGTGTTTATGATGCCGCGTGAAGCAGGGATGACCGGCTATTTGCGTCTTTCTTTTCGCTATAACTCGTTAGCTTGCGTGGTACTGGCGGCATGTGTTCTGCTTCTCTACTTGCCAATTTATAATCAAGGGGCAGCACTTAGCGGAGGCTGGGCGCTTGCTGCTGCTGCTGCAGCTCTAAAGGCAGCAAATAGCTGGGGGGCATGGAAGGAAAGACAAATGACTTGGCCAGGCATGAGGCGGCTTATGCGGCTGCTGCGCTGGATAATGACAGCAGGTGCGCTAGCGGCATGGCTAACTTCTCCGCTTTGGCAGGCGGCGGGCTTTACTTTGTTAATTGCCGTGCTCGCCGCTTTGCTGTACAGGCTTCCAAGCATGCACAAGCTGCCTTGGGAGAGGCTGATTGAAGAGGAAGCGAAGACGCGCAAGCGCTATTATGCTTTTTTTGGATTATTTATTGATGTGCCAACGCTGCAATCTACTACTGCAAGAAGATCTTATTTAGCTTGGATACTGAGGCTGGTGCCCTATTCGAGCCGCAACACGTTTATTTATCTTTACACAGCCTCGCTGCTAAGGACGGAAATGGGCGGGATTATCCTCAGACTGCTCTTTCTCGGGTGCTTAATCACCTATTGGTTTGCTGAAGCCGTATCACTGTCCGGCTATGGCTGTGTCATCGTTTTTGCAATATTTATGGGGCTGATATCCGTTCAGCTGGGCAGCCTACGGCATGTTCACCGCTATTCGGTATGGAAGCATGTATATCCGCTCCCCGAGTCGCAGCGCATGAAACAATATTTAAAGGTGGACCGGGCAGCGATGCTCATTTGTGCTTTATTGCTTTGGTTATTCATCCTGCTGCCGCTAGCGATCTCAGGTGTATACGTACCAACGCTTGCTGCAGCAGCGCTTTCGATAATATACATCGCTATTCGGCCAGCACGTCTGCGCAAGAAGCTTATGAAGGAACAAGATGAAGAATAAAAAATAACCCCTCAGCAGGAGCATTCGTTAAGACAAGCTTCCGCTGAGGGGTTTGTTTTGTTTGAAATATAGGAAAGTATAGTTATTTCACGGGTGTCGCTGCATTATCGCTTGTTGGTTATACTTTTTGAGCAATCAATTCGTTAACCGCTTTGAAGATGGTATCAAACAGCTCTTCAAGGTTATCTTCTTCTATGCAGGAGAAGGCTACGCGAAGATCCGTTTCACCAAGCGCGATTGTTCCAATGCCATATTCGTTCAGCAAATGAACACGGACCTCTTCAGCTGTAACACGGTTTAGTTTAAGGCACATAAAATACCCGGAGTTGAATGGGTAGTAGCCCCATACGTCACCATATCGACCACTGTCGAGCAGAGATTTCACGCAATTGGCCCGGCCCTTCATAATTTCGTATTTTTCCGCTTTCTGAGCTTCAAAATCAGGGGAAGTCAGTGCGCGCAATACGAATGTTTGTGACGGATGTGGACCACTGGAAATGGTAGCGCGAATAATACCTGTCGTTTTTTGCTCCAATGCGGCTAAAACATTTGTTGAGGTTGAAGCATAAGTGATAAAGCCTACACGGAAGCCCCAAACGTATTCTTCTTTCGTTGCGCCATCGACCTTTACAGCTAGAACACGCGGATGGAGGTCAGCTAGTCTTGAGAATAAAGATTCCTGTAAGGAATCTTCAAAGAACAAGCCAAAATAAGCATCATCGGTTACGACTACGACATTAATGCCTGCTTCTGCAGCATCAAGAATCGCGGCGATAATTTCTTCGCCTTCCTGTGGTCCTGGCGTATAGCCCGTAGGGTTGTTCGGGAAGTTAAGCACCACAATGGCTTTGCCCTTGTCCTTCTGTGCAAGCAATGCCTCGCGAAGACCTACGCTATTGAAACGTGTTTGATCATTATATAGCGGGTATTCTACGATTTCGGCACCACGGCGAATACTGAACGTTAGCTCATAGTTTTCCCAGTTTTTATTTGGAATAATAACGGCATCGCCAGCATCAGCGAATAAATCCGCTACAATGCTAAGACCATGCGTCAATGCATTCGTTACAACTGGATTGCCGAAGCTCTTAGAGGCAAGGGAAGGGTTATCCTTGATCATCTTCGTACGCCAAGCAGCACGCAGTTCTGGTTTGCCTGCTGGCGGAGCATATTCATATATATCTTTCGGATTGTAAGCAGAGAGCGTATCTTGGATGATCTTTAGATGCATCGGTTGTCCGCCTTCTGTTGCAATTCCGATCGTAGCGTTAAATTTAGTTGCTTTCGTCTTCGCTTCGGCGGACTGACTGAGTATGCCCTCTTTCGGGAAATAAATCGCTTTGCCTAAGGCTGACAACATCGCATAGACGTTCGGGCTTTCTGATTGCAACGTCTCGTTTAACTGCTGAGCAAGTGGGTTCATGGACTTTATTCCATCCTTCCGAAATTATCATTAGATTAGGTATAATATATACGAACGTGCTGAAATTGCAAGCTGTTAGCTTTTTTTGATCGTGTCGGTTGCTATTATAACATTTTTTTAGTGCCGCAAACCATTCTCAAAGCAAATTTTATCGTAATTTTAGGGCTACTTGCACAAAAGTTTGCAGCTGTTGTATGATGACGGCATAGATTTGCACAGGAGGTGGCCCCTATGCTGCACACTTCGCCAGAAAGCTACGTTCTACTCCCGCCGTTTGCAAAGATTGTATGTGAGCCGGGCTGGAGATGGGCGAGACGAGAGAAGCCATTGGCCAATTTTGATTTATTTTACATATGGAGCGGGGAGGGGGAACTTGAGCTCAATGGAACGACCTATCCGGTTGGTCCGGGAAGCTGCTTCCTGTTTCGTCCGGGAGATTACACCTGCGCTACGCATAACCCTCAGCGTCCGCTCGTATTAACCTATATCCATTTCGCCATTAACGAACCGACAGATCTGGTGCCGAACCAGTATAGAGTGCTAACGGACACTGTCGATTTCGAATATATGCTCTCGCGCTATGTAAGACTATTCCTCGTTCAGACTTACGCGGCAGAGGAGGAAGCGCAGCTTGTTCTTAAGCAGCTAATGATTCATTTGCTTAGAGAGGACAGGCAGCTGCCGGTTGAGAAGAAGGCGAGCAACCAGTTGACAGAGGCTATTCACGAGGTAGCTAATTATGTTCGGCAAAATCCAAGCATCCCACATCGGGTGGAGGATTTGGCGATGCGTGCGCAGCTGTCGCCGCGTTATTTTTCAATGAAGTTCAAAGAACTGATTGGGATGTCAGTTCAGACCTACATGATCCGCACGAGAATTGATCGCGCTCAGCATTTGCTGATGCATGTGGGGATGAATGTTACAGAGGTAGCGGATGCGCTAGGCTATCGTGATATCTTTTTTTTCAGCAGGCAATTTAAGCAGTATACAGGGCGCAGCCCGTCGGAGATCAGATAGCTTATATCGCAACGAAGCTATGAACCAGCTGGGCAGAAATGTTATTTCTGTGCAGCTTTTTTTATGGACATGTGTAGAAAGCAGCAAGAATAACCTCATGATGACGCCCAGTGGCGGAAAAAGGCCGCGTCTCATAGGGTGCTGTGAGGAGTACCGAGTGCAGCCCGGTGAGTGGGCGTGGATAAGCGGTATCGTGGCCAAATAGATCTAAAATTTAGATCTAAGGAGGCCAAATCGCTCAAAAGGCAGAAATAGGTCTATAAATTAGACCTAATGCCGAGCGCAGGCGATCAAATGGGCTGTATACGCGGTATCGTGGCCAAATAGATCTAAAATTTAGATCTAAAGGAGGCCAAATCGCTCAAAAGGCAGAAATAGGTCTATAAATTAGACCTAATGCCGAGCGCAAGCCATCAATCACTTGGTGGGAGCAAACGCTAGTTTGCAGGACTGTGTATGAAAGGCTGTCCCTTGTCCAATCGAACATAAGCAAAAAAAGAAACCAATCTTTAGTAAAATGTCTGCTCCAAGCAGTCTTTTTACTAAGGATTGGTTTCTGAAGATTAGGAGAAGCTGAGGCGCGGCTTCAACTTCGTATTTGGGCCGATTAGCGACTGCGAAGGGAGCCGAGCAACTCGCCCATTTGAACCTTGCTGCCAAGCAGATTATTATCTCGCGGAGTAAATGTTTTGTCCTCCAGTACCAGAACGACAGTTGAGCCGAACTCGAAGTAGGCCAGCTCCTCGCCCTTAGACATCGTGCTCTTAAGCGGCTGCACATACTGAATGCTGCTCACATTCATTGCCCCAACCTTGACAACAGCTGCTTCTCCTTCGCTGTGCTGCATGTACGTAATTAGCCGCTCGTTGCGGCTGAGCACTCTTCGCATATGGCGCAGACCAAAGTCATTCACCGGATAAACCTTGCCTGCAATATGCTCACGCTCCACAATGTGGCCACTAACCGGAGTGTGGATACGATGATAATCGGTAGGACTTAAATAAAGCACAATATAATAGCCATTCAAATAATTTGACGCTCGCGGAGAACGATTGAGAAGCTCATCAATCGTATAGTCCTGTCCTTTTACGTTCACAAGGGTGCCTTGATTTATCGGTCCGGCACCAGTAATAAGTGCGTCTACTGGACTCACGAGTGAGTCAGCATCCGAATGAATTTCCCGAAGTCCAGTCTTCAGCCGACGTGTGAAAAACTCATTCAATGTATGATATTGGGACAGCGGCTTCTCTGCTTCCTCTGTCTTAATTTTGTATGTCTTAGCAAAATGGGAAATAAAAGGGCGGCTGGCAGCTGATTGCGCGAACCTTCCAGTCATGCTGGATATCCATTTGCGAGAGCTTAATTCTGTCATAGAACGAAGCAGCCATTTTGTCATACGTGAACCGTCACGTCCTCTCCTGCTAGGGGGAAATTGTCCTAACACCCACCACACAGTGTGACATATTCAGCTCGATTTTTCAATATATAAGAATTTATAAGTTAGCAATTGTAAATAGGCTTATCGATCACTGCGAAACGAGCTTTGCCTTTTGCGCGATATGATGAAAACATAGACCGCCGCCGCCGCTAATACGGCTGCACCGATGAATGCTGCGATAGTCACGTGTGATTGCTGCCCTTCCTTAACGGCAATCGCTATAAATGACCAGACAAACACAAGGATATATACCGTATCTTTATAATGGATGCCAATGAAGAGTGCAAGCAGGCTGGCTGCTGTCAGCATGATGATCGTCCATGTTATATCAGACAGCCCAAAGCCGTCCCATTTGGAGGCATAAAGGACCACCGCTGCATTTACAATGCTAGCCGTGCTTATCCAGCCTAGATACAAGCTGAACGGAAGGCGCACGAGAAGACTCTCAGCAATGCTGGGAGAGAGCTTAATGATTCGGATTGAGATATAAATCGTGATGAGTGATAGCAGTAAAGCTGCCATGATGTATAAGCTGCTGAGAAGCTTCTCATATTGCCAAGCGAGTATCCATGCCACGTTCAGCAGACAGCTAATTAGGAACCACGGGCCTACGCTTTGGACGTTTTTGCTATTAGCTGCTCTTCGAGTGAACTGATAAGCGGTAAATCCGATCAGCAAAATATAAATAACCGACCATATAGAAAAAGCATAGGGCGCAGGAGTAATGAGAACGGGATATTTGGCAGATAGTTCTCCTGTTGTTTTGTTATTAATCGGGAGCCACTGTGCGAGCGCATTAACAAATAATACGGCTGCGAGTCCAATGACATTTAACCATTTCCAGTAGTTTTTCATAACGCTACCTCCATTTACCCTCTGTTATTCCTATATAAGTTGAACTTGAAAAATGATATTCTCGCGCAGCGCCCAAAACGTGAGTTTCTAGTTTAACTTATATAGATGCTTCAATTCTTATGTACACATGTTTACATGAATTTATTCAGCCTGATCGATTTATTGGATCGGAAAATAGGTTTAGGACCATTCAAAATAACCGAACCTGTCACTAGAGGTGAAGGTTAATGATGATTATGATTGGCGCAGCGCTCATAGTTGGAGCGTTTTTAATTGGATGGATAAGCAAAATGAGTGATTTGATCAGCCGAATTTTTGATGTCGTCGCGGCTGCCGCTGTATTTGTTTTTTATGTTACAGCAGCAGATGCTGTTATGGAGACGCTAGCCAACGACACAGTGTTTATGACCGAGGTGCATAAGGTGCTTGAAAATGCTGGATTTCTGGCAAGCGGTGCCTATCTGGGTCCTTATATCCTTGCAAGAATTGCAATGCTGCCAGCGTATTTGTTTGGACGTAAATAGGGAGCGATTCATTTGAACAAAAATCCACTGGGCAAGCTTGCGATTATTTCCATTATTCCGGTATGATAAGAGCAGATCTTGAAGGAGGATTTTTCAATGACTGAGCTAAAGCTTCGAAAGCCGGAGGCTGTAATATTTGATATGGATGGCACGCTATTTGAAACAGATACACTGCTTGTGCCTGTACATCGACGTCTGTTCGATACGCTAAGAGCAGAAGGGCTTTATGAGCATGAAACGCCGCCTGTAGAACGTTTGCTGGGCTGTTTGGGCATGGTGCTCGAGGATATATGGCGCGAGATTATGCCGGATAGTTCTGAGGCAGCGCGGAAACGGGCGGATGTGCTGATGCTTCAATATGAGCTTGAAGGGCTTGCTGCTGGCGAAGGCACGCTTTATCCATACGTTGAGCAAACGCTGCGCGAGCTGAAGGCGCATGGAGTGAAGCTGTTTGTTGCAAGCAACGGACTGGAGGAGTATGTGAAGGGAGTAGCCAAGTATAGAGGCATAGCTCCATTGTTCGATGGTTTGTATAGCGCGGGTGAATATGAGACTTTAAGTAAAGTTGATTTAGTAGCGCAGCTGCTTAAAGATCATGGAGTAAAATCTGCTTGGATGGTGGGAGACCGCTCGTCTGATGTGGAAGCTGGAAAAGGCAACGGGCTGCAAACGATCGGCTGTGCTTATGCAGCTTATGGACAAGCTGCCGAGCTTGCTGGAGCAGATGTGCTGATTACTGATTTTCGCGAGCTTACTCGCTTGTTGGAGCAATAACTAAACAGCATTTTGCCCATTAGGCGGCATCTGCTGCTGTAGCTGAATGGGGCAAAAGGCGGAGGGAGCAGCTATGAATTCTACAAGTTGGAATACTGATCTTATTATTTCTGCGGATCAATTGAGGGATTTGGTGGGGACGCCTCATGAAGCCGTCGTCAAAAAGAATGTTTCTCAAATGGAGGAACATGTTCGGCATTATTTGACTCTTTCCCCATTATTTTTCTTATCCACCTCGGATGCCAGCGGGAGATGCGATTCATCCCCGCGCGGCGATGATGCTGGATTTGTGAAGCCGCTGGATGATTTCAGACTTATTTATCCAGAGCGCCCAGGCAATCGTCGAATTGATTCCTTGCTCAATATGCTGGAAAATCCGCAGGTCGGTATGCTGTTTGTTATTCCCGGCATGCAGGAGGTGCTTCGGATCAACGGCCGCGCATCGCTGACAACGAACGCTGAGCTTATCGAGCAGATGAATTGGAGCGGAAAGGCACCTGCGCTTGCTGTCATTGTTGAAGTGCAAGAATGTTTTGTGCATTGTCCTCGGGCATTGAAGCAAGCACGAGTGTGGGACAAGGAGCAGTGGCCTGAAGCAGAAGCAATGCCTTCTGTGAGTGAAATGTTTAAAGCTCATTTGCGAATAAACGGCTACGAAGTGTAGCGGATACGAAACGAGCACCTGCCTGTTCTGGCAGGTGCTCGTATTTTTTTAATCAATATCCGAACCAAAATCGCTTTGCTTGCGGGCATCGGGGAGAACCGTTTGCTTATCCTTTTCTTTTTTGCGCTTCTTTTGGGTATGAAGCCAGAGCGCATACTCGAGCGGACGCAGGATAGCTTTCCGATAGGTATCCTTCTCACCAGCTTGTGCAAATACTTCCCTGGCGGGCTTGGGATTGACCTCGAGCAGCCAAATGCCGCCCTTTCGGTCGATGGCAAGATCTAGTGCCAGCTCGCACAGCCTGCCGTAGCTCTGCTCTAAGAAAGCTGCAATCCCAACACCGAGCTTCTCTGCTTCCTCTCTTACCTCATCGACCTTGCTCTCATCGCGAAGCCATTCCTTCAGCAAGGCGTTCATTGTGGCAGCACGGCCACCGCCATGCAAATTAGAGGTTATGCTTCCTTCAGCTCCGATTCTTCCCGCGCAGCCGGTAACCTCCCATGCGCCCTCACCATTTTTTTGTATAAGCATCCGATAATCGTGAACACGACCGCTTACAAGCTTAATTTGAATTCCTTGCTGTGCGATATAACGATTGCTCTTCAAATGCCATGGTGCCAAGTAGCTGCTAAGGCCTGCTGGAGAGATTTGCTGTGGTCGAATGATGCGTCTGGATTGGTCCCGGCCCTGAATATGAAGCAGACCATCCTTGCGGCTCTCGATACGGAGTATGCCTCTCCCGCCAGTTCCGTTAATCGGCTTTAAATAGACGAGCGGGTATTTTCGGATCATGTCCGTGACATCCTGAGTGCTCTCCACATACCTTGTTGCCGGAAGACAGCCCTTATAGCGAAAGTCCTTGGTGAGGAGGCGATGAATCGTCCATTTATTGCGCAAGGGGCGGTTTAGAAAGGTTAGATGACCGTAGCGAGAGCGGAATTTCTTTAACTGTTCAAAGCGGTAGGTTCGCTGAATACGGCATCTGTCGTAGATCATATTTGGAAAGGAGGTCGACTGTCGTGACCATATCTTCGTATCTGGATTATAGAATAGAGCATTAATTTTATTCTGATCGAAATCGACATCCTTGGGTGTAAAAACGAAAACCAGAAGTCCGAGCTTTCGGCCTGCAGAAGTCATTTTTTGATAAATTTTTTTTTCCTCCAGATAGCCAGCCTCATTGAGGTACAAAGTCAGGATGCCTAAGACGGGCTGCGTCTGCGTCATTAACGGTCCTCCTTTCGAAACGGAGCGTAGGTTTGCCAGTAGGGCCTCTGTGCATTGAAACAGCAGTCATGCCAAGCCGAAAGCAGAGTGCCATGCTGGCGGTGTTGTCCGCAGCTACGTTGCAGGTCAGTTTCCCTAGCCGCTGAATCATCGCTTGAACGAGCGAACTGCCGATTCCGAGGCTCCTCGCTTCCGGATGGACGACGACCATACAGGCGGCCTCGCCGCCATTCTCAGCAAAGCCAAAGCCGACGATGCGGCTCCCTTGCCGAGCGATGACGGCGACCGCATCATACAAATCGTTAATTCCTGCTTCAAGTAAGGAAGGCTCAAGCTTACGAAGTGCATGAATAGTAGCTACAGCAAGGCGCTTATCCCCGAATCGAATGGCAAAGCCGATAAGTCTCTTTTGTTCTGATAACCATGCTTCCGGAGTAAGCAGCTCTAGCTCCATGTTACATGCCTCCCGCTTTCTCTGTTTTTGTTTTAGCCAGATATGCACCATATTGAAAAATACGTTCTAACGATTTTTGACGGATATGCGGCTCGTCAAATTTCATTGGCTTGGAATTAGCTTCGAAAAACCACATATTCCCTTCGTTGTCTACGCCAAGATCCATGGACATTTCACCTAGAAGCTGACCGGAGGCCTGCTCAATTTGCTTGGCGATAAGGACAGCGGTATTTTTCGCCTTTATGAGCAGTTTACGCGCCAGATCCTCATTAAATGAATGAGCAAGCAGCTTCTCCGGATCTTCGATCATTCCGCCTCGCGGGACATGGGTAGTAATGCTTGAGACGCCGGCAATTCTGGCACCGATCCCCGTAATGTCCCATTGTCCTCGCTGGTTTTTTTGAACGAGCGCGCGCAGATCGAATCGTCTATCGTTGTACGAAGCAAGATTTATTCCTTGCTGAGCGATATAGGCTTCGCTGCCGCTTTGTTTTTGAATACGAGTCCATAGTTTATTAATATTAGCGCAATTATAAGTGACGCTTTTTTTGTTTTCTTGAATTTTCAGTCGGTACGGGAGCTGCTTCTCAGCGTAGACCTTAATAGTCATAATGCCTTTTCCTGCTTTTCCGCTCTCGGGCTTTAAATACAGATAGGTATGCTTGCGCATTAACCGGCCAAGACCTGTTGCCGTAGCAAGCTTGCGTGTTGTTGGAATATAAGGTTTGGTCGATTTGGATAAACGAAGCCACTCGAATAAATTCCATTTGTTAAAAAAGGCAGGATTGAAAAGTGTCACGCGCGGATGCTTGCGACAAGCGTCGATCTTCTGTCTGACCGAGGGATGAATTTCATCCTCTCTAAGCGGAATTCGATTATAAATAATGTCGGGAAAAGGAAGCAGCCGCAGCTGCCAGTCATCCAGAGCCTCGTTGTATACAAAGCCCTTTAGACTGCTTCTAGTAAGCTGAAGATTCCTGACAGTAAGGACATAGACGATAAATCCCATGGATTGACCTGTACGAATCAAATCAATAAAGTTGCTGCGATTTCCGCGAAAAAGCTGAATGTCATCCTCGATGGTCAAAATTGCAAGTACATTTCTGCCGGCGCGCAGCTCTCTGAATTCTGATTCATCTGGAAGGTTGCTGTCCATCAGCTTTTCCCTCCCTGGCTTTGGAAGCGGCTGAGATATAAGCAATGCTCCAAAATATAGGTCAGAGATGCGCGTCCCTCTGAGCGAAGCGCCGGATGCTTGAAGATTGACCGTCCAGGTTTGGCATTGGCTTCAAACATCCATATTTCGCCATCCTTATCGATGCCAAGATCAAGTCCGAGCTCGCCAAGTCGATGCGGATAGTTTCTTTCAATGGCTTCTGAAAGCTTGATTGCTGCAAGCTTCGCCTTCTCCAGAACGGTATCTGCTTCTGTGCCGAAGGTCTTGCTCAGCGCTTGCTCTGGCGTCATAAGCGAGCCTCCGTTCTTGACATGCGTGGTTACGCTGCCGCGACCAGCCTTCTTGGCTCCAATGCCGGCGGGAATCCATTCATTGTTCCCGTTTTTATGCATGTGAAAACGGAAGTCGAGCGGACAGCCGTCGATCTCGACCAGACGAATGCCTTGCTGTACGACATAATGATTTAAGCTGCTGCCATGCTTAGCCTGAATCATCCTCATAAGGCTGTTAAAGGTGTTGAACCGCAGCAGTACGTTTTGACTGCCTTTGCGGTATCGAGCGAAATAGCCGCGCTTTGGATGATAAGTGAGGCGATAGATACCGATGCCAAGGCTGCCTGCCGTAGGCTTAAAATAAAGAAATTGATGCTTTTCGAGCATTTCCTTTATTTTTTCTGCAGAAGGAGCGGAAACTGACTCCGGCAAGTGGATGAGAGCTTCCGGATCGTTGTCAAGCAGCTTATAGACATCCGCTTTATTGAAGAAGCTCCAGTTGAAAAACGGAATTTTACGGCGTACGAAGCGCTCCCGAAGCGAATTTATTGAAGCGGATGTTTCTGCTTTGCGGCTTGGGAGCCGATTATACACAACATCGGGGAGCGGTACGATTTTGCGGAACCAGCCTCCCTGTGCATTTAGAAAATAACCGTTGACCGTTTCTTGCTGCCAGTTGATGTCGCTCGGCGTAAAGCCGAAGAGATAGGCTTTATGCTCGCCTGTTCGAATAACCTCTTTAATAAAACCAGTGCGAGGTCCAAAAGGATTGCTCTCAGAACGATCATTGTTGTCGCTCAAAATCCCAACCAACGGTCCGAGCTGAAGCTCATTGCCTCCTGCATTAAGAACGTAGACGTTTCCTGACTTAGGGACTCTAATCGTTTGGCGGATACCTGCGGATAGATACAAATGATTACCGGGACGTTTCAGCTGCTTAATCTCAGCGTTAATGACCTCGTTGCCGAGCTTGAGGCGAACCGACGTTTTGTCGGAAAGCTTTAGCTGCTTGAGTAATGGACCTGATAAATATACGACTTTATTCGATTGCTGAGAGAAATGTACGTTACAAGTTGTCAAACTCATCGATGAACCTCCTGAACGTTGAAAGGCCGTAATAGATTGTCGGAGCTTAAAAGGGGACGACGGCCGTTTGCGGATTCATTGGCTACAAAGGACGGTGATAAACGTCTGGACAGAAAGGCTGCATAGATTAGCGGTCTTTCAATGGATTGCTGTTCTGCTAACGGAGCGCCAATTTTGCGGAAGGAAGAACGCCCAGGCTTCGAGTTTACTTCAAGCAGCCATAGATAGCGGCTTTGATCTATGCCATAATCCAACCCAAGCTCGGCAAATCTACCGTATTTGCTTTCAAGCCGTTCTGCTGTTTGCTTGCTTATTGTATGGATTTGATCTAGCAAACGTTCGGATTCTGGCTTGCCAAATTTGGCACAGAGCAGCTCGGAGGCGGGCAAGGCTTCTCCACCGCCATGCAGATTGGAGGTCAAAGAGCCTGAATGACCTACACGCGCAGCAGTGCCGGTGAGTACCCAGCGTCCTCTTTCGTCTTTTTGAATAAGCGCCCTAACGTCAAACGGTTTGTTATCCGTGCCGCTGAGATCTAAATAAGGCTGTATTAAATAAGACGAGCCTTTTATAAAGCGATTGATCCAAATTGACAAAGCTTGCTTCCCTTCGAACGTATGCGTAAACGAACGATTTTGACGGGTTCTTCCTGTGATGAGTATAGATCGGTCATGACAGCAACTCTTTACATGGATAATCCCTCTGCCCTGCATGCCAGCGGATGGCTTAAGAATGATGCCGCCCGGGCAGCGGTCAATAAACGTATGCAGCTGCTGAGCAGATGCATACGTCAGCGTAACAGGCAGATGCTTTGCGAGTTGATCATCTGCCTTGAGACCCTCATACACCTCAAGCTTTGCCGGAAGAGCTCCGTTTAGCAAACGGTAGGGTTGGATTGCAGCAAGTTGCCTTAGCATATGGCGACAACCCAACTGCTCATTGGCATTTGAGAAAAAGCAACGATCGTAGATGATATCAGGAAAAGGAACTCGCTGGTGTACCCAGCGATTGTCGATCAGCTGATAGCCAAACAGCTGCTTTAAATGCGGCTTCAGGCTATCTGCTGTAAATACGAAAACATCAATGCCCAGCTGCTTTCCAGCTATGCTTAGCGCCCGATAAAAGGCGGGCTCTGGCAAAAGTGGCTCGGCATTGCGGTTACTTTCCTGCTGTTTAATTGACGCAACGACAATACCGAGAATTGCTTTTCGAGCCTGCATCGTAGCCTCCGTTAAATGCCCGATAAAAATCGGGAATATTGTATCATCATGCGGACAGATGGACGAATCTTGTTGTCATTAAGCGGTGTATTATCGTTTTTGGACGGCTTTGAGTTTACTTCCAGGAGCCATACACGGCCGTTAGTATCCATAGCTAAGTCGATTCCAAGCTCACCGAAATGCGCGGGGATTTGATCGTCGACTCCCCGTGCAATTTGCAATGCTGCTTGTCGAAGCCGCTGAACGGCATCCTGCCTGTTAATCCCAAGGCTGAGATTGGACTTTGCAACAGCCTCTCCAGCAGTGCTCAGCGTACCGCCGCGGGCTAGATTCGATACGAAATGATGGTTACCTGCTGTACGCGCTACAATGGACGTAATTGTCCATTTGCCGCTTACGTTTTTTTGGACTAGGGCTCGAAAGTCGACAGGCCGCTTCTGGATTTCGATTAACGTCAGCCCTTGCTGAATTTGGTATTTCACCGTTTTCATTTTGACAGATATCGTCGAGAAGAGCTTGAGCAGGGTTGGATATTGCTGCTTGCGAGTACCTGCCGCTGTCGCGAACATCGCTTGATAGTTGTTCGCATCCAGACGCGTAATCCGTATGATCCCTTTACCTAGACTGCCTCGAACGGGTTTTAGAAACACGTTGTTGTAGCGGAGGCACATCGATTTCAGCATCGTATAGTTGCGCAGAGAATGCGATTCAGGCAAGTAGCGAGCCAAGGAGTCGTCTTTCTTTAGTGCATCGAATACTTCGGTTTTATCCAAAAATTTTTCATTGAAAACAGCAGTGCGGTGCTTCAGTTTTACTTCCTTTATAAAATGTTGTACGCTGGGTTTGTTCTCCAATTTTCTGGAGGTTAGACGGTTATTGATGACATCCGGAACGGGAAGCGATGTCTTTCTCCAGCCGTCTGAATAGATCCAGCCGTCAATCGTATCCTGACTGGCTCCGATCTGATTCGGTGTGAAAAAATAAACGTAAGCGCCTTGCGCTGTACAGGCTTCAACAAGCTCCCTGCAGAACATGGTGATGGAGCCAAAAGGTTTATCCGGCATATGCGGATAGTCACGGCTGACTAGCACGCCGATTAAAGGTCCCAAAACTAATGTTGCTGTACCGGCTTTGTATTGCAGTCGAATGGGGGTGTCTGATGATAATCCCATTTGTCTAGCTAAGCTTTGACTCATCCTCATGCCATCGTATTTTGCAACAGGAATAACTTTAACAGACTGTCTGAAGGCACCGAATTTCAAGAGAATGTGCTGGCCTTGCGGGATTTTCCACTGCTTAACATAGGATTCGCCCAGCATAAGTGAGTCTTCCGGGAGCATGCCGGAGCTGATCACCTGTACGGCTACTTTCGATTTGAGCATCATAAATCTCCTTCCAAGCAGGAGGATGACGATAAGAGGTTAGCGGCCTGTAGGTGTTTTACACGAATTACCTCATCATATGAGGACATCTATACCTTTGTGAATCAGAAACTGATCGGAGGCTTGTGATGTTTGAGTGGCTTTTCCATAAATAGCTTGGATCTGACCTTCATAAAGCGGTATGATTAACGAATAGAATACATGCTGAAATTACATAAATGGGAGCGAGACGAATGAATATTCATGATAAGGCCTATGAATTGGCGAAAGCATTGAAGGAGAGCGAAGAAGCAAATCTGCTGAAGCTGGCGAAGGAGGCTGCTCAGGCGGATGCTGAAGCAAAAAGCATGCTGGACGATTTTCGCGAGCGTCAAGCTTTTCTACAGCAAAAAATGATGGCTGGCGAAGAGCCGTCGGCAGAGGATATGGAAAAAATGAACAAGCTTTATGAAACCATTTCTGCCAATCCATTGATTGGGAAGCTGCTTGATGCGGAGCGCCGTTTTGCGGTCGTGTTCGAGGATGTCAACCGTATTATTTCCGATGTATTGAAATCAATCGTCGACTAAAAACAGACATATCCCTCGTCCGTTTCTCATAGAATGGTAATGCGGACAAGTCAAGTGCATGGACCGCGTGCAAGCTTAATGAGGAGCTGAGGGGTATGTTGTCGGGTAAAATTCGTCAGGTATTGTATTTGCTTATTGCACTTGCGATGCTCGTATATGCGCTGCCGCGTTTGGAGCTGGACGCACCGTGGAGCTTGATGAGTGTATTTGGGCTAGTTTGGATGGTGTTCGCGCTTGTTATCATAGCTGCACATGTTAATGCGCTGCTGATGAGCGATGAGAAGCGCAAGGAGCTGGCTCGGATTAAGAAGGCGAAAGCGCGGCTATGGGAGCGGAAGCTGCTTCAAAAGGAAACGAACTCGCGAAGAGCAAGGGGATAGCTGTTAAAAAAACGAAGAAGATCCGCCAGCATGCACCATCGGCGGATCTTCTTTTTATATCATTTTGATTACTAACTTAATTTGTAGGTTAAATATCTTTAAATTGCACCAGCTGCTTGACGAAACGATAGACTGCTTCCTGCTCCTTCAAGCTTAGGCTGTTTATTTGATGAACGATTTTTGTGGCATAGCCCTCACTCTCAGCTTCATTCGTCGCATCTGCAACATAGCTGACATCTACGAGCTTCTCTAGCGGCGTTTGCAGCGCCTTTGCAATTTTGCTTAGTACATCTATTGTCGGATTTTTTTCCCCACGCTCTACCTGTCCCATATAAGAAGCGTTAATTTCAGCGCGAAAAGCAAGCTGCTCTTGGCTTAGTCCTTTAATTTTACGCAGTTGACGGATATTGTCCCCAACCAGCCCTGCAATCTCACTCATTTTGTCACCTCAGCCTAACGATAAATCTTTACTAGAGCAGCAACAACTTGCTATAGAGCATAACGAAAATAGTGTCTATAGTCATTGACAAGAATGTGGGCTCTTTACTATAATTGTGTAAAAAAGTATTATTCTATTTATATGATTACCTATAAAGGATCATTTTACCAATTTAGCTAAAAATGATAGGATATATAAGTTCGAAAATAGAGGTGAGGGGAGAGTTGCCGAATGGTTGACGAGTTCGAGTTTTTCAGAAAAGTACGCGCGTACTATAACAATGTTCCCTTTCTAGTTCAGTTCACCTATCGCTTGTCTCATCGAGTTGATAAAGCTGTGACGGCTCGCGGCTCTTTCAGCTGTCGCGTTAATCCGCATACTCAAATCGTCGAATATGTGCTTGAGCTCAAATCGGATATTATTTCAAGACCATATAGCGAGCACAGCTCGTTGTTATTTTCGAGCATCTATGAGGAAATAACGGCTCAAACGATAGAATTGACAGAATTCCCGATTCAGTCTTTGAAGTATCCAATTCCGATTGAATATGACTGGCAGGACTTTGTTAAGTCAGGTGCGGAGGATGCGATTAACGCCCACACCATACAACAGCTGTTTAAGAAATGGCGAATGAAAGGGACAAGCGGAAAGCTGATCGACGGCAATCTAAAGGTGGAGCATGTTTTGCTGCAATGGCAGCTCTAATGACAGCTGGAAGTAGATGAGCATGACTTGTTTCTTGCTTTCTCCTATAATAGGTTAAAACGACAGCAAGTTGGACGGAGGATATAGGGTGGCTCCAATCGGGTCAGGTATGGAAACTAGCACAAAACATGAACGGATTTTGAATTATATTCAAAGCCTTAAGATTGGCACAAAAATATCAGTACGTGCGATCGCCAAAACCTTGGGTGTCAGCGAGGGTACAGCTTATAAGGCTTTTAAAGAGGCGGAGAGCTCTGGTCTTGTAAGCACAAAAGAGCGTATCGGAACGGTGCGAATCGATCGGAAGCGTCGTGAGGCGCTGGATCAGCTTACCTTTGGCGAGGTTGCCGAAATTGTGGAGGGGCGTTTGTTCGGCGGGGCAGCTGGACTGGACAAAACGCTGCATAAGTTTGTTATCGGCGCGATGGAGCTTGATGCGATGCTGCGGTATATAGACGAGGGCAGCTTGCTTATCGTGGGCAATCGTATCGGTGCTCATCGATGTGCCTTGGAGGAGGGCGCCGGCGTGCTCATTACGGGAGGATTCGAGCCCAGCGAGGAAGTAATCAAGCTGGCCGATGAGCGTGTTTTGCCCATCATCTCATCACGTCATGATACGTATACAGTAGCCTCTATGATCAACCGAGCTATGTATGATCGGCTGATTAAGCGTAAAATCATGCTGCTTGAGGACATCGTCACCTTCAGCCTGCCTGCTGATGTGCTTCGAACAAGAAATACGATTGAAGACTTTCAGAAGCTCTCGCGCTCGACCGGTTATTCCCGCTTTCCAGTGGTTGATGAGCGAAGCAGGGTTGTAGGCATGATGACAGCTAAGGATGCAGTAGGTGCACATGAGGAGGTCGCTATCGATAAAGTGATGACGAAGCATCCCATTACGGCAGCGCCTAATATTACCGTACCGTCTGCAGCACATATGATGGCAGCGGAAGGGATTGATTTGCTGCCAATCGTAGACAGGCATCGTAAGCTGCTGGGGGTCGTAACGAGGCAGGAGGTGCTTGACGCGATGCGCTTTGCAGGCAAACAGCCGCAGTCAGGAGAAACCTTTGAGGATCTGATGTGGACGGGGTTCATGGCTACATCCGGGACAAATACAGTCGGACAGGACGAGCTTGGCATTGCTTTCAAGGGGAGAATTACGCCGCAAATGTCGGGTGCGCTGGGCATGGTGTCCGAGGGGCTTCTCGCTACGTTAATGACGCAAGCATCCCGCAGAATGATTAGAGAAACAGCTAAGCGTGACTATTTGCTTGAGAGCATGACGACTTACTTTGTGAGGCCGGTCCAAATAGACAGTGAAATTACAATTACGCCACGGGCATTGGAAATGAGCAGGAAGTTTACGAAGCTGGAGATTGAGGTTAGGGATGCGCAGGGATTGGCCGCCAAGGCGATGCTGACGGCCCAAATGATTGATCCGTATTAATAGGCATTCAGCTTCTTGTTGAGCTGTACATGCTGAGATTGCGAAGTCCAGCAAAGAGATTGAATACGCCCAGCACTAAGAATATGGCGCCAATGACGATGCGGAGCGTAGATTCGCCCGAGAGAAACAGCTGAACGAGTGCGATGAACAGCAGCATGATGCCCATACTAATATTCATTTTGGCAGACAGCATGGATCTGTTTCTCGCATCCTTGGAACGACGCGCTTTGAAGCTGAATACAGCGGAGAAAACGAGTGAAATGAAGATGCCGGGCATGAGCAGCCATTGCATAAGTTGATCCATGGAAAAGTAGCTCCTTCAGGTTATATAGTTGCTGCCGTCCTGCTAGAGAGCAGACAGGCTCTATTGTACCACGAATTGCCGCTAATTGCCTAAGAAGGAGGCCTGCTGTAGCTCCGAACCTCAATCCAAACCTGAAGGTTATTGTCGACGACAAGTATCGTTTTCACTTCAATGGTATAGTCCTTGCTGTACACATCCAAATAAACATTTTTCTCCAGCAGCTTGCGTGCGAATCTGGCGTCGGAATCGATCTCATAAATACTTCGGCCTATGAAGCTTCTAAGATCCTCCTTGATTCGCTTGATCAACTCAGCTTCCGTCACCTGATCGAGCTTGGGGCGGTCCGTATTTTGACCCGCTTCATTCTCAATTCGAGGCAGTACGCTCTTTATAACGGTATGCTGGTGCTTGAATTGATTTAAATCCTTTATCTCCTGCTCGTACTGCTCCAGCTTAACCTCAAGCTCGCTTTTCAAATGAATTATAGCCTCAAATTGCGCTAAATAAAACGAATTATATACGATAGCCCCAATAATCATCCCCAGCGTGAATACCCCAACCATTTGCAAGCCTCTTACAAAACGGTCAAACGGAGGCAAGCGCATCGCTTAATTGACTCCCTTGCATATGAGACGGACGAGTTCCGTACCAATGTGAGCACCTAGAAACGCAATAATAATAAAGCAAATCTGCTGCGCGGCCGGTGATAAATGACCCTCCATTATGTTGCTCTCAATGACGCGAACAGGATCAATAGAGCCGCCGATAGCTGCTACGATAGCCCAAATTTTCAACCGTACAGCCGTATCGAGCATCGTAGTAGCAGGCGGCAGCAGCATGAAGACGGAGCCAATCCCCGCAAGTGTGGAGCCTCCGATAACGACACCAAATGCAATAAAGAAATCAAGTCCCGCTTTGGACAAAAAATAGCTCATGGATATCCTCCTTTAATATCGTTCGGTGCATAGGTGGTGCTGGCAAAGCTTTGCATTAGTGCTCTGCTACCATTCTATGGGCGTGTCCACTGCTATTATGATAAAATAGAGTTAACTTATTTGGACGAAGCGGAAAGGAACGGATGCAATGAGCGGCCAAAACATACAATCATTCGTGCATTTGCACGTTCACAGCGAATACAGCTTACTCGATGGCGCAGCTAGAATCCGTGACCTTACGGCGAGGGCGGCGGAGCTTGGGATGAAGGCGCTTGCGCTTACCGATCATGGCGCTCTATACGGTGCAATCCCTTTTTATCGGTCATGCCGGGCTCAGGGAATTAAACCGATTATCGGCTGCGAGCTCTATATGACGAGCGGATCACGCTTTGAGAAAGGCTCTCGCAAGGACAACCCGATTTATCATTTGATTGTGCTCGCCAAAAACGAGACCGGCTACCGAAATCTCATGAAGCTAAGCTCGATAGCCCATCTGGAAGGCTTTCACTACAAGCCGCGCGTTGATTTAGAGGTGTTGAGGGAGTATTCGGAAGGGATCATTTGTTTGAGCGCTTGCTTAGGCGGCGAGGTATCCCAGCATTTGCTGAATGACCGGTCGGATGAAGCAAGGCGCAGCGCCTTGCGCTATAAAGATATTTTTGGTGATGATTTTTATTTGGAGCTGCAGGATCATGGGATGTTGGAGCAGAAAAAGGTCAATATCGAAATGATAAAGCTTGCAACTGAGACTGGCATTAAGCTTGCAGCGACCAATGACGTTCATTATCTGCAAGCAGAGGATGCTGCTGTACAGGATGTATTGATATGTATTGGTACAGGCAAGACGACTGAGGATACGGATAGACTGCGCATGCAAACCGATCAATTGTATATGAAAAGCGCTGAAGAAATGGCATTGTTGTATCGCCATGTGCCGGAAGCCTTGGCAAATACGATTGAAATTGCACAAAAATGTGAGCTCGAGCTAACGCTGGGCCGCGCTGCTCTCCCTGTGTTCCGACCGGTACCGTCTGCGATGAGCTCCTCCGACTATTTAAAGACATTGTGCCGAGACGGCTTGATCGCCAGATATGCCGGACTCCCTGATTGGGCGGCTGATGAAGCGGTTAAGCAGAAGGCAGAGGAGCGACTCGAATATGAGCTCACGGTCATTGAAAGCATGGGCTTCAGCGATTATTTTTTGATTGTTTGGGATTTTGTCCGGTTTGCGCATGAACGCGGCATACGAACAGGACCAGGAAGGGGCTCATCTGCTGGCAGCTTGGTCGCCTATACGCTTCGTATTACAGATGTTGACCCGCTCAAATACAAGCTGTTGTTCGAGCGATTTCTAAATCCTGAACGGATTTCCATGCCGGATATTGATATCGATTTCAATGATGAACGGCGTGACGAGGTAATCGCTTACGTCGCAGCCAAGTATGGCGATGAACATGTCGCCCAAATTATTACGTTTGGCACGATGGCAGCTAAGGCTGCCGTTCGTGATGTGGGACGGGCGATGAGCGTTCCGTTTGCAGAGGTGGATCGTACTGCGAAGCTTATCCCCAATCAACTGGGCATTACGCTTGAAGAAGCGCTTCGGATGAGCAGCGAGCTGCGCGAAGCAAGCGAGCGTCAGCCGAAGACAGCAGCTATGCTTCGAATGGCCATCAAGGTGGAAGGCATGCCTAGACATGCATCTACGCATGCTGCTGGGGTAGTGATCTCGCAAGAGCCGCTTACCCATTACACGCCGATTCAAGCCGGCAGCGAGAATATTCCGCTTACCCAATATTCTATGGAGCATTTAGAAGCAATTGGGCTTCTCAAAATGGACTTTCTAGGCTTGCGTACGCTATCGATATTAGAGAGAGCACTGGACTCTGTGAAGGAGCAGTATGGAAAGACGATTGACTTCCATAAGATTAGCGACGCTGATCCTGCAACTTACGAAATGCTTAGCCGAGGCGAAACGACAGGCATCTTCCAGCTGGAGTCCTCCGGTGTGCGGCGAGTCTTGAAGGAATTGAAGCCTACGGAGTTCGAAGATATCGTATCAGTCCTTGCGTTATATCGTCCAGGACCGATGGAGTTTATTCCGAAATATATTCAAGGCAAGCATGGACTTGTAACGGTTGAGTACCCTCATCCGTCGCTTGAGCCTATTTTGTCAGACACTTACGGCATCATTGTTTATCAGGAGCAAATTATGCAAATTGCTTCTTTAATGGCTGGCTTCTCGCTAGGTGAAGCGGATTTATTGCGCCGAGCTGTCTCAAAGAAAAAGCGCGAGGTGCTCGACGAGGAGCGGGCTCATTTTGTGAAGGGAAGCATTGCACAGGGGTATTCTGAGGTTGATGCCAATCATGTCTATGATATGATTGTTCGGTTTGCCGATTACGGCTTCCCGCGGGCGCATGCAGCAGCCTATGGCGTGCTTGCCTTCCAAACCGCATGGCTCAAAGCAAACTATCCTGTTCCTTTCATGGCTTCCATGCTAGCTTCAGTGACTGGCAACCAGCGCAAAACAGCCGAGTACGTAGACGAATGCCGCCGGATGAGAATAGCTGTTCTGCCGCCGGATGTGAACGAAAGCAGCGTGTCCTTTACGCCCGTGGAGAATGCGGTCCGATTCGGGCTGGCAGCGATCAAAAATGTTGGTACACAAGCCATTGAAGCGCTGATGAAAGAACGCGGGGATCGTCCCTTTGAAAGCATGCTTGATCTGTGCCAGCGTGTGGATTTGCGGGTAGTGAACAAGCGAGTGCTGGAATCGCTTATTCAAGCGGGTGCTTTAGATTCATTGCCTGGGCATCGAGCTCAACTGCTTGGCGCGCTTGAGGACACAGTCGATGCTGCTGTGAAGTGGCGCAAAGAGCGCGAGGAGCTGCAGCTTGAGATGTTTGGCCTGGATGAAGTTCAAAACTGGGACGTGGAGCTGCCGGATATAAGACCCTACACGAGCGATCAAAAACTTGATTTCGAACGAGAGCTGCTTGGCCTTTATTTGTCAGGACATCCACTGGATAGCACCGAGGAGCTGCTTGCTCCGCTATCGCTGGATCGGCTGGTTGAGCTTAGTGATGCGAAGGATGGCGCAATTGCTATTATTGGCGTTATGATTGTATCGCTTAAGCCCTTTACGAATAAAAAAGGTCATGCGATGGGCTTCCTTGAGCTCGAGGACCGCATTATGCGTGTTGAGGCTGTCGTATTTCCAACCACGTGGAAGCGAATAGGCAGCAAGCTCGAAAAAGGTGGTTTAGTGGTCATACAAGCAACGGTTCAGCAGCAGGATGATGATTTCAAGCTCATCGTTGAGGATTGTATTCCGATTGAACGTGATGAATCCAATCTGGCGGAGCAGGTAATCCGGCTTCAGAAGCAGGCGCAAGCACGAGCAGCTCGATCGTCGGGCGGAAGCTCTGCCACAAGCGCTGCAGCCGCCAAGGAACCTGTGCAGGGCAGCGGCAATCTCGGCAAGGGCAATCACTCGGGAGAGAAGCGGCCGGAGCGCATAGCAGCAGCCGAGAGTAAGCCGCAGCGCGCATATATCAAGATCATTGCAGAGAACGAGGAGCCTGCCGTACTGGAGAAGCTGAAACGATTGCTGGCGGGACATAGCGGTCAGAACGATACCGTGCTGTTCTACATGCGGGGGAAAAAGTCGATCGCGCTTAGCAGCAGCTACCGTGTGAAGCCCTCGCCGCAGCTGATAGCAGCAATTGAGGAGCTTTTGGGCGAAGGCACGATCGTTATCAAGTAATTCAGCGTACCTCTCTCGTATAGTCGAGGAAACAATTGTATTTCTTATGCACATCAGGGCTTGTTTGTGCATATGTTTAGAGATACAAGTGACGATGGCAAGGGGGCTTGCAGGCACAAGCTTCGATATTAGGACACTGTCATTTGCGCACGCTATTGATTCCAAGATATACGTACAAGCAGTTACGAGAGGGATGAGTGCTATGACAGGTATCGAGAAATGGCTCTTGAAGCGCGGGGTTTCGATCAACGATGTAACGGAAATTGTCTATTCACTGCAGCGTCCCTATAACGGTGATTTGACTATGGAAGAATGCGAGGAAAGCGTCAGAGCTGTACTTGCCAAACGAGAGGTCCAGTATGTCATGTATACCGGCATTGCTCTTGATGAATTAGCAGAGCAAAAATTGCTGCCGGAGCCGTTGCAATCCATTATGGAAAATGACGAGTCGCTTTATGGTGTCGATGAGACGCTGGCACTTGGCATTACGAATGTATATGGCATGATCGGATTGACCAGCTTCGGATATTTAGATAAAGTAAAACCCGGCATTATCCGTCAATTGAATGTGAAGGGCGAGCGAATTCATGTGTTTCTTGATGACTTAGTCGCTGGTTTAGCTGCTGCTGCGTCGGCTAGAATTGCTCATCAGGACCCGAAAGCAATCCAATATTATTTGCCGAATTCGCCCTGACTATGGTATCATTATGAGATCATATGGCCTGTTACCGGGATAGCTATGCTTAGAAAGTTAACTTTGCGGTAGCAAAGTTTTCAGGAGGTACCATGATGTGGACGGTCATTTATATTGCACCAACAGCAAAAATCGCTGATAACATCAAGAAGCGGCTAACGGAAGAAGGGTTTTTGGTGAAAATCCGCTCCGTCAATTTGTCAAAACAGCAATACGAGATATTAGTTCCCTCTGGCGAGTTGGAGGAAGTTCAAGAAGTATTCAACTCCATTATGCGGCCACTATGATGGACTGCTCTATACTATTGCGCCTTGAGAGGTGTCACACGTGCAAATAAAAGATTTATTTACAAAGAAGAAATATGCGACATTACCTTCGGAGCCGCGCAAGCGTGAAGTTCCTGAGGGCTTGATGAATAAGTGCTCCAAATGCGGCACGATTCAGTACAGCAAAGAGTTGGAAAAGAATTTAAAGGTATGCTCCTCTTGCGGCCATCATCATCGGCTTAATGCATGGGAGCGTATTGCATTGACGCTCGATGAGGGGCATTTGATCGAATATGATGCAGATATGGAATCCGTTGATCCGTTAAACTTCCCCGGTTATGCCAGCAAGCTGGAGCAGCAGAAGAGTAAGTCTAATCTTCGCGATGCTGTTATTACAGGTGAAGGCGAAATTGGCGGTTTTCCTGTCGTCGTAGCGGTTATGAGCTTTGATTTTTTCTCGGGCAGTATGGGATCGGTCGTTGGTGAGAAAATAACAAGAGCGATAGAAGCGGCTCATGCGAAGCAACTGCCGCTTCTTATTTTCTCTACATCGGGCGGCGCTCGTATGCAGGAGAGCATTTTGAGCTTGATGCAAATGGCTAAGACAAGCGCTGCGCTTTCCAAATTTCAAAGCGCAGGTGGTTTGTTTATTTCGATTTTCACCGATCCTACTACAGGCGGTGTATCGGCAAGCTTTGCGAGCTTAGGCGATTATAATTTGGCCGAGCCTGGAGCGCTGATCGGCTTTGCTGGACGGATTGTTATTGAACAAACCATTCGTCAGAAGCTGCCGGATGATTTCCAGACGTCCGAGTTTAATTTGCAGCACGGCCAGTTGGATAAGGTCGTACACCGCAAAGATATGAAGCCTACGTTAGCGAAGCTGCTTGACATGCATTGCGTGAAGGAGGAAACATCTTATGGCGGGTGAGCTGCCTTTTGAAAAACCGCTTAACGATATGCGGCAGAAGGTTACAGAGCTGAAAACCTTAAGCGTGGAGAAGGGTATCGACTTCACTGAAGAAATTTTGCGTCTGGAGCAGAAGTGCAAGCAGCTCGAGGAAGAGCTGTACAGCGAGCTGAGTCCAGCACAAAAAATGCATATGGCACGCCATCATCAGCGTCCAACATCGCTTGACTATATTCAAGAGATATTTGCGGATTTTATGGAGCTGCATGGAGATCGTTTGTTTGCAGATGATCTTGCTATCGTTGGCGGACTTGCTAAGCTAAATGGTGTTCCTGTTACTGTAATCGGTCATCAGCGCGGCAAAGATACACGTGAGAATATTGCCCGTTTCTTCGGAAGCCCTCATCCTGAGGGCTTCCGGAAGGCGCTGAGACTTATGGAGCAAGCAAATAAGTTCAAGCGTCCCATCATTACATTTATTGATACGAAGGGTGCTTATCCGGGCAAAACTGCTGAGGAGCGTGGACAATCGGAAGCGATTGCACGCAATCTGCGAGAAATGGCCGGCTTCGGCGTGCCTATCCTATGTATCGTAATTGGCGAAGGCGGAAGCGGTGGTGCTTTAGCACTTGGCGTAGGCAACCGTGTATTAATGCTGGAGAATGCTATTTATAGCGTTATTTCTCCAAATGGAGCAGCATCGATATTGTGGAAGGATGCATCCAGGGCAGATGAGGCTGCAGAAGCTATGAGAATAACAGCCAAGGATTTGCTTGAATTTGGCGTTATTGAGGATATAATAGTAGAGCCTCAGGGTGGTGCTCATAAAGATTTGGCTTTCCAAGCGGAGCAAATTAAGGATAAGCTATGGCAGCATTTGCAGGAGCTTATGAAAATGAGTGCGGAGCAGCTTATTGAAGATCGTTATCATAAATTCCGCAAGATAGGCCATTTTAAAATCGTCGAGCAGCCAGTTGTAGCTACAATTGCGCCTGCTAACGATGTGAATAATGGCGAAGCGGCGGACAAACTGGAGCGGGCGCACCAGCTAGAGACCGAAGCGATACCTAACGTTAAGTAAATTATGTGTAAAATTGATTATTTCACTGTACAAGCAGTGGGGTGTCATGTCAGTATAGAATAGAATCTCAGGCAATATACGGAGGAAACCTAACATGCGTAAAACAAAAATCGTTTGTACGATCGGTCCATCCAGCGAATCGTTGGAAAACACAAAGAAACTAATCCATGCAGGCATGAACGTTGCCCGTCTTAACTTCTCCCACGGAGATTTTGAAGAGCATGGCAACCGAATCAAAAATATTCGTATTGCCAATGCAGAGCTAGGTACATCAGTAGCTGTTTTGCTTGATACGAAAGGACCTGAAATTCGTCTTGGCAAGCTGAAGGAAGAGCCTATTGAGTTAAATCAAGGCGACATCATTGCGCTTACTACAGAGGATATTCTAGGTGATCGCAATCGTGTTCCTATTACTTACAACAACCTTCCGAATGATGTGAGCGTTGGCTCAACTATTCTGATTGATGATGGTTTGATCGGATTGACGGTTGAAGAAGTACAAGGCACAGAAATTATTTGCCGTATCGTAAACAGCGGTCCGATTAAAAGCAAAAAAGGTGTTAACGTACCTGGCGTAAAAATTTCATTGCCTGGTATTACGGAGAAGGATGCTAATGATATCGTATTCGGCATCGAGCAAGGCGTAGATTTTATCGCTGCTTCTTTCGTACGTAAAGCAAGTGATGTACTTGAAATTCGTGAGCTTCTTGAGCGTCACAATGCAGGTCATATCCAAATTATTTCTAAAATCGAAAACCAAGAGGGCGTAGACAATCTAGATGAAATTCTAGAAGTTTCTGACGGTCTAATGGTTGCGCGTGGCGACCTTGGCGTTGAAATTCCCGCTGAAGAAGTGCCGCTCGTTCAAAAAAATATGATTAAAAAAGGTAATCGCGTAGGTAAGCCGGTAATTACAGCAACTCAAATGCTGGATTCCATGCAGCGCAACCCGCGTCCAACTCGTGCTGAAGCGAGTGACGTTGCCAATGCGATTTTTGACGGTACAGATGCAATCATGCTTTCGGGCGAAACTGCAGCTGGACGTTACCCAACTGAATCTGTACAAACGATGGCTCGTATTGCTGAGCGCGCAGAAGCAGCTTTGGAATACCGTGAAATTTTCACAAAACAAGCAAACGCACAGCAAACATCAGTTACGGAAGCAATCAGCCAAGCTGTTGCTAACTCGGCTCTTGATCTTGGTGCGAAAGCGATCATTACTTCAACACAAAGCGGCTTTACTGCCCGTATGGTAGCGAAGTACAAGCCTAAATCTCCAATTATTGCTGTAACAACAGATGAGAAGGTATTGCGTCGTCTTTCACTCATTTGGGGTGTGTTCGCGGTACTTGGTCCTGAGGCGTCCACCACGGACGAAATGTTCGAAAATGCAGTTAAAGGCGGCATGAGTACAGGCTTCCTAAGTCTTGGCGACACGGTTGTAATTACTGCAGGCGTTCCTATTGGCCGCGCTGGAACAACGAACCTGATCAAAATTCACCATATTGGCGAGCTTTTGGCACAGGGTCAAGGTATCGGAAGCCAAACGGCAATCGGTAAAATCGTTGTTGCTCGCACGCCGCAAGAAGCTATTGCAAAAACAACTGAAGGCTCTATTCTAGTTACGATCTCGACAGACAAAGAATATATGCCTGCATTCGAGAAAGCTGGAGCGGTTATTACGGAGCAAGGCGGTATTACTAGCCATGCAGCTGTTGTTGGTCTTAACCTTGGAATCCCAGTTATTCTTGGCATTGCGAACGCAACTGATTTCCTTCAGGATGGCATGGAAGTAACGATTTATGGTGAAACCGGCGTTATCTATCACGGACAATCAAAAGTTCTGTAATTAACCTATATTCAAATAAATATAATGTATATAAGTTGAACTTGAAAAATGAAGTTAAAGCGAAGCGAGAAGATCGTTCTGGAGAAACGAAGTGTTCGCCTTTGCAGTCAAATTCTTACCGATTACATGTCTAACAAAATCAAAGAATCTGGCTGCAACCGCGATCGTAAGAATGATCTACTCGCGCAGCGCCCAAAACGTAAATTTCTAATTCAACTTATATAATAGCTAAAGCGATGGTGCTCTCACCGTCGCTTTTTGTTCATCTGTCATAGGGTGGCAGTTAGTGGTTATCTGCTGCAAGGGGGAAATTTCATGCTGTCAGTTTCTCAATGGTTCATGCATCCGATTCGTGTTCGATATCAGGAGACGGATCAAATGGGCGTTGTTTTTCACGGGAATTATGTAACTTGGTTTGAAATTGGACGAACTGAATGGATTAGAAATGCTGGCTATGATTATAAAAGCCTTGAAGATAAAGGTCTGCTTTTGCCAGTTGTCGACTTGCAGTGCCGTTATGTGCTTCCTGCTCGTTATGACGATACGCTTGTTGTCTGTACGCGAATAGCGGAGTGCTCGCCAGTTCGCGTATCATTTGAGTCACAGATTAGAAGGGTTGCTGCCCAGGATTTTCATGCATCAGAGCTTGCTGCAAGCGAGCTGATGCCAGGTGAGCTGCTGGTGGAGGGCGGAACTAAGCATGTGTGGGTGAATACGCAGTGGCAGGCAGTACGATTAAATAAAGCAATGCCGGAGCTATATGAGCTCATGCTTACGAAGTAAGTTTGCTACGCAAACTTTAAGGAGGACAAATCATGCACAAATGGCTTTTGGCTGTTTTTATTGTTGTACCTATAATCGAGATTTGGGGTATGTTTCAGGTCGGCAGCTGGATTGGCGGGTGGAACACCTTCTTTATCCTGATCATTATGGGGCTTGCTGGCGCTTATTTGGCCCGTGCGGAAGGACGTAAGGTTTGGGGAGAAGCGCAGCGCCAAATGCAAGCCGGTCAAATTCCCGGTCAGTCGCTATTGGATGGATTATGTGTGCTCGCTGGCGGTATATTATTGCTTATGCCTGGATTTTTATCCGACATTATAGGCATTACATTGCTTATCCCGATAACACGTAGCTTTTACCGTCAAGTCATGCTGAACTGGATTGAGAAGCGTATTAAAAACGGTAATTTTAGAATCGGCAGGTTCTAATATTTACGTTCCTTTTACAAAAGGTTAACATGGGAATAATAGTCATGCTTCATAATTAGACAGACATCCTATATCTCTCGCTAAGGCGATGAGCTATGTGCTCATACTGCCTATTGGAGCTGCGTGTGTATCCTCAGCTCCTTCGCGAACGAACCATTCTTGATATTTAAACAGGTGCGTAAGCTTAGAGAGAGGGATTACTATGTATAACTACTCAGGAGGCGTGAGAAATGAGCAAGCTTTTGTCCAACTATGTAAATCGTGATTTAAGTTGGATTGAATTCAACCGTAGGGTCCTCCAGGAGGCTCAGGATTTAAGCAATCCATTACTAGAGAGAGCTAAATTTTTGGCGATCGTCTCAAGTAATTTGGATGAATTTATGAGCGTACGTGTAGCGGGCATACAAATGCAAATGAGAGCCGGTTTGTCAAAAACCGATTTCACTGGATATACGCCATCGGGACTTTGGAAAAGGCTCATTAAGCGTGCAACACAGATGGTAAATGATCAATATCGTACATACAAAGATGTATTTCGCAGCTTAAGCCGCGAAGGGATATTTATTCGTTCAATTGATGAGCTTAACATAGCTCAGACAAAGGCGGTTTCGGACTATTTTCATGAAATTGTATTTCCTGTGCTAACGCCAATGGCTGTCGATCAAAGCAGACCGTTTCCGCTCGTACATACGAAGGAGCTATATTTGGCTGTGCTGCTTAGACAGGATGGCGGCTCGTCAGAGGAGGAGCCGTTGTTTGCGATCGTGCAGGTTCCGTCTATTTTATCAAGAGTCGTTCCAGTTCCAGGGAGAATAAACAGCAAGAAAACAGAGTTTGTGCTTCTAGAGGAATTGATTGAAAAGTTTATTGACACGCTGTTTAACGGCTATATCCCATTCTCCGTTAATCCATTCCGTTTAACTAGGGATGCTGATATTACGCTGAATGAGGAGGATGCTGAGGATCTGCTCGAGGAGATCGAGAAGGAGCTTCGCAGGCGCCGCTGGGGAATTCCCGTCAGGCTAGAGGTTGCAAAGGGGATGCACCCCTATGCACTTGAAATGCTCACAGAGGAGCTTGAAATAGAAGACAATTTATTCGAAATGGATGGTCCGCTTGACCTTAGCTTTCTAATGAAATTCGCAGCCGCCGTGCCAGGCAACGATAATTTGCGTCATGAAAAGCTTGAGCCTGTTTATCCGCGAGAATTTGATGAAACCGATGACATGTTTGAGGTTATACGCCAGCGGGATGTGCTCATGTATCATCCTTATGAATCTTTTGATGCGGTGAATGATTTTGTCATGCAGGCTGCCTATGATCCCGATGTGCTGGCGATCAAGATGACGCTATACCGCGTCAGCGGGCAATCAGCGCTCGTGCAGGCACTTGCAAAGGCAGGCGAAGCGGGGAAGCAGGTTACGGTCGTTGTAGAGGTGAAGGCGAGGTTTGACGAGGAGCGCAATATTGCTTGGGCGCGTCAGCTTGAGAAAGCAGGCTGTCACGTGGTCTATGGCTTAGTCGGCCTAAAGACGCATGCAAAAATCTTGCTGGTTGTCAGGCGGGAGCAGGGCACGCTTCGGCGGTATGTTCATGTCGGGACTGGCAACTACAATGACAGCACAGCTACATTATATACGGATATTGGACTGTTTACCTCACATGCTATTATTGGCGGAGATGCCTCCGCTTTATTCAATGAAGTTACAGGATATTCCAGTCCGTATGAGTGGAAGGCTTTTGGCGTAGCCCCGTCGGATTTGAAGGAGAAGCTGTACCGCCTTATTGATCGGGAACGCTTGAATGCGATAGCGGGCAAGCCTGCGCGCATTATTGCGAAGATGAACTCCTTATCGAACCAAGAGATCATCGACAAGCTCTATGAGGCCTCGCAAGCGGGCGTGAAGATTGTGCTGATCGTTCGCGGAGTTTGCTGCCTGCGTCCAGGTGTGCCAGAGCGCAGTGAAAATATCCAGGTGATAAGTATTGTAGACCGATTCCTAGAGCATGCGAGGATTATGTATTTCTATAACGGCGGGGAAGAGGATGTATATCTCTCGAGCGCGGACTGGATGACACGCAACCTGACAAGGCGAATAGAGCTGATGTGTCCAGTGTTCGATCCGTCTCTAAGACAAGTATTGATCAATATGCTCCAGCTTAATATTAATGATAATGTCAAGGCGCGCGAGCTGCAGCCGAACGGTACTTATGAACACATTTCAAGTGCTGATAAGCAGCCGTTCCGCAGTCAGTTCGAGGCAAAGGTTATTTCGTCGTGGAAGGGACTTGCGTAGCAGCATAATTCAATATTGGCGCTACTCCCCACAGCTTCTTGAACTCAGAGCTGAGCTCTTCTACTTCGCGCCGCTCGACAGCGAGCGTTCCGCGGGGCTGAATAGGTTTTAGAATCAGCTGGCTGCTATCTACTTGGACATTCAGCTGTGCAATTGCTTGTGTTTCAGTTCGGTCTAATGCTGCAGCTAGCTGCAGCAAAGCACCCAGCCTATAAATAGTATCAAGGTCGGATTCGTTCAGCAGCTCCTTATATTCGGATATATGCTGGCGAGTCCGGCCTTTGCTTTTGTAGGAAGCGATGGCCGCCGTCATAATGATTTCTCTGTGCGTGAGTCCGTTCAGCTGCGAGTTGATAACAAGATAGAACGAGTGTCTCGCGTATTCGTAATAATCGATCGATGCGCCGATCCGAAACAGCTGCGAGGCCGTATTGAAAAGTATCCTCGTTCGGGGCTGCATGTGATGAATATAGTTCAGCACATCGTAGAGCTCAAGTGCTATTCGATTCACCTGCAGCACATGCTGCTTAGGCGCAGACGGATGCAGTGCAATTAAATTTGTACGACTATATTTCAACACATCGTCAAGTTTTGGATGTGTAGGAAACCTTGTAGCATGAAACAATCCATCACGCAGCCCAGCTCCGCAAATGCGATAATAAGAAGCCTTGGATGCGCGGAACAAAACCCGAAGTATCGCTACGCCGGGAACGATAACGTCGGCGCGATCTTTGGACAAGCCCGGCAGCTTGCGTCTTTTGTCCAGCGGCAGCTTGCGGATTTGGTGGAACAGCTCGTCGACCTGCTCGCCGATTATCGGATAGTTATGCGTTTGCGGAAATGAATAATGATACGCTGCTTGGTGCATTTTGCCCAGCGCACGGACAGTTCCTCCTATACCTACGAGCGGCAGTCCTGGCGTTTCCCCAATCCATGGCTCATTTCGTATGGCTTCTGCAACAAAGCTCTCAAGCAGCTTCAAATCATCATCCAGCAGCAACCCCTTTGCGCCAAAGCGCTTGTTGAGGCTGACGCAGCCAAACGGAAAGGATATCGAACGGACGATAACTCGATTGCGAAATAAGGATAGCTCGGTGCTTCCGCCGCCGATGTCAATAAGGAGCCCGTCCTGAACGTCAAGTGAGTTTATCATGCCAAGGAAGCCATAGGATGCTTCATCTTCCCCGGAGAGCAATTCAATGATAAGCCCAGTTTCGGCTTTGATGCGTTCAAGAATTTCTGAACGATTGTTAGCGTTGCGAACAGCGGCCGTAGTGACTGCTCTAATATGGCTTGTATGATTATGTGTGCAAATCATGGTAAAATGAATAAGCGTGTCAATTAATTCGTCGATTGCTGTCCCAGGGAGACAGCCGTTCTCGTCGATACGCTCGCTTAGTCTAGCAGGCCGTTTACTGCTATCGGCCACACGATGAGCACCATTTGCTGTCCGCTCGTACACTACTAATCGTACGGAGTTGGAGCCTATGTCAATGATCCCGATGCGTTGTTCTGTCATATAGCGCCTCCAATACGGCAAATTTTGCTCTTTGAATTCTCCTGTTGACATTTTACCATTATATTCGATTCTGTAAAAATAGTTTGTAATGCGGCTAAATTCAGAGCTAATTGGGAAAAATGCAGCTGGAGCATACGATACGATGTGGTGAAATTAAAAGCGATAAAAATAAAAATAATGCCGATAAAGCATTTTTATGTCCGTATTTGTTCACTTCACGGTCCAAATCATTTATGATAAGAAGGATGGTACAAATATTGAATCCCTATTAATGTTAATAATACGCAAGTTAAAGGAGAGAGAACGATGACAGCAACTAAAGGTCTGGAAGGAATTGTTGCCGCGGCTTCGTCCATCAGCTCGATTATTGATGGCGTACTGACATACCGTGGTATTGATATTGACGATCTTGCAGCAAACGCTACTTTTGAAGAGGTCGCATATCTGCTGTGGTACGGTAAATTACCTAATCGTTCCGAGCTGAGCGGACTGCAGAAGCAATTAGATCAATATGCGGCAGTATCGCAAGGCGTGCTTGATCAAATCAAGCTATATCCAAAAGATACAAACTCGATGGCTGCTCTTCGTACAGCGGTTTCAAGTCTTGCTTTGTACGATAGCTCTGCGAACGATATGTCTCCTGAATCGAATCAATTGAAAGCAATTAAATTGCAAGCTCAGCTGCCTACGATTATTGCTGCTTTTGCACGGATTCGTCAAGGTCTTGAGCCAATTGCCCCTAAGCAAGGCGTTTCGATCGCTTATAACTTCCTATACATGCTAACTGGAAACGAGCCTGCTGAGGTCGCTGTTAAAGCACTTGACCAAGCACTCGTTCTTCATGCTGATCACGAGCTTAATGCTTCGACATTTGCAGCACGCGTTACGGTTGCAACGTTGTCGGACATTTACTCGGGCGTAACTTCTGCGATTGGCGCTTTGAAAGGACCGCTTCACGGCGGTGCGAATGAAGCGGTTATGGTTATGCTTGAAGAAATCGGATCTACAGCTAATGTAGAGAGCTATATTAGCAATGCGCTTGCGAACAAGGTCAAAATTATGGGCTTCGGTCACCGCGTTTACAAAAACGGCGATCCACGCGCGAAGCATTTGCAAAAAATGTCCCGCGAGCTTGGCAAGCTAACAGGCAACTTGGAGCTTTACGAGATGTCGATCAAGATTGAAGAGCTGGTTACGGGTCAAAAAGGGTTGAAGCCTAACGTTGACTTCTATTCTGCATCCGTATACACGAACCTTGAAATTCCACGCGACCTGTTTACACCGATTTTTGCGATTAGCCGTTTATCCGGTTGGAGCGCACATATTCTTGAGCAATATGAAAATAACCGTTTGATTCGCCCGCGTGCGGATTATGTTGGACCGGTTAATGTGAAGTACATTCCGATCGAGCAGCGCTAATCGCTAAAATAAGTTACAATGGTAAGGGAGTGAACAAGCAGTTCGTTCTCGTATACCAACACTACATCATACTAACTCATATCTGCCTACACGGCAGATACAATTCTAAGGAGGATTTCATTCATGGCTCAGTTCGAAAAATTCGCGCTTCCAACAGAAGGCGACAAAATCACAATTGATAACGGCGTACTTTCGGTGCCTAACAACCCAATTATCCCTTTCATCGAAGGTGACGGTACAGGCCGCGATATCTGGAAGGCTTCGAAACGCGCACTAGATGCAGCGGTAGAAAAAGCTTATAACGGCGAGAAAAAAATCGCTTGGTACGAAGTATTTGCTGGCGAAAAAGCATTCAACGAGTACGGCGAGTGGTTGCCTGCTGATACTTTGACAGCAATTCGTGAGTACATTGTAGCTATTAAAGGACCTTTGACTACGCCAATCGGCGGCGGTATCCGTTCTTTGAACGTTGCTCTTCGTCAAGAGCTTGATCTGTACACTTGCTTGCGTCCAGTTCGTTATTTCACTGGCGTACCTTCTCCTGTAAAACGCCCTGAGCTTGTTGACATGGTCATTTTCCGTGAAAACACTGAGGATATCTATGCAGGAATTGAGTACCAAGAAGGTACTCCAGAAGTGAAAAAAGTAATTGAGTTCTTGCAAAACGAAATGGGTGCCAACAAAATCCGTTTCCCTGAAACTTCCGGTATCGGCATCAAGCCAGTATCCAAAGAAGGTTCACAGCGTCTTGTTCGCGCAGCGATTGAATATGCAATCAAGCACAGCAAAAAATCAGTTACCCTTGTACACAAAGGCAATATCATGAAATACACAGAAGGCGCGTTCAAAAACTGGGGCTACGAAGTGGCTGAGCAAGAATTCGCTAACGAAACCTTTACATGGGGTGAATACGATCGCATTAAGGAAGCAGAAGGCGCTGACGCTGCAAACCAAGCACAAAAAGATGCAGAAGCAGCTGGCAAGCTAATCGTTAAAGACGCTATTGCAGATATCGCATTGCAACAAGTACTTACTCGCCCTACTGATTTCGATGTTATCGCAACATTGAACCTTAACGGCGACTACCTGTCTGATGCTCTTGCTGCTCAAGTTGGCGGTATCGGTATCGCTCCAGGAGCGAACATCAACTACTTAACTGGCCATGCAATCTTCGAAGCAACTCACGGCACAGCACCAAAATATGCTGACCTTGACGTAGTAAACCCAGGTTCCGTAATCCTTTCCGGCGTAATGCTTCTTGAGCACCTAGGCTGGCAGGAAGCGGCTGACCTTATCTATAAAGGTATGGAAGCAGCGATCCACAACAAAACCGTTACTTATGACTTCGCTCGTCTAATGGACGGCGCAACAGAAGTTAAATGTTCTGCATTTGCAGACGAAATCATCAAAAACATGTAGTCCAATAATCCAATCATTATTTATTTTAAAGTAGGGGGGCAAACTAACCCCCATCCAAGGAAGGAATCAAGTCCCGCAGGGACTTGGTTCCTTCTCTTAAGGGGAATAGCGTCCCGCAGGGACAAATTCCTGCTCTTGAAAGGGAATGGGGTCCCGCCCCGGGACAATTCCTGCATAAGCAAGCGTAAAGCGTGTCCCGCAGGGACGAAAAGCGATCCAAGCTCAGTAGTCGCACAGGCACGTCGATTTATCTCCTACGTTAGTCCAATTCGCAGGTGTCCAGAGGGCGCAGCGCCTTGGGGTCCTCCCTTGGAAGGGAGGATTTAGGAGGGTTCGAAAACGCACTTAGGAGGACTTTGAGCTGAAAACCGGGGGGTCAAGGGGTCTCCCCTTTAAAATAAGTGTTACGGGAGGATTTGCACAAGATGGCTATTAAACGCAACAAAATCACAGTAGTAGGAGCAGGCTTCACAGGTGCGACTACTGCACTGATGCTTGCTCAGAAAGAACTAGGCGATATTGTTCTTGTTGATATTGCGCCGCTTGAAAACCCAACTAAAGGTAAAGCGCTTGATATGCTTGAAGCAACACCAGTGCTTGGCGTTGATGCGAAAATTATCGGTACGGCAAACTATGACGATACGAGAGATTCCGATGTTGTGATCATTACAGCTGGTATCGCCCGTAAACCAGGCATGAGCCGTGATGACCTTGTCAGCACTAACGCTGGCATCGTTAAATCCGTTTGTGAAAACATCAAAGCTACAAGCCCTAACGCTTATGTCATTATCCTGAGCAATCCAGTGGATGCGATGACTTATGCCGCATTCCAAACGCTTGGTTTCCCTAAAAACCGTGTGATCGGTCAATCCGGTGTTCTTGATACGGCTCGCTACTGCACATTTATTGCGCAAGAGCTTAATGTATCTGTTGAAGACGTTCGCGGCTTTGTGCTTGGCGGACATGGCGATGACATGGTTCCACTCGTTCGTTACTCGAACGTTGGCGGTATCCCAATCGAGAAGCTTATTTCTGCAGAGCGTATTGATGCCATCGTTCAACGCGCTCGCGTTGGCGGCGGCGAAATCGTTAATCTGCTTGGCAACGGCAGCGCGTATTATGCGCCAGCAGCTTCCCTTGTGCAAATGACTGAAGCTATCCTTAAAGATAAAAAACGTATTTTGCCGGTTATCGCTTTGCTTGAAGGGGAATACGGCTATGACAATCTGTTCATGGGCGTTCCAACAATCATTGGCGGCGACGGTATCGAGAAAGTGCTTGAGCTTGATTTGACTGCTGAAGAAAAAGCTGCTCTTGATAAATCTGCGGTGTCCGTTCGCAATGTTATACAAATTGTAACAGGTTAATAAGCGAGCTGCTTGCAGCTCAAATAAATGCGTTTGGGAGGACCCTGACAGTATGCTGCCAGGGTCCTCCCTGTTTAATTTTACAGCGTAGAAGCCTTGAGAATGGGAGGGGTATCGATTGATCGAACAGGCGAAACAAGCCTTGAAACGGGTATATGGCTATGACTCTTTCCGGAAGGGACAAGAGGATATTATCTCGGGCATTATGCAAGGACGCGATACGTTGGCTATTTTGCCGACCGGCGGTGGAAAATCGATTTGCTACCAAATTCCCTCAATGCTGATGCCTGGCACTTCACTAGTTATATCGCCGCTTATATCACTGATGAAGGATCAGGTTGATGCACTGCGGCGGGTAGGGGTTTCCGCAGCCTTTCTTAACAGCTCGCTCGGAGCTGCAGAATATCGGGAAGTGATGCGAAGCGCGATGCAGGGGGAGTATAAGCTGCTGTATGTGGCTCCAGAACGTCTGGATGCGCCAATGTTCCAAACGTTATCGGAGCAGCTTACCATCCCGCTCATCGCGATTGATGAGGCCCACTGCGTATCGCAATGGGGTCATGACTTTCGTCCAAGCTATAGACAGCTGGCAGGGTGGATCGCACGGATGAGGGATCGGCCGCTTGTAGCTGCATTTACAGCTACGGCAACAACAGAGGTAGCCGCGGATATTGCAGAAATGCTGAAGCTCCGTGACCCGAGTGTTTTTGTAACCGGATTTGCGAGGCCCAATCTATCGCTGTCTGTCGTAACAGGTGTGGATAAAAAGAAGTTTTTAGAGAACTTTATCTCATCACGCAAGGAGCAATCTGGCATCATTTACGCCGCAACGCGAAAAGAAGTCGAGAATGTATATGAACAATTGACACGCAGAGGCATTCAAGCGGGTAAATATCACGGCGGACTCTCAGATGTAGAGCGTGCGGAAACGCAGGAGAGATTTCGGTTTGATGAAATTCGCGTGATGATTGCAACAAATGCTTTTGGCATGGGTATTGATAAACCTAACGTTCGTTACGTGCTGCACTGGCAAATGACAAGCGACATTGAATCGTATTATCAAGAGGCGGGCCGTGCTGGCCGTGATGGCGAGGAAAGCGAATGTATCCTATTATTCGAGCCAGCCGACATGCAGGTTCAACGTTTTCTGATTGAGCAAGGGACAGGAGATAGTGATCGCAAGTCCATTCAGCTATCGAAGCTTCATACGATGATGAATTATAGTCGGACGCAGCGCTGCTTGCAGCAATTTATTGTCGATTATTTCGGAGAAACCGGCGTAGAGGCATGCGGGAAATGCAGCAGCTGCTTGGATAAGAGCGAGCCTGTTAATCGGACCGAAGAAGCGAAAATGGCGCTGTCGTGTGTAGGTCGAATGAAAGGTCGATTTGGCGTTATGATGGCAGCCAAAGTACTTAAGGGCTCGCGTGACAAACGACTTCTTGAATTTGGGCTGGATCGTTTATCCACGTATGGCTTGATGCGGCATTTGCCGGAGAAGGAAATCGGGGATTGGCTGTATTGGCTCGTTGCAGAGGGCTATTTAAAGCTCAGTGAAGGGCAGTACCCTGTCGTTTCTTTGACAGCGAGTGCATTGCCGGTGCTGGAAGGCCGCGAGTCGATCATTCAAAGAGTAAGAGTAACCGTAAGACAAGCTGCTTCCGCGGATAGTGCGAATGCTTCGCCGTTATTTGAAGCACTTAAGCAGTGGCGCAAAGAAAAAGCAGCCTTGGAAGGCGTACCGCCATTCATGCTGTTCTTTGACGCGACACTTAGGGAAATTGCGAATGCACAGCCCAAATCGATCGACCAGCTGTTAGGTGTGAAAGGGATCGGTTCGGCGAAGGCAGATAAATATGGTGAGGACTTGCTCTCTATTATCCATGCTAATGCAGGTGAAGGACAGGCATTGGGAGAAGAAACTTTATCGCATGCGCCTAGGAAGGCAGCAGCGTCTACTACGAGATCACAGAGCGATGAGCAGCCTAGTCACTTAACGACACTTGAGCTGTTTCAAGCGGGACAAGAGCCGGATGAAATCGCTAAGGATCGCGGGCTAAGCAGAGTGACGGTAGAAGGACATATCATTCGCTGCGCCGACGAAGGAGAAGAAGTGGATTTTAGCCGGATCATACCTGAGCAGTTCGAGCAATTGATTGTACAGGCCATCGGTGAGCATGGAACTGAAAAGCTGCGGCCGATTAAAGATGCTCTGCCCGAGGAAGTTACCTATTTTTCAATACATGGTGTAATGAGTAAATACGGCTTTAAAGTCTAAAGCAGCGTAATAGTTGATATTATGCTTTTTACAGAGCCAACTGTGAAAATTTCGGGAACGATTGGGGAAAAAAGTTTCGAAAAGAATAATATACATCGTATTGGGAGAGGAATTATTTGAAAAAAGCCTCGTTTCTGATAAACTATTTATAGTATGCGATTGTGGCAATGACGAATCATGATCTGTGGAATACCAAAACAGGAGGAATACAAATGTTTAATGTCATGTTATTTTTACACGTGATCGGAGCAGTTGGTATGGGATTCTATATCGTGCTTCCGATGATGGTAGGCAGAGCTTCGAGGCTCGCTGGAGTTGGACAAGGCGGTTTGGCTGATGGTTTGCTGTCAGCTAATCGGCTAGCACAGTATTTTCTAGTGGTGCAGCTGTTAACGGGCGGTTATTTGATGTCGCAGGGTGAATACAGCGTTGCATGGATGATTATTATTGTACTGCTTTTCCTAGCTATTGCTGCACTCGGCGGAATTATTTCCAAGCCCCTTAAGCTTGTAGTTGCTTCTATTCAAGATGGCAAGAGTGCAACCGCACATATCAATAAAGCGCGCGTGATGAGCATCATTGTGTTGGTGTTGTATATTGCGATTATTTATTTCATGAAGTTCCCGATGTTTAAAGTCTAAGCGTTAATTTGTATAACTTGAACTGAGTAAAATGAAGATTTAGCGAAGCGAGAAGATCGTTTTGGAGAAACGAAGTGTTCGCCTTTGCAGCCTTATTCTTACCTTTAAAAGTCTTAGAAAATCAAAGAATCTGGCTGCAACCGCGATCCTTCAGAACGATCTACTCGCGCAGCGCCCAAAACGTAAATGTTTAGTTCAACTTATATATTAATAAAATAACACTGTAGGGGGAGTTTAACGTGCATGAATCATCGCCGCAAATTGTAACATTTGGTGAATCCATGGCTCTATTTATGCCTCAGGAGCATAAGTCGATCGAACGTGCTGCAACGCTTGAAAAAACCTTCGGCGGAGCGGAAAGCAATGTCGCAATTGGACTTGCACGTCTAGGTTCCTCTGTAGGCTGGTTTGGTGCGCTTGGCAATGATCCGTTTGGTCAAAATATTTTGAAAACGCTGCGCGGCGAAGGCGTTGACGTATCACGCGCTCAGCTTAGCACGGATGCGCCAACCGGTATGATGTTCCGTGAGCATGTGGCGGGCAAAATGGCAGTGCATTATTTCAGAAAGCATTCGGCTGCTAGTCGAATGCTGCCTGAGCAGCTTGATGAGAATTATATTCGTGGAGCTAAGCTGCTTCATGTAACCGGTATCACGGCAGCGCTTAGCGAGGATTGCCGCAGAACGCTTCGCCGTGCTGTCGATATTGCGAAGGAGGCAGGCGTACTTGTGAGCTTCGACCCCAATCTCCGCCTTAAGCTCTGGTCAATCGAGGAAGCTCGTGAAACGCTGCTGCCGCTTGCTGCGGATGCCGATTATTTCTTGCCGGGCTGGGACGAGCTTAAGCTATTGTATGATACGGATGACTATGAACTGGTCAAGAGCAAGCTCTCTGAGCTAAAAGCAATATCTATTATTAAAGGCGTAGGCGATACAACTGTCGTATGGAAGGATGGACAGGAAGACAGCGTACCATTCTACCCAGCTGAGCAGGTTGTAGATACGGTAGGGGCTGGGGACGGCTTCTGTGCTGGATTCTTGGCAGGAATTATGAAGGGGTTAACCCCGGTGGAAGCTGTACGTCTAGCAAGCATTAACGGATCTCTTGTTGTACAGATGCGCGGAGACTGGGAAGCATTGCCTGAGTGGAGCGTTGTTGAGCATCGCTTGTCTGCCAAAGCGTGGGTGGAGCGCTGATAATGACTGATGTAGTCGGTTCCAAGGGCCAGCGTCGCCGTGAGGCTGTTCTTCAACTGCTAAAGCAGCAGGGACGGGTGACGATTCCGGAAATGGTCGAGCGCTTCGGCTGTTCAGAAGCGACAGCGCGTCGTGATTTAGAGCAGATGGAGTCCGACTATCCGGTTATACGTACAATTGGCGGTGCGCTGTATGATGGCATGAACTCTGCTCGGGAATTGCCATTTGCGGAGAAGGAAGGTTTGTCGATCTTGGAGAAGGAACGAATTGCCGAGCTGGCTGCGTCGTTAATTATTGAAGGCGACGTGATTGGGCTCTCGGGCGGTACGACCAACTTCTTAATCGCAAAACTATTAAAAACCCGTAAAGGGATTACCGTTGTAACCAATGCGGTGAATATTGCAATGGAGCTTGGAGGCAGCGAGATTCAAGTTGTTGTTACCGGCGGTATCATGCGGCATAATAGCTTCGAGCTGTGCGGGCCTTTAAGTGAAGGTACGGTTGCCCATCTTCATATTGGGAAAATGTTTATCGGAGTCGACGGTATTTCTGCGACAGGCGGCATTACGACCTATTCGGAGCAAGAAGCACAAATCGCCAAAGCACTCATTAAAAGTTCGCAAGCGGCATATGCCGTATTCGATCATACCAAAACAGGAAAAACCTCACTCTTCTCCATTGCTGCTTTAACGGAGCTGAGCGGCGTTATTACAGACGTTCCGCTCACCGAGGAGCTTTCTTATGAAATGAAGCAGCATGGTATTTCTGTGCATGTGACGGGCTAGCTATATCCAAAAGATGAGGCTATCCCAAAAGTGGTATGTTCGCTATTAGTGGAGAAAAGTAGAGTTTTAATCAAATGGCGGTGCAGGAATCTATTTCTGTACCGCCATTTTCCTTTGTTTATCGATGGCTGCTTGCTTAAGCAAATTATAGGTAAGCGAAAGCCACCCGACCTCTAGACTTAATCCAGCCCATAAGCACCTATGTGTTCTTATCGCGCCCGAATGATCGCATCCCGCCACTAAATCCAGCCCATAAGCACCTATGTGTTCTTATCGCGCCCGAATGATCGCATCCCGCCACTAAATCCAGCCAATAAGCACACATAGGTGCTTATGGCCTAAGAAAGTAAGCTGTTTTGCTGCCATAAGCACCTATGTGGTCTTAACGCGCCCGAATGATCGCATTCCCGCCACTAAATCCAACCCATAAGCACACATAGGTGCTTATGGCCTAAGAAAGTAAGCTGTTTTGCTGCCATAAGCACCTATGTGGTCTTATCGCGCCCGAATGATCGCATTCCCGCCACCAAATCCAGCCCATAAGCACACATAGGTGCTTATGGCCTAAGAAAGTAAGCTGTTTTGCTGCCATAAGCACCTATGTGTTCTTATCGCGCCCGAATGATCGTATCCCGCCACTAATTCAATCTCATAAGCACCTATGTGGTCTTATCGCGCCCGAATGATCGCATTCCCGCCACTAAATCCAGCCCATAAGCACCTATGTGTTCTTATCGCGCCCGAATGATCGCATCCCGCCACTAAATCCAGCCAATAAGCACACATAGGTGCTTATCGTTCAAGAAAGTAAGCTGTTTTGCTGACATAAGCACCTATGTGTTCTTATCGCGCCCGAATGACCGTAACCCGCTACTAAATCCAGCCCATAAGCACACATAGGTGCTTATCGTTCAAGAAAGTAAGCTGTTTTGCTGCCATAAGCACCTATGTGTTCTTATCGCGCCCGAATGACCGTAACCCGCTACTAAATCCAGCCCATAAGCACACATAGGTGCTTATCGCTCAAGAAAGTAAGCTGTTTTGCTGCCATAAGCACCTATGTGTTCTTATCGCGCCCGAATGATCGCATCCCGCCACTAATTGGAACCAAAAAGAGGATGCCTAGCCAAATTATTGGCTAGACATCCTCGTCATATTTAATATGGAAAGTAGAAAGTAAAGTTTGTTTTATTGAAATGTCATAGGGATCGTCCAGCTATTGCTTCTGATTGTGATAAACAGAACGCCCCTGCACCCAAGTTTGCTGGATACGCAGCTGTGCATCTGTCCATACAAGATCGGCTTGCTTGCCGCAGATAATGGAGCCAGTACGGTCGTTAATGTCAAGCTGCTTCGCGGCATTGCCGCTCGCAAGGCGGCTCACCTCAGCAATGGTCATGTCTGTATTCTCAAGCATGAAGCGTACGGCACCAATCATCGTCAAGCAGCTGCCTGCCAAAGCATTGCCTTCAAGCAAACGTGCTTCGTTGTCCTTCATAATGACCGCTAAGCCGCCAAGGCTATACTCGCCGTCGGGCATGCCTGCCGCTGACATGGCATCGGTAATCAAAATAATCTTATCCGCGGGCTTGGCGGCGAGCAGCAGCCGTATCGCTCCTGGATGCACATGTATGCCATCAGCAATGAGCTCCGCTGCTATGCGTGAATCCGTAAGTACGGCGCCCAGGGCACCTGGCTCACGGTGATGCAGTCCCCGCATGGCGTTATAGGTGTGTACAGCCTGAGACAGACCTGCATCTGCCGCAGCAATGATCTCGGCATATAAGGCGTCGGTATGGCCGCACGCCGTATTAATGCCCTGCTCTGCAAGCCAAGCGATCGTTTCGAGAGCACCCATCTTCTCAGGTGCAAGGGTTAGCTGTTTAATAAGGGAAGGCCACTTGGCCTGCCACTGCTTCATCCATTCGAGCTGCGGGTCAATAATGTGATCGGGATTTTGTGCACCTGGCCACTTCTCGCTTATAAAAGGGCCTTCCAAATGTACACCGTACAAAGCAGTGTAAGGCATCTCGCTGCTGCGATAATGATCGACAGCACGCAGTACAGCTTCGATCGCCTCCTTGGAAGCGGTCATCGTTGTAGCCAGCATGCCGGTCGTGCCCTGTGAAGCATGGAACTTTGTAATCGTATCAAAGCTATCGCTGCTTGCATCCATAAAGTCAGCGCCGAAGCCTCCATGCACATGAACGTCAATAAAACCAGGCAGCAGCCAGCCGCCACCGCCATCAATAATCTGAAGACCGTCAGCAGACACGGGGGCAGTGTCCTTGTTGCCATCCGCAGCAACCTCTACTATTTTACCGTTTTGAACGACGACGCTGCCAGCAGCGACGCCATCCTCAAGTACGATATTGACATTATGAATGATCCAGCTAGTCGTGCCTTCCGCCATTTAACCCAACAACCTTCCTGCCTCGCGATCGAGCAGAACGATTACGCGTGCATGTGTTTGAAGCAAAGAAGCTGGAACGCTTGTTGTAATCGGACCAGTTAATGCTTCTTTTACAATTTCCGCTTTGTCCGCCCCGCGTACGGCTAATATGATCGTATTCGATTTCAAAATAGAGCCAACACCCATCGTTATCGCATAACCCGGAACCTCCTCCATTGAAGCGAAGAAGCGTGCATTGGCTAGCCTAGTTTCCTCCTTGAGCTTAACGGAATGGGTGCCTCCAGTTAGATTATCATCAGGCTCATTAAAGCCGATATGACCGTTATGTCCAAGGCCAAGAAGCTGGATATCGATAGGTTTGGCTTGAATCATAGCATCATAGCGTGCAGATTCTTCTTCCATATTCGCTGCCATACCGTTAGGAAGATAGGTTTGAGCGGCAGGGATATCGATATGAGAAAATAAATGCTTATTCATATAATAAGCGTAGCTCTGATCATTTTCCGGACCGATGCCAACATATTCGTCTAGATTAAAAGTGGTGGCTTCCTTGAAGCTAACCTTCTTCTCGTTGAATTTCTCTACTATTTTGTCATATATTCCGATCGGTGTCGAACCTGTTGCAAGACCGAGAACTGCATCTGGTTTCTCATTTACGACGCTTATGAGCAAATCTGCTGCATAGATGTCTAATTCTTGCTGTGTATCAAATATGATGATCTCCATAAGTGTACCTCCTCGATGATGTTGTTACTCATATTTTAAATGAATATCGATCAATTAACAAGAAAATTTGATCATTATAATCAAAAAAATGATGGAAAAAATCAAAATGATAAGGATACCTTGATCTGTCTCGCGGTGGAGCGCTGGCGATACGTACATCCAGTTGTCCTGCTCCTGCAGGAGGAAGCTGTTTATCTATGCCTGTAAGCGCACCGTATGTGTCAATGTCATGGATGTGGGAGCGGGAAACATAAAATTATGCTATGCTAGTACGTAGTCGTCTTGCCGAATTTGGGATGGATGGCTTGAAGCTGAGGAGCTTGTTTTGCAGTATAGCAATTGAAAAGATAGAGAAGCGTGAAAATGAGCTGCGTCGCTATATAGGACGCGGGACGTTTGCGCTTGCTTGGGAGGAACAAGCATGACAATAGATCAGCAAGCAGCTACCGCGAAGCGCAAAGGCGAGCATATCCGCATTTGCTTGCAGGAGCAAGTGAACAGCGTAGGCATTGAAACGGGCTTGGAGCGGTATCGGTTTAAACATAATGCGCTGCCGGAGCTTTCATTTGGTGAGATCAAGCTGAATACCGAATGGTTCGGGAAGAAGCTTGGTGCTCCATTGCTCGTCAGCTCGATGACGGGTGGAACGGATGAGGCAGGTGCGATTAATCGTCGTTTGGCTGTAGTAGCGGAAGCAAGAGGTTGGGCGATCGGTCTTGGCTCTATGCGTGCAGCGATTGAAAATGAACAGCTAGCGGCTTCTTTTTCTATCCGCAAGGATGCCCCTTCCGTTCCTGTCATTGCGAATATTGGAGCGGTTCAGCTTAATTATGGCTTTGGCGTTGACTCCTGTCGCAGAGCGGTGGACATTGCGGAAGCGGATGCGCTCGTGCTGCATCTTAACAGTATGCAGGAGGTATTTCAGCCTGAAGGAGACACGGATTTCCGGAATTTGTTGACGGCGATAGAGCAGGTATGCAAGCGCTCTAACGTTCCTATAGGGATCAAAGAGGTAGGCTGGGGAATTGACGCAGATACGGCTGAAGCACTTGTCGGTGTGGGCGTAGCCTTTATCGATGCAGCAGGCGCGGGAGGCACCTCATGGAGTCAGGTTGAGAAATTTCGATCAACCGACGAGATGAGAAAGCAAGCAGCAGAAGCGTTTGCAGACTGGGGCATACCGACCGCTGAGAGTGTGGCGGAGATACGGATGCGCTTGCCGCAAGCGAATATTATTGCAAGCGGCGGCTTGCGAACAGGTGTTGATGCAGCTAAAGCTATTGGGCTTGGTGCTAACCTAGCAGGCTTTGGGCGAGTTCTGCTGCCGCAAGCGGCAAACAGCAGTCAACAGGTATCGCAGGAGCAGCTGCTTCAGCAATTTGAGCGAATTGAATTCGAATTGCAAACCGCGATGTTTGGTATCGGCGCAGCCTCGATTGATGAACTGCGGCACACGAGCAGACTGCTCCTGAAATAGGAAGAAGTAATGGTGATCGGGTGACCAGGGTGCTTAAATGCCCCTAGGGACACCCTTATTTGTTATTCTGCAGGAAGAAATAATCCGTTTATTTGATAAGCCCTGTGCCTTCGATAATAATATTCGGTCGTACCACGAATTCAATTTCCGGGTAGATCGACTCCCACTCCTTCCAGGAGTCGGGTTTTGGATGAGTTGCACGATACCGAAGACCAAAGCCAATGGGGTCAACGCCCGCTTTCTGAATCTTCCGCAGCAGGGCGACACATGACTTGGCATATTCCTGATTAAGATTTTGCTGAACGGATGTCCATTGATCGGTAAATATCCCTCTGGGAGCTTCCTCGAAAACGACTTTCATTTTCACATCCATCGTAATCGTATCCTTGCCATTTTGTTTTCCTATGCGAAACTTAGAACGAATGTTAGTGATAGCCACAACAAGATCCGAGCCTTCAAACATGCCGTGCATGGACGATTTGGTGAAATCATTGGCTAGCTGGTTATATATCTGCGCCTCAGTAGGGGATAGTACGAGCTTGATTCTTTTTTTGTCGAGCAGCGCGGTTTGATTAATAATGAAGCTTGACTCTTTATTTTTCATAATAATAGGCATTAAGGGGTCCAATCCTTGTTCTGTAGCTCTTCTGGATAAGTCTGATAACGTTTCTACATACGTATAAGATGATTCTGTCCCATCTGCACCAAAGCTTAAAAACAGCGTATTTCCTGGATAACGCTCAGAAATAGGTATTACTTTTAGTATGCTTGCCGCATCCGGTCTGCCAATAGCAATATTAGCGATATTTTGAATATCTCTTCTTCGCATCATCCATTGAAGTGTATCCTGATAATTCGTTTTTACGACCTTCTCACCGACGATATAAATTTTGCAATGCCCAAAGTCGAGCTCTTTATCTACATAGGCTTTCAGCATGCGAACGCCCTCGGCGATGCTTGGAGCATCGATGGTTTCAATTTGCGTTTTGGATGCTCCCGGCTCGATGCTCGGGGAGGGGATTGCGAGCTGAAGGGTGATACGGTATGGCTTCTTTTCATTTTCTGATGCATCAATGCCAATCGCAACGACAAAGAAGCGCTTGTCGATATCTTTAAAGCCGCAGCCGCCAAGCATGCCAATGATGAGACTAGCCAGAGCAATTCGGATGTAAGCATTCATGTGGACTTAGACCTCCATCGACTGAGGATGAATACTGCTACAACAATGATACCTTCTACAAACATTCGCACGACGAGCCAATACGTGGTTATAATAATACCGTTTTTCTCATTGGCGAATTGGAGATAGAGGAACGTAAGCACGATAAAAATACCTACAATTACGTAATTCGATATCGGTGTTCTGGGGCTGTCGATTTCCGGCTTGTAATTTCGGAAGCTGCTTTTAATAGATTCCATCGCCTGATGCCATCCACTCATCGTGTAGATGAGCGTTAAATTGAGAAACACGATTAAAAATAAAAATAATACTCGCTCAATAAAGCCATATTGCATAATCAGCGAGTCTGCAGTTATGCTCCAGATGTAGATATACTCGTTTACAGCCACTGTTCCGTGAAATCCGATTGGCACAAAAAACGAAACAAGTAATATCAAAATGCCGAAGAGCGGATATACCCAGCGAAACTTGAAACGAAAATTAGGCGGCAGAAGCCGATTAAACAAAGATAGATTGATATAACCGGTAAATATATAGCTTGCAGCTGCTACGGCAGTCAAGGTGGGCATCTCAGTTACATAATTAGCTACGACATGAATGGAATCCCAGTTCAATTGTGTACTTCGGACCGCCTTGAATAAGATGAAGATAATGATTGGCGCATTGACGATAATTCCGATCTCAATGACGTACATGACAGAAAGTGTTGAGCGTGTCGCTGCATAACCGCATGCGAGAATAAGCATGATCAGAATAAGCGTTGGATTCGCGTCTGGATTGAAGAAACGATTGATGAGCAGCGCGTAGGTTACAACAATAATAGTCGTACCAAACCACCACATAATCGCCGAACAAATCATTGTAATAGATACCAGCCACTGAGGACAATGCAGCTTAAGTATTTCAGGCAGACCTTTACCAGGGAAGCGGGCAAGTGCGCCGGTATACATGTAGACAAATATTGTGCCGATAACAGATCCTACAATCATGGAGGTTACAGCGCCAGAAAAACGAGCTTGAATTAAAATATATGGTACAAACAGCAATAGATTGATAAAGCTGACCATGATAAATGGATAAAATACATAGCGGTTCATTCGCCATTCACCTGCCCGATATCTCCTTCCAGTGGTCTTAATTTACCAAATAAGCGCATATAAGGCTTACCGAAGCTGCGCAGGTTGCATAGGTAGACAACATAGAGAAACAAGCCGACGGCGACGCCAGTAATTCCGAAAAAAATAGAAATTCCTATAAGAGGATATTTCAAAAAGCGGACTGTAAATGAGAGTGAATTTATAGGAATAACAAAATTTGAAATCGCAACGACCGACGTCACGATAATCATAATGCTGCTCACGAGCCCTGCCTGCTGGGCTGCTTGTCCTAGAATAAGTCCGCCTACGGTTGTAGCAGTAGAACCGATGTAGCGTGGCAGTCGTATACTCGCTTCTACCAGCATCTCGATCATGAAGAGCATAATAAATACCTCGATAAAAGAGGGGTAAGGAACAGCAGACCGACTCCCTGCAATGGAGAAAGCAAGCTGTACACGAAATACCTCGGGATTATACGAGACGACCGATATGTAGAGGGCAGGAAGTGTAATCGTCAGCACAATAGAGATGTATCTAAGAAGCACGAGAAAACTAGTCATCCAATACGCATTGTAATCGTCCTCCATTGCATGCATGAAATCATAGAAGGTGGCCGGCAAAATAAGTGCGAACATATTTCCGTTTAAGAGAAGGACAACCTTTCCTTTGGATATCGCCTTGCCGATGCGGTCAGGCCGCTCAGAAATGAGAACAGTAGGAAATAAATGCTTTCTTTTGCCGATCAGCAGCTTCTCCAATTCGCCAGCGGCTTGAAGCATTTCAACGTTGATGGAAATTAATTTGCTGCGAACGTTTTCGAGTACTGTCGAATCTACCCGGCGTTGATCAAATAAAACATAGATTTGTGTTTTGGACAAAGAGCCAACGGTATGCTCCTCCACGGCTAAATCCGGAGACGGATATATATTTCGAATGAGGTTGAGAGAAACGATGATATCCTCGTTTAAGGCAAGCTGAGGACCTTGAATGGCACTCTCAACCTGTGTTTGCGGGCTTTCAATGGTCATAATTTCTCTGACCTTGAAGGAATATATCGTTTCCTTTACTTGGATAAGAACGTTGCCGCGCAGAAGGAGATCTTGCCACTGGGCAGTATCCTCAACCTTGTGGTAATCGGGGTTTGTGTCCAGCTGCTTTTGAAATGAGTACTCCTCCCTCGTAAAAGGGATGATGATGAAATCATTAATTTTTTTCATTTCGCAAATGGTGGATATATAAGCAATTTCAATGGACATTTCATTATTTTGCAACGATGAAAATACGACATCGATAGATTCGGCAAACAATATGCGCAAACGTTCATTCATAGCGATACCTCCTTTTTTAAATAATATGATCATTGGACGGACGAACTAGCTGAATAATCTTCCATAGTTTGTACTTGAAACCAATTTTTATGCCTGTCCGCTGCGGCTTTGCCAGTAAGTTATTATTCAAGTACAATGAAGCAAACATATGGTCTTCACAGAGCTGGTACATAATGGAGGGGAACAAAAGAATGAAACCATGGTATGAGCAGAGTTTTGGCTCCGACTATATGCTAGTTTATAGACATCGGAACTGGGAAGATGCGAGTAAAGAGGTTGGCAAAATGCTTGCTTGGCTTGGGCTGCCGAGGGGAGCCAAGGTGCTGGATATCGGCTGCGGGATGGGGAGACATGCGCTCGCTATGGAGAAAATTGGTTATTCGGTAACAGGTATTGACCTCTCTCCTATATTGCTTGAAGAAGCAAAGCGCCATGATGACACCTCGCAGGTGAACTGGGTTCACGGAGATATGCGCAGGCTGCCGTTTGAAGCAGGGCGCTTTGCTGCAACGGTTAATTTATTTACTTCCTTTGGTTATTTTCAGCTGGAAGAGGACAATATCAACGTGCTGCGCCAAATTAGAAAAGTGCTGAACCCGGATGGCTCCTTTCTAATCGATTTTCTTAATCCCGTTCAAGTTGCTCAAAACTTAGTTCCGAGATCGGAACGATTGGATGAGGATAGCGGCTTGCACATTCAAGAGCTTCGCTCCATTGCAGACGGTTGGGTGATGAAGGAAATAACGATATCTGATCCACGCAATATGGAGGAGCCGAGGAGATATTTGGAGAGAGTGAGACTGTACAAGCAGGAGTGGTTCGAACATCATCTCGCTGCTAGCGGACTTGATTTGACTAGGCTGTATGGGGATTACAACGGCTCGGCATACGATGAAGCAACTTCACCGCGAATGATTATGATAGGGAGGGTGAAATCAACGTGAGTAACGATAAGGACGAGTCTCAGGTGCTGGAAGCCGCACGACAGTTAAATATGAAGAGGGTACTTCTTCAGAAGGAATGGGTTCAGGTGCGCGTACCGGTACCCTTCTCGCTCAAATGGGTGAACAGCTACCTTATTCCGGAAGAGCGCGGTTATACGCTCATTGATCCAGGTCTGCGAACAGATGATGCGATTAGCGTATGGTCTGAGGTATTGCAGGATCTAGAGCTGAAGTGGACAGATATTGTGAAAATCGTGCTGACACATCAGCATCCCGACCATTATGGGCTGGCTGGTTATGTGCAAGAGAGAAGTGGGGCTCCTGTCTATATAACTAAGGAAGCACATGCTTATGCACGCAGGCTTTGGGGAGCAGATAGTCATTTCTCAGAGCAGCTGCAAGTGCTGTACGCACAGCATGGCATGCCCATCGAGCAGCAGGAGGAGATTGCGGAAAATCTTAAATCATTTGTGAGCATGGTATCACCACAGCCAGAGGTAACCTATTTCGAAGCAGGCAGCCACATGATGATCGGTTCTCAGAGCTGGCTTCTTATTGATGCGCCTGGACATGCTCGCGGGCAGGTTTGCTTCTATCAACAGGACTTGCAATGGATGCTGTGCGGAGATCAAGTATTGCCTCGGATTACGCCAAATGTTAGCGTCGTTCCGGGGGAGGATGGCGATCCGCTGGGCGATTTTCTGAGCAGTCTGGAGCAGTTGAAGCAATTCGAGGTCAAGCTTGCGTTTCCTGGACATCGTGATCCATTCACCAATTTTGCAGGCCGTATTGCGGAGCTTGAAGAGCATCATCTAAGCAGGCTGGACAAAATGGCAGCGCTGCTCGCAGAAGAGCCTCGCTCTGCTTATCGCATGTGCGAGGCTCTATTTGGCAGCAGGCTCGGCGGCAATGCTCATCAATTAAGATTTGCGATGTCGGAGACGCTGGCTCATCTGGTCTATTTGGAAAAACACGCCCGAATTTCCTCAGCAAACGTTGCTGGCATCTTTATTTATTCAGCGCTGCCGGCTTAGCGATCACGGAATTCTTGAGGAGTAACGCCGTAACGATCCTTGAAAACCTTAATGAAATAGCTTGTTTTCAAATAACCGACTTTAGCAGCGATCTCATAAATTTTTTCTGGCGTAGTGCGCAGCATATGCGCCGCGGTTTCCATTTTGAGCCGTGACAAATAATCGCTGATGCCCTCGCCCGTTTCCAGCTTATAAATTTTTGACAAATAGGACGAATTTAGAAAAACATGCGAGGCGATGGATTGCAGCGATGCGTCCTCCAAATGGCCGGATACATACTCTTGCACCTTCTGTACTGTGCTGGAGCGGGAGTGCTGGACTCTACTGCTCATATGATCTTTATAGGCATTGATAATACCGCTTGTCCAAGAGCGAAGCTGATTTATCGTATGAAAGTTAGGACCGCTAAGCAATTGATTAAACTCGCCGCCCATAATATCCGTCATCCAAAGCTTGTTCTTGTGAATGGAATAGCTTAGTGAGCTGACGATCATGAAATAGGTTTCCAAAATATGCTCATGCGAGTCGCCCCATTTGAACTCGAGTTCCTCAAAGGCATGCTTCAGCTTCTCCTCGATAGCATCCCATTGTCCTGCCTCCAGCAGATGAATAAGGAGCGGTGGATTGTATAAGTGAGAAAGGGAGTTCGCTTCGCCGTGCTTTACTTCCTCTGTTAGCGTTAATAGGAAGCCTCGTTCGCTGCCAATACGCTGTCTGAAGCTCATAAGTGAAAAATGATAGGTCTCCTGCACCTCACGCGGAAACTCATCTTGCTTAGTGAGCACAAGGGATACTGTGCCCTTTAAATAAAGCTTCACATAATGCTGCAGCTGCGCCGCTTTTTGTTCCACGAGATGAAGAAAGGGTGCTTGCTCCTGCGAGCTTCCGTTTTTGCTCATAATGAGAAAAATAAAATAGCCGTGTTCGTCCTTCGTCTGCCAAAGCTTGTATTCGTCAGCAAATATTTCTTCAGCGATATTGGATACCGCATATTCAAGCAGGGAGCTGTCACGTTCGCTCTGCTCGTAGAAATAATCCTCCATCCGCAGCAGCATCATGCAATAGGGGGAGGAGCTGTTAAACGGAATATCGAGCATATCGAGCTTTTCATTAAGCTTCTCTTCGCTGAAGGTCTGGCCTTGAAGGAGCGAGAGCAGCAGATGGTTTCGCAAAATAGGCAAGTTATCCTTCAAGGAGTTTAGCGCGCTTTGATGCGAGCTGATTTCCTGCCAGTGCTCCTCCAATTGCATCGTAGCCTTCTTGACGGCTCGAAGCAGCTCCTCGTCGTCCGCAGGCTTAAGCAAATAATCGCTTGCTTGATGCTGCAGCGCTTTTTTGGCGTATTCAAAATCATTGTAGCCCGATAATAAAATACATTTGACATTGCTCCAGGAGGCGCGTATTTGCTCCATTAAATCTAGCCCAGACAGTCCTGGCATATGAATATCCGTAATCACGATATCAATCGGCGTCGTATTCATTATTTCGAGTGCTTCTTGTCCCGAATTGGCTTGATACACGGTTTCAATGCCTACAGTGTCCCATGGCAGGTTGCTGGCTAAATCCTCTACAAGATCCGGTTGATCGTCAACGATTAAAAGTTGATACATGATGAACAGCTCCAATCTTTATGCTAGGCTGGTAATAATTGTTGCGGCCAAGTCAGGTGTACGGCAACGCCGCCTTCGGGACGAATACGGAAGCTGATCGAGGCTTCCTGCCCGAATTGGTAGAGCATCCGCTGCCGGATGTTCCACAATGCGCAGCCACTCGAATCATCGGGTGGATTCATAATTTTTTTCTCCAGCTTTCGAAGCTCCTCCTCGCTTATGCCAATTCCGTTGTCCTCTACAATAATGCTATGATAGCGGTCGTTGCTTTCCCCGGAAATCGTTATGACACCATCTCCATCGAACCGCTCAATGCCATGCAGTACGGCATTTTCTACGATAGGCTGAAGCAGCAATCTCGGAATTTCAATACCTTGCATAGCATCAGGCACTTGGATGCGATAGGATAGATGCTGAATATGGAACTGTTGGATTTCCAAATAGCTTTCTACGAGTTGAAGCTCTTCCTTTATGGTAGCTGTCAGCTTCTCAACCCTTGTCGTATAACGGTAGTAGCTGGATAGATGCATGGCCAGCTTCATAACAGATTCCTTCTTATCCAGCCTTGCCAAGCTGCGAATGAGCGCAAAGCAATTGTATAAGAAATGGGGATTGATTTGGGATTGCAGCTGCTTGACATTCGCCTCGCGGCGCCTAAGCTCCTCGACATAAACCTTCTGAATAAGCTGCTCGGTATTGGCAGCCATATCGTTAAAGTGCTGGAATAAATAGCTGAATTCATTTTTAGGATTTGCAGTAATTCGTGTAGAATAATTGCCTTCCTTCAGTCGCTTAACATTCCGGACAAGCAAGCCAATCGGCCGCTGAACATTGCGATAGAGCAAGTAGCCAGCGAGTAAGCTCATGACAAGCAGCAAGGCTACTGAGCCGTAAAATAAATTTTGGCTTTTGACGATTGGCTTTAATATATTCGCAAGCGGCACGTAATCGATCAAATACCAATCGAGCGTTTTCACATGGGCGGAGGTTACGAGAAAATCATTCCCATGCAAGCTGACAATCTGGTTGGATGCCTCTTCAATATTTCCCTTTAGCATTAATGTTTTAATACTTTCGGTCATTCCTTTATCGGCGCTCCGATTTTCGATTATTCCCCCTTCTGCATGAATAAGGAAGGGGTCCCCCTTTCCAGCTAATTTGAACGTATCCAAATCCTTAATAAGATGCTCTTCAGGAAATGAAATTTCAACAATAATGCCGGCCTTATCGATATCGGTTATTTTGGTTGAGGGCTTGACGATATGCCGTACGAAGCGGTTTTGCTTCATGCTTTGTATGGTCATTTCTTCGAATTTCCAGGTTGGCGTCAGTATCTGCTTGATCGAATCTAGATCGTAAGAAAGATAAGTATTCGTTGATACGAGCTGCTCGCTCGCAGGCGCTGTAATGCTGTACTGCGTATCCCAGCGCTGGGCGACATTGAGCAGCCTAAGGCGCTCCAGTATGCGAAGCTTCTCATCATTTCGTTGATATGCGCTTTCGATGAAATGAAGATTTTGCAGCTGCTGAATATGGATATCCTCGCTCAGCAGGAAGCCAAGCGTCGAGAGAGTGGTTACACTCTTATCGATTTCACTAGCTAGAAAAGTAATATCCTTCTGCTTCAGCGACTTCATTTCTTCCTTTATGACTTCGATGCTTGTTCGAATAGAAAGCGTATACAAAACGATGATTGGAATAAGCAATAGGATAATTAATGAAATCATTTTGGCAAACGTATTCTCGCGTAAACGCATGCTGGAGCCCTCTCTTTTTGTCAAGATAATGATAGATAAGTCTACAAAGTGGCATGGTTCCAAAAATCGTGGTCTATAGAACAGGTGAAGCAGCTGATAAAATTAATCATACAGGAGAGCTGATAAAACACAAATCAAATTTTGTTCGGAAAGGGGAAAAAGCAGTGGAAAGTGCGCTAAACGAACCGCTGAAGCAGCAAAAAAAGCACACACGTAAAAAGGAGAAACGGGCGAAGGAAGTATTTAGCCGCACTTGGCCTTTGCATCTCATGCTGTTTCCTGCAGCAATCATCGTCTTTATATTTGCTTACGTACCTATGAGTGGATTAATAATGGCTTTTCAGGATTTTAAGCCTTATAACGGGATGTTTCATTCCAAGCTTGTCGGTTTAGAGCATTTCCGCTTTATGTTTGAGTATCCGGACAGCAAGCAGGTGATTTGGAACACCTTGATTATTTCTGGCTTAAAGATCGTTTTTGGCCTAGTGGTGCCGTTCACGTTCGCGATATTGCTCAATGAGGTTCGAAAAATATTTTTCAAGCGTGTCGTCCAGACGCTCGTCTATTTGCCGCATTTTATTTCATGGGTCATATTGGGCGCGATTCTTACAGATATGTTAGGCAGCAAAGGTATTGTGAATCAGTTGCTGAACAGCATAGGAATGGATTCCATTTTTTGGCTGGGGGAGGGCAATTGGTTCCGATTTACCGTTATTGTCAGTGATGTTTGGCAGAACTTCGGTTTTAATACGATCGTGTTTTTGGCTGCATTGTCAGGTGTAAACCCATCCTTGTATGAAGCCGCTGAAGTAGATGGGGCAACGCGCTGGAAACAGACGCTGTATATTACGGTGCCATCGATGATTCCGATCGCTGTCGTAGTTGGAACGCTGTCGCTTGGCAATATTTTGAACGGCGGCTTTGATCAAATTTTTAATTTATACAATGCGCTCGTTTACGACAAGGGGGATATTATCGATACATTCGTATATCGAACGGCAATATTGAACGGTCAATACAGCTTTGGTACAGCCGTCGGCATGTTTAAATCGATCATCGGCTTAATTATGATTGTGTTCTCCTATCGGATGGCTTACAAATACGCCGGATACAGAATTTTCTAAAGAGGGAGGAAGGAGAAAGAGCATGTATCACAAAACAACAGGCTACAAAGCGTTTTCGGTATTTAACTACATTTTGCTAGCTCTCATTTGCATTACCTGCATCATTCCGCTCGTCCACATTCTAGCAGTCAGCTTAAGCGCCAGCGCACCGGCGAATGCCAATTTAGTCAAGCTTTGGCCAATTGGTCTTAATTTCGATGCCTATGCCAAAACGCTGAACAATGATAACTTTCACAATGCGCTGTTCGTTGGGCTTAAACGGACAGCTCTTGGAACCGTTGTGGGCATGTCGCTGATGATATTGGCGGGTTACGCTCTCTCTAAGGATGAGCCAGTGTTTAAGAGCCGTTCCATCTATACTTGGTATTTTCTCTTTACGATGCTGTTCAGCGGTGGTATTGTACCTTCGTACATGCTTATTCGAAACTTGGATTTAATGAACTCGATTTGGGCGCTCGTGCTGCCAGGCGCAATCAATGTTTTTAACATGGTGCTTCTGATGAACTTCTTCCGAGCAGTCCCTAAGGAGCTTGAAGAAGCATCGTTGATTGACGGAGCTGGCCAGTTCCGAACGCTGTGGAGCATATTTTTGCCGATATCGATGCCTGCATTAGCAACGATTTCTTTATTTACGATGGTCACGCATTGGAATTCATGGTTTGATGGCTTGCTTTATATTACAGATTATAGAAAATATCCGTTATCTACATTTTTACAAACGATTATTGTTCAACAGGATTTTAATAAAATAAATCCCGATGTCAATGAGCTGAAGCATATCTCTCAGCGTACCGTGAAATCGGCGCAAATCTTTATCGGAACACTGCCAATATTGCTCGTATATCCATTTTTACAGCGATATTTTGTTAAGGGCATCATACTCGGAGCGGTTAAGGAATAGCGCAAGAAAAAGGCATCAATAACAAAATAATGGTCTATCGGTACGGTTTGAAGCGCTGTATATTGGTAACAAGCGGAATGGAATATACCGTAATTAATAGCAAAATATAACTTATGGGGGTAAGGGAATGAAGAAATGGCTATCAGTCTTATTGGTGCTCACATTTATGGTCGCAATTGCGGCATGTTCTGGCAACAATGCGAATAAAGGAACAAATGGTACTGCTGCAACGAACAAACCAGGCAATGAACCGTCTAAGGTTGAAGAGGAGAGCAAGGAAGGTTTTGTTGACGGGAAGTACACAACTCCGATAACGCTGTCGACCGTATGGGGTCTTAACCAAAACGGCTCGATCTTTAAAGAAGGCGAAACGATTGAAGACAATGTGCATACTCGTCTGATCAAAGAAAGACTTGGCATTGACATCAAGTACAACTGGGTCGTAACGAACACCAATGATGCCTACAAAACGAAGCTGCGTCTGATGCTGTCGTCAGGCGAAGAAATGCCGGATGTGGTCACTTACCGCGGTGATATGGAAACGGTTAATATGCTGATTGATTCCGGACAATTTATGCCGGTAGGCGATCTCGTTGAGAAATACGCAAACGATACTTATAAAGCTGGTCTGGACCTTGATCCAACGATCTGGCTGCCGATAAGCCGGGGCGGCGAGAAAATGGCATTGCCTATTCTCGATTACGCTTACAACGCGGATCACGTTATGTGGGTTCGTGAGGATTGGCTGGAGAAGCTAAGCCTCAAGGCACCTACGACGCTTGCAGAGATGGAAACGGTTATGGATGCATTCGTTAATGGCGATCCAGACGGTGACAGCAAAAAGAATACGATTGGTTTGGCTACAGGCTTTAAAAACGGTTTCGCTAACTGGATGACTGACATTGGCTTCATTTTCGGTGATAACGGTACAATGCCTGGCCAATGGAATCTAACTGCTGAAGGAACATTGGAGCATGGCTCCATTAATCCGGCAGCGAAGACGGCACTATCCCAGTTAAAGGGTTGGCTCGATAAAGGTTATATTTCTCAAGATTCTGCATTGCTGGATGAATCAACAGGCTCCGAGCTGTTCACGAAAGGCGAAGCGGGCATTATGTTTGGACCTAACTGGCTACCAGCATGGCCCTTCCCAGACCTGTTGAACAATGTTCCTGGCTCAAAATATAAAGCTTATCCGATTCCGGCAGGCCCAGACGGTAAAATCGGTTCCGCAGGCGGCAACCCGCCAGCTAACGGTTATGTGTTTGTTAACAAAAAAGCGAAAAATCCAGAAGCAATCCTGTACTACTATAACTGGTTCTTCGATAATATGGCGAACCCGCAGCCGGGCAGCGAATTTGAGAAGGGCTTCGCAGAGGGCTACGATTACGCTACGCTTCCTGATGGTTCGATTACAGCAGATATCGCGAATCATTCTGATCTATTCCCAGGCTTGAAGGATCAAACAGCGCCACCGCTTTATTATACGCTTACGTTTGAAGGTGCACGTATTCCAACCTTGTATGCAGAGACGCATGTTAAGCTGGCTAATGGAGCAGAGCCGGTATCTCCATACGAGAAGCAAGAGTTCAACACACGTCTGAAAGAAAACACCGATGCAATGAAGGTCGTTATGGACCAAAATGATATTCGCATGAAAAACTATTATATGGGTCCTTTGACGGAAACGATGCAAAGCAAAAACGAGCTGTTGAACAAGCTTCTTAACGAAACGTTCAATAAGATCGTATATGGTCAACAGCCGCTTGAGTCTTTCGACACGATGGTCGAAAACTGGAAAAAATCAGGTGGAGAGCAAATTACGAAGGAAGTTAACGATTGGTACAACAGCGTTAAATAATGAATCTAACAAACAGCCTGTCATCATGCAGTTTCACCATTGAGCTGTAAGGAGCAGGCTGTTCTTATTCAGCCACAAGTAAACGCTTTCAAGAAATAGCGATAAAGAAAGGAAGTAGAAAAAGGATGCAAAAAAGGTTCATTTCCATCGTATTGGTTTTCATGATGCTAACGAGCGGCTTGCCAGCGGTAAGCGCTAATTCCGCTGCAGATGCAGCAGCGCCTGCGGCGCATTGGGGAGCAGAATCTTTGCAGAAGTGGATTTCCAAAGGCATGCTCGGAGGTTATCCGGATGGCAGCATTCAGCCGGATCGTCAAGTGACACGCGCAGAATTTGCCAAGCTGGTTAATGCGGTATTTGGCTTTCATTCAGCAGGGACAAATTCTTTTACAGATGTAGCTGCTGGCGCTTGGTACAGCAACGATATTACCGCAATTAAGGAAGCAGGTATAATTACGGGTTACCCAGATGGAAGTTTTAAGCCGGATGCGCCGATTACAAGGCAGGAGGCCGCGAAAATAACGGCCCAGTTATTTCAGCTTCAAGCAGTGATTGAGCATAAGCTGGCTGACTTTACGGATCATGGTAAAGTACAAGCCTATGCGAAGGAGCCTTTGGAGCAGCTATTGGCAGGTGGCTACATACAAGGCTATCCAGATCAAACGATACGCCCAGTGAAGCCGATTACGCGTGCAGAAGCGATTGCGCTGCTGGATCGATTAGCGGTTGAGGTCGTAAATGCGTCAGGAAGCTATCCTAATCTGAGCGCAGTCGGCAATGCGGTTATAAATAAGGCGGACGTTAAAATAAATAAAGCGCTTATTGCTGGTGATTTATTTCTCACGCAAGGGATTGGCGAGGGAGATGTTTTTTTAACGGATGTGGAGGTGAAAGGAACCGTCTATGTTAATGGGGGCGGTGTTAACAGCATTCATTTTATGAATTCGAAGCTGAATAGAGTAATCGTGAATAAACATAATGGCCCGGTTAGAGTTGTGTTTGAAGGAAAAACGGACGCGCAGCAGATTGCTATCGCTACGGGAGGAGCCATTGTTGAAATCGGCGAAGAGGCGAGTACGCCGTCGCTGATCGTAGAGGAAACTGCAAAAGATTCGAGCATTATCGTTAAGGGAGCCGTAAAGCAGCTTCAGAATAAAGGTTCGAACACGATTCTAAATGGCAACCCGTTTGACAAAGGCAAAGAAGCTTCTATTTTGAATGGTGTCATCAATGGTCAAGCTTCTGCACCAGGGCAGGGCGGAGGCGGAAGCACGACTCCAACTCCAGAGGCTACGCCGAATCCGACGATAGCGCCAACAACAGAGCCATCAACAGAGCCAGAGCCGCCCAAGGATGAGTGGCAGCTGGTGTGGAATGATGAATTTGATGGCAGCGGTGAAAATATTGATTTTAACGGAGTCAATCTCGATAAATGGGCTTATCAGCTAGGTACCGGCTCGCAGTATGGACTGGACGGCTGGGGCAATAACGAGGAGCAATATTATCGAGCCGAAAATATTTCAGTCAAGGATGGGAAATTAACGATCACGGCTGAGGATGAGAATTTTGGAGGCAAAGCTTATACCTCTGGAAGATTGTATACGCAGCCTACCTTCAATAAAGCTTACGGGAAATTCGAAGCAAGCATTAAACTGCCTGTAGGCGAGGGAATCTGGCCTGCTTTCTGGATGATGCCAACAGATAGTGAGTATGGTGTATGGGCAGCATCTGGTGAACTCGACATTATGGAAGCGCGCGGGCGGCTGCCAAAAGAGGTTGGCGGAACGATACATTACGGTAGAAATTGGCCGAACAACAAAGCGACCGGTGGTGAGTATAGGTTTGGCGAGACGACAGACATTACCGATTTCCATACCTATGGCGTGGAGTGGGAGCCTGGGGAATTACGCTGGTACGTGGATGGTGAATTGTATCAGAAGCTTAACAATTGGGATAGCTGGGGAGCAGATCAACCAGCCAAATATGCTTTTCCTGCTCCGTTTGATAAGCCTTTCTATATGATCTTAAATATGGCGGTAGGCGGCAACTATGACGGCGGCCGTACACCGGACCCTTCCCAGGCAGCTTGGGAAATGGAAGTTGATTATGTTCGCGTTTATGATCTAATAAGCAGACCATATAAGACGCCAGTAGAGCCAGCCTTTGATTCAGAGCCTTATCCTGATCAATATAAAGAGCCAATTGCAGGAAATTTTGTTCATGATATGAGCTACAATGAGCCGTTTACGACGGTTGCTGAGCCGGATCAAGCGCTTGATCCGAAGTTTTGGAATTTTGCTCATATTAGCACGTTTCAAGGTAACGGAGCTATTTCAGTAGACTCGATAAATGGCGTGAACTATGCGAAAGCGGAGATAACAGCAGGCGGCAATGCGGCTCATGCTGTGCAGCTCATTCAGAACGTGACGCTCGGCAAGGGACGCTGGTATAAGCTGTCATTTGATGCCAAATCTAGTTCTAACCGTACGATGACAGTGAAATTCGGCGGCGGAGAAAATCGCGGCTGGACGACGTATTCCGATAGCTTGGAGGCAAGGCTTTCGAATAGCCTGCAAAGCTATGAAATGATATTCCAAATGGGTGCGGAGACAGATACGCTTGCAAGGTTGGAATTTAATCTTGGACTGAGCACGAATGGGGTCTGGCTCGGGAATGTGAGGGTTGAAGAAACGAATGCTCCTGATCCGTTTCAGGATCATGGTCCGAAGGAGCCTATAAATGGAAACCATGTGTACAATGGTACCTTCGATCTTGGAAGAATTGACCGTATGACTTACTGGAATCTAGCTTCAGATGGCGACAAGGCATCAGGAGCAGTTGATTCTGCGGCACGCGAGCTTAAAGTATCGATAGGCAGCGGAGCGCTTAAGCCTGAAGCTGTAAAGCTGACACAGTCAGGCATCAATCTCATTGAAGGCAATGATTACAAAATTACATTCAAAGCAAGAGCGGCATCGGATAGGACGATTCAGCTCGGTGTAAATCAGCTTGACGGAATGCCATATGCTAGTTTGGCGACGTTTGCGCTCACCACGGAAATGAAGGAGCATACGCTTCTGTTTACGATGGAGCAGCCGACTGATGTTCTAGGACAGCTCATATTTATGCTAGGCGGTCATCAGGCCGATGTGTATTTGGACGATATCCAAATGGTACGGTTAACGAATAATAATAGTGGAGAATTAGCGTTGACGAATCAGTTCCCGGTTAAAAATGGCGACTTCTCCAATGGCAAGATTGGCTGGAGCGAGCATGTCCAAGGGCGCTATGACGGCTGGGGCTCAAGTGCTGTCTTTACACCTCAGGATGGAGAGCTGAAGTTGGCCATTGCCAGCGAGGGCAATAATCCATGGGATGTCATGCTGATGCAGACGGATTTTGACCTCTTTAAAGGTCATACCTATGTCGTATCGCTAGACATCAGCTCGTCTAAAAATCGTGATATGGAATTGGTTATTGATACAAGCGAGCGTCGGTATTTATCGGAGAAGGTGGCGCTCACGAGCACGAAGCAGACGCTCAAGTATGAGCTCACTGTTCAAGCAGACATTACGCCTTCACTTAAGCTGCTGCTCGGAAAGCTTGATGGGGCAGCTGTAATTGGAGCACATGACGTTTATGTCGATAACATTCACGTTGAGTTGAAGGATGCGCGAACCAAAGCATTCCCATTGCAAAACGGTTACTTTGACGCTGGCATGTTGGCGTGGAGCACTCATGTACAGGGCGTATATGATGGCACCTCTAGCGCGGTTATAACTGCGGATGATGGAGCGGCCAAAGCGACGATAGCGAATACAGGGGCGAAGGCTTGGGATATTATTTTGCAGCAGGGCGAGCTTGCGCTGCAGAAGGGGAAAACCTATATCGTATCGTTCACAGCAAGAGCAAGCAAGCCGCGTACGATCGAAGCAATCGTTGAAAACAGCGCTTATTTCCGCTATTTGAACAAAACGGTGCTTCTCGATGACGTGACGAATACGTATGCCTATGAATTTACGATGGATAAGGATGACGTTGCTGGCTTTAAGCTGCTTATGGGCGATCAGGCAGATGCCCCGGCGGATACGCATGAGGTGTTTATTGATAATGTTCGCGTGGAGCTCAAAGGGGCTAAAGAAGCGGCAGGAGAGAAAGCACTCAGCACGAACAATATTACGCTTCTTCTGCCTCCAGTTCTATCTCCGGATGCTTCTGACAATGCGCTTGGCTTAGATATTGATGTTGCATTCACTGATAATCCGGCATGGAGAAATGCGGTAAAAGCGGTGTTCGTAGACGGGGTACAGCTTCCTGAGCATGCGTATTCATGGTTAGCAGGAAAGCTGACGGTTAATAAGGCGCAATTTACAGTCGCTAAGTCCCACGATATTTTGATTAAATCGACCGGCTATGAGAATGCGCTTGTCGTTCAGGACATCGAGTCGGAAATCATGTGGAGCCTCGTTTGGTCCGATGAATTTGATGGCGGCGGGGAAAATGTGGATACGAACGGCGTCAATCTAGACAAATGGGCATATCAGCTAGGCAACGGCAGTGAATATGGCGTAGCCAACTGGGGAAATAACGAGGAGCAGTATTATAAGAAAGAAAACATCAGTGTCGAGAACGGGAAATTGATTATTGAAGCCAGAAACGAGAGCTTTGGCGGCAAGAACTATACGTCCGGGCGCTTATGGACCAGTCCAACCTTCAGCAAGGCTTACGGTAAATTCGAGGCGCGCATAAAGCTCCCTGCTGGTGATGGGCTTTGGCCAGCATTTTGGATGATGCCGAGGGATAGCGAATATGGCGGCTGGGCTTCCTCTGGTGAAATTGACATTATGGAGGCACGTGGACGGGTGCTGGGGGAAACGGACGGCACGATTCATTTTGGCAAAAACGCTCCTAACAACAAAGCGACAGGCTCGCAGTATCATTTTCCGGAGGGAGAGGATATTACTGGTTATCACACCTATTCGCTAGAATGGGAGCCAGGTGAGCTTCGGTGGTACGTGGACGGCAATTTATTTCAAACCATCGATGATTGGAACAGCTGGGGGGCTGATCAACCGGATAAATATGCATTCCCAGCGCCGTTCGACAAGGAATTTTACATTATTCTTAATCTAGCGGTAGGCGGCAATTACGATGGCGGGCGCAAGCCTGATGAGTCTCTGATGCCAGCAGAAATGGAAGTTGACTATGTCCGTGCTTATGAGCTGACTGGCAGACCCTATAAGCAACCAATAGAGCCTACGCTTGTGAAGGATACATTTCCGCAAAACGGGAAAGCAGCGATAGATGGGAATTTCATTTATGACCCATCATATACGCAAGGCGTGAAGGATATTACATTAGCGAATCCTGAGCTTGATATGAATTATTGGAATTTCCTGCATGGGGCAGAGTTTGGCGGAGCAGGTACGGTGTCGGTTGTGCCAAGTGATGGAGGTCAATTCGCGAAGGTGGATATTGCGAGTGGCGGAAACGTGCCTTATTCAATGCAGCTTATTCAGTACGTCACGCTCGTAAAAGGCCAATCCTATAAAATTAGCTTTGATGCAAAAGCATCCGCACCACGCGGCATGAGCGTTAAATTTGGCGGTGATGCCAATAGCAACTGGGGCATTTATTCAGACAATTTCGAGCCTTCCTTGAAGGAGCAGCTTGGTCATTATGAATATCGATTCCTGATGACTGCTGAAACAAACGCGGCTGCAAGAATTGAGTTTAATGTAGGCCAAAATGTAAATGATGTATGGATTGGCAACGTTCGCTTGGAGGAAGTGGATGAGCTGAATGAGCCGGGCGGCGCCAAAACTCCGCTGAATAACGGCAATCATATTTATAATGGCGGATTCGATCTTGGCACAATGGACCGATTGCTTTATTGGACGACAGGTTTCTCAAGCACTGCCAAGGCTGAGATCAGTGTAGATCCGCAGTCGCGCAAGCTAAACGCAGTCATTGAAGATGGGGGAGTAGATGCTGCTTCCATTCGTTTGAGTCAGCAGGGCATCAACCTTCTGCAAAGTGATTCGTATGAGCTTACCCTTGACGCGAGTGCAGCGGAAGCACGCACGATTGATGTTCAGTTCATAAGTAAGGATGGTTCGAAGATCTATTCTGGACCGCATACGCTTTCTATAACGCCAGCGGGCGCTTCGCATAAAATAACATTTACGATGCCGGAGAATGTGACGGATGAGGAAGGACAGCTCGAAATTCTGCTCGGGGGGAATGCTTCGGCTGTGCAGCTGGATAACATCTCTCTCATTCGAACGACGAATCTGAATGTTGATTTCACCGGTGTTGATTTATTTCCGCTCAAAAATGGCGATTTCGCCAGTGGACTTAGCAGCTGGGAGCCATTTGTTCAAGGCGGAGCGGCAGCATTTCATGAAACCGATGGAGCTGCGCAAATTTCCGTAACAAATGTAGGCGGCGAGGCGTGGAATGTGATGCTTAACCAGTCCAACCTCAGCTTGACGAAGGGGATGACGTACGTGATCTCCTTTGACGCAAGCGCGAGCGTTGCTCGCGACATTGAAGCTGCGCTGGAGAATGCGACTTATACAAGGCGTTTTTATTCAGGGCCGTTGATGCTTACGCCTGCGATGCAGCATTTTGAATTTACGTTCCGGATGACGTCTGACGATAATGTGGCGCTTAAGTTTTTACTTGGCAATACAGTGAAAAGTGCAGCAGGTCCGCATGACATTTTTATCGACAATGTAGTATTGGAAGTGAAGGACGCACCCGTTAAGCGACCGCCAACTTTAGTGCCGGATACGATTGCCAATCGTGTTGGTGAAGCGGTTGAGCTTGCATTCGTCGATCAGGAACTATGGCGGACGGCGATTAGCGTGATTGAAGTGAACGGTGTTCCGCTTGCCGAGAGTCAATATTCGCTTCAGCAGGGCAGCATAGTCATTCATCCAGCTGTATTCGCGGGTGATCAATCCTACTCGATTAAAATCAAGGCAGCAGGATATGGGGATGCACTTGTCAATCAGCTTATGTTCGCGGCAGATGGCAACCTTGTTCTCAATGGGCATATGTCTAACGGCTCAGCAAGCTGGATATTCTGGTTCGGAGACCGAGGAGAATCGGAATATGCAGTCCAAAATGGAGCCGCTCGCATCGACATTCACTATCATGGCGGCATTCATCCAGAATGGAATGTGCCGATCAGCTGGTCGACCCAGTTTACTCAGAACGGGATCAAGCTAGAGGCAGGCAAAGCTTACGAGCTGAGCTTTAACGCATGGTCAACGGTCGACCGTCCAATAGCGGCAGAGCTGACGGGCTATAACAATAATCAGACGGTAAAATTTAATATTACAGACGATCAAGCAGCGGTATATAGCAGCAGCCTGCGTCCAGCAGCCAATGTGGAGCTGTCTCTTAAATTTTTGCTAGGAAACGTCATTAATGATCTCGTTGCAACGCCAGACGGCCCGCATACCATCTTTATTGATCATGTTTCGATTCGTGAGGTAGCTGCTCCGCCGGTGTTGACCGCAGATACGACAGAAAATAAAGTCGGGCAGCAGATTGAGCTAACCTTCTCTGACTCAGTGGAGTGGCGTTCTGCCATTTCCAAGCTTGCTATAGACGGTGTAGTCGTTGATAGAACCAGCTACACGGTAGAAGCTGGTAAAATCAAGCTGGAGGCTTCGTTATTTCCGGCAATCAAAACGTATGCGATCGCTATTGCAGCGGCTGGTTACGGAATCAGCGAGGTACAGCAGCCGGTGAAGACGGCCGCCGCTAACATTGCAATCGGCAAAACAGCAGCAGCTTCGTCAGGCCTGCAGCCAGCTGCAAATGCTGTAGATGGAGTGGGAAATTCAAGATGGGAGTCGGCGGTCTCTGATCCACAGTGGATTTCGGTTGATCTTGGAGGCATATACAAGCTGGAGAGTGTCACGCTGAGCTGGGAGGGAGCTTTTGGCAAAGCTTACAAGCTTCAAGTATCTTCAGCGGAAGTGCCGAGCGAGAGTGACTGGTCAGATGTATTTACAGAAGCCGCAGGCAATGGCGGAATTGACAGTATTACACTGAATGGAGAAGAAGCAAGGCATATTCGGATGCTGGGAAGCAGCAGAGGTACGATTTATGGTTATTCGCTATGGGAATTTGAGGTATACGGCATTTGGGTTAGCGGAGGAGACGGTGGCGTAGATCCAGATCCGAATCCAGACCCAGGCCCGACACCGAATCCGACGAAATTGAATTTGGCTCTGAACAAGCAGGTCATTGCGTCTAGCTTTAACGTCGTATTTCCAGCTCATCTATTGACTGATGGCGATAAGAATACCAGATGGGAAGCGGATTGGGCAGCTAATCAAGTCGCTCCTATTTTACCAGAATGGTTTTATATCGATTTGAACCGCGAATATACGATCAGTGAGCTTATTTTCACATGGGAGACCGCCTATGGAAAAGCGCTTGAAGTTCAAGTGGCGGCAGAAGGCAGCGATCTTTCGGCTGCGAGCGTGGATTGGCAGACGGTACATTCTTTAGATCGTATATTGAATGTGGGAGGCAAGCTTGAGGAAGCTGTTTCACTTGCGAGCAGTGCAACGGCAAGATATGTGCGTGTATTATTAACGGATAAAGGCTTTGCGCCTTATGGGCCTTCTTTGTTCGAAATTGAGATTTACGAATAACGAAAGCAGTCAGCAATTCTCTTTTCTCAAAAAAACATTAGAGCGTCCTATTGCAGGCCAGAACCTGTTAGGGGCGCTCTTTTGTCGTTCTATTAGACGAATACCATTCATTAGTATAATTATGACGTCATATTTATGATGATTTAATGAAGAAATTAAAATATATATTGCGACATATATAAATATATGATACATATTAAGGTATAGAAATGAACTCATCAGGTACACTAATTAAGGGTACGGTCCTAAGAGACCAGAGGGAGATAAGATTATGGAGAGAGAATTAGCATTAGAGCTAGTACGTGTTACGGAGCTCGCGGCACTCGCGTCTGCACCTTGGATGGGCAGAGGGGATAAGAATAGTGCTGATGGAGCGGCAACCTCGGCAATGCGCTCGATGTTTGATTCCGTATCCATTAGGGGCACAGTCGTTATTGGGGAAGGCGAAATGGATGAGGCTCCCATGCTCTATATTGGCGAAGAGGTTGGCAGCTTGAATGGTCCTGAGGTTGATGTTGCGGTTGATCCTCTAGAAGGTACAGAGATTGTCGCGAAAGGATTAAATAATGCAATGTCGGTGCTTGCCGTAGCAGGCAAAGGCCAGCTGCTTCATGCGCCAGATATGTACATGGAGAAGCTGGCTTTTGGGCCTGTCCTTGTGGGCAAGCAGCTTAGCATTACAGATCCTATGGACGTGACGCTCCGAAAAGCAGCAGAAGCTTTGAATAAGAAAGTATCAGATCTGACTGTTATGATATTGGATCGAACGCGCCATGAAGCGCTCGTAAAGGTGCTGCGCAAAGTAGGCGTACGGATAAAGTTTTTGTCGGATGGTGACGTTGCTGGGGCGATGGCGCCTGCTTTTCCAGAGGCTGGCATTGACCTGTATGTAGGCTCTGGAGGTGCTCCAGAGGGTGTTATAGCAGCTGCGGCTTTAAAATGCTTAGGCGGCGAGCTGCAGGCGCGTTTGATGCCTTCGGATGGCAATGAATACAATCGCTGTGTGCAGATGGGGATCGAGGATCCGTACCGTGTGCTGACGATGGAGGATATGATTGGAACAGGAGATGTATATTTTGCAGCGACGGGTGTAACACCGGGCGAGTTTCTAGGCGGAGTACAATATTTCCCTGATGAGCGTGCGGAGACGCATTCAATCGTTATGCGCGCCAAGACAAAAACGATCCGTTTTGTCCGCTCGTTGCACTATTTGCCGAACAAGACATTTCTAAACAACAATAATTAATGAAATAAGGGCAGTCTCTCGTCGGTGCAAGAAGACCGATGAGAGGCTGCCCTGTTTTAGTTTCTTTCTGCGGTTCTTAGGTTGGACGTGCTCGCTGGATTGGTTTATTATGAAATCGCTCTATAGGAAGGCGGCTACACTGCAGTTTGTATAACGTAATCGACGTTACTCGCCTGACTATGGCACGTACAGTGTAGTTTGTACAATAGATTGCCTATTATAGGGCGATATTCGTTGGTTTGGAGCACATTCTACTGCAATATTACAATGTAGCCACCTAAATCAGCTCTCATATAAGGTTTCTGTTGTAATAAGTGCAGTCTAGGCTGATTCTCCTTCAAAATATAGGGAAGTATATCATTTCGCCATACTTTCTCTACATTTCTCCGGAATGAAACGCGCCACCGCATAAGAACGGCGACAGCCGTTTCACCTTGACTAGCGGAGACTTTGCAACCGCGATCCTAAAGGATGAATTGCTGGCGTTGTGCTCAAACGTAAATTTCGAGCTTATGTAGACTAATAGGATGAAAAACCTATTATTGCATGTGATGGAACTTGAGATTTAGCTGTTGCCGGGAATGAACTTTTTGAGCCACGAACCGAAGCTTGCGGGGTTGCGAGACTGGATTAGAACGACACCCTCGCCGCGGAAGCGGCAGACAAGCCCCTCACCGCTCGTTATGCTGGAGAGCCAGCCCTTGGAAGCTTTCTCAATCGTATAATTCATGTAGCCAGGCCAAGCGACCAAGTGGCCGTTATCCACGATAACCTCTTCTCCAGGCCCTAAATTCAGCGCATGAATGGCACCATAGGAGGAAAGAAATACGGTACCTTTACCGCTAATTTCTACGATGAAAAAACCTTCTCCCGACAATAGCCCTCTGCCAAGGTTTTGCATTTTGGTATTGACCTCAATGCCGCTGGTGCCGGCCAAGAAACCATCCTTCTGGACGAGCAGCTTGTACGAGCCATCTAGCTCGATCGCCTCAACATCACCAAGCGAGGGAGGAGCTAGGTGAACCTCGCCTTGCCCTCGTACCGCCGTCATCTCTTGGAAAAAGAATGTTTCACCGCTAAGCATTCTTCCTAGCCCGCGCATAAATCCGCCATCGGTTGTTCCTTTAAGATCAATACTCGGAGACATAGAGACCATTGCACCCATCTCCGCCTTAACGCTCTCTCCCGGATTTAGCTGGACCTTCAACATCGCGAAGGCGCCTTTATAAAAAATATCGTATTTCATGAAATAACCTCCTAAAGATTTTGCGAAGCAAAAGCCCGCTTCGGAAGCATAGGCTTAGGTTTTGCGAAGCAAAAGCTCGCTTCGGAAGCATAGGCTTAGATTTTGCGAAGCAAAAGCCCGCTTCGAAAGCATAGGCTTAGGTTTTGCGAAGCAAGTCCCCGCTTCGGAAGCGGGGACAATAAATATTGCGAAGCAAAAGCTTGCCTAGGGAGCAAAGCTAAAAAAGAGGCGAACCAGTCCCTCGCTTCGATGGCTAGCTTAATCGAGTGGAGGCTGCGTGACGCCTTCGCGTTCTGCTTGTTTACGGTGAGCCATGCGGCTTGCCGCAGAGGCTGCTATTGCACCGACAATATCGTCAAGGAAGGTGTGAACCTCTCCATCGCTTTTGTCATTGAGCTTTACCAAAATGCCAGGCTTCAGCTTATCGACGTAACCAAAGTTCGTAAAGCCGATGCTTCCATATACGTTTACAATTGAAAGCGCCAAGATTTCATCGCAGCCATAGAGACTCTCGTCATGCTTGATCATATCCTGCAGCGGGGCGATTAGCTTGCCTTCCTCAGCGAGAATATCGAGTTGAATACCAGTCAATACGGCATTTTGCACCTCGCGCTTGGACAAGACCGCTTCAACATGAACAATGCAATCCTCGGGCGTGAGGCCAGGGAAATAATCCTTTTGCAGAAAATGGACGAGCTTCGCGATTTCAATGGTGGATACTCCGCGTTTAATGAGCCATTCGTTAGTAGCATCAGCCACTTTGCGGCTATTGAGGCTATAAATTTCAGGATTGGACATGTTTTTGTTCCCCCTTAGGATTTTATGGACAAAACTGGTCTAAAAAAGGGAAGGGCTCGTATACATAGTACTACAAATAAGGTGTTGAACAAAGCCGGCAGGCAAAACTTGATTAGGGAGGAAACGTCAATATGATTCAAAAAAGATGGATTAGGGGTGCTGTGCTTTCCAGTGTGCTGGTACTGCCCATTCTTACGGCAGGTTGCGGCTTATTTTCACAGGAGACAAGCAAGTCAATTGATCCGCCGCAGGTAGAGGTGAAGGATGGCGTTCAAGACTTAGAAACCGGACAGGCAGTCTTAACGGGAGAAGAAGCGCAAATGACGGTTTATCTTGAAGACCGCAATGGATATTTGGCACCGATCGCCCTTCAAACAACACTTGGCGCTAATGAAATTGCTGCACAGAAGGCTCTAGAAATAATGGTAGAGAACGGGAGCTATGCAAGTCAGCTGCCTGAGGGTTTTAGAGCAGTCATTCCGCAGGGCACTCAAATTAAATCCTACAGCTATGATAAAGAGCAAAAGCTCGCTAAGGTTGATTTTTCTGAGCCCTTTGCAAACTATAACGTGCAGGATGAGAGAACGATCGTGGAAGCTATTACTTGGACGCTCACAGCTATACCAGGTATCGAAGGGGTTGAAATCTCGTTCGAGGGCACTAAGCTTCTAGAGATGCCTGAGGATGGCTTCCCGTTAGATGAAATATTAACCCGTGAGGTAGGTATTAATATTGAAGCAGCTGAGGGAGTGAACTACGCTCAATCGACGCCAGTAACGTTATATTTCTCAGCACAAACGTTAAGCGACGAGCAATATTATGTTCCTGTTACTCGCCTTGTTGCACGCTCGGCGTCACCTGCACAAGCAGCGCTTGAACAGCTGATTTCTGGGCCGCTTAACAAAAAAGAGCTAACCAGCGTCATTTTGCCAGATGTACTGGTGAAAAACATCGCTCAGGATGGTGATGTGGTAACCGTTGATTTGGAGGATGAAGCGTTTCAGGAAGGACAGAAGCTTCCAACAGAAATGATGCAGGCGCTCGTACTATCCGTGACTGAAAATACAGATGCTACGACCGTGCAAATTAAAGTAAACGGCATAGCAAATATTGTTGACGAGGCTGACCAATCCTACAGCCAGCCAGTAGGCAGGCCGCATCATGTTAATGCCATCAAATCATAAAGCTGCAGCTTAAGCTTGAATGAAGAAGCCGCTTCGAAGGGAATCCTTTGAAGCAGCTTCTTTTTTTTCGAGCTCAGCAGATGCAATTCGTAGGCCACTTTGTTAAAATAGGAAAGATTGTTGGATGAGATGAAGTAGTTTTCTAATAATACAACGCAGCACTCAGGAGGAAATTAGTATGAGGAACGACGGTCGGCAACCGAACCAGCTTCGGCCGGTAACCATAACGACAGGTGTTAATAAATACGCAGAGGGCTCGGTTCTTATCGAGGTCGGAGATACGAAGGTTATTTGTACAGCAAGCATCGAGGAGCGGGTTCCGCCGTTTATGAAGGGACAAGGCAAGGGCTGGATTACAGCTGAATACGCCATGCTTCCCCGTGCGACGCATTCTCGGAATATTCGCGAGGCAGCAAAGGGCAAGCTGACAGGACGGACGATGGAAATTCAGCGGCTGATTGGACGGGCTTTGCGCTCTGTCGTTGATTTGCAGGCGCTAGGTGAGCGTACAATTACTTTGGATTGCGATGTTATTCAGGCTGATGGCGGTACGCGTACGACTTCTATTACTGGGGCATTCATTGCGCTTTCCATCGCAGTAAATAAACTGACGGATAAGGTTCAATTCGCAAAATATCCGATTACTGATTTTCTAGCTTCGGTGAGCGTAGGGGTTATTCAAGACAAAGCATTGCTTGACTTGAACTATGAGGAAGATTCCAAGGCTAAGGTCGATATGAACGTTGTGATGACGAGCAGCGGCAAATTTGTTGAGGTACAGGGAACTGGCGAGGATGCTCCGTTCTCAAGAGATGAGCTTAATCAATTGCTTGCTCTGGGAGAAGAGGGCATTCAGGAGCTGATCGGCAAGCAGCGTGAAGTGCTTGGAGCGATGGGTGCCCGTATTGGAGGCTAGACTTTATGGCGAAGCATGCTGTGTTATCTCATGATGTAATTGTTGTTGCTACGAAAAATGCCGGTAAAGTTAAGGAATTTGCACATGCGCTGCAGAAGCTTGGCAAAACAACAGCGAGTCTGCTTGACTACCCGCAAATTCCAGATATCGTCGAGGATGGCGATACGTTTGCAGCGAATGCGCGGATTAAAGCGAAGACGACAGGAGATGCGCTCGGCGTCCCTGTGCTAGCTGATGATTCGGGCTTGCGTGTCTCGGCGCTGAACGATGAGCCTGGTGTTTATTCTGCGCGCTATGCGGGAGAGCACGCAGCAGACAGTGATAATAACGAAAAGCTGATACGTGAGCTTAGACGTATGCAAGGAAATCATGAGATTGCTGATCTAGGCGAGCTTCCAGATGGCTCGCAGCTACTGAGCAAAGCCCAATTTGTTTGTGCGTTGGCATTGTATGATCCATCAACAGGCTTGTTTGTAGAAGCAGAAGGTACGGTAGACGGTGTCATTACGGATATACCTCATGGTACTGGGGGCTTTGGTTATGATCCTTTGTTCTGGCTTCCAGAGCTTAACCGCGGCATGGCGGAGATGACGAAGGAAGAGAAGCAGCAGATCAGTCATCGCGGCGAGGCATTGAAACGTCTGCTTCCTCTGCTCGAGCAGGCGTAATTAATAAGCACCCCCATCTGCGGTCAGCCAAAGCGAGCTGGCTGCCGTAGATGGGGGTGCTATTTTTTTTATTAGCTGATAACGACCTTGTACTGTTTAAGCCATAGATTGACTTGATACAAATAAGCAAACAGCTGCGGTCCCGACATAAGCTGGCCAAACCAAGGAATGTTGGACTTCGCAGAATCGGACTCGGCAAGCTCCCGAACCTTCTGCACATTAATTAATGGAAGCAGGGGAGAGCTGGGGTCGTTCAGCACATCTAACAGCAGTCCTTTGACTGCGGCCAAATAGTTCGGATTATGCGTTTTGGGGTAGGGGCTTTTTTTTCGAGTCAAAACGTCTTCAGGGAGTACGCCGCGCAGTGCTTTACGCAAAATACCTTTTTCACGATCGCCTGACGTTTTGATTTCCCAAGGGATGTTCCATACATACTCGACTAAGCGATGGTCACAGAAAGGAACGCGCACCTCAAGTCCTGCAGCCATACTCATTCGGTCCTTGCGATCCAGCAGTGTGGGCATGAAACGGGTAATGTTCAAATATGACATTTGTCGCATCTTTCGAAGCTGCTCATTTTCGCCATCAAGATGAGGAACCTCGCTAATGGCCTCGGCGTAGCGGTCACCGATGTAATCCAAAGGTTTTATCCATGCCGCAACATCGGGAGCAAGCAGCTCAGCACGCATAGCGGATGCGAGTGACCAAGGGAAGGTGTTTGCATTCAGCGCCTCTTCACGATGAAACCAAGGATAGCCGCCAAAAATTTCATCAGCGGCCTCTCCGGATATCGCTACGGTGGCATTCTTCTTAATTTCATGGCAGAAAAGCAGCAAGGAGGCATCGACATCAGCCATGCCAGGCAAATCTCTGGCGAGAGTTGCAGCATCTAATGCGCCAGCGAGCTCAGGTGTATCGAATTGGATCGGATGATGAATGGTGCCGAGATGGGTGGTCATTCTCTCAATCCATGGGGCATCACTGTTCGGCTGGAAGGCATGTGCCTTGAAATGCTTGTCATTATCCGTGTAATCCACGGAATACGTATGAACATTTCCTTGCCCATTATCGTTGTAGTATTGGACTGCAAGCGTCGTTAAGGCACTGGAATCAAGACCGCCAGACAACAAGGTGCATACGGGAACGTCGGAGACGAGCTGCCGCTCGACTGTATCCTTCAGCAGATCCCGCACATGCTCAGCGGTTTCTTCGATATTTTGCTCATGGGGGGTACTCTTAAGCTCCCAATACGTAATTGTTTTTACGCCTGAACGATTGACGGTTATACAGCGACCGGGTTTCAGCTCGGAAATTTGTTTGTAAACACCATGGCCAGGTGTGCGAGCAGGTCCAAGAATGAATACCTCGGCAAGTCCCTCCGCGCCTACCTCAGGCTTTACTGCGGGATGGGCGAGAATAGCTTTTTGCTCCGATCCAAAAATAAATAAACCGTCCTGCGTGCTGAAGAAAAGCGGCTTTACACCTAATCGATCACGTGCGAGGAACAGCTCTTGCTCTGCAACATCCCATATTGCAAAAGCAAATATGCCATTAAATCGCTCAACACATGATTTTCCCCACTCCATAAAAGCGACTAGCAGTACTTCCGTGTCGCAGCTTGTCGTAAAGGCTCGACCTCTGCTCTCTAATTCCTTGCGAAGCTGGGGTGCATTATACAATTCCCCGTTATATACGATGATAAATTTGTCATCGCCAGAATGGCGAATCATCGGTTGAGCCCCGTTCTCCGGATCAATAACGGATAAACGCCGATGGCCTAAAGCGCAATGCGCTGATATCCACGTGCCGGAAGCGTCGGGACCGCGCGGTGCAAGGGTGTCTGTCATCATCTCTAAGCTTTCACTATGCTTAGTCAGATCACGGTTCCAATCGATCCAGCCGGTAATTCCACACATCGATCTCATTCCTCTCTTTTGCTGGTCTCAAAGTAGCGATAATATCAGTTATATGCGGAAAAAGGGATAAAATGTCTGTCCAATAGGGGATGATAAGGAAGGCTGTAAAAAGTTAAGCACGCAGGAAAGGAGCATGCATTTAATGAGCGAAATGGAAGCAGGCGAGGAACGCAAGTCATATTATGTATCCGTTCAAGCTGGACAAATATTAGAGGATCCCGAGGCGGCCGCCTATGAGCTGGAAGTAAGCTTAAATGAGGAGGAGCATATTAAGCTGCGGGAGCTGTTTGACGAGCTGTCGAGCATGGATGAAGCAGAGATGTTCCATTTCTCCAAGCATCCGTTTGGCGGGGCTAGCGACAGCCAGATGAATGTGGGCTCTGACGAGTTGATTCAGCTGGTGTACAAAAAGCTGTATGAGCACGGCACGGAAACGACAAAGCGGCATATCGAGACGATGCAGATTCTTTAGCGTTGATAGCCATATAGAGAGGATGCTTCAGTAACGAAATAATTGCTGAGCATCTTTTTTTTATTTTAAATATCGCCCTCTTAAACTTGCCGTATCTTGTAACTAGCTAAACTATTAAACTGGCGCAAAAAATGATATACTTCTACAAAAAAATAGTGGAGGCTTTTTCTTTTGCAAAAGTTGGTTTTTTTCGTCGGAGTAGCAGGCACAGGCAAGACAACGGTAGCTAGAAAACTGGCGGACCGCATTCCAGCTGCATTTCTGGATCGGGATACGATAGGCGGCAGATTTGTAGAAGCGATTTTAGAGCTCAATGGCCTAGATAAGAGAGATCGTGATTCGGAATATTACAAGAAGAATTTGCGTGATTTGGAATACGATACAGCTAAGGATGTTTGTATTGAGAACCTCGCGGCAGGTCAAAACGTATTTATGATTTCTCCGTTTACAGTGGAGCTTAAAAATAAGCAGTGGATAGAAGAGGTTGCCCAGTCGGCTGGCTTGACCCTGCAGATGGTAGATGTGAGGGTTGTAGTTGTTACGCTTTCGGATATGGAGCTGCAGAAGAATCGCATCGTAGGTCGTCAGACGGAGCGCGATCAATGGAAGCTAAGCAACTGGGGCGACTTTGAGAAACGGATTGAATTCGTGCCGCAAATCAACTGGGACATTCCGAGTTCCTCGGTGTTCATATTTGATAACAGCGGTGAGCTCACAGAGGAGAAAGCAGAGCAATTATATCATTTTGTGGGTGGTAAGCAGACGAGTATGTCCGTTTAATACTGTCGAATTTTCTGAGAGTAGGAAGGGTGGCTTCATGCGGCGAAAAACCGATGGAGCTGCCCTTTTTTTGAAAATATAGGAAAGAATAAGTTTCATACTGCCATTAGAAGCGGGAACAAATGCGATTCTAATGCCGCGCAAGTACTAGCTTGAATTTTTGACGACTGCCGCCTTCTGAACCATTTGGAATTGTTTCCTCTTGAGGTACAAAGCCAAACTTTTGATATAACTTTCTCGCAGGCCTTCCATCAACAATATCATCACCAAATGTAGTGACGGTTACTTCAGCCGGGATGTTAACACGTTTTAATATAAACCTCATTAGTTCCGCTGCTATCCCTTTGTTTCTCGCTCGAGACGAAACTGCTAGCCATCCAATCTTGTAGCTTGGGGCATTTGCTGACGAAAATAAGACGCCGCCGAGTAAGGGGGAGCCTGGAGAACCATCGTTTTCCCTCACGCAAAATGCACTACATTGATTAATATTTTTCTCTATTGCCTGAATGAAGTTTGGGTCATTTATCATTGGTCCAAAGAGGTATTCAACTTCAGAAGCTAATTTCAACCATTCGTTCAAATCCTCTTTTGTTGCGTTTACAACTTTCATTATAAGAGCTCCTTTTAAAAGAAAGAGAAATGTTTTTTTATGCTAATAAAGCAGTCTTAATATTACTACAAATTGAGTTACCTGCCCGTGAGCTCGATAGGTGCTTTCCTATCATCATATTCATTCTCTTTGTTACAACTAACCTAGAACTAATTCTCCAACAGTTCTCGACAGGGTTCTCCAACTAACCAACTACGGTGCTATCCTGCACTTTAGCAGGATAGCAGCCGCTTTATCGAACTCCCACGTATCTATGTTGCACTCCAGCACTATAGAGTGCCTGACAGGTGCGTCATGAGCTGAAATTAGTCTATTTTAATGCGTATGTGCAGGATAGGCAGCTCGGTGAGGCTGAAAAGCATGAAGTTACTGCAAATGTGCAGGATAGGCTGTACATTTGCGGTAGAACGGAGGCTCGTGCGCTAAGCGTAAGCGAAGTTGCTAATAACTCGTCGTTTGACTGTTTCAGCGCGATCTGGCCTGTTCGTGGTGCATCTATATGGAATTTCCAGCTCCAATTATTGTTGGTGGAGTTTTATTTCGCTCTTGCATAAGAACGTATGTTTGGTGTAATATAAGAACAAACATTCGCATCGAGGTGATGGTCATGATTCAAAATTATATTGGCCGTACTGTTCAAATCATATATAACGACCGCAATCGCAAAATTTCTATTCGAACCATTGAGGTTCGCGCTGTACGTGATAGTAAAGTTAAGGCGTTCTGTTTAGACGCTAACGCGCCGCGTACTTTTAACATCGAACAGATCATAGATGTAGAGTTAGTGAAGCAGCGTGCTGGGTGATGCAGCGCCTGACCGATATGTGAAAAAAATCAAAGCCTATCTTATCCAAGCGCAGTCTCAACTTGACCCACGAATAAGAAAAACCCGCAAATCCCATAATAGATAAGGGGTTTGCGGGTTTATGTAAATCATTAAAATGATCTAGTTTAATTCTTATGGCGTCCCGGAAGAGATTCGAACTCCCGACCGACGCCTTAGAAGGGCGTTGCTCTATCCAGCTGAGCTACCGGGACACAAGAAATAATATAGCACATATGATTATTTTATTGCAAGCCCTTTTTGTAAATTAAACTCATTTTTATGTAAATTACAATTTATGTAGGGCTGATCATCGACATTTGTTTTTTCTTTTGTTCTAACATGGTATAATCGAACGCAAGATTGAACAAATCATCAAACGGCGTGACCATAAGGCGGTGTTATCATTACAACTCCCAACGACACACAAGGCGACAGCAAGGATAACGTTTACTTGTTCCCTAGCATGCTGGACCATTATCAGGTACAGTTAACCCGTATGCTAGAGGCGGAGCAATACGGGGAGGCCAAGGAGTTGCTGCGCTTTTTGCTGCAATGCCAGGGCGAGGATGCGCGCCATTATGAAGAGTGGGACAGCCTTCTAACATGGCTCGACATGGCTTTTCCTGAAGATGGAAATGGTGAAGGCGGCGTTGGATTTGTTTTGGCCAAGCAGGAAAGGGAAGAGGACGAGGCAGCTATTCGCGAGCAGCTTCTAAATCCGCCTGATCAGGATGAGGCTTATGTGAACCAAGTGCTCTACATCATGCAAAATCATCCGATGATCGATCAGCAAATTCTTGCCCTTGAACGTGCTGCATATATTCAATCGCCGGATTTGGATGATTCCATCAAGAATTGGCTCGTAACCGGACAGGTTCACCCGGTCGTTCAGTTCAAGGCACTCCAGTGCTTGCGTAAGCGAGGTGCTACTGGAGCACTCGTTCTAGATAGACTAGGAGAGACTGTGGAGCTCGATCTAGTCGCTACGCCGCTTTCTATGGACGATTTTCCTTCACCGGTTAATCGGATATTAGAGAGAACGGAGCAGATAGCCGAGGTTGATGATCCGACTTTACCGCATTTTGCTAGAGAGCTTTGGAAGGAAAGTTTGCAATTTTTGTATGGTACGGCTGCTTATCATTGGATGCTGAGAGAAGACGAGGATACAGTCGATTATTTTGCAGCTGCGCTGCATTTGACGCTGCTTCTAACTGTTTACGGCTCTGCGAACGATGACGATATTCGTGATACATACGGCATTACCGAAGGATTAAGATTCCGTTATGAGCAAGCCTGCAAGGCACTCAGACAGGTTGCTGTACTGCAGCAATCGGGAGATGATGAGCCAGAGTCTTGATAATCTGGCGTAGCTTGTTTATAATAGAATGGTTTATGAAACGTGATTACTACTGAATGCATGAGCATTTTCGGAGGGGAAGGCATAAAATGAAAGCAACTTGGGAAAAAATAGACAAGAACATCGTGTCGATCGACGTGGAGGTTGAAGCGGAGAAAGTCACTGTCGCTCTTGATCAAGCATTTAAGAAAGTCGTTCAAAAAGTAAATGTACCTGGATTCCGTAAAGGTAAAGTGCCGCGCGGCATTTTTGAATCCCGTTTTGGAATTGAAAGTCTGTATCAGGATGCTATTGATATTCTGCTTCCAGACGCTTATTCCGATGCAATTAAAGAGCATGATCTTGAGCCGGTTGACCGTCCTGAGATCGATGTTGAGCAATTTGCAAAAGGCGAGAACTTCAAGTTCAAAGCAAAAGTTATCGTTAAGCCAGAAGTTACGCTTGGCGAATACAAGGGCCTAGAAGTTGAAGCAGTTGTATCCGAAGTTGCTGAAGATGAAATCGCAGCTGAACTTGAGCGTTTGCAGCAGCGTCATGCTGAGCTTTCCGTTATTGAGGAAGGTCCTGCACAAGACGGCGACATCACAGTTATCGATTTTGATGGCTATGTAGACGGCGAAGCGTTTGAAGGTGGAGGCGGTGAGCGCTATTCACTAGAGCTTGGTTCGAATTCGTTCATCCCAGGTTTCGAAGAGCAAGTGGTTGGCATGCAAATCGGCGACTTCAAGGATATTGACATCACTTTCCCTGAAACTTACCATGCAGAGCATCTAGCTGGTAAGCCTGCTGTATTTAAAGTTAAGCTGCATGAAATTAAACGCAAAAGTCTTCCAGCGTTGGATGATGAGTTTGCTAAAGACGTAAGCGAGTTCGATACGCTTGAAGAGTACAAGAAGGATCTTGCAGACAAGTTGAAAGTGCGCAAGGATCAAGAAGCTGAGCAAGCACTCGAAATTGCTGTAGTTGATAAAGCTACTGCTGCTGCAGACGTTGAAATTCCTGAGCCGATGATCGTTACTGAAACAGATTATATGATCAAGGATTTCGAAAGCCGTCTTAAAATGCAAGGTATGGACATGGCTTTGTACTTCCAATTCTCCGGTCAAAGCGAGTCTGTACTTCGTGATCAAATGCGCACGGATGCAGAAAAACGCGTTCGCAACAACCTTGTGCTTGATGCAATTGCTAAAGCTGAAGGCATCGTTGCAAATGACGAGGACTTGAACGAAGAGCTTGAGAAGCTGTCCAAATCATACAACCGTCCATCGGAAGAGCTTCGTGCAATTTTTGAACAAAATGGCAACATCAACAGTATTAAAGAAGATATTTCGCTTCGCAAAACAATTAAGTTTTTGCTTGATAACAGCAAAACTGCATAAGTTGTACCATAAGCATAATTTAATAAAAGCTTGACTCAAGGCAAGGCACGTCATTGGTACGTGCCTTGTTTTGACCCTACATATGGAAATGTGCTCGTCTTGGAGAGTAATCTCCGTACATATCGAACGGCCGGCGTCGTATACTGTTAGTACTTGGAAAAATGACATCATTACGATGACGTGTTACAATAAGTAAGTAACCTAAGCCATAAATGAAAAGAGGTTGGTCGCATGAATCTGGTACCGATCGTAGTCGAACAAACGAATCGCGGGGAACGTTCTTACGATATTTACTCCCGTTTGCTGAAGGACCGTATTATTTTCCTTGGGAGCGCAATTGATGATGACGTAGCAAACTCCATCATTGCACAGCTGCTGTTTCTGGCGGCCGACGATCCAGAGAAAGACATTCATTTGTACATTAACTCACCTGGCGGCTCCGTGACTGCAGGAATGGGTATATTTGATACGATGCAATATATTAAGCCTGAGGTGTCCACCATTTGCATGGGAATGGCAGCAAGCATGGGCTCTCTTCTTCTTACTGCGGGCGCGAAGGGCAAGCGTTTTGCACTTCCTAATGCAGAAGTAATGATTCACCAACCGCTAGGTGGAGTTCGTGGCCAAGCGTCTGATATTAAGATTCATGCGGATTGGATTTTGAAAACAAAACAAAAGCTAAATCAAATTTACGTAGATCGCACCGGCCAGCCTTATGAAAAAATCGACCGCGATACCGACCGTGACAATTTCATGAGCGCGGAAGAGGCTCTTGCCTACGGTTTGATTGACAAGGTGATTACAGCACCGGTATCGACGATTTAATCGAAGGGGTGATTACATGTTTAAATTCAACGACGAAAAAGGACAGTTAAAATGTTCATTCTGCGGCAAGTCGCAGGAACAAGTACGTAAATTGGTTGCCGGTCCCGGCGTCTATATATGTGATGAATGTATCGAGCTGTGTACCGAAATTGTTGAGGAAGAACTCGGCAATGAGGAAGAGCTTGATCTTAAGGATATTCCGAAACCGAAAGATATCCGTGCTATTTTGGATTCTTATGTTATCGGTCAAGAATTTGCGAAAAAATCGTTGTCTGTAGCGGTATACAATCATTACAAACGAATTAATTCCGGCAGCAAAATTGAAGACGTTGAATTGCAAAAGAGTAACATTCTACTGCTTGGTCCTACTGGATCAGGTAAAACGCTACTCGCTCAAACGATGGCGAAAATTTTGAATGTTCCTTTTGCTATAGCTGATGCAACTTCGCTTACCGAAGCGGGTTATGTTGGTGAGGATGTTGAAAATATTTTGCTTAAGCTCATTCAAGCAGCAGACTATGACGTGGAGAAGGCTGAGCGCGGTATTATTTATATCGATGAGATCGATAAAGTAGCCCGCAAATCAGAAAATCCGTCGATCACGCGCGATGTTTCTGGCGAGGGTGTACAGCAAGCACTATTGAAAATTCTTGAAGGCACGGTAGCTTCCGTTCCGCCACAAGGTGGACGCAAGCATCCGCACCAAGAGTTCATTCAAATCGACACGACGAACATTTTGTTCATTTGCGGCGGCGCGTTTGACGGGCTGGAGTCATTGATCAAACGTCGTATCGGCAAGAAAGTAATTGGATTCAGCTCTGCAGGCGAAATGCAGAAGGATTTGAAAGCTGGCGAGTATCTGACGATGGTGCTGCCTGAGGATCTGCTGAAGTTTGGGCTTATTCCTGAATTTGTGGGACGCTTGCCAATCATTTCAACTTTGGAGCCGCTTGATGAGCCAGCACTCGTTCGGATCTTGTCTGAGCCGAAGAACGCGCTTGTTAAGCAGTATCAGAAGCTGCTTGAAATGGATAATGTGAAGCTGGATTTCGAGCCTGCTGCTCTTGATGCTATCGCTAAGGAAGCGATCAAGCGCAATACAGGCGCACGGGGCCTGCGTGCCATTATCGAAAGCATCATGCTTGAAGTTATGTATGAGGTTCCATCACGCGATGATCTGAGTACATGCCTGATTACTGAGCAAACGGTTCAAGAGAAAATCATGCCTGAGCTTACGACGAAGAAGAGCAAGAAGAAGGAAGAAAGCGCGTAAGCTAGCGCTCAAATATAAGCGGCTATAGATCAAACCTCTAGCTTATCTTATATTTCACCGCGAAGCGACTTGCCGCCACCAGTTGAACGGCGGCATTCGTTTACGCTTGACTACCGTCATTGTTTCCACCCAGCCGTGCGGTTTTTACCGCCAGTCAAAGGGTGGACTTTGACGTTCATGGGAGAGATAAACTTATGTACTTACGTCAAGATACGGTAGCGGTCAAAGTCGGCAATCTTACAATCGGCGGCAGTAATGAAGTTCTTATTCAAAGTATGTGTACGACCAAGACCGCTGATGTGGATGCGACAGTCGCTGAGATATTGCGTCTTGAAGAAGCAGGCTGTCAGCTTGTAAGGGTTACGGTTAACAACAAGGAAGCAGCAGAAGCTATTAAAGAAATTAAAAAACGCATTCATATTCCGCTCGTTGCGGATATTCATTTTGACTATCGTTTGGCTCTTCTCGCAATTGAGAACGGGATTGACAAGGTTCGGATTAATCCGGGCAATATCGGTCGTCGTGAGCGGATAGAGGCTGTTGTAAAGGCGTGCAAGGAAAAAGGCATCCCTATTCGAATCGGCGTTAATGCAGGCTCGCTCGAAAATCATTTATTAGAGAAGTACGGCTATCCAACGCCTGAAGCAATGGTAGAGAGTGCACTTTTTCATATTGGTATTTTGGAGGAGCTGGATTTCCATGATATCATCGTGTCGCTCAAAGCGTCTGATGTTCCGATGGCGATAGCGGCTTACTCGATGGCAGCAAAAGTAATCAAGTATCCGCTCCACCTTGGTATTACAGAAGCAGGCACACTGCATACGGGTACGATCAAGAGCTCGGCAGGCATAGGCGCCTTGCTTGCGCTTGGCATAGGGAATACACTACGTATTAGTCTTAGTGCAGATACAGTGGAAGAAGTTAAAGTGGCTCGCGAGCTGCTCAAAACATTCGGCTTAATCACAAATGCAGCTACGCTCGTATCCTGCCCGACCTGCGGTAGATTGGATATTGATCTATTCTCGATTGCAAACGAGGTAGAAGATTATATTGCGAAGATCAAGGTTCCGATCAAGGTCTCTGTACTAGGCTGTGCGGTCAACGGTCCTGGTGAGGCCCGTGAGGCTGATATCGGCATTGCAGGAGCAAGAGGCGAGGGTATGCTCTTCCGCTACGGTGAGCTGATCCGTAAGGTGCCTGAGGCTGAGCTGCTGGATGAACTGAAGAAGGAAATAGATGAAATCGTGCGAGTATTTGAAGCGACCGGCGAAATTCCTGGCCGCAAGCATCATACGCCGGCTTAATCGATAAAGAGGTTAATTAACATCTAATTTAGATGTTGGTTAGCCTCTTTTTTGTTTGCCTATAACTGAAAGAGCTCGCATAGATGCTAGCATCATGCATAGTTTTCAGAAAATAAGGGAAAATAATGATTACAAAGTTCTTTATGTGCGGATCGCTAAGGGGGGAGAGCGAATGTGGAGAAGATCAGTCTGAATCAGCTTGGATCTATGATCATACTGTTTTTAATCGGAAGCTCCTCTTTGTTTTTACTGGCTAGCGATGCAGGTAAGGATGCGTGGATTGCTGTATTTGTAGGTATGTTAATTGGCTTGGTATTGTTAGGGGCTGTTAATTTAACCTTGTATCGATTGATGCCGGAGCTAAATCTGGTTGAAATGATATTTGAATTGTTGGGGAAGCCAATAGGATACATAATCTCTTTTTCTTATGTCGTTTATTTTTGCTATAAAGCTATTCGCAATGTAAGAGAATTTGGAGATTTGATGATTATGTATTTGCTGCCTGAAACACCATTGGCGGCGTTGATGCTGCTTATTTGTGCGATCGCAGCCTTTACTGTATTTCATGGTATTGATGTTTTTTTTCGTATGGCGGAGGCAATTCTGCCGATCATCGTCGGCATTTATATTTTATTTTTTGTACTAATTGCTGTTTCAGGCTTGCTTCATTTTCAGAACCTGACCCCTATAATGGACGCAGGCTTTGGACCGATCTGGGATGCCGCCTTTCCGGAGCTCATATCCTTTCCATTTGGCGAGCTAGTTCTGTTCTTGATGTTTTGGAAGTATGTCGCGAAATCGAAGGGCTTAATGAGTCTGAGCTTGAAAAGTTATTTTTTTGCGGGCTGCTTTATTACGCTAACGAATGTGATTATTTTTGCGGGTCTGGGGAACATTTCCACCACAGTAAGCATTCCGCTTATGCAGCTGACCAGCCATATTGAAGTTTTTCAGTTCTTAGATCGTATCGACTCATTTGTAGCATTACAGCTTTTTACAGGTGTGTTTTTTAAGCTGACGGCGTATTATTTTGGTGCTGTATTAGCACTCTCGTATTTAATAAAATTTAAGCGGAAGTACAATATTATATTAATTGGGGCTGCGATTTTCATTGGGTCCTTCGTATTTAGAAGCTACATGGAGCAAGTGCGAATTGGCTTTCAGCTTAATGTGAAATATCATTTTCCAATCTTCCAAATGCTACTTCCGCTGCTGCTGCTTTTATTGGCCATTATGAAAAAGAGAAGAAGTGAGAAGGTGCTTTTGGAATGAACAAGCAGATCGATATCGAAATGGATTCAACTAAAAATAATGAAAAGCTCTTATCCACGGATTTGGAGCAAAATTTAAAAATGGTAACGGATGAGCTCGGGACTGAGCCGGATATCGTTATTCGGCAGCTGCATCTCTACAAAGACAGCAAAGCGGCTTTGCTTTATATTGCTGGAATGGCGGATTCCAATGCCGTTAATTTACTTGTGATGAGCATGATTTCAGAGCCTTCACCTCTTTGCGGCGATAGGGCAGAAGAAGAGGAGACACCCTTTCAGACCCTAATGTATCGCTCTATAGCCATCGGCGGTGTGTTGAAGCTCAATCGTATAAGCGAAGTATTGCTTTCGATGCTTGAAGGAAATTCGGTTATATTGCTGGACGGCTTTAATGAGGCGCTAATCGCTAGTACCACTGGCGGGGAAAAACGTTCGGTGGAGGAATCGAGCACACAAACCGTCGTTCGCGGCCCTAAGGAAGGCTTTACCGAAAGTTTACATACGAACACAACGCTCATTCGAAAAAAAATTAAATCGGCTAATTTGCGTTTCGAGTATATGATCATCGGTCATCAAACCAAAACAACAATAGCGGTTGCATATATGAAGGGTATTGTAGTTGAGAGCGTCGTACAGGAAGTGCACAAAAGGCTAAAGTCAATCGATACGGACAGCATCCTTGAGAGTGGATATATTGAAGAGTTTATTCAGGATACGACCTTCACTCCATTTCCGCTGCTTCAAAACTCTGAGCGTCCTGATGCAGTTGCTGCAGGGCTGCTGGAGGGACAGGTAGCTATTATTGTTGATGGCACACCTTTCGTTCTGCTGGCGCCCGTAACGTTCGTTCGTTTTTTTCAGTCCAGTGAGGATTATTATCAGCGATACGATATTGCAACCTTTTTGCGAATTATTCGATTTGGTTCTTTTTTTGCCTCCATGCTGCTGCCGTCGCTCTACATTGCGATTACGACCTTCCATCAGGAAATGCTCCCGACACCGCTTTTAATAAGCATTGCTGCACAAAGAGAAGGTGTGCCTTTTCCTGCGTTAGTTGAAGCCATGCTTATGGAGATTACCTTCGAGGTTTTGCGGGAGGCTGGGGTAAGGATGCCGAGGATTATCGGTCCTGCCATATCGATCGTTGGTGCTCTTGTGCTCGGTCAATCTGCGGTTCAAGCAGGCTTGGTGTCTGCTGCGATGGTCATCGTGGTATCCTTTACGGCTATTGCAAGCTTCGTCATTCCGGCTGTTAATATGGGGACGGCAGCTCGCCTCATTCGTTTTGTGCTGATGATTCTAGCTGGCAGCTTCGGTGTATTTGGCATATTGGCTGGGCTGATGATTCTTCTTACACATTTGTCGGCGCTGCGCTCCTTTGGTGTTCCGTATTTAACTCCTATAGCGCCGCTCGTGCCTGGAAATTTAAAGGATGTATTTATAAGAGTTCCGTGGTGGGCCATGAGCAAGCGTCCATCGAGCGCTAAAATGAAGGGCAGCAGGCGTCAAGGTCAGCCTAGCAGTGTCGCTGACATGCAGGGCGACTCTGAGGAAGGCAGTGATGTATTGTGAAGCCAAGTCTCTCCAGCCTTCAAGCTGTGGCGATCGTCGTGAATACGATTTTACCCACTGGTTTTTTGTTGCTCCCGAGCTACATTATTCAAATATCAAAGCAGGATGGATGGATATCGCTGCTGCTGAGCGTCGCTGCTGCGCTATTTTTCGCTTTTGCGATTGGGAGTATAGCTCGCCAAAATGATCAATCGTCACTGCTGGCCTGGCTGGAAGTCCGATTTGGCAAAGTGATAACGACAGTAATTGGACTGTTTTTATGCGGTTATTACTTAATAGTGGCGGCTACAACTATGAGATTTTTTTCTAATTTTTTGTCCGAGCAGATGCTGTATTCTACGCCTCTATTCATGCTGGCTGCAATTATTGCGCTAGTGGGTATCTATATGAGTTCGCAGGGGATTCCCACGCTCGGAAATGTTCATTTTATTGTGCTGGTGCTGGTCTTGATCTTTATGGGAATAAACGCTTTTCTACTATGGAAGCAATTTGATATTAAGCAGTTTCTGCCGATGTTTGAAGCGACGCTAGTTCATCATCTAGCAGCTGGCATTCTTCCTATAAGCTGGCTGTCGGAAATATCCGTACTGCTGCTGTTTGTTCCCTTCTTGAAGAATAAGGAAGCTGCAGTAAAAATTGCGGTGTGGGGCACATTGATCTCCGGTATATTGATTACTTTAATTACAGCGGTCACTTTAGCGGTATTCGGGAAGACAATAATAAGTATATTTACTTATCCTGCATTTGAAATGGTCAGTACGGTAGAGTTCGGAAACTTTGTGGAACGTGTTGATGTGCTGCTGCTCTCAGCGTGGATGGCTTCTATGTTTGCGAAGGTGTCGGTGTTCATGTTCTGTTTCTTCCATCTCGTTACGCAAACCTTTAAAGTCACATCACATATGAGCTTATACATTGCCGGCGGTTTGCTCATCATGGCGACGTCGTTGTACTCTTGGCCAAGCAATATACTGATGGTTAGATATAGCTATACAACGCTTAACTTCTTTCTTTTGTTTAGTAATTACGGTATTTGCTTGTTTATTTGGTGCGGTCTTCTGTTCACGCGTCATAAAGGAAAAACGGAGGGGGCGTAGGTATGAAATGGGAAATTACAGCTCTGAAAATAATGCTAATTCTGTTGTGCTCCGCCTCTCTATCAGGCTGCTGGAACAGAATTGAGCTTGATGAGCTTGCCATTACATCCGCAACCTCGATTGATCGGAAGGGGGACGATTGGGTCGTCTCCTTTCAAGTTGTTATTCCCTCCTCCATTTCCTCGGGAATTGGGATAACGGGCGGAGGCGCAGGCGCGCCTATAAATGTCTATTCTACTGTTGGCAAAACAATAAGGGACGCGAACTCCAAAAGTTTTTTCGAGAGTCCTCGAAAGCTTTATTTTGCTCATAACAGAGTCATCATTGTTAGTGAGGAAACAGCTAGACGCGGTATGAACCCGATTTTTGACGTCTATTTGCGTAATTCGGACGCTCGGGAAACGGTCAATGTATTGGTTACGCCAGGAAGCTCGCGAAAGATATTGGAGCAGATGATGCAGCTTCGTAAAATTTCGGGTGATGCGATAAGGGAAATCAATATGTTAGAGGCGGAGGAAGCGTCTGTGCTTCCGGTGGTGAAGATGTATCAGCTAGCGATGAATCTTACGAGTGATTCTGCGAGTGCATTGCTTCCGGAAGTTTTTATTGCAGGAAATTCGGATGCCTCCTCTTTGAAAGTGTTTGAGAGCACGACGTTGCCGGCAAAAGTGAAATTAGGCAGGGTAGCTGTACTCAAGAAGGATAGAATGGTTGGCTGGCTATCCCGCGAAGAAGCGCTTGGTGTAGCTTTTATTAAAAATGATGTCAAAAAAACGACCTTAACCTTTGGTTGCCCGAACGACAGCACTAAGCATGTAACTGCATTGCTAGATACATCCAGAACCAAGCTTATTCCAACGTTAAAGGATGGGAAAATTAGCGTGAAGGTTGATATTAAAGGCAAAACAGAATTGACACAGTCGGATTGTTCTGCTGTCGATTACTATAAGCCGGAGGTTATATCTGAGCTGGAGAAGGCAGCAGAGCAGGATATCATTCGATATACAGAAGCGGGCTGGAAGGCGGTTCAAAGGCTGAATACAGATGCGGTTGGCTTTGCGGACTTGGCGCATCGCAAGTATCGCAAGCAATGGCAAACATGGAAGCAGGATTGGGATGCCGTATTTTCGGAAATTGAAATTAAAGTAGCCGCGGACATTAAAATGTCTAACGTGGGTCTTGCCAATCAACCGATAAATATGAAAAAAATACAGGAAAGTCAATAGCAGGGGGTGCGGCTTGAATTTCACAATGGTGGCCATCGCATTGGCGCTGATCGGGTCTTTATGGCTTGGGATGAAGCCGTTATTGAAAAAAGGTCAGCTTCGGTCAAGTATTCTCTATGCTGTAATGGTGGTTTGGTCGTTTTATATAGCTGTATCCAATTATTTTGACTGGTCAACCTATTCTTTGATTTCACTGGTCAGCTTTTTATTCGCACCAATCAATCGTTTCATTAACCTAATAAGCTTTCTGGATTAACGGATTTGCTTCATGAAAAATAACCGCGATAACGGTTATTACCGGTTTATAGAGGCAATACTATCAAGTATGCATGCTTATTACGGATAGGTTGCTTATTTAAATTACGGCTATTGCCGTTTACGCTTGAAAGGAGCGAGTTGCTAATGAATTTTAGCGTTATATTGATGTTGATTCAAGTGTTTTTTGCTGTTGTAATTGGCTTGTATTTCTGGAATTTGCTGCGCAATCAGAAGACGAACCGCTCTGCTGTCGATCGTGAGTCTCGTAAGGAGATGGACAAGCTTCGCAAGCTGAGAAGCATATCGCTCACTAAGCCGCTCGCCGAGAAAACTAGGCCGCAGTCGATGCAGGACATCGTAGGGCAGCTTGATGGACTGCGTGCGCTCAAGGCGGCACTGTGCAGTGCAAACCCTCAGCATGTTATCATATATGGTCCTCCGGGCGTAGGGAAGACTGCAGCGGCTCGTGTCGTGCTGGAGGAGGCAAAAAAAAATCCGACCTCTCCGTTTTTGCCGGAAGCCAAATTTACGGAAATCGATGCAACTACTGCACGTTTTGACGAGCGAGGGATAGCTGATCCGCTTATCGGATCGGTCCATGATCCCATTTATCAGGGCGCTGGCGCCATGGGAGTGGCTGGCATACCTCAACCTAAGGCAGGTGCTGTGACAAAAGCGCACGGCGGTATTTTATTTATCGATGAAATCGGGGAATTGCATCCGGTACAGATGAATAAATTGTTAAAGGTGCTGGAGGATCGCAAAGTGTTTCTCGAGAGCGCCTATTATAATTCGGAGGACGCCAATATTCCGGTGTATATTCATGATATTTTTCAAAATGGCTTGCCTGCCGATTTTCGGCTGGTCGGAGCAACGACACGTTCACCGCAGGAAATTCCGCCTGCCATCCGTTCACGCTGCATGGAGGTGTTTTTCCGTCCCTTGCTTGCAGTGGAAATTGGTTTAGTAGCAGAAAATGCGGTCAAAAAAATTGGTTTTGCACCATGTCCAGAGGCGATTGAGGTTGTCAAACGATATGCGACCAATGGTCGTGAGGCGGTAAATGTCATTCAACTCTCTGCTGGTGTTGCTTTATCAGAAAAGCGTGATACGATAACTGCTGGCGACATCGAGTGGGTTGTAAATAGCAGTCAAATTCCGCCCCGTCCTGACCGCAAGGTACCGGAGGCTCCGCAAATTGGTTTCGTGAACGGACTTGCCGTGTATGGGCCCAATATGGGAACGCTGCTCGAAATTGAAGTGAGCGCCATCCCTGCTGCTGTCGGGAAAGGCCAATTTACGATTACTGGCGTTGTGGATGAGGAAGAGCTGGGCGGTGGTTCACGGACGCTAAGAAGGAAGAGCATGGCCAAGGGTTCTGTAGAAAATGTGCTGACTGTATTAAGACGTGTAGGCCTGAATACGCAGGACTTTGATTTGCATATCAACTTTCCTGGCGGTACACCGATTGATGGTCCTTCTGCCGGCATTGCTATGGCAACAGCGATCACCTCGGCAATTAAAGGCATACCCATTGACAATACGCTGGCGATGACCGGCGAAGTGGGTATTCATGGGAACGTAAAGCCTGTGGGCGGCGTATTAGCTAAGGTAGAGGCTGCTTTCCAAGCGGGTGCGAAGACTGTTATTATACCTAGAGAGAACTGGCAGGCGATCTTCGCTGATTTAGAAGGCCTCAAGGTAATTCCGGTTGAGAAGGTAGAGGAAGTGTTTAAATATGTGTTTCCAGGGGAAGAAGTGTCCCGCGTTCATATGGAAGCGCCATTTGGAACCGATCTTTTTATCGCTTCTGCCGTTCCATATTTGCAGGCTGATTCCGTAGAATGATAAACTAGGGTAGATGTTAACATTTGGAGGTGCTGGTGTGGGACCTAATAAATCGAAAGGTCGTCGGCTGCCCTTGCTTCCGCTTAGAGGGCTGCTCGTTTATCCCAGCATGGTGCTGCACCTTGATGTGGGTAGGGACAAATCGGTTCGGGCGCTAGAGCGCGCGATGGTCGAAGATCATATGATATTGCTTTGTTCACAGTCTGAGGTGAATATTGAGGAGCCGACAGAGGAAGATATTTATAAAGTTGGCACCATCGCAAAGGTAAGACAGATGCTGAAGCTGCCTAATGGCACCATCCGCGTGCTGGTGGAGGGCGTTAGTCGCGCAGAAATTTTGAGCTATTTGCCTAATGATGAGTTTTATGAAGTGTCAGTAAAGGAATTGCCGGAGCAGGAAACGGATGCTCCTGAGGTTGATGCGCTTATGCGTTCTGTACTCAGTCAATTTGAGCATTATATTTCATTGTCCAAAAAGGTCACACCGGAAACCTATGCGGCTGTGTCAGATATCGATGAGCCAGGACGGCTTGCAGATGTGATTACCAGCCATTTGTCGCTCAAAATCAAAGATAAGCAGGATATTCTTGAAACCGTCGAGGTTGGTGAACGACTGGAGAGACTGCTCGATATTTTGAATAATGAGCGCGAGGTGCTTGAGCTTGAGCGCAAAATAAACCAACGCGTCAAGAAGCAAATGGAAAAAACGCAGAAGGAATATTATTTGCGGGAGCAAATGAAAGCGATCCAGAAGGAGCTTGGTGAGAAGGAAGGCCGCGCCGGCGAGGTAGAAGAGTTAAGAGCGCAGCTGGCTGAAGCAGGCGTGCCTGAGCTGGTAAAGGAAAAGCTCGAGAAAGAAATCGATCGTCTTGAGAAAATGCCTTCAACTTCAGCAGAGGGTGGTGTTATTCGCAACTATATCGACTGGCTGCTATCTTTGCCATGGAATAAGACGACGAATGACGACTTAAGCCTCAGCAAGGCGGAAGCGATTCTTAACGATGATCATTACGGCCTGGAGAAACCGAAGGAGCGGGTGCTGGAATATTTGGCAGTGCAGCAGCTCGTCAAGCAATTGAAGGGACCTATTCTCTGCTTGGTTGGGCCTCCAGGAGTCGGGAAGACGTCGCTTGCGCGTTCGATTGCCAAGTCGCTCGGCCGTAAATTTGTTCGTATTTCACTCGGGGGCGTTCGTGATGAAGCTGAAATTCGAGGTCATCGTCGGACTTACGTAGGTGCAATGCCGGGCAGAATTATTCAGGGGATGAAGACGGCTGGCTCTTTGAACCCTGTATTTCTTCTTGATGAAATTGATAAAATGGCCCAGGACTTCCGTGGAGATCCGGCATCGGCGCTGTTAGAGGTGCTCGATCCGGAGCAAAACAATACGTTCAGCGATCATTTTGTCGAGGTTCCTTTCGATTTGTCCAACGTAATGTTCGTAACGACTGCCAACGCGATGCACAATATTCCTCGTCCGCTCCTTGATCGGATGGAGGTATTGTACATTCCTGGTTATACGGAGCTTGAGAAGCTGCAAATCGGTAAAAGATATTTGCTGCCGAAGCAGAAGAGAGAGCACGGCTTGACCGAGGAGCAGCTTAACGTTTCAGAAGAAGTGCTGCTGCAGCTCGTCAGGGAGTATACTAGGGAGTCAGGCGTTCGGAATTTGGAGCAGCAAATTGCGGCGGTATGCCGGAAGGCAGCGAAACACTTTGTCTCGCAGGAGCAGCAGGAAACGGTGGAGCCGCTGCTTTTAACTAGTGAGAAGCTTCAGGAGTTTCTAGGACCTGCGAAGTTCCGACATGGCCTTGCTGAGAGTGAAAACCAGATCGGTGCAGTTACGGGACTCGCATGGACTGAGGTGGGCGGCGATACGTTAGTTATCGAAGTAACGATAATGCCGGGTAGCGGAAAGCTAACGTTAACTGGTAAACTAGGTGATGTCATGAAGGAATCCGCTCAAGCAGCATTCAGCTATACGCGCTCGAGGGCAATTGAGCTCGGTGTTGACCCCGGCTTCCACGAGAAAAACGATATTCATATTCATATTCCCGAGGGCGCAATACCGAAGGACGGACCATCGGCTGGCATTACCATTGCAACAGCGCTTATTTCTGCTCTTACGAACCGCTATGTGAACAAGGAAGTAGCGATGACTGGAGAAATAACACTTAGAGGACGAGTGCTGCCGATCGGCGGTTTGAAGGAAAAATCGCTCGCCGCGCATCGTGCAGGTATTCGTACCATACTGTTGCCGAAAGACAATGAACGGGATCTACGGGATATTCCCGATAGCGTACGTAATGAAATGCGATTTTTTCCTGTCAGTCATATGGATGAAGTGCTGCAGCATGCGTTGCTTCCGATTCAAACGGAGGAGAAGGCAGGTACATCGATATTATGAAAATTACAGATACTCAGTTTGTCATCAGTGCAGTTAAGCCTCATCAATACCCAGAGGACGGCTTGCCAGAGATTGCTCTGGCAGGACGTTCGAATGTTGGAAAATCTTCATTGATTAATAAACTGATTTTACGCAAAAACTTAGCAAGAACAAGCTCGCAGCCAGGCAAGACGCAGCAGCTTAACTACTACCGCGTCAACGATCTCATTTATTTAGTAGACTTTCCAGGCTATGGCTATGCTAAGGTGTCTAAGACGCAGCGTGTCCAATTTGGTGAGATGATCGAGCGTTATCTTCGCGATCGCAAACCTCTCAAGCTGCAGCTGCTCATTATCGACATTCGCCATGAGCCCTCGGAGCAGGATCAGCAAATGTACAAATGGCTCAAGCATTACGATATTCCAACCTGTATCGTTGTGACGAAGGCGGACAAAATTCCAAAGACCAAATGGGACAAGCATATTAAAATGATTAAGACGACGCTAGAGACTAATTCGCGCGATACCGTCGTATTATTTTCCTCTGAATCAGGGCTTGGGCGCGAGCAGCTTTGGGAGGTTATTACCGAGGCTATAGCTACATGAGGTAGCTAGTGCAGGAAAAAGCAGAGGATACAGTGTAAAAGTCGGTGTTCCTCGTGAATTTTTCCGTTATATTGTGGAATATGCGAGAATATCGAGGATGGAGAGCAGGAATAAAGTGCTCGGATCACGTATAATATATTTAAGCAACAAGACCAAAGCGTGCAAGTTCAAAGAATTGAGGAGATTTTTATGGCTAAGCGGCTAGCCACAGAGTATGTAAATGCCAAACTGCAGTTGACGAATGAAGAGATGGCTGAGTTTATCCGTTTATTTGAAGAGCAGCAAATTCACCTTCAGGTGTTAGTGCTCGATAACGGAAATCAGGAGCTCGTTCTCGAAGATGTGGCAGGGAGGGAAGAAGTCCGACTGACCTTTGAACGTCAAAACCAATATTATGTTTGCGTAATGTCTTGCCGTCTTGTGCAACCGAGGCTGACCAATGCCATGCGAAAAGCAATATCTGCTTTCCGCGGCAACGCGATCGTCAACCGAATCTACAGTCATTATACGATGATCTATCATTATAAGAATGGTTCCGTCCACCAAATTGTTGAAAGCTCCAAGACGGGCGACCGTGTCGTATTTGAGTTTAAGGATACACTCGGTCAACTGGAGAGAGTGTTCCGCAGTCGTTTAATTGAACGTGAGATTGGCTTGCTTGGCAGTGCGGTTAACGAACTGCTTGATCTTCGCAATCAAACATCAGATGCTGTGGAAATTAGCAAAATCGATGAGCGATTATCGGATTTGACGCACAAGCTTTTCGTTCTTGAAGCTTAATTGAGAATGAGAATAGAAATGATTAAAGGAGCCGCAGCAGCGGCTCCTTTTTTTTTCTGTATAGGAAACTATGCATTCCCTGAAGCTGTTGATAACGATGCTGCACCAGCAGCCGGAGAGCGGATAACGAAAGCTAACGGAAACCAGGGACGCTAAAGTTCCATTTTTGGTTAGCTTCACATTTTAACGGAAGAGGGAGACGCTATTCCGCAGAAATGAAGCGAGATCCGGCATGCAGGGTACAAATAGAGGCCTGTGTTTCCGTTAGAATCTTAAAATGAACAATAAAGGCGATTTAGCGGCTGTGGTTTCCGTTAGAAGTGTGAGCTGATGTGTCTGTGATTTCCAATTACCTGTAAGGGTGATTTTGTTCTTTTGAGAATAGTGCAACAAATTGGACTGATTTGCTGTTAGTTATAACAAGGCAGAGAAACTAGACACCGTAAGGAGATGGATGATGATGGAGCATGCTAAACGATTCAAGTATTTCGCAATCGGAATATCCTTTGCGATTGCTTTATCTTTGACGGCCTGCAGCAATGAGGAGGCGGACGTAACGCCGCCAGCATCGGAGACAGTGCAGCCAAGCCATTCGCCAAGCACAGAGCCTCCTGGGGCTCCTGAAGCTACTGCTGAGCCTAGCAAGGGGGCAGAGAATACTGCGGGAGACCCAGCGAGCGCCCCCGATGAAGTCAGCCAATTGATTAGCTCGATTTATAAGCTGTCGAAGGAAGGCAAGGTAGCAGGCAGTGATTATGCCGCGCATACCGCACTTTTTGATGAGATAGAGAAGAAGTGGGGGAAAGCTGATTCGAATGAGTCGGCGGGCAAAGGGATATACGCAACGTACGAAGATAGAGGAATTACGTTCGGGTACAACAAAGGGATGATTGTGTTTGATGTAAGATCCTACGCAGACGAGCTTCAGTCCATTACACTGAAGGAACTAGAGATCGCTTTAGGCTCTGCGGATGAAATATTGGCAAATGGCACGGATGATATTTTCACCTATCAAGTGAGCGAGCAATATAAGCTGAAGTTTGTCATTCCTAAGGCAACGGGCAAGGTTGATCACATCTCTGTCTATAGCGATGCTGACGCTAAAAATAATATGGCTGGGTAAGTAAAGGCGCTGTTACAGGATAAGCTTACCTGTCATAAATTAAAGACGGAGCTAAATTTTATGGCAAATGACCATTAACAAGGTGAAACGGCTGTCGCCATCCATATGGCGGTGGCGCGTTTCATTCCGGAGAAATATAGAGAAAGCGTGGCGAAGTGATATGCTTTCCTATATTTCAAGGTGAAACGGCTGTCGCCATCCATATGGCGTTGGCGCGTTTCATTCCGGAGAAATATAGAGAAAGCATGGCGAAGTGATATGCTTTCCTATATTTCAAGGTGAAACGGCTGTTGCCGTTCTTATCTATTCACAAGAATTATCTCGCAATAATATAGGCGGATTATAAATGTGAAACGTATAATTTCCTAGTATAAAAAAAATAACTGTTGCAATTATCTCGGATAGATGTTATTTTTATTCTCGTTGAAAACATTGTTGAAAGCATTGTTTACGACAATAATAGGAACCAGGATTCACTCAGGACATAGTTATGTTGCGAGAGATTAATCCCTCGAGAAGTGAATGACGTAGGTCCTAGCGGATGAAATTTTTCAAACATTTTATTCCTAGGAAGGGGGAACCGGAAGATGGAATACTCAACTTTCGGAAGACACGTTGCTGTTGATACTTGGGGTGTAGATTTTGACTTGTTGAACAGCGCTGAATTTTTGCAATCACATATGGTAGAGGCTGCTGAAGCATGTGGTGCTACTGTAATGTCAGTTCAAGCGAAACAATTTGATCCTCAAGGCGCAACTGTGCTCGTGCTGCTGTCGGAGAGTCACCTCTCGATTCATACGTATCCTGAGAGAGGCTTTGCCGCGCTGGACTGTTATACCTGCGGTGAAACTGTTGATCCTCAGCTTGCGATTGATTACATGCTAGCTGTACTGAAGCCAAAAGCGACATACGCGAAGAAGCTTGTACGCGGTATGGGCGAACTGCAAGTAGAAGAACCGAAAATGAAACAAACTGAGCTCGTATAGGAGCCTTAAAACTTATCGTCATAGCGAAATAACCATGGATTCTATCCATGGTTATTTCTTTGCATGAAAGGGAATAATATGATTGTACTTTTCAAATATTATTCATAAATGAACATTATCTGAATGTCGAACTATGCTATAATTATCGATGACATCAATGGAGTATACGCACTAGAGAAGGAGGCAGGTGACCGCGCATGCACATTATTTCAGTAGGACTGAATTATCGAACGGCTCCCGTAGAAGTAAGAGAACAGTTTGCGTTCGCGGAAAGGGATTTGCCGGAAGCATTAATACAGCTCATTCAGACACAAAGCATAATGGAATGTGTCATAGTAGCGACCTGCAATCGGACTGAGATATATGCAGTAGTAGACAGGCATCACTTATGCGGACATTATATTCGTAGCTTTATGGAAAAATGGTTTAAGCTGCCTAGGCAGCATTTTACGAACCATCTATATATGTATGAGGACGAGAAGGCAATTGAGCATTTATTCCGTGTTACGAGCGGGCTCGATTCCATGGTTATCGGCGAGACCCAAATTTTAGGACAAGTCAAAAGCGCTTTTTTGCTTGCTCAACAGCAGAAGACGACAGGTACCGTATTTAATATGCTATTTAAGCAGGCTGTTACAATGGCTAAACGCGCGCATTCGGAGACTAGCATTGGTGAATCGGCTGTATCTGTCAGCTATGCAGCAGTTGAACTTGGCAAACGAATATTTGGTCAATTCAACAAAAAAACGGTTATGGTCATTGGTGCTGGCGAAACGAGCGAGCTGACGGCTAAACATTTGTACTCCAATGGCGCGGATCGTGTTGTGGTCGTCAATCGCACCTTTGAACGGGCTGCGAAGCTGGCGGACAAGTTTAACGGCCTCGCTTGGTCCATGGAGGATGCTGCTGAGAAGCTTCATGAAGCGGATATTATTATCAGCTCTACGGGCTCTGATGGTTATGTCCTTACTCGACAACAGGTAGCAGCAGCAATGCAGCGCCGCAAGGCCAAGCCATTGTTCATGATCGATATTGCAGTTCCACGTGATTTAGACCCTTCCATTGCTGCGGTGGAGAACGTGTTCCTTTACGATATTGATGATTTGGAAGGTATAGTAGAGAGCAACCTAGAGCATCGACGGTCGGAAGCTGCTAAAATTGAAGCGATGATTTCCGAAGAGATTGAGCTCTTTGAGCAGTGGTATAAAACGCTGGGGGTAGTGCCATTGATTAGATCGCTGCAAACCAAAGCAGCAGGCATTCATGAGGAAACGATGAACAGCCTGAAGAATAAATTGCCTGACCTTGGCGAACACGAGCTGAAGGTCATTCGCAAGCTAACAAAAAGCATTGTGAACCAAATGATGCAGGACCCAATTTTGCGTATTAAAGAAATGGCTGGTGAAAAAAGAGCGGACGAGGCAATGGATATGTTCGTTAAGCTGTTTGCGCTGGAGGAAGAGCTTGCTAAGACGCGTCAAGCAGAGCTTGAAACGGCAACAGTTACTGTCGCTGCAGCCCAAAAGAAAAACGTTCAACCCCATGCAGCCGCGGCGGTATTAGCATCCATTACAAGCTAGAGGGCCGCAATGTGGAGGAAACATGGTGACGCAAAACTTTTTATACGATGCGATACTTTACATCTACGCCCTGAGCCTACTGTTTTATTTTTCCGACTTTATTAATGCAAGTCGGAAAGCAAAACGGATGGGTACAGGGCTGCTTGTTTTTGTATGGGTATTACAGACCGCTTACTTGCTTTCTAGAATTATTTATCACTTGCAAATATCGGCAGTAACTAATTTTGGGTATTGGCTTGGCTTTTCTTGGCTTCTCGTCACGATTTCATTAGTTATTAGCCGGTTTCACTAGCATTGCATAAAAATCGTATAGTCTTGTCAAGCGCTTATCCAGGTTACAGTATTAGTAAAAGAAAGGAGACCTATGGTTAGTGAGAATTTTCAGAATATAAAATCATGACAGTTAGTGCCAAAAAGACAAGGGGTGCTGTGATTCAGACAATCCATTATCCACATAATGTTAGATATTTAAATTACCGGATCATATGCCAGTTCGTCCAAGTGATCTTCTTCACCATTCTCGAATTGCTGTAGCGTCTCCGCAAATATGCGCTCATGATCGTAGGTCCGTCGCCCCTTGGATGTTCGGGTGCGGTCCCCGTACCATTTTCGGATCATCGCTATCAAGGGCTCGTCCCAGCAACGTTGCATCAGTTTATAGATGATTAATAAGTTACCCTGGAACGCAATCTTTCGCTTAAGAAGCAGAAGCAGACAATACGTGATGAGTGCAATGCGGATTTGCGTATAGACTGCATTGGCGCTGATACCATAGAACCGCTTAATGTGCAGATGCTGCTTGACCCACTTGAAGAACAACTCGATGTGCCAGCGGCGACGGTAGAGCTCGCCAATCTCGATTGGCTCCATGGTCCTTTCATTCGTGATGATGGTAATGAGATTGCCCTTGCTATCATGTGTTTCGATTAACCGCAGCGTATGCTCCATTTGGTTTACACCAGGCTTGCCTAATCGCACGATGGCTTCTCTTAGAATGGGTCCCTCGGCATTCACAACCTTCTCTTCAAGGACCGTGACGACCGCATTAGCCTTCAAACGAGTGATGAATCGCGTACCATTTTCGCAATACTGGTCGAATAAGTCATAATCGAGATAAGCGCGGTCAAACAGATTCATCGCATCCGGTTCCTGCACGACAAGCTCGTTCATCTCTGTCTTGTCCGAGGCTTTTGCCGGTTTAAGGACGACTTTATCTGGACTTACCATCTGTTCGTGATAGACTACGCGGGTATGCATCTTGATGCCAGCTTTCGTGTTGCGAAATTCTGCCCACCGATGCTTCGTTAGACAGAGAGAGATCGTGGAAGAATCAATCAGATTCAACCGTCCAAGTGCTGCCGTTCCTTTCTGAAAGCCGTATTCCCTGTGAATCTGCTGAATGAGATGGCCAAGTGTCGCATCGAATAGACCTGGATCCAAGTCTCGCAATTTTCGGGAAAGCTGCGAAGCACTGATCGATTCCAATGCCAGTTCTCGTTGCAGCTCTTCACTCATGCGAACGTCCAAACTGATGTCAGCCAAACTCTTGACTTGGCACAACTGTGCAAAGATAAACAACTTACAGAATGTAACGGAATCCAGCTTCTTCGTGTACTTATCCAGTCCAAGTTTTGCAATCTGGTTCAATAAAAATTCTCGATCAAGAGGAATAAGGTATTCCTTAAAAGTGGATTTTGTAGTATCCTTGTCCATGCGATCTCCTTATGAGTAGGGATTTGGACAGGACTGTCTTCTTCCCTAATCATAAGGTTTTTTCTTTGGGTAAAGCCACCTTAATTATTACATATTTAGAACAATTTTCTCATATAGGCTTTTCGGTGATCGCACTTGACAAATCTGATTTTTGTTTATGCAATGCTAGTGAGCCGGTTTATAAAAATTGATTTTATCGTGTTTTTTGTCAATGTTATCGGCTTTGCCGTACTGGCTTTAAATCTATACAGCAATCCTGGGAACAGCGGGACGCTTGAGGTTTGGAAAACAACAAGAGAGCTATTATACATACACATCAGTCTCATCCTATGCGCTTATGCAGCATTGACGCTCGGAGCTTTATTTGCAGGCATGTATTTGTTTTTGCATAATCAATTAAAAAGAAAAAGATGGACAAATTTTGTAAGAAGACTGCCAAGCTTAGACATGATTGAACGATATGGCGACCGAGCGGCTATCATCGGCGTTCCCTTGCTCGCGATGTCGTTGGCAATTGCAGTAACCACCTTGCTAGTTGAAGGAAAAGCGGCACTTCTTTTGGACTGGAAGGTGTTGACCTCCTTTGGCACTTTGATTATGTATATTATTTACGTCTACCAACGATCGATGCTTAAACGTGCGGGACTGCAGCTGGCCCGTCTATATTTAATTTCATTCACCATGCTGCTCTTGAATTTATTTACTAACTATTTATCCTCGTTTCACTAAAGGGTGAATAAACCGGAGGGAGCAGCGCTATGAATGGTTTTTATCCGGTTGTCTTACAGCTAAAAGGCAAACGTTGTGTCGTCATTGGCGGTGGCACAATCGCGCAGCGGAAGCTGCTTGGACTTCTGGAGGCCGGGGCGGATGACGTATGGGCCATTAGTCCAGCCTTTACACAGGTCATCATGGAGTGGGCTGCTGCGGGGAAGATTCGAAGTCGGCAAGGGGCATATTCGGCTGCCGATCTTCATGGCGCATGGCTTGTTTTTGCGGCAACAGATGATAGACAGGTAAATGAGGCTGTAGCTGCCGATGGAGTGCGACTCGGCATATGGGTGAATGCGGCCAATGAATCAAAGAGCAGCTCGTTCATATCCCCCTCGGTAGTGCGAAGGGGCGATTTATTGCTTTCCGTAACCGCCTCAGGAGCAAGTCCCGCATTGTCACAGCAAATTAAACAAAAGCTGGCTGCGAGTTATGGACCGGAGTATGAACATATGGTCATGCAGCTTCGTCGATTGCGTGAACATGTTCGCAGCACCATTAGCGATGAACAGAAAAGAAAGACCATTCTCAAGCTCGCGGCCGATGAGATCGAACAGCCGGAGCATCATAGCATTGACATCGATGAATGGCTGCAAAGCCTGATTCATCGGACAGACAGGAGGCATACATAATGAAAGTAACAGATCAGGGTAAACGCGTCATCGTAGTAGGAACAAGGCAAAGCGCACTCGCATTGACGCAAAGCGGACAGGTTATTGATGAGCTGAAGTTAATTTGCGAGAAGCACGGCTTTGATTATACGTTCGAGGTGAAAAAAATTGTAACCAAGGGTGACCGTATTCTTGATGTCACCTTGTCTAAGGTAGGCGGGAAAGGCTTGTTCGTTAAAGAAATTGAACAAGCGCTTGTGGACGGCGATATTGATTTGGCGATCCATAGTATGAAGGATATGCCCTACGAGCTTCCAGAAGGCTTGATTAATGGTGCGATTCCGAGGCGTGTTGATCCTAGGGACTGTCTTGTGATGCGGGAAGGCAGCTCGCTCGATGACTTGCCGCTAGGTGCTCGGGTCGGAACGAGCAGCCTTCGCCGCTCCAGCCAACTCAAAAACGCGAGACCGGATCTTCAGCTGGAATCGATCCGAGGAAATATTGATTCCCGTATTCGGAAATTAGAAACCGAAGGGCTTGATGCGATTGTTCTTGCAACTGCAGGGCTTACCCGAATGGGCTGGCAGGAGCGCATCTCCTCGAATATTCCAGTTGATATTTGTTTGCCCGCGGTAGGACAAGGTGCACTCGGCATTGAATGCCGTGAGAATGACGAGCAGATTAGGGAATTGCTGAACCTCATTAATGACCATGAAACAGAGCTTACGGTTCGAGCTGAACGCAGCTTCCTTGGCTCTTTAAACGGCGGCTGCCAAGTTCCAATCGGCGCTTATTGCGTGCTTGGAGATGAGATTGAAGGCGATAGCGGAACCCTCCAGCTTGTAATGACGGGCATGGTGGGGACGCCAGACGGTATAACCTTGTTGAAGGAAGTCAGGCAAGGTACGGACCCTGAGCAGCTTGGTCGAGAAGTCGCGGCTGCACTCGTTGCCCGCGGCGCTGATCGAATTTTAGCTGAAATTGGGGGATGACCGCCTTGAACAAGGGGAAGGTTTATTTGGTCGGAGCCGGACCGGGAGATCCGAAGCTGATTACAATTCGCGGATTGGAATGTCTTCAGGCATGCGATGTGGTCGTATATGACCGTTTGGCAAGTCCAAGACTGCTTCGGCATGTCAAGCCGGGGACGGAGCGGATTTATGTCGGCAAGCTGCCTGATCGCCATACGATGAAGCAGGAGGAGATTAATCAACTCCTTGTGGATTTGGCGCTTCAAGGGAAAACAGTTACACGCTTGAAGGGCGGAGATCCTACTATTTTTGGACGTGTAGGGGAAGAAGCTGAGCTGCTCTATGATCATGGAGTTGAATTTGAAATTGTACCCGGAATTACCTCGGCGATAGCGGTGCCTGCCTATGCAGGCATTCCGGTTACACACCGTGATTTGGCATCGTCCTTATCCATCATCACGGGACATGAGAGCCCGGATAAGCTTGATCGCTCGATTCATTGGGATAAAGTTACGAACGCAACAGGCACGCTTATATTTCTAATGGGTGTTGCCAAAATAGGTTATATTGCTGGTCAGCTTATCAAGCATGGCAAGCCGCCTGAAACGCCGGTTGCACTCATTCGCTGGGGAACTCGAGTCGAGCAGCGGACGATTGTTGGAAAGCTGAGCACGATTGAAGCGATTGTGAAAGAGGCGAATTTCCAGCCTCCTGCAGTCATTGTCGTTGGCGAGGTTGTACTGCAGCGCGAGAAGCTTCAATGGTATGAGAGAAAGCCGCTATTTGGCTTGCGTGTGCTGGTTACTCGCGCTAGAGCGCAAGCGAGCGAGCTTGCCGATCAGATTGAAGCGCTCGGCGGGGAGCCTTGCGAATTTCCTGTTATTGAGACGATTGAGCCCTCTAATCCACTCGTTATCGAATCGATGAGAGAGCAGCTGGAGCAGGCGGAGCAGTATAACTGGCTGTTGTTTACAAGTGTAAATGGCGTTGAGTATTTTTTCATCTGGCTGCGTAAATTTCAAATCGATATCAGGCGCTTCTTCGGTGCTCGGATTGCAGCGGTAGGTCCTAAGACCGCTGCAGCGCTTGCAAAGTATGGCTTAATCGCAGAGGTGCTGCCAGTGAAGTTCCACGCGGAAGGGCTGCTGGAGCAGCTTGCCCCGCAGCTTAATGCGGGTGAGCGAGTGCTTCTGCCGCGCGGTGATTTGGCGCGTGAGGTGCTGCCTCGTGAGCTGGAGGCTCTAGGACTTATTCCGACGGTCATCGATGTGTATGAAACGGTGCTCGCGGATCAGCAGGACGAGCTTGCTATGGAATGGATTCGTGAGAAGGAAATTCATATGATTACGTTCACGAGCTCCTCTACCGTAACTAATCTTTTGGAATTGCTGAGGCGCAAAGGAATAGCAGATCCAGTAGAGCTGCTGGAAAATATTCCGATTGCAAGTATTGGCCCGATTACGACACAGACGGCTATTAATGCAGGCTTAAAGGTTGCGATTGAGGCAGAGGACTCGACGCTGGATGGATTGCTTCAGGCCATTATTGAGCATCAGCAAAGCAGCAAGCTAATAAAGTAAGGGGGAAGAATAAACGATGATTTTTCCAACAGTTAGAAATCGCAGATTGCGCAGAACATCTGCGCTTCGGAGCATGGTTAGGGAAACAGTGCTGAGCGCGAACGATTTTATATATCCGATCTTCGTAACGTATGGGCATAACATTAAAGAAGAAATTCCTTCAATGCCGGGTGTTTATCATTTTTCGCTGGATCGTTTGGAAGAAGAGATTCGTGAAACGGTGGCGGCAGGCATCCAATCGGTGCTATTGTTCGGTATCCCCGAGACTAAGGATGCACTAGGGACATCGGCTTATGATGCGAATGGTATCGTTCAGCAAGCCATAAGAGCAGTGAAGGAGTGGGCGCCTGAGCTTGTTGTCGTTGCGGACACCTGTCTGTGCCAATTCACTGATCACGGTCATTGCGGCATCGTCCATGTCCACGAGGAAACAGGAATTGCTGAAGTGGATAATGACTCATCCTTAGATCTTCTTGTACAGACGGCTGTATCACAAGCGGAGGCAGGTGCTGACATCATTGCTCCATCGAATATGATGGATGGTTTCGTGCTTGCAATTCGCGAAGGTCTCGACGATGCAGGCTATAGCGACATTGCGATTTTATCGTATTCCGTGAAGTTTGCTTCCGCGTATTATGGTCCTTTCCGGGATGCTGCTCATTCGGCGCCGCAATTCGGTGATCGGAAGACGTATCAAATGGATCCGGCAAACGTGCGCGAGGCGCTTCGCGAAGCGGAATCTGACATTGCTGAAGGTGCCGACATGCTTATGGTAAAGCCTGCGCTAGCCTACCTCGATATCGTACGGCTGCTTAAAGACAAATATCATTTGCCGGTTGCCGCATATAACGTCAGTGCGGAGTACTCCATGGTCAAGGCCGCTGCTGCAAATGGCTGGATTGATGAGCGCTCAATCGTTCTTGAGACGCTAACAGGGATGAAGCGTGCAGGCGCGGATCTCATCATTACGTATCATGCGAAGGATGCGGCCCTTTGGCTGAAAGGAGCGGGTGAAGCAAATGAGTAATCAGTCGACCCCTAGAAATGACGCACGTTCGGTTGAAGCATTTGCAAGGGCAAAGAAAGTTATCCCTGGCGGTGTGAACAGTCCGGTTAGAGCATTTAAATCCGTTGGCTTGAATCCCGTTTATATGGAGCGCGGAGCGGGCAGCCGCATATATGATATTGATGGCAACAGCTATATTGATTATGTAGCTTCTTGGGGTCCGCTCATTATGGGACATGCTCATCCTGAGGTTGTTGAAGTGATTAAGCGGACAGCAGAGAGAGGCACCAGCTTCGGCGCACCAACGGAGCTTGAGACGCTTATGGCTGAGCTCGTCTGCGAGCGTGTGCCCTCGGTTGACATCGTTCGAATGGTCAACTCAGGTACGGAGGCAACGATGAGTGCTTTAAGGCTTGCACGCGGTTATACGAAGCGGAATAAAATTTTGAAATTTGAAGGCTCGTATCATGGACATGCGGATAGTCTGCTCATTAAAGCCGGCTCCGGTGTTGCCACGCTTGGTTTGCCGGATAGTCCTGGCGTGCCTGATCATGTGGCTTCTCATACGATTACCGTTCCATATAATGATATTGAATCGGTAAAGCTTGCTTTTGAAAAGTTCGGCGAGGAAATCGCTTGTATTATTGTTGAGCCAGTTGCCGGGAATATGGGTGTGGTTCCTCCGCTGCCTGGATTCCTGCAGGGACTGCGCGATATTACGACACAATATGGAACGGTACTTATTTTTGACGAGGTCATGACGGGCTTCCGCGTCGGCTACAGCTGCGCGCAGGGGCTTTATGACATAAAGCCTGATTTAACCTGCTTCGGCAAAATCATCGGCGGCGGCTTGCCAGTTGGCGCCTACGGCGGCAAACGCGAGCTGATGGAAATGATCGCGCCAAGCGGACCAATCTATCAAGCTGGTACGTTGTCGGGCAACCCGCTGGCGATGGCGGCCGGCTACACAACACTTAAGCTGCTTACGCCTAAAATATACGAGCAGCTTGAGCGTCAAGCCGTGAGACTGCAGCTTGGATTCGAAGCCAATGCGCGGAAGCATGGCATTGCAAGCACGATTAATCGTGTAGGCTCCATGGTATGTCCGTTCTTCACGGACACCTTTGTTATTAATTTTGAAACGGCAAAGACGTCGGATCTTGAACGGTTCAAGTCCTATTTTTCATCTATGCTGGATTTAGGGGTAAGCGTCGCCCCTTCTCAATTTGAGGGTATGTTTGTTTCTGCCGTTCATACCGATGAGGACATTGATGCAACGATTGCGGCGCATGATACAGCATTCAGCCGTTTATAATTCGTAGTCATGCAAGAAGATTTTGCAGCGTTTAGGATTGGGAGGAACCTTAGATGGTCAAGGGGCAAGCAAAGAGGAATGGACAGTGGCTGGAGCTGGATTGGTTGGCTCTAGGCGCTGCTGCCTCAAACGCCATTGATCCCCATTCGGAGAAGGAGCCGGCAGCGATGCCGGAGCATGCGCAGCCGCGGGCTGGCAGTCATCCGCACCTCGTGCGGCAGTGGCTGCTGGCCCGTTCCTTATTTCCGGTAAAATGGATCAATCGTTTGTTTTCAGTAGGCGGCATTAAATGGAGCGGTGATCAGCTTCAGCTGCTAGCATTCCCTCGCATTGAGCCGAACAGCGATGCCGTATATCGCAATGCGCTGCTGCTAGCGAACAGTGAAGCGCCTGCAGTGCTGTATGAGGATGATTTTTGTATCGTGCTCGATAAGCCTGCAGGGATGGCTGTGCACGGATCGTCACCCGCACAAAGAGGGACCCTGGATGAGGCAGCAGCTAGACATTTGCTAAGCAAGGGCGACCCGCTGATTGTTCGTCATATTCATAGACTCGATGATGAAACGTCAGGTCCAGTGTTGTATGCCAAAAATGATTTGGCGCAGTGGAAGCTCGATGAAGCCATGAGAGCGAAAGTGATCGATAGACAATATGTGGCGGTTGTCCATGGACAGCTCTCCGAGCCTTCGGGAACGATAAGAGCTGCGATCGGTAAGGATCGCCACCATTCGGCAAGACGGAGAGTTACGAATAGTGGCGAGCATGCTGTCAGTCATTACGAGGTCATTGCATCAAATGGACAGCTGTCCTTAATGCGTGTAAAGCTGGAGACCGGACGAACCCATCAAATTAGAGTTCATTTGAGCCATATGGGACATCCTCTGCTTGGAGACAGCTTGTATGGCGGCGATTCTCGCTTGCTTAAGCATCAAGCACTGCATGGCGAGCGGCTGTTATTCCCTCATCCATGGACGGATGAGGGAACCGAAGTTCGCTCGCCTTGGCCGAGGTGGCTGATGCAGCTTTCAGAAAACATACAATTCGGAGCAAAATGATAGTCATGCACTTGCCAAACCTACCATATAGATAAGTAGTGAATGTAATGTTAGACCAAGCATTCAGTATGAGAGGGGAGGACTTAGGCGTGTCAGATCAAACGAATGGTTTACGCTTTGACGTATATGAACGTGTCCATTTGCCCGATGATGTTGCGGCAATTGAAGAGCTGGAGGAAATTGAGCTTGTTCCTCGTATCCAGGTCATCGATCAGGGAGATCATGCCGTGCTTAGAGGGCAGCTGCTGCTAAGCGGAATATATAGGAGTCAAAATGATTCCGAAAATTCATTGACGCTTGAGCACTGGATTCCAGTCGAGATCACGCTGCCGATGAATCGTATTTCACGTCTGGACGATATTTCGATTGACATCGACAATTTTGATGTAGACTTGTTGTCTTCCCGCACATTGAACATTACAGGTGTTCTTTCCTTGAGAGGCATTTCTGCTCAGCCTGTTCAGGAGCAGGAGGAAATCTGGAGGGAAGAGCCATTTACTGTTGTGCATCAACGGGAAGTTTACGAGGAAAGAATTTCGGAGACGTTCACCGGCCAGTATGCTAATTTTGAGCAGCCCTACATACCGGAGGTGAATGATTTTGCTGCGCAAGAGGAAATCTCTTATGCGCAGCAGCCGGAATTGTCGGAAGAGTCAGAGGCTTCGGTAACCATATCATCTGCTGGTTCCGATTCAGGCTGGTCGTCCTCACAGCTGTTCTCTTCGCCAATAGAGCAAGCTGAGGAGGAGGCTCCAGAGTTTCAGGAGGAGCGGGAAATTACGTTAGCCTCTCAGCAGACGAGTGACGATGGCTGGCTGGTAACTTCCTCAGAAGTGGCGGGCGCAGAACCTGAATTTTTACCGAATGATGATGCAGTCACGGATTTCGAGCAAGCTAACGAGCAGGAACGCTCTAAGCTGGAAACAAACACAGCGTCATTTGATCCATTGGCAGAGTCGGTGCTGACGCAGAAGGCAGAACCTGAGCAGCAGGAAATTCGTGTGGCATTATCAGGCAAGCAGCCACAGGAAAGCTCAGAACAGGCGGCGGATGTCGGTATTCTTACCCTTCTTCAGACGAGCAGGCGGGAGCAAGCTGCCCGTCAGGCAGCTGAAGAGGTCGTCGCTAAGCAGCGAGCTGATGAGGAAGCTAAGGTGCAGCTGCCGAGTGATGAAATCGAATGGAAAAATTTATTTTTAGGCAAACGCTCCGAGGATTCGGAATTTCGGAAAATTCGAGTGTGCATCGTGCAGCGCGAAGAGACTCTTGATGTTATCGCCTCGCGTTACAGCTTGAATCCAAGAGAGATACTCATTTATAACCGTTTGGATGATTCTGGTGTATCGGAAGGACAGCTTTTATATATCCCATAGTAATCATCCTTAATGAAAATGCCCTTGTTGCTCATAAATTTGAGTGATAGGGGCATTTGTTGTGCTGGTTTAGTTGACTCAGACCAGTAACAAAGGTATGATTAAAGCTATATATGCGTTATAACGACGTTGAAGGGGAATAGTATGCAGCAAAGCCTTCAGAGAGTGGAACCGTTACGCTGAGAGGTTCCGCAGGAAGTGACTGCTACGAGTCGCCCCAGAGTTGCCTGAGCCAAGTAGGAGCAACCAGTGCTCTACCGAAGTCAGGCCGGCCACAGCCGTTATCTGTTTGAGTGTCATGCGAAGCTTTTTCGCGTGAAACAAAGGTGGTACCACGGAAGCTAAACCTTTCGTCCTTTATGATAAGGGCGATAGGTTTTTTTTGTTTTTGTAGATCGATTTATGGAGGATGGAACGAATGTCAGAAAATCAAACGACAACTGCAATGCCAACAACCTATGATCCGAAGGCAGCCGAGCAGAAATGGTACGATTACTGGATGCAGGGTAAATTTTTTGAAGCGGGCAAACGCCCTGAAGCGGAGACGTATACGATTGTTATTCCGCCACCTAACGTGACCGGAATGCTGCATATCGGGCATGCGTTAGATTTTACCTTACAGGATATATTGATTCGGACGAAGCGGATGCAGGGCTTTGATGCGCTCTGGCTGCCCGGAACAGACCATGCGGGTATTGCAACTCAGACAAGAGTTGAACAGAAGCTCCGTGAGCAAGGCATTTCTCGTTATGATTTAGGACGTGAAGCTTTTCTTGAAAAGGTATGGGAGTGGAAAGAGGAATACGCGGATACCATTCGCGGACAATGGGCGAAGATGGGCCTTTCCCTAGATTATTCGAGAGAGCGCTTTACGCTCGATGAAGGTCTGTCCAAGGCTGTTCGCGAAGTATTCGTTCGTCTCTATGAGAAGGGGCTTATTTATCGCGGCAAAAAAATTATTAACTGGGATCCAGCAGCACGCACAGCCCTGTCGGATATTGAGGTGGAGCACAAAGAGGTTAACGGCCATTTGTATCATCTGAAATATCCGCTTAAAGATGGCTCAGGCTCTATTACGGTAGCCACAACTCGTCCCGAAACGATGCTAGGCGATTCTGCTGTAGCTGTTCATCCAGAAGACGATCGTTATAAGCATTTAATTGGAAAATTTATCGTGCTTCCGATTATTGGACGTGAAATTCCGATTATTGCCGATGAATATGTCGATAAGGAATTTGGCTCGGGCGCTGTAAAAATTACACCGGCGCATGATCCGAATGACTTTGAGGTTGGCGAGCGTCACAGTCTGCCGCAAATTATTGTCATGGATGAGACCGGCACGATGAACGCAGAGGCAGGCCCGTATCAAGGCTTGGACCGCTTCGACTGCCGGAAGCAGCTCGTTTTGGATCTGCAGGAGCAGGGCGTTTGTGTTGAAATCGAGGATCATGTGCATCAGGTTGGCCATAGCGAGCGCAGCGGCGCTGTCGTTGAGCCCTATTTGTCAACGCAATGGTTCGTTGCAATGAAACCTCTTGCAGAAGCGGCAATCGCAGCCCAGAAGGCAGGCAAGGGCGTTAACTTCGTACCGGAACGGTTCGAGAAAATATATATGCACTGGATTGAAAATGTTCGCGATTGGTGTATTTCCAGGCAGCTATGGTGGGGACACCGCATTCCTGCGTGGTATGACGAGGCGACAGGAGAGATGCATGTCTCCCGCGAGGATATGGCAGGCGATCACCTTAGTCAAGATAATGATGTTCTAGATACATGGTTCAGCTCCGCCCTATGGCCGTTCTCGACACTTGGCTGGCCGGATGAAACCGAGGACTTGAAACGCTTTTATCCAACAGATGTGCTCGTAACGGGCTACGATATTATTTACTTCTGGGTTGCTCGGATGATCTTTACCGCACTTGAGTTCACGGAGCAGCCGCCGTTCAAGGATGTACTGATTCACGGACTTGTACGTGATTCCGAAGGACAAAAAATGTCAAAATCGAAGGGCAACGGCGTCGATCCTCTTGAAGTAATTGAGAAGTACGGCGCAGATGCGATGCGTTATATGATTTCGACAAGCAGTACGCCAGGTCAGGATTTGCGTTTCCGCTGGGAGAAGGTTGAGCAAGCTCGCAACTTTGCGAACAAAATTTGGAATGCGTCGCGCTTTGCGCTAATGAATTTAGAAGGCGTGAAAGCTGAGGATATTGACATTACCGTTAACCTCAGCACCGCAGACCGCTGGATTTTGCATCGTTTGAATGAAACGGTTCGTGAAGTCACTCGTCAGATCGACAGCTACGAGTTTGGTGAGACTGGACGATCATTGTATAATTTCATTTGGGATGATCTGTGTGATTGGTACATCGAATTCGCGAAGCTCAGTCTGTACAATACAGAGGATGAAGCTGCGAAGAAGGCGACGCAGTCGGTGCTTGCTTACGTATTGGATCGTACACAGCGGCTGATCCACCCGTTCATGCCTTATATCAGTGAAGAAATTTGGCAGCATTTGCCGCATGTTGGCGATACGATCACATTAGCGGAATGGCCGGTATACGATGCTGCGCTTGAAGCTCCTGATGCTGTGAAAGAAATGGAGCTCCTCATGGAGATGATCCGCGCAGTGCGCAATATTCGTGCGGAAGTAAACGTGCCGATGAGCAAAAAAATCGAGATGCAAATTAAGCCCTCCGGTGAAGCGGAAGCAGCGATTATGCTGCGCAATGAAGAGTTTATCAAGCGCTTCTGCGGAACATCTAAGCTGGAGACAGGTCTTCATATCAGCGCTCCAGAAAAATCGATGACTGCTATATTGACAGGAGCAGAGCTATATTTGCCGCTTGCAGGCTTGATTGACATAGCGCAGGAAATCGTGCGTCTTGAGAAAGAGCATCAGCATCTGAACACCGAGGTGGAGCGGATTGAGAAGAAGCTGGGCAATCAAGGCTTCGTTGCGAAGGCACCAGCCAAGGTTATTGATGAGGAACGCGCCAAAATGAATGATTATGCAGATAAACGTGAAAAGGTTCTGGCACGAATTGCTGAATTGCGGGGATAAATCTGTACAAACGGAAGAAGGATCGATAAGAATGACGGATCAAAATATAGAGCAGCGGCCATCCATGCCGCTGCAAACCTATCAAGAAGCGGTAGCTTGGATTACCGGGCTTATTCCTTTTGGCATTCGTCCAGGGCTCGAGAGAATTGAGGAGCTGATGGAGCGGCTTGCCAATCCGCATCGCAGATTGAAGTTTATTCATGTTGCAGGTACGAATGGCAAAGGGTCCACCTGCGCGTATTTAACGAGTGTTCTTCTACATGGGGGTTATGATGTAGGAACATTTACATCGCCTTATATTACAAAATTCACGAATCGTTTTCAGTATAATGGTGTGGATATTGAAGAGCAAACGCTGCTTCGGCTTGCCAATGAACTGAAGCCTCATGTTGAAGCGATTGCGGAGACGGAGCTTGGTTCGCCAACGATGTTCGAGGTGTCTACAGCGCTTGCCGTACTATTTTTCGCTACCGTTACTTATCCCGATTACGTCGTATGGGAGACCGGTCTTGGCGGTCGCCTTGATGTAACGAATATTGTACATCCCGTGGTTTCGGTTATTACGAATATCGGACATGACCATATGGATCGGCTTGGCGATACGATTGCGGCAGTGGCAAGCGAGAAGGCCGGCATAATTAAAGCCGGCATTCCTGTCGTAAGCGCAGTAGAGCAGCCAGAGGCTGTTGAAGTGATCAAGCAAGCTGCAACTGACAAAAAAAGTACGCTTTATTTGCTCGGGGAGCAATTCCATGAAACGGTGCTGTCTGTTCAAGAAGATGAGCAGGTATTCCGCTTCGATAATTTATTCCGTACGATTGAGCCAATAACGATTACGCTTAACGGCGCACATCAGCGTACGAATGCAGCTGTTGCTGTTATGACGCTTGAGGTGCTGCGCCAGTATAAAGCGCTAGTTGTTGAGGATGATGTTTTGGCGGAAGGGCTAAGAGCAGCGGCATGGCCGGGTCGACTGGAGATGGTGTCGCAGCAGCCACGTATCTTACTGGATGGGGCACATAATCCAGAAGGCGCAGAGTCGCTTGCTCACGCCTTGAAAAATACGTATAAGCATGATCATTTGCATCTAATGATGGGTATGCTGGAGAATAAGAATCATCAACAAGTTCTTGAGCATATACTACCCATAGTGGATACGCTTATTGTGACCGAGCCTGATTATCGCATGAAAAAAGAAGCCCGCGAATTGGCTGATTTGGTATTGGAAATGAAGCAGCAGCAGCCTGATAAGTATAATTTTGAGCTGATTGTGGAAAAAAATTGGAAAACTGCATTACAAAAACTACAACAGTTAACCGGGGAAACAGACCTCGGGGTCGTGACAGGCACGCTGTATTTAATAGCTGACGTTCGCTCCCGCATTTTGTATAACTCGGATTCTGAAAAAGGTTGGTGAACCGTCTTTGAATACGGCAGAACACGTTCATTTCATCGGAATCGGCGGTTACGGAATGAGTGCCATTGCCCGCGTTATGCTGGAAATGGGCTATAAGGTGACTGGGTCCGATGTCGCGCGTCAAGAATTAACTGAGAAGCTTGCAGCAAATGGCGCTAGCATTTATATCGGGCATCAGTCAGAGCATGTAAAGGGAGCGGACTTGGTTGTATACTCGACAGCGCTGTCGAGGGATAATGTTGAGCGAAAAGCAGCAGAGGAGCTCAACATTCCTGTTTTGCACCGTTCGCAAATGCTGGCAAGGCTTATGAATGCTGGAAAAGGAATAGCGGTCGCTGGTGCACATGGCAAGACGACGACCTCCTCGATGATCGCACTTGTTATGGAAGCCTGTGATGCAGATCCGACCTATATTATCGGTGGTGAAATCGTTAATTTAGGCACGAATGCGAAAGCAGGCAAGGGAGAGTATGTTGTGGCTGAGGCAGATGAGAGCGACGGCTCGTTTCTCCACTATCATCCAACAATAGCGATCGTAACGAATATCGAGCCGGATCATCTTGAAAACTATGACGGCGATTTCGGCAAGCTTAAAGCTGCTTATGTTCAATTTTTGCAGCAGGTGAAAGAAGGCGGCAAAGCGATTGTATGCGCGGATGACGAGACGGTGAACGAATTGATACCGCAGGTGTACAAAGGTGAAATCAATAAAGAGCAGCTTATTACCTATGGCATTGACAGTGAAGCTGACTTTAAAGCCCAGAACATTGTACTTGGAGACCGCAAGGTTTCTTTTACTATGACCCATAAAGGGGCGGAGCTTGGACAGATTGAGCTTTTAGTTCCTGGACTTCACAACGTTTATAATGCAATGGCAACGGTTATTACATGTTTGGAATCGGGCTTGTCCTTTGACAAGGTCGCAGTAGGAATTAAATCCTTTAGAGGTGCGAAACGCCGCTTCCAGGTGCTCGGCGAAGTCAATGACATTTTAGTGATTGATGATTATGCTCATCATCCAACGGAGATTAGAGCAACGATCAGCGCGGCTAAGGCGACTGGCAAGCGTATCATCGCGGTATTCCAGCCCCAGCGCTATACACGTACGTTTTTCCTGTTTGAGCAATTTAGCCGTGCCTTTCCCGAGGCGGATGAGGTAATTATTACTGATATTTACTCGCCTGCTGGCGAGCTTCAAATAGAGGGAGTTACCTCACTCAAGCTGGTAGAGCTGATTAAGAGCAACAGCAATACCAATACGGTGCATTTGCCAACCAAAGAAGAGGTACTCGTATATTTAACTGAGCGGATCGCACCAGGCGATCTTGTGATCACAATGGGTGCAGGCGACATTTGGAAGGTAGCAGATTCATTGGCTAAGTCACTGAAAGCAAATCACTAAAGATTAGTGGATAAAACTAGAGTTTTTTTAAAAAATGGCGGTGCGGGAGTCTACTCCTGTACCGCCATTTTCCTTTGTTTATCCATGGCTGCTTGCTTAAGCAGATTATTGGCAAGCGAAAGCGGCCCCACAACTATACTTACTTTAAGTAAGCATAGAAGCTGAAACCTTCGAAATCCTCCGATCATGACGATGCTTCATTTCGTAGCTGCTCTATTTTTTCTCCGTGTATACTCTTCAACTGCACCCTCTTATCGCGCCCGAATGATCGAAACCCGCCACTCAATCCACCTCATAAGCACACATAGGTGCTTATCTCGCGAGAAAGCAAGAAGCTTTGCTGCCATAAGCACGTATGTGGTCTTATCGCGCCCGAATCATCGAAACCCGCCACTAAATCTAGCTCATAAGCACATATAGGTGCTTATTGGCGGAGAAAGCAAGAAGCTTTGCTGCCATAAGCACGTATGTGGTCTTATCGCGCCCGAATCATCGAAACCCGCCACTAAATCTAGCTCATAAGCACATATAGGTGCTTATTGCCGGAGAAAGCAAGAAGCTTTGCTGCCATAAGCACGTATGTGGTCTTATCGCGCCTGAATCATCGAAACCCGCCACTAAATCCAGCTCATAAGCACATATAGGTGCTTATCGGCGGAGAAAGCAAGCTGCTTTGCTGCCATAAGCACGTATGTGGTCTTATCGCACCCGAGTGAGCGAAAACCGCCTCTAATTGGAAGCTAATAAAGAGGGTGCTTAAGCCAAACTCATGGCTTTTGAACCGCCAACGCGCGAATTTCGAAAGTCCGAGCGCTCCAATCCATGTTACTCAACTAACTAATCCCCACCAGTCACGAGCCCGTCTCAGAGGGGCGGAGCGCGTTGCTCCTTCTGCGACACACCCTGAATACATATCGCAGGCTTCGAGCGTGTCACGCAGTGACTGTGCGCTCCTAGGGCGAATACAGCTAACAAGCATCTATATAACATTTGCGTTAGTTCAGTTGCCAGAGTCCGGAGGCTGCGAGCCTTGGGGCCCTCCCTTGCAAAGGATGGTGCCAGAGGGGGAGAAACCTTTTGATTTTATGTCCTACATGTTTGTGGATTCCCCTCCCGGTCTAAATCTCTTAAAACTCTCATAGATTGTTAATAGAACAAGGGGACAAGGAGTGGATGGAATGAATCAAAAAAATCGAATGACGTACCGCTTTGACCGTAATGGCCAATCCATTAGTGATGAAATTCCGAATACTAATAAGCTGCCTGAACCAACCGCAGCTATAGAAGACTCTTTCAGCCCAATTAATAGTGATGCCAATAAACCGGCAAAAATGAACGTTATACCGTTGTATCCTTCTACTGAGAAGCATGCAGTCAGTGAAGTCAGTCCCTGGAACAGTGCATTTCAAGAGGATATTGGAGCTTTGGAGAAGCTGATTAGAAATACCGATGCCAAGCCTGTATCGAAATGGTCTCAGAAGTCAATCACATCCAAAGTCAAGCGGGAAAAAGAAAAGCCTGCATTTCTGGAGACAGCCGCACAGCAGGATGAAATTCAAAATATAGCAGAAGAAAGTGATTTGCAAGAGGAGCATTTGCAAGAATTACCTCACATGTATCAGGAGGAGTCAGTTTACGATGAGACGAGGAGAAGCAAAGCGCAATATTCAAGAATGACTCATAAGAAAGGAACGCCTTCCTGGCTTAATGTGTTTTTGTCAGTTGCGGCTGCACTGGCTACGGGCGCGTTTTTTGGGTATTTGCTGCTGTCGCTATTTACAGGCGCGAGCCTATGGCCTAGTCGAGCTACTGACAATTCATTAACGCAGCCTGAGAACATGAATGCGATTTCGGGAGCGGTAAACGGAAATACAAATGTAGACACAAGCAACGGCAGTGAAGAAAAAGGAACGGATGACGCTAACGCTGCGAAACCAGACTCGAATACGGCGATGGCAAGTATTAAAGGGCTGGATCAGACCTACTATATGCTCCAATATGGCGTTTTCAGCAACACTGAAGGAAGGGATGCTGCACTGGCACAGTTAGCTCAAAAAGGACTTGCTGGCGCTGGCTTGAGTGGTGCTGCTGATTATCGTGTATACGCAGGGGTCGCAAATGACAAAAGCAGCGCACAGACGATTCGCGCTCTGCTGCCCGAATTAGATCTCTATGTTAAAGAAATCAATCTTGTGGCGCCGAAGGAAATTCCATTTAGTGGAGACCAATCCGCGGCACAAGCCTTCTTCGATCAGACAGCATTACTCGTCCAAATGTTGGATGAACTAACATTTGCACAGCTAGAGCAGCCAACAATGTCATCTTTGAGCGAGTCAGCTGCTGCTTCATGGCAGGGTCAATATCAAAAATGGACAGAAAACGCAGCAGCGATGCGAATAGGTATAGTGGATGAGAAGGGGAAAGCCTATCTGGATAAAGTTAGTCAAGCGATTAATACGGCAGCTAAATCATTAATAGAGTATGATAAAAAACCGTCTCGCACACATTTATGGTCGACTCAAATGGGAACTATGGAAGCGATCTTAACACAAAATGAATGGTTTGAGACCATCAGTGCATTGTAAACGAATAGGTTCATGCGTATAATGAACTTAGGTGTCAATTCATGGCGAGAGGCGTTGAAAGATGAAGAAAAACGGCTGGATTCTTCTCATTTTTATCATAATTGGCTTATTAGCCGGCGCATTAGTAGCAAGATGGCTGGCTCCAGTTTCAGGCATCGCATTTTTGACAAATCCAATTGAAACAACTTGGTCTCCTGCCATAGATTTGTATGTAATCAGCTTTAATATGACGCTTCAACTTCAATTCAGCTTATTTAGCTTGATTGGAGCCATTATTGCCATCTGGTTGTATCGTAAAATGTAAAGAAAAGCACGAAGGAGCGCGGCATTTATTTTATGAATGATAAACCATTACGCAACGAAGCGATAAGCCAGCTGGTGCTGGCCTCTTCGTCACCGCGCCGGAAGGAACTGGTCGCAATGCTGGACCTTTCTTTGCCGGTTTATATTTTGTCTACGGACACGGATGAATCGATTGAAGCAGGCTGGTCACCGGCACAGGTTGTGGAGAAGCTCAGCCTGCGCAAGGCGAATGCAGCTTTAAAATTACTGCAACAAAAGCAGGGGGACGAGTCGTCTCTAATTATTGGTGCGGACACGATTGTAGTCCTTGATGGTCATGTGCTTGGCAAGCCTGCGAATGATGCAGAGGCCATCTCTATGCTTAAGTGTCTTCAAGGGCGAGCTCATGAGGTTTATTCGGGAGTAGCCTGCGTGCGATCCTCAAATGGGGAAGCCTTGGTTGCATATCGGATGACTAAGGTGAAAATGAAATCTCTTAGCGAGGAACAAATTGCGAGATATGTCGCAACTGGCGAGCCTCATGATAAAGCCGGCTCATATGGAATCCAAGGTCTAGGCTCGACGATAGTAGAGCAAATCGATGGCTGTTATTTTAATGTTGTCGGTCTACCGTTGTCGCTGCTGTCAGATATGCTTGGTACTTTCGATATTTCTGTATTCTAATACGAAGTTGTTTGCTCGGAACCGGATTTTTTTTCAATATTTAGGCAATATATGATGGCATCCTAATTTAATGAAAAGGCGGGTTGGGACATGGAGCCGCAATCGATGATTTTGCGTGATGTCCCCCATGAAGAACGTCCGAGAGAGCGCATGATGAAATATGGGGCCGAAGCACTTAGCCATACCGAACTTCTTGCCATTTTGCTGCGCACAGGCACGCAGAAGCAATCAGCAGTACATTTGGCAGGTACAATACTGAAACAATGCGGAAGCTTGCGTAATTTGATGGATATGAGTATGGAAGAATTAACGACCATTCGAGGAATTGGTCCGGCCAAAGCGGTGCAGCTGCGTGCGGGCATTGAGCTTGGAAGAAGGATTACGCGCAGCCTGGCAGGCGACGCGGTAATCGTTCGCAAACCGCAGGATGCGGCGGACTATGTAATGGAAGATCTCCGTTATTTGAAGAAGGAGCATTTCGTCTGTTTATTTTTAAATACCAAAAATCATATTACTGCTCGTGAAACCTTATCAGTCGGGACGCTAAATGCGTCGCTGGTACATCCTCGAGAAGTATTTCGTGCGGCAATTCAGCGTAATAGTGCATCCATTATTTGCGTCCATAATCACCCGAGTGGCGATCCAGCACCAAGCCCGGAGGATATTTCTTTAACGAAGCGTTTGGTGGAAGCCGGACAGCTTGTCGGAATAGAAGTGTTGGACCATCTAGTTATCGGTGACGGGCGTTTCGTTAGTTTGAAGGAAAAAGGCTATATGTAATATAATAAAGTGATGTGGCAATTAGAAGGGAGCAACAACATGTTTGGTGGTTTTTCGAAAGATTTAGGTATTGACTTAGGCACTGCAAACACACTCGTATTCGTCAAAGGAAAAGGAATTGTAGTAAGGGAGCCTTCGGTGGTGGCTATTCGTACCGATACAAAAACAATCGAAGCAGTCGGCGAGCAAGCCAAAAAAATGATTGGCAGAACACCTGGCAACATTCGAGCAGTTCGTCCTATGAAGGACGGTGTTATTGCTGATTTTGAAACGACAGCAACGATGATTAAATATTTTATTCGACAAGCACAAAAGCAGCGCTCCTTATTTCCGCGTCATCCCAACGTAATGGTTTGTGTACCTTCAGGAATTACGGCAGTAGAAAAACGTGCTGTTGAGGACGCGACAAAGCAAGCCGGAGCACGAGAGGCTTACACGATAGAAGAGCCTTTCGCAGCCGCTATCGGTGCTGACTTGCCCGTTTGGGAGCCGACAGGAAGCATGGTTGTTGATATTGGCGGCGGTACAACAGAGGTTGCGGTCATTTCACTAGGTGGGATTGTTACTGCACGATCGATTCGTGTAGCTGGCGATGAGATGGACGATGCTGTCATTCAGTATATTAAACGGCAATACAATCTCATGATCGGCGAGAGAACGTCAGAGCAATTGAAAATGGAAATTGGTTCTGCTCTTCCATTGGATAAAGCCGAAACAATCGAAATTCGTGGACGCGATCTCGTATCTGGTTTGCCTAAGACGCTTGCGATAACATCCGACGAAATTACTGAGGCGCTTACAGATACCGTAAACGCGATCGTTGATGCGGTGAAAGTTACCCTAGAGAAATGTCCTCCAGAGCTCTCTGCGGATATTATGGATCGCGGTATTGTACTTACGGGAGGCGGCGCGTTGCTTCGCAATCTGGACAAGCTGCTGCAGCGCGAGACGGGCATGCCTGTCATTGTTGCGGAAAATCCACTTGATTGCGTAGCGATTGGCACGGGACGTTCGCTGGACAACATTCATTTATTCAAAGCAAGAAACTCATCTCGTTCGAGAAGATAGACAAGGGCTAGTGCGGAAACGGATATGAAATGGGCAGGTGGTCGAGCTGTTTAAGCTAATGCGAAATAAGCGAGTGTTTATGCTGATGATCGGGTTTATTTTGTTTATAGCGGTCATCGGCTTCTCGCTCAGTGATCGCAAGGAATTGTCCTTGCCGGAAAAGTTTCTTAAGGACTCAACAGCATACGTACAGCAATGGTTTTACAAGCCCGCTGGTTACATAGCGGGCTTGTTTGAGGATATTCGCAATATGCGTATGATTTATGAAGAGAACGAGCAGCTTCGCATTACAGCGGCTGCTTACTCTCGTGACAAGATCAAATACAATTTCGTAGAAAAAGAGAATGAAAGATACAAAGAGGAGCTAGCGTTTACGAAGCAGCAGAAAGAAATGTTTGATTATAACTATATCATTGCACAGGTAGTGGCCGTCAGCAATGATGCAAATAATCGGACAATGAGTATCAATGTAGGCTCCAAAGACGGAATAAAGCCGAATATGGCCGTAACTACGGTCGATGGCTTAATCGGCATCGTAAGCTCAGTAACCCCCTTTACAGCAGCGGTAACACCGATTACAGAGCTAAGCGAGTCTTCGCAAACGTTTAGTCCGGTTGCCGTTACGATTTTGGGGCGCGTGAATGAATCCTTTGGTATTTTAAGCAACTACAATAAGGAAACATCGAGAGTTATGATGACGAAGATCCCCGAAGACGATAAAATGGCTTTTCAGGATACGGTCATTACATCCGGCTTAGGCAATGTTTACCCTAGGGGACTCGTTGTCGGTACAGTGGAAAATAAGCAGCTGGGTGACTTTGGTCTTACCTATACGGCAACGGTCAAGCTCGCAGCGAGCTTCGATCATTTGACTGAGGTGTTCGTCGTTCAGGTTCCTGAATTGGAGGATGGCGAGCAATGAGCATGAACCGAATCCTTTTGCTCATGTTTCTTCTGTTTATTATCGAGGGAACCGTGATGTCATGGATTATTCCTGCTGGCTTCGGTCATCGGATCATTCCTCATTTTGTGTTTGTCATTGTCATTTTTTCTGGACTTTATAGTAGAAGGCATCTTGCATTGCTGCTTGGCATTTGCTTTGGTATGCTTCAGGATATTGTTTATTTTGGTCATTTACTAGGTACAAATGCTTTCATTATGGGATTAATGGGTTATTTTACGGGTGTGCTCTTAGAGCGGAGACGTTCAACTATAATGATGGCTATTTCTGTTATTGGCTTTGCTTGTCTATTATATGACAGTGTTATTTTTTTCATATACAGCGTATTTCGCATTACGCATGAAAGCTATGCCTGGGCACTAATCGATCACATTCTACCAAGTTTATTTCTCCAGCTAGCATTTGCACTAGCCTGCTATGTGCCTGCAAGGAAGCTTTTTGAAGGGCAGTCCAAGACGAATGCGGAGAAGGACGAGGAATAAAAATTGAGTCCTTGCAGGAATTTGTTAGGTAGAGCCAGAAATGATTAGGTTGGGGAGGGACGAACGTGACCGAGAGGCAGCATATTATAATAAAGGGTGTAAAAGAAGGTCTCGTGTTCCTTCTCGACGATAAATGTGAATTTGCGGCATTGTTGGATGAGCTTCAATACAAGCTGGAAAAAACGCATCAACAGCTGCTTGCAGGTCCACTTGTTCATGTGCAGGTGAAGCTTGGAGCAAGACAAGTGACGGATGATGATAAGGATCGGATACGAAATGTCATACGGACGCAGGGGAATCTGATGGTTCAATCTGTAGAATCCGACCCGCCAAAGGTTGATTCACAGGAGGATCAGCAGCCTAATCTGCAAGTGCTCACGTCTATTATACGCTCTGGTCAGACCTATGAGCATGATGGCGATTTGCTATTAATCGGCGATTTGAATCCAGGCGGCACACTGCTGTGCACAGGTGATATTTACGTACTAGGCGCGTTGCGTGGAACAGCACATGCAGGGATAAGCGGACGCACGGATGTCATAATCGCTACGTCTCTCATGCGTCCTACACAGCTGCGTATTGCAGACGTGATAAGCAGGCCGCCCGAGGAATGGATGACGAGCGATGCATCAATGGAGTTCGCCTTTCTAAGTGAAGGTCGAATGCAAATTGATAAGCTATCGCAATTATTTCGCATACGGCATAATCCTATAATGTTTAAAGGAGTGTAGAGCATGGGAGAAGCGATTGTAGTTACTTCAGGCAAGGGCGGCGTTGGCAAAACGACCACCTCAGCAAATCTGGGAACCGCGCTAGCATTACTTGGCAAGAAGGTATGTATGGTTGATACCGATATTGGCCTACGTAATCTTGATGTAGTCATGGGACTTGAAAATCGGATCATATATGACTTAGTAGATGTAGCCGAAGGGCGTTGTCGATTAAATCAAGCGCTAGTGAAAGACAAACGCTTCGATGAGCTATATATGCTTCCTGCCGCACAGACGAAGGATAAGGATTCTGTGAAGCCTGAGCAGGTGAAAAAAATGATTGACGAGCTGAAAAAAGAGCATGACTACGTCATTATTGATTGTCCTGCTGGAATCGAGCATGGCTTTCGCAACGCCATTGCCGGGGCAGACCGAGCGATCATCGTTACAACTCCAGAAAATGCGGCTGTACGTGATGCCGATCGAGTTATCGGGCTACTCGAGCAAGAAAAAATACCGAGCAAGCTAATTATTAACCGTATTCGTCCCAATATGATGAAAAACGGTGAAATGCTCGATATCGATGAGATTTGTCAAGTACTGGCTATTGATCTGGTAGGCATCGTTCCTGATGACGAAAAAGTAATTTCTGCTGCTAACAGTGGAGAGCCTACGGTTATGAACCCGACCTCGCGTGCTGCAATCGCCTATCGAAACATTGCAAGGCGGATCCTCGGTGACATGGTTCCGTTAATGCTGCTTGATGAGAAGGCGGGAGCTTTCAAGCGTTTTCGTAAGTTTCTTGGAATAGGATGATAGCAAATTGCTTAACAAACTAAAAAAACTGGACTGGGGAATATTAATCATTTTAGTATTCTTCATGGTTATCAGTATAATCGTTATTCATAGTGCAACCGCTAATTTCCCCCTGTATGCAGGAAACGACATGAAACAGCTTAAGTTTTATATATTAGGCTTCGTTATCGCAATCGCAGCCACCTTGTTCGATTACCGAATTGTGCTTAAGAGCTGGCATGTCCTATATGGAATTGGTATTACGATGCTGGTGCTTGTGTACTTTTTCGGGGCTACCATAAATGGTGCAAGAGGCTGGTTCAAGCTGGGCAGCTTCTCTATTCAACCAGCAGAAATTGCCAAGATCATACTGATTATTGGCATTGCTTATCTTATGGGGCGGCGTCAAGGAGATCGATTGACGTTTTCACATGATCTGCTGCCGATTGCCGCCTTTGCATTTGTACCATTTATGCTAGTTATGATTCAGCCTGATTTGGGAAATGCGATCATTTATTTGGTTATTGTTCTAGGAATGCTGTGGATAGGAAATGTGAAGTACTCCCACGTCATAACTGGACTTGCTATTGTAGTAGCTGGATTAATTTTGTTCGTTTCCCTATTTAACATCTTCAATCAAGAAATATATGATTATTTGGACGATAAGGGAATGAAGCACTGGCATGGACGGATCAATACGTTCATAAATCCGGAGCAGGCCTCGTCCGATGACCGGCATCAATCTGAAAATGCGCAAATTGCAATTGGCTCAGGCGGCTTAAGCGGTGATGGGTATTTGCAGGGGGATATGAAAAATGGCGGTTTTATTCCTTATCCGTATTCGGATTCGATTTTCGTCGTTATCGGAGAGGAATTCGGCTTTCAGGGCTCAGCCATATTGCTGCTCCTGTATTTCCTGCTGATTTATCGTATGATCATTATCGCTTTCAAATGTTATGATTTGCGTGCGTCGTTTATCGTCATCGGAATTGTGTCGATGTATGTATTCCAGGTATTCCAAAACATTGGCATGATGATTGGACTTATGCCGATAACGGGCATTACACTGCCATTTATAAGCTATGGAGGTACGTCTCTCCTGCTCAATATGATGTGCATTGGGCTCGTATTCAGCATTAAGGCACATCAAGAAATATATGAACTGGCTGATTAAATTCAAGCCGGCTGTAAAGCTGCTTCTAAAACGGAATTTATCCGTTTCAGAAGCAGCTTTTTTTAATAGATAAGTTGAACTAAAGTTTTAGAAACCTATGGTGAGGAAATAACGACCCGCATGTCGAATAAGAACGCAAATAACTGGAACAGGCAGGTATGAACGTTATCAAGCGTTATATTTATATCTTAAGGGAAAAGAAGTCAAGGACACCGTCAATTTCTTTGGTTCAACTGATATAGCCGGGTTAGTTCGTTTAGAGAATAGCGCGATAGGACGAGGCTACGCTGCAGTTTGTACAACGTAATTGACGTTACTAGCCTGACTCGATACCTACACTGTAGTTTGTGCAATAGAATGCTTATTCTAGGGCGATATTGGTTGGTTTGGAGCTCATTCTCCTGCAAAATTACAATGTAGCCATCTGAAACAGCTCTCATGTGAGGTTTCTAGTGTACAAAGTACAGTCTAGGCTGCTTCTCCTTAAACGATATCATTTGAACCGAGGTGAAACGGCTGTCGCCGTCCTTTGGCGGCGTCAGTGCGTTTCATTCCGGAGAAATATAGAGAAAGTATGGCGAAATGATCTACTTCCCTCTATTTTTAAAAAAATGAAGATTAAGCGAAGCGAGAAGATCGTTTTGGAGAAACGAAGGGTTCGCCTTTGCATACGAGCTCTGCCTTTAAAGGACGGCGACAGCCGTTTACGCTTGTGGGATTATACAGCTCCTTTCCGCTTCGATAAAGCTATGCTAGTAGTCCTCGCATACGTTCGCATACTTGTCTTACTCTCTACATATCCATGTAATGAGGAACAAGCTGTCGTAACGACGATGGAAGCGGAGGAGGAGCGCCGAGATGAATATGAAGGACGGCAAGCAGCATAAGGACAAAGAAGAGCTTGATCCAGAGGTAGTATGGAAAACAAACCCTAATCCATGGGCGAGCTGGGGCGAGGATAACGAAATTAGCGAAAAAAGAAGCTTCGTGAAAGCTCCTCATTCTACGCCTAACAAAGATACTCGCTTTGAACGCAGCAAGCATCCATTTCGCAGGGAGCTGATGTGGAAGCTCGTAATTGCACTCGTATTGTTTGGCGGAATATGGACGATGTTTCAATATGATACGGAATATACACGCAAGGGACAAGCGCTCGTGAGGCAGGCACTTGTCGATGAGATTGATTTTGCAGCGGCGGCAGCGTGGTACAAGGAGACATTTGCAGGTGCTCCATCCTTTATTCCCATCTTTGAGGATAAGAATGAGGCCGCGGTAGGGGCAGATGGAACGGTGAGGCTACCCATTGTTGCTCCGCTGCAAGGAGGATCGCTTGTACGAACCTTTGCAGAGCTGCTAAATGGCATTGAGCTTGCGGGAGGCTCTGAAGAGCAGGTTGTCGCTGCTGAGACAGGCCGTGTACTCGTATTGACGGACCCAAGCGACAAGGGCTCTACAATCGTTATTCAGCATGCTAATCAGCGTGTAACGATTTATGGAAAGCTTGGAGAAACTGAGGTACGTGTAAATGACTGGGTAGAAGCGGGGGACCCTATCGGGAAGCTGATGAGCTCAGAGGGCGTACAGCCGAGCCTGCTTTATTTTGCAGTGAAGCAAAATGACCTGTATATCGACCCGGTGGACGTGATACCGCTTGATTAAATGGAAAGGTATTATTTGGTCCGTTCATCCGCTGTTCGTAATCATTATGCTCGGATCGGTTATGACTGGTTATTTTGCGGAGCTGATTACGTTGTTTTTGCTAGTGCTGGTCCACGAGATGGGTCATGTGATCATGGCGCGCAGCTTTGGCTGGACGATTAGGGAAGTGAAGCTGCTGCCCTTTGGCGGGGTTGTGGAGGTAGAGGAGTCAGGAGGACTTCCAGCCAAGGAGGAAGCTCTCGTAGCCATTGCGGGCCCCCTGCAAAATGTGTGGATGGGACTAGCCGCTTGGGGCTGCGGTCAGCTTGGCTTGTGGGATCAAGCTTGGGCCGAGTATGTGTGGCAGGCGAATCTGATGCTGTGCTTGTTTAACTTGCTGCCTATTCATCCGCTCGATGGCGGAAAGCTGCTCCAGGCTTCATTGAGCTATGTCGTCAATTATTACAAAATGCTAATTTGGTCAGCTCGAATAAGCTTATTGTTTAGCGTGCTTATGATCGTTTCATCGCTTCTTCCATTGCTTGTTTATAAGGATGGCATACAGCTGAATCTGATGATCGTCGGTATATTTCTTTTTATGACCAATTGGACTTATTATCGGAATGTGCCCTTTTTATTTTATCGATTTCTCATGTACCGTGATCGGGTAAACATTAAAGCTTTAACGATGGGGCATATCGCAAATCCAATTATCGTTAATGGAAAACAAAGCATTCTCTCTGTTGCGAGACTCTTTCAAAGAGAACGATATCATTTGATTTATATGGTGGAGGATCGCAGTAAGGAGGTCAGAATGCTGCCAGAGCAGAAAATTGTTGAGGGCTGTTTGTCAGGCAGTAATCCTAATCGTGCAGTATCTGAACTTTTCAGTTAAAATAGATGAAAAGCGTACTGGCAGGTGATGCTCGGGAATGAAGCAAATGTTGATGCATGTACAGGGTGAGATGCTGCAAACCGCAGTGCTATCGAATGGACGCCTAGTTGAATTTTTTATGGAAAAAACGAAAGCAAGCAGCTTGGTCGGCAATGTTTATAAAGGCCGCGTAATTAATGTTTTGCCTGGTATGCAGGCGGCATTCGTTGATGTTGGTTTGGCCAAAAATGCATTTTTGTATATTGATGAGCTGCTCGATCCGCATCTAGAGAAACAGCCGCTGCAGAAACCGCTCATTCAAGAGCTTGTTAAGCCAGGTCAAGAGCTGATCGTACAGGTGATGAAGGAGCCGCTTGGAGGGAAAGGCGCTCGTGTAACTACCCACTTCTCACTTCCAGGACGGTACCTAGTCTATATGCCGATCTCTGATTATGTGGGGGTTTCCAAAAAAATTAGCACCGAGGGCGAACGGACGCGCTTGCGCTCGATTGGCGAGAGGCTGCGGATGCATGAGGAAGGCATCATACTGCGGACGGCAGCAAGCGGAGAGAGTGAGGAGTCTCTCCACGGTGATGTAGCTCAGTTAAGGGAGACATGGCAAAGTATAGCAGTGCGGAGCATAGAAGCGGCTGTACCGTCTGAGCTGCACCGTGAAGCAGGCCTGATGCGTAGAGCGGTTCGTGACACCTTGACGCTGGACATGGATGAAATTTGGATAGATGATGCTGAACGATTTGAGGAAGTTTCTGCTTTGCTGGAGGAAATGACGCCGAGGCTGCGTGAGCGCCTCAAGCAGTATGTGCACAGGGACGGCGTTCCTTTATTTGATTTCTATCGTGTTACAGAGCAGGTGACGAAGGCGTTTGATCGGAAAATATCACTTTCCTGCGGCGGTCATTTAATCTGGGAAGAGACGGAAGCGCTGACGGTCATTGATGTGAATACCGGAAAGTTTACGGGTTCCTCCGGCCTCGAGGATACTGTGTTTCGCACCAATATGGAAGCTGCGGATGAAATTGCGAGACTGCTTCGCGTAAGAGACGTAGGCGGCATCATTATTATTGATTTTATCGATATGGAGCAAAACGAGCATCGTGAGCAAGTGATGCAGCGACTGATTGAAAAGTCGCGAAACGATCAGACGAAATGTACGATTCTTGGGTGGACGAAACTGGGATTAATTGAAATGACCCGCAAAAAAGCTCGTGAAAACATCGCCCATCAGCTAACAGAGCGCTGTGTAGCCTGTGGAGCGCAAACGAAGCAGGCTGAAAATAGGCATTGAATATATTTTTCTGCATAGAGAATTGATATAGCTTTTATAGTATGGTATACTCTTTGGGTGTGTGTCTCGTACCTCGTAAGGAACGAGATGTACAAGTACCGCTCCGATTGGGTAAATAAGCGTTTTTGGCGAAAGCTGAGAGCCACCTGAATTAGGCGAGTCTTCGAAAATAAGGAGGTGCACTAACAATGTTCGCAATCATCGTAACAGGCGGAAAGCAATACAAAGTTCAGGAAGGCGATGTTATCTACATCGAAAAACTGGATTCTGAAGCAGGCGAGAGCGTAACGTTTGATCGTGTTTTGGCGGTTTCTAAAGGTGACGGTCTTGTAACTGGAACTCCGGTAGTATCCGGCGCTACAGTAACAGGTAAAGTTGAGAAACAAGGTAAAGGCCAAAAGATCATCGTTTACAAATACAAAGCCAAAAAGAACTATCGTCGTAAGCAAGGTCATCGTCAACCGTTTACAAAAGTAACAATCGAGAAAATCCAAGCGTAAGCGGGATTTCTATGATAACTGTTACATTTGTACGGAGAGCCGCTGACAGACGTATCGTATCTTTTGCAGTCGAAGGACATGCTAAATATGCGAAACCGGGCAAAGATATCGTTTGTGCGGGTGTATCAGCCATTTCGGTCGGTACCGTTAACGCAATCGAAGCTTTAGCAGGAGAAGAGCTGCCGTGCAAGATGAAGAACGGCTGGCTATCGTCGGATATTCCGACGCTGGCAGACGAAGCTTCAGATGCTCGGATGCAGCTGCTGCTGGAATCGATGGCGGTTATGCTTGACACTATCGCAAAATCATACGGCAAACATGTCGTCATTCATGATCTTCTTCATGCTTAGGCATGAGAAGCAAATTGGCTTCACAATCCTTTAAAAGGAGGGAATAACTATGTTGAAACTGAATCTTCAGCTTTTCGCTTCGAAGAAAGGTGTTGGTTCCACTAGAAACGGACGTGACTCACAGTCGAAGCGCCTTGGCGCTAAACGTGCTGATGGTCAAACCGTATCCGCTGGAAGCATTTTGTTTCGCCAACGCGGAACAAAAATTCACCCAGGTACTAACGTAGGCATCGGGAAAGACGATACGCTTTATGCAAAAGTAGAAGGCGTAGTGAAGTTCGAACGTTGGGGACGCGATCGCAAAAAAGTGAGCGTATATCCAGCAGTTCTTGCTCCGGTAGCTGCAGCAGTAGAAGCTTAATACAGCCTTATATAAGCAATAAGTCCCGGCCTGCATCGCTAGGCCGGTTTTTTTTGTTTCAAGGATAATGACTAATGACCGTGGAACGGCAGCGTGATATACTGGATAAGCTAGGAAATTTGAAGAAGGTAGGTTTAATCGATGGAGCGCTTAACATCGGCGAAATATTACGTGGCGGCATCTATTATATTGCCCTGTGCTGCGGTACTTATTTGGCCTGCTAAAGTGTGGTTAACTGCTGTCTTTCTTGTTTGGCTTATAGCTGCTGCGACATACTGGATACGAACGGAACGGAAAGAGCATGCGGTGCTGACTACGCGAACGATTCATTCTTCGCAAAGCTCTGCAATACGAACGCTTAATCATCATCGTCATGATTGGATGAACGACTTGCAAGTGGTGTTTGGCTACATTCGGCTTAAGAAGCTGGATAAAGCGGCCGAGTATGTGGAGAAGATAAGTAAGCGGATGGCTGTGGAGAGCAGTATCTCTAAGTTGGGTGTACCGTCTCTTATTAGTTACATTCAATCATTTCGCACGATATCGAATTCGCTGGAGCTTCAGGTTGTGATTAAAGGCGATATTCAATTAAACGAATTAACGGCAGATGCCGATCAAATAGCCGAATCGCTCATTCATACGATTAACGCATATCGGTTTGCGGCGAAGCCTGGCTATGGTAATGCTGCTGTTCTTACGCTGGAGCTATCGCTGGATGAGGATGCACTGAATGCAATATTCTATTATGATGGCGAACTAATGAATGAACAGCAATGGAAGCAAAAAATACAACAGCAGTTGGAAGGCGCGCCAATGCAACCGATCAACTTCGAGCAGCCGTATGCAAAGGTGCTGCTGAGGGCGGAAATGCGCGCATGAACGGGGGCACAACATGTTTGTCGATAAAGCGAAAATATTTGTAAAAGGCGGCGACGGAGGCGATGGTATCGTTTCGTTTCGCCGCGAGAAGTATGTTGAGCAGGGCGGTCCTGCCGGCGGTGATGGCGGCCGCGGCGGAGATTTGATTTTCCAAGTGGATGAAGGGCTTCGTACGCTCATGGATTTCCGCTATCAGAAGCACTTTAAAGCTGATCGCGGCGAGCGCGGCAAAGTAAAGAGCATGCATGGAGCTGGCGCTGAGGATACGATTGTACGTATTCCGCCTGGAACGATCATCGTAGATGATGATACGCAAGAAATTATTGCTGATATGACGCGTCATGGTCAAAAAATCGTCATCGCAAAGGGCGGACGCGGGGGACGCGGCAACATTCGCTTCGCTACGCAGAACAACCCTGCTCCTTATATTTCGGAGAACGGCGAAGAAGGGCAAGAGCGCTGGGTTGTGCTTGAGCTTAAGGTTATGGCTGATGTTGGGCTTGTCGGATTTCCAAGCGTCGGCAAATCGACGCTGCTCTCTGTCGTTTCTGGCGCTAAGCCAAAAATCGGTGCGTATCATTTTACAACGATTACGCCCAATCTTGGTGTCGTAGATGTTGGCGATAGCCGCAGCTTCGTTATGGCTGATTTGCCGGGCTTGATCGAAGGCGCGCACGAGGGCGTTGGTCTAGGACATGAATTCCTTCGTCATGTTGAGCGGACCCGGGTCATTATTCACGTGATTGATATGTCTGCTTCAGAAGGGCGCGATCCTTTTGATGACTGGTTAAAAATCAACGAAGAACTAGTGCTTTATAATGAGAAGCTAGTTGATCGTCCGCAAATTATTGCAGCTAACAAAATGGACATGCCGGAATCCGCGGAGCAGCTGGAGCTGTTTAGGCAAAAGCTTGCTGAAGTTAGCGGCGACCGCCATTATGAAATTTTGCCGATCTCCTCGTTAACGAGGCAAGGGGTGCAGGAGCTTCTGTACAAAGCGGCTGATGTACTCGATACGATATCGGAGGATGTCGAAATTGAGGATGTGAAGGACGTTGCTGAGCGTAAGGTCTATACTTACGAGAAGCGTGAAGAGACGACCTTTACGATTCATAAAGAAGATGAAGTGTATGTCATCGTGAGCGTTGGTATCGATAATTATATGAAGCGGATGAATTTAACCTCCTATGATGCCGTTATGCGCTTTGCGCGTACGATGCGCAAAATGGGTGTAGATGCAGAGCTTCGTAAAATGGGTGCCAAGGACGGCGATATGGTTCAAATCGGCGATTTTGCATTCGAATTTTTCGAGGGCAGCGATTATAACCCGAATGGCTAGTTGACACGTGCATATCCTCTCTAATAGTTGAACGAATGAAGACGGCGAAAGCCGTCTTTTCTTTTTTACCTATTGCTCCAATCCGTAAATTTAGTTATAATGTCCACTATAGGTGAACAATTGTCTTTTTGAGGAGGACGTATAGTGACTAAACGCTATTATGTCGTTCGGGAGGACATTTTACCGGAAGCGATTATGAAGACGATACAAGTGAAGGAGATGCTTAGTCGGGGGGAAGCGGCAACCGTTCATGAAGCGGTGGAACGCGTAGGACTCAGTCGAAGCGCTTTTTATAAGTATAAAGACGGCGTTTATGTGCTGGATCAGCTGGAGCGCGAACGTATTGCGACGATCTCAATGGATTTGGAGCATCGCTCGGGCGTGCTCTCGAACGTGATCAGCATGGTTGCCAGCCTTGAAGGTAATGTACTGACGATGAATCAGAGCATTCCGCTGCAGGGCTTCGCTAACGTTGTCATTTCCGTCGATATTTCGCAGCTTTCCGGGGAACTGTCATCGCTGGTCGAAATGCTCCGCAGCCATCCTGGCGTACGCAAAGCCTCGGTCATCGGGCAAGGATAATAGATAAGAAAAGATTATTGGAGGGTATATATGAAGCCAGTTAAAGTAGGTTTGTTAGGTTTAGGTACTGTAGGCACAGGTGTAGTTCGTATTGTCGAAGGGCATCAAGAGGATTTGGCAAGCCAGGTTGGGTCGCCGATCGTCATCGAAAAGATACTCGTTCAAAATAAAAATAAAGCTCGCAACATTGCCATTGATTCGGATAAGCTGACGGAGGATCCTTGGGATATTATCCGTCATCCTGATATCGATGTCATCATCGAGGTTATGGGCGGAATTGGGCTTACGAAGGAATACATTTTGGAGGCATTGTCGCTCGGCAAGCATGTTGTAACGGCCAATAAGGATTTGATGGCGCTGCATGGACCGGAGATATTGGCCAAAGCGCAGGAGAATCGCTGCGACATCATGTATGAAGCGAGCGTAGCTGGCGGTATTCCGATTATTCGGACGCTAGTAGAAGGCTTCTCTTCCGATCGTATCAACAAAATTATGGGGATCGTCAACGGAACAACAAACTTTATTTTGACAAAGATGAGTCAAGAGGGCGCTTCTTATCTGGATGTGCTTAAGGAAGCACAGGAGCTGGGCTATGCCGAATCAGATCCGACCTCCGATGTGGAAGGGCTTGATGCAGCACGTAAAATGACGATTCTAGCGACGATCGGCTTCCGTGCTAACGTAGCGCTTGAGGATGTATCCGTACAAGGCATTTCATCGGTGAGCAAAGAAGATATTTTGTACGCTAAGCGTCTTGGCTATGAAGTGAAGCTGCTCGGCATCGCAGAGCGTCAGGATGATCTGATCAGCATTAGCGTTCAGCCGACGATGGTGAAGAAAACGCATCCTCTTGCTTCGGTTAATGGCGTGTTTAACGCAGTGTATGTGCATGGCGAAGCAGTAGGCGAGACGATGTTTTACGGTGCTGGAGCAGGCGAGCTTCCAACTGCGACCTCGATCGTAGCGGATTTAGTGGCAGTCGTGAAAAACCTTAAGCTCGGCGTAAACGGCATGCAAGGAAGTCTTTCTTACAAAGAGAAGAAGCTGAAATCTGATGATCAAATTTCGTCTAAATATTTTTTGCTGCTTAAAGTAGCTGATCGTGCTGGTGTGCTTGCACGTATTACACAAGTGTTTGCCGACTTTGAAGTAAGCTTGGAGTCTGTATTGCAGCAGCCGACGCCTTCGAATCCAGAAGCTGAAATTATCATTATTACTCATGATGCAAACAAAGCAGCTATTCAGAAGGTGCTTGCGACATTTGAATCGCTGGAAGTCGTTCACAGAGTGAAGAGCGTCTACCGCGTAGAAGGGTAAGCCCATGAATAATCGCAGAGTCATCGTAAAAATACCCGCAAGCACAGCAAATTTAGGCCCAGGCTTTGATACGCTGGGCATGGCGCTTTCTTTGTATGCATGGATCGAGCTGACCGAGGCTGAGCAGACGCAGTTCCTTTTTTTTGGAGATCAAATGAAAGGTTTGCCAAAAGACAAATCGAACTTGATCTATAAGGTTGCTCAGCTCGTGTTCAAGGAGGCGGGAGTCCGGCTGCCGGAGCTTTCAATCTCGATGTACAGCGATATTCCGTTAACTAGGGGCCTTGGCAGCAGCGCCTCGGCGATCGTAGGGGCTCTAGTAGCAGCGAATGCTTTAATTGGAAGTCCGCTGACCGATAATAAGCTGTTCCAAATGGCAACGGCGCTTGAGGGACATCCTGACAATGTTGGCGCATCTTTATTTGGAGGCATTGTCGTTTCTGCATGGGACGGTGAACGGGCGGATTATGTTCGTCTTGATCCGCATCCTAAGCTGAAGACGCTCGTTGCGATCCCTGCCTTTCAGCTGTCGACGGAGAAAGCGCGTCACGCGCTGCCGTCGCAAATTAGTATGGCAGACGCCGTATTCAACGTCGGCCGCAGCTCTCTGCTCGTCGCCGCGCTTGCCAGCGGCGAGCTGGGCATCATACGTCATGCGATGAAGGATAGACTGCACCAGCCCTATCGTGCAGCGTTAATTCCCGGCATGACGACCATATTGGAGCGCGCTGTAGACCATGGCGCGCTGGGCGTTGCGCTAAGCGGAGCAGGGCCGACGCTGATCGCTTTTGTGGAGGATGCAGCCTCTCCTATGGAAGATGCTCCGAACGATTCTGGCTTGGAGAAGTTTTTGCTTGATACATTAAAGCAAGAGGGTATTGATGCGCAGACGCTATGGCTGTCACCATGCGTCAGCGGTCCGCAAATTACGGTAGAGGATATTGCCGCCGTGCCGGCCATTCCACTTCCCGATCGAATTAAAGGGGAGGTTATGGTATGAAGACGATAGCAGTACTGCCTGCCGGCTCGGTATCAGATGAGGCGGCGAAGCATTTTTTCCGTGGAGAAGAAATTAATTACAAGCATCATCGCTTGATTTCAGATGTTTTTTTATCCACCGTTAATGGCATAAGCGATTACAGCATTATTCCAATCGAGAATACGATTGAGGGCTCTGTCAGCCTGCATATGGACTGGCTTGTCCATGAGGTGGATATTCCGATACAAGCAGAATGGGTATATCCGTCTATTCAAAATCTAATCGGACCTCAATCGGAGCTGCTGGACGATGCTGGGCAAATCGACTATTCGCGGATCACGAAAGTAATCAGCCACCCTGTGGCAATCGCACAGTGCTTGCAGTTTTTGCGTACGAAGCTCCCTCATGCCGTGACTGAGCATGTAAGCAGCACTGCTGAGGGCGTTAGAATTGCCAAAAACAACCCGAATTCCGGTTGGGCAGCTATCGGTACTAAAACTGCGGCCGCCAATGAAGGTCTTGATGTCATTGCGAGCGGGATAACTGACCATGACAACAATTACACCCGTTTTCTTTTGGTAGGCTCTGAGCCATATAAGGCTTGCCAATCCAAGCAAGTAAAAACGAGCATATTAGTAACGCTGCCCGAAGATTATCCTGGTGCGCTTCATCAGGTGCTTGCGGCGTTCGCTTGGCGCAAAATCAATCTATCTCGGATTGAATCACGCCCAACCAAGAAGAAGCTTGGCAACTACTATTTCTTTATCGACATCGATATGGCACTGGATTCGGTGCTATTGCCATCAGCCATTCAAGAAATTGAAGCAATTGGCTGTCATGTACGCATATTGGGGAGCTACCCAAGCTTTTCTGAATATATAAAATAATGCTATGAAACGTAAAAACCGAGCTCGCTCTTTGGAGTGTGCTCGGTTTTTTACTATTTTTTTTGTGAAACAGGAGACACCTGCCCATATTCTGCATAGGATGTAAGGATTGATAATAGGCATTAGCAGTGCCTGGTTATTCAGAACGTGACAGGAGGCTAACAGCGAGTGAAAATCCATATTGTAAAAAAGGGTGAATCTTTATACTCCATTGGGCAAAAGTATAATGTTTCGCTGGAAGAGATTTTAAAGCTAAATCCGGGAATTACCAATCCAGATGTCATTGATGTAGGATTGAAGCTGAAAATTCCGTCAGATCATACAGGCGGCTCAGGAGGCGGTATGGACATCATGCATCAGCATGTTGTGAAGCAAGGGGATACACTTTGGAAGCTGTCGAAGGCATGGGGTGTGCCGCTTGCGGATATGATTAAAGCAAATCCGCAGTTGAAAAACCCTAATGTGCTGCTTACGGGGGAAGTTGTAAACATACCTAAGGCGATGGAGTCAGGCGAGAATGTGTCTAGCGGACATAATGCTGCTCATGGTACTGGCGGAGCAAATGCTCAGCATCATACCTCTTTGATGCAGGGCGTTCAAGGCTGGGTCGGAAAGCTTTCCACAGCACCAAATTCGGGTAAAACATCGACAGCACCTATCACAGGCAAGACGCCAACGGCACCTATCGCACCTATTGCTCCAGCACCTGTGGCACCTGTGCAAGAGAAAAAACAAACGGCTCCTATTGTGAAGCCTGTAAAGCCTGCTCCTCTTCCTGCTCCAAAAGCAGAAGTGATTGAGCCAGCGAAAAAAGCGCTGCCGATCGAAAAACCGGTGGAGAAAAAGCTGAAGCCCATTCATTCGGAATATAAACCTAATGTCGATTTATTTAAGCAATATGGTATTCCGGCCACTGAAGCATTATCTTTGTATGATTTGCCGAAGGCGCCTGAAGCAGTAGCTCCAGCGGCACAGCAGCCGATTTTCAGCGGTTATGGCTACGGTCAACCGATGGTCAGCCCAGCGCAAACCGGCTATGGCTACGGACAGCCAATGGTTAGCCCGGCTCAAAGTGGCCATGGCTATGGTCATGGTCAGCCGATGGTTAATCCAGCACAAACGGGCCATGGCTATGGTCAGCCGATGGTTAGTCCAGCACAAACGGGCTATGGGAACTGGCAGCAGCCTGTACCTTTTGGAAATATGGTCAGCCCTCTCAGCGAGAGCAATGAGTCTCCATTTGATTGCCCTCCTGGTACTGTATTTGTCGGCAACTATCCAGCGCCATCTACTTTGCCAGCAGCAGCAGGACCGGGCTGGGGCTATGGCCATTCCATGGTAGAGGGAGTGCAAGAGAACAGCCAACTGGTTGCAGGTGAATCCGCACAGCCGAATCAAGGTTGGGTATCGCCTTTGGCAACGCAGCCAAATCAAGGGATGGTAAGCCCGCTAGCAGCGCAGCCGAATCAAGGTTGGGTATCGCCGCTGGCAACGCAGCCAAACCAAGGGATGGTAAGCCCGTCAGCAGTGCAGCCGAATCAAGGTTGGGTATCGCCGCTGGCAACGCAGCCAAACCAAGGGATGGTAAGCCCGTCAGCAGTGCAGCCGAATCAAGGGTTGGTGAGCCCGTCAGCAGTACAGCCGAATCAAGGGTGGGTATCACCGCTGGCAACGCAGCCGAATCAAGGGATGGTAAGCCCGTCAGCAGTGCAGCCGAATCAAGGGTGGGTATCGCCGCTGGCAACGCAGCCGAACCAAGGAATGGTAAGCCCGTCAGCAGTGCAGCCGAATCAAGGCTGGGTTGCGCCAGTAAATATGCAGCCGGAGTACGGCTACGGATATAGCCATTCAGCTGTTTCACCAGCGGGGATGGGGCAAGGCGGCGGTTACGGATATCCAACTGGAACACCTTATCCGAGCTGGCCGCAAACGGCCGGCGTAGCGGGCGCAGATCAATCTGATTGCGGTTGTAAGGGAAATCGCTCGGACCCAGCTTCCGCAGCACTCGCGGATGCTGAGTCTCCAAAAGAAGTGAAGACGGCCATACCGCGTAAAAATAATAAAAAAGCAGTTATCCGCACAGTAACTACTCGTCCTGACAAAACAAGAGCTAACAGCAATCAGCCTTGGCTGAAACGAAATAAGTAAAGTGAAAGCAGTCCCAAGAGTCCTTTTGTCTCTTGGGGCTTTTTTTGTTGCATAGGAAACTATGCAATCTCCGAATCTGTTGATAAAGATGCTGCGGAAGCAGTGGGAGAGCGGCTAACGAAAGCTAACGGAAGCCAGAGACGCTAAACTGCCATTTAGGGTTAGTCTCACATTTTAACGGAAGTGGGAGACGCTATTCCGCAGAAATGAAGCGAGATCGGGCATGTAGGGTGCAAATAGAGGCCTGTGTTTCCGTTACAATCTTGAAATGAAAAATAAAGGCGATTTAGCGTCTGTGGTTTCCGTTAGAAGTGTGAGCTGACGCGTCTGCGATTTCCAATTACCGGCAAGGATGATTTTATTCATTATGCTTGAACTTTTTATAGTCGATTTGCGAGAGTTGTCATGGGAAATAAGAAAAGTTTTAAACCAGCCGTATTGGGCAGTGTAATACCGAGCGCTGGGAGTCCACGTATCGTTGGTTACATTACCCTAAAGAATGGCATGAAAATGATCGTGGGAGCTTAGCTCAGCTGGGAGAGCGTCCCAATAGCATTGAAGTTACTGCAAAAGCCTCAGCACGGGAGTAGGAGACGTGAGGATTTGAGGAGCGGCATCGAGCGTGGGGAAAGTCGAGGGAAAAGACGATACGTGTGTTCGTTTGTGTGAAGGATATGGAGCCTATACAAACTTGCCTAGAACAAAGGCGGCAGCAGCACGAGCTTTGCCGTGACAGTCAATCATAAGAATGAGTAGTAGTAGGCAATCCTGCACATTTGCAGGGTAGCCTACTCTTTTTAATGGTTTAGGGCAGCTATCCTGCACGTATGCAGGATAGCTGCCAACAATGGAGATCAGATGGCTTTAGATGAGCTGAAATGACGAGCTATAATGCGTGAGTGCAGGATAGGTCAGCTAGAGCACCCCAATCGCACGAAGTTACTGCAAAAGTGCAGGATAGCTTTCGCGCTGGGAGTAGGGGAAGTGAGGATTTGAGGAGCGGCATGGAGCGTGGGGAAAGTTGAGGGAAAAGACGATGTGTGTGTTAGTTTTGTGAAGTATAGGGGGGATGTACAAACATGCCTAGAACAAAGGCAGCGGCCGCACGAACTCTGCCCGTGACAGCCGTTTACGCTTGTTTATTAGCGGATAAGTATCGTATGCAAATTTAATTGTAAAAATCATTTGAATATTTATGCAATACTGGAGCATACTATCAAAAAATATAAAGAAGGGGTCTTCCCCATGATGGTATTTAGTTTATGGAAAAAAATTAAAAAGCGACTTCGGAGAAATCGCCGTTCGATGTGGTCTTTAGGCGCTATCCTTCTTAGCCTGCTTTTGAGCTGGCTGTTGTTTGTTAATAGTGATGGGGTTATGGCAGCACCCATGCAAGCTGAGCAGCAAAGCAGCATCCTTGAAGCGCTAAAGCAGCAAGAGCAGCCTCTGTCTGTTAAGCTTCATCGTGTCTATATTTGCGGTGAAGAGGTTCGACTGCTGGGGCGCATGACGGGAAAGCAGGTTGTTGAGCTACTGCACGCTCATTCAGATTGGAAAGCTGTATTGGACGAGGATAAGGGAACGGTCAATGCTCTGCAGCATATCGAGGATTTATCCGAACATTGCAAGGCTAATGCGTATATGAGTGTTGATAAAAAAGGAAATCTGGCCTTATTTGACGGTGTCCCAAAGAAGGAAAAGGTACTGCGAACATTTTTTCAGCTGGACGTCCGCTATATGGAAAGCAGCTTGCCGCAAGATAAGCTGAAGCAGCTTAGCAACGGGATACGAATAAGTGACATGGATGAGTACAACAGTGTGCTATCAACGTTCAGCGACTATGCAATTGAGCCAAATCAGAGGGCTATGAAGCCTGCTTATTAAGTTGAAATTCAACCAATAATTGAAATGCGAAAGAGACCGCAATGTTAACTTGCGGTCTCTTTGTCTATGCCTATCAGCTCAAATATCAAACGCGCGTTCTCATTCGCGTTATCTTTTGCTATAATGGATAAAGCAACTTTACGTAAATGCTTACGAAGTAAGTTTTACTCTGTAAAACTTTTGAGGAGATGGCCGCTTGCGCGTTCTTGGAATTGACCCTGGTTATGCAATTGTAGGATTCGGATTTATAGATAAGATCGGCCATAAGCTTATACCCGTTCAATATGGAGCTATTCAGACGGAAGCACATACGGCACCAGAGCAGCGATTGCTTCAGGTGTACGAGTCTGCTTGCGCTTTAATGGATAAATATAAACCTGATACGGTTGGTGTGGAGAAGCTGTTTTTTAACCGGAACGTGACGACAGCCTTTGATGTAGCGCAAGCAAGAGGCGCGATTATATTAGCTGCGGTGCAGCGAGGCTTACCTATTGGAGAGTATACTCCGCTTCAGGTAAAGCAGGCGGTCGTAGGTTACGGCAAAGCAGAGAAAAAACAGGTGCAGGAAATGGTTAAAATGTTTCTAAAGCTCTCAGCTGTGCCGAAGCCGGATGACGTTGCCGATGCACTTGCGGTGGCGATTTGCCATGCTCATTCTATTGTTTTGACCCAAAAAATTAATGAGGTGAAGCGTTAGTGATTGATTTTTTAAGAGGGAATGTCGTCCATCTGGAATCTGAATATATCGTTTTGGACGTAAGAGATACAGGCTATCGCGTATTTACACCTAATCCATATGCTTTTGCCAAGAAGGAAGAGCCAGTAACCGTATATATTCATCATAACGTCCGTGAGGACGCTATTTTATTGTTCGGCTTCGAGACGAGAGAGGAGCAGACCTTGTTTCGCAAGCTGCTGGAAGTATCTGGGATAGGACCTCGCGTCGCTTTGGGTATTTTGTCAGGGGGACGGCCAGATGCTGTAATCGCAGCGATCCAGCAAGAAAATATAGCGTTTCTCACGAAGCTGCCGGGTATCGGGAAGAAGACGGCGCAGCGTATGATTTTGGATCTGAAGGATAAGCTGATCGGTGCTGGACTCGACGGAGGCTTGTTGACAGCGGCAGGCGTTGCGCTTGATCTTACGTCAAGCAGACACTCAGGACAGGGTGCTGGCACGGCATGGCAGGAAGCAAGAGAGGGTCTTGCTGCTCTTGGCTATACGGCTGCAGAGCTTGATAAAGCGTGGATTGGACTACAGCATAGTGTGACGGCGGAGGAAACGGTGGATGCTTTGATGAAGCGGGCGCTGCAGCAGCTGTTTAAAGGCTGACGGAGGGAGATGAACGCAGATGGATGATAGAATCATTTCCGCCAACCTAATGATGGATGACCAGGCGGTGGAGCTTAGCCTGCGTCCACGCTATCTGGCTGAATATATCGGACAAACAACAGCCAAGGAAAACTTAAAGATTTATATTGAAGCGGCTAAGCTGCGGAAGGAAGCACTTGACCATGTGCTCCTGTATGGACCTCCCGGACTTGGAAAAACGACACTTTCGAATATTATTGCCAATGAGCTTGGCGTCCATCTTCGGACGACATCGGGTCCTGCAATTGAGAGGCCGGGCGATCTTGCTGCTTTGCTCACGAATTTGCAGGAGGGCGATGTGCTCTTTATTGATGAAATACATCGTCTGCACCGGACGGTAGAAGAAGTTTTGTATCCAGCCATGGAGGACTTTGCGCTGGATATTATGATCGGTAAGGGCCCAAGCGCTCGTTCTGTCCGCTTGGATCTGCCGCCCTTCACGTTGATAGGCGCGACTACTCGTGCAGGTCTGTTGTCGGCTCCGCTGCGTGATCGATTCGGTGTCGTTAGTCGCTTGGAGTTTTATACCATCGACGAGCTTGCTTTTATCGTTGCTAGAACAGCAGAGATCCTCGACGTCACTATTGTAGGCGAGGCTGCGACAGAGATCGCTATGCGCTCGCGAGGGACACCTCGTATTGCCAATCGTTTGCTTAAGCGCGTAAGGGACTTCGCCCAAGTTCGCGGCGATGGGGTCATAACGCATGATATCGCTCGTTCGGCACTTGAGCTGCTTCAAGTCGACCCTATGGGACTGGACAATATCGATTTCAAAATGCTGCAAGCGATGATGACTACGTTTGCCGGCAGGCCTGTTGGTCTGGATACGATTGCGGCGACAATTGGTGAAGAGAGTCAAACCATTGAAGATGTATATGAGCCATACTTAATGCAAATTGGCTTTTTACAGCGAACACCGCGCGGACGAATCGCTACCGAGAACGCTTATCGGCATTTGGGTATTCCGATTCCGGGGAGGTAGTTCATGATGGATGCAGCGATGAAGGGATCAGCGGAGCGGCTCTATGTAATCTACGATGGACACTGCAATCTATGTTTAGCCTCGGTAGCTAGGCTGAAGGAGATGAATTCAAAGGCGGATTTGCAGTTTGTGCAAATTCAGCAATTGGAGGCAGTGGGGGAAGCGAAGCAGCTTGTACCGCATCTAGGTCCGCTTAAGTTTTCAGAGCTCTATGAGAAAATGCATGTGGCAGACGAGAGCGGACAGCTCTTTGCAGGTGCAGACGGCGTTGTCCGCGTCCTGAGAACGGTGAAAGGACTGCGCTGGCTAGCTGCTTTTTATCGAATACCTGGAATGAAGCCCACCGCTGATCGAATATATCGATATGTAGCGAATCGAAGATACGATTGGTTTGGCAAAGCGGATCAAAGCTGCTCATTGAATGGCTGCGAGTTGCCGCAAAGCAGAGGGGAGAATAACAAGCATGGCAATTAAAATTTCAATCAAGCGGTACATGATTCTAGCAACGGCAATTCTGCTGCTCGCTTCTGTGTGGACAGGCTCTCCATCACAGGCGGCTGTACCTAAGCTTGATAACATTAGAGTTGCTTTATTTATGCAATTGCCTGGGAAATATGAGGAGACTACTGCTGTAGCTACCTTCTCTTCAGCCACTGGCATGAGTATTGGAGAACGACAGCCTTCAGGCATCAATAATTGGTTTAACGTTGAAGGAGCTGCATCCGCACGTTTTGCATTGGACAGCTATAAGGTTAAACTATTTGAATCCTCTAATTTCACTACAGCAGCGGCTGTGTACAACAGGCTGAAAGCATTGAAGGGGACAGCATTTCTAACCTCGATCTCCAAGAGTGGAGCTATAATCTATCAGGTTACAGAAGGTACATATAAAACAGCAGCAGAAGCAACTGCCGCACAAACCAAGTGGAACGGCGACAGTGAGCTTACTAAGCTTATCGGCAGCTTCAAGGCCGTACTTCAAGGACCCCATTATTTGGAGACTGGCCCACTCCCCAGTAAGGATGCCGCAATCGCAGCAGCAAGCGGGTATGGAGCTATAGGGCTGGATGCTTATGTGGCGGTTCGATCTGGGCAAGGCGGAGCCGGCAGCTATTCGGTTATGGTAGGAGCGACAGCAACAGAAGCTGAGCTTCAGATTGTGAAGGCAGCAGCTGCCAAAGCAGGAGGCGGCAGCTTAATAGAAGCAAATGCACAAGCCGCTTATTTATTAATAAGAAACGATCATTCGGTAAGCGTGAAAGCTGAAAGCAGCTCAGAGCTTTATTTGTATGCTGGCGGCGATGCCAAAATAACGGTTTCCGCAGCAGGTGCTGAGCCGATCAAGCTAACAGAGCGAAGCAATCGCAGCTACCGCGGACTGTTTGAACTGAGTGCACTTAATGGACGTATGGCTGTTATTAACGAGCTTCCTTTTGAACAATATCTTTATTCTGTTGTTGGAATAGAGATGTACGCATCTTGGCCGGCAGAAGCTTTGAAGGCTCAAGCCGTTGCCGCACGCTCTTATGCGTTGAATAAAGGCTTCGGTTATCAAATTGCCCATGTTGTAGACACGACGTTAAGTCAAGCCTATTATGGGGTAGGCTCAGAGTATCCTTCGACAATAGCGGCTGTTGATGCAACTGCTGGAGAAGTCGCTTTATACAATGGGAAAGTAATCGAAGCGTTATTTTCGGCAAGTAGTGGAGGTATGACAGCTGACGCTGTGGAAATATGGAAAAATTCGATTCCGTACTTGCAGGCTGTGAAGAGCCCTGATATTTCTTCGGAGACTGGACTGCGCAGTTGGTACCGCGTAGTTCTTCCAAGCGGGGCAATTGGCTATATTCGTGAGGATTCCCTCGATGAGACGGGAGAAACGACAGCGGCTGGAAGTCGTATTATGCGAGTAAACGCGAATGGCACTAAGGTGCGCAAGCAACCGCAAATTCAAGATACAATCCCTATGATTGCGACAGCAGACAATGGCTTGCAGGTTGTTGTACTGGAGAAAACCATTGAATCCAATGCTATGACTTGGACAAGAGGACCCTATACAGCACAGGAAATGCTGAATGTTATTAACGCTAAAGCAAAGACGAAAATTACAGCGCCTCTGAAGTCGTTAGAGGTTAGTCAGCGCGGTGCTTCAGGCCGGGCTACGGAAATTTTGGCAAACGGACAACTAGTATCCGTAAGCGCACCAGATTCGTTTCGCGGCACGTTAGGTGTAGACGGCTCGCTGCCAAGCACCTTGTTCCAAATTGACGAGACAGCTAAGGTCACTGTACTTGGAGCTGGATCGGCAACGCGCTCCAAACCAGCAGACAGTTCTCCTATATACACCATTGGTGCGGGAGGCAAAGTATCTGAGGCTGCCAACACAAATCTGTTTATATTGGATGGAAATAACCAAGTACGAGCTGCAACGAAGGAGCCAACCTTCCGTTTTGTAGGCTCAGGAAATGGGCATGGTGTAGGTTTATCTCAATATGGAGCCTTGAGCCTAGCTCAGCAGGGGTATGACTATCAATATATTTTGAAATACTACTACAAAGATGTAATCATCGCTAAGGAATGATTGAAACGATATGAATGTAGAATGGTTTGATTTCGAATTGCCGGAGCGCTTAATTGCGCAAACACCGCTGCTGGACAGAACGGCTTCTAGACTGCTTGCACTTAATAAGCATTCAGGAGAGATCACACATAATAAATTTACGGATTTGGAGCAGTATGTTCAATCCGGAGATGTGCTTGTTTTAAATGATACGAGAGTCATCCCTGCAAGACTTACAGGTGTGAAAAGTGATACTGGAGCTAAGATCGAGCTGCTGCTTTTGAAACAGCTCGAGGGAGATCGCTGGGAAGCGCTTGGCAAGCCGGCTAAACGGTTAAAGACGGGAACTGAGCTATCATTTGGTGATGATGGAAACGGCAATCCGCTCCTGCGCGCAGTTATTGAGCAGGAGGGCGAGATGGGTGGACGGACCATCCGGTTTAAATATGAGGGGATTTTTCAGGAGCTGCTTGACCGCCTTGGAGAGATGCCTTTGCCTCCTTATATTAAGGAGAGGCTGGAAGAGCGAGAGCGGTACCAGACCGTCTATTCCAAGCATGCAGGCTCAGCAGCAGCACCGACAGCAGGCTTACATTTTACCGATGCTTTTCTGGAGAAGCTTGAAGCAAAGGGTGTAAAGCTTGCTTATGTTACGCTGCATGTAGGACTCGGCACATTCCGCCCCATGTCTGTAGAGCTGGTCGAGGAGCATGAAATGCATGCCGAGTATTACGAGCTGAATGAGCAAAATGCAACGATAATTAATGAAGCCAAACAGCGAGGCGCACGTATTATTGCTGTAGGTACGACTTCTTCACGAACGCTTGAGACGGTGGCCGATCGTTTTGAAGGTGGAGCAATTGAGGCTTGCAGCGGCTGGACATCGATTTTTATTTTTCCAGGCTATGAGTTTAAGCTTGTCAATGCACTGCTCACCAACTTTCATCTACCAAAATCTACACTGGTTATGCTGGTAAGCGCACTGGCTGGCCGTGATGCTGTTATGCGAGCTTATGAAGAAGCGATTACTCAGGATTATCGGTTTTTCAGCTTTGGCGATGCAATGTTTATTTACTAAATAGGAATAGGAAGCGTGAATTGTGGCTGTTAAATATGAATTAATTAAACAATGCAAGCAAACTGGAGCACGTCTTGGGCGTGTTCATACCCCGCACGGCGTTATTGAGACGCCTGCCTTTATGCCGGTTGGAACACAGGCGACCGTCAAAACGATGAGCCCAGAAGAGCTTAAAGCGATGGATGCCCATATTATTTTGAGTAATACGTATCATTTGTTTCTCAGACCAGGACATGAGACGGTAAGAAATGCAGGTGGACTGCATAAATTCATGAACTGGGATAGACCTATTTTGACTGATAGCGGCGGATTTCAAGTTTTCAGTCTAAGTGAAATGCGTAAAATTACAGAAGAAGGCGTTCACTTTCGCTCACATCTGAATGGAGACAAGAAGTTTCTTTCTCCTGAGGTTGCTATGGAAATTCAAAACGCTCTAGGTTCTGATATTATGATGGCATTTGATGAATGCCCGCCGTTTCCAGCAGAGCACGAATATGTGAAGAAGTCACTGGAGAGAACGACGCGTTGGGCAGAGCGCTGCCTAAAGGCGCATGCGAGACCTCACGATCAAGGGCTGTTTGCCATAGTTCAAGGTGGTATGTACAAGGATTTGCGCATTCAAAGTGCAAATGATTTGACTTCCATGGATTTCCCGGGTTATGCTATTGGTGGACTGAGTGTTGGCGAGCCTAAGCATTTAATGTATGATGTGCTCGACTATACCGTTCCCATTTTGCCGGCGAATAAACCACGTTATCTTATGGGTGTTGGCTCACCAGATGCTTTAATCGAAGGATCGATGCGTGGTATTGATATGTTCGATTGCGTTTTACCGACACGTATTGCACGTAATGGGACAACGATGACAAGCCAAGGCAGATTAGTTATTCGCAATGCTAAATATGCTGAAGATTTTGGTCCGTTGGATCCGGAATGCTCATGCTATACATGCAAGAACTATTCCCGAGCTTATATCCGGCATTTAATTAAAGCGGATGAAACCTTTGGTATGAGACTAACCACGTACCATAATTTGCATTTCTTACTACAACTCATGCGGGACGTTCGGCAAGCGATTATGGAGGACCGGCTGCTCGACTTCCGGAATTCATTTTTTACAAGCTACGGCCTGTTCGATAATGAGAAAGGGTTTTGAGAGGGGGGATTTCGATGTTGCAAGCAGCAGAAGCTGGATCAACTAATATTTTAAGTATGATTTGGCCGTTTGTACTTATGTTCGCGGTGTTTTATTTCTTACTTATTCGTCCGCAGCAGAAGAAACAAAAGCAACGTACTTCAATGCTTGGCCAATTGAAAAAAGGCGACAAAATTTCAACAGTTGGTGGATTGCATGGTACAGTCGTTGAGCTTAGTGATGACACTGTTGTACTTCGTGTAAACGATACAACAAAAATGACATTTGAGCGCAGCGCAATTAATAACATCATTAACTCTGCACCAGCAGTAGTTGATTTAGAGAAATAAACAAAAAGAAACGGCTGACATGCCTGCATGTCAGCCGTTTCTTTGTCTAGTCTGGTTATTATCTTCTCATGTTAACCCCGATCATTCCACCAAAAGCGCCAGCGAGAAGAGCAGCGCCAAGCAATACAGCACTATGCATTGAAATAGAAGCATCAGACGCGAGAAAGCTGATGATAATGACAATTACAGCGTACAATAATCCAAGCATCGCTCCGTTATACCAGCCTTTTTTCTCCGAACGGCGGCCTGTAGTAAAACCGCCGGCAAGCGAAGCACAGCCGTGAACAATCAGCGCAGTTGATGGCAAGCTGCTTTCCTTCATACCAGTAAAGTGTAAAAGAAGTGAGAGCAGCAAGGCGCCTGCCGCTAGCCAAATAATTGAAAAGATTACACCGGCAAGCAATGGTGAAGCGATTAAAGGCGGTTTAGGAGCTTGTTTAACGGAACTCATCAAAATCCCCCCAGCAAGGTACTTATTACTTATCCATATGGTCAAGCTAGGCTGATTAGTACAACTATAGGTGTAGAAGTATATTATTATTGAAGTTTGCTGTGCTATTGCCATATATTCGTGTAAGGCAGTTAAGTATGATGTCATTAGCGGTAGGTCAGAATAGCTGTACGGACAAACGAGTCTGACATCAGCTCGTATGATAAAGTCGAGGAGGCGGTTTCCTTTGGAATTTTGGAGCCTGTTGATCCGGACAGTGGTTATTTATTTTGTCGTGTTTCTGATCATGCGCTTTATGGGGAAACGAGAAATCGGAAAGTTATCTGTGTTTGATCTCGTGATATCGGTTATGATCGCTGAAATTGCGGTCATTGTCATTGAGGATATGGAACGATCGATGTGGAGTGGAATTTTGCCAATGATCATTTTACTGCTTATTCAGGTGGGCAGCGCTTTTATGACGATGAAAAGCAGAAGACTGAGACTGTTGTTTGATGGCAAACCCAGCGTAATCATTGACAAAGGAAAGCTGAATAGCGACGTTATGCGCAAGCAGCGCTACAATCTGGATGATTTAATGCTCCAATTAAGGGAAAATAAAATAAGTGCTGTGTCCGATGTTGAGTTTGCCATTCTTGAGACAAGCGGAAAGCTTTCTGTCATACCGAAAGAAGGCTCTGTTACCGCTGACGACATACTGGATAAAGGACAAGACAGTGAAGAATCAAAGAACCATAAAAATTTGAAAACGTACAATCAAACCAAAGTTATTCCTCCAAAATACCGATTTGAAATTTTGCCTGTTCCGTTGATTATGGATGGGAAGGTGCAGGATGAAAATTTAGCGAAGCTGGAGAAGACGAGATTTTGGCTTAAAAATGTGCTTCAGGAAAAAGGAGTCACCGATTTCAAGGACGTTTTCTTTTGCACGATTGACCATAAAGGAAAGCTGTTTGTTGATATATTTTCCAAAAAACCACGATAAAGAAAGGGAGCTGGTTCTCCTTTCTTTACCGTGGTTTTATTATTCTATATAAGCTGAACTTAGAAAATGAAGTTATAGCGAAGTAAGAAGAACGTTCGGGAGAACCTTCTATGTCTTAAACCAACCACCTAGAAACGGAATACGCTGAATATCATGGCGGTCAATGATCTTCATCACAACCATCAGCATCAAATAAACGAGTGTGCTTGCTGCGGAAGCAATGATTAGATTAAGCCATTCTGCAGAAATTAGCTGCTGGTTCATCGTAAATTGTGCTGATGCTCCCATAATGACCATCGCTGCCCCGACTTTTATGAAATCCGCGAGCTTCATATGAAAGCCAATAAAACGAAGCACGCTGATTCCATGCAGAATTGTAACGAGCACAATATTTACGTTGATTGCAATTAAAGCGCCATAGATGCCAAAATCCGGATTGGATGCGAGCTGTACAATTAGAAACAGCTTGACGATCGCACCGATTAACGTATTAATTAACGCAGTACCAGGCTTATTTAGCGCTTGCAGCGCAGCTTGAAGTGGTGCCTGCAAATAGATGAAAATACCGACAGGAGCAATAAGCTTCAGCATGGGCGCAATGTCGGCGTGTGCATATAGTATCCGGCAAATGGGCTCAGCGAAGAGTGACATCACTACAACAAAGGGAGCACCGGAGACAAGAGCGAGTCTCAAGGATTGATGCAGCCGTTTGTGAATTAAGGCATGATCACCGCGAGCAGCTGCTTCTGACAAAGAGGGAACTAACGACACGGCAAGGGAATAGGTTAGTGCGGTTGGCAAAAGCAGAAGCGGTATAATCATGCCCTGCAATGCGCCATATTGCGCGGTTGCAATACCGGTAGCGATACCGGCTGCTGCCAAGCTGCGAGCAGTAAGAATCGATTCTAATAAGTACGAGAAGGAGCCAACCATTCGACTGCCGGTTACAGGTATAGATAAGCTAAGCAATCTCCGCAGTACAGGAACATGATTGGAGGCAGATGGAGCTTTCTCGATGGAGGGATGATTTTTATCTGACCGCTTGTCTTTGTAATATTTCCACAGAAGTACAGCTAACCCGCCAATCTCTCCAATGACCGCGCCGAGCATAGCTCCCGCAGCAGCCCATTCCAATCCATAAGGAAGCAAGAGATAAGCAAACGAAAGCGATGCTATAATACGCAGCACAGTTTCTACAATTTGGGAGACTGCTGTTGGAATCATATTTTGTTTTCCTTGGAAATATCCGCGATAAACGGATGAAATACCAATAATAACAAGCATCGGCGTCATGACAATGAAGGTTTGATAAACACGAGCATCGGGTAAAATATGCGTGGTTATCCATTTTGCTCCAAGCAGCATGACTGCGGTCATAACGATGCCAAGAACAGTGACAAGCCCCATAGCTGTTCGGAAAATGTACTTTACGCGAGCACTATCCCCCTGTGATTCGGCCTCGGCAATCCACTTGGCAACCGCAAGCGGAATGCCGCCTGTAATGATCGTTAGCATAACAGTCAAAAACGGATAGCTGAGCTGATAAATGCCGACACCCTCTGCACCAATAATGCGTGGAAGCGCAATTCGCGGTGCGAAGCCAAGCAGCCTGTTAATGATACCGGCGGCAAGCAGGATCATTGCTCCTTTTATAAAGGTTTGCTTCGTCATAATAAAATACCCTCTTCTCTTTCGTAGAATAGCGATTACCATCCTGCCAAGGCTATAAGACGAAGCAATAAGACAGGCTGATACTATCATGTTTATGCGCAGCATGTCCGATTACATGTCAGTCATTTTCTGGATAGCATTTAGAATAGGAAGGAATATGAGGTTCGCATAGCGAATAGTTGAGATAGGCGTAGGAATAAGGTAGTAGGAGGCGCAGCATGGCAGACGAAGAGCTAGTTAAAGTGATCGAGGAGCTATGCAACAGCAAGGCCGAGGAATTTCAGCTCATTGGCTATGAGCATGTGTCAGGCGAAGAGGTATGGGAATGCGTGAGTGAGAAATACAAAAAAACAGGGCAGCCTGAGCTGCATGAATTAGTAAACGATATTTTGTCTCTTAAGGTTATGAAGTTTATGAATTTCATGACCATAAGCGCATATAAAGGAACCCAATTCTAATTAGAAGGGTTCTTTTTTTCGTATTTTCAAAGAAACTAATTTGGATTAGAACTGTTTTTTTTTGACTCGATTTTATCACGTCTGTATAATAGGAATATTGAGATCATAAGGGGGATTTAGACGTATGTTCGGGAAGAGAATAATTGCCTTCCTTGCGATCGTAGTCATTATGTTTGGCGTAATCGCTTGGACAAGCCCATCGCTAGTAAAAGACGTAAGGCTAGGCCTGGATTTAAAAGGCGGATTTGAGGTTTTGTACGAAGCGTCCCCGCTGGAAGGCGGAGAGGCGGTTACACCGCAATCACTGAAGGAAACAGCAAGAAGCTTGGAGAAACGGATTGATGAGCTCGGTATTGTGGAACCTGAAATTACTACGGAGGGCTCGAATAGAATTCGTTTGAGATTAGCAGGAGTAGCTGATGAGCATGAAGTAAGAGAAATTCTCGCTAAACCGATTAATTTGACCTTCCGCGGCCCCGATGGCACCATCGAGCTTGATGGCGGTGATTTTAAGCCTAACGGTGCAGGGATCGGCTATGATAATTTAAGCAAGCCTTTTGTTACAATTGAACTTAAAAATGCTGCTAAGTTTGAGGAAATTACGACGCGTCTAACGGGCCAATATTTGGCGATTTATCTTGATGATAAAGAGCTTTCCAAACCGTCGGTTAACTTTCCGATTACCGGAGGATCTGCGCAAATTTCAGGTAATTACACGGTAGATGAAGCGAAAGAGCTGGCAGATATGATCAATCTAGGCGCTTTGCCGCTCAAGCTTACAGAGAAGTATACTCAAAGCGTTGGAGCCAAGCTGGGTCTTGCATCTTTGCAGGAAACAGTTGAGGCGGGCATCATTGGAACGGTTATTATTTTAATAGGTCTCGTTGCGTTGTTCCGAATTCCAGGCGTTGTAGCTGGTATTACCGTAATTACGTACACTTGGCTTCTCATCCTTGTATTTAATTTAATGAATGCGACTCTCACGCTTCCAGGTATCGCGGCGTTTGTACTCGGGATCGGGATGGCAGTCGATGCCAATATCATTATGTATGAGCGGATTAAAGAGGAGATTCGCAGCGGCAAGAGCTTGCTGTCCTCTCTGAAGTCAGGCTCGAAAAACTCTTTCCGTACGATTATGGATGCGAATATTACAAATATTATTGCGAGTGCGGTATTGTACTATATCGGAAATGGCGCTATCCGCGGCTTTGCGCTTACGATGATTTTCAGTATTTTGGTCAGTATGCTTACAAACATTTTCTTATCTAGATTTTTAATTATGCTCTTGATCAAAAGTAATCTATTCACAAAACCAAGCTACTATGGCGTGAAGGAGGCAGAAATCCGTGAACTTTAATACAAAAATTCGTTATGATTTTATTGCTAACCGGAACAAGTTCTTTCTGTTCTCAATCTCGTTAACGATAATAGGAATATTGTCCTTGCTTATCTTCAGCCTTAATTTCGGTGTTGATTTTAAAGCAGGTACGAACATGGATATATTAGTTGGCAAGGCCGTTACACAGCAGGATGCGAAAGAGATTATTGTGCAGGCTGGAATTGAAGGCATTACACCTACGGTAGGCGGCGTTGATAACGAGCGGGTTTCTGCCCGTTTTGACGAGGTGCTTGAACAGTCTAAAATCGTTGAAATTCAAGAAGGCTTTAAAGCTAAATTTGGAGATCAGGTATCTTCCGAGGTGAATGTAGTTTCTCCAGATATGGCGCAGGAGCTTGGCATAAAAACCATTTGGGCAGTTCTAATTGCGAGTGTTGCCATTATGTTTTATGTGATGATTCGTTTTGAATGGCGCTTTGCGCTCGCGGCGAATATTGCGATTTTGTATGATGCGTTTGTTGTTGTAGCGTTATTCTCTATTTTCCGTTTGGAAGTAGACCTCCCGTTTATCGCAGCAATATTGACGACCATCGGTTATTCAATCAACGATAAAATCGTTATTTTTGACCGGATTCGCGAAAATCTACGTTTCGGTCAATTCAAAAACCGTGATCAGCTAGCGGATATGGTCAATGCGAGTATTTGGCAAACGATGGCTCGGAATATCTATACGGTATTAGCTGTGCTGATCGTTGCGATCTGCTTGTTCATTTTCGGAAGCGAATCGATCAAGCTGTTCGCGCTTGCGAAAATTATCGGTCTAACAAGCGGAGCATACTCCTCGATTTGTATCGCTAGCCCGCTTTGGCTGCTTCTTAAAGGAAGACAGAAGCCAAAAGCTGTTGTTAAAACTACGGCTTAGATAGGTTTATGAAGTAGGTTTTGCATTCGCAAAACCTAAGCACATGCTTACGAAGTAGGTTTTGCATTCGCAAAACCTTTTAGGAGGTTAACATGTCAACCACACAGCGATATGCAAAAGCAGAGTCTGCCATTTGGGTCGGCTTATGGGGAAACATGCTGCTGGCACTATTCAAAGGCGTAGTAGGTTGGTTGTCAGGAAGTAAAGCGCTGCTTGCAGATGCATTTCGAACGGCTGCTGAGGCAGCAGCCGGGATCGCTGCTCTCTCAGGCTTGAAGGCAGGCTACCAGCGCAACAAGACAAAATCAATTACAGCAGCGGATGCCGAGAGTACGAGAGGCAGGGCGGCGAGAAGAATTATGTTGTCTGTTGTTCTCCTCATCATTGGACTAGAAATCGGACTATCCGCTATTCGAGAAATAACGAGTGGCGTGCTAAGTGCACCTCATTGGAGCGCTGCTGCAGTTATTGCTCTTTCTTTGATCGTTCAGCAGCTGTTTTTTCCTGCCAAGGAGCAGTTGTTTGGTTTATATTGCTCGATAGCTGCCCTAATTGGAGCAAGCGGAGCCATTATCGGAGGCATGCTGTCTATTCCAGAGCTCTATTATTTTGACCCAGCAGCAGCCATGGTCATTGCACTCATCGTTGTTTATCAAGGCTATCGCATGGCTAGAGTGGATAATGAGAAAGAGAGCAAGGATAATGCTGCTAAAGAAAATCCCGATGAGCTGATGCAGCTTGTTCAGCGAGTTGAAGGCGTTATTACTGTACAATCACTGCGTACTAAAGAGCATGGACATTATGTCCTCGCAGAAATCGTAATTAGCGTTAATCCGCGTATTTCTGTTCTTGAGGGTCAGGAGATTGCGAAGCGGGTAAAGCAGCTTCTATTGAAGCGTTGTATACATGTAACGGATGTATCAATTTTTGTTGAGCCTTATGATCCTGGTTATCCGTACAAGTCCAATCATGATCCGAATCAGGAGCAGATGCCGACACTGCTGCAATAAGCTCTGCAAACAGCAGGAGAGGAGAGTGCAACATGATTCATAGGAAGACAAGATGGGCTGTAGCACCGTGGTCGTTAACGGATGAACAGCAATCTAAGCAGCTTGCAGCGCATTTGAAATTGTCTCCGCTTGTAGCAAAATTGCTTGTACAGCGGGGTTATGGAGAGGTAGAGGCAGCAGAACGTTTTTTGCGGGGCGGACAGGAGCACTTTCATGATCCTTATCTCTTGCTAGGGATGAAAGCTGCGGTTGATCGCATACGCCTAGCTGCTTCAAATCATGAAAAAATAAGAATATATGGCGATTATGATGCAGATGGCGTATCGAGTACTGCCCTTTTGGTACATTTATTCCGTTCCTTGAATTACAGTTTTGACTACTACATTCCTCATCGTGCTTTAGAAGGCTATGGCTTGAATAAGAAGGCGATTGAGCTTGCTGCTGAAGAAGGAATTGGCTTAATCGTTACGGTTGATACCGGCATTAGCGCTGTGCAGGAGATTGCATATGCGAAGGAGCTTGGCATTGATGTGGTCGTAACGGATCACCATGAGCCGCCTGAGCAAATTCCAGCTGCTTGTGCAGTCGTAAATCCGAAGCAAGAGGGGTGCGGCTATCCATTTAAAGGACTTGCTGGTGTAGGTGTTGCTTTTAAGCTGGCACACGCTCTGTTGGATCGTCCACCGCTGGAATGGGCTGATATCGTGAGCTTGGGGACGATTGCAGATTTGATGCCCCTTAAGGATGAGAACCGAATTTTGGTTCAATACGGCCTTGAACGATTGCGCAAGCATACGAGCATCGGATTTCGAGCATTGGCGGAGGCTGGCGGCATTGAGCTGGATAATCTTACGGCAACTAACGTTGCTTTTGGCATGGCTCCGCGTGTTAATGCGGCTGGTAGACTCGAACATGCGAAGCGTGCGGTTGAGCTGCTGACGACTGAGGATTATGACAATGCTATATTAGCAGCAATCGGGCTGGATAGTCTTAACAAGGAACGACAGCGTGTAGTCGAGAGTATTGTGAAAGAAGCCGAACAGCAATGGCAGGACAAATGCGAGGAAGCTGCACTCGCAGGCAGGCTGGCACCGCCAGTTATTGTGCTTGCAGGTGAGGGCTGGAATGTAGGCGTCATTGGCATTGTGGCTTCCAAGCTGCTTGAACGTAATTATAAGCCTGTTATAATTTTGGGCATAGACGAGCAGAGCGGGATGTGTAAAGGCTCTGCGCGCTCGATAGAGGGCTTTGATCTTCACGCAGCGCTTACGGCTTGCGATGCGCTCCTCGATCACTACGGAGGCCATCAGGCTGCGGCAGGCATGAGTCTGCACCGCGATCGTCTGCCAGAGTTCGAGCAGAGACTCGGCGAGCTGGCAGCGGAGTGGCTCACTGCTGACGACTGGATACCTAAAACATCGGTCGATCTTGTTTGCACGGTTAACGAAGCGACCATCGATACGATTAACGAGCTGTCACAGCTGGAGCCGTTTGGAATGGGCAATCCATCGCCTAGATTGTTATTCCGGAGAACCGAGCTTGCCGATCGTCGCAGCATCGGGAAGGAATCAAAGCATTTGAAGATTTCGCTAGGAAGCGCTCGCCCGCTGCTTGATGGCATAGGCTTCAGCATGGGCGCGATGGCAGAGCAGCTAAAGCCAGGCAGCAAAATTGATATTATTGGTGAATTATCAATTAATGAATGGAATGGCCAGAGAAAGCCGCAGCTGCAGCTTCATGATGTGCATTTTGACCCTGCGGCTGCGGAGTTTCCAGAAAGAGAACACTTTGGCAAGGTATATCAGCTGATCAAAAAGCTTAGCCAAGCTCCGTTGGAAGGATTAGGCTCTCGATTATCGCAGCAAACTGGTTTATCCTTAGAAACGGTTGATCTGATGCTTGACATATTTGAGGAGCTTGCGTTCATTGAACGCAGCAACGGCATGATGATTGCGGCTTCTTCCCCGCAGAAACGTGATTTGACAGCATCGACGCGCTATATCGAAGCAAAGCAGCAGTTTGAAGCACTACAGATTTCGGTATTCAGCTTGAATGCATAATTAATTTGTTGAGATGGAAAGGGTTGACTGTACGTGTCTAATACACAATATAACTTCAAAGATTACATCCGGGTCATTCATGATTTCCCGCAGCCAGGTATCCGTTTCAAGGACATTACTACGCTGCTTAAAGATGGAGGAGCGTACCGCGCTGTAATCGAAGAGATGCGCGCAGCAGTGCAGCATATGGAAATCGATGTCATTGCAGGACCAGAGGCGCGCGGCTTCGTTGTTGGCGCTCCACTTGCGCTTGCACTAGGCGTCGGATTTGCTCCAATTCGCAAGAGCGGCAAGCTTCCAGGGGAGACGATAACTGCAAGCTATGATCTGGAATACGGAAATGATCAGCTGGCTATGCATAAAGATGCAATATCGCCAGGCCAGCGTGTACTGATTGCTGACGATTTGCTTGCAACTGGCGGCACGATTGCAACCTCTATCAATTTGATACGCCAGCTTGGCGGAAATGTTGTCGGCGCAGCTTTTCTTATTGAGCTTGCTTACCTGCAGGGTCGCGAGAAGCTAGATGGAATCGACGTAGTTTCAATCATGACCTACGAGTAACAAAAAAAGTTAAACCAAAAATAAATTGGACCGCTAGCCCATCATTCGCTTCTTGCGAAGAGGGGTGGCGGTTTTATTTTATTGTTCAAGGACTCCAAGTAGTTGACGCGGTACTGCTATTACAGGCATAATATTATAAAAAACTCGGAAAACGCATGAATGGGATCTACCAGGAGTGTAAACAGAAAGGGACGTTTCATGGGCATTGAGCATTTACTCGAGAAGGCATCCGCCTATATGAAAGAGCAGGACCTTATACGCATCCAGGAAGCCTATGTCTTTGCGGAGAAAGCCCATCACGGACAAGTGAGAAAATCGGGAGAGCCTTATATACTACACCCCGTAGCGGTTGCTGATATACTTGTTGATATGCAAATGGACGTGCTGTCGATTATTGCAGCGTTGCTGCATGATGTCGTTGAGGATACTACGGTCGATTTGCAGATGGTTCGTGCAAAATTTGGCGAAACCTGTGCGATGCTGGTAGACGGTCTTACAAAGCTCGAAAAAATTCAATTTCGTTCAAAGGAAGAACAGCAGAACGAAAATTATCGTAAAATGTTTGTCGCGATGGCTCAGGACATTCGAGTCATCTTAATTAAGCTGGCTGACCGCTTGCATAATATGCGCACGCTTAAGTTTCAATCAGAAGAAGCACAGAGACGCATTGCTTACGAGACGCTTGAAATTTTTTGCCCGATTGCTCATCGCCTTGGTATTTCCGCTATTAAGTGGGAGATGGAGGATATTGCCCTTCGGTATATGAATCCGCAGCAATATTATCGCATTGCCAATCTCATGAAGAAGAAGCGTGCTGAGCGGGAGCAATTTATTCACGATGTCATCTCCCGCATAACGGAGAAGCTCGAAGAGATGGGGATCGAGGGTGATATTTCCGGACGTCCGAAGCATTTATACAGCATATACAAGAAAATGACGGACCGGAATAAGCAGTTCTCCGAGATTTATGATCTGTTTGCGATTCGGATTATCGTTGATAATATTAAGGATTGCTACGCGACGCTTGGCATCATTCATACGTTGTGGAAACCGATGCCTGGCCGCTTCAAGGATTATATCGCTATGCCGAAGGCGAACATGTATCAATCGCTGCATACGACGGTTATTGGACCAAATGGAGAGCCTACTGAGGTTCAGATTCGGACTTGGGAGATGCACCGCACCTCGGAATACGGTATTGCTGCGCATTGGGCATACAAAGAAGGCTCACTCGTACCAGGCGGCAACTTTGAGGATAAGATGTCATGGTTCCGCGAGATTTTGGAGCTGCAAAATGAGGCGCGAGATGCATCCGAGTTCATGGAATCACTCAAAATGGACTTCTTCTCCGATCTTGTGTTTGTATTTACACCTAGCGGTGAGGTTATTGAGCTGCCTGCCGGCTCCGTTCCGCTTGATTTTGCTTATCGAATTCATACGGAGGTTGGTAACCGTACGATTGGCGCTAAGCTGAACGGACGGATCGTACCGCTTGATCACAAGCTGAAAACCGGCGATATTGTAGAGATCTTAACGTCGAAGCATTCGTATGGTCCGAGTCAGGATTGGGTGAAGATTGCACAATCCTCACATGCGCGGAGCAAAATTCGGCAATGGTTTAAGAAGGAACGCCGCGAGGAGAACGTCGCGAAGGGCAAGGATCAGCTTGAGCGGGAGCTGAAGCGGCTCGGCCTTGAGCCGTCGGCATGGATGCAGGAGGATAAGCTGCTGGAGGCTGCGTCGAAGTTTGCTTTTAACGACGTTGAGGATATGATGTCTGCCATCGGCTTTGGCGGCATTACAGCAGCACAAATATGTACCAAGCTGACTGAGAAGATGCGTAAGGAAGCTGAGCTTGCCAATCAGCTTGAGCTGACTAGCGAGATTAAGGAAATCAAATCGTATGCCAATCGGAAGTCGAGACCGAATCAAGGCGTTACTGTACGGGGCATCGATAATTTGCTGGTCAGATTCGCACGCTGCTGCAATCCAGTGCCGGGCGATACGATCATTGGCTACATTACTCGCGGACGCGGCGTCTCTGTACACCGGATGGATTGTCAGAACATACCATTTGGCGATCAAGGCGAAGAGGGCGATCGCGTTATTGAAGTTGAGTGGGAAGAATCGATTGAGTCGAATTACAGCGTTGATGTCGAAATTACAGGCAGTGACCGCAGAGGGCTTCTCAACGAGGTGCTTCAGGCGGTATCCGAGAGCAAAACGAATATTTCCGCCGTTACGGGTCGGACAGTTAAAAATATGGCGCTCATTCATATTACCGTGCTCATTCGCAACATCGAGCATCTGAATGCAGTCGTCGAAAAAATAAAACGCGTGCAGGAAGTTTATTCTGTTCAGCGTATTATGCAATAGTCGCTTCGTTTTTATTGGCATATAAGAATTTTGGCGAAATGAATATCGGAGGTAAAGAGGCTGTGAAGGTTGTTGTTCAGCGCAGCAAGCAGGCAAAGGTTGTCATTGACGGTGATGTCGTGGGGGCAATTGAGTTTGGGCTTGTACTGCTTGTTGGGATTACACATGAGGATTCGGAAGCAGATATTAAATGGATGGCGGATAAGGTAGCTAATTTAAGGATATTTGAGGATGAATCGGGAAAAATGAATCATTCCGTTACGGATATAGGTGGACAGCTGCTCTCGGTATCGCAGTTTACGTTATATGGCGATTGCCGCAAGGGCCGGCGACCAAACTTTATGAATGCGGCCAAGCCTGAGCAAGCAGAGCAGCTGTATCATCAATTCAATGAAACGCTTCGCTCGCTCGGACTCGCTGTAGAAACAGGGCGTTTTGGCGCGATGATGGACGTTGAGCTAGTTAACTCAGGACCTGTTACGATAATTTTGGAGAGCGGCGCTTAAGATGGGTTTCGTGGGAAACAATATACATTAAGCTCTGGCAGGAGCATTACAATCTGCTAGCGAGCCAAGTGTTGTATTGGGGGAAACCACGAATGCATCAATCACGCAAGGAGCAGGGAATGGAACGATCATCCCGAAGGCTGCTGCATCCTGATCGCAGAGAAGCTAAAGTATTCGCTGAGCTAGAGGAAGATATGGAGGCGGCTGAAGAATGGATGGGTTATCCACAGCCGCCGCGCCGAGATTATTTGGGTCACTAATAGGTATCGATAGAGAACCGTCCGTGCTGCTTGCTCGGGCGGTTTTCTATTGAGCGACACGCCTTTTGTAAAACGCTTTCGAAATTGTAATATTACTGTAATCAATTTCTAACTTTGTTTTAACATCATTATCCTATAATAAACCTCGACCCCCTTTTTAAAAATATATTTTACTTTTGGACCTACAAACACGTTTTGTAGGTTTTTTTCTGTCCATATGGAGTGGGATCGACAGCAAGTCCAGATCGATCTTGACTTTACTCATGGCCAGAGGTAAAATAAATTATTAGTATGTTAGGTTTTTATATGGATTCGATGATGGGATAAAGTAATTCTATGCGCTATATCCAGAGAGGGACGTCACTTGGCTGCAAGCGTCCTTATAACGGCAGAATGAAGAGACCTCCCGGAGAACAAACGGTGAACCATCGATGGCAGCAGGCACTCAGCTTGCAGCTGGAGAGCAGTAGCTGGATTGCGGATGACGGACGTTAACCGTCTTTGAGCGAGCTGATGCATGGAATGCAGGCTCGAAATGTGGGTGGTACCACGGGAGATTCCTCTCGTCCCTTACGGCGCAAGCTGTTAGGAACGGGAGTTTTTTGCGTTTTTCGAATATTAACCGTGTAATGACGGAGGCAGGAGGGCTATTCAATGGCATTTCAGAAAATGCCGGGCACGCAGGATATTTTGCCTGGCGCGGTAGAGAGATGGCAGTACGTAGAACAGAAGGCGCGTGATATTTGTCAGCGCTACAACTTCCGTGAAATTCGTACGCCGATCTTCGAATCCACCGAGCTGTTCCAGCGCGGCGTGGGTGAGACGACAGACATCGTTGAGAAAGAAATGTATACCTTCACCGATCGGGGCAATCGCAGCTTGACGCTGCGTCCGGAAGGCACCGCAGGCGTCGTAAGATCGTATGTGGAAAACAAGCTTTATGGGGAGCCGGACGTTACCAAGCTGTATTATATTGGACCGATGTTCCGTTATGAGCGTCCGCAGGCAGGCCGTTACAGGCAATTGCATCAATTCGGCGTTGAGGCGCTTGGCTCGGTTGATCCCGCTATAGACGCAGAGGTCATCGCGCTTGGTTATACGTTCTACACAGAGGTTGGCCTTAAGGGTGTCCGTGTAGAAATCAATTCCGTAGGAACGCCTGCTGTACGCGCTGTATTCCGTGAGCGCTTGTTAGCTTTTCTTGAGCCGAAGCGCGAGCTGCTTTGCAAGGATTGCCAATCGCGAATGGATCGCAATCCGCTTCGCGTGCTTGATTGCAAGGTCGATCAGCAGCATTTTACCGATGCGCCTTCGATTTTGGACAGCTTGGACGAGGAATGTCAAAATCATTTTGATAAAGTGAAAATGTATTTGACTGATATGGGCATTCCTTACGAAATCAATCATCGACTCGTTCGCGGACTTGATTATTACACGCATACCGCCTTTGAGTATAAGGCAGAGGGCATCGGTACCATTGACACGGTCGGCGGCGGCGGTCGCTATAACGGTCTAGTATCAGAAATCGGGGGGCCGGATCAGCCGGGTGTCGGTCTAGGTCTAGGTCTAGAAAGAACGATTCTGCTGCTTCAGCATCAAGAAACAGAGCTTCCGGTGTTTAATCAGATTGACGTTTATGTGGTTGCGCTAGGCGAAGCTGCTGAACGTGAGGTGACGAAGCTCGTTTACCAGCTTAGACAGCGCGGTATACGTGCAGAGCGAGATTATCTAGGCCGTAAGATGAAGGCACAGATGAAGTCCGCAGACCGGCTTCAGGCGCGTTACACAGCCATTCTCGGTGACGATGAGCTGGAACGCGGAGAAATATCACTTAAGGATATGACCAAAGGCGAGCAGCGCGTAGTAGCGCTTGATAAGCTAGCCGATGAAATCAGCGGTTAATTTAAACCTATATTTAAATCCAACAAATTGAGGAGCATGGAAACTATGTTGTTAAAAACACATCATTGCGGCCGCTTAACGAAAGCGGACGTTGGTCAAACAGTTATTCTAAACGGCTGGGTACAGCGTCGTCGCGATCTTGGCGGCGTACTATTTATTGATTTGCGCGACCGTTCAGGCATTGTTCAAACCGTATTCAACCCGGATTTCTCAGGAGATGCGCTTGCGATCGCTGACCGCGCTCGAAATGAATTCGTTCTAGCCATTCAAGGTACAGTTGTTGAGCGCGATGCAGAAACGTATAACGCCAACCTAGCTACAGGAGAAATTGAAGTGCGTGTAACTAAAATCGAAGTATTGAACGCTGCAAAAACACCTCCATTTCCTATTGAAGATGGCGTAGAGGTAGATGAGTCGCTTCGTTTGAAATATCGCTATTTGGACCTGCGTCGTCCAGAAATGCAAAAAACGCTGTTCCTTCGCTCCAAAGCAGCTAAGATTTTCCGTGATTTCCTAGACGGAGAGGGCTTCATTGATGTAGAAACACCAATTTTGACAAAAAGCACGCCAGAAGGCGCGCGCGATTATTTGGTGCCGAGCCGCGTTCATGAAGGCGAGTTTTTCGCATTGCCGCAATCGCCGCAAATTTTCAAACAGCTTCTTATGGTAGGCGGTATTGAGCGTTACTATCAAATCGCTCGCTGCTTCCGTGATGAGGATCTCCGTGCAGACCGTCAACCGGAATTCACGCAAGTCGACATCGAGACTTCCTTCCTATCGCAGGATCAATTGCTTGCCATGATGGAAGAGCTTACGGCTAAGCTTCTAAAAGAAACAGTTGGCGCGGAGCTTGAGCTTCCTTTCCAACGGATTACTTATGCGGATGCGATGAACAAATACGGCTCCGATAAGCCAGATCTGCGTTTTGGCCTTGAAATTGAAGATATTACAGATATCGTATCAAGCAGCGATGTAAAAGTATTTGCAAGTGTAGCTGCTGGCGGCGGCGTTGTTAAAGCGCTGAACGCTAAGGGCTGTGCAAGCTGGAGCCGCAAGGAGCTTGACGACCTGCAGCCATTCGCGGCTCGCTACGGCGGTAAAGGCCTTGCATGGATTACAGTGAAAGAAGGCGAATGGCGCGGACCAATCGTTAAATTCCTGAAGCCGGAAGAGATTGCGGCGCTAACAGAGCGTCTTCAGGTTGAAGACGGAGATTTGCTTACATTCTCAGCGGACAAGAAAAAAGTCGTTGCTGATGTACTAGGCAACCTTCGCTCCAAGCTGGGCAAGGATCTTGGTCTGATTGATACATCGAAGTTTAAATTTGCATGGGTGGTCGATTTCCCGCTTCTTGGCTGGGACGAGGATGCAAAACGTTATGTTGCAGAACATCATCCGTTCACGCGTCCGAACGAGGACGATCTGCACTTCTTCGATACAGATCCAGGACAAATTCGCGCACAGGCTTATGACCTTGTTCTGAACGGCTATGAAGTAGGCGGCGGCTCGATGCGTATTTACCAACGTGAAGTACAAGAGCAAATGTTCAAGGCGCTTGGCTTCAGCATGGAAGAAGCACAAGAAAAATTCGGCTTCCTGCTTGATGCTTTCGAATACGGAACTCCTCCGCATGGCGGTATTGCGTTCGGCTTCGACCGTTTGGTGATGCTATTGACTGGACGTACGAACCTTCGTGAGACGATTGCATTCCCGAAAACGGCTAGCGCGACAGACCTGCTCTGCGATGCACCGTCCGAGGTTGAGCTTTCGCAGCTTGAGCAATTGCATATCCGTACAGTAATTAAGCCTAAGCAGCCGGTAGCGGCAGCAGCAGCTCCAAATGCAGAAGCAAGCGAAAAATAAGTGATCCATGTTAAGGAGGCGGCAGCCTGATGCTTCACCAATTTTCACGTACAGAACTGGCTATTGGGCCAGAGGGGTTAGCGCTAATGAAGGGGAGCACGGTTGCCGTGCTCGGCATTGGAGGCGTTGGCGGTATTGCAGCTGAGGCGCTTGCGCGCACTGGCATTGGACGCATCATTCTTGTAGACAAGGACGTTGTAGATATTACAAACGTTAACCGTCAGGTCCATGCACTCACGACCACTGTCGGTCAGCCAAAGGCAGAGCTTATGCGCGATCGGATTAAGCTGATTAATCCCGAGTGTGATGTCGTGGCCCTGCGCATGTTCTATACAGAGGAAACGTACGAGCAGTTTTTCGAATATCCGCTTGATTATGTTGTAGATGCGTCTGATACGATTTCGTATAAGATTCATTTGATCAAACAATGCTTAGAGCGTAAAATACCGATTATTTCAAGTATGGGCGCAGCAAACAAGATGGACCCTACGAAATTTCAGGTCGTTGATATTTCGAAGACGCATACCGATCCTTTGGCGCGTGTCATCCGGACGAAGCTGCGCAAGGATGGGATCAAGCGCGGTGTAAAGGTCGTATTCTCAACAGAATTGCCAATGAAGCCGCGTGAGGATGTTACGAAAAAAATCGTTCCCGAGAATGCGCCAGAAATTCGCAAAGCGAAGCAGCCTCCGGCTAGCAACGCATTCGTTCCACCGGTTGCTGGACTAATTATGGTCAGCGTCGTTGTGAAGGATCTGCTTGATGCCGGCGGAATTGAGCTATGAATAAAGCGCTCATCAAGAAGCTGCGCTAGGCGCCGGATATGACGGCATTTGTGCTTGATAAATAAACGATAAAGAGATAGCCGTTTCGAGAAAAAGGTGGATTTCGCCATTTTCTGCGAAACGGCTATTTTGTGCAAATATAGGAGAGTATCAGTTTCATCTTGTTCCATTTAACTTGAACTTGAAAAAAATGAAGATTAAGCGAAGCGAGAAGATCGTTCTGGAGAAACGAAGTGTTCGCCTTTGCAGTCTTATTCTTAACTTTAAATGTCTTAGGAAATCAAAGAATCTGGCTGCAACAGCGATCGTAAGAATGTTCTTCTCGCGCAGCGAACAAACCATAATATCTAGTTTCACTTATATAGCGAACAAATGTGCTTATATGCTATGATCAAAGGAACAGAAGGCAGAGAGTTGGGGAACGAAATGGACTTATTTTCCTATCAAGAGGAAGAATTGCCGCGTGCAAGGCTGCTGGCAGATCGCATGCGGCCGCAGACTTTAGATGAATATATCGGGCAAGAGCATATAGTTGGAGCAGGGAAGCTGCTGCGCAGAGCCATTGAAGGAGATCAGGTGTCATCGATATTGCTGTATGGTCCGCCTGGCTGCGGGAAAACGACGCTCGCCCATATTATCTCTATGCGTACCGCTGGCGAGTTCATCAAGCTTAACGCAGTGGACGCGTCAGTAAAGGATGTACGTGAGGTGATTGACCAGGCTCGCACGAGCAAAGCGATGTATGGCAAGAAGACGATTCTTTTTTTGGATGAGGTGCATCGCTTTAATACCGCTAGGCAGGATGCTTTGCTGCCAGCAGTGGAGCAAGGGATTATTATTTTCATAGGTGCAACGACGGAAAATCCGTTTCATCATGTCAATGGAGCGCTTCTGTCCAGATCGACGCTGTTTCAGCTGGAGGCGCTGGGCGAGGAGCATGCCTATGAGGCGATGAAGCGGGCGCTGGTTGACCGCGAACGCGGACTTGGTTTTATGGATTTGCAGGCAGACGAGGATGCTCTGCTGCATATAGCTGCGATGGCAGGAGGGGATATACGCAGGGCGCTCAATGCGCTGGAGCTGGCTGCTGTAACGACCCCTTCAGAAATGGATGGATCTGTAAGGCTAACGCTTGAGGTGGCTCAGGAGTCCATACGGAAGCCGTCTATACGCGCGGACATGTCTACACAATATGATGTGCTGTCGGCATTTCATAAGAGTGTGCGAGGGTCGAGCGATGCCGCGCTGTTCTGGTTTTTGTACGCGGTGGAGAAGCTGGGCATGGACCCGATGACCTTTATTCGTAGACTCATTGTTGCATGCAGCGAGGATATTGGACTTGCCAACCCACAGGCGATGATCCAAGCGGTAACCGCTATGGATGCCTATCATAAGATCGGCTGGCCGGAAGCGAAATACAATATTTCGCAGGCGATACTTTTTGCGGTAGAGAGTCCTAAGTCCAATGCTACGGCAATTGCGATTGGCAACGCCGAGGCGGCCATGGAACGGGCAGGAGGTGCCGAGGTGCCGCTTCATTTGCGGGATACCCACTACAAGGGTGCGCAGCAGCTTGGACATGAGGGGTATCAATATCCGCATAACTTTCCTAACCATTATGTGAAGCAGCAATATTTGCCGAATACGTTAGGAAACATGACCTTTTACAAGGCAACAGAGCAAGGGATGGAAGATAAGATCAAGCAAAATCAACAGAAGCGCAGTCGCAGCTAATAACCAACGTACAACTATCCTGCAAATATGCGGGATAGCTGTACGATTGAAAGGTTAGATGATATCGAGAATGGTCGAGCTATGAGATGGTTCTATTATGGAATTGGAATTGTGCTTCAGGAATCAGTAGGCTAAACCTCGCCCCAAAATACTTGAGTCTCATATTGGAATAACACCTTATTGTTCTGATTATTTCGCTCAAACACATTCCGAAGTTCTTTCATCATGGGCTCGTAATTGGGATCGCCAAGTACTGGACTATAGGAAGAAGAAAGCAATCGACCGCTCAGACCTTCGAAATCGAACACTTGTTGATTTGTGAAAACTGCTTCTTGCATTTCGCCAACTTTGAAGAAGGAGACTAGTACTTCCGGTGATACGTTTCTGTGATTAACTTTATTGTAGTCGGTGCCGAAGATTTGAAGCAGCTGGTCATACTCTTCTAAAAAGGGGCTGCCATGACTCGGTCTCGAATTCCAAATCAGTGCTGCCTTTCCTCCGGGCTTCAGAATTCGTCTGAACTCAGCTTGCGCCAAGGAGTGATCAAACCAGTGAAAAGCTTGAGCACAAACGATAAAATCTACAGATTGATCAGGGAGTCCGGTCATCTCAGCAGAGCTCGGCAAAGCACGGAAATTCTGATCTCCTCCAAGCTTCTTTTCAGCGGCTTCTCGCATCTTCTGATTCGGTTCAATCGCAATTACACGACTTCCTCGATCCAATAGCAGCTCTGAAAAAATGCCTGTTCCTGCTCCGATGTCCGCTACTTCGCAATTCATGTGCAATCCGACGATCGTGTACAAATAATCAATTGCCTCTTTCGGATAACTGGGACGGTACTTCGTATACGAATCGACTCGGTTTGAAAACCTTTCTTTACTGTTCATTACATACCTCGCTCTCACCATGAAAATAGTCTAACTTAGCCAACTAATAAAGAAGGCTCCTTAATGATTTATATTACTATATTGTTGAACTTAAAAAAATGAAGTTCTCGCGCTATACTGCAGTTTGTACAACGTAATCGACATTACTAGCCTAACTCGATACGTACACTGTAGTTTGTGCAATAGATTGCCTATTATGGAGCGATAGTCGTTGGTTTGGAGCTCATTCTACTGCAATAGTACATTGTAGCCGTCTGAAACAGCTCCTATGTGAGGTTTCTATTGTACTAAGTGCAGTGTAGGCTATCATTTAATTTGCTTCTTTTTGGGGATTTTTTAGCTTCAGATGGGAATAAGGGTGTTACCTGTCTCGGCCGAGCTGCTGCCTGCTGCTATGTTGCTATGTTGCACATTTGCAGTAACTGCGTAGTGAATTGCCTTGCGAGGGACTCTATCCTGCATATCTGCATTAGAATAGCTAGGTTTCAATGCTGCATGCTCCTCGTAGGCGCTCTATCGTACGTATGTACAACATAGACACGGGTCTGCACGAGAAAACAGCCCCTGTCCTGCAAATATGCAGGATAGGGGCTGCCCGGGAGAGAGTTAAGCGATCGAAAACATAAGTCCGTAATACATGAATACAGTCGTTAGTATGCCCATGGCGAAGGCTGGAATTAGCTTGTTAGAGCGATACATCCATACGACTCCTCCAGCCATCAGCGCTGCAGCGCCAAACATAAGGATGCTCTCCAAATGCAGCGTGAATTTCAAAGCGATATCAGGGCTGAAGCTGCCCTTATAGATTGCTGTAAATAGAGGTGAGGGAGACACGGTTTGCAGCGTTTCTTTCACGGTATGCGGCGGTGCTTGTTGACCAAGCGCCCCTGTTGCTGCGAGTACGAGCAATGCGATCACGCTTTCCGCTCTTAGCCAACGCCTTGGATTGAACGAAGGATTTCGTTCTGCCATTTTCTTATAGCCGAAGCCGTTCGTATATGCGAATAGGAGCAGCGGCAAAATTAGCAGATGCTTGATCAGAAGCATTTGCCCGTATGGCAGCATCCATGAGTTGATATACTCAGGCGTAGTGAACGTCATCAGTATAAAGCCTGCTAGAAGCGTAATCAGCACGCAAGCGATAGCAACAGGCGAGAACCAGCGCAGAAAGGAATGCCAGTGAGCATTGTCTTTGGCAAACCAGCTCGTTACGAACAAAATGCCGATCCATACACTGAAAGTTAAAAAATGAGCAGCGTGCGTTACAAGCCCTCTGAATCCATAAAGCGATGAAGCATGCCCTGCATAGCCAAGCCAGACAATAAGCAGGAAAGTGACGAATAAAGCGACCTTAGGCATGTGCTTGTCATTCTGGAACGCTTTGAGGCCTAGTAGAAAAGCAAGCCCCGCAGAACCAATGGCTGTCCAAATCCAAGCCTTGCCGGTATTGATATCAAGCAAGATGCTCTTCATGATAGAGCCATAGCTCATATCAAAATCTTTGGCAAATAAAAGAGCAAGGTTGTGAATCGGTACAAAGGACAAAATTGGAATGGCTATTGTACAGGCGAGAAGCAAACCATTCGGCACCACAATGTTTGGTTTCTTATTCTCTGGAATGAGCTTCAGCAGCAAAGCACCCGTCAAAATCGCGAAGCAAATATATAATAGACCTTCGCTTATATAAATCATTATTTACGTCTCCGAAGCATCATAATAAACGCGGCAATGACAATAATCGTACCAATGACAATTGCAGGTGTGTAATTAGGATCATCGGTATTCGTGGCAGCTTTATCGTTATTGTCAGCTTGTTCGTCAACTGCCGGGGCAGGGGTTGCCAGGTCAACATCCTCAGCATCCGATGGAGCTTCAGTTGCTGCTTCTGGTTCAGCAGTCGGATCTGCAATTACCTCAGGAGCGTCAACTGTAAAAGCATAACTGCCTTCAACAGAATGGCCGTCAGCACCAATAATGGTCCATTTTACAGTGTAAATACCGTTAGGCAAAACGGTTGGAAGAGCGCTGCTCATCGTCATTCCATCGACCTCGATTTTATTCTTATCCATGTCCTCGCCGGCAGCATTCAACAATTTAAAATTACTAAGCTTCTCAATCTTAGTATTAAAGGTCAGCTCTATCTGCTCAGGCGATACAGCAACCGTACTATCCTGTGCAGGTGCAGCCTCTTCTAGTGTGGAATGCGCCATGGCAACTCCTGGAACGAGCCAAAGCATGGCTAGACAAATAAACAATATTTTTTTCATTTTGAACCTCCTACAAATAATAGTGACTGATTTTCTTAGTATACTGATTGCATTATAACAGATTCGAATAAGCGTTAGCTTGCAATTGCAGGACCAATCGTTGCGTCTTTATGAACTTTCAGAGGCATATTCGAAAAGAATAGCATATGCCTTATGAAAATGGAGGAAAATGCCTGCTGTCCGTGTATAAAGGCTAGCCTATGATGAATACATATAACTACATATGGAGTAACATTTTATTATTTGACGCGGCGGCTTAGCATCCAGAAGAGGTATTACACTACACAAAGATCGCCGTATCTTTGTTCCCAAAGGAGGTGCGCCTGCCATCGCATTAGGCATGCTTAATTGGCGAAGGGCAGGGAAGCGTTGAATGACCCCTTACCGAATAGCTTATCCTTAATTCTTATTTTCTTTTTTGTTTTTATGAATGGATTTTTTGTTGCAGCCGAATTCGCGATGGTTAAGGCTAGAGGAAGCCGAATGGATGCTCTAGTTTCTGAGGGCTATTTGCAGGCAAAGCTGGCTTCGCATATGACCAATCATTTGGATACGTATTTATCCGCCTGCAAGCTGGGCATTACATTAGCCTCGCTAGGTCTCGGCGTGGTGGGAGCGCCGGCTGTTGCGAGGTTGATTGAACCGTTATTTGGTTATATCGGCGTTCAGCATGAGTGGTTAATTCATACGGTCTCGTTCGCAGCTGCGTTTTCGATCATGGCCATTGTTCATATGGTATTGGGTGAGCTGGCACCGAAAACGGTAGCTATTCGTAAAGCAGAAACGATAACGCTATTAACAGCGCTGCCTCTTGCTTATTTCTATAAGCTCATGTATCCCGTTATTTGGCTGTTGAATGCTATGGCAAATCTGCTTCTTCAAAAAATGGGAATTGAACCAGTGACGGAGAAGGATTCCGCACATACCGAGGATGAAATTCGAATCTTAATGAAGCAGAGCCACAAAAATGGTTTTATAGACAATACGGAGCTTACGCTCGTCGATAATATTTTTGAATTTACAGAAACGAATGCTCGTGAAATTATGATTCCTCGTACAGAAATGATCTGTCTGAACACCAGCCATACACTGGAGGATAACAAGCAGCTTGCTCTGGAGCAGATGCTTACCCGTTATCCTGTATGCGAGAACGACAAGGATAATATTATCGGCTTCGTTCATATTAAGGATTTGCTGAAGGATACGACGCAGAGCCTGCGTGATATTAGGCAAATTACGAGGCCGATCACGACTGTTCCGGAATCGATGCAAATTAGTACACTGCTGAAGCTGATGCAAAAGCGGAAATCACAAATTGCTATTTTAATTGATGAGTACGGAGGAACCTCGGGCCTTGTCACGCTAGAGGACATTATGGAGGAAATCGTCGGCGAAATTCAAGATGAGTTTGACGAGGAGCGGGAGCAGCTGGAAAAACTGGAGGACAGCACGTATTCCGTTAGCGGCTTGATGCTTATTGAAGAGGTGAACAGCTTCTTCGGTCTCGATATCGAGACGGACGATTACGATACGATTGGGGGATGGATGTATTCCAAGCTTGAAATTCCTCCTGTCAAAAGCCAAAGTGTCCAGTATGAGGGCCGCTGTGAATTTATGATTGAAGAGACGGATCATTTGCGAATTTCGCGGGTCAACATCCGCATGCTAGGCCGCAGTCTCGAAGGGCCTGAGAAGCAGCAATGGGGCTAAGCCTATACGGAGGTAAATAAACAAGGCTGTCACCTGCAGCGTTTGGATGCGCAGAGGTGACAGCCTTATTTTGCAGCTTGAAGCTTGCTGGTTATGCTTGCTTCGCTAAAGCGGAAGCTGCTTTAATCTTTCGAACCGTTTCAATCGTACCGCCGCCAAGACAAACCTCTCCGTCGTAAAGCACGACTGCTTGTCCAGGAGTAATGGCCTTCTGAGGCTTATCAAATACGATATGAGCGTTGCCATCCTCGAGGACGGTCACACTAACGCCTTGATCGGGCTGACGATAACGGAACTTCGCAGTGCAGCGAAGCGTATCGTGAGCGCCTGCAGGTACCATCCAATTCATGCCGCTTGCAGTTAGGCTCTCTGAGTAAAGGCTTGGATGCTGCTCGCCTTGTACAACATAGAGGATATTGCGCTCCAAGTCCTTGTCAGCTACGAACCAAGGCTCGCCTGAGCCTGAGCCGCCAATGCCAAGTCCTTGGCGCTGTCCAAGCGTGTAATACATAAGGCCGTCATGCTGGCCCTTCTTCTCGCCCGTCTGAACATCGATCATATCACCTGCTTGAGCAGGCAAATAGCCGCTTAAGAAGGTTTTGAAATTACGTTCGCCGATAAAGCAGACACCGGTGCTATCCTTCTTCTTAGCTGTATAAAGGCCAGCCTCCTCAGCAATACGCCGCACTTCGGGCTTCGGCAGATGTCCGATAGGGAACATCGCTTTCGCAAGCTGCTTCTGGCTCAGAGCGCTAAGGAAATACGTTTGATCCTTATTGGAATCCACACCCCGCAGCAGCTTCGTCATGCCATCCTCGGAACGTTCAACTCTAGCGTAATGTCCTGTCGCCAAATAATCTGCTCCAAGCTCCATTGCACGCTGCAGGAAGTCACCGAATTTAATTTCACGATTGCACATGACATCCGGGTTCGGCGTGCGTCCACGCTTGTATTCATCCAGAAAATAGGTGAATACCTTGTCAAAATATTGCCGTTCAAAATTAACGGTATAGTAGGGGATACCGATTTGCTCACATACGCGGCGAACGTCTTCTGAATCTTCTTCCGCAGTACAATGCCCAAATTCGTCAGTATCGTCCCAGTTTTTCATGAATATGCCGACAACGTCATAACCTTGCTGCTTCAGCAGCAGGGCAGTAACAGAGGAGTCCACGCCGCCTGACATGCCGACGACAACTCTTGTCGAAGCTTTTGGTTTTTCCATCGTAAACACCACCTTGCTCGAATCAAACAACTCTTATTGTATCATAGGCAGAAAACTTTTTCATGAAGATGTAAAGCTTTTTACACACGAGCCTAGTGTGATATGTTAACATATAAGTGAAATGGGAATACAGAGGTTTATAAAGCTTTCGTAACTAGACACCATTAGAAACGACCATAAAAACAAATAAAAGAGGTGCCACTTTGAAAATATCGACGAAAGGCCGTTACGGCTTAACGATTATGATGGAGCTTGCGGCTAAATTTGGTGAAGGCCCGACTTCGCTCAAGAGCATTGCTGAACGAAATCAGCTTTCCGAGCACTATTTGGAGCAATTAGTAGCACCGCTGCGAAATGCAGGATTAGTAAAAAGTGTTCGAGGCGCTTATGGTGGCTATATTTTGTCCAAGGACCCGGAAACGATTACTTCAGGTGATATTATTCGGATTTTGGAAGGGCCAATCTCACCTGTAGACTTTACGGAAGAGGATGATCCGGCTAAACGTCAGCTGTGGCTGCGTATTCGTGACAGCATCGCAGAGGTGTTGGATTCGACAACGCTTGCGGACCTGATCAATTTTGAAGATGAAGGCAAACCTGACAGCTATATGTTCTACATTTAAAGGAAGCTAACCTATGAAAAATCATTATTTTGATCATGCCGCCACTACTCCTATGCATCCAAGCGTCGCTAAAGCGATGCTTGAGGTCATGCAAGGACCTGGCGGCAATTCGTCTAGCATGCACGCATTCGGAAGATCGGCCAAACAGCAGCTCAATCGCGCACGTGATTCTATAGCAACAGCTCTTGGCTGTAAACCTACGGAACTATTATTTACCTCTGGCGGCACAGAAAGCGACAATGCGGCATTGATCGGTGCAGCCAGAGCACAAAAAAAACACGGTAAAAACCACATCATCACGTCAGCTGGCGAACATCACGCAGTGCTTCACACCTGTGAATGGCTGGCGAAGTCAGAAGGCTTTACCGTAACGATTCTCCCTATTGATTCTACCGGACAAACCTCACCAGAACTCGTACAAGCGGCAATTACGCCTGAGACGGGACTCATTAGCATCATGCATGGCAACAACGAGATTGGCACTCTTCAGCCTATCGAAGAAATCGGTAAAATAGCGAAGGCCAGCGGCGCAGTTTTTCATGTGGATGCTGTACAAGCCTTAAGCTGGGTCGATTATCGTCTTCATGAACTCCCCGTTGATTTAATGAGCTTCTCCGCCCACAAAATTAATGGACCGCAAGGGGTTGGCGCGCTGTACATTGCGGCTGGAACACCTATCGATACTATACAGCATGGCGGATCTCAAGAGAGAAAGCGGCGCGCAGGAACTGAAAATATTGCTGGCATCGTTGGCTTTGCAGCTGCTGTTGACATTTGTGTGAACGAGCGAAAAAATAAGCAACCTTTTATGGACAAGCTTCGTAAAAGATGGATAGAGCTGCTCAGAGAGCAGGTTGAAGTCCCCATCGTTATTAACGGCAGTGAGCATCATTATTTACCTCATATTGTAAATATCAGCTTTATCGGCGTGGACACAGAGACGATGCTGATGAATTTGGATATGGAAGGTATTGCTGCTGCAAGCGGCTCAGCTTGTACCTCGGGTGCTCTTGAGCGTTCTCATGTTCTTCGGGCGATGGAATTGCCGGAGGAGCAAATTCATTCCGCTGTAAGATTTAGCTTCGGTTTGGGGAATACTTTAGAGGAATTAGAAGATGCCGCACAGAAGGTTGGAGCAATCGTGAGGCGTATTCGTAATAACTACTAGGAGGACTCCGGCTAAGCGTGATTAAACTTCAACAGCTTATTGGGCTTCCCGTTATCGTCATCCATTCCGGCAAGCTTGTAGGAACCGTTAAGGATGCTTGGTTTAATGAGCATTGGGAACTGAAGGGCTTAATACTCGATTGCCCTAGGTGGTTTGTTTCAACTGTAAAAATAGTGGAGTGGTCTTCCGTGTTATCCTGCGGAGAGGACACCGTTATTATAGCAAATGAAGCAGAGATTATTCGGATGAAGTCGAAGCAATTGCTGCGCTCTTTTTACACAGGAGTAGTGAAATTAAAGGATTTACCCGTGATCACTGTACAAGGTGTCCAACTTGGCAGAGTGTCTGATGTTTATTTTTATCCAAAACAGGGAACACAAATAGTAGGCTATGAGCTTACGGACGGTTTTGTTTCGGATCTGATGGAAGGACGCAGATGGTTGAAGTCACCGAGTGATCCAGAAAACGTGTTGCTCGGGGAAGACGCGATTATTGTTCCTGCTGTCAGTGAAGCGGAATTGGAGCCTGTCGCAGCTTCCAATTTCACAGAATAGGGAGAAATGAAAGATGATGAGATGTCCGAATTGTAATTCGAAAGATATCGGAAAGATTGGTTCCCATCAATTTTATTGCTGGGGCTGCTTTATTGAACTATCGGTTAACGGCGACAAAATGTCGGTTTACCAAGTAGAAGAGGACGGTACGTTAAGCTCGCTTGATGATTTGTTCTTCGAAGAGGAAATATCGCAAATTCAAGTTAACTAATTAAGATTAATAATCATGAATATTAAAGGACGGTCTTTGACCGTCCTTTTTTTTGCTGCTTATGGATGAAGTTCACCCTGTTTACATATACTGAATTAGTTCCGCTTGTCCAGCATGAATGGCAAGTAGAATAAAGAGTGCGCGGGGGTGAGGGCGGTGGAGCGCTTTACGAAGAACCGTCTGTTTGTTTGGCTGATCTATCTCATATTGGGTTTGCTCGCCGTCTATTTGCTGCTGCTTATTAAACCGATAATTGTAAATGTATATATTTTTCTGAAAGCGGTCCTTGCACCTTTTGTTATTGCTATGATTATCTCCTATGTATTGAATCCGATCGTTACGATGCTGCATGATCGGAAGGTGCCTAGAACGATTGCTGTGCTCCTTATTTATGCGGTATTTTGCGCGGTTATTACGGTACTGCTTGTCAATTTAATTCCGATGTTCATCGATCAGGTACAGGAGCTGAACAGGCATGTTCCAGAGCTGTCGATGCGCGCACAAAATATTGTGACCGACATTAACAATACGTCCTTTTTACCGGAGAGCCTAAGAGGCGGTTTAAATAAGTCACTCGTGCATATCGAGAAAAAAATGTCAGAGAGCTTATTCGACTTTGTAAACAATATCGGATCAATGGTCAATGCAGTGTTCATTGCGTTTATCATTCCGTTTCTTGCCTTCTATATTTTAAAGGATTTTGATGTGTTTGAACGTACGGTCATTACTTACGTGCCGAAATCGCATCGCAAAAACACGGTAAGACTGCTCAAGGATATTGATACAGCTCTCGGCAGCTATATTCGCGGTCAGTTTTTAGTTTGTGTCATCGTAGGCGTATTGGCTTACTGCGGCTATTTAGTTGTTGGAATGCCATACGCTTTGCTGCTAGCGGGTATTGTGGCTATTACGAATGTCATTCCTTATCTAGGCCCCTTCTTCGGAGCAGCGCCTGCACTGCTGATGGCATCGACCGTTTCTATTAAAATGGTCATTCTTGTCGGCATCATCAATGTGCTGTGCCAAATTCTCGAGGGAAATGTCATCTCTCCGCAGGTGGTTGGACGAACGCTTCATATCCATCCTTTGTCCATCATATTCGCTTTGCTGGTTGGGGGCGAGATCGCGGGCATTGTCGGCATGATTTTGGCAGTTCCCATTTTTGCTGCTTGTAAGGTTATTATTCAGCATATGTTTGCTTATTACGTAAGAAGAAAGATTATTTGACAGGCGGAGAGGGTGTAGCTATAATTTTAAAATAATCAAGTATTACCAATAGGATCATAAAACGTTGACGAAATGAAGTAAGCCAATGCCCGTTAGCCAGAGAGAAAGCTTCTTCGCAAATCGCTTCTTAGGAGGCGCGCTGCGTCGGTTGAGAAAGCTTTTATGACGAAGAGTGGCTGAAAGCTATTTTCGGAGTGTGAATGAACTTCACCGGCTGGACCCGTTATTGTCTAATGAAGGCGATTGCGCTTGCTGCTTGCAGCTGTGCAATAACCAGGGTGGTACCGCGAATCTATTCGTCCCTGTCTATGACAGGGGCGTTTTTTGTGTTTTATCATTTAAAGGGGGCTCTTACTAATGAAAGCTAGTGAAATTCGTGCAAAATGGCTTGCTTTTTTTGAAAGCAAAGGTCATAAAATTGAACCAAGCGCGTCACTCGTACCGCATAATGATCCATCGCTGTTATGGATTAATGCCGGCATGGCACCGTTAAAGCCGTATTTTGACGGACGTACCGTGCCTGAAAATCCGCGGATTACGAATTCGCAGAAATGTATCCGCACGAATGATATCGAGAACGTGGGGAAGACACGCCGTCACCATACCTTTTTCGAGATGCTGGGGAACTTCTCCATCGGTGACTATTTTAAGGAAGAAGCAATTACTTGGGCATGGGAGTTTCTGACCGAGCCGCAATGGATCGGCTTTGATCCGAATCGTTTGTCCGTTACGGTATATCCTGAGGATGAGGAAGCTTTCACTTTCTGGAATACAAAAATCGGTCTTCCTGCAGAGCGCATCTACAAGCTGGAGGAAAACTTCTGGGATATCGGCGAAGGCCCTTGTGGCCCTTGTACGGAAATTTTTTATGACCGCGGCGACAAGTATGGCGATCTATCCGACCCGGAATGCTGGCCAGGCGGCGAAAATGAACGGTTCCTAGAAGTATGGAACGTCGTATTCTCGCAGTTCAACCATAACAAGGATGGCAGCTATACGCCGCTTCCGATCAAAAACATCGATACAGGCGCTGGATTGGAACGTTTTGCATCGATTTTGCAGGACGTGGATTCCAACTTTGATACTGATTTGTTCCGTCCAATCATCGACCGTACCTGCGAGATTGCTAAAGTGACCTACAAAGCTAACGAAGAGCATGACGTAGCTCTCAAGGTTATTGCTGACCATATTCGTACGGTTGCTTTTGCAGTAGGGGATGGAGTAATGCCGTCGAACGAAGGAAGAGGTTATATCATTCGCCGCTTGCTGCGCCGCGCAGTACGCTACGGCAAGACGATTGGAATCGACCGTCCGTTTCTGCATCAGTTGACGGGAATTGTTGGCGAGGTAATGGGCGTTTATTATCCTGAGGTTGTAGCTAAGCGCGAGTTTATTGAGCGCGTTATTCGCACAGAGGAAGAACGGTTCCATGAAACCTTGTCCGATGGACTGGCAATGCTGTCTGACCTCGTTGCTGCTGCAGCTAAAGCAGGCAACAAGGAAATTAACGGCGATAACGCATTCCGCTTGTACGATACGTATGGCTTCCCGTTTGACTTGACGGAGGACTTCGCGGCGGAGAATGGCATGACTGTAGATCGTGAAGGCTTCGATGCTGCAATGGAAGCTCAGCGCGACCGCGCTCGTTCAGCTCGCCAAGATACAGGCAGTATGAAGGTTCAAGGCGGACCGCTTGGCGAGTTTACGATTAAAAGCGAATTTGTTGGCTATAATGATTTGGTAACTAAATCAAAAATTATCGCAATCGTTCATGACGATAGTTTGGTTGATGCTGCTGCTATGGGCAGCAAGGTAGCTGTTATTTTGGATCGTACACCTTTCTATGCAGAGAGCGGCGGTCAAGTCGGTGACGAGGGAACAATCAGCGGCGAAGGCTTCACGCTTCAAGTTGAGGATGTGACGAAGGCTCCTCATGGTCAAAGCGTTCATCATGCGATTGTTACGGCTGGTTCTGTTCGTGCAGGCGAGGCTGCTGAAGCAATCGTAACGAGAGCGGTGCGCGATGATGTCATCAAAAACCATACAGCAACCCACTTGCTTCATAAGGCACTTAAAGAGGTGCTTGGCGATCATGTTAACCAAGCAGGCTCATTAGTAGAGGCGGAGCGTCTGCGGTTTGACTTCTCGCATTTTGGCAGTATTACTGCTGAAGAGCTCGTCATGATTGAGCGTAAAGTAAACGAGCAGATTTGGCTAAGTACAGCTGTTAATATTGAGACTAAATCGTTGAATGAAGCAAAAGCGATGGGCGCTATGGCGTTGTTCGGCGAGAAATACGGTGATGAGGTGCGTGTCGTTCAGGTCGGAAGCTATAGCCTGGAGCTGTGCGGCGGCTGTCACGTAAGCAATACTTCACAAATCGGACTATTCAAGCTGCTAAGCGAAAGTGGAATTGGTTCGGGAGTGCGGAGAATTGAAGCCGTTACAGGCAAACATGCGTATAACTTCTTGGAAAGCCAGCTGGATGTGCTTAAGCAATCTGCAGCTTTGCTGAAATCGAATACGAACGATGTGCCGAAACGAATTGAAACGTTGTTTGGCCAAGTGAAGGAGCTCTCGCAGAGCAATGAATCGCTGCAAGCGAAACTCAGCCATATTGAAGCGGGCTCATTGGAGCAAAATGCGAAAACGGTTAATGGCATTACCGTATTGTGCGCAAAAGTAAATGCACCAAGCATGGACGCGCTTCGCGGCATTTTGGATGAATTGAAGCTGAAGCTGGAGTCCAGCGTAATCGTACTTGGAGCAGTATCGGAAGACAAAGTCAATCTCGCCGCAGCGGTTTCTGCCGACCTGATCAAGAAAGGCTTCCATGCTGGGAAAATCGTAAAAGAAGCTGCAGTTCATTGCGGCGGCAGCGGAGGCGGACGCCCAGATATGGCTCAAGCAGGCGGAAAAGACATTTCTAAGCTGGACGAAGCTTTGAAACTTGCGGAAGAACTAGTTCTTAGTCAAACAAATGTGATATGATATAAATGTATATCCCACTGAAAAGCGGTTTGGAAAGCGAGGTGCTGGCGATGAGTTCCATGGACAATACTATGAAATTTAACGTGAAGGCGGAGGGGGTTGAATCTTCTCAAGACATTCTGCTATCTGTGCATGAAGCGCTTCTAGAGAAAGAATATAATCCAATTAACCAGATCGTTGGGTATTTGCTGTCCGGAGATCCCGCGTATATTCCGCGGCATAACAACGCCAGAAGTTTAATTCGCAAGAAGGAACGAGACGAATTAATTGAAGAGCTTGTCCGGTTTTATCTAAACCATAAGAAACAACAAGCGTGAACGGCTAAAGCCCTCCTTAGGAGGCTTAGCTATCGTTTCGCAGAGAAATATAAGTACTTTATAAGCAGATAAACTTATAAATTCTTATATTTTAACTAATGAGGTAGGGGCCGGACAAGACATGAGATTGATGGGATTGGATTATGGTGACCGCAAGATTGGCGTAGCGGTCAGCGATGCTTTTCGTTGGACTGCACAAGGTACCGGGGTAATTGAACGCAGACGCGATGGAAGTGAGTTAGACCGGATTGCCGACTTGGTTAAGGAGCATGAGGTTAGTGAAATCGTATTAGGTCTGCCGAAAAATATGAACGGTACCATCGGTCCACGCGGAGAGATTAGTATTGAATTTGCAGAGCAGCTCAAACAGAAATTAAACATACCTGTACACCTTTGGGATGAAAGGCTGACAACGGTAGCTGCCGAACGAACGCTCATTGAAGCGGACGTCAGCCGGAAGAAGCGAAAGCTCGTAATAGACAAAATGGCGGCAACGCTTATTTTGCAAAATTATCTCGATTCTATAGCGAAAAGGTGAGGGTAAACATGACAAGAGAAGAAATGGAATTCGAAGAGCCGGAAATTATTTATATCCCGGATGAAGAAGGCAATGAAGAGGAATTCGAAGTCATCATGAAATTTGAAGTTGATGGTTCCGATGAGAAATATATGATGGTTGTGCCTGTCAATGGTGAAAATGACGAGGAAGATGAAGTGTACGCTTTCCGTTATGAAGAAGAAGGCGACGATCTTAAGCTTTATACGATTGAAGACGAAGAGGAATGGAACATGGTTGAGGAAACGTTTAATACGCTCCTTGGCGAGTTGGAGGAAGAAAATTAATGTCAGGTACAGAGCATGAGGCACCAAAAAAACTGAACAGCCTGAGAGAGGCTTTCGGTAATGAAATCGAGTTGGAAGCGGAAGATGGAAGCATAGAAGTATATGATATCAAAGCTGAGTTTCAGCTTGGTGACCGTATCTATGCAGCTCTTCAATCCGATCCGATGCGCGGCGAAGAAGATGTAGAGCTGTTTCGCGTAATTCAAGCAGGCGGGGAGCCGCAGCTCGAAAACATCGAAGACGACGAAGAGTGGGAAGCTGCCTCGGAGGCTTATGACGATTTGTTATTTGCAACCGATGAGCGTCCTTAGATGAACAATAATAGAAGTATGACGAGAGAGCGGTGTTGAGCCGCTCTTTTGTTCAAATATAGGCTGAATATAAGTTAATTCCCCTTATATTCAGCCTATATTTTGCGCAAATCGATAAAACTCACATTATGGTTTAGAAAGAGGGGGTCTAAGGTTGGACAAGTTATCTCAGCAGCCTGAGCAGCAGGACCGATATTCAGAATCCGGTCCGAAGCGAAGCCGCATTACATTATGGGTCATTTTAAGCTTGCTTGGCATCATCATTATTGGAGCAGGAAGCGCAGCCTTTTACGTATGGAGCAGCTTGAAGCCTACTGCCGCAGGAGAAGTGCAAAAAATTGATATCCCTAAAGGCTCTTCAGCTAACGAGGTTGCAGATTTGCTTGAACAACAAGGACTCATTAAGAACTCGTTTATATTTAAATATTATTTGAAGCTGAATGATCAGGGAACTCGCTTTCAAGCGGGAATATATGAGCTTAGCCCAGGAATGGATAAAGATGCGATCATTGCAAAGCTGAATGCCGGGGATACGGTAGCAGCTGAAACGATTCGCTTCACAATACCGGAAGGATTTACTGTTTTGCAAATGGCTGATAAGCTCGCAGCAGAGAATCTGATTAATAAAGAAACGTTTATTAGTCTGGTAGCATCACAAACAAACTGGGGCGATGTGGAGGCTGTACGCTCTATACCGGAGAGCGATAAGCTTCATCAACGGCTGGAGGGCTATCTCTTCCCCGAGACGTATGAAATGAAAAAGGAAAGCACCGAGGAAGATATTATAAAACGGATGGCTTCCGAGCTTGATCGAAAGCTCGCTTCGCTTCCAGAGGGCTGGATGGATGTGCTCGATGAGAGGAAAATATCTTTCCATGAGCTGTTAACGATCGCTTCATTGGTTGAACGCGAGGTTGTTGTAGACGAGGAGAGAGCGCTTGTAGCAGGTATTATCTATAATAGGCTTGCTGATGGGATGATGCTTCAAATCGATGCAACTGTTCAATATTCACTTGATAAGCCTAAGGAACGGCTCTATGAGAAGGATTTGTTAGTAGAGAGTCCATATAACACCTATAAAGTGGACGGTTTACCCCCTGGACCTATCGCAAGCCCTAGTTTTGATTCGATAGAGGCTGCTTTGTATCCGGAGAAATCCGATTATTTATTTTATGTGACGAAGAAAGACGGAAGCCAGTCGCATTTGTTCGCAAAAACGTATAAAGAGCATTTAAGAAACATCGAGAAAAGCAACCAGACAGCAGGGTAGACTAGCTTAGTGTTTAACTAGTTTGGTTCTATTCAGCTAAGGAGGATTTAAGCATGGCTCACAAGCCGGAATTGTTAGCTACAGCCTCATCGCTAGAGGAGCTTGAAAGATTAATTGCTGCTGGCGCAGACGCCTTTGTCATCGGCGAGGCACGTTACGGGATGCGATTGGCAGGCGAATTCAGTAAGGATTTGATTGCTCAGGCGGTGAGCATAGCAAAGCCTAAAGGTAGTCGAATTTATGTTTCTCTTAATAATCTTATGGATAATGAAGCGGTAGAAACATTAAATGATTACGTTGCTTTCCTTGCTGAGGCAGGCGTAGATGCTATTATTTTTGGTGATCCCGCAGTTCTTATGGCTGCGAGAAAGCATGCGCCTGGAATCGCCTTGCATTGGAATGCGGAAATGACGTCGACCAATTATGTTACGGCGAATTATTGGGGACGCAGAGGTGCTGGCCGATATGTCCTTGCTCGTGAGCTGAACATGGAGCAGGTTGTAGAGACCGCATCCAGCACAGACCTTGAAACTCAGGTACAAGTACATGGCATGACGAATATTTATCACTCTAAGCGCTCACTCGTGGATAGTTATTTAGTGCATCAAGTAGATACCGACCGATTGCCTCGTAAAGATAAGGACCGCGGCTTATATGTTATGGAAGCGGAGCGGCAGGATGAGCGTTATCCAATCTTCGAGGATGATAACGGCACTCATATTATGAGCTCGGATGATATTTGCATGCTCGAGAACCTGCATGAGCTTATGGAAGCTGGCATTACCAGCCTGAAGATTGAAGGAATTATGAAATCTATCGAGTATAACGAAATTGTCGTTCGGGCTTATCGGCATGTGATTGACGCCTATATCGCAGATCCGTCCGGTTACTCCTTTCAAGAGGAATGGCTGGATGCTATTCGGGACGTTCAGAATCCGGATCGCGAGCTAAGTTTTGGATTCTTTTATAAAGAGCAAGTCTATTAGGAGGTGCACAGACATGACGACAACAGAAAAAACGACTCCTCGTTATCAGGGCAAACGGAATCGTCTCGATAAGCCCGAGCTGCTCGCCCCGGCTGGGAATTTGGAGAAGCTGAAATTTGCTATCCATTATGGAGCAGATGCGGTTTATATTGGTGGACAAAAGTATGGTCTGCGCTCAAATGCGGATAATTTCAGCTTTGAAGAAATGAAGGAAGGCGTTGAATTTGCTAATCGTTACGGTGCCAAGGTATTTGTAGCCACGAATATTTATGCGCATAACGAGGATATAGAAGGTATTGAGGAATATCTTCGTGCACTAGAAGAGGCCGGCATAGCTGCGATTATTGCGGCTGATCCTGCTATTATCGAGACCGCACAGCGCGTTGCTCCAAAGCTTGAAGTACATCTAAGCACCCAGCAATCGACACTCAATTGGCAGGCAGTGGAGTTTTGGAAGGAAGAAGGGCTGCCGCGCGTTGTGCTAGCCCGTGAAACGAGCTTTAAAGATATTGCTGAAATAAAGAAGCATGTCGATATTGAGATCGAGGCATTCATTCATGGTGCTATGTGCTCGTCCTTTTCTGGGCGTTGTGTGCTGTCTAATCATTTTACCGATCGGGACTCAAATCGCGGAGGCTGTTCGCAGTCCTGCCGCTGGAAATATGATCTGTTTGTTGATGATATGCCAATGTATCCAGAGGATGAAGATAAATTTACGATGGGCTCTAAAGACTTGTGCATGATTGAATATTTACCTGAGCTTATTGAGGTTGGGGTAGACAGCTTTAAGATCGAAGGCAGAATGAAGAGTATTCATTATGTAGCTACAGTCGTTAATGTGTATCGACAAGCCATTGATGCTTATTTTGCTGACCCTGAGCATTTTGAGTTGAAGCGTGAATGGGTGGAGGAGATTAACAAGGCTGCTAATCGACCGCTGAATACAGGGTTTTTCCTTGATACTCCTGGCGCAGAGGATCATATTTATGAGCCGGAGGAGAAGTCGGCGCCTTATGATTTTGCTGGAATAGTGCTTGCATACGATGCCAAATCTGGCTTTGCTACCGTTCAGCAGCGGAATCATTTTAAACTGGGACAGGAGATTGAGTTTGTAGGTCCTCAGGGTACATTCTTCAAACAAACGATAACTGAAATAACGGATATCGACGGTGTATCTCTGGATACTGCACGTCATCCGCTTCAGCATATTCGCATCCGTACGCTAAAGCCTGTCAAGCCGATGGATATGATGAGGAAGAAAATAGGTAAAAAACAATAAAATAGAAAATGAAAACAAAGTGCGACTTGAGCCTTATTTTTAAAATAAAATAAGGCTCTTTTTTTATTTTATTGCTTATGGATTGACAATGTTATGTCGATATAAAATAATAGAATGTAAATACATATTTCGGCAAGATTCGCTAGCAGCTTATGAACCTATTTTGACTTACAATATTGAAGGCGGTGTCTTTCCTAATGAAAAATCGAGAAGAGCAAAAAATTAACAATTCGGTGCAAAAGCAACAAAACGAGCAGGGGAGCTCGAGCAAGGAAAAATCGGATTTAAGCTTGAAAGCGCAATCAGGAATGAAGGCGGTTTCTCAAGCAGCAAAGGCAGCGACGGTAAGTGTGAAGGGTGCCAAGTTGTCTAATCCGATTCGATCTGTTGGCATGAAGCTATTTTTAATCATTTTTTTCAGTATTTTAGCCTGTGTATTAACCGTAGGTCTTATGGCTTATTCGAAATCCAAGTCCATTATTGAAAGCAAAGTATCTGACGCTAGCTTTGAAACGATCAAGCAGGTAGCGAGTAATTTGGATGTTATTTATAAGACCTATGAGGATCTTTCGCTGCAAATTATTATCGATAAGGACTTTCATACCTATGTTCGCACGATGATTGAAGCTCAGGACGATTACACTAGGTTTGAAGCCTCACGAAGCTTAAATGACAAAATGCAAAATTATATTATGGGCAACAACACGATCGTTTCCTTGATGCTATTGCCGTTGAATCCGAAGCTGGAGCCCCTAGCAACGGGATCGGCATCCAATGCCGGTGCTGAGAAACTAATGGAATCAGAGTGGTTTAAAGAGACGGTAGCAAAAGAAGGGAAAACCAATTGGATTCCCCCTCAGTCCGATGGATTTTCTAAGTCATCTGGCGTAGTTACGCTTGGACTAAGTCGTCTTATTAAGGATTCAGCAACAAGTCAGGCATCTTATGTATTGCTTATGGAGATGGGGGTAGATTCTTTCGCTGATCGGTATGACGATGTCGTACTTGGCGAAGGCAGCGAGCTAGCGATGGTGGACAATAATGGTCTTTATATTACCAACCCTAATCCGGATCTCATTGGCAAGCCCGTTAATCTGAGTCTTCCGCAAGAAGGCAACAATGCTCAGCAAGGCTCTGTGAAGATGAAGACAGATAAGGCTGAGGACGTGCTCGCAACCTATCAAACCTTTTCGACTATGGATTGGAAACTCGTAGGAACGGTGCCCGTTAAAGAGCTGGTTAAAGATGCGAAGTCGATTCAAAATTTAACCTGGATTACGGCATTGATAGCTGCTATTATGGCGGTTGGGATTGGTTTCATCGTTATTATGACCATAGCACAGCCTTTAGTGAAGCTTCGCAATTTGATGACGGAGGGGGCAAGCGGCAATCTAACAGTGCGCTCCGTCATGAAGAAACGTCAGGATGAGATCGGTGAGCTTAGCGAAAGCTTCAACCTTATGATGACGCAAATTCAATCATTGGCGGTTCAGACTACCCGCTCAGCTGAAGATGTTCTCATAACAGCAACAGAGCTTAGCGATGCTTCCAGAAAAACAGCTATATCCGCAAAGGAAATAGCTGTCGCGACGGAAGAAATAGCAGGAGGAGCTACAAGCTTAGCAGTTGAAGCGGAGAGAGGTACAGATTTGACCGGTCATATTGACGTTCAGATGAAAAAAGTAATTGATGCGAATGAGCAAATGGTCCGCTCTGCGCAAGAGGTTGAGAAAGCGAGTGAGCAAGGTACTGCTTATATGGGCGTACTTATCGAGAAGACCGGCATGACGGAGGAAATGACGCGCTCCATGGTCGAGAAGGTTGACGAACTGAAGGTGAGCACGGGCTCGATCGTTAAAATTTTGGATGTGCTTAATAGTTTGACGAAGCAAACGAATATTTTATCATTAAATGCGACGATTGAGGCTGCGCGTGCAGGAGCTGCGGGAAAAGGGTTCATGGTTGTTGCAGATGAAATTCGCAAGCTTGCAGATCAATCCCGTCAGTCCATTGATGTTGTTGGACAAATTACTGAAAAAATCAGAGGCGAGATCGACGAGACTGTTCATGTACTGTCGGATGCTTATCCGTTATTCAAAGAGCAAATCGGTTCGGTTAAAGAAGCGAATCAAATTTTCTTGACTGTATCGGGGCAAATGGGCGAGCTCGTGCAAAGACTGGACTTAGTTACAGATTCGATTGGACAGTTGGATCAATCACAAGCGGTATTGTCCGATGCGATGACGAACGTCAGCGCAGTTGCCGAGGAGTCGTCCGCTACTTCCGAGGAAGTTGCATCACTTAGCTCAGAGCAGCTTAGTATTAGTGACGGCATGGTACGACTCTCCGAGAAGCTGGATACGGTATCTCGCGAGCTGAAAGAATCGCTGTCGAAATTTAAAATTAATTAATCAAAAGAGTTTGAACGAATAAAATAGATAGATTGAGGAAGAGCTGTTCAGGCAATGATTGCTGAATGGCTCTTTTTTTTTGTTTTTTGAAGTATTGGAGCGGGGTTTGAAGGGAATGCGTTAAAGGAATAATAAGCGTATGACAAGTCCAGCGCTAGTTAGTGTGAATCAGACTATAGCTGCACGAATAAAAAGGAGCCTCGTTCTCATGGTGAGCAAACATGTTTAAACGAATATGGCTGTCTGCATGGATCATTACGATAATAATGCTAATGTATATCGCTCGTCTCGCATGGCTCCAGCTTATGCCTATCAGCTCAACAGCGGCTGTGCTATCAGCGAACAATAGCCGTGGAGGCTGGCATAGATTGTCGGTCATGCAGCGCCAGCGAAATTTGGTGTTGGATACGGGGCGCGGTGATTTCTACGATCGATATGGAATGGCAATTACAGGAGAAACCTACTCAGCTGTCGCTTTATTTCCCATACCGCCATCTCTGAGAGGGGAAACTAAGGATTTGGCAGCGCTAAGCACCATTTTAGGGATTACAGAGAAACAGCTGCTGCTTAGATGGGATGCTTTGCGGGAGCCGTTATTTTGGAAGGCAGAGGGCGAGCAACAGCCTCTGCGGCTTACAGCCGCAGAAGCGAGTGCAATTAATGAGCTTGATCTCAATGGGATTCGTGTACTTCCTTACCGCAATCGATATTTGGCGGCCTTTGACGCGAAGCATCTGATTGGCTTTACTAGTCAGCATCCAGAATGGCTGCAGCAGAAGTATACAGAGGAGCTTGCCTCTGGAAAGAGAAGGCTGACTGAGCAGGTTGGAGGCTCGGGTTTGGAGAAGTCGCTTGATAAGCTGCTGCACGGGAATGGGGCAACCTCTGCTTCTTACTTTATTGATGGGAAAAATGCGCCTATGCATGGACTGGATATACGCATTACGCAGCCTGATAGCCGTTATTATCCGCTTAAGACCATGACAACGATTGATTTGCAGCTGCAAAATGAGATTGAAAGCTATGTGGACGCTCAAGGCTTGCAGGAGGGCGCAGTTGTTGTGCTGGATGCGAGCAACGCGGATATTATTGCAATGGTGTCGCGGCCAAAGCTTAAGCCTGGACAATTCCTGACTGGAGACGGCTCGGAATGGTCAAATCATGCGTTAAAGGCTGTAGCGCCAGGCTCGGTGTTCAAGCTTGTGACCGAGGCGGCTGCATTGGAGGCAGGAGTGATCAAGCGGAACGAAACCTTTTTTTGCAACGGAGAATACGGCAAATATGGCTTGTCCTGCTGGAAGGAAGGCGGTCATGGCCATCTGACGCTGCAGGAGGGCTTGGCGCAATCCTGCAATATCGTTTTTGCGGCGATTGCGGAGCGGCTGGAGGCAGCGGAGCTGCAGAGGACTGCAGAAGCGCTAGGTGTAGGCAAGCAGGCAGGCTGGCATCGTGATAAGCCCTTTGGGCCATTCAGTGATCCGCTTCGCCTGCTAGAGGAAGAGGAAGCGGGGCAGCTGTTCGCGCCAGCGAGAAGCTACGGAGAAGACGAGTACAACTTAGGGAAGCTGGAGGCCGCTCGTAAGGCTCGCGTACGAGCGGCGATGCTGGCTGCGGTAGATGGAGGCGTGCTCGCGCAGAGCGGGATCGGGCAGCGTGATGTGAGAATGTCGCCGCTTCAAGCGGCGAATTTGATTGTAACGCTGCTAAATGAGGGGCGCGTAATGGAGCCGCGCCTCATCAGTGAAATCCGCTATGCCAACGGCCAGCGGATGGTGAAGCTCCCCGCGCAGCGGGCGCAGGAAACAAGCGGCCGGATTCATCCGGCCACTGCTTATGCGCTGCTGCGCGGAATGGAGGCGGTCGTCGACCATGGTACGGGTCGATCGATCCGCCAAGGGCTGTGGGCGGTGGCCGGGAAATCCGGCACCGCCGTGACGACTCGGGCCGGAATCGCCCGCAACCACCAGTGGTTTGCGGGCTACGGCCCGGTCAGCAAGCCGCGCTACGCTATTGCTGTGCTTGTGGAAAATAAGCCGCCTGGAAGTAACAACCAGGCGACTAAGCTATTCCGGGGCGTCATGGATATTGCCGCCCGCGCAAGAAGTAAAGGAGAGGACAGCTGATTTGCTGTCCTCTCCTTGTAGCTGAGCTGCAAGAAAAAGACCATGCGATTAGCCGCATGGTCTGCTTTCTGCTTATCTCTAAATTCTCGTATCTTCTTCCTCGTCAGCGTCCGGGTCCACTGGTGTGGTTAGATTGCTTGTATCGCTCTCATTTGGCGGATTGTCGAACTCCCCAATTGGAGCGTGAATCCAGCGGTGAAAGTAGCCTTGATCATAAAGCGATTTAAGCAGAATCATGAGAATTGGCGCTAAAATGACACCAGATATGCCGAATACGGATAACGACACAATCATGAAAGCAAGCATCGTGAAGGCGGACACGCCAAGGGAGTCGCCTGTTATCTTTGGTTCGAGAATTTGGCGTGTCAGCACGACTGCTAAAAACAGTACAGAGAGCCAAATCGCAAGCGTAACCTTGCCTACAATAATCAAGTAAATGATCCAAGGAATGAAGATCGTACCGACGCCTAACAGCGGCAAAATATCAAAAATAGCGGAAACAACAGCGATGACAAAAGCATTTTCTACTCTAAGCAGCAAAAGCGCGATGAGTATGACGATGAAGGTGATGCTGATCATTTTCGCCTGTGCTTTAATATAAAGTGCAATGCCTTTGAAGACGTTGTTGCGCAGGAAGAAAAAAGCGTTTTTAAATGTGTTTGGCGTTTTATCCTCTGCCGTCTTCTTCCAAGTCGTAATCTCGATGCTTAAGAAATAAGCTAATATAATACCTACAACAAAGTTGAAAATGAAGGTCGAGAAGGAGGAGACGTAACCAACGATATTGCTAAGCAGATTTTGTCCGAATTTAGCAAACGTAGCAGTAGCACCCTCAATGAGCTCCTTGGAGCGCTGAACTAAATCGAGGTCAGCAGCGGTTGTTCCGAACCTTAGCTGTATCTCCTCCGTAATATTCGCTATTTGGATGGCGAGTATTTTTTGATATTTAGGGAAATTGCTAATCAGCTCATTGCCTTGCTTCGTTATTAAATAAGCAGCGCCTGAGAAGGCGGCGAGTATGACCAGTGTAAAGAGAAGAACGGAAATGCCGGAGGCGATTGATTTTTTCATTCCCAGCTTGTTCAGTCGTCTAGCCAGAGGCTCGATACATAAGAAAATAACAAAAGAAAAAAATATAGGTGTTGCAATGCGGTACAAATAGCTGAAGGAATACATAATTAAATAGACAGTGAGTGCGATGAGAGCGATGTCAAAGGCGGTTCTCCAATATTTTCTATAAAAGGGCAGCATAGGGTACTCCTTCTTTTTCCATAATCGTATTTCCAATAAGATTGTACTATAGTTTCTAAAAAGATGCCTATTTTTTATTGCGTTATGCTACAATTAAAGTTACTGTTGTTGTTTTGTACCGCTATTCATTCGTCGATTAAATCATATAACGGTGGGGAAAACAAAATGGAAAATTTGTTCTTATGGGGATTATACGTTGCATCCTTCTATGCGTTTCTTCCTGGACTCATTAGTCGGACATTTGGCTTCCGTGTGTTTAAGAAAGGCAGAGTTGAAAAAGAAATTTCGCTTACATTCGATGACGGACCTGATCCGGTTTATACACCGCAGCTTCTCGATCTTCTTGCTCGTTATAATGCGAAGGCAACGTTTTTTATCGTAGGCTCGCATGCTGAGGGACAGGAAGAGCTGCTGCGCCGTATGAAGGATGAGGGACATGTTTTAGGCGTTCATAATTACGTTCATAAATCGAATTGGCTGATGAGGCCTCGGACGGTTAAACGCCAAATTGAACGAACAAATGACGTCATTGAGAATGCAACGGGCATACGTTCAACTTATTATCGACCGCCCTGGGGTATCGTAAACGTGTTCGATTATGCGAACCTGGGCCATTTGCAAATTATTTTATGGTCTGCGATGTTTGGTGATTGGCGAATTAGGCTGGGTCATAAGCGCCTTGGGAAGCGAATGCTGAAGAAGCTTAGACCAGGCGAAGTGATGCTCCTGCATGATTGCGGCATGACATTTGGTGCAGACAAGGATGCTCCGCAAAATATGCTTATTGCGCTGGAGGCATACTTGAAGGAAGGGACTAAGCTCGGCTATCGGTTTGTTGATATTGTGGAAATGATGAAGCTAACCGAGGCAGCGCAAGCAGCCCATACTTCGGTCTGGAAGAAAGCGATCATAGCGCTTTGGCTGCAGTGGGAGAGAGTGTTTCACATTATGTTCCGATTGAAAACAGTTGGCGATACGACTGATGCGGCTTTCCATTATCGCATTACAACGTACAATGGAGAAAACGTTGAGCTTGCAGCAGGTGGACGAGTGGAAAAAGGCGATCAAGTTGCAGAATTACATTTTGACAACAAAAAATTATCCTCAATTGCAGCAACCTCCAAATCGCCGGTAGCGACTGGAATTCGAATGCTCCGCGAGGTCGAGCAGGCGCTTCCGCATCTTGCAAATCAACTAGCGGCTGACAGCGAGGCTAAAGATATTAAAGCGGTCTATGGCGTAACGATGATACATCGGGGCGCTGATCGGCTTGGCTTTGAAATTTTCAAGCTGCCTGAGGGCTTGTTCGCCAAATCTACACGTATCTATTTGCGTATTCTCATTAAAGTTCTGACTAACACAAAACATAGCACAAAAGGCAAGAAAAAGAGAGACACGATTTCTCCTCGAATGCTGCTCATGCCGATTCAAACGATTAGAAGCTATTCGACGGTGAAAATGAGCAATATACAAGAGGGAGCAGATCGACTAAGCGAAGCTGTAGAACGTACATTAAGCGCAGCAGCCGACGAAGCTGCGCAACTAGGGACGAAAACAACAGCAATTTAACAAAAGTGATGGTTAGAATAACAGCGGCTCAGAGCTAGATCTTGAGCGGCTGTTATTTTTTGTTTTACGATGAGTGATAAAAATGGACATGCATTTCACAGATTAACCTGGCACTTACCCGCTTAATTATTTGTGCAAGCAGGAGAGGAGTCTCCTATACTATTGTCAATCACACGTGTCTGATGAATGCCGTCGTGTATATGTATCCAACTAATATTGTCTGTGATCGCTCTAATGTGAATGGAGAGAGGAGGGTGCGGCGTACGATGTACTTAGTGCAATAGAAACCTCACATGGGAGCAGATTTGATCAGCTACAGTGTAATAATGCAGCAGAATGAGTGTAAAATGAACGATTCTGTGCTTAAAACAGGTAATCCATTGTAAAAAGTGCAATGTACGTGGAGTTTAAGGTGAGCAGTCGCCAATCTGTTGTACAAAGTGCAGCGTAGCCTCCCGATTTCGCAAGCCCCGCCCCGCCCCGCCCCGCCCCCATCATCTCAAGTGAGTCTTTATTTTGATTATGCCCAGAAGCTCCATAATTACGATAGAAGCCTATAGCAAAAAGGAGTACAAGCTGTTTCCAGCTCGTACTCCTAATTTATTCTAACGCTTATTACATTTTCATTACGCCGCCAGTGCTGGCGGAAGTAACAAGATGAGCATAACGCGCGAGGTAGCCGCGTTTGATTTTTAGCTCAAAGCCATTCCATTCGGAGCGGCGTTGTTCAAAGTCTTCATCGCTGATGAGAAGATTCATCGTACGGTTGTTCATGTCGATCTCTATGATGTCGCCATCATTAACGAATGCGATTGGACCGCCATCAGCAGCCTCTGGTGATACATGACCGATGCTTATGCCGCGAGATGCGCCGGAGAAACGTCCGTCAGTAACGAGCGCAACCTTCGCACCTAGCCCCATACCTACGATTTGTGATGTAGGAGCAAGCATTTCCGGCATACCAGGACCGCCGCGAGGTCCTTCATAGCGGATAATTACGACATGGCCTTCTTTTACTTTGCCGTTAGCAATAGCGTGTAGGGCATCATCCTGTGAATCGAAGCAAATCGCAGGCCCTTTATGGTAGCCTCCAACCGATTTATCGACCGCGCCCGTCTTGATAATTGCGCCATCAGGAGCAATGTTACCGAACAGGACAGCCAAGCCGCCGCGTGCTGTATGCGGATTGTCAATCGTGTGGATGACGTCTGTATCTTGAATTTCGCAGCCTTCTACGTTTTCACGCAGTGTTTTTCCGGTAACGGTCATGCAGTGTCCGTGCAAGGTGCCTTCTTTTTTGAACAGCTCGTGAATAATAGCGCTGACGCCGCCTGCATTATGAACATCTTCAATATGATAGTCGGAAGCAGGAGCGATCTTCGCAAGATGCGGTACACGTTCAGCTATTTCATTAATGCGCTCGATCGGATATTCGATGCCAGCTTCATGCGCAATAGCAAGTGTATGAAGAACGGTATTTGTGGAACCGCCCATTGCCATATCAAGTGCGAAGGCATTGTCAATCGTATCCTTTGTAACAATGTCACGCGGTTTAATGCCAAGATCAATAATTTTCATAAGCTGACGAGCTGCTTCTTTAACAAATTCTTTACGCTCTGGGGCTACAGCAAGGATTGTACCGTTGCCTGGAAGAGCTAGGCCAAGACCTTCTGCCAAGCAGTTCATGGAGTTAGCAGTGAACATACCGGAGCATGATCCGCAAGTCGGACAACCATATTGCTCAAGCTCTAACAATTGCTCGTCATTAATTTTACCGACTTGATGAGCGCCTACGCCTTCAAATACGCTCGTAAGTGAAATCGCACGACCGTCGGAAGTTCTACCTGCTTTCATCGGTCCGCCGCTCACAAGCATAGTCGGAATGTTGACGCGAAGGGCGCCCATAATCATACCTGGCGTGATTTTGTCGCAGTTTGGAATACAGACCATACCGTCAAACCAGTGTGCATTAACCACCGTCTCGATGGAATCGGCAATAATTTCACGGCTTGCAAGGGAATAACGCATTCCGATATGACCCATTGCAATACCGTCATCAACGCCGATTGTATTAAATTCGAAAGGAACGCCGCCTGCTTCGCGAATAGCATCCTTAACGATCTTGCCGAATTCTTGTAAGTGCATATGACCAGGAATGATATCAATATACGAGTTACAAACCGCAATAAATGGCTTGTCAAAATCTTCTTCTTTTACGCCTGCGGCACGCAGCAAGCTGCGATGCGGGGCACGGTCGAATCCTTTTTTTATCATGTCTGAACGCATTCTTTTTGTCGCCATGTAAGTGCCTCCTATGTGCAAAATAAAATATCAATACTCAATTTTATCACAACGGACAAGCGTTGGCTATAAGTGCTATAAGCGGAATATGATCCTGAAAGCATGTGGAGTAATGTAAATACGCGCTGATCGACGTAACAAGTCGATCCATTTTCAATTGTAGTATGCTCAATAGTTGCAATGAGAAAAACATAATAATGAGATATCAGCTTGAATTTTTAATGGAAAGAGGAGTTCAGTTGGTCAGAATCGCTGTTTCATATATATGTGTGTAGCTATAAGTCGAACCACGTCGAAAATAGTCGACTAACCCCACCGTTTTACTCATGTAATATGAATGTTAATTAATTGCGGGATCACGAATCAATTAAGAGATTTTATTTGTATTTATGTCACATAATCTAACGCAAAACGATTTACTTGTTATTATTTGCTGTTTATAATGGAAGTATTAAAGGTAAAGAGGTGGAGAAATTGCAGTTAACTGAACGTGAAAAAGAAAAGCTGCTCATTACAATCGCTGCTGATTTAGCTAGACGGAGGCTTAACCGAGGGGTCAAGCTTAATTATCCAGAGAGCATCGCACTCATCACCTCTGAAATTATGGAAGGCGCACGGGATGGAATGACGGTTGCACAGCTCATGGAGTTCGGAACGCAAGTATTGAAATCTGAACAGGTGATGTCCGGCATACCCGAAATGATACATGAGGTTCAAGTTGAAGCAACTTTTCCAGATGGGACAAAGCTAGTTACCGTCCATAATCCGATTACAGCATAGAGAGCAGGACAGGGGCTAAAGCCAGCTAAGCTATTTGCCAGAAGGGAGCGCCGCCACGGATGATACCGGGAGAATATCGGGTAGCTAAAGGTGAAATTGAATTAAATGCGGGGAGAAGGACGCTGCAGCTAATTGTTGTAAATACAGGTGACCGACCTGTTCAAGTAGGCTCTCACTTTCATATTTTCGAAGTGAATCGAGCATTGAAATTTGATCGTGAGGCTGCTTTTGGCATGCGGCTGCATATTGCAGCGGGTACAGCGGTTCGCTTTGAGCCAGGGGAGGAGAAGCCGGTAACGCTCGTTGAGCTTGGCGGTGCAAAGCTCTCCTTTGGCTTGAACGGCTTAAGCCAAGGTATTGCGGTAGCAGGAGCGATGCCGGATGAAACTCGAGCGCGACTGAAGGCTTGGGAAGGAGCTGGCGAATGACGAAGATGGACAGACGAAGCTATGCGGCGATGTTTGGGCCAACAACTGGCGATGCCATTCGTTTGGCAGACACAGAGCTTTGGGCGGAGATCGAGCATGATTTTACAGTCTATGGTGATGAATGCAAGTTTGGCGGCGGCAAGGTTATACGCGATGGGATGGGGCAATCAAGCGGCGCTCTGCGCGATGAAGGCGTATTGGATACGCTCATTACAAATGCCGTTATTATTGATCATTCAGGCATTGTGAAAGCGGATATTGGCATTAAGGATGGATTTATTGTTGGCATTGGCAAAGCCGGCAATCCCGATATTATGGATGGCGTGCACCCCAATATGATTGTTGGTGCAAGCACGGAGGTTATTGCTGGAGAAGGAAAAATTGTAACCGCGGGTGCGATTGACTCGCATATTCACTTTATTTGTCCTCAGCAGATCGAGACTGCATTGTCTTCTGGTGTTACGACGATGATTGGCGGCGGTACGGGCCCGGCAACGGGAACGAATGCAACGACGGTCACTCCAGGCGCATGGCATATGCGCCGGATGCTGGAGGCGGCTGAGCATTTTCCAATGAATATTGGTTATACGGGAAAAGGGAACGCATCGTTCACAGCTCCGCTTATCGAGCAAATTGAAGCTGGCGCTATTGGGCTTAAGCTGCACGAGGATTGGGGTACGACACCGGCAGCCATTGATGCATGCTTACAGGCGGCAGATCTATACGATGTTCAGGTTGCTATCCACAGCGATACTTTAAATGAAGCGGGCTTTGTTGAGGATACGCTTGCTGCCATTGGCGGACGAACTATTCATACGTATCATACCGAAGGCGCGGGCGGCGGACATGCGCCTGACATTATTATTGCTGCAGGGGAGCTTAATGTGCTTCCATCCTCAACGAATCCGACGCGGCCCTTTACGATCAATACGATCGAGGAGCATCTGGATATGCTGATGGTTTGCCATCATCTAGACAGCAGCATTCCAGAGGATGTGGCGTTTGCTGATTCCAGGATACGGCCGGAGACGATTGCTGCTGAAGATATTTTGCATGACATGGGCGTATTCAGCATGATCAGCTCAGACTCACAGGCGATGGGCCGTGTGGGTGAGGTTATTATTCGGACTTGGCAAACGGCTGACAAAATGAAAAAGCAGCGCGGGCCTCTGCTGCCCGATAACGAGGAGCATGACAACTTCCGCATCAAGAGATATATTGCCAAATATACGATAAATCCGGCAATTACGCATGGTGTCTCTCATCTAGTTGGCTCGCTTGAGGCAGGGAAATTTGCAGATCTCGTCATTTGGAGTCCGATGTTCTTTGGTGTTAAGCCGGATCTTGTTCTGAAGGGCGGGAGCATTGCTTATGCTCAAATGGGTGATCCTAACGCTTCGATTCCGACACCACAGCCCGTATTTGGCCGTCCTATGTTTGCTTCGTTTGGCAAGCTGGTGTTTAACAGCTCCATTACATTTGTTTCACAAGCCGCCTATGATCGAGGGATTGCGAAGGAGCTTGGGCTTCAGAAACGAATTGAGCCAGTTAAGGGCTGTAGAACGGTAACGAAGAAGGACATGATCCACAATGATGCGACGCCTAAGCTGGAGGTGGATGCAGAAACGTATCATGTGCTGGTCGATGGCGAGCATGTGACTTGCGAGCCTGCTGAGGTGCTTCCGATGGCGCAGCGCTATTTCTTATTTTGATGTTTCTGTATGGCCTGAGCGGATCGGAGGGCAATTGAGATGAAGGAACAAATGAGATGGCTCGCCATGCAGCAGCTGCTTGATTCTGCTCTGCCGATCGGAGGTTTCTCTCATTCCTTTGGACTTGAGACGATGGTGCAGGATGGCAGAATGAATCAAACGAGCCAGCTATATGTGTATGTCTCCGCGATGCTGCTGCAAAGCTGGGCGAGCTCAGATGCCATGGTGATTAAGGCTGTTTACCGTGATGCTCCTGCAGCAAATTGGGAGCGGCTTTGGGCGGTAGAGCGGCTGGTCCATGTGCAGCGCGCGGCATCCGAAACTCGCAGTGGCGTGGAAAAAATGGGGAGGCGCCTACTGCAGCTGGCAGCAACGATCCATCCACAGCTCGATTGGTCACCGCTCCTAGAAGCGACACGATCAGGCAAATGCTTTGCCTCGCATCCACTTGCACACGGGTATGCAAGCTGGGTACTGGGTGTATCTGAGGAGCGAGCGATCCAAGGTTATTTCTATACGTGTATCGTGACTTGTATCAATAGTGCGCTTCGACTTATGTCGATGGGACAGACAGAGGGACAGTCGTTAATTGCGAGACTGACTCCGCTCACGGAGCAGGCGATGGCAATATCAGATAGGCTTGAGCCTGAGGAAGCGTATTCCAATATGCCTATGGCAGAGCTTGCCATGATGCGGCATGAACGTTTGTATTCAAGGTTATTTATGTCTTAACAAATCTAACGGAACAATATGGAGGAATGACTAATGTGCCAAGGACAAGGACATACGCATCAGGAGTGGGAAAGCCCATCCATCGATAACTCAAGACCAATTCGGATTGGCATTGGCGGACCGGTAGGCTCTGGCAAAACAGCACTTGTTGAAAGGCTGACGCGCGAGCTTCACACGAAATACAGCGTAGCTGTCATTACGAATGATATTTATACGAAAGAGGATGCTCGCATCTTATTTAATACAGGCATACTTCCTGAGGAGCGTATTATCGGGGTAGAGACAGGCGGCTGCCCGCATACAGCCATTCGCGAGGATGCTTCGATGAACTTTGAAGCTATTGAGGAGCTGGAGCGTCGTTTTGACGATTTGGATTTGATCTTCATTGAGAGCGGAGGAGACAATCTTGCTGCTGCTTTCAGTCCTGAACTCGTAGATCGATTCATCTATATTATCGACGTAGCCCAAGGGGAGAAAATTCCTCGCAAAGGTGGTCCTGGTATTATGCGCTCCGATTTGCTTGTCATCAACAAAATCGATTTGGCGCCATACGTAGGTGCAAGCCTTGAGGTTATGGAAGCTGATACGTTGAAAATGCGAGGCGAGCGTCCGTTTGTGTTCTCCAATATGTTCGGCGGCGATGGGGTCGCTGAGATTGTGAGCTGGCTTACACATGAGGTTGCTCATGCGCGTGGGACGGAGCATTCCCATGTTATTCAGCTAACGAATATATCTGCTGAACAGCGTCATTCTGCTTCATAATGGACCGCAAGCTACCAGCGGGAGAAGATAGCCGCGGACACGCAGAAGGTTTGATTAGGACATCTGTGCTGCGTGCTTCCTTTGTCAGCAGGCAGGCACGGACAGTTCTGGACAATAAATATCATACCGCGCCTATTAAGATTGCAAAGGCTTTTCCGCTGGAGAATCAGTTAGCCGTAATCGTTATGGACGTTTCGCCCGGCCTGCTGGATGGTGACCGCTATGAGTTTGACTGGGTTGCAGATCAGGGGACTCAAGTGATGATTACAAACCAATCGTTCACTAAGGTGCACCCCAGCACGCTCGGCAGGGGCTCATCAATGAGGCAGACATTTTCTCTGGAGGAATCTGCAGTTGTTGAACATATGCCAGAGCCAATTATGCTGTACAAGGACGCTGCTTTTCAAAATGAGACGGAGGTACGCTTGGAAAATGGCTCTGTCTGGATGCAGGCGGACGTGCTGTGTCCTGGCCGCACGCTGCGCGGTGAGCGCTTTGATTATCGAATATACAGCAATACGCTTTCTGTTCGGTATAAAGATGAGCTTATCTTCTCGCAAAGGCAGCGAATCGAGCCGGCTGAGCAGCATCTCGCTGCCCCTGGCTGCTGGGATGAAATGACGCACTGGGCTACCTTTTATATTTTCTCGGATCGAGTGAATAGCTCGCATTTGGAGCAGCTTCAGGAGCAGCTGGACTGCTTTGCTGCACCAACCGGGCATCCAATCACTGCAGGTGCGTCTATGACTTATCGGTATGGCATTGCGGTATCCGCCGCATCAACGGCGGCTTGGCCGCTTGAGCTTCTAATGAAGGAACTGTGGGGAGCGGCGCGAGGATGCTTGCTCGACCAGCCTCCGCTGCGATTTTTATAAGAATAACGTTTGCGGCATAATAAAGTAGGTCAACCAGCCCTAGGTAGTTGGCCTATTTGCATGTATACAACAATTGAAAATAAATAATTAGATAATAATATTAGTTAATCTTATAAATGAACGCTATAATATGGAAGAGTTATAGCAATCTTTATAGATAGGTTGGTGATCGCTTGGAATCTTCAAGTGTGGAAAGGCAAGAATTGATGAGACGTTTAGACGAATCCTTTCGTCAGGTGAGAAGACAGATTAATACGGAATGGAACACATACAACGTACATGGCTTAGGCATGACACATGGCAAAATGCTAACCATCTTGGAGCAATCGGGCGCACAAAATTCTTCGGCACTAGCAGAACAGCTCTTTATTACTAGCGGCGGCGTCACAGGAATAGCTGACCGTCTTATTGAGCTTGGTTACATAAAACGAGAACGGAGCGAGAGGGATCGACGCGTGGTCATGCTGGAGATTACGCCGGAAGGGCGCGGCATCGTCAAGCTGATCGAGACGGTTCGATCGAAGCTGATGCACAGGCTTTTTAATGGCATGACCGTTGCAGACATGGAGCGCGGTGTCCAGCTCTTTGATCATATGAGTAAAAATATGGAATAGGATGTTACAAAATCGTGACTATTTTCATAATTCGTTTTTAATACGATTAAAAATAGTGTAGAATTAACAAGAAATTTGTCGAACTTAAATAGGTTGACAAATTCCGATAATTCAACTAGGATTAAAAGGAATTAATACATTTGATCGTTTGGGAGAGATATTAATGAAAAAGGCATTTGCTTTAGCGGTATCGTTATTTCTAATGGTTGCGATCGTTGCAGCTTGTGGATCTAACAACAAAGACGCAGGAAACGCTGCAAACAATAGCGCGGCAACAAATAATACAGGCGATAAAGCTGAAAAGAAAAAAATTGCACTCGTACTTCCTGAAAAAATTGGCGTGAACAAGTTTTTCGTATTGATGGATGAAGGCTTCAAAAAAGCAGGAGCGGAGTTCGGCGCTGAAGTAAAAACGATCGAATCGACTGATCCTGCGGGCTTCGAACAAAATCTTCGTGCAACAGTAGCTGAAGATTACGATTTGATTATTACGGCAACTTTCCAAGCAGAGGATGCGCTAAAAAAAGTAGCAGCTGAAAATCCGGACAAGTCGTTTGCTGTTATTGATACGGTTGTTGATCTGCCGAACGTACGCAGCGTTAACTTCCGTGAGCATGAAGCTTCCTACCTAATGGGGGCACTTGCAGGTTTAGCAACTAAAACGAACATTGTTGGTGCTGTTGTTGCTATGGATGCTCCACTGCTTAGCAAATATACATCCGGCTTCGAGGAAGGCTTGAAGAGCACGAATCCTGAAGCACAATTCCTTATCAATTATGTAGGAAGCTTTACAGATCCGGTTAAAGGCAAAGAGCTTGCACTTCTTCAACAATCCAAAGGTGCTGACTTTATCGCAGGCATGGCAGCTGTTGGCGACAACGGCGTGTTCGAGGCAGCTAAGGAGAAAGGCTTCTACACTTCCGGTCAAGATACTGACCGTACAGATGAAGATCAAGAGCATATCGTCCTCTCACAATTGAAGGGTACGGATGCAGTAGCTTATGAAACGGTAAAAAGCTTTGTTGAAGGCAGCTTTGAATTTGGTGTAGCAGACTATGGCTTGAAGGAAGACGGCGTAGGCCTGACTTTCGTAACAAGAGACAGCCAATCTACGCTTAGCCCGTTCATTGGCCAAGAAAACGTAGATACAGTTAAAGCTATCGCTGAAGATATTAAGTCTGGTAAAATTGTAGTAACAAACCCGCTAGCTCAATAGAATGATTGACCGGCTGCTGTTTTGCAGCCGGTTTACGAATTGCATGGAAGCTTCCTCCTCCCCGGGGGAAGTGGTTTTTTTTGTTTATAAGGCTATGAAAGGAGAGGTGCGTTTGTATGCTGCTGCACATGGAGGGCATTACGAAATCCTATGGGAGCGTAACGGCTAATAGTCATGTTCATTTTTCACTTCAAAAAGGGGAAATTCATGCATTAGTAGGCGAAAATGGGGCAGGAAAAACAACTTTAATGCGTATTCTGTACGGAATGGAAAGTCCGACAAGCGGACAAATATTGCTGGGTGGCAAGCCCGTTTCGTTTGCAAGCCCGGCTGATGCGATTAAACATAAAATCGGAATGGTGCATCAGCATTTTATGCTATTCCCAACATTTACAATAGCTGAGAATATCGTAATCGGACGCGAGCCCTCTAAAGGTGTGGGCTTTGACCGCAAGGCGGCGGCATTGGAGACGGAGCGGCTCGGCAAGCTTTATGGCATGCCCGTTGATCCATGGAAAAAGGTAGCGGATTGCTCTTTAGGCATGCAGCAGCGTGTGGAAATATTGAAGGTGCTGTATCAAGGAGCAGAGGTTATTATTTTGGATGAGCCGACAGGTGTTTTGACGCCTCTGGAGGTCAAAGAGCTGCTGATCGCAATTAAGGGCTTGGCAGCACAAGGGAAAAGCTTTATTCTGATCAGCCATAAGCTGCAGGAAATTATGGAGGTAGCTGACCGTGTGACCGTTCTGCGGGACGGGAAGGTTACGGGCACTGTCGACACGAAGGACACGAATACAGAACTTTTATCAAGGCTGATGGTAGGTCGGGAATTAGTCAATATATCACGCAATAAGATTAGCAGAGGAAAGCCAGTGCTTGAGGTTTCGCAGCTGACTATCAGCGGAGCGAAAGCGAAGCCGGTACTTGCAAATGTAAGCCTTCATGTCGATGAAGGAGAAATTGTAGGCATCGCCGGTATTTCAGGAAACGGACAATCTGAGTTGATTCAATCGATTTCTGGTTTGCTGAAGCCAGAAGCAGGGACAGTTAAGCTGCGCGGACAAGATATTACTGGTGCACAGGTTGGAGCAATTCGTAGGCAGGGGCTTGCTCATATACCTGAGGACCGTTATCAGTGGGGAGTCGCGAAGGATGCGACCGTTACTGAGAATGGCTTAATGGGACATGCATCTAAGCATCAGAAATATGGCATGTTAAACGGATCGAGCATCCGGAAAATGGTTGGTGAATGGGTAACCCGCTTTGGTATAAAAACAGGCTCATTATCTACAAAAGCGCAATATTTGTCGGGTGGGAATTTGCAAAAGCTGATCGTTGCCAGGGAGCTTGCACAGAAAACTCCTTTTCTTATAGCGGCTGAGCCTACGCGGGGCGTTGATGTCGGCGCGATGGAGATTATTCATGGAGAGCTCCTGGCGAAGCGGGATGAGCGTGGTGCAATATTGCTTGTTTCCTCTGAGCTAACGGAAATACTCAAGCTGTCGGATCGCATTTTAGTGATGTATGAAGGGGAAATCGTAGGCGAGCTGGATGCAGAGACGGCTACTGAGGAGCAAATTAGTTTGTTGATGGCAGGAGGAAAAGCGGTTGGATAAGCTATTACAACTCGGACGTTCGCTGTTGCAGCCGCTTTTGGCTGTTTTCGTTGGTTTGGCAGCCGGTGCGGTTGCTATTTCCATTGTCGGCGGCTCCATAACGGAAACCTACGCTGAAATGTGGAAGGGTGCCTTTGGCAGCTTTTACTTTTTCACTAACACATTAAGCCGTGCAACTCCAATTATTTTAATCGGGCTTGGCGTTGCTCTTGCCTTTCGTGCTGGATTTTTTAATATGGGATCAGAAGGCCAAATGGTGCTGGGCGCTCTCAGCGCTGCAGTTACTGCCATTTACTTGCCTGGTCCAGGCTGGTTTAAGCTTACAGCAGCTATTATAGCCGGAATTATTTCCGGGGGAATATGGTCGGCCTTCGCTGGCTGGCTCGATGCAAGATTCCGTATGAATTTGCTCATTACAACCTTGCTTCTTAATTACATAGCTACATTATTTGCAGGCTATATCGTATCCTATCCGCTTAAAGATCGAACCGGCTCTGCGGCAATGGCACAAACGGTTATGATTGATCAAAGCGTATGGCTTCCGAAGCTGTTTAAGGGCATGAGCCTTCACGGCGGATTCATTATAGCGGCTGTAGGCGCTATATTGTTATTTCTTTTTATGCGGTACACGGTCAAAGGCTACGAAACTCGCATGCTGGGTGGAAATCCTCTATTTGCAAGCTATGGTGGTGTACAGCGTGGTAAAATGATGCTGTTCAGCATGTTCATCAGCGGAGGCTTTGCTGGACTTGCTGGATCGGTAGAGGTGCTAGGCACGCAGTATCGCTATCTGGATGGAGCATTAACCTCTCCAGGGTATGCCTGGTCAGGCATTATGGCGACGCTGCTTGCAGGCTCGCATCCACTTGGGACTGCGGTTGCTGCTATATTGCTAGCCGCGCTTCAGACTGGCGGCATGGGCATGGAGCGCAACACGGACGTTCCGCTTGAGGTGTCCAGCATTATTCAAGCCGTACTCATATTGTTCGTATCAGCTAAATTCACCTATTCGTTCATTAAACGCAAGAAGGCGGGGTCATAATATGGATTTCTTTTTGGATGCCTCCCTGTACGCTTCGACACTCCGTATGGTTACGCCCATTTTGCTTGCTGCGCTTGGCGGAGCCATCTGTGCACGCGTCGGCTTGTTTAACGTAGGTTTGGAAGGTTTAATTTTGATTGGTGCGTTTTCTGCGATCGTGGGCAACCATTTCACCGGCAATGTATTTGCAGCAGTTCTGTTTGCGATTTTATGCACGCTAATATTTTCGATGATATTTAGCTTTATGAGTATACATTTAAAGGCCAATGTTATCGTTGTCGGGATTGCGCTGAACTTTCTTGCGCTAGGGCTGACTACCTTCTCTCTGCGAGCGGTCTTTGATGTAAAAGGCGCATACTACAATAAGGATATGGTCGGCCTTCCAAAATGGGATGTTCCCATACTCAAGGATATTCCTTGGCTAGGTGAAATATTGTCCGGACATTCTCCGCTCGTTTATTTATCCTTTGTACTTGTCATCGCTTTGCAGTTGTTCTTCTTCAAGACGGTAACCGGCTTCCGCCTGCTTGCCTCTGGGGAGAATCCAACGGCTGCGAAAAGCTTAGGGATTAAAGTTTCACGTATACAATATGGCGCTGTGTTGATGTGCGGTGCATTATGCGGCCTTGCTGGCGCGCAGCTGTCGCTTGGCAATGTGACGATGTTTACAGAGGGCATGACATCGGGACGCGGCTTTATTGCGCTTGTTGCAACGATGCTGGGCCAATCGAATCCGATTGGCGTTGCGGGCTCAAGTCTGCTGTTTGGTTTCATGGACGCGCTCAGCATCAGGCTGCAGGGCTTCGCTTTGCCGACACATTTTACGATGATGCTGCCTTATATCGTGACGATTGCTGCCATGCTGTTTTTCAAAGATAAAGGGTATATGCAGGAAGCACGCAAATCGAATGAAAGCTCACGTTAATAGGCGGGTTCTTGATCAGAATTGGAATGCAACGCATAAATAGGGGAGGCTAACAAGATGCACAAAAAGGCTGAGCGTCTAAAAAAAGTTACATCGATTAAAAAGACAGAGCTTGCACCTGAGCTTGCTCATCGGATACCGCCAGGCCAAACGCTGACGGAGCGGTTTCCTATTTTACACGAAGGGGACATCCCCATTTATAATATGAACAACTGGTCACTTCGTGTGTTTGGCGAAGTAGAGGAGGAGCGCAGCTTCAGATTTGAGGAGCTGCTTGCTCTTCCGCAAACGAAGATACAATGTGATATCCACTGCGTTACGCGCTGGTCCAAGCTTGATACGGAATGGGAAGGCATCAAGTTTAACGATTTGCTGCCGCTGCTTGGAGTGAAGTCGGATGCTAAGTATGTCATGCTGCATGCGGATGAGGACTATGAAACGAATTTGCCGCTTGAGGATTTGCTGCTAGACAACATCCTGCTTGCCCACCGCTATGACGGCGAGCCTTTGACCGATAAGCATGGCGGTCCTATGCGCATGCTCGTTCCACATTTGTATTTTTGGAAGAGCGCGAAGTGGATTACGGGAATTGAGTTTATGAAAGAGGATCGTGAAGGCTTCTGGGAGCGCAACGGCTTCCATAGCTATGCCGATCCATTTAAAGAGCAGCGGTTCAGCAGTGAAGAAAATTCGATGCCTGAGGACGAATGGCAGAAGAAGGAGTTTGATTAATTAGATGCTACCTATACTACAAGTTAACCCAGAGGATCTGCCGGAATTTGCGATCGTATGCGGAGATCCACGGCGCGCGGAGACGATCTCACAGAAGCTAAGCAATGTAAAAGAGCTCGCGTTTGCAAGGGAGTACCGGACATTCGTTGGAGAATATGCAGGTGTTAGACTTGCGGTAGTCAGTCATGGCGTAGGCTCGCCTGGCGCCGCTGTATGTTTCGAGGAGCTTATTCGCGGCGGGGTGAAAACGCTCATTCGTGTCGGTACAGCAGGCTCTTATTCAGCAGACCACCCGGCGGGAAGTCTGGTCGTAAGCACGGCAGCGGTTCGCGCTGAGGGACTTACGCATCAGCTCGTTCCAGCGGGTTTTCCTGCGATTGCAGACAGCGAGGTTACTGAAGCACTGTATGCAGCTGCGCAGGAGACTGAGGGTATCGTGAAAAAAGGAATTACGGTAACGCTTGACGTCTTTTTCTCAGGCGTGGTAGACATTCCGCACAAGCAATATAAACAATCGGGCGCGATCGCTGTTGAGATGGAAATTGCAGCCTTGTATGTCATTGCAACGCTTCGCGGTGTCCGAGCTGGAGCAATATTGGCGCTCGATGGTTATGCTGATTCCGATTTGGCGGGTGAGTATGATCCGCATACAGATGTTGTTGCAAATGCGATAGAGCGTGAAATCGATACGGCGCTTCGTGCAGTTGCCAAGCTGGCGGCTGCCTCATCAAGCATTTAGCATGTAGCTGAGCAAGGAGGAGCCTACTCGTGGACGGTACCTTATTTAAGCAAGATTGGTTGAACGGTGACTTGTATCCGCATGTATTTGCTTATTATTTTAAGCAATGGTCCGACTACACGATGACCTACCACACCCATGATGCCATTGAAATTATGTACGTAATTTCAGGATCTTGCGGAATTGGGTTTGAAGCGACAGCAGCGGCTGAGGCTTATGAAATGACGCTCAAAAAGGGCGATTTCGTTATTCTTGATGCCAATGCTCCACATCGGCTGATGGTAGATGAACGAGGACCTTGCCGGATGCTTAACGTTGAATTTGATTTTCGGGAGCGCCGGACGGCGTTCCCTTCCATGCGCCAGCTTGCCTTGGAGGACGAATTTGTGGCTAAATTGATCACAGAGCCGTCCTCTTATTTGTTTTTGCGTGATCCTAGCGAGGTCTATCACGTGCTTAAGAGCTTGGTGCTTGAGCTGGATAGCCGTGGGAAGAGCATTAATATGAAGGCAGAGCTGCTGTTTGCACAGCTGATACTAGCGATTGCTCGGCTGCATCATGAGAGTGGAGCTGAGGGGGTCAATCCTACAGAGCTTTATGTTAAGCAGGCCATCGAATATATGCATCATAACTACGATCAAGACATTCAGGTGAAGGATATTGCGTCAGCGGTCAGTTTGCACCCCGGTTATTTGCACCGTGTATTTCGAGCGCAGCTTGGAAAAACGCTGACTGGCTATTTGACGGAGCTGCGAATGGAGAAAGCAAAAATGCTGCTGCGCGAGACGGACATCGCGATTGCAGACATTTGTGATTATGTAGGTGTGGGAAGTCGGCAATACTTTCATGCGATGTTCAAAAAATATACGAATCAGACGCCAATCGCTTATCGGCATGGAATGGATACACAAATATTGGATAGTCGGGGCCTAGGCTCGGACAAACTAAAGTGACGATTTCTGACAGTCTGAGTGTCAGTTGGTCACAATATTGATAACGCTTCCGAATTATCGTTGCTACAATGTAGAGGAGATGAAACAACTCTATTAAACGAAATTTGGAGGCTGATTAGTATGTCTGCTTTTAAAATTACATTTATCGGTGCCGGCTCCATCGGGTTTACGCGCGGCCTGCTTCGCGACCTGCTTGCTGTGCCAGAATTCCAGAACATCGAAGTCGCTTTTACAGATATTAATGCGCATAATCTTGAAATGGTTACCGCACTTTGCCAGCGTGATATTCATGAGAATGGCTTATCGATTTCCATTCAGTCGACAACGGATCGCCGTGAGGCATTGCAGGATGCGAAGTACGTAATTTGTACAATTCGTGTAGGGGGTCTTGAAGCATTCGCAACGGATGTGGATATTCCACTCAAATACGGCGTAGACCAATGCGTAGGCGATACCCTTAGCGCTGGAGGAATTATGTACGGTCAGCGCGGCATTGCTGAAATGATGAATATTTGCCGTGATATTCGTGAGGTTGCTGCGGAGGATGTACTGCTGCTCAACTATGCAAACCCAATGGCGATGATGACTTGGGCCTGCAATAAATACGGCGGCGTAAGGACGATTGGCTTATGTCACGGCGTGCAGGGCGGTCACTGGCAAATTGCTGAGGCATTTGGCCTTAAGCAAGAGGAGGTCGATATCATTTGTGCAGGAATAAACCATCAAACCTGGTATATCCAAATTAAGCATAACGGCGAGGATTTGACCAATAAACTACTTGAAGCGTTTGAGAAGCATCCTGATTTCAGCCGTACGGAAAAGGTTCGTATCGATATGCTGCGTAGATTTGGCTATTACAGCACAGAGTCTAATGGCCATTTGAGCGAATATGTACCTTGGTATCGCAAGCGTCCAGAGGAAATTAACGATTGGATCGACCTCAGCTCATGGATCAATGGAGAGACCGGTGGTTATTTGCGGGTTTGCACAGAGGGACGCAACTGGTTCGAGACTGATTTTCCAAACTGGATGAAGGACCCTGCCAATGAGTTCAAGAGCGAGTTGCGCAGTCATGAGCATGGCTCTTACATTATTGAAGGACTTGAAACGGGTCGGGTTTATCGCGGTCACTTTAATGTGGAAAATAAAGGGGTTATCGCCAATCTGCCTAATGATGCGATTATTGAAGCACCAGGCTACGTCGATCGTAATGGCGTCTCAATGCCCACGGTTGGAGAGCTGCCGCTTGGCGCCGCAGCGGTATGCAATGTGAGCATATCGGTACAGCGTCTTGCAGTCGAGGCAGCTATTCATGGTGACGATAAGCTGCTGCGCCAAGCATTCATGATGGACCCGCTAGTAGGTGCGGTTTGCAATCCAAATGAAATTTGGCAAATGGTTGATGAAATGCTTGTTGCGCAGGAGCAGTGGCTGCCGCAATATACGCAATCCATTGCAGCAGCCAAGAAGCGGCAAACCGAAGGTCCGCTTCTTCCAACGCGTGACTATGAAGGTGCAGCGCGCCTGAAGGTGAAGACGGTAGAAGAGATGCAGCAGGACCGTGATGCCGCGAATAAAAATGCAGGCGAATCAGATAAAGGCAAGGAACGTGTTTAACGAGGAGCGTATTTTAGCTCTATCGGCTCTAGTATAGCACCTGGGGGACTCCAAGCAGGCGGGCCAAACTTCTTAAGATAACCAAGCGTGTTCAGGTAGTCCGAGGCGGATTGCTCCTCGTCCATCTTGCGGAAAATTTCCCAGCAAGCGATGACATCATTCAGCGCTCGGTGGCCGCCAATGAGCGGAATGCCGTAACGATCGGACATATCTTTTAGAGTATGTGGATAGACATGCCGCGCGCGGCTTATCGTCAGCGTATCTATGAAGCCGTTAGAGAAGGATCGACCTGCAATACGCAGCAAGGAATGGTGCAGGAAGCCAAGGTCGAAGGCGGCATTATGAGCGATGATAATATGATCGCCAAGCATGCGGTTCAAGATGCGGAAGGCGGTATCCTCGTCCATACCGGTGGCAGTCATCTCGTCAGTAATACCGGTCAGTTCTGTTATTTTGGCGGATAGCTTGCCGTCATAACGGACAAGCGTACTGAATTCGCTCGCAATTTCTCCATTCACACAGCGAATTGCGGCCATCTCAATGACACGATCCTTCTTCGGATCTAGTCCGCTTGTTTCGAAATCGATCACAGTATAGGAATGTGCAGTCATAGCTGTTTCACCACTTTTTCTTGAAATTAATATAAATTCTCATAGACTATTATTCGACAAAAATAGCAAAAAACCTTTTAGGATTAATCAGAAACGTCCCATACTCTGCTGATAAGGCGGAGTTTGGGACGTTTCTATTTGTAGTATAGACACGTGGTAGCTCGCAGAACCTGGTGCTATCCTGCTATAGTGCAGGATAGCAACGTAATTGGTTAGTTGGAGGGCGCGATTGAGAACTGGTTGGAGGAATCGCGGAGGGCTAGTTCTAGGCTAGTCGTACATTTAATCCGAGCACGAGCCCTGCATCCTCCGCACGGAGTCTATCCTGCACATTTGCACTAACTTCGCGCTTTCCAGCCATCCTGAGCTGCCTATCCTGCAGATTTGCATTAGAATAGACTAATTTCAGCTCATGACGCACCTGGAAGGCACTCTATAGTGCTGGAGTGCAATATAGACAAGTGGGAGCTCGAAAAACCTGCTTCTATCCTGCTAAAGTGCAGGATAGCAACGTAATTGGTTAGTTGGAGGGCGCGTTTGAGAACTGGTTGGAGGGTTAGTTCTAGGCTAGTTGTAAATTTACTCTGAGCACGAGCCTCTGCATCCTCCGCACGGAGTCTATCCTGCACATTTGCACTAACTTCGCGCTTTTCAGTGACCCAGAGCTGCCTATCCTGCAGATTTGCATTAGAATAGAGTGTTTTCTGTCTTAGACACATCTGTAAGGCTGTCTATAGTGCTGGAGTGCAACATAGACACCTGGGAGCTCGAAAAACCTGCGGCTATCCTGCTATAGTGCAGGATAGCTGCATAGTTGGTTAGTTGGAGAGCCCGTTGAGAACTGGTTGGAGGGTTAATTCTTGGTTAGTCATAAATTCACTCTGAGCACGAGCCTCTGCATCCTCCGCACGGAGTCTATCCTGCACATTTGCACTAACTTCGCGCTTTTCAGCCTCTTTGAGCTGCCTATCCTGCAGATTTGCATTAGAATAGATTGATTTCAGCTCATGACGCACCTGGGAGGCACTCTATAGTGCTGGGGTGCAATATAGACACGTGGGAGCTCGAAAAACCCGCTTCTACCCTGCGAAAGTGCAGGATAGCAACGTAATTGGTTAGTTGGAGGGCGCGATTGAGAACTGGTTGGAGGGTTAGTTCTAGGCTAGTTGTAAATTTACTCTGAGCACGAGCCTCTGCATCCTCCGCACGGAGTCTATCCTACACATTTGCACTAACTTCGCGCTTTTCAGCCATCCTGAGCTGCCTATCCTGCAGATTTGCATTAGAATAGAGTGTTTTCTGTCTTAGACACATCTGTAAGGCTGTCTATAGTGCGGGAGTGCAACATAGACACCTGGGAGCTCGAAAAACCTGCTTCTACCCTGCTATAGTGCAGGATAGCCCCATAGTTGGTTAGTTGGAGAGCACGTTGGAGGAATCGTTGAGGTTCCAGAGTATTTCTTGGTTATGAAGAATGATTTTTTATGTCTATAATCAAACGGGAACTTATAAACAACAAAAACATAACCGAAAACGGTAATTATATATTGCAAAACGATAAATGTTGTATTAGAATCAAAATGAAAATAACTAAGCGAGGTGCTCTTTATGAAACGAGGAACAACACTTTTTTTAAAGATAGCTGTTATCATTATTGGAATCCCAGTTCTTGCTTTGTGCATATTTTTGGTGCCTGAGATTGGGGATTTTGCAGTAGAATTGTATCCGGATATTGCTTATTTGAAATATCTCGTTTTTATTGATTTTTATGCAGCAGCGATACCATTTTACTTTGCTCTGTATCAAGCTTTTAAACTTTTAAGCTATATTGACAAGAACAACGCCTTCTCGGAATTATCTGTAGGAGCTTTAAAGAAAATAAAATTCTGTGCAATCATAATCAGCAGCTTGTTTGTGGTAGGCATGCCGCTCTTTTATCTCATAGCGGAGAAAGATGATGCCCCAGGTATCATCGTAATTGGAATGGTCTTGATTTTTGCCTCTATGGTGATTGCCGTTTTTGCTGCTGTTCTCCAAAGGCTTTTAAAAGAGGCTATAGATATAAAATCAGAAAATGACTTAATCGTCTGAGGTGAATAACATGGCAATTATAATTAATATTGATGTGATGCTGGCTAAAAGGAAAATGAGTGTTACAGAACTTTCTGAGAGGGTTGGAATAACGATGGCTAATCTCTCTATATTGAAGAACGGTAAGGCCAAAGCGATCCGATTATCAACTTTAGAAGCAATTTGCAAAGCATTAGATTGCCAGCCTGGAGATATTTTAGAATACAAAAGTGACGAGAACACTCTCGAAAAATAAGTGGTGATAAATTTTTTCGGAGATGTTAAGAATACTAAAAATTCTGGATGTAATGTCCTTTTAATTGCTCAAAAAGAATAAAATGCACACTAAGTCCCGCCATTTTTGGCGGGGTTTTATTTTATAAGAGCAATAACTGTTGAACTACTGGGCAGGTTAGCTTAATTACTTAGCGAATATAACAAGTGCTAGGGTGAACTAGGAAGGGGAGAGGGGAAATGAGAAGTATTATTCTCATTCAACACTGTCAGTCAGAACATCATATAAATAATATGTCTGGCGGTTGGACCGATACACCTCTTACTGTTCTAGGTAATAAACAGGCAGAGCGTATTGGTCGGAAATTGAAAGATAGTATTGATACTGATAATTATGTCATATTTTCATCTGATTTAATGCGAGCAAAGGAAACAGCCGAGATAGTTGGGAAGTATCTAAGCCTAAGTGTCCATGATGATACCGATCTACGAGAGATAAACACTGGAATTGCAGCAGGGAAAACCAAAGAGTGGGCAAAGGAAAATAGAAATCCCAGATCAAGAAGTGAATTTGATATAGATTACCAAGAGTTCGAGGAAGGCGAAACTTGGAGACAATTTTATGAACGTGTTTGTAAGTGCATGGATAGGATATATAATTCCGAACATAAGAACTTAATCATAATCACTCATGGTGGTACATTAGCATACATCATCGCCTGGTGGTTGAAACTTCAACCTGAGGTACTAGAAAAAGCTTACTTCTCTGCGTCTGTAGGAAGTATCTCATCACTACATGAAAATATATATCAGCAAAATGTTTTGCATAAGCTCAATGATACTTCACATTTATCAGAGTTAGAGTGAGCATTTGTGTGAACCGTTAAGCAAATTGAGAACGATAGTTCAATAACGTCAAGGCTGCCGTTCGGCAGCCTTTTCTCAACTAACGGGCAGCAGAATAGAATCTTCCTTCTTTTATGAGTTTACGATTAGAAACCCATTGGAAGATGTAGCCAAGCTTGAGAACATCTATATTTACATTTTCGAATCAGAACAAGCTAGCATGAATGGACCTGCTACGTTTAAAGAGCACCTTGAAACCGCTAAATTAGCGGTATTTAAAGCAATCGCGGATACCGGTTTTGCTATCAAAAGCGGTTTAGACAATTTCGTTCTCCTCTCTGACGATGTCATAATCGAAAATCGTCTTCGCTATGGTGTTCGGAGCCATCACGACTGCAGAATGGTCCTGTCCGGGCAGTATGCGGGAATCAACTATAGGCAGCAGTTCGGCAAGCGCTTTGGCTGCGTCGTGGAATAGCGGCTCGCTGTTTTCACCTGTCATGATCAAAGTGGGAATGTTCACTTTCCAACGGTTGGTTGGAAGTGGTTTGCCTGATTGCGTGTCACTCATAATCATGCCGTCATAGGCAAGAGTATGAGACATGCTTTCCATCACCTGCCAAGACGGATCGGCTTTCATGTAGCCGATGTATTCCGCCGGAATTCCGAGAGCTTCCGACATAAAGTATTCCACCGCTTCGCTTCTTCTGTCGGCTTCGTGTAGCCTGTTCAAATGTTGAACGTAATCTGTCGGTACGGGCTTGCGACTGTCATTTATTATAAAAGGCGGTTCGTACAGATATAGCTTTGTCACCTGGTCTCCTAATTGGCTGGCCGCTTCAAGGGCTAAAACCGCGCCAGATGAGCTTCCGAACAGGCTAGCGTTGCTGCCGGCAGTGTGAATTAGAGTCTCAATATCCTCGACTTCGCGTTGGACGGTATAAGGCGCGACATCAGAACTTAGGCCGCGGCCGCGGCGATCATAGTTGTAGACGGTGAAATGAGTAGCGAGTTTCTCGGCGAGCTGGGCTGCATCGCGATGGTCGGCAATAGCCGATGCTATGAGAATAACGGCGGGTCCGTTTCCTTGCTTTTCATAAGCGATCTTTGTTCCATCCTTTGAAATAACTGTGTTCATATGTCCTCCCGTTAAGCTTTCTAAGTATATTTCAAGTCGGTCAAATGCTTCGGTGAAACCTTCAACCATACCCATAGCTTCAGCATTATCCAGTTCTTCGGCACTTGAAAATCGCGTAATGATGCTAAGCTTCGTACCATTTGTTGCTGCCTCGAATTGTACGGTCGTTAACATCTCGCTGTTCTCTACAATATTCCAGTCCTTGTCGGCAAAAGAGTCGGTATATACCAATAAAGAGGGTTCATTAACCTCTTGATAAACAGCTTTACAGAAGGCTTCTTCTCCATTATTGTCATTTGATTTTAGACTATAACGCCAAACGCCACCGGGTCTTACATCCATCTCATACACGGTGGAGGTCCAAAATTTTGGGCCCCACCAACGCGCAATGTGTTCTTGCTTTGTCCAACCTTCCCAAGCAAGTTTTTGAGGTAAGGCTACCACCCGTTCCACAGTAAGTTCACGAGAATCGCGATTTCTATGAATTCTTGTTTTTGATTTCATCATCTTTCATCCTTTTCAGATAATTTTCTAGCGTGTCAAACCGCCCATTCCAAAGCGCTTGGTAATTCCGAATGTTGCTGCGATAAAGTTTGAGATAAAGGCTATCATAAGTCCTCCTTTCTTTTGTAGTCGAGCATATAATCCTCGAAATTATCGAGACGCTCTTCCCAAAGGATGCTAAATGAATCAAACCATTCATCCAGATCCTGAAATGGTTGGGCTTCGAGGCTGTATATTCGCTGCTGTGCTTTGCTGCGGGCGCGCACTAATCCGGCCTCGCTCAAAATCCGTAGATGGCGAGACACTTGAGGCTGACCGATATTGAGGGCATGGACGATTTCGCTCACCGATCGTGGTGCTTTTTTTAATAGCTCAACAATGTTGAAGCGATTGGGCTCGGCGAGTGTAAGTAACGTTAACTGCATTGTTGTTGTGTTCATATATGCAATATACACTAATGTGTATATACGTGTCAATGTATATAAAGGTCAAAGAATTCATACTTTTGTTACCAGGCGTTCATAAACTTTTGAAATATATGAATCTACAATTAAACAATCTGGGAACTTTAGTTGAGCGATCTAGGAGCAATTTACCGTTAAGCTATCGGGCAGTTTAGTACGGTAGGTTCTTGCTTAAAGGATATCTCTTTAAAATGGCGAATAGCAGATGTAAGAGTGCCGTAAAACTAAGGAGTTGGAAGGGATGGATCACACTGAATTAATACCAAGAACCAAAGTTGACTACGAGCGTGCAAACCAATTAAAAAAAGCGAAAAAAGAAAGTATATTACTGGTGCTGCCTCAATTACTTGAATGGCTTCAAGACATTAACTGGCCGATAGCCCAAGATATAGAGGATGTGCTTGTGGATTTTGAAGATCATTTGATACCTCATATTCAGGCTGTTTTGAATTCTGGTGATGCCGGATGGAAATTTTCTATGCTCTATGGATTAATAACTCAACTTTCGCAGAGTCAAAACCGAGTTGACTCCAATCCGGTGTTAAGGTAAAGCTGGTTTAAGTAACGATCTTGCCAACATAGAAAAACACCGCTTCATTTGGTAAAGTGAGATTGTCGAGATCCACTAAACCAAAGAAGAGGTGTCCCTTCCATGATAAAGCAAAAGTCGTCCCTAGATCAACTCCCACCTGAAATGAGGCCTGCTTTTCAGGAACTCGGTGTACTGAAGCACCTGAGAAATGCAGGATTCAAAAAGACTTTTGGCTATACCTGTTCCCATCTATTTATGCTCGTTTTTGTCCTTCTCTTTCATCAGAAGAACTGGTTTCGTCTGCTCGAAAGTTCCAAAAGTGAAGCCTTTCCTGGCAAAGATGCCGTCTACCGGTTTCTTAATCACAGCGGATTTGCTTGGCGGCGTTTCTTGACTTCTCTCAGCAGTGACACCGTTCAGCGAGTCGAAACCTTGACCTCCGTCACACGAACTTCCGTGTTTATTGTCGACGATTCCATGTTTGAACGAAATCGCAGCAAAGCGGTAGAACTTCTCGCTCGGTTCAAGGATCACGCCACCGGTGCTTATTATAAGGGGTTCCGTATGCTGACTTTAGGCTGGTCGGACGGCCATACATTTCTCCCTCTGGACTTCGCCCTGCTCAGTTCTGTGAAGGCTGGACTGACCGGTATTCATCCGGGAATCGATAAGCGATCCACTGGGTACAAACGCCGGAAAGAAGCTCTGCTTTCGGCCCCGCATCTGGTTTCTGAACTGCTGGATCGGGCCATCGCCTCGGGTGTTTCTGCGTCTTACGTACTCATGGACAGTTGGTTCACTCATGCGCCCTTAATCGAGCGAGTGGTGGAACGAGGTCTTCATGTCATTGGCATGGTGAAAAACGACAACAAGCGATATCTCGTTCAGGGCAAGCGGGTCGATCTCAAAGGTCTTTACCGATCTGCAACGCAAGTCCAAGGGAAGCAACGGAATATTTTGCGTCAGATTCATACGGAACTGGTTCCCGGTATTCCAGTCGTCGTGGTCTTTGTTCGCCATCGCTCCAAGAAAAACGAGTGGCTCGCGATTCTATCGACGGATCTCACACTGACGGCACCGGAAATCATTCAAATCTACGCTCTTCGCTGGGACATCGAGGTTTTTTTCAAATGCGCTAAATCCTTGCTGCGCCTGCAAAAAGAGTTCCAAGGTCGCTCCTACGATCTGCTCATTAGCCATACTACGATTGTCTTTTCCCGTTATATTCTGCTGGCTTGGCAGCATCGGCAAAGTACCGATCAACGGACGCTCGGTGGACTGTTTTATTTGCTATGCGATGAAGTCGGTTCTTTGGACTGGGCAGTGGCTTTACAGCAACTGGTGGAATTGATGAACGAAATCGCTAATCAAGTCGGCAAAAAGCTATCCGCTATGATAAAAAGTCAACTACAGCTCTGGATCTCCGCTTTGCCCAATTACATCAAGGCTTACTTGCCAATTTCAGGCTGCGAAAGTTGAGTTAATAACACGAATATCAAATAGGTAACTATAGCTTAGGCATAGCACGGCAGCCTCGTTGAGCTAACGCGTAGGTTACTCCTATATTATGTGGAATGTTTTTCATTGCATATCAATCAATTTGTACAGATCTTTCATTCGATTTAGCGGGAGTGTATGTGATTGGAAAATAATCGAAACTGGGCAGGTAACTATAAGTATAGCGCTTCGGAACTCCATGTTCCGGAAACCGTGGAACAAATACAAGAATGGGTAGCTCGTAGCAGTCGAATAAAGGCGCTTGGCACTCGTCATTCGTTCAATGGAATCGCTGATTGTACCGAGAGCCTCCTCTCTCTGCACAAGCTTAACCGAGTAATTGAATTAGACCATAAACGCAATAAGGTTACGGTTGAGGCTGGTATGAGATACGGGGATCTATGTGATTATTTGTACGGATGCGGCTATGCTTTGCACAATTTGGCGTCGTTGCCGCACATTACCATTGCAGGTGCATGCTCAACGGCAACACATGGTTCTGGTGACCGGAACGGCAATCTTGCTACAGCGGTTCATTCCATGGAAGTTGTCAAAGCGGATGGGGAGAGGATCGTTTTCTCCCGTGATCAACATGATGGGCTCCTCGCAGGAGCTGTCGTAGGACTTGGGGGACTAGGGGTTATCACACAAATCACTCTAGATGTGATTCCCACATTTCAGATGAGTCAGTATGTATTTGAAAATTTGCCTTTAGCGCAGCTTAATGATCATTTTGACGATATTTTCTCTAGCGCTTACAGTGTTAGTCTTTTCACGGATTGGAAGACAAACACTTTCAATCAAGTTTGGTTAAAGCGGAAAATATCAGATTATGCCCCAGCGGGGGAGGATTCTGAATTTTTTGGCGCCATGCAAGCAAGAGTGAATCGTCATCCAGTGCCAGGACACTCAGCGGAGAACTGCAGCGAGCAGTTTGGCATTCCCGGACCATGGCATGAACGGCTGCCGCATTTCCGCATGGATTTCACGCCAAGCGCCGGTGAGGAACTGCAAAGTGAATATTTCGTGCCGCGCCACTCTGCCTATCAAGCACTTTGTGCGATTGACCGAATACGGAACTACATATCGCCACACCTTTATGTGTCCGAGATTCGCACGATTGCGGAAGACAATCTGTGGATGAGCCCTTGCTACAAGCAGGACTCGGTGGCTATTCACTTTACATGGAAAGCGGATTTGATTGCAGTTGAGAAAATATTACCACTAATTGAGGAACAGATTGCGCCTTTCCGTGCCCGTCCACATTGGGGGAAGTTATTTGCCATGCCGCCCGTCGATTTACAATCATTATATGAGAAATTGCCCGACTTTCAGAGGTTGCTCCTTCAATGCGACCCCAAAGGGAAATTCTGCAATAGCTTCTTGAAAACATATATTAAGGATAGCTATTCATAGTCACCAAATTAGCGATACCAGCCGAAACACCAATAAAACCTTAAGCCTTTTTTCACAAACAGCGCGGAGACCGCATCATAGATAGAAATAAGTAGCACTGCATTAAAAGACCACGATAACTCAATACCAGAACGAAAGGCAGCCGATTCGCTATGGCTGCCTTTTCCGCTAATGGGCAGAGAAAATCCAAAATATGGTGTATTGGAATTGGTGATATGCTATGTTAAGGAGGGCTACTGCTTGATTTATGTGGTACGGCACGGTCAAACGGATATTAACAGAGAAGGAAAGCTGCAGGGAAGAAGGGGCTTACCCTTAAATGACGTTGGGGTAGAGCAGGCAAACTATTAAGAGACAGACTTGAAAATGTAGTATTTGATTATGTTTATACCTCACCTCAAGAATGAGCTATTAAAACCGCAGAAATCACAACAGGTATAAAACCTATTATCGATGAAAGGCTAGATGTATTTGATCTTGGCGAGGCTGATCTATTGAAAAAAAAGGTGAAGTCAAAATGAATGGAGTAGTGCCTGATTCCAATTTCTATATAGGTGTTGAGGAAGTATTTAACTTTATAAATAGGATCTTCTCCTTTTTTAATGAACTAAAAGCCGAGCATTTAGACAGCCAGGTAAATAAACTGATATCCGGACACAGATGTACGACAGGTTGTATTGATGCTTATTTTGAAGGCATCCCCAATGATGGTAACATACTAAGATTCTCATCAGACAACGGCGAATATAAAGTATATTCTCACAAGTAAGCTGTTTGTACTCTGCGGATCTGTAAACTTTCATTGAGCTATTCCAGCTAATAGCTTATCAATATTTAATTATTAAAGGCCGATTCCTGAAGTGGTATACTCAAAAAAAGATATGACAAATAACCATCCCTTCGGCACAGGAATATATTTCATCTTTTTCTATTTCATACTGGCGCGTGAGATAGCGCAAGTTCATGAGATGCTGACCCCGTTTTTTGATAGGTTCAAACTCTTCTTTATAATACAATGCCCTAGTTGATGGGCATCTGCGGCATCCGTCTTCACTCGTCTCAGATTGGTTTTTTTAGCTTCATATGAGATTAACGGATGAATGACGATGTACAGATACTGGTACTCATCCAGAAACTGAACAACAGGGCTATGATAATGGCCTGTTGCCTCCATTACAATGCAAGGGCTCATCCCTGCAACTGATTCCACTGCTCTAACATAATGAAGAAAAGACGATAATTCCTCTAGATCATGATTAAATTTAAAGGTCTTCCCATGAGGGACTCCACGGTCTAAAAAAGCTTGTGCATGGCTCTCTCCCTTGGACACATCTAAACCAATGACTGGATTCATGACTTCGCTCCTGTAGTATTTTCACCGGCAACCCCTAACCTTCTTGTCTTCCACACTATCGCATGTGATACGGGATCAAGGTCTGAGCCAGCCTAACCATGGTTGAACAAGTAAGGGGGGATGAACAGAATAGCTCTCGGGATCCAAGGTCCCACGGGCAGAATCGTTCGATCCCCGGCTACCGCTATCTTACGACCACACAAAAATGAGGTCCACCAGAAAGATCTGGTGACCTCGTAATACGAATGGGCAGGATTATGGAACGCCCCTAAAATAAAGTGAAACCTTATTATTCCATTTTACGTCTGCAGATATAGGTTTAAGGAGGCGATTATTGTAAAAAAATATTTAATTACCTTCTTCTTGTTAACTCTAATTATTATCCTTGGATGTAACGAGAAGAACCAGGACTCTATCTTGGACAACGATGGAATTTTCGTTAATCTGATATGTAGTCGGCAGGATAATACAAATGAATGCACAGATCAGCAATTCAATGATCTCGAATCATTTCAAGTTTTCAAAACTGCTTTAGATAGTGCAGAGAAAATGCCGGGTATGATTAATTATTTAGCAGAATACAATTTGGAGGTGAAATTTCAAGATCAAGCAACAAAAGCTTTCCATCTTTCATTAGGTACAAATAGGGATATGAAAGGGCTATTGGTGGACCTTGAAAATACCAATGAGGGTTATGAAATTCCAGTAATTCATGCAAACAAATTAAGGGAATTGATAGAGGGTTAGTAAATTTCTCATTAAGCTAACGGGCAGTTTAGCATGATTTTACATCACTTCTCGTTTGCAACCAATTCTCCTCTCAACTCGTTCATATTTATGTAATACTTAACTTGGAGGGATATCATTTTGAAAAAAGTGTTTGTTTTACTCGTATTCGTACTTGTTCTGGCAACAGGATGTTCATCCGACAATAATAGTGAATCAGACGAGCGTTGGAATCATAAAGAGGGTTTTGTTGTTGCAAAAGAAAACGGTAGAGTCCTAGTGGTGCGTGACAGGGTTGATAATATTGAAGCACCACTTAACGAAATATTGGAAGACGCTCAGCCGAATGCAATCTGGCTTTCAGTGGACAAAAAAGGTTTCGATGCTGTCTCGGTAGGTGACCAAGTGAGCATAAATATCTCTAACGGGGCGATAGACCAATCCTATCCAGCTCAGGCGTCGGCGGACGTGATCAAGAAATAGGAACTCCGCTTACGGGACACGATAGTTCAATAACGTCAAGGCTGCCGTTCGGCAGCCTTTTCTCAACTAACGGGCAAGTTAGCAGAATAGAATCTTCCTTCTTTTTTTGCAACTTACCTCCATCTCCAAACGTCATGACTGCTGTGGAGTGGGATTATTATGAAAAAAATTATCATAAGACTGTTAATAATGTGCTTCATTATTACAGGGTGCATGAATAACGAAAGTCTTATAACAGGTATCACAAATGTTGAAGAAAAAGAAAACCATGTAACAATGGAGGATGTCACTCAATCGTTGAAAGCACGGGGTGCTGAGTTGTTTTCTATGGGGCAACTCGATGATGAGCTTACTGTATTAAACGATGTGAAACCATATGCGTTTACGATTGGAAACCCATTGGAAGATGTAGCCAAGCTTGAGAACATCTATATTTACATTTTCGAATCAGAACAAGTTAGCATGAATGGACCTGCTACGTTTAAAGAGCATCTTGAAACCGCTAAATTGGCGGCATTTCCATTTTATTATGTGCAAAAAAACGTGTTGGAAATTTACTTCAGCCATACAACAAAACATCCGAAGTTTGGCAATGTAATTCAAACTGCACTTCAAGATTTATAACTTAAGATTTAAATTAATGTCTTATATGCATAGATACTCGTTGAACTAAGATCGTTGAATGACTCACATGGATGAGCAGGCGCTGCAGTGGTCGCATAGATGACTGACTGAGCGGATATTTTGGTCCGAATACATCGAAAGCGCAGAGTTGGCGATCATCCGGTCCATGTAGTTGATGTTGAACGTAATTTGCGATAGGAACTTTTTGTTCGATTCATACTCGTTGTCAGTTAGCGCTTTCTGCTCGTTCCGGTAGGCGATGGAAGCGAATAAGGTGAGCTGGACGATCATCGCCAGAAAAATCAGAAAATAAATTTCTCGAAAATGTTTACGCGGCAGTCCCGCCCCCAACATACGCATCGCCGTCTCTCCTATTCCGAAATAGAAAGCTTGCTCATCCGATTGCCAGCGGATGAGCAAGCTTTCCATTATAGCATAGGGATCGGATGCCAGAACTTCCGGAATAGCAACAATTCCATCCTTTACCGATCCCTAACTCTCGGAGCGACTTCGGTTCCTAGCAGTTCAATGGCTTTCATAACGTCCTCATGAGGCATTGTGCCGATCGGTAAATGGAGAAAAAATCGCGAGAAGCCTAAATGTTTGCTCATGTGAACGATTTTATTGGCGACCGTTTCGGGATCGCCCACGTAATATGCGCCTTCCAAGCTACACTCCGCGTCGAATTGCGCACGACTATATTGTCCCCACCCGCGCTCTTTAGACATTGAATTCAAAAAAGCCTGAGTCGGAGGGAAAAATTTATCGACCGCTTCCGTCGTACTCTCCGCAATAAACCCGAGTGAATGTACGGCTATCTTCAGTTTCGACGCATCATGTCCCGCGCGGGTAGCGGCATTCTTATAGAGTGGTACGAGCGGAGCAAATCGCAGGGGGTTCCCTCCTATGATCGCCAAAACAAGCGGAAGCCCAAGCGTCCCTGCCCGTATGACCGAGTCCGGATTTCCCCCGCTGCCGATCCATACCGGCAAAGGATTCTGAACGGGACGCGGATACACGCCTAGATCCTTAAAGGCCGGTCGATGGCCTCCTCGCCAGGTCACCTTCTCCGAATCTCTTAGTTTTAGCAAGAGTTCCAGTTTCTCATCGAAGAGATCTTCATAGTCGTTCAAATCATAACCGAACAGAGGGAATGCATCGACCAAGGAGCCTCGTCCCGCGATAATCTCGGCACGACCGTTAGAAAGACCGTCGAGCGTGGCGAATTGCTGAAACACGCGCACGGGATCGGCGGCAGAGAGCACGGTAACCGAACTGGTCAATCGAATTGTTTCGGTTATCGGCGCGGCTGCCGCCAACACCAGGGCAGAAGCGGAATCCGCGAAGTCCTTCCGATGATGCTCTCCGATGCCGAAGACGTCTAATCCTACCTGATCCGCAAGGACGATTTCTTCGACGACTTGCCGCAATCGTTCCGCATGACTTATCGTTTCGCCGGTTTGTACGTCCGGAGTCGTCTCGATAAAAGTATCTATACCTATTTCCATGTTTAAGCCTCCAGCGCTTGAGTATGTCTAGAATTCAGAATTCGATATTAGAGACGTAAAAACGGATAAAATAACGTTAGTTTCAGCCGTTTTTACGAGTTAGCCGCAATTGGGTATTTCTCGATTTCCCGTCGGATTAATTGCTTCTTACCGCTTTCATTGCATTGGTCCAGGGAACTAACTGGTCGAGCATCGCGTTTACGGATTTTTCTTGATGCGCTGCCGGTTTGAATACGGAATAATTCTCGAAATCGGTAAACAACGATAAACCAACTTGCGCTCTGACATGGGCGATTTGAACCTCGGACAAAATCGTCCGCAAGCTTTCTACCGCGCGCGTTCCGCCCGAACCGCCGTAGCCGACCATACCGGCCGCCTTGTTGTTCCATTCTCCGTAGATAAAATCGATTGCGTTCTTCAGTGCGCCGGATATAGCATGGTTATATTCAGGTGTAACGAATATGAATCCGTCGAAGGTCGCGATTTTTGCCGCCCAAGCCTGCGTATGCGGCATCGTATATTGTCCCATGGACGCAGGAATCGGTTCATCGTACATCGGCAGATTGAAATCCGCGATGTCTACCAACTCGTAATCCGCATCGCCACGCTTTTGGGCAATCTCGTGAACCCATTTGGCGACAGCTTCCCCATTGCGACCAGGACGAGTACTTCCAAGAATAACAGCAATTTTTAGCATTTAAATTCCTCCAATTAGTTACGATTATGTGAAGTAAGCGTTAAATTAAGTAATTCGACATTCAGTCCGCCAAGCAAAGTCTGCTTTGCTGCCGCCGTTATATCATACCTTCTGTCAAGCGATGTTCGTTATTCCTCTCTAAGTCCTTGAGCACCCAGACCTATCCGTTTGAACAGCTGAATCATACGCGTTTTTTCTTCGTTGTCGATAAACGAGAAGTTTCGTGAAATCGTCGCGACATGCTTAGGGAAAACTTCATTGAAAAGCGCTTCCCCGCTTTCGGTGAGATTTACGTTCAACGTACGTCGATCCGTAACGCTCGGTTGTCGCCGTACATAGCCTATCTTTTCTAGCTTGTCCACCACATATGTGATGCTTCCGCTTGGAATCGCGAATATTTCGCTAATTCGCTGGATGGGATGCGGTCCTTTGTTATATAACAACTCAAGTATCATAAAATGATCCTGGCTGATGCCATGGCTTTCAATGTCACGCTTAAAATTATCGAACAGCGTTTTTGTGGCTTTAGCCCATACCCGAAACAAATTCAGGTCAAGTTCGCTGTTCTCGTCCGCTTGTTTCATCCAAACACCTTCTCCTCATAGGCAATATCTGCATCAGAATTCCAAGTTCTAAAACTTCATTCCGAATTGAAACTTTACTATTTTACCCCATCTCCGTTATTTATCCATTCAAGCCTTTTGCAAAACGAATTTATCCTATAACTAGGATAAATATATCCTAACATTAGGGTAAATGGTTGTCAACTCTCTTCCACTTCTTTCGTATCCTCAGAACGGCTTATCGCAGTTTGCAATTGGATCGAAAGGAACACCTCTCTGCAAATGTAACTAATCCATTCGTTAGCTTAAAGATTGAGCCATTATTGACTTGAAGGGTATGAAATGACGCGCAATGGCATCATTCACTTTGGTTTCTTATGAATTGCGGCGGACCGAGAAAAGTACCTCTTAATACAATAATAAAATACATGCTGGAGCATGGGGTGTAGGTGATTTCAGTGGTGCAAAAAAATTATAATGATGGAATGATTAGAGTACAATTTATACAAAGATTTACTCACTTTATTTTAAGTGACCAACTTCAAGAGAAGGAGATTCAATAGTAAAGCATTATTAGGCTAGCGGGTAACGATAGTTTAATAAAAACATGGAAGCAGCTGACCACAATGATCGGCTGCTTCTTTTTGCAAACGGGAAGGATAGTTAACTCATCTCACGAATAACTAAATTATGGAGAGTTATCGTAGTTCGTACGATTTTATATATGGGAGGTAGGGTTTAATGATAAATGTCAAAGAAGCTGAAAACCAATTAAAAGCAATGATTAGAAATATAAATGCTGATGATATATTGAATATTTGGAACACGTTTAAGACCTTTGCTAAGGTAGAGGTTGAATGTGCTGAATCTTCATTATTATTTCAGTGTGGTGTTTATAATTTTACTGGAACTGAACTATTTTATTTCGATTTTGTCCGTCAGTTTACAATAGAGGAAGAAGGCGAATATTCGCATATGGAACAATTACATTGTGAGTATACATTTCCTCCTGTTGATGAATTAAGGTCATTGAAAAAGTCACTTTGGTCGTATGATACTGATGATAATCTTGCTTTGTTTTTTACAACAGTTGAATCATTAAAGGAATTTTTAATTCCAATTAGCCGTAATTTTCTCCTTGAATTAAAAGTTTATCAAGAGGAAATTTAAGACCAACGCTTTCATAAAAGAGAAGTGCGTATTTGACAAAGGTACACTGATCATGAGCAAGTGCTACTGTGGCTTGCTCTTCTTATTAAGCTAATTGGCAGGTTTCGTTGATACTCACATGCCAGGGTAGGACTTATTAGTCATCAGTTCTGTTGCAATGCACATTTTATATCGATTTTTATTTAATTAATTGGCGGAGATGAGTGCATGTCAAAAAAAATCATAAAACGTATCGTTGATATCATTACAGTATGTACAATTGTGTATGTTTTGTATTTAGGCTATTTTGTATTTTTTGATAAACTCATGGTTCCTTATGAAATTACTTCACTATATGTAAAAATGGGGTATGCGTTTACCGCATTATTTATTATTTTGATTATAAGATGTAGGAGGGACTTATGCGGAAGACAGAAATAGTGGCTTGGACGGAAAAGTGGAATGAGCTGTACGCCATAGAATCAGATATAATTAGTCGGATTTTTATTAATGAAATGATTGTTATTTATCATATTGGAAGTACATCTGTCCCTCAAATTGGTTATTCAAAACCAATTATTGATATATTGCTTGTCGTTAAAGACATAGAGCGGGTTGATCTCTGTAACGAAAAAATGGCTGATATTGGTTATTCTGTTCGAGGTGAGCAGGGAATAGTAGGAAGACGGTATTTTACAAAGGGTGGGAGTAGTAGAACCCATCACGTGCATATATACCAGACTGGGAATATAAACATTCAACAGCATTTAAACTTTAAAGGATATTTACTTTCACACTCTGAAGACGCAAAAAAGTACGGAGAACTGAAACTGAAATTAGCTAATGAGTTTCCAGATGACACACATAAATACCAAGAAGGTAAGGAATCTTTTGTTAATGAGCTAGTAGAAAAGTCCATGACATGGGCTTCGTCTCTTAGATAACAAAAAGATATTGGTGTTAAGGGTAGATCCAGAAAGTTATTAACCTATACCAGCTAAAGGCTTGTCAAGATTACCATTAAAATGACCTTAAATCTTACGTTATAGTTAAAATCGGCAAGTCAAATAACCCTCCAATTCACACTACGGTTTGGAAGCTAAACCACTCCTAGTAAGCGCGTGCTCTGTACATGCTTCTAGTTTTCCTAAAAATCAAAAGTTCAGCAGCAGACGGCACAGAGGGATATGAGCTAAAAAAAGATTTAGATGGTGACCAACCAAAGACGCCCGAGGAAGCATTGGCCATACAGAAAAGTAGACCTCCGGGTGGTCGTGATATCCCACTATATGATGTTGATGGTAAAACCGTAATTGATGTCTTTCAAATTGGATCATAGATTTCGGCAATCGACACCATTGATTCTAAATCGTAATTTGGATTAGCAGCTTTCCTTGTTCGTATTGGAAATAGATATCGCCTTGATATTTCTCAACCGTTCTTTTAATAATCGTTAAACCGTTGCCCCTCAAACCATCCGTATTATTTTGCGTTGTAAAACCATATTGGAATAAGCTCTTTTCTTCATTACTCGAAAGCTCAGCAGTATTCTCAACAGCAAATAGATATTTCGTGCCGTCTGATTTACAAATAACACGAATGAATTTAGGTTGTTCTCCTTTATAAGTCTCAACTGCTTCAATTGAATTATCTATAAGATTGGCAAAGATTTTTACCAGATCCATAGACTCTACTCCACTAAAATCATTTAAATCAGTTTCAAAATTCATTTGTATATTTTTGGATTGGGCTAATTCCCATTTACTTTGGAACAGAACCAGCAATATCGGGTTTTTAATTCGCAAGGATAAGTTTAAAGTTTTGGATTCGATTGTTAATCTTTTTAAGTAATCACTAGTTTTATCATATAATTTTAAATCCATAAGTCCATTTAGAACTTGAAGATGATTCATTAAGTCGTGTCTAGTGGATTTAATGGTGTCGATCACTTTACTTAGCTCCGAAATATATATTTTTTCTGATTCCTGTAAGTCCAGCTTCAAACGGAACTTATACCATTTGTTTAAAATGAACACAACAATTAATAAGGTGACTGCAAATAATATATCGATTCCTAAAACATTTCCATTGCTTTGGACAACTTGCTGACTTACCAGCTCTAAATCATTAGCGTCGATGTCAATCCCAACAACGCCTATCATTTTTCCATCCCCATTATAGAATGGTACGCCAATAGACAGATAGGTACCATTATGTTCATCTTTAACAATTTCCGTAAAGTAACTTTGGCCAGCTTTTGCTTGTGAAACCTGAACAGGAGGGACCGTGCATATTAAGCCGATTGGCAAATCATCCACACCAGGTGGAAGGGCGGCTACCATTACTTTAGAAATATCACTTTCGTCCAACATTAATATATAGACGTAAAGTGCGTTTATTGGATCACGATATTGTTCTAAGAAACGCCTTATATCTTGTCTATTTTCATCATATTCCTTATTAGTTAACCATGTTTGATATAGATCTTTATCGAGGTCATTAGCAATATCCTCAGCTATCGTAATGTATTGTTTAGCAAGAGCTATTTGCGCTGATTTCCCAGTAGAATAGTTAGAAATAATTAACTTTGAGCTAGTTAGAACGCTAAATATAATAATTGAAATAACTATAAAAAATATAATTCTTTTGTTAATAAATAATTTTTTTAGTTTCATTTTCCTATTCCTTTTCTTCTATTACTTAATCAAATAATATCGGCAACAATGTATCAAATCGTTAGAATTAATGTCTATAAACAATTATAAGGATAATTTTTATTAAATACATCATTAAATTTACAAGCAAGAAGCCTATTACCAGAAAGATATGATGACTTTATAATATGAGCGGCAGGATACTGACAGTATGTGCTACCATAATGAGGAGTACTAGTGATCTTTATATTGGGAGGAATTTGTATGGCATCATATGAGAAGCTTATATTTCCAAAGGTGAATACAGTGGAAGAAATCGCTGAGGTTGCGCGATTGGCAGCAGAAATATGGCGCGAATATTATGTATCCATTATTACGATAGAGCAGATTGAATACATGATTGGCAAATACCAAACGATTCCAGCGATTAAGGATCAGATCAATCATCAGGGCTACGAATATTACTTTATCCAGCACGATGGATCTGCGGTCGGCTATATGTCAGTCAGACAAGAAGAGGAGAAGCTCTTTTTGAGCAAGTTTTATATAGGAAAGGAGCACAGGGGACGCAGCTATGCAAGCCAAGCGTCGGTATTCCTTGAGCAGTTGTGCAAAGACCGAAATCTAAGTCATATTTGGCTAACGGTCAATCGTTATAACGAATCCTCTATTGCGGTATATGAGAAAAAAGGCTTCAAGATCGTACGAGAACAAAGAGCGGATATCGGGAATGGATTTGTCATGGATGATTTTATTATGCAAAAAGAAATTTCGGATTCGTAAGCGAAAATTATGAGAACTAGGCTGCTGGCATAAATCGGCAGCCTTTTTCGTTGTATAGGAAACTATGGATTCTCCGAACCTGTTAATAACGATGCTGCTCCAGCAGCCGGAGAGGGGATAACGAAAGCTAACGGAAACCAGAGACGCTAAAGTGCGATTTTTGGTTAGCGTCACATTTTAACGGAAGTGGGAGACGCTATTACGCAGAAATGAAGCGATATCGTGTATCTTTTGTACGAATAGAGGCCCGTGTTTCCGTTACAATCTTGAAACGACATATATAGGCGATTTAGCGTCTCTGGTTTCCGTTAGAAGTCCGAGCTGACGCGTCTGCGATGTGTAATCACCTGTAAGGGTGATTTTGTTCCGCTAACGAACAGATTTATGCAGCGACCTGCGTAAGTGCTCACAAATCGTTAGGTTAAAGGAGGATTTAAAATCATGACAGGCATTTAGAATTAACAAACAAGATTGGGCTCTTCTGAAATCCGTGAAGGATGCGAAAAAGGAACGATGGGCTGCTCTGTTTGTAGAGGATGAATGAAATCGATGGTGAGGCTGATTTATTCGCCGATTTTAAGAGCCTTGCTTCTATACTGCAGAGGGGTACACCCGGTCAGCTTGCGGAACAGGGCATGGAAAAATTTTAGATCGGTATAGCCGATACGTCCAACGATTTCGTTGACGGGCAGGTCCGTCGTCTCCAGCATGACGCAGCTTCTCTGAATGCGGACATGCTGCACATAACGGTTAAAGGTTTGTCCGGTGGCTTGCTTGAAAAGCTGCATGGCGACAGTCCGATGCGGATCCGCTTTCTGCAGACGATTCTGGAGACAGCACCCGAAAACTATAAGCCGATCCCTGAGGTATACGATGTGCCAACCATTGGAATTGAAGGAGAGTACTATCTCCAATACTGTGGCATTCACCATCCGGCTTATCGGATTATTGAGCTGCCGGATAAGATTTATCAGGCCGTTAGACTGACACGCGTGTCTTAATGTGGCAGCAGCAGGTACATATGAAGAAAAAGGAGCTAGTTGGTCGAACCTTTAATCATATTTTCAGAGATTATCATTTCGAAAAGTATTTCCAGACAAATGCAATGACGAAAGAAAAATGTAGATATTTTTTTGATATAATAAGAGTAATGAATGTAGAACAGGTTAAATAAGGAGAAAACATGAATAGTTACGATTTTTTACCGATTATACTAGGCAGCGATGAAAATGCATATGGAAACGTTAGACTTATCCATGAGACTTACCAGATCAAGCCACTGCTGCTGTGCAGCCGGCTGTTAATTCCAACGATGAACAGCAAATTGTTTGATCTCATTCAAATCGATCGATTTGACCATGAGGACGTGTTTCCGGGTGCTCTGCTCTCCATATTGGAAAAACACATCGCTCCGAACAGAAAACTAGTCGTCATTCCTTGCTCGGATTATTATGCGGGCATGTTGTCACGGCATTATAGCAAATTCAAAGGGCTTATCGAGAATCATTTTATTTCTGAGGCTTTGCTTGATACGTTTGATACAAAAGATAAATTTTATAAACTTTGTGAAAAATATGGACTGGATTATCCGAAAACGATTGTTTGTGAGCCGCATGAGCGTGAAAGAGCGCTGGAACAAATGGAGTTTCAATATCCAATCGTCGTAAAGCCCGAAAACAGCAATGCCTACGCATATTTACATTGTCATTTTGAAGGCAAAAAGAAGGTGTTTTTCTTTAGCACTAAGGACGAGTATTTATCAATGGTCAAAAACATGAATACTTCCGATTATAAAGGAAAGCTAATTATACAAGAATTTATCCCTGGCGGGGATAGTTCGATGCGTGTCATCAATAGCTACTCTGACGATAACGGGAAAGTGAAAATGATGTGTCTCGGCCAGCCGGTGCTTGAGGAATATGCGCCGAAAACACTTGGCAACTACGCTGCGATTATTTGTCGCTCAGATATGGACATTTATCAGAAAGTAAAGGAATTTCTTGAACAGATCGGTTATGTCGGTTTTTCCAATATCGATATGAAGTATGACAGCAGAACAGGCAAATATATGATGTTCGAAATTAATCCGCGACTTGGCAGAAGTAGTTTTTTTGTCAGGGCAGCTGGACTTAATATGATAGCTGCGCTGATAGATAATGTTGTCTATGGCAAAGACGAAGACTGCGTATATAGTGACAAAACAGCCCTTTGGACAAATGTACCGAAAGTCGTATTGCGAAAATATGTAACTGAACCGGCATTATCTGATGAAATTAATAAGCTGTACAAACAGAAAAAAGTGCTCAAATCACTTTGGTATAAAAAGGACCTGAACTTGAAGCGTATTTTAAGAGTTTCAAGGTATTATTTCGGACATATAAATAATTTCCGGCGATATTATTTTAACAAGGACAAGCTGTAACCATCGATTATAATGAGAGTCTGGACCGGTTGATTTTCAATAGGTTAGTGTGTATCTCTCGGAAAAGGGTTTAGAGCATGAACAAAACAGATCGTTTATTAGCTATAGTGCTTGAGCTGCAGCGTAATGAAGTGTTACGAGCCGAGGATTTGGCCGCTACATTTGAAACAAGCGTGAGAACCATTTACAGGGATATTCAGGCTTTGAGTGAAGCTGGCGTAACCGTGATAGGGGCACCTGGACAGGGATACTCCTTAATGGAGGGGTATTTTCTGCCGCCAGTCAGTTTCACGGTTGAAGAAGCAGTAACGTTACTCATCGGAACAGATTTTATCGAGCATTGGTTTGATATCCACTATGGCAGCAAGTCTCGAACCTCTAGAGGGAAGATTGAAGCTATCCTGCCGGAACCGATCCGCAAGGAGGCATCCCGGATTCGCAAGAGCTTTCGGTTGCTCACTTCTGCTGAGGGTGCAGTACGAATGCAAGAGAAGGCATACTTGGAAGCGATTCGTCGAGCGATATTAGAGGAAAGGAAAATCAGTTTCCGCTATTCCAAAAGAATCGCCGAAGTGGATGGGAACCGCCAAAGTGTTCGTACGGTTGCTCCTTATGGACTTGTGCTTCACCAAGGTTCATGGGTACTCATTGCATGGTGTGAATTGCGTCAAGACATCCGGCATTTCCGGTTGTCACGGATGACGGAGCTAATCGATCTGGAAGAAAGATTTATGCTGCCAGCAGATTTTCAATTGAATGTATATCAGCCGCCAGACGATCGCAACATCCTTGTGCGCATCCAGGTCCAGCCGGATATTGCTGATAAGGTAAGGGAATCAAACAACTTCTATACAGAAACCATAGAGAACCATCCGGAAGGGATGCTGGTGACCTTTCGCGTTCGACAGCCTGAGGAATTGCTGCAATGGGTGCTCGGTTGGGGTGGCGGAGTGGTTGTGCTGGAACCGGAATCCTTCCGACATCAAATTAGAAATGAAATAGAAAAAATGTTAAAACGCTACTGACATAATGGTGTCAGTAGCGTTTTTGTATACTTAGATAAAAAGATGAGTAAAGGCGATGATACAAGATGATTACAACAAAGGAAGCATTACAACGATTTGAGGAAACTGCGACACATTATATTCATGAATTGGATCAATTCAGTCTAGAGCAGCTGAGGGATAAACAAAGTGACAACGAGTGGTCGATCGGACAGATGTTTCAGCATCTCATTAGATCGGCGCTTGATATGCAGCTTCGCAATATTGATCAAAGCCTGATACCAAGCCAAGATCCTCTGATATCTCCAACGGAAAAAACCGAGGTTGGTGCAGCTATATTTGCTCAAGGAAGCTTCCCGCCCATTCGTATTCATGTTCCGCCTTCCCCTCAATATACGCCAGAGCAGCCGGAAAACAAAGAGCAGCTCATTCAAGGCTTACAGACTGTCATCCAGAGAATGAAGGAGATTGAACCTGCCCTTGAGAAAATGTCCAAACAAAATACAGTGTCTCATCCAAGATTCGGTGGACTGTGTGCGGAGGAATGGTTTCTGCTTGTTGAAATGCACTACCGTCATCATCTTCTGCAGCTGGACCGTTTAAAAAAAGGATTGCTGCGGGAAGCTACTTAACTTAGAAAAGGAAGGGAATTATAGGTATGCAATGAGCAGATCTCTAACAATTATAATCACCCAGCCGAGATGATCGAATCATATAGCAAGAATAATTAAGTTGTCGTTATAGTAACGAGTACCGATAGTTCAATTTGCAACATGAAAGACGGCAATCGCTTAGTCATCCAAGGAAAATGAATAAATTAATGGAAATCCATCATAATAGTCAAGAACACCTACCTATCGAATGGAGGATAAAGCATGCTCAATAACCTTGAGAGTAACTATGATTGTGCCAATGCGGGAGATGATTTGCATCAACTCAAGCAGGAGCTCGAATCGCTTCGTGAACAGCAAGTAGAAGACAATGAATCACAAGAAACGATCAATCGTCTCGAAAATCAAATCTCGTTCATATTAAACAAATGTGATATCACCCATTAGCCTGAATTTGAATAAACAACGAATCCCTTTCTTTACCCGATTAAGTGGTGAAGCAGGGGATTCGTTGTTTTAAACGTGTAATCATATTTATTATTGTCCTTTATTCACAACAAGAGCCTATAAACTTTTCCATATTTAGATAAGAAGTGTATCTAATTCTCTCTGGATTTATAGATCGTTCTAATGATGACTTCAGGAATGAACAGCAGCAGCGCTATAGATCCGTAGACGCCAATAGTGTAACTGTCAGCGTAACCGAGACCGAATCCCTGCTCAAAAAGTAGAGTGATAAGATGAATCGCCATATTCGTAAAACAAAAGGCGTAGCTGCGAATCATCCAGTTCCGGTGGCGGATCATGCGTTTCTTTAAGATTTGGACAAGCGCTGTAATGGTAATAATCGGCCAAATCATATTGAGCAAATTAAATCCCATACTGCTGATTTTTCCGCCAGTTGCATAAGGCGCCATATAGCCGGAGGTGATCACGACAAGAAGGACGGATACGATATATACATATCCGTTCATACGATGCAGCTTGCGGCTTTTTTTAAAAATACGATTAGAGAAATTGAGTAGCCCCGAGGCCATGGCCAGACATGCGAATGCGACATGCACATACATCACGTTTAACCAGACCGGGAGTTTAATCGGGCGTTTAAGTCCGGTTTTATGGCTTAGAAAACCCGTAGCCTCTGGATCGATGAAATAATTTTTCGCTAAGGCATACAGAATAAACAGGATACTGAGACTGACTAAAACTCCGAATAGCTTGTTCCGATTTTTCATGTCATCCAACCTATTTCCCATTAGAAAATCCGATTGCCTATTAATTTAGATGCCGGAAGTATGCCGGCCTTAGCGATTCCGGTCATGTGATCGCCTTCTACGGAAACTTCGAATTTCAGATTTAAGCGCATAGGCCGCGTGACTCGAAGTGACCAGAAAAGCTTGTTTTTCTGAAGCACGGGGTCTAACATTTCAATCGTTTCGTCCCCTTGTGTTGCTGTTCCTTGTATCATGCCATTCCTATTCGATATCGAGAGCTTGACCAGGAGCTTACCAACTGGAGTAGCGATTGTCGCATCCCAACCCCCATCGAAGACAGATGCCTGTGTAGCTGGATTATCCACTGCGTCGCCATTCTTCTCCGCTGTGTCTGCCACGACATTCGGTTCGTCGCTTTCCAATGTTTTAGGATGGTTAGGCGCAATTCCAGCTTTTCTCCAAACGGTTCCTCTTCGTTCGTATTGGAATAACTCCTCTACCGCATGCGCGATTTGCGGCCCAAGTTGACGCTCCACTAGATACAGCGCGACATCGAGTCCAGAGGTAACGCCGCCGCCGGTCACCAGATTGCCGTCATCCACGACGCGTGCCGTGACGGGAACAGCTCCAGTTGCTCCGAGTAAATCCATGCCCAGATGGTTCGTTACAGCTGGTCTGCCCTCCAGCAATCCTCCCATGGCCAGTATCAGTGAACCTCCGCATACGGTAGCGACCACGATGTCGGTTTGCCCGAGCGCCTGTTCAATCAAATCTGTTAATGCCGTATTCATGGCGCGGCCTAGAATAGCCGGGATGGAGTCAGGTCCATTTCCTTCGAGGTCACCGGATGCGCCAGGCAAAAGGATAATGCCCGGCACTTCCGGGTACAAACGGCCGCTCGCCTCAATTTTCAACCCATTGATGCCGCTGGTGACGAACCGAGGTCCTTCGGCGGTGACAAGCTCCACGCTTATCGCGTTATCAGTCATCATTACGGCGGCGCTAAAAACCTCGTAAGGTGCTATTGCATCCAGAAGATCGAAGCCGTCAAACAGTACAATTTGAACCTGTAACATAAATAAGTCCCCCTAATTTCAATAAAATTTGTTCGTAGTAGAATCATAACAACGGAATATCTCAATCCAGGTTGTGAAAGTGTCACAAAACAATAAACAAATAATCACAAAACATCGGAAGTCGATTGCTCCGGTAGAAAAAATGATAAACTGGATGGGAAGGTGGGATACCCATGAGCGTAATGCAAACGATACTCGTCGTAGACGATGATCTTAGTATCGTTGAATTATTGAGAGACTTTTTGGAAAACGATAATTTTCAAGTGATAACCGCTTGCGATTCCTCGGAAGCTTGGGCCTTGTTTGAGCAAAGCACCGTGCATTGTATCATTCTGGATATCATGATGCCGGGGCAGGATGGCTTCGAGTTATGCCGTCGTATTCGGAAGGAGAGCAGCGTTCCGATCCTCTTTTTAAGCGCCCGCAGCGATGATGTGGACAAGATTCGAGGACTGACTCTTGGCGGCGATGATTATATTGTCAAAAGCGCTTCCCCCGGTGAAATTGTTGCCAGGGTTAAAGCGGTATTGCGACGGTCCGCTTCCCAGCAGCGAATGGATGAAAGAATATTGGATTATGGACGCATTAAAATAAATCTGACTGCAAGAGAATTGATGGTGGAAGGGGAGCGCGTAGAGCTCACACCGAAGGAATTTGAGCTGCTGCAATTGTTTGCAGAACATCCTAGACAGGTTTTCTCCTATGAACAATTACTGGATAGGTTCTGGGAAGGGGTGGGCGATAGGCATACGATTCGGGTACACCTCAGCCGGCTTCGAGACAAAATTGAACCCGATCCTAACCAACCGCGCTGCCTAGTCAATGTATGGGGAGTCGGGTATCGCTTTGAGGGAGGATAAGATGAAGACACTTCGCATTCGCACATTTACTTTACTTTGTTTCTTCTTCATTCTTTCCTTGCCTTGGATCTTCTATATTGCCGCTCATTTTCTGGAGACTAATACGTTCAGTTTCGCAAATAGCCAGTCGCCAAACGAAGCTCTGCAAGATCAGTTGACGGAGACGGTTCGCCTAATCGAATCGAACACGTTCAATTGGACGGATCCGAATTGGCAATACCAATTGCAAGCCCGATTGCAGGAAGCGAAATTGGATGCTGTTATTTTAAATGCGTCAGATCAGGTAATTTATGAGTCTAATCCAGATAGCCATAGCGCTTTTACATCAACCGAACGGTTTTCTGTCCTGGAGGACGGTCAATTACGCGGAAAGTTTGTCATCTATTTGCCGGAGACGCATAGGGTACAATTCATTTCGATTTTTGCGGGATTATTGCTGGCATTTTTTATAGTTGCTGTTGAAATGCGAAGGTTTCTCCTAAAGCCACTTGAGAGAATGAGCCTTGCAGCCAGACAAATTGCGGCAGGTGACTGGGCTGTACGGTTGCCAGCATCCCGAATCACGGAAATCGCCGAAGTGCGCGATGGGTTTGAAGTGATGGTGAAGGGACTTCAAACATCTAGTCGGAAGCAAGTGGAACTCGAAGAGGAACGAAGGTTCGTGATCGCGGCCGTCGCGCATGATTTGCGAACACCATTGTTTGCATTGCGAGGTTATTTGGATGGTCTGGAGCAAGGGATTGCTCAATCGCCTGAGAAAATCTCGAGATATTTGACGGTTTGCAAGGAAAAATCGGCACAATTGGATCGGCTGGTAGAGGACCTATTCTCATTTACGAAGATGGATTATTTGGAGACGCAGCTAAACAACGAGACGGTTGATCTGACTTTCGTACTTCGGAAGTCAATGGATAGTCTGAGTCCGCTAGCTCAGCAAAAACAGATTACGATTTCCAGTCAATTTACAGACGACTGCATCATTAGATGCGATACACACTTATTAGAACGCGCCATGAATAATTTATTGGATAATGCGGTCAGACACACACCACCCGATGGTGAAATTGTTGCCATGTGCTATAAAGATGGCAATAAAGTAAAGTTTACGATTCGTGATAGTGGACCAGGCTTCTCTTCGGAAGAATTGCCGCATGTATTTGAACCTTTATATCGCGGTGAAATATCCCGGAATCGGTTAACGGGGGGCAGCGGATTAGGGTTGACGATTTCACAAAAAATTATTAGGCGTCACGGAGGCGAGCTTACTGCAGGTAACCATTCTGAGGGTGGAGCCCTCCTGTCGGGCTGGATAGCTGCAAAATGAAATGCTTGAACCGCCTCGGATGATGGTGATGGTTAGGCGTTTGATTAAGATTTCCATTTTCAAGTCTGGCCTATAACCTTAATCAAGCGAACAATCGATGAAATCAACGAATACGATTCTTTATGTGACCCAGATGCAAGCTTAGCCGTTAATTTGAAGCAGAGAGCGCTTTCTCGCTGCAATATTATAATGTTTTCTTATGATAGAATGAATGAAGAGAAATATTTACCAGATGATGAGCTGCGGGGGATGCTAAGGATGAGGAAAGGCACAAGAGTTTGGAGCAGATTCAACCTTTTCAAAGGCACAGCGCTTCCTCCAGAGAGCAGGCTAAGCAAGGACGCTGTTACTGCTCTAATTATTCATTGCTGCTTTCAGTTCGGCGCATCGATGTCAGGCCTGTTTCTAAATTTATATTTGTGGCGTTTGACACAGGATTTAGCGGTAAATGGGATTTATAACATCATCGTGTTTATACTGACGCCGCCAGCTTTTGCATTAGGGGGCTGGATCGCTAAACGGCGTGATCGAATGGTTACGTATCGCCTCGGCATCGTAATGATTGCTATCTTTTATTTGATGGTCGTCATCGCTCAGGAGCATGTGGCACAATATTACATATGGTTTGCTATTTTCAATGGAATTGCAGCAGGCTTTTATTGGACCGGCTATTTGGTTATCCAGTATGATGTGTCTACAGAAGCCAATCGCATACGGTTTCTAGCTATTAATATGATTGTATTTAATTCCTCTGGACTCGCTGGTCCTGCGCTTGCCGGGTTTATTATTCAGCGCAGCGAAGGGCTGCAAGGGTATATTGTTATTTTTACGCTTGCATTCATTATGTTTCTAATAGCAGCTATTGTAAGCTTCCGCATTCCTATGATTCAATCCCATCATAAAGCTTATTACTTGAAATTGATGGGTCTGGTGATGAATAAAAATCGGCGCTGGATGAAAGCGCTGTACAGCTTTTTCGTGCTGGGACTCTTCCAAGGGATCATGCTTTTTTTACCCAATATTATGCTGTACCAAACGGTTGGGCGCGAGGATTGGGTAGGCTACTTGGGTGTGTTTTTCTCATCGCTAACCGTTGCAACCGGGTATGTCATTTCAAGGAAAGCACAGAAGGAGCAAGTTCGTAAATATGTATTGCTGTCTACTACCGGTGTTGTTATCGGTTCAGCATTGCTGCTGTTCCAAGTGCAATTCTGGTCGGTCGCCATATTTATGATTTTATTCTCGATTTGTAATCCGCTTGCAGTTAATACGTTAACCTCCTACTATTATCGGTTAATCGGTACGCTGCCGCTCAAAGGACAGCTGCGTGTAGAATCGGTCGTCATGCGTGAGCTGTTTCTAAACGTTGGAAGAGTATTTTCGATTACGCTGCTTATTTTTCTAGCTCGTGATTTGCAGTCGGTATGGCTGCCTATCGTATTGTTTGCTATGGCGGCGCTGCAATATGTATCGGTTGCACTGATTAAGGAGAAGCAAACGGGAGAGCAATAATAACGGCTTCAACCGGAATTAAAGGAAAGCATAGAAAAAACAGTATAAATAAGCAGCTGTCTATTAAAACTTCAGCCTCTCTATAGAGGGGCTGAAGTTTTTTTATTTTAACTAGGAAGCAGAGAATATTGAAACTTGAATACAGAGATAATTATAAGTATTTCTGCCGTCGAATCTGTTATTCTAAATGGATGGATTATTGCAAACAATCTTCATGAGCAAAGGGGAGTTATCCGTGCAAAGGAAAAATCATGCCATCTTTTTTATTATTACGCTTGGAATGATGCTTTTAACGGGTTGTTTGAAGAATGAAGAGAACTCTTCAAATCGAAATGGACAGCTGGATAAAGCTGCGAAACAAAAAACGGTAACGCTTACTTTTTGGAGAAATTCAGGAAACAAAGCAGAGAATGCCGCTTATGATCAGCTGCTGGAAGCATTCATGTCCAAGCATCCCTCGATCAAAATCGTGATGATGCCGTTCCCATATAGCGATTATGATACGAAGCTTAGGACCGCAGTTGCGGCGGGCAATCCGCCTGACATTATGGCCATCGATGCTCCGAACCTCGCTTCCTACGCAGAAGCAGGTGCACTCAGCCCCTTGACCGATGCTTTTCAGAAAGACGGGCATCTCGAGGATATCCCGCAAACGACGATCGAAGGGTATACTTATCGGCAGCATATTTATTTGGCGCCTATGACGGAATCATCCATCGCGATGTTTTATAATAAAAAAATGTTCGAATCTGCCGGAATTCCGTTGCCCTCACGCGATCCCGATCAAGCGTGGACGTGGGAGCAGGTGCTTGATGCTGCGAAGAAGATCAACGACCCAGATCGAGGTATCTACGGGATCGACCCTGCCCAAGGGTTCCAAAACGCGGGGGCAACTGCTTATTTTAAGTATCCGATTATATGGCAATTTGGCGGTGACGTTATGAATCCGGAAGGCACCTCGGCGAAGGGCTATTTGGATTCTCCAGAAACGAAGCGGGCCTTGACGTTCTATACGGAGCTATTCACGAAACATAAGGTAGCGTCCTTTGAGTATCCGGTAGATGCCTTTCCGAACCGCAAGCTTGGCATTACGATCGACGGAACCTGGTCTCTGTCCCACATCGCGGAAAATTTCCCTGACTTTAAGCTGGGCGTTGATTTCGATGTTGCCCCGCTGCCTAAAGAGGTAAGACAGGCCGTTGCCAATGGCAGTTGGGGACTAGGCATCTCGGAGAAGAGCAACTATCAAGAAGAAGCATGGCTGTTCGTGAACTGGATGACAAGCTATGAGGGCTTAAAGCTGTACACGAGCATTACTAGGGATATTCCGGCGAGATATTCGGTTGCGAAGGAGTTTACGGAGCTGAATGAATACCCGAAAAACATATTCGTCATCCAAAACCAGAAATACGGCAGGCCTCGCCCGATTACGCGTGTTTTCCCTCAGGTTTCGGAGGCCGTGAAAAATTTATTCGAGGAAGTTGCGCTCGAGAAACGTAATTTGGATGAGGCCGTCCAAGCTGCGATCAGCACGATAGACAAGGCATACAATGATTCCGTAGCCATATCCAAATAATCAAGCCAGTAGACAGAGTGGGGGCTGCCCGATGTTTTTCTCACTAAGAAGCCGTCTGATGGCGGCGTTCTCGTTATTGCTCGTTGTACCCTTTATTACGCTTGTGTTCGTTCTTAGCGAAGAGTCGGCCAAGCTGATTAGACAATCCATAGAAATCTCGACGTCACAGACTATTGAGCAATTCGGGTCGCATGTCAACACCTCGATGACGCAAGTCGAGGAAATCGGCAATCAAGTTATGAGCAACCGCGTAACGCAGCAGTGGATTACGGCTCAAATGAGTCCGGACAGCACAGCAGAGGAGCGTCTTCTTGCCAAGCAGGAGCTTATGGAGTATGTATCTTCCTACTCGATCAATAACTCGAGCGGCATATCGATAGGGGTTTTTTCTGATTTTACGGGCGGGATATGGACACAGGACCGGACGTATTTGGAGCAGGATTGGTACAATCGGTTTCTAGATGAGGATAAGCGCTGGACGGAGGCGCATTCCGACCCCGATCAGGCGGATACGATCATGAAAGCCCGATTGGTGAACAGCTTTTTGCTTCCTTTGGTACAGCTTCAATCGTTTACGAAGTCGGGAATCGTTAAAATCAATTATCCAACCTCGGTGCTTCGGGACGCGATTGAGAAAATCCGCTTCGGCAAGACGGGCCAAGCTTTTTTGCTGACTTCGGATGGAAGTAGCGTGCTTGACCAGAAGCTACCGGAGGACAGTCTCATGGTACTATCAACGGGGCTAACAGAAATTAAGGCAGCGAAAGAGTATGAAGCAAGCGGAGTATTTCCCATACAAAGAGATTCGGAGACGTATCTACTATTCTATCGCTATTTTGAAGAGCAGGACTGGTACGTGATCGGGGAGGTGCCCGAGAAGGAGCTGTTCGTCAAAATCGAGCAAATACGGCGTACCATGCTGTTTATTAGCTTGATTCTGTTGCTGCTAATTATTTTAGTCGCCTATTGGCTCTCATCTGGCATTACAAGGCCGCTTACAGCGATGGCTAGAGCAATGAAGCATGTGGAGCGCGGGGAGTTTGCCCAAGCGTTTAGCATCATGCCGAAGGTTCGGACCGGTCATAGCGAGGTGGGCTATGTGACGAGAGTGTTCGAGAATATGACAACTCGCTTGCGGTTTCTTATCGAGACGGAGTTCGAAACGAATCTTAGGCGCAAAAATGCGGAATACAAGGCACTGCTGCTGCAGATCAATCCGCATTTTTTTAATAACACACTGGAAATTATTGGCGGTCTTGCTGCCATGAAAAAAAATGACGTGTTAATGGATGCGACGGAAGCGCTTGGCCAAATGATGCGCTACTCGCTTAATTTAAACAGCGATCTGGTAAAAGCGAAAGAGGAAATGAACTATATCCGCGATTATTTATTCATTCTGCAGCTGCGATACGAGGATCGGCTCCAAGTGGATATAGAGGAGGATTTGGCGGTGGGCTCGCTATTGATTGCCAAATTCATATTACAGCCAATCGTGGAGAATGCTGTTAAATACAGCTTGGAGGAAAGCGGCGTCGCTAAAATCTCGCTTCGTGTCAAACGCGAGCAGGACAAGCTCTGCATGACCGTGGCCGATAATGGTATCGGCATGGACGCGGATCTCGTCGAGCACCTGATGAAGGAACTGAGCGCTGCCGATTCCGTCGATATTTTGAACAGCGGAGGCGACAGCATCGGCCTAAGAAACGTACTTTCACGCTGCCGTCTTTACTACGGGGAACAGCTGGAGGTCAGCATAGATTCAACTCGCGGAGAAGGTACGGAAATTCGAATCAGCATTCCCGCAGTTAAGGGGTGATAGATGTTGTACAGCATAATGATCGTCGATGATGAAGCGGGAGTTAGAAACAGCATAAAAGCAAAAATAGATTGGCAGGGATACGGATTTCAAATCGTGGCGGAAGCATCGAACGGCGAGGAGGCGCTGGCCTTCCTGAAGCAAAACAAGCTTCCCGAAGTTCTTCTCACCGATATTCGGATGCCGCAGATGGACGGTATCGGACTCATAAATGCGTGCAAGCAACTATATCCGTCACTCAAGATCGTCGTATTATCCGGATATTCGGATTATACCTATATGCAAGCAGCGATACAGGCCGGCGTAAGGGATTATTTGCTCAAACCGGTTGGACGGCGAGAGCTGGCTGCTCTGCTTGAGAAGCTCGCTGCAGAAGTTGCGGCCCAGCAGACGGATAAGCAGCTGCAGCAAGCCGAGCTGCGGCAAAGAAAGGAGCAGCTGCTTGCCTTGCAGGAGCAGATACTGCTTCGGATGGTGAAAGAGGATTTCTACAGCCTGCTGGTCATAAAGGAACGATTAGAGCAGCTGCAGCTGTCTGCGTTAATCGATGAGCAACTTCTAGTTCGGTTTATAACGGTGGAAATGCGCGTGCCGGCTGGCAGGCTTGGCGATGAAAGAAGCCATCTGGACTTGCTGCATATGGCATTCCAGATGTTATGCCGAGAAACGGCGAGCACCTTTCCCGAGGTACATCCGTTCTATGACGCTAGCCACCCGTCTATGATGCATTTTCTGGTGCAAGTCCATTCAAATGGAATGGAAGGCATCGATGCAACGGAGAGTCTGGTTCACTTAATGAAAACGAACATACACAAGTATTTGAAGCTCGACTCTGTTATCGGCGTAGGAGAAGCGGTTAACGGTGTCCGTCAATTTAAAAACGGCTATTCCTCGAGCATGCTCTCCTGGAGCCGCAGCACCATCCATGGGACGAACGGTGTGGGCAGTCGGCAGGTGCAGGATTTGATTGCGGCATTCTCTCCGGAGCTCGAGAGGCAGCTGGTCGTATCCGTGGAGAATGGCGATCATAAAGCCTATTCATCTCTACTCGAGCGAATTATTCCGAGCGGCGTTGATTTTCCCATGTACTCGTTTACCTTTATCGCATCACGCATTCTGCTTCTTTTTCATTCCATTGCCAAAAAATATGAAGCAGGTGAAGCGATCCTGCAAAAACGGCTATGGGATTGCCAGATGACAATCGGGGATTTCCATTCCAGGGAGCAAATCTTGGATCAGCTGGAGGAGCTTGCTCGCCTCGTGATGAACGAAGCTCTTAAGACGCGTTCCTCGAGCGGCCAGTCTATCGTCAAAGCCATTCAGAAATACGTAGACGACAACTTCTCCTACGAGCTTGCGCTGACCTCGCTTGCGTCGATGTTTCACTTGAATGAAACCTATCTTTCAGGGCTCTTCAAGCAGCATGTAGGTGTGACGTTCAGCGAATATTTGACGGGGCTCCGGATGAAGAAAGCGGGTGAGCTGCTCGCGTTAAGCGACCTCAAGCTGACGGATATCGCGATGCTTGTCGGGATATCGAGCTCAAGCTATTTTAGCACTTCCTTTAAAAAGTATTATGGCCTCAGCCCTAAGGAATATCGGGAGCAGAACCAATCTAAAGCATAGTACCGGCATGGCGATTCAATAAGCGTCTTCAGTGTCTAATCGGAGAGCCTATTCCAGCTATATCGATACAGACCCGCATTTCGACAGCGACACAGGATGCCAATTTTAGAAAGATGACCCGAAATGCCGGGTCATCTTTTTTTTTGTGTCGCTTGCCGCGCCATCCTGCACAACCAAAAACTTTGAAAGTACGATCCTGAGCATTGTGAAATAAGTGCGGATTTGTTTTTGATATATTGTTCATGCAGCAGTAATTCAAAGTGCATTCACCTCGCTACAGGCAAGGCGGGAGCGGGAAAAATGAATTCGGGGGTTGGCCGTGAGAAAAGATTGGATCTTTTATACCGTGATGTTTTCGCTTCTTATAGCAGTAATAGGCGCAGCAGCAGTGCTTTCATATTCCGAGGAAGAAACTGCGGATGTGGTCGCATACAAGCTTGCAGATGCAGAACCGCCGTCAGGCGGGATTCTTCTTGGAGCAGGCAGCATGAATACCGGCAGTACGGATGCGAGCATTCTTTCCGAATGGAAGGGACGGAAGCAAATCGCCGATTGGCAGGAAGGCAAGACGCTGGAATGGACGATAGACGTCGCGGAACCAGCGGATTACGAGCTGTCGCTCGGCTATTATCCGCATAATGGGAACGGGCAGCCGATTGAATTTATGCTTTATGTTGACGGTGAAGCGTTATCCGATTCTTACGCGCCGTTCAAGCTAAACCGATTGTTCTATGATGAACCGGGTGCACTGAAGCGGAGCGGCGGCAATGAGCTGCGTCCGAAGCAGCTTGAAGGCGAGGTATGGCTGCATACAAAGGTGGCGGTTGCGGGCGAGCTGGAGGATGGTCCTCTGAAGCTCTCCCTAACGAGCGGCAAGCATGTCATCAAGCTGGAAAATGTGAGAGAAAGCGCAGCAGTTGATTACATCAGGCTGGAGAAAGCAGTCGATGTGAAAGGCTATGCGGACTATAAAACCTCGCAGGCCGTGAATGAAACGAAAGGAAACGGCGAAGCTTTCATCACCTTTCAAGCGGAGCACGCTTATGCGAAATCCGCATCGGGCTTGTTCCCGACGACGGATCGGACCTCGCCGCTTACGACGCCGTACAGTCCGACTTTGCTTCGGATCAATACGATCGGCGGCAGCAACTGGGATGTGCCGGGGCAGTGGATCAGCTATAAATTCGAGGTACCGGAGGATGGCTGGTACAAAATCGGAGCCCGGTACCATCAGAACGAGGTTAAAGGCTCCTTCGTCTCAAGAAAGCTTGAGCTGGATGGAGAGGTGCCATTTAAGGAAATGAATGCGGTTCGATTCCCGTATGCCTTGAAATGGGATATTACGGAGCTTGGAGAAGAGACAGGCAAGCCTTATCTGTTCTACCTCACGAAGGGCGAGCATGAGCTGAAGCTTGAGGTTACACTTGGCGACATCGCGCCGTCAGTGCAAAGCGTACAACAGATGGTTTACGATCTCAATCAGATTTACAGGAAAATCGTCATGATCACCGGCGTTAATCCTGACGTCTACCGTGATTATGAAATTGAGAAAAGCGTACCGGGCTTGCTGGAGCAATTTCAAGAGTTGTCTGGGCACATGAAGGACGAAGCAAATCGATTGGATCAGCTGTCGGGACAAGCGAACGCCGGCTCCCGCACCTTGAAGCTGCTTGCGCTTCAGCTTAACGGCTTTATCGACCGTCCAGACCAAATTCCGAAGCGTCTGGAAAATTATAAAACAAACATTACGGCGGTGGCTGATTGGATGCTCAGTGCGATGAAGCAGCCGCTGGAGCTCGATTATTTGTATGCAGCATCGGACGGTTATGAGCGGCCGAAGGCGGAGGCTGGCGTTATTGCGCAAAGCGTACATGAAATCCGCGCCTTTGCCGGTTCGTTTCTGCAAAATTACGATTCGATGGAGGGCAGCGAGGACGCAAAACGCTCCATCGACGTATGGACTGGACTTGGTCGTGACCAAGCCTATGTGCTCAAGCGTCTGATCGACGAATCATTTATTCCCGAAAGCGGAATTAGCGTGAATCTGAATTTGGTAGGAACCTCCCTCGTGACAGCTGTTATGGCGGGGGAAGGTCCAGACGTCAACCTGTTTACGAGTCGCGGCGATACGATGAACCTGGCGGTGCGCGGCGCGCTTACCCCGCTTGATCAGTACGAGGAGTTCGAAGGGATGAAGCGTGAATACATGGACACGGCATTCATTCCGTACCAGTACGAGGGCAGCACCTTCGCCGTACCCGATGATCAGGAGTTCTTCATGCTTTTCTACCGGAAGGATGTCCTGCAGGAGCTTGGCATAGAGCCGCCGCAAACGTGGGAGGAGCTCCTCAAGGTGGCTCCTGTGCTGCAAAACAATAATATGCAGATCGGCTTGCCTTATGAAAATCTCGATGCTTTCCAGCTGCTGACGAAAGGGATCGGGGCGCTCAATTTGTTCCCGACGCTGCTGATGCAGCACGGAACAGGGATCTACAATGCGAAGGAAGACGGCACACGCTTCGGCGAGCCGGAAGCGTACACCGCCTTCAAGCAATGGACGGATTTCTACAACTTGTATGATTACCCGCTGTACAAGGATGATTTCAACCGTTTCCGTACGGGCGAGATGCCGATCGTCATTTCCACCTATAAGCTTTATACTCGCTTAGCTGCTGCAGCGCCGGAAATTACAGGTACGTGGGAGATGATTCCCATTCCCGGCATGAAGCGTCAGGATGGTACGATCGATCGCTCCACAGGTGCAACAGGAACAGCGTCGATTATTCTCAAGGACGCGGTTAACAAAGAAGATGCCTGGACATTCATCAAATGGTTCAACCGTCCGGAAATTCAAAGCCAGTTCGTCAGCGAGCTGGAAAATGAAATGGGCGTGTTGGGCAGAAGGGTGCCAGCCAATCTAATCTCGTTCAAGTCGACGAATTGGAGCAGGGCGGAGCAAGAAATGCTGACGGAGCAGTGGAAGCAGGTGCAAGAAATTCCAGAGCTGCCAGGCGGTTATTATACGTCAAGAAACGTGGATAACGCCTTCCGCGAGGTCGTATTCCAAATGGGCAACGCAAGAGAGAGCCTTTTCTATTGGAACAAGGATATCAATGATGAAATTAAACGAAAAAGGTATGAATTCGGGGTGGAGCAATGAAAAAATCAATAGCCCAAACGATCGGCATGCATAAGGAAAGCTATCTGCTGATGACGCCGTACATGATTTTCTTTCTGCTCTTTACGATTCTTCCCGTCGTGCTGTCCATCGTGCTTGGTTTTACTTACTACAATATGATCGAGCCGCCGCGCTTCGTCGGCTGGTACAACTACATTCGTCTGTTCCTTGACGATGACATCTTTATTATAGCGGTCAAAAATACGTTGTTCTTCGCGTTCGTTACGGGGCCTGTGAGCTACTTGCTCAGCTTCCTCGTCGCTTGGATGATCAACGACTTGTCCAAGACCTTGCGCTCGATCGCAACTACCGTGTTCTATATCCCGACCATCATCGGCGTATCTGTCTTCCCCATGTGGAGACTCATATTCAGCCCAGATGCTTACGGTTATTTGAATGGCATGCTGATGGGCCTCGGGCTCATCAGCGAGCCAGTCGCCTGGCTGCTCGATAAAGAGTACATTTTGCTCATTCTAATCGTCGTTCAACTATGGATGAGCCTTGGCATCAGCTTTCTGGCCTTTGTTGCCGGACTGCAAACCGTCGATCGCAGTCTTTATGAAGCAGGCGTTATGGACGGCATTAAAAACAGATTTCAAGAGCTTTGGTACATTACGCTGCCATCGATGATTCCGCAGCTGATCTTCGGGGCGGTGATGCAGATTGTCATTTCATTCAGCGTCGCGGATGTTTCCATTCAGCTTGCCGGCTTTCCGAGTACGGAGTACGCGGGCGAAACGATGGTTACCCACATCATGGACTACGGCAGCATCCGATATGAGATGGGCTATGCCTCCGCCATGGCGGTTGTCCTGTTCTTCATGATGGTGTTCACGAACCGACTCGTGACGAAAATATTGCAGAAGGTCGGAATTTGATCGGAGGAGGACATCCATGTTCACGATAGCCAAAAAAAAATCCGGCGCGAAAGCGAGACGCTCGCTTGCCGGAAACATCGCGATATTCGGATTCGTGGCGCTTCTCGGCCTATTCTCCGCTTTTCCGTTTATCTTCGCGATCATTACGTCGCTGAAGCCGCTTGATGAGCTGCTTCAGTTCCCGCCTCGCTTGATCGTCATGAGGCCGACGCTTAATAATTTTACGGATTTGTTCCAGCTAGCCTCGAATATGTGGGTGCCGCTGTCCCGGTATATTTTCAACACGGCATTTATCTCGGTCGTAGGAACGGTGCTGCACGTACTGTTCGCGGCGATGGCTGCTTATCCGCTTGCGAAGCATAAGTTTCCAGGCAAAAACCTGATTTTCTCAGTCATCGTTATGGCGCTTATGTTCGTGCCTCAGGTCACGTTCATTCCGCAGTTTGTGCTGATGTCCCAAATGAACATTGTGAATACGTACGGGGCGTTGATCCTGCCGTGGATCGGAGCTTCACTCGGATTATTCTTAATGAAGCAATTTATCGAGCAGCTGCCCGATGCGATTCTGGAAGCGGCGCGTATTGATGGGGCGAGCGAATACAAAACGTTCTTCTCCATCATATGGCCGAATTCGACGCCAGCTATTATGACGGTTGTTATCTTTCAATTTATTAATCTTTGGAACTACGCGCCAAAGGAACTCATATTCGGCGAGTCGCTCAAAGTATTCCGAATGGCGCTCGAGCAGATCGTAGCGGGGGACCCTATTGCAAGAATGGGGGCCGGATCGGCGGCGGCGGTTATTCTCATGATCCCGCCAATTATCGTTTTTGTGCTGCTGCAGCGCAAGGTTGTCGAAACGATGACCTTTGCGGGGATTAAATGATGGGGGCTAGAGGTGGAGTCATGATGATGAAAAGGATGCTGGCTGCGGCGCTGCTTATCCCCTTATTGGCAGCTGCACCGTCAACGGTCATGGCGGAGGCGCCTTACCAGTCCTACGTATACAACGAGTGGGATCAGTCAAAGGCAGCACCGGCCAGCTATTTGCCGGAGCGTACCTATTCCGGTATTGAGCTTGGAGCAGGGACTTTCAGTGAGCCGCAGGATATGTTCGTAGACAGCCAAAACGCCATTTATATTGCGGATACTGGCAATAAACGAATCGTCAAGCTGAATGAACGGTTCGAAGCGGAAGCAATCATCGACAAGCTTGACGATAATGGCAAAGAAATGACGCTTGCGTCGCCAATGGGCATATTCGTCACGGACGTCGGCGCGATGTACATCGCAGATAAGGACAGCGGCCGAATTATTAGAGCCAGCGCAGAGGGTAAGGTGGAGCTTGTCATTGAGAAGCCGACCGATCCGCTTATTCCAAGCAGTTTTCAGTTCAAGCCGACAAAGGTAGCGGTTGACAATGCAGGACGCATTTATGTTTTGTCGGAGGGACAATTTTACGGACTGATGCAGTTCAGCAGCAAAGGCGAATTTACCGGCTACTTTGGAAGCAACCGGGTGGAAGTGACGCCTGCGGTTGTGCTGGAGACATTCTGGAAGAATCTGCTGTCGAAGGAGCAGCGCTCTGCAATGATGAAGCTGCTTCCGATCGAATATTCGAACCTTGATATTGGAGCGGACAATTTCGTTTATACGACGACGATTATTTCCAAAAACTCACGCGAGGAAATGAAAAAGCTGAACCCGCTCGGCAACAACGTACTGATGGGCCAGCAGGGAGGCGCGGACTTTGGCGATAAGGAGTTTACCATTAAGCAGGGCGTGAAGCAGGATACCTCCTTCATTGACCTGAGCATTGACGCGGACGGTTTTATCGCAGGGCTCGACCGAACGAGAGGACGAGTATTCGAATACGATTCGGAGGGCAACCCGATAGCGGTATTCGGGTCGCTCGGCAATCAGAAGGGAACCTTCCTCCAGCCATCGGCAGTTGCCTATTGGAAGGGCGAGCTGCTCGTGCTGGATGCGGCGAAGCGGAATGTGACTAGGTTTGCGCTTTCGGAATACGGCGGGCTCGTTCGCCAAGCGACGGTGCTTTACAACCAAGGCCTGTACGAGGAGGCTGCGGTTATCTGGCGATCGGTTGCCAAGCGGAATGCGAACAACAGCATCGCTTACGTCGGCATTGCGAAGGCGCTGGAGAAGGAAGGCAGCTTCGACGAGGCGCTCGCCTATTACCGGCAAGGGACGGATCGGTCCGGCTATTCCGACACCTTTAGTCAAATCCGCATGCAGACCGTACGGAATAACCTGCCTATGATAATGACCGTGTTTATTCTCGCTATAGCTGGCTATTACGGCTATAAAGTCATTCGGGCAACGAGGAACAAGAGACGAAGGGAGGTTTCCAGGTGAGCGTATCTTCAGCACCAAACACCTTGAAGCGGCTAAATCCTTTTCGCTCGCTGCTGCATCCGTTTGACAGCTTTTATGCTGTCAAGGAGGAAGGGAAAGGCTCGCTTCTTGCATCGGCGCTTATTGTTCTTGTGTTTTTTGTCGCTACGATCTTCAAGCGTCAAAGCACAGGCTACACCTTCAATCTGGCTGATCTCAGCGCCCTCAACATCTGGCTGATTGCGGCGAAGACGATCGTGCTGTACGCGCTTTGGGTCGCCGGGAACTGGGCGGTAGCCACATGGATGGATGGCGAGGGAAAGGCGAAGCAGATTGCCATTGTCAGCGCATATGCAAGCATACCCTATGTGGCTGCGGTCATCCTTACAACGCTGCTCAGCAGAGTGCTTGTGCAGGAGGAGGGCATGTTTCTTGGCTATATTACAACGATCGCGATGGCTTGGAGCGCGCTGCTTATGTTCATCGGCTTGCTGACCATTCATGACTACGGTGCAGTCAAGACGCTGCAATCCGTAATGCTAACGTTTGCGGCAATGGCAATCGTCGTTTTCTTGGCGATGCTGTTCTACACGCTGTTCCAACAGGTGTACGTGTTTGTTTATACCATTTATAACGAAATGCTGTTCCGCTTATGAGGCAGAGCATGGATCGGAAAGGGGAGAGCAGCTTGAAATTACGAATAATGATAGCTTTCATGACGGCAATGCTGCTCATTATCGCCTCATCGGGCGGGCTAGTGACGAGCTTCGCAGCAGGCACGGTGGCAGCGCCGAGCAGCGGCTTCCAGCGTGTGGCGGACAGCGGCAGACTAACGCTTGACTATCATCCTGCTGCTGCCGAGCTGATCGTAACGGATACGGCCTCAGGCGCCGTTTGGCGAAGCAACCCGGTCGACCTGGCAGACGACAAGCTTGCCAAGGGCGCCAAAAAGATGGATTTGTCTTCGCAGCTGTTGCTGGATTACGTGGATGATCAGAATAAGCCGTTCCAGCTTAACAGCTTCACGGGCAGCGTGAAGGAGAAGCAGCCGCAGTGGAGCAAGGTTGATGGCGGGGTAGAGGTTATCTATGTGTTTCCGAAGGCCGGCTTTACGGTACCTGTCCGCTATACGATCAGCGGGGATGCGTTGTCGGCAGTGATTGTGTCCGAAGGCATCAAGCAGCAGGATAAATTCAAGCTGGTCAATATCAGCCTGCTGCCTTTTTTCGGAGCGGCTGGCAGCGCGGACGAAGGATATTTGTTCGTCCCGGACGGCAGCGGTGCATTGATTAACTTCAACAATATGAAAAGCAGCTATAAGAGCTTTAACGAGCGGGTATACGGAGGCGACGGGGCGCTCGATTATTCAAGCAAAGTCGACCAGAAGGAAACGGTTCGGCTCCCGGTATTCGGATTGAAGAAGAATGCATCGGCATTTGTTGCCATTATCCATAAAGGCGCCTATCAGGCGGGCATCACGGCGGAAATAAGCGGCAAAAACAATTCGTACAACAATATATTCAGCTACTTGAATCTCATTGAGTTTGAAACCAACGTCCTTCTGGAAGGCACGTTAAACGAGAAGCAGGTGACGCGAGGGTCGACATCCATGACAGGCGGCATTGACTATGAAGTGAAATATTTTTTCCTTCATGAAGTGGACGCGAATTACAACGGAATGGCACAGCGGTATCGCACTTACCTGCAAGAGGAGCTGGGCGTGAAGCCTGCGTCGGGCAACTCGGCTGCAGCAGGCAAGATGCTTCCGCTGCTCGTTGACTTTGTTGGAGGCGTGAAGAAAAAAGCTACCTTCTTTGGCATTCCTTACAACACGGTAGAAGTGCTTACCTCCTTCAAGGATGCGGAGCAAGCTGCAAGCCGAATGCAGGAAGACGGCATGACGAACTTGTCGCTGCGACTTGAGGGGTGGGCATCAGGCGGAGCGAAGGGAGAAGTGCCTGTATCGCTTGACGCGGAAGGAAAGCTTGGGGGCGACAAAGGCTTCAAGAAGCTGGCGAAGGAGCTGGCAGCGAAGGGCGTAGCCTTCTATCCCGCCGTTGATCCCGTGAAATTGTACGAGGGCGGGAACGGCTTCAGCAAGTTTGCGGATACGGCCAAAGGCATCAGCCGCGCGCCGGTGCTGAAATATAATTACCGCCTCAGCGATCAAATGAAAAACAAGGACTTGAAGCGCTGGTATTTGCTGAAGCCAAGCTCAGTAAACGAGGCTATCAATCGTTTCACCGTTGCCGCGGCAAAGGGTGGCCTTGAGCATGTTTCCTTGCAAACGGTAGGTACCATGCTTTATTCAGACTTTAAACGCGGTAGCCAGCCGAAAAACGTGACGGGCATGACTTGGGAGAGCGGACTGAAGCAAGGGCAAAGCAATCTAGGCGGAATGATGTTCGATAAGCCGAACGCCTATACGTTTCCTTATGCGGACAGTCTGTCGGACGTTCCATTGTTCTCAAGCGGCTTCGATGTGGAGGATGAGGAGGTGCCGTTCTATAGCATCGCACTAAGCGGACTGCTGCCTGCATACAGCGAGCCGATAAATCTCTCAAGCATGCCGCAGCGCTATATGCTGAAATTGATTGAAACCGGAACTTTCCCAGCTTATAAGTTCATTGCAAGAGATTCCACGCTGCTTAGCCATACGGAATATGACTTCCTATACAGCGCAGATTTCAAGCAGCTCTATGACGATATGAAAGAGCAGTACGAGTATCTGAACGAAGCACTGGGCGAGGTTGCAGGCGTTGCGATTACGAATCACGTGAAGCTGCAGGACGGGGTATACCGCACAACGTTCGAGAACGGCAAGTCAGCCGTCGTCAATTACAACAATGAGATGGCTGCCGTTGGCGCTGAGAGCATTCCGGCGCTGGGCTACCTCATCCGTTAGGGGGTGAACGCATGATTAGAAAATTAAGAGCTTTGCCTTACACGAAGAAAAAAGAGCTTTACGGATTTTTGTTCGTACTGCCTTGGATACTCGGTTTTATATTATTTTTTGGGAAGCCGCTGCTCACTTCGCTCGTCTTCTCGTTTCAGAACATGGAGATGACGCCCGAAGGGCTGCGCGGCGTATTTATCGGCTGGGACAATTTTGAATACGCGTTATTCAAAGATCCTGCCTTCATTAGGGAAGCAACCAATTCCTTCGTGAACATGCTCTACGGCGTTCCGCTTATTCTGGTGTACAGCTTGTTCGTGGCCGTGCTTCTCAAAAACAAGTTCCGAGGCAGAGGCTTCATGCGCGCCGTATCGTTCCTTCCGGTCATTATCGCTTCGGGTGTGCTGATGCAGATTCTGAAGGAGGACGTATTCTCGCAAGGGATGCGCGGAGGAGCGGAGAGCGTCTACCTGTTTACTGGAGCTGGCATCAACGGCATCCTGCAGGAGCTTGGCCTAGGCGCGCAGCTTATTGAAATATTCAATAATGTGATCTCGCGCATCTTTGATTTAACATGGCGTTCAGGCGTTCAGGTGCTGCTGTTCCTGGCAGGTCTTCATGCAATACCCGGTTATTTGTATGAAGCATCATCAATCGAAGGGGCGAGGCCTTGGGAGCAGTTTTGGAAAATAACGCTGCCGATGCTTACGCCGATGATGATGTTAAATATCGTCTATACGATTATTGATACGTTCACGGATTACGGCAACAGCGTCATTCTAATGATTTACAATACGGCATTCTCGCAGGTCAGATTCGGGTACAGCAGCGCGCTGGCGTGGCTATATTGCTTATTGATTGCCGTGTTCCTCGGCGCTGTCTACATGCTGCTGAAGAAACGTATCGTCTACATGCAGGATTAAACAGAAAGCGGGGAACCCCATTTGAATGCAATCCTTCCAAAAAAACAGCTGAACCGGGCAAGGAAAACCTTGACCTCCATCATTCGTTTCTCGCTTCTTGCGGCGCTGGCGTACCAGCTGCTCTATCCGCTCTTGTACATGCTGAGCATGGCGCTGCGCCGCCCAGAGGAGGCGATGGACCCGAGCGTCATCTGGATACCCAAGACCCTCACGCTGAGCAACTTCACGGATGCGCTGCGTGTTATGGATTTCTGGGACGCGCTGCAGAACAGCTTAATTATAGGGATTGGCTGTGGGCTTCTGGATGTATTGTCCTGCGCCTTCGTCGCTTATGGCTTCGCGAGGTTCAAGTTTCGCTTCTCGGGCACGCTGTTCATGCTCGTCATCCTGACACTGGTCGTGCCAGTGCAGACGATCATCCTGCCTTTGTATGCGGATATGAAATACTTTGACGCGTTTGGCATTATGAAGCTTACCTCGCTCGTGACCGGTGGTCCCGATTCCATCAGTCTTGTCGGCAGCTTCTGGGCGTTCTTCCTCCCGTCTATGTTTGGGATGGGGCTGCGCTCGGGCTTGTACATTTTTATATTTAGACAGTTTTTCAAAGGCATGCCGAATGAACTGGAGGACGCAGCTTATATGGACGGCTGCGGACCGTTCAAAACCTTCTTTACGGTCATGCTTCCGAATGCCAAAAACGCGATTATTACCGTATTTCTTTTCTCCTTCGTCTGGCATTGGAACGAATTTTATATGTCGAATCTGCTGCTCGGCAACTTGAAGAAAAATTTCGCGATCGCATTGTCTTCCCTGCGGGTAGACCTTCAATCCGTTGTCAATGTGCAGACGATCAGCGACCCGCTCGTCGTTGTGACACGGATACAGGCAGGGGCTTTGCTCACGATTCTGCCGCTGTTCGTTCTATATTTGGTGACGCAGCGTTATTTCACAGACAGCATCGAGCATGGCGCGATTAAGTAGCTAATGAGTCGCCCATTGAATAATGAAAGGAGGCGAGGCCCGGAACGATCAGCGTAAAGCAGCACAATCCATATATAAACAAAGGGTGTCAGGCATGTCCACAAATGAACGTAAATTAGGGGAGGCAATTAAAATGGTCCAAAACAAGAAATCATTCGCGATCATGCTGGCTGGCGTTGTCATGCTCGTTAGTGTCATGGCCGGTTGTTCAGGCAGCAACAACGGCGGCAATAATAAGACTGAAGGCAGCGCAAACAGCAATGGAAACAAGCCGGCAGCAACGGAAGAGGCAGCGGCAGAAGCTCCGAAGCTCGACGATGGCAATATTACGATTCTTTATCATACCTCGAAAGAACAGTACGACCAGAATAAAGCGGCAAATCCGGCAGCCTTTGATGCCGTCTGGGAAACGGTCTCGCAGTTTGAGCAAGCTTATGGCGGCAAGGTTAATGTCATCGCCGTGCCATGGGGCGATCAAAAGTCAACGCTGATCTCGATGGTCAATGCAGGCGACCAAGTTGACGTCGCGCAGGCCAATGACCAAAACTTCCCGGTCTATCCGCTCAAGAAGATCGTTCAGCCGCTTGACCAGTACATGGATTTGTCTGATCCGTTCTGGAACTCCTCTGTATCGAAAGCGTTTACGTTCGCAGGGAAACCTTATGCAGCTGGCGTTGGAGCAGCTCCAATCGTCATCTACTACAACAAAACGCTGTTCGACAACAATGGCGTAAAAACACCTGGCGAGCTATATAGCGAAGGCAATTGGACATGGGATACGTTCCGTTCGACTGCACTTGAGCTTACGCAGGATACAGATGGCGACGGCAAGAGCGACCAGTTCGGCTTCGGCTGGTGGGATGCTGGTTATGCGTTAATGGTAGCTTCAAATGGCGTTACTAATCTGTCCTATAACGAAGATGGCTCGATTACGACCAATTACGAGTCGGATAACATGAAAGAAGCGATGCAATTCACGCAGGATGCTCTTCTGAAGGATAAATACATCGATAAAGACAAAGAAGGCGACTATTTCAACGCGGAATTCAAAAATGGCAAGCTGGCTATGACGGCAGAATACGGCTTCGGCGGCTTCACTGTATTCAAGAGTGATTACGAGCTGGATTTCGTACCCGTACCGACAGGTCCCAAAGGAACGAAAGACGTTGGTCCTGGCGGCATGTCCGGCTGGTCGATCCCGACGGTGTCGAAAAACCCGCAGGGCGCAGCGGTATTCATCAAAATGATGTCGGAGAACGAGCTTAAAGTGGCTACAGACAACAATGTGAAGCAATTCGGCCAAGAGAAGGTCGACCATATGAATGATTTGGGCACTAAAATCCTGTTTGCTCCGATCGGTGTCGAGAAGTATTGGGATGCCAATACGGCTGCGCTAACAGGCATTAAGGATGGTACGCCGGTAGGCACGTTTGCGGCTACCGCGAAAGCACTGCTGGAGGAAGGCATTAAGATTACGTTGACGCAATAAATAGCTGGTCATCTATCCGCCGCCATGCATGCATGGCGGCGGGTATAGTTATAAACACCTGAAGAGGAGGAGAGGACGATGAATAAAAAGCTATCGAGAACGGTTCGGATGGCTGCGATTGCTCTTACCGCGGCAGCGCTGGCAGGTGCTTGCAGCAATGGGAACACGCAGAACTCCGCGGAGACGGCGGTTCCAAGCGCATCCGCGACGGCAGAGCTTGCTGCAACAGCAGAGCCGGTTAAGCAGGCGGAAGATCGGCTGTTCTGGAAGCCCCCGGAAGGCTGGGTAGGCGATGTGATGCCGTTTAGCGATAACGGACAAATTCATTTGTTCTATTTGCAGGATTGGCGAGACGGCGCACCCGGCTTTCATCCCTGGCATCAGGCATCGACAGCTAATCTAACCGAATATGCCTATGAAGGGGAATCCATCCCGTTTGGTCAAGAGGCTGATCAAGATCTAGCGCTTGGGACAGGCAGCGTCATTAAAGCCGGCGATACGTACCACGCCTTCTATACCGGACACAATTGGAAATTCCCGCAGGAGGGAAAGCCAAAGGAATCGGTTATGCATGCGGTCAGCAAGGATTTGAAAAGCTGGACGAAGGTGCCTGCGGATACGTTCTATGCGCCTGATGGGTACGAGAAGGATGATTTCCGCGATCCGTTCCTGCTGTATAACGAGGAGAAAGGCGAATACTGGCTGCTGCTCAGCGCACGCAAGGATGGTGCTGGCGTAATTGCTTTGTTTGCTTCCAAGGATCTGAGCAAATGGGAGGTGCGAGAGCCTCTATCTGTCGAGGAATCGTCCTCGCTCTTTATGCTGGAATGCCCGGACATTTTCCGTATGAATGGAAAGTGGGTACTCGTGTTCTCGGAGTTCAGCGATCAGAAATCAACGCACTACCGCGTGAGCGATTCGCTTGATGGGCCTTGGATGAAGCCTGAGAAGGATGTTTTCGACGGCAGAGCCTTCTATGCGGCCAAGACAGGAAGCCTTGGCGACCGCAGGTTTCTGTTCGGCTGGGTGCCGACGCGCCAGCTTGAGAAGGATTATATGAAGTGGGACTGGGCGGGCAATATGGTTGCCCACGAAATGACCGTAGGCAAGGACGGCTCTCTTGGTGTAAAGGTTCCGGATGAGATCGACCGATTGGTTGCAACGCCTGCGGCGCTTGGCGAAGCCCGCAAGCTGGGGACTGTAGAAGGCGATGACGGAGCGCGCGTGCTGGACGGCTCAACAGGCGTCAGCGGCATTATTTTCGATCAAATGCCCCAAACGGCAAAGATTACCGGCAGTGTAAGCTTTGATGAGAACGTAACGTATAGCGGCCTTGTGACGGGCGTTGGCGAGGATCCGGAGAAGGCGTACGGCATTCAGCTGGAGCCTGGAAAGGATCGAATTCGTTACGATGCGGCTGGCGGCGACAATCTGTCCACGCTGGAGCCTGATGTGCAGGTGCCGATTGCATTCGAGTCGAATGTGGAATATCCGTTCACCATTATTGTCGAGAATGACGTTGCCGTCTTCTATATCGGCGATTCTGCGTTGACGACTCGTATTTATAAAATGCCTGACGGGGCTTGGGGCTGGTATTCAAGAGGCGGGAAGACGACACTCTCGAAGCTTGCCGTAGCCGTTAGAGCTGACTAGAGAGGCATAATCAGGAGGGAAAAAGATGAGCGAGCTGTATAAGGAGCGGTTCCGGCCGCAGTATCATCTGACGCCTCCGAGGGGGCCGATGAGCGATCCGAACGGTATGGTCTATTTTGAAGGCGTATACCATCAGTTTTACCAGTTCACCGGACGCTGGGGGCATGCGACGAGCCAAGATCTTATTCACTGGGAACACCGGCCGCTTGCGCTTGTGTCTGATGAGCTTGGCGACATCTGGTCGGGCTGCTGCGTCGTGGACAGAGCAGATACGAGCGGATTGTTCGGCGGCAAAGCGGGGCTGGTTGCTTTATTTACCCATTTTAAAGAAGGCTTGCAGTCGCAGAGCTTGGCTTACAGTGCAGACGGCGGAGCAAGCTGGACGAAATATGCTGGCAATCCCGTTATTCCCAATCCGGGCATTCGCGACTTCCGCGATCCGAAAGTGCTGTGGCATGAGCCAAGCGGCAAGTGGATTATGGTGGTGTCCGTGGACAAAAGCGTCCATTTTTATTCGTCGCACAATTTGACAGCATGGCAGTTTGAGAGCGAATTCGGCAAGGCTCAGGGATCGCAGGCAGCGGTTTGGGAATGTCCCGACCTCTTCTGTCTGCCGGTTGAAGGCGATGTGTCGCGCCAGAAGTGGGTGCTGCATGTCAGCATTGGCGACAACAGGGAAACGGACGGCTCGACCGCGCAATATTTTATCGGTGAATTCGATGGACGCCGCTTCACGAACGACGACGTTACGGGTAAGCAAATTCATTGGACCGATTACGGTCAGGATTTCTATGCGGGCGTTACTTATTCCGATCTTCCGCCGGAGGGCGGGTGCAGCATTTGGCTGGGGTGGACCTCCAATTGGAAATATCCGTTCGCTGGGCCGACTGCGCCGTGGAAGGGCGGCATGTCGATTCCCCGCACGCTTTCGCTTCGGGAGGATGCAGGCGGCGTAATCTCGCTGTGCCAAAGACCCATTGACGAGCTGAAGCGGCTGAGGACGGAAGCATTTAGAATTGCTTCTGTCGAAGCGGAGGATCAGGTGGTGAAGCTGGATTTCAACAGCGCCTCTTACGAGCTGATTGCGGATATCGAATGGAAGCATGCTGAGTCGTTTGGACTGCGCATCTTCTGTTCGGCAGACGGTTCAGAGGCAGCGCAGATTGGATATGACGCGGTAAACGGAACAGTCTTTGTGGACCGAACGGTTGCGGGCCAGAACGAGTTTATCAATCGGGAGGGCGTTCCGTTTCATTTCGGCAAACGGTTTACCGCTCCTTTCAAGATGGAGAATAATCGAATAACGCTGCATGCCTTCGTCGACGAATCGATTATCGAGCTGTTCGTCGGCAATGGGGAGAAGGTTTTTACTGTATTGGCATATCCGCAGGCTGATAGTCAAGGACTTGAGCTGTTTGCGTGCGGCGGTGCAGCCATATTTAAAAACGTTGAAGTATACAAACTGAAATCCATTTGGCACAATTAAAAATAGCAAGCAAGAAAAGGTGAGAGGGATGAAACATATGGTAAGCAAGCATGATGGACATCAAGCTTTAATCGCGCAAGCCGAAAACGCATGGAGAGAAAATAGCGGCAAGCTGGACACAACGTACCGCCTTCAGTATCATATGATGCCCCCAGCGGGCTGGATGAACGACCCGAACGGGATGATTTATTTTGATGGCTATTATCATTTGTTTTATCAGCATGATCCGTATCAAGCTAAGCAGGGACCGATGCACTGGGGACATGCGAGAAGCAAGGATCTTGTCCACTGGGAGCATCTGCCGGTAGCGCTTGCTCCTTCGGAGGATTATGACAAGGGCGGGGATAAAGGACAGGGCTGCTGGTCCGGAAGTGCTGTGGACAATGATGGCGTGTTCACGCTTATCTATACGGGACATGTAGACGGGAAGAAACCGGAAGAGGTGCAATGTCTGGCAACGAGCAACGACGGCGTAACCTTCCACAAGCATGCTGCGAATCCGATAATTGCAGACTCGCCGGATGCTGAACGCTTCGGATTCCGCGATCCGAAAGTTTGGAAGAACGGCGACAGCTGGTACATGGTCGTCGGTTATGGCAAGGACGGACTCGGCAAAGCGATTATGTATGTTTCCAAGGATCTGTACAGCTGGGAATATAAAGGCACTGCGGTAGAGAGCGACGGCACGATGGGTGATATGTGGGAGTGTCCCGACTTATTCCCATTAGGGGCGGGAGATCAGCATGTCCTGCTTATTTCACCGATGAACATTGCGCCGATCAAAAATTTATATGTGGCAGGCAGCTTTGATTATGCGAGCTGTCGCTTCGAGCAGCGGCATGCTGCGCAAATCGACTACGGCTTCGATTTCTATGCGCCGCAGACCTTGCTCGATGACCGGGGCAGAAGAATTATGATCGCATGGATGAACATATGGGGAGCGACGATGCCGGAGACGGCGCATGGCTGGCTAGGCGGCATGACGCTGCCGCGTGAGCTGACAATAGCAGAGGATGGCAAGCTTCTGAGTCATCCGGTGCCAGAGCTCGCCGCGCTTCGAGGATCGCATATTGCAGCTGTAGCCGTTGTTGTAGCTGACCAATCGTATGTATCCATTGACGGTGTTCATGGCGATTCGCTCGAGCTCGAAATCGTGTTTGACCTGACAGCCTCGGATGCATCAGAGGTTGGCATACGAGTACGCTGCTCGGAGGATGGGACTGCGTTCACGGAGATCGGTTATTCCATTCCTGAGCAGAAGCTGTATACGGATCGTCAATTGAGCGGCGAGGGAGACGGCGGAATCAGCGAGGCGCCGCTGCAGCTGGCAGCTGGTGGCCGCTTGCGTTTGAGGCTGTTTCTCGACCGTTCATCTGTCGAGCTGTTTGCAGGAGAAGGACGCATTGCAATGACGAATCGTATTTATCCGAAGCTGCAGGATACGGGAATTTCTTTCTTCGCGCGAGGCGGCGACGCTAGAATCGAAAGCTTGGATGCTTGGGAGCTGAGCTCGATATGGTAGCGGATGGTCAAGCTGACAACGAATGCATACGAGATGTTGTAGCGCTCGGAGAGCTGCTTATTGATTTTACGCCCCATGGCGTATCCGATCAGGGACAGCCGCTCTTTGAACGCAATCCAGGCGGGGCTCCGGCGAATGTGCTGGCTGCCTTGGCTAAGCTGCAATGTCGGACCTCCTTTATTGGCGCGGTTGGCGCGGATGCGTTCGGCTATTATTTGAAAGACGTATTGACGCAGAGCAAGATCGGTACCGAGGGGCTGGTCTTTACGAAAGAGGCGGGAACAACGCTTGCGTTCGTCCATCTAGCTGCGGATGGCGACCGTTCCTTTTCTTTCTACCGACAGCCGGGTGCCGATTACATGCTCCGTGAAGAAGATGTAAACCTCGAGCTAATCTGCTCGGCGAGCATTTTTCACTATGGCTCAATTTCGATGACGCATGAGCCCTCACGTACAGCAACATTAAGCGCGGCTGCTTATGCTAAAAGCCGAGGGCTGCTGATTTCATACGATCCAAACCTGCGCTTGTCGCTATGGGAAAATGATCAGACGGCGAAGGATCGGATGAAAGAGGGGCTTGAGTATGCGGACGTAGTGAAGCTCTCGGAGGAGGAGCTGTTGTTCCTGACCGGAACGAGCGAGCTTGAACTGGGAACGAAGCAGCTGACTGAGCAATATCCATCGATAGGCCTGCTGCTTGTCACGTTAGGTCCAGCCGGAAGCTATTGCCGGGCAGGCGGTATAACCGCTTCGCATGAAGGATACCGCGTCGAGGTTCAGGATACGACAGGTGCAGGCGACGCTTTTTTTGCAGGCATTCTATATACATTGCTGGGTAAGCGTGGACATGCTCAGAAGGAGTGGACGGTGCAGGAGCTAAGGTCGATGCTGGCCTTCGCCAATGCCATGGGCGCCCTTGCCGCGACCGGCAAAGGCGCGATTCCTTCAATGCCGACGCTTGAGGAGATCAGAGCTCTAGCGGGTGATGACATAGCTGATTAGGTGAGCAGCTGGAAAGCAAGATGAGCCGCAATAAGAGCATAGATGCACTTATTGCTCTTCATCTTGCTTTAGCGTGCCTCTAATATAGTGAAATGCCGCTTCATTAAGAAAGCGCTTACTACTCAGCTGTTTAGAAAAATTTCTAATCGGATTTTGTGAGATAAGGGTGGGTTTAAAATAATAAGGAGGCTTCATCATGCAATTGCAGCAGTAATCACTTAGGATATGAGTATGATGCAAGGTTATGCGCCAGTGTCACATTCACTCCGAGCACAAGCCCCGCTTCCTCCGCACGCAGGCTATCCTGCACATTTGCAGTAACTTCGCTCTTTTTAGCCTCTCTGAGCTGGCTATCCTGCACCTATGCATCAGAATGGACTAATTTCGGCTCAGGAGGCACCTGTTAGGCTGTCTATAGTGCAGCGGTGCAACATAGACAAGCGGGAGCTCGAAAAACAGGGTGCTATCCTGCAAAAGTGCAGGATAGCACCGTAGTTGGTTAGTTGGAGAGCCCTTTGGAGAACTGTTTGAGAGCCAGTTGGAGGGTTAGTCAAGCATTGTCGTACGTTCACTCCGAGCACAAGCCCCGCTTCCTCCGCACGCAGGCTATCCTGCACATTTGCAGTAACTTCGCTCTTTTTAGCCTCTCTGAGCTGCCTATCCTGCACCTATGCATTAGAATGGACTAATTTCGGCTCAAGAGGCACTTGTTATGCTGTCTATAGTGCAGCGGTGCAACATAGACATGTGGAGCTCGAAAAAACCAGCCGCTATCCTGCGAAAGTGCAGGATAGCATCGTAGTTGGTTAGTTGGAGAGCCCTTTGGAGAACTGTTGGAGGATTAGTTCTAGAATAGTCGCAACTTTAACTCCGAGCACGAACGCCGCTTCCTCCGCACGCAGGCTATCCTGCACATTTGCAGTAACTTCGCTCTTTTTAGCCTCTCTGAGCTGCCTATCCTGCACCTATGCATCAGAATGGACTAATTTCGGCTCAAGAGGCACCTGTTAGGCTGTCTATAGTGCAGCGGTGCAACATAGACATGCGGAGCTCAAAAAAACCAGCCGCTATCCTGCGAAAGTGCAGGATAGCGGCTGGTTGAGTGCTAACCACCCGTCACATCGTAGTGATCATTAGGCAGTCTTCGTCAAAATAAGTAGATGATAGGTTGTTTGGAGAAGTGCTGGGTATAGTTATTTTGGAATAAGTCCAATCGTTATGGAGATGGATATTCATTAGACAAGCCTACAATCGTTTGCGTTTGTAGAAGACAATGAATGCGCAGGAAAGCAGTAGAACAATTAAAGCGATGCCGGTTGCCGCAGCTTCCTCAGGGCTTCCTTGAGCCTGCGCCTGCTGCGTACCCGGACCGCCGAAGCCGCCTCCCATGCCTCCGCCCATACCGCCTTGCCCATCTGGCCGCTGGCCGCCAAATCCGCCTTGCATGCCGGGCATCTGCCCGTCAGGTGGAGCCATGCCAGCCTCGCCTTGAGGGAATTGCCCGTCAGGTGGCGTCATGCCAGCCTCGCCTTGAGGGAATTGCCCGTCAGGTGGCGTCATGCCAGCCTCGCCTTGAGGAACTTGCCCGTTAGGTGCAGTAGTGCCAGCCTCGCCTTGAGGAGCTTGCCCGTTAGGTGCAGTAGTGCCAGCCTGGCCTTGGGGAGCTTGCCCATTAGGAGCGGCAGTTCCAGCATCAACCTGTGTCCCTTGTTCAGGTATGGCTGTTTCAGTTCCTACTTGCGCTATGGTTTCAATAGCTGGCGAATCACTTGATTGCGCTGAGGATGGAGTAGCAGCTGTACCAGGAGCGTTCGTTTGTCCGGTGCTCTGCTGAGTATTTTGACGATTGCCGCCCATCTGCCGCCCGCCGCCTCCCATACCGCCCATACCACCGCCGCCGAAGCCGCTGCTTCCGCTGCCTGATCCATCGCCGGAGGAAGGAATCGTACCGGCAAGCTGCTGAGCGATGCTGCTCGTTTGCTGCGAATTAAACGAAACGACCTGCGTTATACCCTGCTCATACTGCTCGTAGGTATAGAAGGAGGAGGGATCAGCCTTAACATAAGGCGAAATCATCGTTTGAATTTCAGCTACACGAGCTTGAAATGTTTCTCCAGCCAAATAACCTTCGAGCATTTCAGTAACGATTTCATGATACTTTTCTTTGTATGCATCTACCTTGAGAAGCTTGTCAATCAATGGCCGATCAGCTAATGTGCCCGTCGTAGGCTCGTCTATGAGCACGCTTGATCCGCCAAAGCCGCCAAAGGACATATTATAATCCCATGGCAAAATGTTGAAAATACCATCGTTCTCATAAATATAATAGTTATGCTTCTTCTCGGAGAGATAGCTGTCAAAGTTGCCTGCCACCGCATTTAGAGCGATGAATTTCAACGCTTCTTCCACATCTAGCACGCTCTCGTAATCGGTGCCGTTGTTCAGCTCATCGAGCATCGTGAGCAAAATATCATCGTTCGATTTCTCGGATTTCAAATCAAGTCCGGTATAGGCATCAATCGTTTCAAGCCAATTCAGCTCGCTGCCGTTGCCGCCATTTGCTTTATACAGCGCACCGTAAGCATTGCCAAAATTACGCTCTAGATAAGCATCGCCAATTTGTTCAACTGCCAAATAAAAGCCCCAGAGCTTATCATTGATATAAACGTTGACATAGGAATATTTTGGCGTTGGAAGGCCCATTTGCTCTGCCAGCTCATACGATAGAAACTCACGCATGTAGGAGGCATCGCTGTAATTATTATTCAAATTAATTTTGCTAATGCCTTGAAGTGTCTGATTTACATATTCATCAAAAGAAATTTTCAAGCTGTACCGATCCGAATCGGTCATATTGACGACACTGTTCAAGCTAAGGTTGCCTTTCGTGCGAATACCGATATGATCAAATTTTTGACCGTTGTATTCGACTGAAGCTTCTTTGAGCTCCTCGGCGCTGGCGTTGTCCAGCATATCCTGGAATTCGCCTTCGTCGATCGTTATTTTGACATCAACAATTTTATCCTTGGGAAAAACCGTTTCATCGAGCTTTTGCTCATTCGCTGATTTCTCGCCTGCGCTCGTGGTTTTACCCGAGCCTGCAAGGCCGAAGGATGTGCCGCCTATGGAACATCCTGTCAATCCGATGATCAGGAGAATGGAGCAAAAGCAAAGCAAAATTGTATTTGGCTTTGCTTTCATTTGAGCACCTCCTGCGTATTAAGATACATAATCTCCACTGTAGCTAATGAGTACTGCATTGCGCACACCGGCAAGCTCTGTCAATTGATTCACAAAGCGTCCCGTTTCGTCACGCAGACGAACCTCAAGCGTCATTTCAATATTGCCCTGTGTTACTGTTTTTTGCTTCACGTTGTAACGTTTTACGAGTGTCCCAATATGCTTGTGAACAAGCTGCTCGGAAGCATCGTTGTCGCAGTTCACGACAAGCAGGTAGGGTGACTCCACAGAGCCGCCTTTAACGAAGAAGAAAAGAATAAGTCCTACTACAACAGAGCCGATAACGGCAAGTGTATAGAATCCAGCACCGGTAACGATACCTGCGACTGCTGCCCAAAATAAGAAGATGAGATCAGTTGGGTCCTTAATCGGTGTTCTGAACCGTACGATGGACAATGCGCCGACCATACCGAGTGAGAGTACGAGGTTGGAATTAATGGCAATAATAACTACTGCAGTAATCATCGTCATCCCAATGAGGGATACGTTAAAGCTTTTGGAGTAGAGCACACCGCTAAATATCCGTTTGTAAAGTAAGTAGATAAACATACCCAGTAGAAAAGCGACACCTAGCGTAATCAATATTTTCGAAATGCTTATGTCTGAAGTGAAGTTCTCCGTCACCGAATTTTTCAAAAGATCGGTAAAGCTTGTCGTCGTCTCCGTCGTCGCGGCAGCGGTCGTTGTGGTTTCCATTTTAATAATCCTCCCAAGTGTTGAATTTCAGATGCTTTCGGCAAATCACATATTTTGAAGCGGATTGTCGATGCAGCCCTTCCAGCTGCAGCGCTATTTTGATATAAGCAGGAATGTATTCGTCGTATTTGACCTCCAAAATGATCAGATCATTATCGAGAGCACGGACAGGCTTCAACGCTTTGTCAAAAATATCAACCGCATGTAATCCGGTTCGGAGCTCTTTGTCGAAGGTAATGCGTACATTTCCATTTTCGCAAGTATAAGGCTCGCGGACATAATCGACGATAACCTTCGGCCGCAGCAAATTGTGCTTCATTTCATTATGAATTTCATTTAGCAGCGGTGTGTTAGGTTTTAAGAGCACGTCATAATCGCCAGCAAGCAGCTTGTCATACATTTCTCTAGTAAGCGGCTCTTTCACTTTGGCAATATAGTCTTTGAATTTTATTTTTTTCTCAAAGTGAATGACATGATCTTGGCCGTTATAAATACGAATGCGATATTTGACCCGATCTCGAACGCCGCCCAGCTTCTCATGAAGTGCTTTGTTGTTAATATCATCAAAATATAAGCTTCGAATATGATACTCGCCCGTTGGACCAACATGCTTGTCCTGCTCCATCAGGTCCTTCAGTCTCTGGCGTATAATGAAGTATTGATGGAAATTAATATAAAACTTCAGCTCGTTGCGATAATTTAGTTTGTTGTTCATTTCACACCTCTTTTCTAGTTCAGCGCCCCTTGTTGCTTACTGAATTTATTCTACTGGCATTTACTTATTCTTAACTTAAGGCTGGCTGAAAGATTGCTGAATGTACTGAATACGATTTTTTGTTAAGCTATTATGAAGGGAAAGGAGCGTGACAAGCATGAGATTGCGTAAAGACTTACTAATAGTGCTCGTATGCTGCATATTGTTAATCGCGGGAGTAGTCGGTGCGGAATGGTTGAAGTCAGAGAAGCTGAAGGGTCCCCAAGCGATTGTAACTACGTTTAAAAGCGATCCCAAGACAAGCCGTGCTTTCACTTGGCATAGTATCCATTTGGAGGAGGCGGCGGTCGTTCAGGTTATGGAAGAAGAGACGGGGAAGAGCTGGGACGATGACACGAATACGATGACCTTTACAGGCACGACAACTACGATTGAAATAGAAGAAGGAAAGAAGCAGGCCGTTCACAAAGTCGAGGCAACCGGGCTGGAGCCTGGAATGACGTATAGCTACCGAGTGGGCAGTGGAGAGGAGAAGGGATGGAGTGCTTCGGCAATCTTTAAGACAGAGGCAGCGGATACCGATACGTTCAGCTTTATTAATGTTACAGACTCGCAAGGGGTAACGGAGCAGGATTTTGAGCTATGGGGCAACACGCTTGATAAAGCATTTGGCGCATTTCCAGATTCAGCGTTTATTGTTCACAATGGTGATTTAACAGAGGAGCCGTCGGATGAGCAGGCTTGGACGCATTTATTCGCCAAAGCTAGCAAATGGATCACACAGGTTCCGTTTATGCCTGTTACGGGCAACCATGATGAGGTGGATGGACAAGCAGAGCGCTTCGCTGCCCACTTCAATCTGCCTGAGAATGGTGCAGAAGGCTCCATTACAGGTACCAATTATTCATTTGATTACGGCACGGTTCATTTTGTGTTTCTAAATACGGAGTCCAACATTAAAGAGCAAACAAAGTGGCTTGAAGCTGATCTGGAAAGCACGGATAAGCCTTGGAAGGTAGTAGCCGTTCATGAAGGTCCTTACGGAGGAAATACGAACAAAAAGGTGAAAAAATGGATAGACGTATTTGATGAATTCGAGGTTGATTTGGTGCTGCAAGGACATAACCATGAATATTCGCGCTCTTACCCGCTGCGCTCTGGTGAAATTGTTGGGGACGGTGAATCTCCTGTTCAAAACCGTGAAGGTACGGTCTATGTCGTGACGAATACGTCGGGACAGAAGTTTAATGAGAAGAAGGATGACCAGTTCTATCACAAGGTCCATTTTCAAAATGGGAAACAAATGTTTGCAGGCATTACGGTTGCAGGCAATACGATGACCTATCAGGCTTACGATGTCGATGGGAAGAAGCTGGATGAATTTGTTTTGCAGCACTAGTAGCCTTGAAAAGTATGCAATATGAAAAAGCAGGCATAATCATCCTTAGCGAGATGGTTTATGGCTGCTTTTTTTGTTTAATCGTTGGCTAGTTTCAGAGAAGGTTGAATTGGAAGTGAGATTTGAAAGGTTGTTCCTTCGCCGGGCTCGCTATGGACGTCAATAATCCCTTTGTGCGCATCTACAATTGATTTCGAAATCGCTAGTCCGAGGCCTGCGCCTCCATTTTTGCGGGTTCGGGAGGACTCGCTGCGGTAGAACCGCTCGAACAAGTACGGCAGATGCTCGGACTCGATACCGGAGCCATTATCGGAAATGCTCAGAACAGCTTGTCCTTCCTGCTTAGCAAGCGATATACGGATTTCTCCTGCTTCGGCATCGGTATGCTGCACCGCATTGAGAAATAAATTGAGCAGCACCTGTTTCAGTTTGTCCGCATGGAACAGACCGGTCACAGGAGCTGCAATGGCAAGCCTCACGCTGCGGTTGCCGGCAAGCAGCTGCAATTGCGGCTCCATCTCTAGCAGCAGCTCTTCCAAACGCGTTTCTGTTAGCTGAAGCTGTGGATCCTGATCAAGCTTCGCTAGGGAAAGCAGATCCTCTACCAGCTTGTTTATACGCATCGATTCCAGCTGCATGCTGTTTAATGCGCGGTTAAGCTGCTCAGGATTTGCAGCCGCCCCGCGCAGCAATACCTCCAAAAACCCATGAATGGAAGTAAGCGGCGTTCGAAGCTCATGCGAGGCATCGGCAACGAAACGGCGCATTTTCTCGGTTGTTTTGCGCTCTGCCTCGAAGGATGAATCTAATCGCTCAAGCATTCCATTAAAAGCATCCGACAAGCGATCGATCTCCTCTTGTCCTTGACTGGCTGGGATACGTTTCGTTAAGCTGCCTACGTCCGTTTGCTGAGCGGCTAATACGACGCGTGACAGCGGTCTGAGTGTACGGCGCAGCAGCGGCAAATAGAGTGCAAGTCCAGCAGCAAGCGCTAGAGCGGATAGTGCAGCAAAAATTGCGAGCTGTGTTATGAGCTGCTGCTTCAGCGATTCCGTTTCTGTTCCTACTTGGATGAGAGCCTGGGCAGTGCCTGGTGGACCAGCAAGCCGGTATACGACAAGCTGCTCAGTGCCTTGTGCATTATTCATAATTTGATAGTCGATTTGTTTATGCTTTTGCAGTTGATCTAGAATACTTGCGTACTGTTCAGTAGATAGAAGAGGTGCGCTGGACTCGGTATTTTTCGAAATATCGGTGATCGCACCGGCTTCATCAATAATAAGAATAGACAAGCCTGGCTGGTAAAAAAAAGACGAATCCCGATGATCTCTTTGCGGCCGATCGGCAGGCGAAGGAGCGCTCGGGTCGTTAAGCTCAGGACGATTATTGTCCATCTCGGGGTTTGCAATGCCTGTAAACCATTCCATTGGCATAGACATTATTTGTGCGTTTAAGGCTTCGGCTTTATTTTGAAAAACAAAATCCTTCATAATGACGTACTGAAGCACACCGATGAGCATTAATAAAACAGCTAAAATGAGCAAAGAACGATTTAACAGCTGATAGCGCAGCGAACGAGGAGCAATTAGCCGAATAAGAGCACCTAAGCGCAGCCTGCTCATGGCAAGTCCATCCGATAGCCCGACCCTCTTAGTGTTCGAATTAATCTATGTTCTTTGTCATTTAATTTATCTCGAAGAGAGCGGATATATACCTCCACGATGTTTTCCTCCCCGCCAAAGTTATAGCCCCACACCTTGTCCAAAATAAGCGATTTGCTCAGTACGACGCCGTTATTCATAATGATGTACCGCAATAGCTCATATTCGGTTGGCGAGAGCTCGAGCACCTGATCCATGTAAATAAGCTCTTTGCGTCGATCATCCAGCCGGAAGGGACCATAGGAAACCTCGCCAAGCAAATTAGGGAACTGGTTGCGAAGTCTAGCGCCAATTCGTGCAAGCAGCTCGCTGAAGCTAAAGGGCTTTACCAAATAGTCGTCTGCGCCAAGCGTTAAGCCTTTGACCCGATCTTCAATCTCGTCTTTGGCCGTGAGCATGATGACAGCGATATTGTTGCCTGTTGCTCGCAGAGCAGAGCATACTTCAAATCCGTTCATGCCGGGCATCATGACGTCCAAGATGACAACATGAGGCTGGAAGTCAGCTGCTTCCATAAGGGCAGCTTCTCCATCGTAAGCCACTCGAATATCAAAGCCTTCATTGATTAAGCCTAGTTCCAGAAATTGAACAATATTTGGTTCATCGTCTACAAGCAATATTTTAATCCCTTTAAAGGATGTCATGTTGAGTCTCCTTTCGGTCTATGTCAGTCTATTATCGGTGTTTTTAGCAAAAGATGCATCTGTTTAAATGGGAATTCAGCAAACTTTAAGTATGTCATATTGCGGTAATACGAATAGTTAAGGAGGAGCAGTATGCGAACCGGAAAATTTTTTTTGAATTTTTTTTGGGATGAAATCAAAAAGTTGGGGATAGTAAGTGGGGAGCTGGCAACTTAAATCAAAAAAGGATGGTGTATTTTGTATGCAACAGGATAAGGATTTTAGGGTGTTAAATGAAAAAAGTAATAAGTTTAGTAAGGTTGCTGCAAGGTACATAGGCGCAGCGTTATTGGTTATTACTTTAATGTTTAGTATGCCTCATACGGGACATGCCATTGGTAAAAATGCGAAGGGACCTGATGTTTATGTTATTCAAGGAATGCTGAAGTCGCTTGGCAGCTATTCGGGGCCAATTGATGGCTACTACGGTCCTTCCACTGTACGCGGTGTGAAATATTATCAGAAAAAGCATGGTATACCGGCAACCGGTGCGGTGGACGCTAAAACACTTCAATCGATTTCATATTCATATTCTGACCTAAAGGCTTCCATGAAGGCCCGCAGTCAAGCAAAGGCGAAGATCAAAGCAAAAGGAATCGGTAACGGCGCTGGAGCAGGCGGCGGAGCTGGTGGCGGTGCAGGCGGCGGAGCTGGTGGCGGTGCAGGCGGCGGAGCTGGTGGTGGCGCAGGCGGCGGAGCTGGTGGTGGCGCAGGCGGCGGAGCTGGTGGTGGCGCAGGCGGCGGTGCAGGTGAAGGTGCAGGCGGCGGAGCTGGTGGTGGCGCAGGCGGCGGAGCTGGTGGTGGCGCAGGCGGCGGAGCTGGTGGTGGTGCAGGCGGCGGAGCTGGTGGCGGAGCTGGTAATGGCGCAGGCGGCGGAGCTGGTGGTGGCGCAGGTGGCGGCCAAGGAAAAGGTTTTGGTGAAAGCCAAGGTGAAAAGCAAGGTAAAGGCAGAGGTTTTGGTGAAAGCCAAGATGAAAACCGCGGCAAAGGCAGAGGTTTTGGTGAAGGCCAAGGAGAGAACCAAGGCAAAGGCGGAAATATCGGCGGAGGCCAAAGCGGGAACCAAGGCAAAGGTGGAAATATTGGCGGAGGCCAAAGCGGGAACCAAGGTAATGGCGGCAATGGCAGCATAGGTGGTGGACAATCCGGAAATCAAGCTCCAGGCGGCCAATCAGGCAACCAAAGCAAAGGCGGCAATCGTTCCGAGAATCAAAGTCCTAACAGCAGCCAGCAATAGGCTCGACTTGGATTTGCATGTATAGACAAAGAGGACCTCTCATGAAGAGGTCCTCTTTATTTTGCATGAGGTACAGAATCTGCTTATTAACTCATAACTCAGCCTGCAGAAAGTGCAATAGAAACCTGACATGGAAGCTCAAATAAGGAGCTACGTTGCAGAAATGCAATAAAAACCGCCTCGAAATGGCCCAAAGTAGCCTAATTAGCTATTTTGATTGCACAAAGTGCAGTGTAGCTTAAGAGTAGGAGCCCAAAAGAAGAATACACTGCACAAAGTACAATGTAGCTTTGATAACGGAGGAAAATATGTTCTATGTTAAGAAGGCATACTGCAGCACGATCGTCGTGAAGGGGGATATCAAAATTACGTTATCGCAGCTATTTTTCAAAATAGATAAAATAACTGTACTTTGTTCTAAAGAAACTTACATACGGCTTATTTTTCTGGATGCTACAATAGTTAATATTTGATGAAATCTTTATTATCCAACTACAATAAAAAACGATTTTTATAGCTAATCATTGGAGCATCGTGTTCGTAAGAGAGCTTTAACAAGCTGAAAGGTCCATGGCGCAGGTAAGAAAAGGAGAGTGTATCATGTCAAACGTTAATTTAGAACCGATTCGTAATTTAGCACTGTTTAATCAGCCTCCCGAGTGGGAGCAAGCGGATGTGAAAGCTGCGATTCAATTTGTTCTGAACCAAATCGACCGAAATCTGGATAGGTTTACGGAGCAATTTCCTGATGCGTCAAGCACGGGAAATGTATACCCTGCTATTGGGAATATAGAATGGACATCAGGGTTTTGGACAGGCATGCTATGGCTGGCATACGAAGTAACGGGGGACGAGAAGTATCGCCTTACAGCAGAGGTGCAGCTTGCCAGCTACCGCGAGCGTGCGGAGCAGCGGCTGTATACAGATACGCATGATCTAGGCTTTCTCTATAGTCTATCTTGTGTAGCTGCCTATAAATTGACAGGTAATGAAGAGGCGAAGCGTGTCGCGCTGCTGGCAGCTGATCTGCTTATGGAGCGTTACTTTGAGAAAGCGGGCATCGTACAGGCATGGGGAGCGCTTGATGATCCGGAGCAGCAGGGCCGCATGATTATTGATTGCAACTTGAATTTACCGCTGCTCTATTGGGCCTCTGAAGTAAGCGGAGACTCGAAATACGCTGCTGCTGCAGGAGCGCATATTAAGCAGGCTGCGCAATATATTGTGCGAGACGACGGTTCGACCTATCATACGTTTTATATGGATGTTACGACTGGCAAGCCGAAGCATGGCAGCACCCATCAGGGCTATGCCGACGATTCCTGCTGGGCGCGGGGTCAAGCATGGGGCATTTACGGTTTTCCGCTTAGCTATATTTACACAGGAGACGAGGCTTTGCTTGAGCTGACTAAGAAGGTGTCCAATTATTATTTGAATCGTCTGCCGGATGATCTGGTCGCCTACTGGGATCTCATCTTTCAGGACGGGACGGAGCAAGAGCGAGATACCTCTACCGGGGCAGTAGCCGCATGTGGACTGCTTGAGCTCGCGAAGCATTTGCCCGTGCTGGACCCATCTAAACGGATTTACGAGAACGCAGCACTTCATACTTTAAAATCGCTCAGCGAGCGTTATACATCGGCAGATACGCCGGAATCTAACGGCATTTTATTGCATGGCGTCTATAATAAGCCGCGAGGCATGGGTATTGATGAGTGCAATATTTGGGGCGACTATTATTACTTTGAAGCTTTAGTTAGAATCTCTGCCAATTGGAAGCTTTATTGGTAAATGCAATGAATACAATAGGGGGCATTATTCATGACGATTAACAATCCGATTTTACCCGGCTTTAATCCGGACGCATCCTTCCTGCGCGTAGGCGAGGATTATTATATTGCGACATCAACGTTTGAATGGTTTCCCGGTGTTCAGCTGTATCATTCCAAAGACCTAGCGAATTGGGAGCTTCTGCCTCACGCGCTGACACGTACATCGCAGCTCGATTTGCGCGGCAACCCGAGCTCCGGGGGGATTTGGGCCCCTGCGTTATCCTATGACAACGGCTTGTATTATTTATTATTTACCGATGTTAAAGGACGCAAAGGAGTTTATAAGGATTTGCACAATTATTTGGTTACCGCAGAAAGCATGAGCGGACCTTGGTCCGAGCCTATTTACTTAAATGGCAGCGGCTTTGATCCGTACTTGTTCCATGATACAGATGGTACAAAATGGGTCCTTAATATGCAATGGGATTTCCGAGACCATCACGCTAGATTTGGCGGCATTTTGCTGCAGCAATACGATTCGAAGGAACAAAGGCTCGTTGGACCTATTAAAAAAATATATGAAGGCACCGATATCGGCGTAACCGAAGGTCCGCAGGTATTTAAACGCGGCGGCTATTATTATTTGCTTGTTGCTGAGGGCGGTACAGGCATCAATCATGCAGCAACCTTGGCAAGGTCGCGCAGCCTAGACGGGCCATACGAGACAGATCCTTCCTATCCGATTCTGACGACGCGAGGCGCTCCTGATTATCCGCTGCAAAATGCAGGTCATGGGATGATTATCGAGACGCAAACGGGAGAATGGTATATGACGCATATTTGCAGTCGTCCTTTTGCAGGGACGAAGCTTAATCCACTTGGCAGAGAAACATCGATTCAACGCTGCGTATGGACTGAGGATGGTTGGCTGAGGTTGGCGCATGAAGGCAGACTTCCGGCGCTAACCGTGCCAGCACCAGATCTAGCAAAGCATCCTTTCCCTGAAACACCAGTGAAGGATGAATTTGATGCACCGGTGCTTGGGCATCAATACCAGACGCTGCGCGCTCCTGCGGAGGAGTTATGGCTCAGCCTCAGCGAGCGTCCAGGCTTCCTGCGTCTCCGAGGCCGGGAATCGCTTCATTCCTGGCATCAGCAAAGTATGGTTGCTCGCAGACTACAGCATTTCAACTGCACAGTTGAAACATGTATGGAGTACGCGCCGGAACATTTTATGCAAATGGCTGGACTTGTATTTTATTATGATGAGCTTGATTATTTCTATCTGAGAGTGACTCGTGACGATGAAAATGGCCTTAAGCTGGGTGTCGTGTCCTCAATGAGCGGTAAATATCAGGAGGACCTTGCCAGTGAGCTTCATGTTGAAGACTGGGCTGCTTATTATTTGAAGGCAACGGTTAGGAAGCGGGCGCTTCAGTTCTATGCTTCGCCGGATGGCGAGCAGTGGAAGGCTGTAGGCGAGGTGCTTGATATGGGCGTGCTGTCGGATGAATATGGCGGTAAGCTTGGCTTCACTGGCACAATGATCGGCTTATGTGCACAGGACATTAATGGAACGAAGAAACAGGCTGATTTTGATTATTTCTCCTATCAGATCGATTAATTAATACGTGACAAGAGCAGTACTAGATCTATATTAGTTGAACTTAAGCGTAAACCGCTGCCGTCGTCCTTTAAAGGCAAAGCTTGTTTCGGCTGGCGGGTTTTGACGAGGCTTGCGACGAAATAGATCTAGTTTCTAGATCTATTTCTGCGAATTTGAGCTATCCCGCGGTTTTAGATCGAGTTTTTAGATCTATTATGTGGAAAAGTGTACTGCTGGCGGGTTTTGGCGGAGCTTGCGGCGCATTAGATCTAGTTTCTAGATCTATTTCTACGAATTTGAGCTATCCCGCGGTTATAGATCTAAATTTTAGATCTATATAACTTGAACTTAAAAAATGAAGATTTAGCGAAGCGAGAAGATCGTTCTGGAGAAACGAAGTGTTCGCCTTTGCAGCCATATTCTTACCTTAAATGTCTAAGGAAATCAAAGAATCTGGCTGCAACCGCGATCGTAAGAACGATCTTCTCGCGCAGCGCCTAATACGTAATATTCTAGATATAGGACCTGAATAAACGTAATGATCTTAAATAATCGACATACCGGCCTTAAAAAACTTCATTTAAGATGTCGTATTTTGATGTTAATCTTAGTACAAGGAAACGGACTTGAACAAGATGATGCGCACATCTTAAGCGAAGCTTCCTCTAAACAGCGGAAATTAAAGGGAGGTCAAATGAATATGGCTAAAAAATCATCCATTCAATTAGTTTCAATCATGGTGGCATTGTCAGTAATTATGACCGCTTGCGGCGGAAATAATGGAAATAATAACAACACGGGTGGAGCAACTAACAGCACTACGAACACGGCGGAGACGCCGACGGAAGCGCCTAAGAAAGATGTAAGCTTCACAATGGCTTATGCAACAGGCGATCCTTCAACGAAAAAAGCGATTGAAACGACGATTGATGCTTTTACAGCAAAAAATCCTCATATCAAAATTGTAAACTACAGTGAAACGACTTCTTCTTCTTACTTAGACTGGCTAAAAACGAAAGATGCAGTAGGCCAATTTCCTGATCTAGTCGAAATGCGCGATACGAAAGTATTCGTTGACGCAGGCAAAATTGTAGAGCTGCCAGAAGACCTGAAAAGCCTGTTCTCACTTTTGCCGGAATACGAAGGAAAAGTGTATAACGCGCCAATTACAGGTACAGCTCCTCAAGGGATCATTTACAGCAAGAAAGCTTATGCTGATGCAGGCGTAACTGAGCTTCCTAAAACATACGATGAGTTTTTGGCAATTCAAGAAAAAATCGCTGCAACAGGCATTTCACCAATTGTAGTTGGCGGTAAAGATATTTTCCACATGGGCTTCTGGACGAACTTCTTCTTCATTAACGAAGTATATGCGAAGGATGCTGACTGGAACTCTAAGCGTACAGCTAAAACTGCAAGCTTCACGGATGCTGGCATGGTTCAAGCGGTTACAGATTACAAAGAGCTATTCAGCAAGTATGTAGATAAAGGCTGGCTCAGTACAGCTGACAACCAAACGGCTTCCATTCTAATCAGCGGCAAAGCAGCTCAGCTTTACTCCGGTCCTTGGATGTTCGGGCAAATTGAAGAAGCTGACCCAAGCTTTGAGTTTGGTTTCTACGCTATTCCTGATCGCAGCGGTGAAATCAACATCAATGCATTGCCAAGCCTTGCAGGCTGGTCTCTATCCACTGAAGGAGCTAAAGATGCAGACAAAGTTGAAGCGATGTCAGCATTTATTAAATTCTTCTACGAGCAAGAGCAATACGGTCCTTATCTAGCTACAGTTAACGGAATTCCGACAACTAAAGCTGAAATTACGTATGAAACAGGCGAGCAAATGGAAGAGGTGCTTAGATTAATCGCTGATCCTTCCGTTAAAAAGTACTTGGGTCTTGCTAACTGGTTTGGCGATAACGCAATTCCTTCGCAATTCCGCAACTGGTACTACAAACTGTTGCAGGAGCTTGTTTTGACTAAAGGCGACGTAACGGAGTATATGAAAAAAGCAGATACAGAATACGATAGCAATGTGAAAGCAAACCAACAGTAATTTGCAGCATTACGTTTGTCAGCAATAGAAGAGCAGCCTCTGCTTACGCGGAGGTTCTCTTTTTATCAAGATCTTAGGAGGTAGGAGAGCCATGATTGCCCAACTAAAGAAAAAGAAATGGACAAATTATGCCATATGGTTTATATTGCCTGCATTTCTACTGTATACGGCTTTCGTCATCGTCCCGACATTAAGCAGCGTATATTTAAGCTTTACCTCATGGGACGGGCTAAGCAGCAATGTTCGGTTTATCGGTTTTGACAACTTTGTAGAAATTATAAAAAGCCCCAGAGTTCATAATGCTTTGAAAAATACATTAATCTTTGCTTTCTCTCTCGTCATATTGGAAAATGTTCTTGCCCTATTGCTTGCAATCTTAGTGGATCAGGTACGTTGGTTCAAAAACTTTTTCCGCAGTATCTTCTATTTTCCGGTACTAATGAGTGGTATCATTATGGGTTTTATTTGGATGATTATTATGAATTATAACTTTGGTGTACTCAATCAATTGTTGGATATGACAGGTCTCGGTTTCCTCAAGGCAGACTGGCTGGGAGATCCTGATTTCGCGCTAATCGCGATTATTCTCTCAACCGTTTGGAAGGCAGCCGGTTACTATATGGTCATTTATTTGGCAGGGCTTCAAGGAATTCCGGTAGAACTAAATGAAGCTGCAAGCATCGACGGTGCGAACAGCTGGCAGAAATTCCGCAGCATTACGTTTCCGCTGCTTGCAGGTGCGATGACGGTATGTGTCATGCTCTCGATGATCGGCTCGCTCAAAATATTTGATCAAATCGCAGTGATGACCGATGGCGGTCCCGGCTTTGCGACAGAAACATTAACTTATATTATTTATAAGGTCGGCTTTGGTGAACTGAGACAAGGCTTCGGTACGGCTCTTGCGATGGTACTGTTCGTGTTAACTTTGGTCATCTCGCTTATTCAAATGAAGCTTCTTCGCCAAAGAGAGGTGCAGATGTAAGATGAAAAAAACGATAAAGGCTAATGACATCATCATGTTTGTTGTCACAACTGTTATTGCAATTGTGTTCGCCTTTCCTATTTATTTCAACATCATGTCTGCCTTCAAGAGCAATGGTGAGATTATGCGGGATGCGATCGCTTTTCCGAAGGGATTCTACCTTGACAGCTTCAAGTATTTATTGACGGAGACGCAATATCCTGCAGCAATGCTTAACAGTGCGATCCTGACCTTTGTATCGATTGTATTTATGGTTCTAGTCATTCCAATGGCTGCGTATGCCATTGAGCGGACAAACTCTAAGTGGACCAATAGTATCTTTACTTATTTTTTATTCGGGATGATGATTCCTTTCCAGGTCTATATGATTCCTCTATTCAAGCAGTTGAAAATGATCGGATTGTTCGGTACGCTGACAGGTCCAATTCTCGTTTACATTTCCGGTTCAATCGGGTTTGGTGTATTGCTTTATACCAGCTTTCTTAAAGGGATTCCAAGGGAAATTGAGGAGGCTGCAGAAATTGACGGCTGCTCAAGAACAGGTATTTTCTGGAAAATTGTATTCCCATTGCTTGGTCCAGTAACGGCAAGTATGGTTGTATTGCAGGGTCTAGGCATTTGGAATGACTTCTTAATGCCGATGATGGTGCTTCCAGCAGGCCAAGCGAAAACGATGATCGTTGAGCTATTCTATTACGTGGGTGAGTTTTCATCGCGCTGGGATATGATTTTTGCGGGTACGACGATGTCGCTCGTTCCGGTATTGATTGCATTCTTATCCTTGCAGAAATATTTTGTTAAAGGCGTTTCTTCTGGAGCGACCAAAGGTTAATTCATAATTAGCTTCGGATTAAGCCGGAAATTCCTATTGAGGGGTTTCCGGCTTTGCCCGTATTCGCTCGGCATTGTGATAAGATGGATGAAGGATCGTGGCAGCTTGGGAGGATTATTCAGATGAAAACTTGGCGGCAAAAATGGAATAGCGTCTTTGTGAAATTTTCGGTTTCTTTTATATTAGTAGGACTTATCCCTTTATTTGCACTCAGCTATTTTTCTGTACAAACCTTTACGGGACATGTTCAGCGCTATACTACCGATAATTTGCGCCAGATGGTGCTGTATATTAGCTATAATCTGAATTCAGCGTTTAATAACTATAATGAAATTTCTATGCTCATGTACACGGGCCGCTATGAAGGGATGCTTAACAGCTTCGATGATAATCAGACTCGAAATGTCAATGAGCTGGAGCAAATCAATTCAGTCCCGATAGACGCTTTTCTCAAAATGATTATGTTCAGCGATCGTTATATTAGCAGCGCTTATTTTGTGAGAACGAAGGATAGCAAGCTGTATTATCAGACGAAAGAAAATAAAGTAGTGATTTCGGAAAAGCTGCCACTGAAAGAATGGCTTGATACGATGAAGGATCAACCGAACGAGCTTATGATTTATCCAACACACGATGATTATTATATATTTAATTCTGTTGATAAAGTAATTACGATCGGCAGAAACTTGATTGATACTTCAGGTACATTGACAAAGACCCCTAAAATCGTAGGCACCTTGTTCTTTGACGTTGATGCCAAGGTTGCAGATCAGTTTTTGCGGGAGCTTAATTTAGGAGATCAGGATGAGCTGTATGTGCTCGATGATCAGGAGCGGCCTTATTTCAGCAATAAGGAGCTTGCCGCGATTCAGACTCCCTTTCATCATGAGACAGATGACAGCAAGCTGATTCTCAGCGAGGAAATACCGGTTATTAAAGGGCAATTGCTCGTTAAATTTGAAAACAAAGAAATCTACAAGCAGCTTGGCACCACCAGCACAGCCGTATATATTGCCATCGGAATAAGCACATTGGTGCTTATTATTATGGGCACTTGGTTTTCCCGCCGGCTGGCAGCGCCAATTCGCGCTCTCATCAAGCAGATGTCGAAGGTCGAATCGGGAAATTTGGAAATTCAGATCGAGGTAAAAAGCAATGATGAGATGGGCAGATTAGCCCATGGCTTCAACCGCATGGTAGATCGGCTCAAGGAATTCATTAATGAGGCTTATGTAGCCGAGATAAAGCAAAAGCAAACAGAGCTTAATGCATTGAAAAGCCAAATCCGACCTCATTATTTATATAATACGCTTGAGGTTATTCGAATGAATGCGGTCCACAGCGATGCCGATGAGGTCGCAGATATGATACTCTCGCTCTCCAATCAATTAAAATATGTGATTGATTACGGTGAGGATTGGGTGACGATCGGGCAGGAGCTGGAGCATTTGAAAGATTATTTTTATATTATCGAGGTGCGGTTTGAGAATAGGTTTGAGCTCCAATATGACATATCGGATGACATCCAAATGGAATGGTCGATCTTAAAGCTGTCGCTGCAGCCAATCGTGGAAAACGCGATTCAGCATGGACTTCGGCCTAAAGGGAAGGGAACCGTTAAAGTATGGATTGAGGTAATGGAGGATAAGCTTGCTGTTACGGTCTATGATGACGGTGTAGGGATGGAGAAAGAAGAGCTTGATCGGCTTAATCGGATGCTGGAGGACGCAGCCGCTCCATCCAAAAATGTCGGCGTAAAAAATGTGCATGAACGCATTAAATCAGTTTGTGGTGAAGGCTACGGCATCTCGATAAGCAGTCGAAAGCATGTCGGAACGTCAGTATTAATGCTATTTCCAGTGAAGGAGGGGCTGCCGCATGATACGAATCATACTAGCAGATGATGAACCGATCATTATTAAAGGTTTGCGCAAGCTGATCGATTGGGAATCGTTTGGGATGGAAATTGTCGGGCAAGCCTATGATGGACTTGAGCTGATGCAGCTCATTGAAGAGCTGTCTCCCGAGCTTGTTATTAGCGATATAAGCATGCCGCATCGAACGGGCATCGATATTATTAAAGAAATCAAACAAAGAGCAATGCCCGTCCATGTCATTTTTATTAGCGCTTATCAGGAGTTTTCTTATGCGAGGGATGCGGTTGCATTCGGGGCGATCGATTATTTAGTAAAGCCAGTCGTCAAGCAGCAGCTGGAGAGCGTGCTGGACAAAGCGATTTCACTCATAAGCGAGCATCATGAGGAGCAGAAGAGAAAAGGGAAGCTGCAGCTGCTAGAGCGAAAGAGTCGGCATGAGGAGCTGCAGGAAGCGTTGATTCAATTGACGGACGGCAATTTGTCCGCAAGCGCTAAAATACTGTTGGACAAGGATGCACAGCTTAGCGGTCCGTTCTATTCCGTACTGATCGTAGCGGTAGAAAGCTTAAAGGATGAAACCGATCGCTGGACGGAAAAAGAAAAGAAGCTGATTGAGTTTGCCATTGGCAATGTACTGCAGGAAGTTATTATTGATTCCGGCATCGGCTATGTTTTTATGAAACGGGACCAGCATGTTATCGTCGTTAGTCATGTGGAGTCAGAAGAGCCTTTGCTTCTAGCGGATGATTTGAAGGAAAAGATCGAAACCTTCCTTAAGCTAAAGGTTTCGATTGCGCTTAGCAATGCCGCAAGTGAGCTGATCGAGTTGGAGGCTGCTTATCGTGAGGCTGAGCATGCGATGGAGATGAAATATTTTTTAGGCTTGAACCGGGTACTCAGCTATACGCCGCCTGAACGGCCTCATTCCTTTGATAAGGAGCTGTACGATCTGCAATGGGGGGTTATTCGCGCAATGACGGCGAAGGGTTGGCCCCAGGTGCAGAATGCGCTGACGGTATGGTTGGAAATGATCAAAAATGAGACCTATAGTGATCGTACGCTGGCTGTTTCTACCTGTTTTTCATCAGTATCGTTTATTATTCAGGAGCTGTCGAAATCAGGTGTGAATCTCTCAGAGCGAGCACTCGATAAACGCGAGTTGCAGCAGCAGATGGCTTCCTTCGAGACCTTCGAGCGTATGAGCTGCGATATTATTAGTACGTTTGAGATGACGTACAAAGAAATGGACAATGATTCCGGCAATAAGGACAAAATGATATTAGCTAGAATCAAGCAATACATCGACGAGCATTATAGTGAGGAAATTACGCTCGAATCGATGGCAAGCATGGCTTTTATGAATCCCTATTATTTCAGCAGCTTCTTTAAGAAGCACACGAAGCAAAACTTTAAGCAGTACGTAACCGAGGTTCGGATGAAGCATGCCACAGACATGCTCAGCTTAACCGACTTGATGGTCTACGAGATCGCAGAGAAGGTCGGCTACAATAATGCCCGCCATTTCAGTGATATGTTCAAAAAAATGTACGGCAAGCTGCCAAACGATTACCGGCAGGAAACGAAAAAGAATTTGTAGTACGTCTCAATTAGCGGTATAGGCAGCTTGCGTCCGGACTAGCACCAGCATGACTGATGCTCAGAAACGTACACTGTACTTCTTACAATAAAAACCTCGCTTTTTCCCCTATCATATAGGAGGATTAGCTTTTTTATGGTAAATTGTATATGATTCTATCAGATAATTTGATAGAGTATTAGATTTACTTTTAAAGGGAGAGGACGTATTGAAGCTGCGAGCGAAAATGATGACGATGATTGGAATTGTGACGGTGCTTATGTTTGGAGCATCACTGCAGGCATTTGCGTATGATGCGCAATTAAAGCTGTATCGTGATGTGCCGGAGTCGGACTGGGGAGCTGAATCTATTTATCGGCTTGTTGCTCTTGGCGTCGTTTCTGGCTATGAAGATGGTACGTATCGTCCTAGTACTGAGCTTACTAGAGAGGCGTTTGTTAAGCTGCTGGTAGAATCCGTTCAGCCTGCGGCAGCAGAGGTGAAACCATCGGCAATCGCTGACGTGTCGAAGGATCGCTGGTCTTATTCTACGATAAAGGCTGCTTATGACGCTGGATGGTTGGATTTGCTGATGAAGGATGGCAAATTTAATCCTACCCAAAGCATTAAACGTGAGGAAGTTGCCGCATTAACGGCCTATGCGCTGCTGCAGGGAAGTACTGCCGAGGAACGAAAGCGTTGGCTGGAAGCGGGCTGGCTAGAGGCACGCGAGCAGGTGGAGTATGGGGATATCGATCAAGTAGATCAACGGCTTGCTCCTTATGTGCTTAGGACATCCGCGGACGCTATTATGCAAGGAAATGATAAGGGACTATTTCTACCGAAGAAGTCTTTAACACGCCGGGAGGCAGCCTTAATTATTGATCGGATGATTGGTTTCCGAAGCAAAGACCATGCGCTGGAGATTTCTGCATTTTATGCAGCAGGCGGTCCTTACAAGAAGCAGGAGCGCTTTGCAGCTGCTGATGAAATTATTTTCGACTGGGCAAAGCTGGAGTATCTAGGTGCTGGGAAGGCATCTGCTGTGCTCTCGCTGCCTATCGACTGGCAGCAGACCATTGCAGCGGCAGAAGCAAGCGGATCGACGAAAACGCTGATGGTTTTTGGGAATACAACATTCCAAAAGCTTGGAGAATTTGTGATGGATGCAGAAGCTCGCAAAGCATTTGTTGCATCACTTAACACGGTTCTCGCAAATCCACAATATGGTTTTGATAGAGTTGCTATCGATTTCGAGGGTCTTGTACCCGAGTCTCATAAGGAGTCGTTCACTGCACTCATTCGTGAGGTTAAGGCTGAACTAAATAGTGAAACGTCGCTTACGGTTGTTGTCCCGCCTGCTTATTATTATGCGGGTTATGATTACAAGCAAATCGGGGAGTTGGCTGATCAGGTCGTGCTGATGGCGTATGAATTCACGCATGAAGCGAGCGGGCTTCCTTCTGCACCGCTCACATTGGTAGGAGACTCTGTGCGAGCTGCGCTGACCGATATCCCAGCGAACAAGCTGTTGTTAGGAATATCTAAGCAGGCTAATCAATGGACGACCAAAGCAGACGGTACGGTAGAGTTCTTTCGGTCTCCGGCAATTGCAGCAGTTGAAACCCGGGCAGCTGCTTCCGAGACGACTTCAGTTATGCAGCTTCCGTATTTTTTGAATAAACTTACCTTTTCGGATGATAGGGGTACACATTTGCTTTGGTATGAGAATACGAAGAGCATTGAGGCCAAAATGCGATTGGCGAAGGAGCTTGGTCTGCGCGGCGTGGCAGTATGGCAGATCAATCAGCTGACGGATGAAGATTGGGCGATGATTTCAACTTATAATAAGTAGACTTGCGTGTGCATGTTCATATGGATGAAAATTAAGAGCCTCGATATTTCGAGGCTCTTAGTTTTTTACCCATATACCTTAGTTTCTTCCATCGTCATTTGTTGAATGCGCTTTTATAATCAAATGAGAAGCTGGAAGAGGATGCTGCTCGGTATAGGCAGCACGATATTCAGTCGGAGCAAGGCCGGCTTCTTTTCGAAAAAATTTTGTGAAATGATTCGTCTCTTTAAAGCCGGCTTGATCGGCAATCTCTTTGATGCTGAGCGAGGTTGTCGTTAAGAGCTGTTTGGCACGCTCTGTTCGTTTGCGACTGACATATTTCAGCGGCGGTATGCCGAAATGTTTTTTGAAATAGGTGCTGAAATAGTTGGGATGAAGATGGACAGCCTCGGCGATTTGTTCGACGTTAATGCTCGTATGGAGACGGCTGTCCACGAATTGCTGGATGATGCTTAAGCGGCTCATTTCCTCTGTCCGGTGCTGAAGCACTTGGATCGGAACGGATTCGAGAAAATGGCTGACGATCTCCAGCAGCACAGACTTCTCGCGAAGCCGAGCGACGATAGAATCCTGTTCATGCCATTCGATTAGCTCTTGAAACAAGCATGTCATGCGATGGGAATCTTCAATATTGAGGCATAGCGGAACCCCTATCCATTGAAACAGATCTAAGGGACCAGCCATTATGCTGAAATGGCACCAGTATTTTAAGTATGGTCGATTATTTATGGTGGAGAAGGATACTTTGGTATGTGCTGGCGTAAGAAAGAGCTGACCAGGTTTCGGATAATAATCGCTAGATCCAATCCGAATCCAACCTTCGCCCTCACAAATAAAGTACAGCTTATTATACTCTGGTACTGAATTTTGTTCTCCCCAAGTAGGTAGAACTTGCGTTTTATGCGCGATGAGCAATTGCAGCTGCAGCGTTTGAAGCAAATCGGATAACGCATTATGTTCGTTGTTTCTAATCACCTGCGGGCACCGCCGTCCGATGTTTTTTTGAAATATAGGAAAGTAGATCATTACTATAGTAATAGATTATTTGAACAAATCATAGCTTTGATGATGATAAAAAAGGAGATTCAGAGATGACTTTGCCTGTTGAAAATCGTTTGTGGTATAAACAGCCAGCCTCGGTATGGGAGGAGGCACTTCCGCTTGGCAACGGCAAGCTCGGCGCGATGGTATTCGGAGATACGCAGCAAGAGCGTATTGCATTGAATGAGGACAGTGTATGGTATGGTGGTCCGCGTGATCGCAACAATCCGGATGCATTGGCGAACCTCGGAGAAATTCGCAGCCTCTTAAGCGAGGGGCGTCTGAAGGAAGCGCATGACTTGTCAGTGATGGCATTGTCCGGTGTGCCAGAGACCCAGCGCCATTATATGCCGCTTGGCGATTTGCAGCTTGTTTTTCGCTATGCGGATAATGACACGATTGAATCATATTCCCGCGAGCTCGATGTGAGCAGTGGAATCGCAGCCGTTTCCTACAGCAAAGGGGATATTGCTTATCGCCGCGAGTCGTTTGCGAGCTTTCCTGATGAGGTGCTGGTTACGCGATTGACTGCTAGTAAGCCTGGAAGCATTAGCTTTACAGCACGTTTGCAGCGTGGACGAAATCGTTACTATGATGAGCTGGTGAAAGCGGATGATTGTACGATTGTCATGCGCGGAGTATGCGGCGGCTCGGGAGGCTCCGATTTTCGAATGGCTCTGCGAGCAGCAGTAGATGGCGGATCAGTAACGATTATCGGCGAGCATCTCGTAGTGGAGGGAGCAGACAGTGTAACTCTTTTGATGACAGCTGCTACTTCATTCCGTCATCGTGATCCAGAGGCGTATGCCGTTCGAATGGGCGCTGAGTCAGCCTTAATGGATTACGAGCTGCTGAAAACTCGTCATCTTAAAGACTTTACTGCATATTCGGAAAGGGTGGTGCTTCGCTTGTCCGCTGCGGTTGGCTCATCTGTTGCTAAATTGCCTACAGACGAGCGACTGAAGCTTGTTAAGGAGGGGCAAGAGGATGCTGGGCTGATGGCGTTATATTATCAGTATGGCCGTTACTTACTCCTATCGAGCAGTCGTCCCGGCTCGCTGCCAGCTAATCTTCAGGGGATATGGAATGAGCAGATGCTGCCGCCATGGGATAGCAAATATACGATAAATATTAATACGCAAATGAACTATTGGCCAGCAGAGTCAGGGAATCTAGCTGAATGCCACGAGCCCTTATTTGAACTCATTGAGCGCATGCGTGAGCCGGGAAGAGCAACTGCCAAAGCGATGTACGATTGCGGAGGTTTTGTCGCTCATCATAATACGGATATTTGGGGCGATACAGCTCCTCAGGATCTTTATTTGCCTGCCACCTATTGGACAATGGGTGCTGCATGGCTGTGCCTGCACCTCTGGGAGCACTATGAATATGGGCTTGATCTCGCTTTTCTTGAACGGGTATATCCAACCTTAAAGGAGTCAGCTCAATTTTTTGTCGATTTCCTGACGGAGACTAAGGAGGGCTTGCTCGTCGCAAATCCTTCCGTATCACCTGAAAATACGTATATCCTGCCAAATGGCGAGTCAGGTACGCTATGTATCGGTGCTTCCATGGACAGCCAAATATTGTACGAATTGTTCACTGCCTGTGCGGAGGCTGCGAAAGCGCTCAGTCTCGATGATTCGGAGTACCAGCAATGGGAACAGCTAAGAGATCGTTTGCCAGAGCCTGCGATCGGCAAGCACGGTCAAATTCAGGAATGGATGGACGATTATGAGGAAGCGGAGCCAGGACATCGCCATATTTCGCATTTGTTCGCTCTGCATCCAGGGAAGCGATTTACGGTAAGAGGAACGCCAGAGTGGGCGGCTGCTTCGAGAGTAACGCTTGAGCGCAGGCTGGCGAATGGCGGCGGTCATACCGGGTGGAGCCGAGCTTGGATTATTAACTTTTGGGCAAGGCTTGAAGACGGCGAGAAGGCATATGAGAATGTACAGGCATTGCTAAGTCATTCCACACTGCCCAATTTGTTCGATAATCATCCGCCGTTCCAAATTGACGGCAACTTCGGCGGAGCCGCTGGGATCACGGAAATGCTGCTGCAGTGTCATGCGGGAAGTATTCATTTGCTGCCAGCGCTGCCTGCTGCTTGGCCTGAGGGAGAAATTACAGGCCTGCGTGCTAGAGGCGGCTATGAGGTTGATATGAGCTGGGCAAATGGCAAGCTTGTTGAAGCTCGAATTCGTGTAAGCGCAGCGAATCGTTGTGTGGTGCAAACGAGCTGTGCGCTGCATGTGTTGAAGGATGGACTTGAAGTTCAGGACGTTCAATGTATAGACGGGTTGATCGTATGGTCTGTGACAGCTGGAAGCGAGTATGTGCTTATTGCTAGAGAATAATGTCGTTCAAGATAGGGATGCAATCATGCTCGTATGATTGCATCTCTATTTTTGGAGTCCGATTAGTCTACTTCTTGTCATCGTTGTCTGGCGATTTGATCAGTGCGTAGGCGATATGCCCAATCATAGCGAGAAACAGCCCTGTGCCGACGATAATGTAGAGCATCGTAAATACTTTTCCAAGCGATGTCTGGGGTTCAAAGGTTGGGTGCCCCACCGTACTTAAGGTAGTAACGCAAAAGTACAGAGCATCGATAATGGACAGCCCTTCCTGCTTGACATAGAAGATGGTGCCGGACAGCAATATCACTAATACTAATACAAAAATAGCTTGGAAGTTTTTCATCTTGAAGGCTTTCCACAAGCCGCTTAACAATCGCTTTAACGTTAGTAAAAAGGATATCATCGTTCGGAGTCGTTCCTTTCGTTTTCAGCACTCATAAGTCTGTTTAAAGACAGGCAATTGTCGCTGTTTACCGCTATATAGTATCCCATTACATATAAAAAAGATCAATAAAATTTGGCTAAGCATATCAGCTTACGAAACCATTATGATGTATAACGCGTCTACTATTGTGAAAAGGTGGGAAAAAAATCGCCAAAACGAGTTGATATGAAGGAGGAGCGATTGCGCTGTCAATGGAAGATGAAGTGCCATCCTTGCTCAATGGATTGGTATGCTTATGGGATTATTGCTGCTTAGTCCTTCTCGCAAAAGCCATTTATAATGCCCCTTCTATCCCTAGGAAGCAAAAAGTAGTGTACTTTGTACAATAGATTGTGTGAAAATGCCGGGATTACTGGGCTACGCTGCACAAGATACAGTAGATTCGAGCCTTTTCGGTCTATTTTAGCTCAAACGGCGTGAATCTATTGTAATAACTACACTCTGCGCGGATTGAACGTAATCATCAGCAGGTTTGATTGCAAAAAGTGCAGTGTAGAAGTCATAGGAATGGGAAGTAGACATGTTATGGTTAGAAAAAGTGAAGCATCATCATTGATTTTCTTACTGCTGCCGCTTATGAGCAGCTTGCTTTTGATATTTCTTGCCTGCTTCCAATGGACTTTAGTTGATTGGGTAACACCTTTCCTTATGCCCTTGGTTTGGCTAGTTGTATTCGTTATTTTTGTTGCTACGATGATAATGTCACTTGTTATCCGTATCATAAATAAAACTTGGAAGCCATTCGCCATTCATATTGCTGCCTTGCTGCTTTATTTCTTTTTTCCATTTAATCAAGTCGTTATACAGGTTGACTTCTCCAAACATTTAGAAGAAAGAGAGAAAGTCATTCGGTTAATTGAATCTGGAAAAATAAATCCAAATGTTACTTATAATGAATCATTGATCCAATTGCCTGACGAATATCAGCACCTCTCCAAAGGCGGAGGGGGTATAATGATAGAAGCAACAGACAATAGAGTGTTCTTCTTCACCTATCGTGGTGTCCTTGATCATTTTGCAGGCTTTATTTATTCACCCACGGATCAAAAACCAACGAATGATTATTTTAATGGGGATTATCATGAAATAAAGAAAATGAGAGAAAATTGGTATTGGGTTAGTTCTAATTAATCTAAATCGATACGGGGGAGGAAGTTTACAGAATGAATGAAAGCTTTAATAAAGAGTGGCTGCTGCATAAGTTCGAGGAAATACGAAGAAGGATACTTAAAGCGGTGGATCAGCTTGATGATGAACAGCTGAACTGGAGACCGAATGAAGCAAGTCACAGCATCTCTACACTTATTAAACATATAGAAGGCAATATTCAGCAAAGAATCGCGAGCGGGATTTTGCATCAGGAGGTACAGCGGAATCGTGAGGCTGAGCTTAATCAAACGTATAGGAGTAAGCTGGAGCTGCAGATGATTATAGAATCAGGAATGCAGCTTGTCCTAGATACGATTAGACATATGACCGACGAAATGATGGAACAGAAGCAGCAGGTGAGGAATCACGAAAGAACAAATTTGGATATGCTGCATCAGTGTGCGGCTCATTACTCTGAGCATATGGGGCAGATTTTCTACATAGCGAAGCAATGCTTAGGAGAACAATATAAATCGACCTCTTTGTAAAGAGGTGGTATTTATCTTCTTTTTAATACATTCTCAAAAACAGCAGCGTAACCGCCCCTATGGCTAAAAGAGCAGCAAATGCAACAAAGAAGACATAACCTGCTCTTGTTTTCGTATTCGTATGTGTATCATAAAATTCCGGCTTTCTGCCCATTCCTAGCCATAAATCACCGAATAAGTTCACGACTACAAGTGCAAAGCTTTTGATCATTCCCATGATATTCACTCCATCCTCTATTATCAACGCTTACACTCTTAAGGTAGAATACTGACCATTATCCCATAAATTACATATATTAACAACGACATTAAACCCCTTGTTCTATCGGCCTGCATAACATTTCCTCCAATCAAATGCATCCATTTCTCTTATCTGTACCGTAATTACTCCTCTCCATTGTTTCACACCCCCTATTTATGGGATAATTGCATAGTAATGATCATCAGGAATGGAGCATGAGTATGAATAAGTTCAGCATCAAGAAAAAAGCGGATTTAGCGCTGCTGTTCTCAGCTATTGGAATATTTATTGCCTTTCCTTTTCACGAGAATTTTGTCGGAGGGCTTTTTTTCTCCCTTTTTAGTGCAGCGACAATAGGCGGACTAGCGGATTCCTTCGCGGTAAGCGCTTTGTTCGGCAATCCTTTGCAGATCAAATGGCCCGTTTGGATGGGAACGAACATCATAGCCCGCAATCGGGAGCGCTTGATTGGCGAGCTTGTCCAAATGGTGCAAAATGAATTGCTGACCATCCCGAACATTAAAGAACGACTGGATGAATATAATATCGCCGATGTTCTAGTTGCTTATTTAAAGCAGCATGGCGGCGAAGCCGGTGTAAACGACATTTTGCAGCAGCTGGCGGATGATGTGATTACGACGATTGATTTGCAGGAGCTTGCTGCAACCGTACAAACCTTTTTGCTGGAGCACGCCGATTCCATTCCCGTTGCAGATATTGCAGCAGATGTTGGAGATTGGACCATTAAGAATGGCTACGATGACAGAGTCATCGAATTTATTATTCCTGAGCTTATTAAAATTGTGAAGTCTGCGCCATTTGGCACCGTCGTTGAACAAATCGTGAATTCTGCGATACGTTCCTATGAGGGGGATAAATTCAGACGGAAATTAATCGATTTTACAGCGGGTCTAGAGTCCGCGAATATTAGCGGCAGATTGCAGACATGGATCGTATCCTATTTGCAAAAATTTCATTCCAAGGAGCATCCGCAGCGAAAGGAGCTCAAAGCTTTTATTACGGAATTTGTTGTCAGACTGCATACTGACGAGCAGCTGCGTTCCCGAATTGAGGCAGGCAAGACTAGTCTTTTGACAGCTGTAAAGACGGATATCAGGCTGGACGTTTATATACAGCGAGGGCTGGAGTCATTGCGTCGCGCTGCGGCAGCAAATGCTGAAGGAAAGCTTGCGCGCTATCCGTGGATCCAAGAAAAGGTGCATGAGGGCATAAGCTATCTGGCGGATAATGCAGAGCTGCTCTCTAAGCTGGATCAATATGTGAAAACGACGTTGCTGAAATGGCTGGAGCAAAAGCATTCCTATATAGGCAATATGGTATCAGAGAAGCTTACCAGCTTCTCTGTGGAGGAGCTTACTGAGCTGGTGAAAGAGAAAGCAGGACGTGACCTGCAGTATATTCGAATAAACGGTATCGGAGTTGGAGCGCTTATCGGAGTTGTACTGCATCTGGCGACCTTCTGGATCGGGGGGCAAGCATAAATGGCAATGAGAAAAAAAGCAAACCGCAGCTTAATATTGTTAGCTGTTTTGTTCGTTGTCGCCGCCTGCTGCGTCTATGTTTTTCCGGACCAATGGTGGACCAGAATGCTGCTCTACACGACTGAGGCGGGGCTGGTAGGCGCACTCGCTGATTTATTTGCTGTAACGGTGCTGTTTCGACATCCGTTCGGCTGGAAATGGATTCCACATACCGCGATTGTTCCGAAAAATCGGGATAAGCTGATCGAAGGTGTTGCTAGCATGGTGGAGCAGCAGCTGCTCAGCCAGGATTTGTTAAAGGAAAAGGTGAAGCGGATTTCCCTTGTAGAAGTAGCGATTTCCTGGGTTGATCGTCGTCCCGGCGGCATGCTTGCAGAGCAAGGCTGGACGTTGATTTCGGGTCTGCTCGCCAAGCTGGATATTAAAGGACTATCGGTTACTTTAGATGAACAGGCTCGCAGAGGACTTGGCAAGGTGAACTTCTCTCCTTACGCTGGCAAGGGGCTTAGATGGGTGATGGATAAGGGCAGCTTTCAAAGCTGGCTTGACATGGTAGTCGAATTTGCGGCTGTTCGCGCCTCGGATGAGCAGATGAAGGTCGTCATTCGGGATTTGCTGGGGAAAGAAAAAGAGAAGTTCGTCAGTGAGGGGAGTGTTTTCTCCAAGTGGCTCAAAAAGGTGGCCGTAGAAATTGCGGAATCAACGAATTCACTTAATCTTGACGATGCAGCAGAAGCGTTGTTTCACGATTTGCAATCGTTGATTAACGATTTGCGAAACCCTAAGCATGAGCTTCGTGTACTGCTGGAGGACATGGTGTATCAGCTTGCTGATCATTTGGAATATCGCGAGGACGTCATTGCGACCGTGAATGAGTGGCGTGATGAGATGGTTGAGAAAATATCATTGCTGCCTTCCATAGAAGCATTAATGGGCAGCTTAAAGCAGCTATTAACGAAGGATACAGGCTTGGAGCTTGCTGTGCAAGGTCAGCATTCCGTGAATAAAGCGGATATTAAGCAGCTCATCAATCAATTTGTCATGTCTTATTGGGAATGGTTCAAAAGCAATGAGGAAACGAAGGGCTGGCTGGAGCAGTATGCCCAGAAATTTGTTCGCAAAATGATCGAGACAGAGCATGCGATCATTGGAGTCATCGTCCGAAAGACGCTCGAGAGCTTTACCGAGCAGAAGCTGGTGCATTTCATAGAAAGCAAGGTCGAGACCGATCTACAGCGCATTCGGTTGAATGGAGCCTACATCGGTGCTGCACTCGGCGCAGCCTTCTACCTTTTATTATACGGGGTATACGAACCGATCTTGAATTTACTGTAGCAAATGGCCTTCACACATTAGCATTGCTAATGGTGAAGGCTTTCTCTATATTTCTCCGGAATGAAACGCGCCCCTACCATAAGGACGGCGATAGCCGTTCACCTTAATTTATAATAGAACCATAAAGTTTGCTTTTGCCCCCGTGCAATCCAAAATTCAGTCAGGTACTATGAAGGTAAGCAAATGATTGAAACAAAGCTAATGGCATAATAGGCAAGAGGGGTGAGGTGAGAGGATGCTGCGTGCACTAATAGTGGATGATGAATTTGAAATCCGAGAAGGTTTGCGTAACCGCTTTCCTTGGGACACCTATGGAATTAACGAGGTGCTGGTAGCTGATGACGGAGATACGGCCTTAAAGATTGCGCTTGATCAACGACCGGACCTTATTGTAACGGATATTAAAATGAATCGAATGTCAGGGCTCGAATTTTTGCGTTCTTTGCTTGCTGTAGAGGATTACAAGCCAGAGTCTATCGTGGTTAGCGGCTATGATGATTTTGAATTGGTCAAGCAGGCTATGCAAATTGGCGTATTGGATTATATTTTGAAGCCGATTAATTTGGAAGAGCTGAATCAAATCGTTCGTAAAACAGTAGACCATATTCACAAAAAAAGAATGGACGAGCATAATGAACAGCAGCTTATTAATCAAGTAAGATTTGCGATACCGAAAATGCGCGAGGAGCTGCTTCGCGAAATGGTTGAGCAGGAATATGATCCCTACCGTGAAGCGAGAAGGCGCCACCGTCTTCAGACGTTGAATTTGGAATGGATAGCTGATCAGCATATGGTGTTAGTGGTGGTTGAAGCTGATGACCTGAAGGCGATTGAGAATCGGAACATTAGAGAAAGGGATCTGGTGCTGTTTGGCATTGGCAATGTTGTGAATCAGACGCTGGAGGAGGAATATCCTTATCCTTACGCGCTTTGCATGGACAGCAGCAACCGCTGGGTAGTCATTTTGAGCTGTGGTCAGACCGATCAGGCGGAGCTTTGCAGCGGCATGGCACAGCTGTGCATACAGAGAATAAATGATTTTGTAAAGGTGAAGGCCAGTGCGGGAATGAGATCGACACCTTGTACCTATGAAAATTTGAATGAGATGTTCGCAGAAGCGATCAATGTGCTGGAGCAGAAGGCCGTTTATGGCGGAAATCGCTTATTTACAGAGCAGGGTCACTTTTATGAAGGGGATAGTACTGAATTGTCGCTTGGAGAGCCGGAGGAGGTACTCGATCTCGTCAAATATGGATCGGATGAGGAGATAACAGCTGCGATGGATCGGTTCGTGGAGATGGTTCAAGGCTGGCGCTTAAGTCAGCTGCGTGACATTCAGCAAAAGATTTTTGAATGGCTGTTTGAAGTATTCCGCAGATCCGCCGCTGCCGGCATTCCGAATAAAAATTGGGGCAGCAATCCGATTGCCGTGTGGGAGCAGCTAGAGCAATATGATACACTGCAGTCGCTTCGCGAGCAGACTGAGATTTTTCTTCATGCGATTGCCGCTGATTTCCGTAAGCTGTCTGCAACGCCCAGCCAAATTGTATTTGAAGCGGAGAAAATATTGCAGCGGGATTACGCGGAGAGCTTGACGCTTCAAAGTGTAGCGATGGCTGTACATGTGACACCGGTATGGCTAAGCAAGCTGTTCAAGAAAGAGAAGCGCAAAACCTTTTTGGAATATTTAACAGAAATACGTATTATGAAAGCAAAGGAAATGCTGGGTGATATTAAATACAAGGTGTATCAAATATCGTTTCAGGTAGGATACAAGGACCCTGTGCATTTCTCCAAGCTATTCAAAAAACAAGTGGGCTGCACGCCTAAGGAATACCGCAGGCAACGAGGTATTGCAGAGGAGTAAGCTGCTTATTCGCGCAAACAACCAGATCATCCAGCACGATGCAGGAAGAGGCAGATTCCAAGGTAATCATAGAATACCTTAGGATGCTGCCTCTTTGTGTTATTCGTTATTGGTTTGTTGATTTAGATTAAGTAGTTAAACCGATCGTTACAATTTTATAGCCTTCGACGTGAACGGTGTTTTCGACATGCTCGGAGCTATGATCCTCCATTATATTGCTTACATAAGGATGTGAAGCCGTATTCGGATGAATGGCAAGACTGGTCTCTGCTTCGGACAAATTGTACCAACGTGCCATACAGTCTCCGCGCTCCTCATTAACTTTAAGACTGGAGAAGGCAAGCTGCTTGCCTTTCCATTGCAAAAAATCATTTGAAGGCGTGAGCTCTCCATCATGCAAGCTGGTGCCGACAGTCGTAAACGGGATCGGGAAGCGATAGGCTTGGCGGTAAGCGTCGAAGCGATCCTTCGTACCGCTGTATGGAATAATCATCCATTCGGCTTCATTCGTGCCTAGACACTGTGCTTCTGGCGTGTGGAATACCCCCCAGTCGCCGAGCTCGCCTACTGAGCGTAATAGAGTAACTGCTATTGAGTTTCTTCCGTCAAGCAGCACTTCGTACTCGTTTAAGCCTTTGCCTGCGACAGTTAAGCCTCTGTGCTCGGCATGCACGTCGATGAAAGCCTGCATATGCTGACAATTGCTCGGGTTTTTCCATTCATTCGAAGGTGTGTTTTGGCGCTCGGCAACCTCGAAGATGGAGTCGGCAAAGTGGGTTGCTGCAGCAACATCAGTAGGCAGCAATACGCGCAGTCTATGATCTGTGGACTGGTTTTCAATACGTGCATGGACGTGTACGCCTTTACCCTCGCGCTCAAGGCTGACCCGTGTCACAATGACCAGCGGAGCAAGGGACTCTGCTCTGCCAGCTTTTCGCTGCCGGAACTCAAGCATCGTATTTATTTCTTCGGCGAGCAAGTCATCTGCGCTAGCTGGAATCATCAGCCGGTGTACAATTTCAAAGGCTGCGCGGTAAGAGGTATTTTCAACAATCCGAATCTCTGGCCTGCTGCCTTTCGTTGAAATCGGCAAGTCACCCTCGGGCTGTTTGAAAATATATTCATTGCCAATATCGCCGACGTTCTCATAGTGACCGAGATCAGTGAATAGCTGGCCGCTGTTCTTATCAAATAGGACCATGCTTCCATCCTCTTGCAGCGTCAATTTGAGATGACGGTTTTCCATTGTCAGATCACCGGACATTAAGGAATTTTCGTTATGGCTTGACTGATTGTCATTTTCTTGGCTTGGAATCCAGGCGAAGGTGCTGTAGCCCATAGAAGGCAAGGCTCCGGTCTCGAAGGTAAGGCGCAAAGCACGCGCCATATAAGGCTGACGGAACTTATCCTTAGGGAGCTCATAGCCGAAGCGTACGCCTAAGTCCTGAACGGTGCAGTCGATGCGAACTCCATTTGCACTCAGCAGATAGCCGCTCGCATGAGTCCGCTTTGCTACGATCTCAGTTATTTCTACAGGGTCCTCGCTTTGATTGAAGAAGCGATGCGACCATTCAATATCGGTTGTGATTACCGATGAGCCTTCATAGCCGCTCGTATTAAAGACGACGAAAGGCGCTGCTGATTCACTGAATGCTGCGAAGCCGCTAGTTTTGATTTTAGAGCTAATGAAAGCTGTACTATCGGCTATTAAAGCTTTGCCCACTTCCATACTTTTTGCGAAGCGAGATTGCATCTCATGGTAAACCTCATCGACGCTGCAGCCGCAGATGCTGTCATGCGGATGATTTTGCATTAATGTTTTCCATGCATATTGCAGGAGACCATGCGGATATGGCTTGCCAAGCTGATGTGCGATCGCAGCAATTGGCTCGGCAACCTTCTCCAGCAGCGTCTGATTTTGTTGGTTCAGCTGTTTAATATAGACGCGGGCGGAAGCCGTATTGACTAGCGAGTACCAGCCATCTGTTTGCTGACCGCGAAGCTCTCCTACCGTTAAGCTGAGCTTGGCGGACTGTTCAGCTTGAACTGCCTTAACGTAGTCATCAAAGTTCGAGTGAACAAAGCTGTAGTCTGGAAAGAGCTCCCGAGCTACACGAAGGGCCTCAGATAAATTCGTCTGAATCGGCTGATGATCACAGCCGTTCATAAGGAGCAGCTGTGAGGTGGAGGCATATTGTTCAGCGCGTGCAAGGCGGTGCTCCCAGTAAGACTTGGCGCTCTCGGGATCTACGGGAACCTCCATACCGTTGTTGTACCAATTGGCGAATAGGATGCCTAAAACGCGGGAGCCGTCAGGTGACTCCCAAATGAGCTCAGAGTAAGGGGATTCAAGGCTGGACGAGTCCTCAACACGATTGTTGAAGCCCGTTGCCTTCACGCCTCTTCCGAATACAGCGGTGTCGATGCCAGCTTGTCTAAGAAGCTGAGCAGCTTGCCCCATATTGCCAAATGAATCTGGGAAGTAACCTAGCTTCGAGATGGGGCCGAACTTTTTTGCATCCCGGTGACCGATCTGCAAATTTCTAACGTTCGCTTCGCTGCTTGTAAGAAATTCATCCTGCAAAATATACCAAGGTCCGAGAGAAAGCTTGCCTTCATCGCAAAGCTTTTGGATTTGATCGCGCTTCTCCGGGTAGACCTGCAAATAATCGTCTAAAATAATCGTTTGTCCATCGAGATAAAAGCTGCGGAAATCAGGATCGGCCTCGAACGTATCGAGCAGCGTGTCCATCGTCTCTATCAGCTTCACATGATGGGCTTCGTAAGGCATATACCACTCTCTATCCCAATGGGTGTGAGAGATGACATGCACCACCCTTTTCGATGTTGTCATCGTTGTCCCTCTTTTCAATGATAAGGTTTAAGTATTACGAAACAAGTGTAATGAATCGGCAAAAACGACACAATGAGGGAAAGACAAACTTTAAGGGGAATTATTATCGCATTGAGGAAAAATTTCAAAAAACGTGAGGAGCTGACGGGATTTGCTGAAAATGCTTGTTGCAAGTTTGACAGAAAGAAGTATAGAATCGAGAAAAGATTGCGTTTTCAAGAAAGCTGCATGAGGGAAGGGAAGATTCAACCAGATGAATAAAGTATCTTTTCGATTGGCTTCATCCTTCCGGAATCGGATGATTCTCATTTTTTTTATGATTATAATTGTTCCTTTTTTGATATTTGCCTATTATTCCCATATTAAAACGATAGAGGGCATCACAGTTACTAATACAAAAATGTCCATGAGCTACCTGCTGCAGGCGAGAAAAAACTTCGAAATTTATTTAAATAAATTAAATGATGAAATCAATTCAGTTATTGGCAACAAAGCGCTTCAGGATTTGCTTGAGAAAGAGCCGATAGATCCTGTGGAAGAGGCAGCTTTTACCGTTAATTTGCTGACTGTTATATATCAGGCTGCACCAGCTATCGATGCCTTCCGAGTGAAGGTTTATCCGATTAAGCCTACACTGTATCCGTCATATATGAGAACGATTGACGAGTCGGTACGCATTGGCGACGAGTACTGGTTCCAGCGTTCCAAAGCAACGGTCAGCCCAACGTGGTATTTGACTATGCCGCAGCCGGGAAAATACGGAAAGCCGCTTCTCTCGTATGTCAAACGCTTCTCGGGGCTTTATGATCAGAAGCTGCGCGGCATCATTGCTACTGATTTGTCAGAGGATTTTTTGAAAAGATATTTTTCGCCCTCTGATCAGCTTAAGGAACAAAAGCTGCTGCTTGTTAACGAGAAGGGCATTGTGCATTACGATTCATCTGTGAATGAGTGGACAGGCAAGGAATTTCCTTCATCCAGCTTTATTTCTTATATGGATAGCGGCGATGAAGGCTCCAAGTCGATTATGATTGATGGAGTAACTTATTTAGCTACTTATCTTAAGATGATCAATTATCCATGGACAATTGTTAGTTTAACTCCTCTTAGCGAGCTTACGGGCACTATTGATGAGATTAATCGGATGCTTGTTATTTTTCTAATCGTTTATCTAGTATGCTGCATAAGCGTCGTCTTTTATATTACAGTTAATTACACGCAGCCTATCGCACATTTGGTGCGCTTGATGAGAAGAATAGAAGTTGAAAACCTGCATTATTTGCTGCCGTGGTCATCCAGAAAGGATGAGGTTGGCTGGTTGTATAGAGGCGTCAGCAGCATGGTACAGCGCATTGAAGGTCTCATACAGGAAGCGGGACGCTCGGAACGCAACAAGAAAGCACTTGAGTTTCAAGTGCTAAGCCACCAGATTAACCCGCATTTTCTATATAATACGTTGGAATCGATTAGATGGAAGGCGGAAAACCATGGTCGCAGCGATATAAGCGAGATGGTGTCCGCGCTTGGCAATCTGCTTAGGCTGAGTTTGAACCAAGGAAAGGAAATTACAACGCTGCGTCGCGAGCTCGAGCAAGTCAAAGCGTATGTATTAATTGAACAAGCCAGAATGGGTCAGCCCGTTCGTATTTTGTATTCCTGCGATGAAGAGGTGCTCGATTTGCCGTTTATCCGGCTTTTGCTGCAGCCGCTTGTGGAAAACGCCATTCAGCACAGCGTGCGCAGCGACTTCGATAAAGGCAAGATTATGATTACTGCAAAGAAAGAGACGGACGATATCGTTATTGTGCTTGCAGATAATGGAAAGGGCATACCTGAAGCAGTATTGAAGCAGCTGGAGCAGGAGGAAGAGCCTAGCGAGACGTTTTCCTACACCCGCAGAGGTGTAGGACTGCGAAATGTGAACGATCGGCTCAAGCTCTATTTTGGCGAGGGCTATAAGCTGGATATCGACACAAGTGCTGAACGAGGGACAAAGATTACGATAAGGCATCCTATTTTGAAGGAAGGCCAGCAGTTGGATTCGAATGGTGATGGGTGAAGCGCAGGTATCAAGGGAGGCGTTATCTTGAAGAGCAAATGTACGAACATATTTGTTATAAGTATGCTTCTGATGTGTATTCCCGCCCTTAACGCTTGCTCGTTTAATAAGTGGGGCGACAGGAACGGAGAAAAGAGAGAACGCTTTGCGAATGAGGAGCAGATTTCTAATCAACGACCGGTATCGCTTAAGCTGCTGACCTGGAGAGATGATACCTATCAGGAATTGTATGACAAATTCAATAAGAAGTATCCATGGATTACGATTGAGCCCATTCTTATTAAAGAGGGTGGAGATGATGCTATATTCGCTAAAATATTGGAGCTGGAGGCTGCAGGAACACCAGCAGATCTGACATGGGTCGCTGGTGATCTTCTGCGTTACGAGAAGAATGGGCTGCTGGAAAATTTGAAGCCTTATATGGATGCAGATGCTTCTTTCCAAGAGAAGGTGCTGCCGGATGGCTTCTTTGACACGATGGCCTTCAATGGCCGCAGACTTGCTGTACCCTTTGTTGATGTTCCGATGTGGATTGTTGTCAATAAGGATTTGCTAGCCAAGCATGAGTTGGAGATGCCTCAGAATGATTGGAGCTTCGACGATTTTCGTGCTATTGCCAAGCAGGCAACGGACCCTGCAGCAGGAGAGTATGGCCTGACAACGAGCGGAGAATTTGTTATGCGCCTGCTTCCATTGAAGGCTGCTTCTGACGGGCATGTGTCAAATCTGGCTTACTTAAATGATAGTTTGACACAAAGCATGCTCAGCTCGGCAGAAGTGATGGAGGATGTGCGCTGGCTATCCGAATTCGTCTCCGTGGATGGCTCCATGCTTTCTTGGGTACAATCGGCCGAGGGAGGCGATGTAGTAAAACAATTCCTCAATGGTAAAACCGCCTTCGAGGTCGGTGGAGACTGGCTGCTCCCTAAGCTGCAGGAAGAAGCAACGTTCGAATGGGACATTCTTCCGTTTCCTAGAGGCGAGACTAATCAATATTCTTTTCATATCTATGGACCGCTTGCCTTGTTAAGCGGCTCCAAGCATAAAGAGGAAGCCTACAAATGGATCAGCTTTCAGTTTGAGATGGAAGCGCAGAAATGGAAAATTGAGAAGGGGGCCAGCGCGTCGGTCATTGACCCTGAGTTGTCGGCTTATATAGATCAGGTTCAGCTATGGGAAGGAAAAAATATAGAAGCGGTAAAAATGACAAAGGACAATGTGCTCGTGCTGCCGGGAGCAACGATACCAGCCTTCTCAGAATATAATTGGTTTAATGTCGTTAATGATATTGTTTTTCAAGGAGCTGACATTAATCGAATCATTCCGGAGACGGAAGCATGGAACAAAAAAACGTTGGAATTGCGCAAGCAATGGAAGCGTAAAATGAAATAGTAGGAAAGCCGTCCGGCAATGGGACGGCTTTTTTTTGATAGGCGAGTGGCCGATTTGCAAATGGAGGATAATACGAAACAACAAAGTATAAGAATGGCTCATAGTAAGCCCGGTGGTACTCTATTAGAATAAAAGTATCACATTTGGGAAAGGGAAATCGATATGAAATCAAATGGAGTCATTCGGGAGTTACTTAGAAATCGCACTTTACTGCTCATGTTCCTGCCCGTGGCGACGCTCCTATTTCTCTTTAACTACCTGCCGCTAGCAGGACTTGTCATCGCTTTTAAAGACTTTGACTTTGCTAAAGGAATTTTCGGAAGCGATTGGATGGATCCGCTGCTGGATAACTTTGAGTATTTATTCTCCTCGTCGACAGCCTTCCGGGCGATGAGAAACACGATACTGTTAAATGCGTTATTTATTGTGGTAGGGCTATTATTTGAAGTAGGCTTTGCATTGCTGCTCAATGAGATTAGAAACAAATATTTCAAACGGGTGACGCAATCGCTGACCTTCCTGCCATTTTTTATTTCATGGATTGTCGTAGGGGTTTTCGCTTACAATCTCATGAATTTCGAGAGCGGCGCTATTAATCGAGTTTTGGAAACGATAGGTCTCCAACCGATTGATTTTTACAGTGAAGCTGGGTTGTGGCCATTTATCCTCACGATTGCGATTCGGTGGAAAGTAACCGGTTATGGGACCATTATTTATTTGGCGGCATTAACGTCAATTGATAATTCGTATTATGAGGCAGCTTCTATAGACGGAGCTACGAGATGGCAGCAAATACGCTACATCAGCCTACCGATGCTCCAGCCAACGATTATTATCCTCACCTTGCTGGCAGTAGGGCGAATCATGAATGCGGATTTCGGCATGTTTTATGCAATGGTTGGCGATGCCTCTCTCTTGTTTCCTACAACAGACGTTATTGATACCTTTGTTTATCGCAGCTTGCGCAAGTCGGGAGATATCGGCATGGCATCTGCAGCGGGCTTCATGCAGTCGATTGTTGCATTCATTCTTATTATCGGAAGCAATTATGCGGCACGCAAAATAGACAGGGACTCAGCTATTTTCTAAACGTCATTTCACATCAAGGAGGAGCAGCATTATGGTTGCCAAAAAATTCTCAATTTCGCAGTTTATTATTATTATAGGGATATCCTTGTTCAGCCTAGCCTGCTTGTTTCCGTTCATTATGGTTATATCGGGCTCGCTTAGTACGGAGAAGGACATCATGGATTATGGGTATACGTTGTGGCCAAAGAGCATCACCTTCGATTCCTATCGTATTCTGTTTCTTGGCTCTAGCCGTATATTTGACGCTTATGGCGTTAGCATCTTGGTAACAGTAGTAGGAACGATTCTTTCTTTATTCGTAACGAGCATGGGCGCATACGTTATGGCGAGAAGATCGTTTAAGTATAGGAACATACTATCTATTTATGTCATCATCACGATGCTGTTCAATGGCGGTTTAGTGCCTTGGTATATCATTTGCGTGAGATACTTGGATTTGAAGGACACGTTGTGGGCACTTATTTTGCCGATGCTCGCCAATGCGTTCAACATGTTTCTCATTCGAAATTTCATGCTCTCTATTCCCGAGGATATGAATGAATCGGCTAAAATAGACGGTGCTGGCGACTTTAAAATCTTTTATCGCCTGATTGTACCGCTCTCTGTACCCGTACTAGCTACTGTAGGCTTGTTCGTAGCACTAAGCTACTGGAACGATTGGTTCTTGGGGCTAATGTTCGTTGACAAGCAGGAGCTGCAGCCGCTGCAATTGCTGCTGCGAACACTGATATCGAATGTTGAATTTCTGAAGAGCTCCAGCAATGCGTCTGCCATGCAGCGCATATCAGCACAAATTCCTTCCGAATCGATAAAGATGGCACTGACGGTCGTTACAATAGGCCCGATCATATTTTTGTATCCATTCGTTCAGCGGTTTTTCGTTAAAGGCTTAATGGTTGGCGCAGTAAAGGGATGACTATCTCGGCTTCGGCCGTGTAGTATATAAATCACATAATTAGGGGAGAGGTTCACATGCAAAAAAGAAAGGCAAAATTGCCGTTATTGATCGCTGTCATTATGCTCTTCGGCGTTATTCTAGCTGCTTGCAGCTCAAACAACGGAAACACGCCAAGCAATGGCAAAGCAACCAATGCACCTTCCGGTGGATCAGGAGAAAAGCTGGAGGACGAGGTTACACTTAAGTTTTATTTTGGCGGAGACAAAAAAGCGGCTACGGATGAAGTATGGTCTAAGGTTAGCGAATATGTAAAAGCAAAAGGACTTAACGTAAAATTTGATATCAACTTTATACCGTTCGGCGATTTCAAAGAAAAAATGCTCGTAATGGCCGCTTCTGGCGATAGCTGGGACATGAACTTCGACGGCGACTGGCTATCCTACAAGCAGATGGCTGCCAAAGGCTCTTATATGGCACTAAATGATTTGCTGCCGGAATATGCGCCTAATCTTTACAAGAAATATGAAGAGCAAGGCACGCTAGCTGCTGCAACAATAAACGGCAACATCGTGGGCCTTCCTTGGACGATGAAAATGAATGAGCGTAAATTTACTGGCTGGCGCTCCGACCTAGTTGAAAAAGCGGGTCTTGATATTCCAGCTGGCTCAATCAAAACGATTGAGGACGTTGATCGCTTGCTTCGGGAGCTGAAAAAAGCGTTTCCAAACGAACGAATTTCCCGGACACCACCCGTTTCCCTCATTATGATTCGTGATGAATGGGTAGATCTTAACTTCCATGGCCTTGGTTTCTATTTGGCTGATGATAAAATTACGGTGCAAGCGGTTGAGCAGCAGCCTTTCTATCTGGAAGCTGCCAAGCTGGCAAAGGTTTGGTATGACGATAATCTGATTAACAGAGATGCGATGATTGATAAATCAGATGAAGCAGCGGAGTGGAGAAACGGCAAAAAGCTGTTTACTGTAACTTCTCATGAGTGGGTAAGCGCAGATCCTGGTTTCTCTGATCCTCAGTTCAAGATGGAATCGGCGGAGCTTTATCCAGACAAAAGATTTATTAACCGTACCGCGCTTGCCAACGTTGTAGCTATTAACCGCAATTCGAAAAACCCTGAACGTGTCCTTCGCTTGCTGGATATGATCGAAACAGACAAAACGTTATATGATCTTGTTCAATATGGTATCGAAGGCAAAACATATGTACTGAACGGTGAAACGGCTGAATATCCAGAAGGCATGGAAACGACGACGAGCAATTACATGGAGTGGGGCGGCCAATGGGCATTCTGGAAGCCGCAATTCATGCGTCCGACGATGACTTACGGACCTGATTTCTGGGTGCAGGAAGCTGAATTTGCCAGCAAGCCTAATAACGTAAACTCTCCAATTGATGGCTTGTTTATCGCAGAAGATAATATGAAAAATGAAATCGCAAAACGTGATACTGCAAACGATGAGTTGAACAGACCAATTGAATTCGGCGTCGTGAAAGACGTTGAGAAAGCTGTAGCAGATTATATCGAAGTACAGAAGAAAAACGGTCTCGATGTTATCATTTCTGAAACACAAAGACAAATCGATGAATTCCTTGCTACGCAAAAATAATACAAGATGAATCATTGCGCTTGTAGAAGCGAAGCTGCTTCAAAGAGACAAAAGTCTATAAAAAGGCGTTCCCCTAGCGGGATCGCCTTTTTGACTTATATAATAGAGGGTATATACCGCAAAGGAGGAGAGATACTAATGAGAGAAATAAAGCATATTATTTTTGATTTTGATGGAACGCTAGCGGATACATGGCCGGTGATGTACCTTGCATGTGCAGCTGTATTTCAGAAGCATGATAATCGCAAGGTGTCGATAGAGGATCTCTATGCGATGGCAGGACCGACAGAGCCCCAAATTATTGAGCAGCATTTGGTCAATCGCGAAAGTGTTGAAATAGCTGTAAACGAGTTTTTGTTCGATTACGAGCAGCATCATGAGGAGCTCGTTGAACGAAATGCTGCAATTGCTGACCTGCTGGGCTCGCTGCGGCAAGCAGGCGTTGGAATGGCTTTGTTTACGGGGAAATCAAGGCGGACACTGGATATTTCACTGAACAAGCTGGGCTGGGAAATTAGCTTCGATAAAATCGTAACCGGCGACGATGTGAAGAAGCGCAAGCCATCGGCAGAAGGCATAGATCAGATTTTGAACGAGCTGGGCTGGCCGCGTGAGCATACGATCTATGTTGGTGACAGCAATGATGATATGCAGGCAGGGGACGAAGCGGGCTTACGCACCTTTGCAGCACAGTGGATGGCTGTGGTGCAGGATAAGCATTATCAAATTGAGCCGGAGCAAATGTTTAGTGATGTGGACGAATTCAAGAAATTTGTTTGGGGTCAGTTAGCTGAAAGGTAATTAGCCTAGCTGTCTCAATTACGCAACCAATAGAGTAAGGCTTGGCATCTTGAAGGGATTGTTTCCAGCAGCGGAGTTACGCGGCCGGAAGCAGTCCCTTCTTTTTTCTGCATAAGCTGTCCTTGCCATAGCGAGCTGCTGCACGAGTTAAAGCCTCTGAAGGGGAAAGAGGCTAATTCTAGGATAGAAAAGCTAAGGATGGCTCATATAGAATAGCCCGAATTAAGATTACACTATTCGTGATACAACTTAAGGGATGGTGAGAGCATGGCAAAAATTACTGGTATCAAATGTATACGCACACGTAAAAACGGGACATGGACGATCGTAAAGGTACTAACAGACCAAGATGGTCTGTATGGACTCGGCTCCGCTTCAGATATTTATAATCCTGAGGCCGTTGTTCAAGTGATCGAGCAATTACTGGCGCCGCTGCTGATTGGCAAGGATGCTGCGAATATAGAAGATCTCTGGCAGACGATGTATATGAGCGGCTATTGGAGAAATGGGGCTATTTTGCATACGGCAATCGGCGGGATCGACATGGCTTTATGGGACATCAAGGGCAAGGAGGCAGGCTTGCCTATCTATCAGCTGCTTGGCGGAGCTAGCCGTGCGGCCGTGCCTTGTTATGGACATGCTGGCGGGGCGGATATTGGTGAGCTGAAGGAGGATGTGCAGCGGTTTATAGAGGAGGGCTATACCGTCATTCGTGTACAAATGGGGGGCTACGGCGGAGGCGGCTTCATTAATAGCGACAAAGCCAACCTCCCTGAGCAGGCGTGGACGAAGGGGCCTGTGTTCGACGAGCATGCGTATTTGAACGCTATTCCGGATATGTTCGAGAAGCTGCGGGTAGCCTTTGGCATGGGCATACAGTTCACGCATGATGTGCATGAGCATCTCTCGCCCATCCATGCGATCCAGCTTGCAAAGCGCGTCGAGCCTTATGGGCTGTTTTTCTTGGAGGATGCGCTTGCGCCGGAGCAGATTGGCTGGTATCGCCAGCTGCGCCAGCAAAGCGCTACGCCGCAAGCCGTTGGTGAGCTGTTCGTTAATCCGCAGGAGTGGACAGAGCTTGTTAAGGAGCGGCTGATTGATTTCATTCGTGTTCGCGTTTCCAAGGCAGGCGGAATAAGTGCATGCCGCAAAATAGCGGCGCTTTGCGAAGCCTTTGGGGTGCGCACCGCATGGCAGGAGGGCGGGGAAAATGATCCCGTAAACCAGGCGGCGGCGGTCCATTTGGATATGGCGATATGGAATTTTGGCATACAAGAGGTGAATCACTTCCGTCCGGAGGAGCTTGATGCCTTTGAAGGGCATATCGTTCGAAAGGGCGGCTATCTGTATCCCTCTAATAAGCCGGGCCTAGGCATCGAGCTTGATGAACTGAAAGCACAGCTGTTGGTTGGAGAAAATTGGAATCGATCCGCTTATCACAATCCTTATCACCTTGATCGCAAGGCTGACGGGACATTAGTACGCCCATAATGACATTCAAATGGAGGTATTTCTTAAGATGAAGACGATCGCAGTAACAGGCGGCAGCGGCAAGCTGGGAACTAAGCTCATTCAAACGCTGCAGCAGCAGGGCTATGAGGTCATATCGCTGGATAACCAGCGGTCCGCTCAGCTCCGATGCAGACAAGTAATGGTAGACCTGAAGGATTTCGGGCAGGTCGTGTCCGCGCTGCACGGTGCTGATGCCATTATTCATTTGGCGGCAATTCCTGCACCGCTTGTCCATACTTACCCTTATATTTTCACGAATAATACGGTAGCTGGCTATCATATTTTGGAGGCTGCCTCGATTTTGGGCATTCGCAAGGTGGTCATGGGCTCAAGTGAGTCCTCCTATGGTTTTGCATGGGCGCCTACGCGCTTCTCGCCTGATTATTTGCCGCTCGATGAGGAACACCCGCAGCAGCCGCAGGAATGTTATGGCTTATCTAAGGTGGTCAATGAGTTAACCGCAGCGATGTTTGATCGTAGAAACGGGATGCAGGTTATTTCACTTCGTTTCTCTATGATTACGAATCCCGAGGACTATAAGCATTTGGCGATCAGTAAACCGGAAGCATTCAAGCATATTTTGTGGAGCTATGTTGATATTCGCGATGCGGTCAGCGCGTGCATTGCCTCACTTCATGTGGAGGACCGAGGGGCGATTTGTCTTAACATAACGAGCAGCGATACGCTGAGCGATTGGGAGTCGAAACGGCTGTTGGATCATTTCTATCCAGATGTCGTCGACGTGCGTACGGAATTGCATGGCCGAACTGCGGTGGTTAGCAATCAATTGGCTAAGGATGTACTTGGCTGGAGCCCGCAATATTCATGGGCTGACAATGAAGCGTCTACCTCTTAAGTGAATTGAAAATAGCCTAACAATCAGTTTTATTTCTATTAAAGCAGCATGATTCGGAATGATAAGACTGGGAAATATATAAGTTGAACTAAAAAAAGTTATAGCAAAGCGAGAAGATCGTTCTGAAGAAACGAACTGTTCGCCTTTGCAGCCCATATTCTTACCTTTGACTGTCTTAGGAAATCAAAGAATCTGGCTGTACTCGCGACCCTTCAGAATGATCTGCTCACGCAGCGCCCAAAACGTAAATCTCTCGTTCAACTTATTTCGTTGGGTTGCTTTAGCTTTCTTTCTCCGGTTCTTAGAATGGGTGTGCTAGCTCGATGGGTTCAGCGCTATAGGAAGAGGCTACGTTGCAGTTTGTACAATGTAATCGACGTTACTCGCCTAACTAGGGCACGTACACTGTAGTTTGTGCAATAGAATGTCTATTCTAGGGCGATATTCGCTGGTTTGGAGCTAATTCTACTGCAATAATACAATGTAGCCGTCTGAAACAGCTCTCATGTGAGGTTTTCATTGTACTTAGTGCAGTGTAGGCGTCTCTCCCTAATCTAGCGGAGACTTTAGTAAGCGCTTACTATTCTATTCGTTAGATTGACAATTTTAAGAAATTATAGGCTAACATTTGACTGTAAAAGAAAATATTGACTCATATTTGATGCTGCTTGTATGCGTTAACATTAATTTATATAAGTTGAACTTAAAAATGAAGTTTAAGCGAAGCGAGAAGATCATTCTGGCTGCAACCGCGAGCGTAAGAATGATCTAGTCGCACAGCGTCCAAAACGCAAGTTTCTAGTTCTACTTATTTCATTAGAAAAAGTCAAAATGTGATGAGAGGTGAGCAAGGGTGGGAAGCATTACGTTTAGCCATGTATACAAGCATTATAAAGGGGAGTCGCGTCCGGCGGTCAACGATTTCCACCTTTCCATTGAGGAGGGGGAATTCCTGGTACTCGTAGGTCCTTCCGGCTGCGGCAAATCAACAACGCTGAGAATGCTGGCTGGGCTGGAGGATATTACCGAAGGGGACCTGTACATCGATGAAAAGTTCGTGAATTACGTCTCGCCGAAGGATCGGGATATTGCGATGGTGTTTCAGAATTATGCGTTGTACCCGAATTTATCGGTCTATGAAAATATCGCATTAGGTCTGAAGCTCCGCAAAACAGCAAAGCATGATATTGCGCTCAGAGTAAACCGAGTGGCTAAAATACTCGAAATTTCGCATCTTTTGGAACGCAAGCCGAGCCAGCTGTCGGGCGGTCAGAAGCAGCGCGTTGCGCTTGGTAGAGCCATAGCGAGAGAGCCGCAAGTATTCCTTATGGATGAGCCGCTTTCGAATCTTGACGCGAAGCTGCGCGCTCAGACGAGAGCGGAGATTATCAAGCTGCAAAGCGACTTGAAGCGGACGATGGTATACGTTACGCATGATCAGGTAGAAGCCATGACGATGGGGACGAGGATTGTTGTTATGAAGGACGGTGTCATCCAGCAGGTTGCGCCGCCGCGTCAGCTATACGATGAGCCTGCTAATCTTTTTGTCGCCGGATTCATTGGTTCGCCTCAGATGAATTTTCTCGAAGGCAGCTTGGTCTTAGAGGATGGGAAGTATTATTTCTCTAATAAACGAATGAAGCTGCTGGTTCCTGAACGTCATTATCGCGACTTTGCCATAAAGGAAGGGTCGCTGCGCAATTGTATACTCGGTGTGCGTCCTGAGCATGTCTGGCTGAAGCAAGGCGAAGTAAATGAGGTGGAGGATGATTTCATTTCCTGTGTTGTTGATATGACTGAGGTAACAGGAGCTGACTCTTACGTCTACGTAAAGCTAGGCGAGAAAACAGTTATCGGCAGAACGGACCCCGAGAAGTTCTATCACAAAGAAGAGAAGCTGCTTATCGGCTTCAACATGAACAAGGTGCATTTTTTTGACGAGCAAACGGGTGTATCCTTGGCAGCTGGAGGAGTGGAAGGATGAGAAGGATGAAGATGCTGGGCATCGGACTTCGTCTCCTATTGGCTGTGGCGCTGGTGCTCGGAGGCATCCGCTGGATTACAGCTAGCGAACCGATCCTATATGCGACTTCTGTGACAACAAAGCAGCTGCTCTCCTTCGAGAGCAAGGCTGGAGAGCTGCCTTACGCAAAGCTAATGCTTCAATACCCAGAAGCTTATTTGCGAGATGAGAGTTTGCAAGTGATTACGATCTCACCTCCAGCTTATAGCGCTGCCGATGAGGAAGCTGCTTTAAAGCAGGCTAACGAGCAAGGCGATGAGCTATTGTACTGGGAAAATGAGCTGGGCTGGGTGGAATGGACGTTCGATGCGCCCAAGGGAGGCTGGTATGAGCTTCATTTTGATTATAAGGCTCTTGAAGGAGGCAATGCTTCCGTTATTCGCGGCGTACAGCTAGACGGAGCCTATCCGTTTGTTGAATCCGAGCGAATTGAGCTGGAACGACTGTGGAAGGACTCTAAGTTCCCCTACGATCGCAACGAAATTGGACAGCAGATTAGGCCGGCACAAATGGAGCTTGAAGAATGGATTGCCAAAGCAGCTGGCAGTTTCTCAGCATCATCAGAGCCGCTGCTTTACCGCTTGGAGGAGGGCAGGCATACCCTTCGGCTCGTCGGGGTAAGAGAAACTGTCGCTCTAAGGGAAATAGCCTTTAAGCCGAGAGAAGAGGTTCCGGATTACGAAAATTATAAGCGCTTACATCCGCCTGTTGATTCGCAGCCTGATTGGTACAGTGTAATCGAAGCCGAGCAGTTTAAGCAAAAATCAAGCCTTGCGATCCAGACTGACTTCTGGTCAGAGCCTCATATTTCACCTGATCCGAAGGGGAGAATTACTTACAACGTACTGGGAGGGCAGCGCTGGAGACTGCCAGGTGAATGGGTGGAATGGGAGCTGAATGTGCCGGCTAACGGCTGGTATGAAATCGACTTAAAAACATTCCAAAATTATCGGAATGGCTTTGAAGCTTACCGTACGATTTCGATTGACGGCAAGACGCCGTTCCAAGAGCTGCTTCATTATGGAATTCCGACAGAGAAGGAATTCCAGCTTGAAGCACTCGCGAATGATGAGGGCGAGTCCTTCCTCTTTTATTTGGAGAAGGGAGCACATACGCTGCGCATGACCTCGGATTCTTCGATGGCTCAGCCCGTCTATCTGGCATTGAAGGAATCGCTTGATCAGCTCGCTGCTTTCGACCGCCATATCAGGCTGCTGACGGGCAACTACAGCAAATCAGGCTTTGATGCCAATATTGATTCGACGCGGACATGGGATATGGTAAAGCTTGAGCCGGATGTGGAGCAGAAGATGGCAGGCTTCATTACTGATTTAACGAATATACGCAATTACATCAATGGACTTAACAAGAAGGATTCCGATTTGTCGGAAGCGATTAAGAGCTCCGTAGCCATATTGGAGAAGCTGCTGGAGGACGTCAACGAAATTCCGAATAAAATCAACGATTTTTCCACGATTCAGAACAATATCGGAACATGGATGGCGACGCTGACACAGCAGCAGCTGCTCTTGGATTATATCGTTGTACGAACGCCGGAGGCCGAACCGAATTTGAAGGTGGCAAGCACGCTGTCGAGAATTCCCTACTCTATTACGGATTTCGGCAGAACCTTCTATATGGACTATGACACTCGCAAGCATAATCGCAAGGAAGCATTAACGATCTGGGTGCAGCGAGGCCGCGACTACGTGGAGCTGCTGCGCGAGATGGTGGATCAGGATTTTACGCCAAGAACGGGAATTGAAGTCAATATCAATATTATGACAAATCCGAATATGCTCATTCTCGGAAATGCAGCGGGTGACGTACCGGACATTGCACTTGGAGTAGGAGAGTCTACACCAGCTGATTTTGCGATGAGGGATGCTGTCGAGGAGCTGTCTGGCTTCCCTGGTTTTGAAGAAGTATTTGATCGGTTTATTCCCGGGGTCCGCAGATCTTTAAGCTATGATGGCGGCTTCTACGGCTTGCCGGAGGTACAAAATTTCCAAATGCTCTTCTATCGAACGGATATTTTGGAATCCTTGAATCTAAAGGCTCCAGACACATGGGAAGATGTATTCGATATTTTGCCAACCCTTCAAGAGAACGGCATGACCATGAACTATCCAAAGAGTGATTTCGCCACGCTTTTTTTCCAAAACGGAGCAGAGGCTTATTCGCCTGATGGCTTGAAAGGCACACTTTCGAGTGATGCTGGACAGCTCGCTTTCAATCGCTGGACCGAGCTCTACCGAAAATATAATCTTCCGATCGATGTACCTGCGTTTTTTCAGCATTTCCGCGATGGTGATATTCCAATTGGTGTAGCGGATTTCAATACGTATGTGCAGCTTCTTGTTGCCGCACCGGAAATAACGGGACATTGGAAAATTGCGCCCTTGCCGGGCATTCAGAAGGAGAACGGCGAGGTGGAGCGGTGGTCGGCGCAGGGTATTTCGGCTGCGATGATTATGAAGAAAAGCGAGCGGAAGGATGACGCTTGGACGTTTCTGGAGTGGTGGACCTCTGAGGCGGTGCAGTCGCAATATGCGGAGGATATCGAATCCTTCTATGGCATCGAGTTTAGGTGGAATACAGCAAATGTAGAAGCGATGAAGTCGCTCACATGGCCAAGCGATGACTTGAAGGCGCTTCAGGAGCAAGCGCGCTGGGCGAAAAATATGCCGTATGTGCCTGGTTATTATTTTCTCAACAGAGAAATGGAGTTTGCGTGGAACCGTACAGTGCTTGAGGCGATTCCAGCGCAGGAATCACTCGAGCAAGCGCAGCTCTCCTTGCAGCGGGAGATGAATAGAAGACAGAAAAACTTTGGCATTAAAGCGGATGATGATCTTCAGGTTCCGCAAATTATAAGACCTTACGAATGGGAGGAACCGCAGAGATGAATACGCAGCTTTCTCCCAATATAGCTAAAGTGAAGGCAAAGTCACAGCTTCGCTTGAAATGGAATCAGTTTTGGCGGGAAATTAGACGCGATAGCTTCTTGTATCTGTTTCTTGCTCCGTTCCTCATTTGCTTCCTATTGTTTATCGTCATCCCGGTCATTATGGCAGCGACGCTTGGTTTTACATCCTATGATGGCTTTGGTTCATTGCATTTCATAGGGATAGACAACTATATCAGCTTATTTACACAGGATATTATCTTTCTAACCAAGGCCATTCCGAACACTTTTTTATTCGCGCTTATCGTTGGGCCAGGCGGTTATATTCTTTCTTTTCTATTCGCATGGCTGATTCATCAGCTGCCGCTGCGAATTCGCGATTATTACACACTGGCGTTCTACGCGCCGTCGATGGCTGGCGGCGTGGCGTTGTCGGTCGTCTGGATTGCAACGTTCAGCGGTGATCGCGTCGGGTATTTCAACAACTTCCTGCTGGAAATGGGTTGGATCAACAGTCCAGTCATTTGGCTGCAGGACCCTAAGCACTTGCTCAATATTATGATCATTGTTTCCCTTTGGGTCAGCTTTAGCGTCGGCTTTCTTGCCATGCTGGCGGGGCTGCAGACGGTTAACCGAGAGCTTTACGAGGCGGGGCGAATTGATGGGATTTCGAGCCGGCTTCAAGAGGTTTTCTATATTACGGTTCCGTCTATGAAGCCGCAAATGCTGTTCAGCGCAGTCATGTCCATCGTCGGGACGCTGAAGGCGGGGGGCATTTCGACCCAACTGACAGGAATGCCCATCACCCCTTCCTATTCGGGGCATTTGATTATCAATCATATTGATGACTACGCTTTTATTCGTTTCGAGCTCGGTTACGCTTCCGCTGTTTCGGTTATGCTGCTGCTCATTAGCTACTTTGCGATGAGATTTGCTTACCGGCTGTTCGGATCAAAGGAGGAGCTGTAAAGCCATGATTCGAAAACTTCGTCAAGCAACGCCGTTTCAAATTACGCTGGTTACCGTTTTTTCAGCGCTTGCCGTATTCATGTCGCTGCCGATCGTATTTATTTTGAACCATGCATTCAAGCCGCAAAATGAGCTCTTTCTTTTCCCGCCGAGGTTTCTTGTGCAAAATCCGACGCTGCGTAATTTTGAGTCGCTTATGCTGCATGCTTCAAATGCTACAGTGCCATTCACGCGTTATCTGTTCAACAGCTTGATTGTAGCGGGATTTACTTTAGGCGCTGTCATCATCGTCAGCACAATGGCGGGCTACGCGCTCGCGAAATATCAATTTCACTTCAAGCAGCTTATTTTGGGGATGATTACTTTATCCTTGATGTTTGCGCCGGAGACAGTGGGCATACCAAGATATTTGATCATAAGCGGACTTGGGATCAATAATACGTACTTTGGACATATTTTGCCGGCTTTAGCATCTCCAATAGCTGTATTCATGCTGATCGGCTTTATTTCACAAATTCCAAACGATCTAATTGAAGCGGCAAAAATAGACGGGGCGAGCCATGTTGGGATATTTACGAAAATCGTCCTTCCGCTGTCGGTTCCGGCTATTGCAACCATTTCTATCTTCACCTTTCAGGGTGTATGGGGTGACGTAGAGACGTCGACTTTATTCATGCAAGAGGAAACGATGAGGACGCTGGCCTTCTATGTCAACAGCTTATTAAGCGGACTTCAAAACAGCGTATCGGGTCAAAATGTAGCTGCCGCCGCGGGCTTGCTCATGTTCATACCAAACCTGATTATCTTTTTGCTCTTCCAGCGAAGAGTGCTTGAGACGATGGTTCATTCCGGAATCAAGTAATTCCAACCAGCAAAGGAAGTCGTAACGATGAAGAAATTTCTATTATTCCTGCTTCTTGCGGCGACCTCCATGCTTGTCGTACCAGAAGCGATATACGCAGAGCTTCCCTATCGGACCAGCTATTACGACAGCAATCAGGCTGCTTGGCTGCGCATCCAACCGATATATACGCCGGCAGAAACGAAGAGGATACGCTTCGTCGAGCCGATTGATCTTCAGATAGGCTCGGACGACAAGGTGTACGTCGCTGACAAGGGAGCCAATAAAATTATCGTGCTCGATAATGATGGCGAGCTTCTTCTCACGATTGGTGAGGAGGAGGGAGACAGCATGCTGAGTGCTCCCGAAGGCTTGTTCATTACACCCGAGGGAGTCATCTATGTCGCGGATTCAGGCAATCAACGAATTGCGGTATTTGGACCAGACGGCAAGTTTATTCGAGAATACAAGAAGCCGGCATCGAGTGTTTTGGAGCAATCACATTTTGTGCCCGTCAAGCTTGTCGTCGACCGGCGCGGTGTTATGTACATCAGTTTGAACTCCTCCTACCAAGGACTGCTTCGCGTTAATGGGGCTGGGGAGTTTATGGGGTACTTCGGTGCCAATAAAGCGCAGCAAACGGTACTTAATTGGCTGAAGAAGCTCATTCTCAATAAGGAGCAGCTCTCGAAGGAGCTGGCAAGCTTGCCGCGACCCATCACGAATGTTGCGATCGATCATGACGGCTTTATTTTTACAGCGACAGCAGCGGGGTTCGGACAGGGAGCTATTCGGAAGCTCAATGCCGGAGGTGTAGATGCCTTCAAAAACAAAACACTCGTGAATGGCCATGGGATCGTGGACGTTACAAGCGATGCAAACGGGTTCCTTTACAACATTGATATGGGCTCTGGCCGCATTAATATTTATGACAAAAATGGTGAAGCGCTGTTTGCCTTCGGATTCATGGACAACGCAACGCAGCAATATGGTGTTTTGGGCTTTCCAACAAGTATCGGTGTGGATTCCAAATTCGGTGTCTGGGTATCCGATAGCCGTACGGGAACGATCCACAAATTTGTCCGTACCGAATTTGGAAGCGATGTCATGAATGCACTGGGTCTTTACCTGGACGGCAAATATGAGCAAAGCAAGCCTTATTGGGACCGGGTTTATGCCCGCAATGATATGTACAATGGGACCTTTCAAGGGCTGGGCAAAGTATATTTGCACGAAAATAATCATGAGGATGCGTTGTCCTTTCTGAAGACTGCCTTCGATACGAAAGGGTATTCCAAAGCCTATTGGCAAATTAGACTGGATTTTTTGCAGCAGTACTTCCTATGGATGGTGGCTGCTATCGCAGTGCTTCTGCTGCTCGTACGTTATGTACCGCGTGCCATCAGGAAGCAGATTAAGCGCCGGCCATTACCTGAGTCGTGGCAGCGGCCACTGGGTGATTTGCGAAATTTGTGGTATATCATGTTTCATCCTTATGAGGGCTTTTACAAGCTGAAGGAAGCAAAGGTTGCTCCGTGGATTATTATTTTGATCCTTATCTGTGCAGTAGCGGTGAAAATCGCGACGATCTATTACACAGGCTTTTTATTCCATCCGGTGGAGCTCTCGCAAATCAATCTTATCGGCAGTCTGGGCTTGTTCGTAGTGCCATGGATAACCTGGATCATTGCGAATTATCTCGTATGCAGCATCAAGGACGGAGAAGGAAAATTCAGGGAGGTCATTCAAGGCAGCACCTATGCGCTTGCTCCGTATCTGTTTTTCTCAATCCCGACGTTAATTTTAAGCAATATGGTGACGCTGGACGAGCGAATTATTGTCGATACGCTCAACGCAGTCATGTTTCTGTGGATGGGTGTCATGTTGATCGTCATGACGCAGGTGATTCACAATTTTGATTTTATGGAGACGCTCAAAAATATTGCAATCACCGTGTTTACGATCGGAACAATTTGGTTGTTTGCTTTTCTAGTATTCGGTTTGTCCTACAATTTGTATGATTTTTTCTATCAGCTTTACAAGGAGGTAACCTTCTATGGTTGAGCTCATCAAGCGAACTTCCCTTCGAGTAAAGCTCGCAGCAATCGTTTTTCTCGTGCTGATCATTTCTACGCTTAGCATTGTGCTGCAAAGTAATGAGCTGGCGCCAGCCAAGGCGCTGGAGCTAGCTGGCATCGAGAAGCCGACAATGAGCCGGGCATCTCTTTATGAGGGGGAAGCATGGAAGCCGCAAGCTGGAGAGGATGGCTTCGCTGAGGCGCTTGCAAACGATCAGTTTGCACTCTTCATTCATCCCGGCAGTACGCAGATCGTTTTGGTCGATAAAACTACAGGCTATAAGTGGAAAAGCAATCCGACTGAGGCCGAGCTTGGCAGCGAGACGGTGAAGGGGGTATTGCTCGCCAATTTAAAATCTCCCTTTGTCTTGACCTATGTGCGGACACAAGGAAAGGATCAGACGATCCGCGAGGTTCTAAACGCAAGTGACCCAAATATGGAGACATCCTTGATCAAGTCTGCTGAAGGGCTGCAGATCTCGTATGAATTTCCTGAGCGGCAGCTGAGCTTCTCGATTCAATACGAGCTTACGGAGAAGGGGCTTAAGGCTCGTATTCCGACAACCGGAATTAAGGAGGACGGAGAATTTGCCGTCTTCACGATCGATCTTCTTCCTTATTTTGGAGCAGCGTCCTCAGATGAGGACGGGTATATCTTCGTGCCTGATGGACCTGGCGGCTTGATTCGCTTTGACACTGAAGGGGTTGACGTATCGAGAGGCTATATCCACCAGGTCTATGGTCTTGAATTGACCAATACAGGCAATTGGAGCCGTTCCGGGGAAAATCGGGAAAGTATTGGGTATCCCGTATTTGGAATGAAGCATGGCAGCAACGCCTTTATGGCTGTCATTACAGAGGGCGGAGGCTCTGCCAACATTTCAGCAATGCCGCCAGGTCTAAAATCAGGATTGTACAACGTATACACGAATCAGATTTACAGAGAAGAATATTTGTATCGTATTAGCCGTCTTGCGGCACCGATCAAGGCGATTCAGAAGCAACGATTGGATACGGATAGAGAGGTGGAATACCGTTTCCTAAGTGGAGAGGACGCAGATTATGTCGGTATGGCGAAGGCATACCGCGATTACATGACGGAGACCGGCAAGCTGAAGGAGCAATTGAAGCCAGTGGAGCATACACCGCTCTATCTGAAAATTATGGGCGGCAACTACACGGAGGCTTTTAACAAAATTAAGTACATTACGGCTACGACGTTTCCGCAGGCGACGAATATCGTCAATGGACTGGTGGAGCAGGGTGTTGCCAACCTCAAGGTTATTTACTACGGCTGGCAAAATCAAGGTGATTATGATCTGTATGACCGCTTCCCGATTGAAAAAGCATTAGGCGGCGAAGCAGCGGCAAAGGACTTCATCTCTGAAATGAGCAAGCAGCAGATCGATGTGATGTTCGAGGATGATTTTGTATGGATCGATTCGGAGAATTCCGATTTATCAGGCAAAACCAACGGAATTAGGGGCATCGATGAAACGGTATTCGTGGAGGAAGGCTGGTTTATCAGCAAGCCGGGACGGACGGTAGCGATGGCCTATGAAACGATGGCTAAGCTGAAGGAAATAGGCGTTTCCGGTATTTTATTCAACTGGATTGGCGAGATGGTGTTCCATGATTATGATCCGTCGGGCATAGCCACCCGCTCAGATACGATTGCGGTATATGAAGGCTTGCTCGCTTACGCAAGGGAAACGCTTGGCTCGGCAGCTGTTTACCGCGGCAACGATTACGCGGCCATACAATCCGACTATATCGCAGGTCTGCCGTCGGAGTCCAGCTATGACTTCATGGTTGACGAGACGGTTCCGTTTTATCCCATTGCGCTGCATGGTTATGTCTCTTACTCCTTCGGGGACGGCAATCTGCGCAATGACGTTGAAACTGAATTTCTAAAAGCAATTGAATATGGGGCCGTTCCTTCCTTTTTCTTGACGCATGAGGATTCCCGAGTGCTGAAGTACACTGCGGCGAGCTTCCTATTCAGCAGTCAATACGAGAAGTGGATAGAGCGCATTTTGAAGGAATACAAGGATTTTGATTCTTTGTCTTCTGTATATGCTCAGAGAATTATGAACCATGAAAAGCTGTCGGAGGATCGATTTGCGACGGTGTATGAGGATGGGACTCGAGTGATCGTCGATTATGGCAGCAAAAGCTTCGTAGTAGAGAAGGGGGATGGCGCATAATGCAAGCGAAGGCAAGAGGACGCGCGGCGCGCCTATACCTCTGGAAGCGCTACGGAATGGGATTGCTTTTTATGCTGCCATGGATCATCGGATTTGCGATGTTCGTGCTCATTCCGATCAGCTGGTCGTTATTTATGTCCTTTAACAAGGTTCAGGTAGCGGTTGGAGGCTTCAAATATGAATGGATCGGCTTTCGCAATTACCGGGATGCATTCTTGAAGGATAATGTTTTTCCGATTGAGCTGATTACGTATATTCAAGAAATGCTGCTAATGGTACCTATTATTGTTATTTTCGCCTTACTCATTTCCTTAATGCTAAATCAAAAGTTTCCGGGAAGGTTCATTTACAGGGCGTTGTTCTTTCTTCCCGTTATTTTTGCTACTGGGCAGGTGCTCTCTGAGCTGTTCCTTCAAGGGGCAGGGGATATTCCTTTCCTTGAACAATACAATTTGCTGCCGCTCGTTGAGGAGTATGTAGGCAAGCAATTTGCAGAGACGGTCATGGCTGTTCTCGGTAAAGCTATTCTTATTCTGTGGTACTCCGGCGTTCAAATTTTGATCTTTATTGCTGGCTTCCAGACGATCTCACCAACGATTTATGAAGCTGTGCGAATCGACGGGGCTTCTCCTTGGGACAGCTTCTGGAAAATTACGCTGCCAGCCTGCGTACCGTTCATTAGCTTGAATATGCTCTATACGATCATTGATCTGTTTACATTCCCGCTTAATCCGGTGTTAAAGCATATTAAGGACAATATGTTTAAGGTGGATACCGGGTATGGCTATGCGAGCGCGCTTGCTTGGACGTATTTTGGGCTCATCTTTGCGCTGATTGCCCTCGTATTGTGGCTGTTCAACCGAAGCCTGAAGACAAGGAGGATGCATTCATGATTACCGCGATGAAGACGGAGCTTGCGAAGGCGAGCCGCAGCATTAGAGGTGTGCTTTGGAGCCGCAAAGCTCAGAAAGTGAAAGTGCTGGTGATGGGAAGGAGCTTGTCAGACGGCATGCTGGCTAAGCTTATCATCTATCTGCTGCTCTCGATTGTTGCCTATCTATACTTGCAGCCAATTTTGTATATGGTGAGCACAATGTTTAAGAACATGAGTGATCTGCTCGATCCAACCGTAAAATGGATTCCTCGGGAAATCACTTGGGAGAACGTTACTAAAGCGCTAAAAGGTCTGCAATATCCAGAAGCGCTGAGGAACACTGCCCTAATATCGGTTACCTGTTCTATCGCACAGGTAATCATTTGCGCAATGACTGGCTATGCGCTGGCGCGGCTGGCACTGCCGTTTAAGGGACTATTTACGGCATTGATCATTTTGACCTTTTTGATTCCGCCGCAGGTCATTATTATTCCGCTCTACGTTATTTTCAGCAAGCTCGGTTTGTTGAACACCATTTTTGTCTTCCTCATTCCCGCGGTATTCGGACAGGGACTTAAGGGAGCACTGTTTATTCTCATTTTCCGTCAGTTTTTCAAAGCGCAGCCGCCAAGTCTGGAGGAGGCCGCGAAGCTGGATGGAGCAAGCACGGCAAGACTGTTTTTCGGAATTATGCTGCCGCTTGCCCGTTCTGCCTGTCTAGTCGTGTTTCTATTTTCCTTTATTTGGTACTGGAACATGTACTACGAGCCATCGATGTTTCTGACAAAAGGCTTCACGCCGCTTTCCATACGTCTAGATATGCTGGAAGAGGTGCTGAATCCGTCCTTGCTAGGGAACACTCGCACAATCGTTAATCCAATTACGGAAAGCACCAAAATGGCCGCGGCATTCCTAATCATTCTTCCGCCGATTCTCGTATTTATGCTGTTGCAGCGCTGGTTCGTCAGCGGTATCGAGAGAACCGGAATCGTCGAGTAGCCTGTACGCATCTTCTAATAACAGCAATTTAAGGGGGGATGCTTGGCGAGAGGTAACGATGATGAAGCAGCAGTAAACACTGAGGGGAAGATTTACGAAGTAGTTTTGCTTCACAAAACTAAGCCGACGCTTACGAAGTAAGTTTTGCTTCACAAAACTTTAGGAGGTTCAATCAATGAAAAACAAACGCAGTTTTACTTGGATGTTATGTATCGTTTTGATGTTCGCTATGGTACTTTCCGCTTGCTCCAGCAATAACGGGGGCAGCAATGCTCCGAATAATCAAGGCAAGGCTACTGAGGCTCCTGAGACAAAGGAAGACAAGCCTACTGCTGAAATTGAGAAAAAAGATCCAGTTACTCTCAAGCTTATTTCATGGTCTGATTCGTATACGGAATTATACAAAAAATTTAATGAAAAGTATCCGTGGATCACGATTGAACAGATACCGGTTAATGGTCAGTCCATCATGGAAATTATCGCTTCATTAGAAGCAGCAGGAACACCAGCTGATTTGACTTGGATCGATAGTGATTTGATCACATATGATCAAGCTGGCTTAGTGGAGGACCTGACTCCTTATATTGAGAAGGACCCGACGCTCCAAGATGTTCAGCTTCCGGAAGGCTTCTTTGATACGATGACGTATAAGGATAAGAAGCTTGCAGCACCATTCGTAGATGTACCCATGTGGATTTTGGTTAACAAAGATTTGCTAGCTAAGCATGGTGTTGAAATGCCAGCAAACGATTGGACATATGACGATTTCCGTGATGTAGCGAAAAAGATTACAGATCCAGAGGCGGGCGAGTATGGTTTGACGACTCAGCCTGAATTTCAAATGCGCGTACTTAGCACGAAGGCGATTGCTGATGGACACGCGGCAAATATTCATTATTTGAATGAGGATTTGACACAAAGCTTGTTGAATACACCAGATGTTATGAATGATGTAAGATGGCTGGCCGATTTTGTTTGGAAAGACGGATCTATGCAAAGCAATGCAAAGGCAGCCGAGCAGGGCGACGTGACGCGAGAGTTCATCAATGGAAAAACCGGCTTCGCGATTGGCGGGGATTGGGTGCTTCCAGGACTTAAAAAGGATGCAAAGTTTGAATGGGATGTATTGCCTTTCCCAAGAGGCAAAGTAAGCCAGCCGGGTTATAGTATATATGGTCCGCTTTCCTTGCTTAGCGGTTCGAAGCATAAGGAAGAGGCTTTCCTATGGATTAGCTTCCAATTCTCGAAAGAGGCTCAAAAGTGGAAAATCGATCAAGGTGCAAACGCTTCGGTTATTGATCCAGAACTGACAGCTTATTATGATGAAACCCCAATGTGGGAAGGCAAAAACAAAGAAGCAGTTAAAATTGCTAAGGAAAATGCGAAAATTCAACCAGGCGTAACGGTTCCTGCATGGTCTGAATACAACTGGAACAATATTTTGAACGAAATTATATTTGACGGCGCAGACATTAACAGACTAATTCCGGAAACTGAACAGTGGAACAAACGTACACTAGAGGTTCGAGAGTCGCTCAAATAAGGCAATCAAGACTATATTTAACGATTGGAAAAACATCCTGATTTGCATTTTGCAGAACAGGGTGTTTTTTTATTGTATAGGAAACTATGGATTCTCCGAACCTGTTAATAACGATGCTGCTCCAGCAGCCGGAGAGGGGATAACGAAAGCTAACGGAAACCAGAGACGCTAAAGTGCGATTTTTGGTTAGCGTCTCTGGTTTCCGTTAGAGGTCCGAGCTGACGCGTCTGCGATGTGCAATCACCTGTAAGGGTGTTTTTGTTCAACTATAGGAAAGGATATCATTCGCCATACTTTCTCTATATTTCTGAGAATAAGACGCGCTGGCGCCGCCAAAGGACGGCGACAGCCGTTTCACCTTGTTTGTCTCATTTTGTCAAAAATAGTCGCCTTTCTGTGACATAAGTCACAGAGCCCCCACATGAAAATGAGTTAGTATGGATGAAATAACGATGGGGGATAGAACTGATGAAAATAGGACTTCGCTCGTTAACGAATAAATTTATGCTGGTTATGGCGGCTGCACTGATGGTTGTCATTAGTGTGATTTTAATTTATGAATGGAGAGTCACGCGAATTACTGTTGAAGATCAGCTGCTTGCTAAAGGTCGCGAACTTGCATTATCTTTAGCCCACACTCTAGAGCATATTACTGAGCAGGATTTGATTACAGGTGTCTTCCTTCAGGATGGGACCAAATGGGAGGGAAGTCAGCTAAAGACTGATTTGTTTAATGATCGACTGACGGTGAATTCGGAAAGTGAACAAGTCGCTGAGAAAAGGCGGCAGGACGCTTCCTATGCGGAAAAAAATGCGGTTTTATACAATGGGAAGACCATTCCGCTCTCTCAATATGAGTTGAAATATGACAGCGCGTACGATCGGTATACCGATTATCGGTGGCAAGGGATTATTGATAGCTTTCTAACTGAAGAAAATGTCATTTACGCGATGGCAGCTGCTTATTCCGAGAATCCAGAATTTGCGGGTTATATCGCAACGCATAATTCGGTATACAGCGCTATGAATGATCAATCTACTGATACATGGGGGGATACTGGCTTTCTCAGCCAAGACTATCGCTCCAATCGGATATTTAACGATCAAACCGGCTATAACGCCGTTACGAATATGAATACAGACGATGTATATTTGCAGAAGTATGATCGTTTAATAGATGGAGAAATCGTAGAGACTTGGGATGTTTCGTATCCGCTAACCATTGATGGGAAGCATTGGGGAAGCGTCCGCGTCGCGTTATCCAAACAAAATGCAGACGCGCTTATCGCCTCGGAAAGAGGAAAGTCTCTGCTGCAATTTGGAGGCTTGATGCTGGTCGTTTTAGTCATCTTATTTTTGTTAACTCAGTTTATGGTAGGTCGCAAGCTGCGTACTATCGTTCGCGCTGCTGTTAATTTGAACTCTAGCGAAGCGGATCTTACCTATCGAATAGAGAATAAAGGCAATGATGAAATTACGCTGCTGGGAGTGGAAATCAACCGTTTTATTGAGCATATGCAAGATTTGATGCGTACGATTCGCTACAATGCAGTCTCGGTGTCAGATTATGCTGGCAAGCTGAGCGTAGGCTCGCATCAGAGCAGAGAGCTCTCGTCCCAGCTTGCCTCTACGGTTAACGAAATGGCGATTGGCGCGGAGAATCAAGCAGATGGTGCTGTTGAGGTTGCGAGGTCGATGGAGGATATGGCTACAAGTGTTGGAAGAATTGCTTTTTCCTCAAACATAATGGCGGAAGCATCAAGCGATATGCTGGCTGCTGCCGAGGAGGGCCATGAAAAAGCGAATAACGCTGTTGGGCAGATGGAGAGATTAGGCACGGCAACTGCTGCTATCTCGCGTGTCATCGGACAGCTTAATGAGCGCTCATCTGAAATTCAAGAAATGGCAGGCACCATTGCGGCTATTGCGAATCAGACGAATTTACTGGCGCTGAATGCGGCTATTGAAGCAGCTCATGCTGGCGAGTATGGCCGAGGGTTCGCAGTCGTATCAGGCGAGGTGAGGAAGCTTGCGGAGCAGGCATCGAATCATGCCGGTCATATTGCAGAAACGATCAATGAAGTGCTTGCCTTAACCGCAGACGCGGTCGGCGCAGTAAATACGGGGGAGCAGGAGATGGAGCAAGGAATGAGGATCGTACACGAGCTGAAGGATTCCTTCGATACGATCTGGAAGGAGTCCCGTCAGGTTACGCTGCAAATTCAGGACGTATCTGCTTCGACTCAGGAAATGGCGGCAGGCAGTGAACAGGTCAGTGCCTCTGTTGATACAATGGCTCAAGTAGCAAAGGATACTTCGGTCCATGCTGCCCAATCAGCGGCTGACACGGAGCATCAAAATCAGCTTGCCGAAGAGACGCTAGCGCTAGCCTCGTCAGTGAATGAGCTCTCCGAGGAGCTGCGGAGATCTATTGAGCGGTTTAGGATTGAATAAACTTTTTTTGCAATAAGCCCTTTGTTTAATCAGCTATATCTGATACAATTCACAAATCAACTACTTACAATTTAATAGAATAGCTTGTATGGTGCTGCCGTAAATATTCGTATGCAGCTTAATAGGGAAGTTCGGTCAAAGTCCGACGCGGTCCCGCCACTGTATCGCAGAGCTGACTATCAGTTAATCCACTGTCTATTTAAGACGGGAAGGAGATAGTTTGGCAATGAAGCGAAGCCAGGAGACCTGCCATAGAAGCGCTCTATATTTCTCACGAGGATGGGAGGGAGATGTTTATTTGTGTTTTGCAATAGGTATAAGTAGGCCTATGCGTGAATACACAGGTATGACCAAACATCTTGCCAATACGGAAAGGTGTTTTTTTTTTGTTTACATATGATGAAAAAGGAGAGAAAGCTTTGATTACATTTAATAGATTTATGAAAAAGATGCTTCCTGCTATGTTGGTTTTTGTTCTAATTTTTGGGTTATTTGCACCACAGGTAAGTAAAGCGGCAGATCATACAGACAACACTTCATTAAATACGATGATTGAGAAGACTGTTGATTATTATAAAAATAGAAATACAGAACTGACCTCTTGGTGGGATCTCGTTGCACTTTGGGGTGCGGGTCAAAATTTAAGTGACGGCAGCTGGCAGCTTCCGCCTTGGTATAAAACTGATCAAGGATTGCTGCCGACCGCATCAGGAACCGAGCATATCAATTACATCTTTGGTTTGCTAGCTATGGGGGAAGATCCTGCACATGCCTGGGAAACCAATCGTAATCTGTATGCAGAGCTTGCTGCTCAGCAAAATGCAACTACAGGGGCAATTGGAAATGGATTGACAAACAGGCATATGTGGGCAATGCTTGCACTTGATACAGGAGCGAAGCTGGGAAGCTCTGTCGGTACGTGGGATGCAGCGGCTAAGCAGAAGGCTGTAGATTATTTGTTGAGTAAACAGCTTTCAGACGGGGGCTTTGCTTTCTTCGGAACGACTTCTGACGCTGATATGACAGGTATGGGGTTACTTGCGCTAGGAAATTATCAGAATGATAGTGCTGTTCAAAGTGCAATTGTAAAATTAAAAGCATTTTTAAAAACAAAGCAATTAAACGGAGAACATGTAATGTTTGGCAACAACTCCAACAGCATGTCAGCAGTCGTAACGGGCTTGACAGCAATTGGAGAGGATGTTTTATCAGATGCGTGGACTGATAATGGCAACAGTATTCTGGATTCCTATGCACTTTTCCAAGTGCAGAATGGGGCTTTCAAATATTTAGAAAGTCAGTCAAATGCAGATGCTATGGCGACTAATCAGTCACTTATCGCATTACTAGATACCAAATATCAGAAGACGGTATGGCATCGCTTCGCTGATATTAAACTGCCAGTTCGGGTTTCGGTAGAAGTAGACGGCATTTCTGATCGTATTTACGAGAAAAATATCGTTTCTGTTCCGCAAAGTACGAACTCGGCAACGGCTTTAGATGCGCTTAAGTACGCACTAGACAAAGCAACACCTGCTATCCTTTACAACATTGTAAATAGCAGCTATGGTCCATATGTACAAGGAATAGACGAGCAAGAAGCGGGCTCCCTTGGCGGCTGGGATGGCTGGATGTACGAGGTTAATGGAGCTGCACCAGATGTAGGTGCAGGAGAATACCAGCTCAAAGAAAATGATAAGGTTCGATTCTATTATAGTCGTTACCCAGCTATTGCGACCGCGGCAGAGCTGGCAGGCGGCACAACTGATCCCTATGTTGATGTTACACTTGTAGGAGATGATTTCAGCAGTGAGGCCATTTCCGCTGAGAATTGGATTATTAATACAAACTCAGCAGACCTAACGGTTCAATCTATAACGAGTGTAAATAACCAAACCGTTAGAATTCAGCTTCATGGTCAAGTAACGAGTGAGCCGATTACGATTCAAGCATTATCAGCGGCATTAATTAGTAAGCAAAAGAGTAATACGATTACTCTGAGAATTCCGGTAAAAGCTAGTCTGCAGGTTGACGGGATATCAGGGGCAATTTTTGCAGCACAAGAAGTTAAAATTAAAAACACTGAAAATCCGACAACAGCGCTAGATTTGTTGAAGAAAGCTCTTGATCAAGCAGTTCCAAAGATTAGCTATGAGATCGTAAATAGCAGCTTCGGTCCTTATGTGAATGCGATTGACGGTCAGGCAGCGGGCAGCCTTGGCGGCTGGGATGGCTGGATGTTTGAAGTCAATGGAGCTGCGCCATCCGTTGGAGCGGCTGCTTATGAGCTTAAAGAAAATGATGAGGTTCGTTTCTATTACAGCAGATGGCCTGCTCTTTCTACGACTACAAAAATTGCAAATGGCGCTTCAAATCCTGCTGTAGAAGTTTTGCTAGCTGGTGATGAGTTCACAAATGCAGCTGATGATATCAGCAATTGGTCCATCCATGTAGGAAGCACAGAGCTGCAGGTAAGTTCAATAATTAAAGACAATAACAAAGTTACAATCTCTTTCGAGGGAACAGCAAACGGCGGTGCGATTACAATTAAAGCGTTAGAAGGAGCTTTAGTTGGAAATCAAGCGAGTGATCCAATATCAGTTATTGTCCCTCGCATCATTAGCGATTCAGTGGATCAGTCTTTCGCAATTGATGAGAATGAAACAGCTGTCGTAATTGGCTCTTCAAGCGAAGCTGCAGCTACTAACAATGTAGTATTGACGTTTGCATCAACTGATCTGCCTAAGGTAACGGCAGAGCGCGGCAATACGACGCTTGAGATTCCAGCCAATACAAAAGTAACATCGACTTGGAACAAGGAGCTTCAGCTTCCAACAAATCTAAGCCTGGACGATAGCAATGTAGTATCCAAGATGAATACGGCTTTGTTAGGCGACAATAAAAAAGTAGATGCTGTTGCGGTACGTATTAACGTTGGCGGCGACGAAAAAATCCAATTTAGTCAGCATGTTACTCTTACTTTAAAGGGACAAGGTGCTAAGGAAGCAGGATTTGTTGATCAAACGGGAAGCTTCACTCCGATTAAGAAATATGCAGATTCGGCTATTCGAGCAGATGAAGTATACGCCTATAATGACAATGGCGATCTGATCATCAAAACGAAGCATTTTACTTCTTTCTTAGCGTATTCGACTTCAGCACTAACGACATCTGGCGGTGGCGGTACGGTACCGGTAGCTCAAACCGTTAAGCTCTCCGTTGAAAAACGTTCATTGGGTGAAGGCGATATTGTAGCTCCTGTTACGATTACGATTCAAGCAGGGGATACGGCTTTCACCGCACTTAAACGTGCGCTTGATGATAAAGGAGTAGCTTTGCAATATACCGGTTCAGAAGCAAGCGTTTATGTTCAATCGATTGACGGTCTTGCTGAGTTGGATAAGGGAGCGGGCAGCGGCTGGATGTATTCGGTTAACGGCATTTTTCCTCAGATTAGTGCTGGAGCATACACGCTGAAAAACGGTGATGTGCTGCGCTGGCAATATACGAAAGACTTAGGCAATGATATAGGCGGGGATACAGGTTTAGGCGGAAACACAGAAACTGGTGAACAGGTCCCTGGTGGAGATAACGGATCATCAACCATTAATTACAAAGACGCAGCCCAAATTTCCAGCTGGGCTAAGGAAGCTGTAACCAAAGCAAGTGCACTAGGCTTCATGCAGGGTACAAGCACGACAGATCCTAAATTCGAGCCGAAACGTCTTCTAACCCGTGCTGAATTTGCTGCTTTGATGGTTAAATATTCTGGAATAGACCCAATAAATGAGGACGCTGGCTTTACTGATGTTAGCAGTAAAGACTGGTTCTATGGTTATGTAGCAGCAGCTAAGGAAAAAGGCTTAATGTCAGGTAAATCAGACACTAGCTTCGCACCTAATGCGTCCATTTCCAGAGAGGAAGTGGCTGCGGTTCTTGTTAGATTTAAAGGGCTGTCGGACTCTAACGCCCCGCAAGCTGCACTTAAAGACCGTGATGCGGTATCCGCATGGGCAGTGCCTTATGTAAATGTTGCCTACCAAACAGGCTTAATGACAGGTGATAATGGACGATTTAATCCACAATCATTTGTAACGAGAGAAATGGCTGCTGTCGCCATTATTCGTCTCTATGAATTGAAATAATTTCGTTCTGATCGAGAACTCATACAACAGAAAGGCGTACGCTCCCTCCACTTGGAGGAAAGCGTACGCCTTTTGTTTTTTGCTGATTCGACGCGAAGGTGGGAAGATGCGTTATAATATAAGGAGGAGCACCATTTTGCCTCATGATCGATTAATTACATAAGGAATAGGATGAAGGGTTATGCTTCAGCTTTTTGAAAGAAGTATTCGTGATTTTCGAGCAACCTATAAGAAGCATCTTCTATTTGAGTATTTATTTATGCTAATGACAAGCTTTGTCATTATCCCGATTATTTCTTTTATTTTCAACCGTGTGCTCCGGGTCATTGGCTCGGGCTCGGTGCTGAATGGCGAGGTCTATAAGATCGGGCTCAGCTATACAGGGATACTCGGATTAATAGCGATTTGCTTGGTAGCTATGTTTGTACTGTTTATTGAATTCGGTGTCGTCATCACGATTGCGCAGCAGCATTATTTTGGGAAGGATGTATTAATTGCTGATGCACTGCTGACGACGCTTAGACATACATCGAAGCTATTTGGTTTTGGGATTATTCAACTGTTGTTTTTTCTGCTTTTTCTAGTGCCGTTTATTGATTCGCCGCTATCGTCTTCCTTTTTTGCACAGTTTAACGTTCCGATATTTTTTAACAATCAGGTTTTGAGCTCATCTTACACCATGCTGGCCCTGTACGCGGTTTTGTTTCTAGCCGGTATATATACATTCTTGCGTTGGATTTTCGTTTTGCATTTTATTATGATTGAAGGCAAATCGATAAGGAAGGCAATTAGAAGCAGTCTTGTGCTCACGAAGGGGAAGCGCTTATCGCTTTTGATTCATTTGTTTTTGGTTAATGCCCTTGTATTTTCACTTGGTTTTATGGTCATCTCCTCAGTCGCTTATTTGCCTTCATGGCTGAATATTAATGTGCTCAAGGCGATGACGGATCACTATTCATTAACTTTATCCACGGTGCTTACCTACATGTTTACTTTAATGCTCGTACCCGTGAACATTATATTTTTGACCCGCCAGTTTTACTATTACAATGGAAAAAAAGGCATTAGGCCTAAGGATGGCGTTGTTATTAGTCATAGCCGTTTTTTGGGACCCTTGGAGAAGCGTTTCATTGCATTCATCAAGAGAAGAACCCGCAAGCGGATTTTGTACACAGCGATTATCGCAGCATACCTAGCGCTAGCGCTCATTGTCAGCTATGCTGCTAATGATAATTTGGTTTATGCCAAATGGAGCGTGCTTATTGCTGCACATCGCGGTGATACGCTGACAGCACCGGAAAACTCGCTTCGCGCTGTTCTAGGCTCTGTGGAGCAAGGCGCCAGCGCTGTCGAAATCGACGTTCAGCTGACGCAGGATGGTGTAGTTGTACTTCATCATGACTATAATTTAAAGAGAATGACGGGTGTCTCGAAACGAGTGGATGAGCTGACTTACGATGAGATAGCGATGCTGAGTATTGGCACGTACGAAGGCGAAGGAGATATCGATGAAATAGACCGAATTCCGATGCTGTCTGAGGTGCTTGCTGCATTGCAGGGTCAGACGAAGGTGATCATTGATCTAAAGCCTTATGGTCCAGGCGAGGAGCTTGCTAAAGAGGTTGTCAATTTGGTTGAACAATTCGAAATGGCAAATGATTGTTATATTCAGTCGTTTGACAGGCAGACACTGCAGCAAATCAGGCAGCTCAACCCAGACATAAAGATCGGACAAATTCTTTATTTTGCGGTAGGTGATTTGTCTCTGCTCGATGTTGATTTCTATACGATTGAGCAGGTGATGCTGACCAAGCAGCTTGTCGATCGCGCGCACAGAAAAGGCCGTGAGGTGTGGGTGTGGACTGTCAATACGGATCGGAATTTGAAAGAGGTGCTCAAATTTGAGATCGATGGCATCATTACCGATTACCCGTCACGGGTCAATAATATGGTGGAGCTGAATTTGTAACTGGCGCTAGGGAAGGGAGCATGCAGCATGACTCAAATAAATAAGTACAAAAGCTTTATTATGTCGCTCCCTTCAGGTGGGCTGTCCAGGGAGCAGTTATTTACGAAGGAATTGCTGCTGGAAGAGCAGGAGGCTATGTCGATTTATTATGTGCCTTATGAATATGTGAACACGCAGGCAAAGCTAATGATTATTGGGATAACGCCGGGCTTTACCCAAATGGAGGTAGCTATTCGAAGCGCGCGTGAGGATTTGCTGCTGGGTGTGCCGCTGGAGCTGATCGACAAGCGAGCGAAGAAGCTGGCCAGCTTCGCGGGTACAATACGGACAAATTTGATCGAGATGCTTGATCAAATTGACTTGCCAGCTCGAATTGGCATTAGCAGCAGCAAATCCTTATTCGAGGAGCGCAGAGAGCTGCTTCATACGACCTCTGCCATTCGATATCCCGTGTTTATCAATGGCAAAAACTATACCGGCCACAGTCCCGCTATATTGAAGTCCAGCATACTTAGCCGCTATGTAGAGACGATCCTTCTACCCGAATTAATTGCGGTCAAAGACGCCCTCGTCATCCCACTGGGCAAGTCCGTCTCGGAGGTTGTGCAAGCGCTTGTGGAGAAAGGCTGGCTGAATGCGGAAAGATGCTTATTTGAGATGCCGCATCCTTCAGGAGCGAACGGTCATCGGCAAAGGCAGTTCGAGCAGCATAAAGCAAGCATGCAGCAGCAGGTTTTGAATTGGTTTAGCCGATCCTAATGGCAATAGAGCAAGGAGTGATAGTCGATGCATAGTAAGAAGGTACGATTGATTACGGGCTTTGCCGTCCTTACCTGTCTCTTATGGTTATTCGGATTAGGCTGGGCGGTAAAGGATTATTTGATTGGATCGCAAAGCCCAGCATTATCGCCATCTGCAGCGGAGCACCCAGCTGCACCTTCCGATAAGCTGAAAATTGTCGCTTTGGGCGACTCGCTGACGAGAGGCACTGGCGATATAGAAGGCAAAGGTTATGTTGGGTATGTCAGTGATCAATTGAAGCAGTCAGGAATGGATATTTCTTTAATTAATCTCGGCATCAAGGGTTTAGTCTCTCCGGATCTAGCGGAACAAATGAAGGAGAAGGAAATTAGCCGCCAAATCGGACAAGCTGATGTTGTTCTGATGACAATTGGAGGCAATGATCTATTCCTTGGCGGACAAACGCTGTCGGATATTTCGGAAGCGAGCATTACGGGGCTGGAGGATGCTTTTCTGAGTAATCTTGAGGCTGTTATCACGAATATACGTGCGGTTAATACGGAAGCTGCTGTTTATTTATTAGGGCTATACAATCCGTTCAGTGAATTTGAAGATGGGGAGCTCTTGTCCGGGGTCGTCAGGCAGTGGAATTACAAGGCAGCAGAGCTGCTGGCGCAGGACACCAATACGGTGTTCGTACCCACCTTTGATATTTTTCAGAGGAATGTGAACGACTATTTGTTTACGGACCATTTTCACCCGAATGAAGAGGGATACCGGTTAATGGCCAAACGAGTGGCGGACTTGATTATCGGAGCGGGAGGACAATCATGAGCGACATCACCTTATCGGTTCGAGGACTTCGCAAGGTCATTGGCAAGCGGACCATTATAAAGGATTTAAGCTTTGAGCTGAAGCGCGGTGAGGTGTTTGGCTTCTTAGGACCGAACGGTGCTGGGAAAACGACAACGATTCGAATGCTCGTGGGTTTAATTAAGCCGACCTCAGGGTCCATTGAGATTTGCGGACTGGATATTTCCAAGCATTTCACGCGTGCAATGGGGCATATGGGCTGTATCGTAGAAAATCCAGAGCTGTATCCGTTCTTAACCGGCATGGAAAATCTGCGTCACTTTGCCGTTATGATCAGCGGCATTACGCAGGAGCGAATTGACGAGGTCGTCGCCTTGGTCGGCATGCGCGAGCGGATGAACGATAAAGTGAGCACCTATTCACTCGGCATGCGGCAGCGGTTGGGCATTGCGCAGGCGCTGCTCGGCAAGCCGGATGTGCTTATTTTGGATGAGCCGACAAATGGACTGGACCCGTCGGGCATTCGGGAAATGCGCGCGTTTATTCGGTTTTTGGCGGAGGAGGAAGGGCTCACAGTACTCGTATCCAGTCATCTGCTGCACGAAATTCAATTGATGTGCGACCGCGTAGCCATTATTTCGAAGGGTGAAATCATTCGTGTAGATTCAGTGCAGCAATTGCTTTCCAGCGAAGAAAGGTTAGTATGGCGGTTACTCCCGCATATGCTGGGACGCACAGTAATTAGCGAGTTAACGGCAGTTCTTGATGAGACAGATGAGACGGTCACAACCGCTTATTTGGAGCCGGTGGTTGGAGAGTGGAATCGCAGGCTGGTAGAAGCGGGAGTGACCGTACTGGAAATGAACCGGAAGCTTCCGGCGCTTGAGGATTTATTTCTTGAGCTGACAGGAGGCGAATCTATTGATTAATCTCGTCCAAAATGAAATGACGAAGCTGCTCGCCAAGCGCCGCTTCACAATTATTTCGATCATTATCATCGTTCTGCTCTCGATGTTCTCGTATGCGCAGGTGAAGCAGTCCGAGTCGATCAGGGAGCGTATAGGGACAGTCGATTGGCGAACGGAGCTGCAGCAGCAAATCGTCGATATGCAAAACAGGCTAAGCAGCGCGGGACAATGGCGCGAGCAAATCCAAATTCAAATTAAACAGTCCCAATATTATTTGGATCATGATGTTAACCCATCAAAGCCCGGTGCTCCAACCTTTATTAGAGGCTTTGTTCAAAACTCCGCAGAACTGTTTCTGCCGCTGCTCGTTATGATCATTGCGGTAGATCTCGTCTCGTCAGAGCGAAGCATGGGAACGATTAAGCTGCTCCTGACGCGGCCGGTGAGTCGCTTTCGGATTTTGCTCAGCAAATATATCGCTCTGATCTTGTCGGTATCGCTTGTCATGTTCCTGTTCGGCATATTGTCCTATTTGATCTCGGTCATCGTATTTGGCAATGAGGGATGGTCTGCACCGATCTTAACGGGCTTCTCTACGCAGGGAGATGAGCTTGATATATCTGCTGTGCGGCTCGTGACGCAGTGGCAATACATTGTTCAGCAGTTTGGACTGGCATGGTTTATTTCCATCGTCGTTGGGACATTGTCCTTCATGCTGTCGATTCTGATGCGAAGCAGCGCGGCAGGTATGGGAACGATGCTGGCCTGCTTAATTGCTGGTGCGATTCTTAGCAATATGGTCTCCTCATGGGAATCAGCTAAATATTTATTTATGGTCAACCTCGGGCTCATGAATTACGTGAGCGGTTCGGCACCTCCAATTGCGGGCATGACATTAGGTTTCTCGCTTGTGGTGCTTACGGTCTGGATGGTTGGGTCGTTGATCGTCTCCTTTACGGTGTTCATGAGGAAGGACATTTATTAAATGGCATGAGTCTGACTTGTCCTAAAATAGTTCCCCTTCTCATATGCATGTAGTAGAAGAGGAGCGTGATAGGGATGGACAAGGCGGTACGCAGATATTATCTGCAAAAACAAAAGCAAAAAGAAATAGAGCAGGAGCTCTCTGAGCTGCGCAATGAAATCTTAACGTATTTGACGGAGCAAGGGACAAATGAGCTGGAGATTGGCAGTCATAAAGTGAAGGTCGTAATACAGGAGCGCAAAGAATATGATGATACGAGGCTGTATGAAGCGCTGCCCGATCCTGAGCTGTGGCGGATGCTATCGAAGCCCGACACGTCCAAAATTGCCAGCCTGCTCAAGCTAAATGTCATTACAGAGGATAAACTGAAGGATACCTTCGCAACTAAGACAGTTAGGGTGCTTCAGGTAGACAAGAAATAGTAGCGTACTCTAGGAAAAGAGCCTCCAAAAACGGATTAGTCCGTTTTTGGAGGCTCTTTTAAATGCAGCGGCTGCCTTGCTATAATGAGCTCATTACGACAAAATAGGCATATAGATATCAAACCTAAGGAGTTGAGCTCGTGCAGCTAATTAAAGGGCAGAAGATCGATATTACCAAAGGACGCAGCATGAAGAATCTAAGCTTGCAATTTGGGTGGACATTGAACCGCTCGGCAATGAGTGTGGACGGTGCAGCTTTTATATTGTCGGATAAAAATCGCTGTGAAAAAGATGAGGACTTTATATTTTATGGTAATCCTGCTGCTAGAAGCGGTGGTCTAGCTCACTCAACGGAGCAGCTTTCTGATAAAGAAAGTATACGAATCTCACTCTCAAGACTTCCAGCCCATGCCCAAAAAATAGCATTCACGGTGACGATTCATGAGGGCGAGAAGCAGGGGCATTACATGAAGGATGTATCCGGTTTATATATACGGCTTCTAAATGCAGATACGGGCGAGGAGCTGTTCCGCTTCGATTACGGCTCTGAATTTTCCAAGGAGACAGCTGTTGTTGTCGGCGAGCTGTATCGTAATCATGGGGAATGGAAATTCAATGCGATTGGAAGCGGATTTTTTGGTGGATTAGAGGCGCTCTGTACCAACTTTGGGCTAGTCGTTGAAGAGGCTGCTCCCGAGGTCGCGGCAGCTGTTGAAGAGCTGGTTCTCTCGAAAATAGATCTGCGCAAGAAGCTAGTGCAAATCACGTTGGAGAAGAAAAAGCTGACGAATGTAGTGGCCAGAGTAGGCATCGTGCTGGATATCACCGGTTCGATGCAAAATTTGTATAAGAATGGAACCGTACAAGAAGTTGTGGAGCGGATATTAGCCGTTGCTTGTAAATTTGATGATAATGCAGCCTTGGATGTGTGGGTGTATGATACCCATTTTAGCCGGTTGCCCTCGGTGACGGAGAAGGATTTTGACCAGTATGTTGAGAAGCATATTATGAATAATACCACGATCCATAAGTTTGGTCGCAACAATGAGCCTCCTGTTATGGAAGACGTTATTCATAAATATACCGTGGAAGAAAATTCGCCGACACCTGTATTTATTATTTTTATCAATGATGGCGGTGTGGTTAAACCAATTAAGAAAGTCATTGTGAATGCGGCTGTTCAGCCTATCTTCTGGCAGTTCATAGGTATCGGAAGCTCTGATTTCGAGGTGTTAAGGCAGCTGGACACGATGGAAGGAAGAGTTGTTGATAACGCGAATTTCTTCCATCTGAACGATATCAGGGCGATCTCCGATGAAATGCTTTATGATCAGCTATTGAATGAGTTCCCGAAATGGATAAAAGAGGCAACGGAGAAGCGAATTATTCGGCAGTAAAATACAGTGTATAGGCAGGAATGGCGACAGGCGTTCCTTTACCTACATATAGTGTGGGGAAGGAGGCACAGTGATGAAATATAAAAGCAGTACACTGAAAAGCAAATGGATAAAAAACAGTTGGTTGTTGAAGCAGCCGGATTTGCGCAGATATGTTCCAAAAACGATGCTTTTCAATCGGAAAAATCTAGCAACGATGCTCTCTATGTTTTCCACTGTATTCTTCAAGCCAACGGGAGGTACAGGCGGGGCAAATATCATTCGAATTAAGAAAAAAACAGGTGGTTACCAAATTCAGTACAATACGGTCAAAACGTATTACTCCACCATGGATGGCTTATATCAGAAGCTGAAACGATTTTCCAATCAAAGATCATTTTTGCTGCAAAAGGGGATTCACTTAGCGAGAACAAACGGAAATCCGTTCGATCTTCGTGTGATGGTCCAAAAAACGAATAACGGAAATTGGAAAAGCACTGCTATTTTCGCGAAAATAGGCAGTCCGGGCAAGGTAGCCACAAATTATAATCAAGGCGGTAAAATAGGTTTTCTTCATGGAACGCTTTCAGGTGCAGGATATGGTCAGGCCTCGATTGGGCAAATGGAGCAAAAGCTATTGAAGCTAGGTGTCTCCGTTGGGAGGAATTTTGAGCGTCATTTAAAAGGAATGAGGGAGATCGGCCTCGATGTAGCTTTGGATTCAGAGCGCAAGCCATGGATTCTTGAAGTTAATACGAGACCACAATTTTATCCGTTGAAGAACATGAAAAATAAGGCGCTATATCGACGAATCGTTTCCTATGCGAAGCAATATGGAAGATACAAATAAATAATTCTGTGATTCATCCCCTCTAGAATACCATCGCAAGGCTTTATCTTGTTTCGATTCTATATAAGTTGAACTTAAGTTTTAGAACCTATGGTAAAGAAATAACGACCTGCATGTCGAATAAGAAAGAAAATAGTTCGAACAGGCAGGGATGAAATTTCTTTGGTTCAACTGATATAGTTGGGTTAGTTCGTTTAGGAAATAGCGCGATAGGACGAGGCTACGCTGCAGTTTGTACAACGTAATCGACGTTACTTGTCTGACTCGATACGTACACTGTAGTTTGTGCAATAGATTGCCTTTTCTAAGGCGATATTCGTTGGTTTGGAGCTCTTTCTCCTGCATAATTACAATGTAGCCATCCGTAACAGCTCTCATGTGAGGTTTCAATTGTAATAAGTGCAGGCTAGGTTGCTTCTCGTTAAACGATATACCTTGAACCAAGGTGAAAGGGCTATCGCCGTCCTTTGGCAGCGACCAAAACGTAAATGTTTAGTTCAACTTATATAGAGGAGGACTTGCTATGCACAAATGATCATTCGCTAGTTTTCATGAATGATTTGATGAACGAGAGGCAGGTAGTGCTCCATCTTTTGTATTTGGTCGTTTAGCAGCAGGGTGAAGTTGGATTCATTCCAGCCCACCGTGCAGATCAAGGAAGAACGGAAGCGAAGTTCGCCATCTTCTTGATCCAACTCGAAAGCTCCATTCAGTAAATCGTAATTCTCTCCCATAAGCTGAAGGGAAATGCCTTGACGTAGTGGAGCAGGGATTTGTTCTGGAAAGACGGAGTAGAGTACGAGAAGATCCTCCTCAGGCTCGATTCGTATTAAGCCGATCCATGTCCCGCCGGTTGTGCTGCTGAATCGAAGACGAATAATTCGATCGCTAAAATATTCATATTTTAAGTTGTTTGCTTGCAAGAAAGCTTCGACTTGTGAGGCCAGGTCAAGCACGACAGCGCTCACCACTTCATCCGAAGACTGCTCCTTGTTTATTAGCTTCTCGGTCCACATGGTCTTGAAACCTTGGCGAAGTGTACCGGATTGTTGTAACACTTGGGGGAGACTTGCTGTCTGCTTGGCATCAAGCACATACCAGTATTCAGACTTGGCAAGGTGAGTCAATTGGGTTCCGGATATCACATCAGGCAGCAGAGCAGCAAGTACGGTTTCCACATCACCGTTTCTAGCAGAAATTTGACTCGAAATCGCTGGAGAAAGCAGCGCGCGAACTTCGATGACGTCTTTGGAATTGAATCGTACTTGTGAAGTTATAGTATGAGGCAGCAGATTAAACCAATGCTGTTCAACCAGCTGTTTCATGAGATCGGCAAGGACAGTAAAGGTAGCGATGCAGGTCGCTGCTGCTTGTGCTTGCTGATATCTTAAACGTGTAATCGTAACGGTCACCGATTCCCCATTCCAGGAGGAGAAGGTGATAGGGATATTGGTTTTGATACTAGAATGATCATCTGTTTTATGTATACTCATGGATTCATTAGCTCCTTTCAACGTCTGTTACTAGCGTCCTAGCAATCCGCCGGTGAATTGTTTCACGCCATCTTTCTTTTCTCTTCCGAATTCGGCCAATCTTTTCGTCTTCTCAACAGAAAATTTAACGATTCCTGCATCAACCTCGAAACTTTTGGTTTGACCAAGCTCCACTGCTAGTTTCCAGTCACCTGCTACGCCTGCGCTATTCCATTCTTTTTCAAAATTCAACGTGAGATTTGTAGTGGAGGAGCTAACAATCTTGTTCTCAATTTCTCCAGTATCAACATCGACCTCTTGAATTTGCTTAGCCAGTGAATTACCGATTCCATCAAATTGAGGAAGCAGTATCATAGCGTCGCTGCCTATATCCACCTTAGTCCCCGTATCTCGAACATCTGTATTGTGATCCTTAGTGGCACCTCCAGGTGCACTATCATTCTTATCACGTGTGAGAGCATTACTAATGTTTGTAAGCAATCCGAGAGCTGGTGTTGCTATTTTACTCATATAGGATACCCATTTAGCTGCTTCTTCACCGTATTCGAATGGAATAGATGCTTCTATTGATATCTCAAGATCTAATGGTTTTCCTTCAAAGCGGGTATGAGAGCCTTCTGCCGAAAGGCTAAGACTTCCAAAGCCCAAATCCAGCTCAACCTCAGCTTCAGCCTCATAAACTTTCCGTTGTTCTAGGTTAGCTAGGATCGATGCTTTATGTTTTAATTGATCGAGTTTCGTATTGTCCCCAAAGCTGTCTAAGGTCTTCTCAATGATGGTCTCTTTGTCATAATGGGTCAGGCTTTTCTTGCCGGCACTGAGAGAAACCCCAACAATCCCAGCCTCAAATTCAGCACTAAGCTGCTTGAATGTACCGACGTCAACATAGTTCTCGCCCTCCATATCCTGCGCTTCAATGGCTGATGCCCATAGCTCAGCTTCTTCTGAATGAGTTTTCCCTGATTTTCCTCCTTGGCCCCAAATGCTTTCAGCTGCACTCGGTACAACACCATTCATATGACGATACATACCATAGGAAATTAGATTCATGACAGAGGTAGAATTGCCGGCCTGTGCCTCAAGGTATAGACCCAACTGAAAATTAGCATCCAAGCCCAGAGCCTTAACACCAACGCCGAAGCCAATCTGTGCACTAAAGGTCAAATTGCCATCATCACGCTCTGCTTCAGCGCCAAAGCTAATAATGGCGTAACCGCCCGATTGTCCAAGTGGGATTTTCAGCTCGAATTCAAATTCTCCGGAATCTCCATCATTGGGAACAGCTAGATCAACGAAGCTGCCAATTTTCACGAGACCACTATTAAGTGAATCGCTATCTATCGCCAGCCTGATCGCTTTATTTGCTATTTTATCAGTAGTTACCTGCGTTCGGACATCTGTACTGAGATCCTTTGTAGGGGCAGGTTTTCCGAGCAACTTACCACCCTTTACAATGGTCCGTGCTTCATTTACAGCTAAGCTCTCTGTTTGCTTTAATATTTCAATCGCTTTGGTCTGAGCACCGGTTAGTGCGGCTTTGCGTACATTGTCCGGTTTTACTTGTTTGGCACTTGAGAGCTGCTTTGCAGCACTGTGAGCGGCTTGTTTTAATTTTTGCTTTGTTGGATCGGCAGGAAGCGTCGAATTTACAATTTTCAAAGCTTCTTTTTCCATAATGGAATCAACGGAGCTCTTAGCTAAGGAATAGGCTTCTTTATTCGCAATCATGCCAGTAAAGGCTTGGCTGATCTTGCTTTTATTTTGCAGCTCCTGATGGTTTGAGATTTCATTGGTAATATCATCATTGGCTTGTGCTCTAGCCGCATCCTTGAGTTTTTGTCGAAACGCATTTAATTCATCGGAGCGTCTCCATTCCCCCCGGCCTACGCCGAATTTCAAAAGTACAGCTAGCTTAATAGGCTCGTAGAGCTTTGCGGAATAAAGGTTATCTATCTGTTGCTGATCAACATAAGCTGACTCTTGTTCTTCAGGGGTTGAAGTATTTGCTTTATCGGTAGGGGCAGTCTGCTGTGCACGCTGGGCTATAGCTTGGTTGCCAATGGATTGCTGCAGCAAAGCTGTAGTACTTTTGCTAGTTGATTCGGCAGTCGCGGGGGCTTGCTGTTGATTAGCCTTTGGTGCAGCCGCATTATCTTTTCCTTGTTCATTATTCGCTTTGGATTTGGAAAAAAACATATCTGATCCTCCCGGCAGGAATAATATTCATCATTTATCGATATAACAGTCTTTTCTATTATACATGAGGCGGAAATACTTGTAAGTTTTTTTGTTACAAATAGTAGGATCTTAGGCTTTTATGACTAGATAAGAAGGAAAAGGTCGATTTTGGTAGAATTATTGTATGATGTAGGACTACGGACTGGCGTATAGGAGAATGTTATGGCACTGGGACGCAGGTTGAAATTTCCAGCACAAGCAAATCAATATCGAGGAACACCAAGGCAACAGTCATCAGCAGAAGTGCAGCGCGCAGATGAAGAGAAGCAAGGATTATGGACCAGAGCGATGTCCATGCAGCAAAGCTACGGCAATCAAGCGACAGGAAAAATGTGGCAGGATATTCAGGGGAAGCAGCATTCATCAGAGGCCTCTAAGGGAGTGAAAACACCATATGAGGAGCTAGTCAAATGGCTGGAGGCAGAAGCAAGTCAAGATCATCAGCAAGTCCTTTGGATGCAGTTTGAAAGGTTATCTCCAGCCCAGAGGCAAGCTGTATTGCTAGAGATGGCAGGCTCTATTGAACGATTAAAGCTGTTAATGAATGCTCCAATGAATTGGGAACGGCTGGTTGCTAGTATAGCGAGTGTTGAAGGCGTTAGACTCCAGCCAGATGAACCTGAACTCGAAGGAAATGCGAATGAATCAGGTGCACAGGCAACTGCAGGAACCGTAGATGTGACGGGCTTGCTCAATCCTTATAAAGATATTGTGTTGTGGCTTAATTATAAAGCGAATAAGCAGGGTAAGGCAGAGCTGATGCGAAGATTTGAGATGTTGTCTATTCCGCAGAAGAAGATTGCATTACACAAAATGTTGAATCGCCGCAAGCTTGTATTTGCTGGTTTTACTGAAGCAATGTCTATCACGATACTATTAAAAAAATGGGTCGATTGGGGAAAGATGCTCTCTGCGCTGAACGAAGCGGAGCTGGTGAAGCTGGATACCACTGATGAGTCGTCTGTGGAGCGTTATCTTGATCAGGAAGAGACTGGCTTTGAGCCGGAAGAAGAGCATGAGCTTGAGGAAGATGAAGATTTCTTTGCTTTTGGACTTATGCAGGGCCGTGGAGAGGAAAACCAAGTAAATGCCGAAAATGATATTAGAAAAATGCTGGATGATCACGAACAGTTAAATTGGCTATTGTTCGGAATCAAAGCTAAACCGAACGATAAGCTCAAAGAGAGCTCACTTTCAGCCGTTGGAACCCCCGAGCTCATTGTGGATCGTTTTTTGAAAATAGATGTGAACCTTCCTCCAAAGGCTCGTGAGGAAGCTCGCACACGACAGCTTAAGGCGTATGGCTATTATTCGTCACGACAATGCTACGTCTACTTACTTACAATTATAGTCTCTCATATTTTTGAAAGAGGAGTTATAAAGAAAGAGAAAACATTTATTCAATTAATGGAGATGCTGGGCTTATCAGCCAAGAAACCTACACCGACTAAGGATATGATTGCACATCAATTACGCTCCTCTCAATAATTGACTACAAGGTGGAACTGCGAGTGCTGACAGGAATACAAACATTATTTCAATTAAGATACGAAGACAGGCGGAAGGTATGGGTCATGGGAACCGTGTTTTTTCTTGCGGGTATTTCCGAGATGATCAACTACACGTCATTTATGGCTATCTTTAATAGTCGTGTAGGTACGCAGTATTTGCCCATGATGTACTTAATAGAAGCGATTCTTCTCCCTTTGGAGGGATGGCTTCTTTCGTTTTTTTCACAGCGTATTTCTAAGCCCAGATTTATGGTGGGGCTTTATAGCTTTTTTATTTCAATAGGGCTGCTCAATGGGATTGTTCTGCTCATTTTTCGTTATGCAGGAATTCAATGGATCGGATTTTATATCCTATTGTTTCTAGCCTCGAATTTTGTTGTTCGGCAGCAAACCTTGCTGATGTGGAGCACAGCCTTTGATTTATGCCCTACACAGCAGGCGAAGCGGGTCATGCCGATCTTCGTGTTGTCGGCCATTGTGGGTGGCATTATTGCGGGTGTGATATCGAGCACGTTAGCGCCACTGCTAGGACCAGAACTACTTTATATGCTTGCAGTAGTTTTATTGTTGCTAGGCTTGCCTAATTTTTGGCGCTCGATTAAGCAATATTTGCTGCCGTTGACGTTTAATAAAAACGGTGATAGTGAAGTGAAGATGGCGGTCTCCTCCATGTATTACTTGAAGCAAACGCTTCGCTCGCCATTTTTGTTAACCGTTATTGGGATTATGACCTTAATGCCAGCGGTATACTTTCTGATCGAATATCAATATTTCACATCAGCACAGGAGGTATTTGCCTCTGAGGCAGAATTAACGTCCTTCTATGGATTAATGGTTATTATTTTATTCTGTGCGGCATTTTTCTTGCAGCTATTTGCGACGAGGCTAATGGACTGGCTGGGCGCGAGCAATACCATTTTTGCGATTACCATTATTTTTCTGGGCTGTTTTCTGTTCGTTAGTTTACTGGTAAGCAGTGAGATGGCTCTTGCTGTTGTTTCAGTTGGTTATAGTCTGATTTATTTGCTGCTCTATTATTTTGCTGAACCAAGCTATCAATTCTTTTTCAAAATGCTGCCGATTCAGCATCGTGATGGCTTTCGTTATACCGCTCAAGGTATTGCTGCTTCAGCGGGGATTTTGCTTGGATCGCTAGTATCCATGCTGCATTCAGAACTCGGCATTTCCTTGACATGGCAAGCTGTGATCGGAACCTGTTTAGCTGCAGCGTTAGTTCTGTTAGCTTGGGGTGCCCGTCACTTGTATATTAAGGAGCTCGTTCGTTTTCTGGAAGTCAGTACGGATGCCGCAAAGGATTTTTTAAGTGAATTTTTAGAAACGATGAAGCACGATCGGGTACGGCGTACTCTTGTGGAACAACTGAAGCATTCAGATGAGGCTGTACAGCGGTTTACGCTAGAGCTATTGTCGAGCCAGCTTGATCATGCCTTTAGCAAGGCATTATGGGATTATGTAAAGATGCATACAGGTGAGCGGCGAGCGCTTGGGATCGCTGCCATTCATCCTGATGGGTGGCGACAATTGCCCTCGGAAACGATGGAAGAGCTGCTGAAGGATCGTGATGAGCAAGTAAGAGCGATTGCTTACCGTCAGTTATTTGCAAGTAACAGGGGCGCCGCAGCGTCAAGCTTAGAGAAGTCAATTGAAGCAGCACGCACAGATGAAAGTATGCTCGTTCAAGCGGAAGCATGGAGGGTCATGGAGGAAAACACAGTATTGCTTGATGATTTGCGGAGAATGCTGGGAGAGGGTATGGGATCGGCGGTTCTTGCTTCTCAGATTATCGGGGAGCGCAAGATGCAGAGCTTGTATTTTGATGTCATGATGTGCCTGCTGTCTCAGACGACGATCGTTAAGCTTAATGCGGTAAGCGCGATGGGCAAAATGGGCGGTAGTGAGGTCGTTTCTAGCTTAATGGAGCTGCTCGTTGGCGCAGACAAGGAGCTTCGGCTTGCCATTGAGGAAGCGCTAATCGAGGGTGGAGCTGCCGGCATGCCTGAGCTGGTTCGGTTTATATCCTCTCCTAATGACGAGATTTGGCGTACGGCGGTTTCGGTAGCGAGTGCCATTGGCTCCGATCAAGAGATTAGGGAAATCGTCGTGCCGTCTTGTATACAGAGGCTTCAAGCGTTGTCCGCAAGTCATGCGGTAGTGGCACGAATTGAGGCGATGAACAAGCAAGAATGGACAAGCCTCGCAAAATCAAGGGTTGAAGAAATGACCGGGTATATACTGGATACGATATGGAACATTATGATTCGCTTTGGTGATGAGCGTTCGATTCCGCAGCTGCGACGTGCTGTGGAGGATCAGGATGAAGAGATCCGCGATCATGGACTGGAAATTCTGTCTGAGGGCTTGGGAAGCTCAAAGCTGGATTCGACCCTGCTTGCGTTTTATCGTGGGCGATCATTTGCAGAAGGGAAAAGTTCCCGAAAGCAAAGCATGGATAGCTTTGAGGGCGAGGTGACGGATCCATGGCTGCAAGCATTAGCTGTCAAATCAGGAGCGGTGGAAGGAGGAGCGCTGTTAATGAATAATTGGGAGTATTTAAGTGCTCTGGATAAGATCGTGTTCTTGAAGCAGGTTTCATTATTCCAAGACATCTCTATTGAAGAATTAGGAAGAATTGCAAGTATTGCACATGAAAAGACATATCATAATGGCGAATTTTTAATGAAGCAGGGCGAAGCGAGTCAAGCGATCGTCATTATTATTGAAGGCCATGTGGAAGTCAGCGGCAAGAATGATGACGGTACAGAAGGCACGATTGGGGTTTTAGGCTCTAAGCAAACGATTGGCGAAGCGGGACTCTTCGATGATCGTCCATCACTCGTATCGGCAGAGGTGCTGTTCGATCATGCAAGAGTACTAGAGATTGAAGGAGCCGAGGCGGCACGATTAGTGCGCTTGTATCCAGATATTGGAATAGGTTTACTGCGCTCTATCAGTCAGCGATTAAGGACACTCGAGCATATGCTGCTTAAGCTCGGATAGGAGTTGTGATGATCATGAGGAGTCATTTTGTCACCGTCTCATCGGACTTGCTGAATTGGGATCAATTGAGGCAGCATATCGCTTTTTTTTGCGAGAAGCAACAGATTTCACAAGAGTTAATGCTGCAGCTGCAGCTTGTGTGTGAAGAATGGTTCATAAATATAATTACCCATGGTTATCAGAAGAACTCTAAAGAGGAGTTGTCTTTGTCAGAAATTCTCTTTCAGATCTCTTATAACAGCGCTGATGATGAGATTTTGATCTATTTTATTGATTCTGCTCCAGCCTTTGATCCATTACAGCAGGAAACGCCTGATGTCGCTCTATCTGCTGAGGAACGAGAGATTGGCGGTCTGGGGATCTATTTAATCAAGCAGATCATGGATTGCTGCACCTATCAAAGAGTTGATGAATGTAATCATTTGAAGCTTTATAAGAAAATAAAATTGGAGTCGATAGAATCCAAATGAAAGGTGTGTAGCCTAAATGATGATGAATGTAGAGCAAGAAGGTGAAATCTGTATCATTAACCTGATAGGCAGACTGGATGGAACGACGATGGGGGAAGTGGAACAGCGTTTTCTAGAGCTGCTAGGACAAGGGTATAAGCAATTCGTATTTGATTTGATCGAGTTGGAGTATATCAGCAGTGCAGGTCTTAGAGTGATGCTGCTTTCTGTGAAAAAAACGAGAGCGATTGCCGGGAAAATTGCGCTATGCAGGTTGAATGCCAATGTACAGGAAGTATTTCAAATTTCCGGATTTTCCACAATCTTCGAGATCTTCCCTGCGCGAGATGATGCATTGCAATTCATACGAGCATAGGTTGTAAGAGGAGTGGTACAGTGTTCATCAAAATAGCGATCGGCTTGCTAGGTGCTGCATTATGTTTTGCTTTGGCTTTAATTTGGAAATTGAACTTGGAACGAAGCCGAACAGCTGCCTTATTGGATATTGGCTTGCGTCTCAGTTCGACCATTAAGCGCAAGGAGCTGCTGGAGATTATTATGGAAACAACGGCTCGCACACTCCATGCCGAAGGCTCATCTATTATTTTAGTCGATGAAAAAACGGGAGAATTATATTTTGAGGTGGCAACGGGAGAGAAGAATGACGAGATTAAGCAGATTCGACTGAAAGCTGGTGAAGGCATTGCTGGATTGGTGGCTTCCAGTGGTGAATCCGTCCTCATTGCCGATGTGAGCAAGGATCAGCGTTGGTCGAATCGAGTATCTGCCAAAGTAAAAGTCCCAACTCGCAATATGATCTGTGTACCCGTACGCTCCAATGGTAAAACGTTAGGTGTGCTGCAGGTGATCAATAAAAAGGGGAACCTGGCATTTAACGGGCAGGATCTTCGTTTGCTAGAGATGATATCTTCTCCAGCGGCGATTGCGCTTGAAAATATGCTTCTGTATGAAGCACTGCTTGAATCGATGGAAAATTTACGTATAACGACCGCTGAGAAAGAGCGTATGGAAAGCGAAATGAAAATTGCGAAGGATATTCAGCACAGCTTTCTCCCTGGTGAAGTGCTTAGAACTGCGGACATCGATTTATATGCCTGTCTCATTCCGGCACGCGAGGTCGGCGGGGATTTCTATCATTTTATTCAGCTGGATGAGGATCGTTTGCTCGTTTGCTTAGGTGATGTATCGGATAAGGGAATGCCTGCTGCATTGTTTATGTCCGGACTAATGATCTGGATTAAGGCCAAAGCAAGCTCTGATCGTTCTCCTGCGGCCATTATTGGGCAGATAAATCGAGAGATCAGCACCGAGGATTCAACGATGTTTGCTACCATTTTTCTTGCTATACTGAATACAAAAACAGGAAAACTGACCTATTGTGACGGCGGGCATTGTACGCCTTATGTATTGTCTGGGGATAAGATTAGTGAATTGCATGGTGTGAAGAGCCTGCCAATTGGTATTTTCGTAGATACTGGGTATGAAGATTGTGAGATTCAACTGAGTTCAGGCGATTCAATTGTGTTGTATACCGATGGAATTACGGAAGCAGAAAATGCTAATGGGGAATGGTTTGGTACCGAACGATTGCGCCAGACCTTGCAGCACGTAACGGAGAAATCCCCTGCGATAATTACGCAGACATTACGTCAAGAAGTGCTTTCATTTTCGAATCAATACGTACAATCTGACGACATTGCTATGATGGTATTAAAATACACCGCATGTAACGACAATATTAGCTAAAGTTATACAAAAAAGGTTGCGAAAGTTAAGGCATCGTGTAAAAATGGAAGATGATAGTACTAAATTGCGAATTAAGAAGTGGGGTGTGATGATCCCGAAGAATCAAATGAGGATAAGTGGGATTTAATAAGATGGACAATATACTTCATTTGACCTCAATGGTTGATGCATATGAGCATCCCAAAGACTATTTACTAGACGAGCTTATTATTCTTGATGTCATACTGGAATATGAGATTCAGCGCATGCTTTACACAGAGGAAGAAGCAGCATCGGCAGATACATTTCGTGGTATGTACTTCAGTGTATCGGAAGCTAAAGCTTTACTGGATAGGGATGAACCAATCTTACAGCTTACATCTGAGCAGGAACTGCTGCTGCATCAGCTCAGGACACGCATTGATGCAAGATTGCAGAAGAGCAAACAAGAGCCTATTCAATTGCCAATTGAGTCGCTGAAAATTGGTTTTCGGTTGAATGAGCTGGATATTCGGCTGCTGATCGTTGCGATTGCTCCACATGTAAATCGTAAGTATTTGAAGCTTTATGCCTATTTGCAGGATGATATGACCAGTCAGCATTTGACGCTGGATCTTATGCTTCGATTATGCTGCACGACTCTCGATGAACGTAAATATGCCTATGAGATCATGACGAGTCCCAATAGCTATATGAAGGGCTTCTTCACTTCTTACCCCAATATAAATGATTTGAAACACTTTTCACTGTTAACTGAACCGATTCGTCTCGAAGCGAGGTTGATTTACTTCTTTTTAGGCATTGAATGGCGTTATGATGGAGCGTTAGCTTCCCTTAAGCATTATTCGAGCGCTGATCATAAGGAGCTGCCTCCGTTGCTTGTTAATGAAGATATCCATACGCATATGCTAACGTATATGACCGATAAAGATTCACGTATGTCGTCTTTAATATGGGTACTTCAAGGACCAACAGGAAGCGGTAAAACCTTTCATGCGAGACATATTTCAAAACTATTGAATCGCTCTCTATTGGAATTTGATCTATCAAATGCACCGGAGGAACAATATGCTTTTGGACAGGTCATCGACCAGGTACTTCTGGAAGCTTCACTCACCGATGCGATTCCTGCCTTTGACCGAATACATACACTGCAATCTACTCAGGGCATTACTACGGGGCATGATAAGCGAAAGCAATGGTTGTTCGAGAAGCTGCTAGATTGGACAGGTATCGTATTTCTATTTAGCGAGGAGCCTGTTAAGTCGACGATTAGAATGCCAGATACGACATGGTTGAATATCGTTATCCCATTGCCAGATCTTGAACAAAGCCAGAAGTTATGGGAGCAGTTAACCCAGAAGCAATGGTTAGTAACTGCAAATGAGGTTAGTCAGCTGGCGGGGAAGTTTAGATTTACTCCAGGCCAAATGATCACTACCGTTGAAGAGGCCCGTAAGCTGGAAAAATGGGAAGATTCAGCGGCATTCATTCATCAATCAGCTGCTTCTCCTTCTAAGCTGCTGCATCAATCGGCTTATCAATTAACAAATCATCAGCTGCAAAATAAAGCCACAAAGGTAGAGTCGAAATTTAGGTGGGAGGATCTGATCCTTCCGAATGATACGCTGCAATTATTGCGGCAAGCATGCAACCGGATTAAGCATCGCCATACGGTCATGCATCATTGGGGTTTCGATCGAGTGCTGCCTTACGGCAGGGGCATCAGCATGATGTTTACTGGACCACCGGGAACAGGAAAGACGATGTCCGCATTAGTTATGGCGAAGGAAATGGAAGCTGAGCTGTATCGTGTAGATCTGTCCAGAGTTGTAAGCAAGTACATTGGTGAGACTGAGAAAAACTTGAGTGAAATTTTTGATCAAGCGAGGTTAAGCGGTGCCATCTTGTTCTTCGATGAGGCTGACGCCCTTTTTGGCAAACGATCAGAGGTTAAGGATGCTCATGATAAATATGCCAATATGGAAACCTCGTTTCTGCTTCAGAAGATGGAGGAATACGACGGTCTAACGATACTAGCGACTAACTTCGCGCAAAATATGGATGATGCTTTTACGAGAAGGATTCAATTTATTATCAAGTACCCATTTCCAAGTGCGGAGCAGAGGGAGCAACTATGGCGTTCAGCGATTCCATCGCAAGTGCCGACTGAGGAAATTGATTATGCCTTCTTGTCGCAAACCTTCGAGCTTGCTGGCGGATCGATAAAGAACGTTATCTTGACTGCAGCTTATCTTGCTGTAAGTGAAGGAACGTCGGTAGCTATGAAGCATATGATCGAAAGTGTTATACAGGAGTATAAGAAGACCGGTAAATTGCTGCTCAAGGACCGCTTAGGTCCTTACGCCGAGTATTGGAAGGGGTAAGAAGAGTGGCAGACTATTCTATTGTTACTGATATCGGATTGTCTCTGGTTAAGGTGCTTCGAGAGGAACTGGTTCCTGAACTAATCGCTCATGCTGATGGGGTAGGGCTTGCTCACCCCGGTGACAAGGGTGATATGAATCTGAGCCTTTATTTATATGAAATTAAAGAGAATACAGATTTTAGAAGCAGTGATTTGATTGATCAAGGCGACAAGATGAGATATCCTTCCATCGCACTAGATCTATCCTATCTAATTACGGCACACTCTGCCTCTGATGTACTGACTCGTGCAATTGATGAGCAGAGAATCATGGGGAAGATGATGCAGGTGCTTCATGATCATAACATTCTTAGAGGAGAGGATTTGGTAGGGTCGCTGGCCGGTACGAATGGCGCTTACCGAATTGTGAAGGAAGAAATTCCGCTGGAAACAGCTATAAGCTTGTTTCCAAACCTCCCCTATAAGTTATCGCTTAGCTATAAGCTAGGTCCTGTTTATTTGGATTCAACGAGAACGAAGAGTGTCTCACGTGTTCGCGAACGTCATCTGAAGGTAGAACAAAGCTAGTTATCTTTATTGCTGCGGTCGAATCATAAGCTATGAGTCGATCTTGCATAATTTTAAATTCTGAAAGGAGGAACCGATTTTCTGGAGTGATGCTTCTGGCATCTTTCCTGTAAGAACGTCGGGAAAACAAAATGGCTGAATATTTTTCACCAGGTGTGTATGTGGAGGAATTTGATAGTGCAGGTCAACCGCTATCCGGTGTAAGTACAAGCGTGGCAGGCTTCATCGGTCTTGCTGAGCGTGGTCCTGTAGAAGGGTTGCCAAATCTTATCACAAGCATGAATGATTTTAAACGCAATTATGGCAGCTATTTATCAGATAATCAATTTGGCTCTTATCGCTTTTTGGCTTACGCTGTTGAACAATTTTTTGTGAATGGCGGCTCACAGGCTTTTATTATGAGGGTTGCCCCTTCTGATGCTGCTGTTGCCACAAATGAAGGCGATTTCTTCAACATCTCTGCTAAAAATTCAGGTGCTTGGGCTAATCAAATGAGAATTGCTTGTTTGCCGTCTAGCAAAGCAAAAACACAAATTTTTGAGGATCTTGGCGAAGGCAAATATCGTGTTAAAAATAGTAACGGCTTTAATGAAGGTGATGAGGTTACTTTTTTTAATGGTAGCGATAAAGTAACAGGAAAAGTAGTTCAATCTCGAGACCAAGTGATTGAGCTTGAAAGCCCGCTTGAGGGTAAAGTAGTTGACAATGGATTGCTGCCAGTAAAAGTGCTTGCTACTTCGGAATTTACGCTCCATGTTTCCTATGGAGATGAGGCGGAAAGCTTCGAAAACTGCTCGTTCAATCCACTGTCCGCTAATTATGTTGAAAAAGCAACTTCGCGCTCCTCATTGATTACGGTTTTGGCTGCTGATGAAAGCAGTGTAGCTGCGCTATTTGATGATATTGCTAAATATACGGTTTTGCTTGCTGGCGGTTCAGATGGAACTCTGGAAGGCATTAGTGTCTCTAATTATGTAGGTGAGGATAACGGGCCTGGTAAACGTACGGGTATTCAAGCCTTTGTTGATAATGACCAAGTGAGCATCATCTCTGTTCCAGGGGTTACAGAGCCTGCCGTTCAACTGGCACTCGTTGCACATTGTGAGAATCTAGGCAGTCGATTTGCAATTCTTGATATTCCTAGAGAGAAAACAAAGGTGCAGGATGTACTTACTCATCGTGATATTTTTGATTCCAGCTATGCAGCGATGTACAATCCATGGCTTCAAGTTTTTGATCCGCTAGAGAAACGCAATATTTTTATTCCTCCATCTGGCTCTGTAGCTGGTGTATATGCACGCAGTGACAGTACACGCGGCGTGGAGAAAGCACCAGCCAATGAGGTAGTGCGCGGCGTAACTGGTCTTGATGTTCAATATAATAAGGGCGAGCAGGATATATTGAATCCCAAAGGCGTGAATTTGATCCGCAGCTTCTCTGGACAAGGGATTCGGATCTGGGGAGCAAGAACAACCTCATCTAACACACTATGGAAATATATTAATATTCGTCGTCTCTTTATTTTTGTAGAGGAATCGATCAAGGCTGGCACGAACTGGGTTGTATTTGAGCCGAATGATGAACGTCTATGGGCTCGCGTGCATCGTACAATTGATGCATTCCTTACTCGTGTATGGCGAGGCGGCGCGTTGCAAGGGTCATCCCCAAGTGAAGCGTTTTATATCGATATCAGCAGCAACACCATGACTCAGGATGACATTGATAATGGTCGTTTGATTTGTATGATCGGTATCGCACCTGTGAAGCCGGCTGAGTTCGTTGTCTTCCGCATTACTCAAAAAACGAATGAACAATAATAATTAAATCCATTTGATAGGAGAGGAAGTATAGATTATGGCAGGCGAACGTAATGATCCATACCGCAAGTTTCGATTTCGTGTAGAGGTGGAAGGCATTGAACAAGCAGGCTTTAGCGAAGTATCTGGTTTTGATGCGTCGCTTGATGTTATTGAGTACAGAGAGGGTACAGATGTCATTACCCCAAGGAAACTACCTGGACTTGCAAAGTATGGCAACATTTCATTGAAATGGGGCGCTACTGAAACGATGGATCTATTCGAGTGGATCCAGGATTGTGTTGTAGAAGGCAATGTAGAGAGAAAAACAGTAACCATTATTGCCATTGATGAAGAGGGCGAAGATGTAGCTACTTGGCAGGTTATTGAAGCATGGCCAGCCAAATATACGGCACCAGACTTTAATGCTACTGCATCTGAAGTAGCCATTGAGCTATTAGAGCTGGCTCATGAAGGCATGCTTCGTACACAATAATAAATAGGACGTGGGAACAACGTTATTTATCGTTGTTCCTTCGTCCGTTTCTTATCTTTTTTTGGAACGATTAAAGTAAAGAGGAGTGACATCATGTCTTTCAAAACAGAATATGAGTTTGAATTGCCTAGAGGATATGTCGATGAAAATGGGAATTTGCATCGTAGAGGCACGATGAGACTGGCAACAGCTGCTGATGAGATTTTACCAATGAGAGATCAGCGTGTACAACAAAACCCAGGGTATCTAACTATTATTTTATTAGCTCGTGTTCTTACTAAGCTGGGGGATCTGCGCGCTGTAGATACGAAGACCATTGAAAAGCTTTTTACAGCAGATTTAGCTTTTTTGCAAAACCTATATCGTGAGATCAATGAGACAGAAAAGCTGTCAGTAAAAGCAATTTGTCCAAAGTGTGAGCATGAACACGAGGTGGATATCTCTTTTTTATCCGAGATGGAAGGGGCTTAAGTCTATATCCGGAGAGTCGTCTGTATGAAGAAACCGGATTTATAGCTTACTACTTCCACTGGTCACATGATGTAATAATGGATATGGAGCACCGGGAACGTCGCAAATGGTGCGAGGAAATCTCAAAGATTAATAGAAAGATGAGTGACGAGCCAAATCGACATAATCCTTTCGATGTATTTAAGTAGGGGGATCTCACGTGAATCAACGAACAGATCAAGTACGGCCATATGTTGTTGGGGCGTACCGCTTTATGGTTGAGCTCGATGGCATGCTGGTCGCAGGATTCTCGGAAGTAAGTGGTCTTAGTGTTGAGACAGAGGTGGAAGAAGTAGCAGAGGGCGGATTGAATCAATATGTTCATCGGTTACCTTCTCGAACTAAGCTGCTGCCTCTTACGTTAAAGCGCGGCATGACCCTATCGAATGAGCTGTGGAATTGGTATTTCGATGTCATTGAAGGCAAAATAGTGCGTAAAAGCGGTTCCATTATTTTGTATAATGAGCGCGATCAGGAATTCAGACGTTGGAATTTCTATGATGCGTATCCAACCAAGTGGACAGGCCCTGAGATGAATGCAACTGCCAGTGAAGTTGCTGTGGAGCAAATAGAGTTAACGCATAATGGTTTTAAAATGTTGTAATAGCATACTTGATAAACAGGTAAGGGGGTTGCCAACGAGATGAAATCATCTAATCCATTAAAATCGATACGTTTGACAGACGGTAAATTTGCTGATCGTTTATCGATGAAATATGGATGGGTTGTTGGGCAAGCCACTAATCGGAGCGGTATGGTGCATGTGGAGCCGTCTGGTGCTCGGAAAGCTGCGTTCAGAGCGCGGCCCATTCAAATATCGATCTCACGAACGTATCCAGTGATGCCGTTGCACGTCAAATTGACCTATATCCATACCCAACTAAATCGAATCATTCATCAAAATTCGGATTTTCATCGGATTAATGGGACGATTCCAGCTTCGATAATCCGTCAGTACAAACAGGTAACCGTGCAGTTGAAAGAGGGAAGCAAGCAGGTAGATCAGCTGTCACCAAGGGGGAAATTGCAGGTAGAGAATGCGTTGCAATCGGGCGCTCCTGTGAGAATACCTGCGGTTTCGCAGGTGGATCTGATATCGGCGAAGCAAGAAATTGTTATTCCGATCAATCGAATTCGTCTACCCTTACATCTGCAAGCAATTGTAGATACGCTTCAGACCGTAAAACAACAACTTGATACGGTGCAAGGGATGCCATTAGCAATCGCATTACCTATTCTCATCCGATCACAATCCCCCTCCCGAATGCTACAAAGGCAGAAGGTACAGAAGGCTGTAACCGTTCCTCTAAGCATCAGGCAACATGCCGATTTCGTAGAAAGTGCAAGAACGCTGGAGAGGATTCAGCATTCTAGTCACCCGAGCAGGCTTGTAGAAAATCGGAATTTGAAGCCTCGGCATGAGGTCGTGACGAATGAGACAATTTTGACGAATCATATTCGTACGACGAATCAAACGAGTGAGTTGAATGAGAGCAGCGAGAAGCGTCAGGTAGCGAATGTGGTGCGTCGTCAGCGTAATGAGACGAACCAGATGAGCAATGTTGTGAATCGGACGAACAACGTGACGAATGAAGCGCGTTTGACGAATCAAATCCGTACGACGAATCAATCGAGTGAGTTAAATGAGAGCAGCGAGAAGCGTCAGGTAGCGAATGTGGTACGTCGTCAGCGCAATGAGACGAACCAGATGAGCAATGTTGTGAATCGTACGAACAACGTGACGAATGAGACACGTTTGACGAATCAAATCCGTACGACGAATCAATCGAGTGAGTTGAATGAGAGCAGCGAAAAGCGTCAGGTAGCGAATGTGGTGCGTCGTCAGCGTAATGAGACGAACCAGATGAGCAATGTTGTGAATCGGACGAACAACGTGACGAATGAAGCGCGTTTGACGAATCATGTACGTATAACGAACCGAACGGTTAAGACGAATCAAACAGAAACAACGAATCAAAGGAATGACCAGATTCAGACTAACGAGCTGAATCGAACAAATGAGTTGATACAGGTCGCGAATGTGGTGCGTCGACAACGTAACGAGACGAACCAAGTGAGCCATGTTGTGAATCGGACGAATAACGTGACATATACCGTGACGAACAAAGCGCGAGTGATGAACCAACAGCGTATAACGAATCAATTTCGTCAGACGAATCTAACAGGACCAACAAATCAAACAGAACAAACAAATCAAACAGAACAAACAAATCAAACAGAACAAACAAATCAAACAGAACAAACAAATCAAAAGAATGACTCTAATCGGTCTATTGAGCTGAATCGAATGAATGAGACGAGACAAATAGCGAATGTGGTGCGTCGACAACGCAACGAGACGAACCAGATGAGCAATGTTGTGAATCGGACGAATAACGTAACGAATGAAGCGCGTTTGACGAATCATGTACGTATAACGAACCGAACGGTTAAGACGAATCAAACAGAAACAACGAATCAAAGGAATGACCAAATTCAAACTAACGAGCTGAATCGAACAAATGAGTCGATACAGGTAGCGAATGTGGTGCGTCGACAGCGTAACGAGACGAATCAAGTGAGCCATGTTGTGAATCGGACGAATAACGTGACGTATACCGTGACGAACAAAGCGCGAGTGATGAACCAACAGCGTATAACGAATCAAACTCGTCAGACGAATCCAACAGGACCAACAAATCAAACAGAACCAACAAATCAAAAGAATGACTCTAAACGGTCTATTGAGCTTAATCGAACGAATGAGATGAGACAAGTAGCGAATGTGGTGCGTCGATTACGCAATGAGACGAACCAAATTAGTAATGTCTTGAATCGGACGAATAGCGTGATGAATGAAGCTCGTTTGACGAATCATGTACGTATAACGAACCGAACGCTTAAGTCGCATCATACATATCCAACGAATCAAAGGAATGACCAGATTCAGAATAACGAGCTGAATCCAACGAATGAGACGAGACCGGTAGCGAATGTGGTGCGTCGACAGCGTAACGAGACGAACCAAGTGAGCCATATTATGAATCGGACGAATAACGTGACGTATACCGTGACGAACAAAGCGCGAGTGATGAACCAACAGCGTATAACGAATCAAACGAATGACTCTAATCAGTCTGTTGAGCTTAATCGAACGAATGAGACGAGACAGGTAGCGAATGTGGTGCGTCGACTAAGAAATGAAACGAACCAAAGTAGCAATATCCTGAACCGGACGAATAACGTAACGAATGAAGCGCGGTTGGTGAATCGTGTACGTATAACGAACCGAATGGTTAAGACGAATCAAACAGAAACAACGAATCAAAAGAATGAATCTAATCAGTCTATTGAACTTAATCGAACGAATGAGATGAGACAGGTGGCGAATGTGGTGCGTCGACTACGGAAGGAGACGAACCAGATCAGCAATATCCTGAACCGGACGAATAACGTAACGAATGAAGCACGTCTGACGAATCAAATTCAAATAACGAACCGTAATCGTACGATTATTCAAACACGAACAACGAATCAAACGAATGAGAAGCGCCAGGTAGCGAATGTAATGCGTATACAACGCAATGAGATAAATCGAGTAGACAATGTTATGAATCGTACGAATAGCGTGTCAAATGAAATGTTTTTGACGAACCAAACGAATGAGCGGATTACAAAGAATGAATCGAGTTCAACGAATCATACACGAGTCCTTACCCAGATAAATATAAATCGTAACGCATTGGTTAATTTGGAGCGATATCAGCTAGTTGAGAGGGGTCAGCAAGCTAGTACATTATTTCGCCAAGCAAGTAAGGCATCTGCACACATGAAAGATTCTCCCAAGGCAAAGCGTGAGATGGATCGGTTAACGGTTAAATCAACTCTTGTCACCAAGGAGCTGCAGCCTATGAAGGCTGTTCCTCTCGAAGTAGTGATAAAGCCATCACCCAAAGAGGCTCCGGAGAAGGAAATCATTAAAAGCTTGGAGTCTGCTATTAAAACAGTTGAAAGCGATCTGAATCAGGCGAAGGTGCAATGGTCCAAGCCCAGCATGGATATGAAACGATTAACGGATCAAATGTATCGGGAGTTTTCGAGCCGGATTCGATTGGAACAGCAGCGAAGAGGGCACTAGTCCTATTTTAAAATAGATAGAGGTGAGATTGAAGTTGGCACTTAAGAAAGCAATGATCTTGGTCCATCATGGACCTACTACAGACCGTATTGATGTATTGTTTAATCCGAATGAGTATGTCATGGAATCCTCGAATCAATATTCCTGGCAGACGATTCCAGGATTATCTCAGCCTATCGCACAGTTTATTAGCGGTGAAGCTACGACGCTGACTATGGATTTGTTTTTTGATTCCTATGAGAAAAGAACAGATGTAAGAAAGCACACTATTCAAATAGCAGGATTACTGGATGTGGATAAGGATTTGCATGCGCCGCCACTATGTAAATTTGTATGGGGGACCTTGCAGTTTAAGGGCGTTGTTGAGAAGGTGTCTCAGAAGTATACGATGTTTCTTGATTCAGGAATTCCGGTACGAGCCACATTGAATGTTACATTCAAAGCAGTTCAGAGCATCACAGAGCAATTCAAGCATATTCCTCGTCAATCTGCCGACCGCACCAAGCAGCGAATGATCAAGCAAGGAGATCAATTATGGCATATCGCTGCGGAGGAATACGAGGACCCGGGAATGTGGAGGGAAATAGCTCGTGCCAACGGCATCGAGAATCCAAAACGGCTTGAATCGGGAACAGTGATTAAGATTCCACGTTTGTATGGATAAGGTGAGTGATATGGACTATGAGCAATTTGAAATTAGGAACTGAAAAACATACATTCGATGAGCTTGAGACCAAATATCGAAACTTTATTGCTCCGGGCTTTAAGCTGCTTATTAATGATAAGGATGCAGTACGTGAAGGAATGGCGATCACTTCGCTATCGGTTGAAACCACAACCTCACAAGAATCGGATACGATCACCTTTACGATTGTTAATGCTTATAACTTGATTAGCAGAGACTTTCAATGGCTGGATCAGTTATTGGTGCTTGGAACTTCGATAGAGGTTCATATGGGCTATACCGATCGGATGACTCCTATGTTTTTTGGCTATATCACTTCTGTTAATGTAGAGTTTCTAAGGGGAGAAGCACCAAAATTAAAAGTAACAGGAATGGATTTATCTTTTAAAATGATGAGAGGCCGCAATGCGAAAACATGGTCTAACAAAAAAATATCCGATGTTGTAAAAGAGATTGGACAAAAATATGGAGCGAATAGCTTCGTAATCGATGCAACGACAAAGGTCATTCCAAGCTTTCCAAAAAAACCGGGAAATGACTATCAATTTCTGCAAGATTTAGCGCAAAGCTTAAATTATGAGTTTTATATTGTAGGCAAAACATTGTATTTTCGAAAGAAAAACGTAAATAAGACCCCGCTGATGACACTTTCATGGGGCAAGCATTTAATGCATTTTAATTTAGAACAGAACATAGCAGATCAGGTGACTAAAGTTACAGTGAAAAGCTGGGATGCAAAAAATCAACAGATTATCGAGGCATCCTCTACTTCTGTTAGTAAAATTGGTTCGAATTCAAAGACAGGCCCCGATTTGCTTAAACCATTAGGCGATTTCGAAGAATTTTTATATTTGAATGCAGAAGATACTCAAGATGCAAAAGAAAAGGCTGAAGCAGCGATGGACGAACGGGCAATGAGACTACTTTCTGGCGATGCGGAATGTCTGGGACTTCCTGAAGTTCGTGCTGGAAGATATATCAAGCTAGATGGACTCGGTAAACGTTTAAACCAGCCTTATTATATAAAAAGCGCCACTCATACGATTGACGAATCTGGTTATACAACCAGATTCAGGGTGCAGGGAAATGCGGTGTAGACATGAATGAAATGTTCGATTCACTTAATTCGATGAATGACCGATTGCTAGGGCTGGTTAATGGAGTATATATCGGGATTGTTACGGACAATAAGGACCCGGAAAATTTGGGACGCGTAAAGGTGAAAATACCGATCCTTGACGATAAGAACGCTCTCGATTGGGCACGAATGACAACCTTAATGGCTGGTGGTGGACGCGGTACTTTATTTTTGCCTGAGGTAGGCGATGAAGTGCTGGTTGCTTTTCAGATGGGGGATATTGGTGAACCGATCGTGATAGGCAGCTTGTGGAACAAGCAAGGACCACCTCCCTCTGGCAAAGATGAAAAAAATAATATTCGTAAAATCACGTCAAGAGCTGGACATGAAATGATGTTTGATGATACCGATGGGAACGGCAAGATTACGATGAAGACCAAAAAGGGGCAACAGCTGGAGATCTCGGAGAAGGACGATACGATAAAGCTGCAGGAGCAAAATGGACAAACGATCATTACGATAAAGGGCGGCTCCAGCAATGAAATAGAAGTGAAAAGTGGTACGACCAAAATTGTAATCAACAACAAGGGAGACGCCACAATTGAAAGCAGCAAAGCGATTAAGCTGAAATCTACTCAAATCGCAATTGAAGCATCCGCAACACTTGATCTTAAGGCATCAGCAGCATTAAACCTTAAATCCGATGGGCTAATTACGATAAAGGGCTCCATCGTTAAAATTAATTAATGAAGTAGATTCGGAGGGCTTGCTATGTCTAAGGAATTTTTGGGCCGTGGCTGGAAGTTTCCAATCGAAGTGGATGAGCTTACAGGTCGCATTAAGCATGCGCAATACGAGGAAGATATTGCAGAAGCCATCAAAATCATCATTTGGACGGCTAAGGGAGAACGAATTATGCGTCCAGAGTATGGCTGTGGAATTGATCGTTATTTGTTCGAAGGTAATGATGATACAACATTACGTTTGATCGAATCAGAAGTTGAAGAATCCATTCGCATGTGGGAATCTCGCGTGCATGAGGTAGAGGTTATAGTTGAACGTGATCAGACCAATGAACAGAAGCTGCTGATTCATGTACAGTATGAGGTTAGAACAACGAATAACCTATTCAATCAGGTTTATCCCTTCTATTTATACGAAGGATCAAATTAAACCATCGGAGAGAGATCAATGATTAACCAGAGCTCAGGAATGGAACCAAGAAACCAATCCCCAATAATTGATGATAGATCCCAAGCACAATTAATTGAAGAGATTAAGAAGATGGCACCCTATTATACCTCGGAGTGGCGGTTTCGGCCCGAGGAGCCAGATCCGGGTACAGCCCTTTCTTTGATGTTCACTCATTTGCTTGAGGGGAATATTAAGCGTCTAAATCAAGTGCCTTACAAGAGTTTTTTAGCTTTCTTGAACCATTTCAATGTTGAGCTTGCTCCAGCAAGACCTGCACTAGCCCAGATTACGTTTAAGCTAGTCGAAGGTACACCCGAGCCTGTCCTAGTGGAAAAAGGAATTCAGCTAGCGGCCGAAATAGTGGGAGAGACGGAGCCAATTCGGTTCGAGACGGCTCGTACGATTTTATTAACGACTGCAAATTTGCTGGAAGTATTAGCGATTAGTCCGAAGCGAGATCGAATTGTCATCCTTAGTGAGGATGGATCTTCGCTTACAGGCGATGGACAGGGCTATGCACTGTTTGGAGATGAAGGACAAAATTTGCAGGAGCATACCTTTTATATCCAGCATGATTTTCTGTTTTTAATTGAGCGTCCTGCTTTTCTCGAATTCACCTTTTTTCATGCACAGCATGAAGGGGCGGCCATAGAGACTGTGAAATGGCTATCAGACATTGAAAAGGTGCAATGGGAGTATTATAGCGACGGATCCTGGCATGCGTTCGATCGTGTGTATGGGCATGGTTCAGTCATTCGTCTGATAAAGCTTAACCATAAGCGCATGGACCCGTTTGAATATCACGATTCACTGGGGTATTGGATACGTTGCCTTGCGTTTACGTTAGCTGAGCAGTCGAGTGCTTCGGAGCTTGGCAAGATGCAATTCGAGCGTATGCTAATTAAGAGTGAATTTGCAGCAGCAACAGACGAAGATGGGATTATACCCGATCGATTGTATTTTAATGATATTCAATTGAATGCGGTAAATGGCTGCGAGCCGTTCGGTGATTTTTTCGCTCAATACGGCTTGTTCTATGTATCTAATAAAGAGGCCTTCTCGAAACGAGGCGCTCAGCTTAAGCTGAGCTTTGATGCCGAGTTTCTACAGCATCGTCTGTATCCGGATATGCCCAGAGCAATTAATTGGAAGCCTGTGATGAAGCGTGAGATAGTGGATAGGGTTGAAATCCCTGATGTAGTCACGATATCAAGCATTCAATGGGAATATTGGAATGGTCGTTCATGGGCAATGCTTCCCGTCGATTCAGAAGCAAGAAAACTGTTCGATAAACCATGGGATGGAATGGCTAAACGGGAGATAACGTTTGTATGTCCTGAGGATATCGAGGAAATTGTCGTCAATGCAGAGGAGAATTACTGGATTCGAGGACGAATCGTACAAATTAATAATGCGTATTCTCCAAATGCCATCTACTACGCGCCAGCGATACATCGGCTGCGCATCCGATACGGCTATGAGAAACCTTTATTTTCGCCTCAGAAGCTATTAACAATAAATAATTTGGATGTGAAGGATCGTACGAACGAAATCAAATCAGGCGGCATGCCTTTTCGGCCGTTCCTATCCCTTGGAGGCAATGCGCCTGCGGTATGGCTCGGATTTGATATTCCGCCTCAGCGTGGACCGATTAATTTATACGTATTATTGAAGCAGCGTCAGGTGACGGCAAAGGATGTTCCTTTTATCGAGTGGGAGTATTTAAAGAGTGTTGGGGGTTCATCCATCTGGGCACCGTTAGCAGTGGCTGATGATACGAATGGCTTTACTCGAAGCGGCGATATACAGTTTGTTGGTCCGCAGGATTTTGCACATGACCATTACTTTGGCAAAAAAAGATATTGGATTCGTGCGGTTAATCGCGATGGCCGCTATAATCTGGATACTGGATCCATGATTATGCCAAGGGTGCTGCATATGGCATTGAATACGACGTTAGCTGTTCAACAGCAGACGATTGTCCACGAGCTTCCTAGAAAAATGGAGTTTTATGATACAGCACAAGAAGAAACCTCAGAATATTATGTACTTGCGTCTACTCCCGTGCTTGAAGTGGAAGTGTGGGTCGATGAGACCGAGCATCTAACACTAAATGAAATTGGAATATTACAAGAAACAGGGATCAAATTGAATATTATGCAAGATTCAGAGCAAGAAATTCTTCGAGTATGGGTTTGTTATAGCGCTGTAGAGCAATTTTTGCGCTCAGGGCCTTCAGACCGTCATTATATGATCGATCATGCTACAGGTAGATTAAGCTTCGGCAATGGTAAATCAGGCAAATCGCTGCCTCGGACAGGTGTGGATCTTGTACGTGTGACCTATACTAGCGGCGGCGGAAAACGTGGGAATGTGCCTGCAGGAGCGATCAGCACGCTGCAAAGCTCCATCGCATTTATTGAAGGGGTTACCAATTTATATGCTGCTGCAGGTGGCTGTGATGCAGGCACGATGGAAGAAGCCATTGTCCGTGGTCCGAAACGTTTTACTCATCGCAATCGTGCTGTCATTGCAGAGGATTTTGAATGGCTGACACGTGAAGCACATCCTAATGTGGCCAAGGTCAAATGCTTGCCTAATCTGAATGTGAAGCTTGAGAAGGAAATAGGCACACTTTCTATAGTCGTGCTACCAAAATCAGGGATAGGGAATGGAGCTCATTTTCAAGAGCTTAAGCGCCAAGTCGAAGCAAGTCTGCTGGAGAAAACGGCCTCTAATATCGCCTTCTTTGGTAATTTGCAGGTTATGGAGCCCGCACTGCTTGAAATTGGTATACAGGCCACGGTATGGGTTAGAAACATGGATGATGTTGTACCTGTTGAACGTGAGCTAACACGCAAGTTAAATCGATTTTTGGATACATTAACCGGAAATACGGATGGAAAAGGCTGGAATATTGGTCAGATTGTTCATCATTCCATGTTCTACGCTCTTTTGAAATCAGTAGGCCCAGTCGTACATATTCCGCAATTATCATTAGATGTCTACAAGGTTGAGAATGGAGAACGGGTCGAGTGGAATCCAGAGAAGATAGTAGATTTACCACATAGTGTTGTCGTGCCTGGAGAGCATCGATTGCTAGTAGAGTTACACAAATAGAAGGGAGATGAAGAGCCATGTTACCTTTACCGAACCTAGACGACCGTAACTTCGAACAGCTTGTTCGTGAAGCGCGTGATCTTATTCCCGGAATATTTCCTGAATGGACCGATGAAAATGCGCATGATCCAGGGATTACTCTACTAGAGATGCTGGCTTGGCATATTGAAATGCAGCAGTTTCAATTGGATCGTTTAACGTTGAATCATGATCGCAAATTTCTGAAGCTGTTGGGTGAAACACCAAAGGACCGTGTGCCTGCTACAACTTCATTAAGTTTTTCGGGAGCATCGGAGCCTATTCTCATCCCATTTGGCACCTTATTGCGGGTGGGTGAGCTTCCTTTCGAAACGGTACGCGCTGTATCTGTGCTGCCGGATTCGGAGCAGCAGGTTTCATTATCTACATCTGCAGGGGATATCGTTGTTATTGATGATGATATGACCTCGGGTCGCGTTACGATCTTTCCATTTGGCGAGAATGGCGATGTCGGGGCGAGTATAGTCATTACTTTATGGAATGGGTTGCCGCATTCGATGCCCTTATCGCTATGGATTGAATTAGAAGAGCAAAATCCAGAGCATCGAATACCTGCTAGATATAAGCATTTTACTCCTTCGGGCAAGGTAGAATGGAGCTATTGGCAGGAGCAGGGAGGAGAAGAAAGCCCGGTAGGAAGCTGGATTCCAGTTATGCTTGAGCGTGATGAGACCTATGGTATGCATCAGAGTGGTCCTATCCTGTTCACCATTCCGCAAGGAGCAGTGCCGGTACGCCAAATCAGAGCGGTTCTTACAGCAGGAGAATATAATGATCCACCTCGGATTCGGCGACTCGTGTGGAATGAGGTATTTGCCAAACAAGGACAGAGCTTATGCATGACGGAATGCTTTGATGGAATAGAGGAAGTATCATCTGCCAGTCAAGCTGAAGCAGCTGCAACTCCACATATTGAGCTTGAACATGCGTTGTTTCAACAAGGAAGTCTTGCAGTTCAGTTCAAGCAAGCGGGCCCTGCGGGTGGTTGGAGCGATGTGCAGGAGTCTGATTATAAGGTAGAGCTTGCTGCTGATCGAGTGCTATTAACGTTTCCAGCTCATGTTAAGCTGCCAAGCGGTAAGCAAAGCATACGGGTGATTGCTTTATCACCGGGCTTTGAAGAACATATCTATCTGGGCACAGGGACAGGGATTTCTGGTCAGGAGCTTCTACTTCCTATTCAACAGCTGCTTCCTGACATGCTGCGAATACAGGTGGGCTGGCTGGCAGAGGATCAGAGTGCTATGGTCTGGTATGACTGGGAACGAGTCTGGGATTTCGATGAGTCGACCGCAGATAGCCATCATTATGTCATTGATGAGGCAGAGGGCGTTGTTCGCTTCTCAGATGGTGTTCATGGTGTGGCCCCGCCGTCTTCCCCCTGTCCCAATATTAGGATTATTAGTTACCGTACTGGAACAGGCGTTGCAGGCAATGTTAAAGAGAATACGATTCATGAGTTTGACTTTTTCAATTATCCTCTTCATGTGACGAACCTGTATCCAGCATATGGCGGCGCGGAGGCAGAAACACTGAATGAAGCGATGCATCGAGCGAAGCTCAGCATCATAGATCCGAAGTGCGGGATCACAGCTGAGGATATCGAGAAGCGAGTAAAGGAAATACCAGGACTTCGTATTGTAAGGGTCAAAGCGATACCTGGATATAACACTACAACCAAGAACTATCCCAAGGAACGAGCCTTTGGACATATTTCATTAGTGATTGTGCCTTATAGCCGAAAGCCCTTGCCGCGCCCAAGTATAGGCATGATCCAAACCATACGGACACATCTTGAGCCTTATCGCCTGCTCACAACCACTCTTCACGTTATTCCGCCAGAATATATTCGAGTAACAGTGAGAGCGATCATTGTCGTCCACCCTCGCTATGAGGGAAGAGAGGATGATGTTAGGCAGATGCTGAGCAAGTGGCTGCAGCCTTATGGCGATGATGCAAGCACGGGATGGGAGTTTGGCAAATCGATTTACAAAAGTGATGTTTATGATATCGTCCACCGTGTTCCGGGTGTGCAATATATACAAGATGTATGGCTTAGGGCAGAAGGTAGAAATGTGAATCACGAAGAAGGTGGAGATATTCGAATTCCGCCAAATGGACTTGCCATCTCGGGCGACCACGATATTGAATTCATCATTTCGAATGGATAGGAGGTTAATGAGATATGAGTGATCCTAAATTTTTCTCATTTCGCAAGCCTCCCGACTGGAGACGAGGCACTTCCTATCAGCTTGAAGGCATGAAGGATGGATTAACCATTGTACGAGAAAAAGTATATCGTCATTTGAATCGTTTCGAGCTCACTCATCCACAAATGACTGGTGAGCTTATCGACACTGTGGTCGATTCTAATGGAAGATGGTTTATGCTGGATAACGCAGGGATGATTTGGCGAACGGACTTAGCTAGTACGCATGTGGAGGATATTATACAGCTTGAAAGCAGTGATGAGAATCACCCTTCATTAATAACTATTACTGGCGATGCAGTAGTTGTCATTCATGAAGGACTTAGCAGTGTTATTCAGGCGATGTCACTAGATCGAGCGCAAATCAGGTGGTCAACAAAGGATTGGTACGGTGAGAGCTTCCATGCGAAAGCAGTCATTGCAGATAACGATAATGGATTGCTTGTTATAGGTACAATTGGGCAAGAGCATGAGCTGCAGCTGCTCAGGTTTGACCACGCAGGACTTCCGACGGTACGTATACCGCTGCCCTTATTAGGGGATGGAATGGAACTAGCTGATGAAGAGAATGTGGATGATCATCATCGCTACCAATTGACACTTGGGAGCCAGCAGCAGTGCTGGCTGCTCGATAAAAAGACTCAGCGAATCATGATTTTACATTTGTTGACGAACACGGTCACACCATTCTCGTTGCAAATAGACCCATTAGTGGAGGAACTGGTTTCCTTATGCTACAGCGGTTCGGATACGTTCTGGGGCTTGCTTCGTATCCGTGAGGGGTATTCACTAATTGCAGTGCTGCCAAGCGGCGAGATTGTGAAACGCGGCTTCGCAAGCGGCGCAAGCGGGAATGTATTGTTTCCTGGCAAGCAGTGTCTTTACATCTGGAATTCGGAACAGCGCAGCGTATTCAAGATCGAGCCTATTTCTGAAACTGCCATATGGAAAACATTTGGTTCACGAATGGGTGTATGGCTTAGCGATGGCTTGGATAGCGGTGTATATGAGATGGAATGGCATAAGCTGGTGCTTGCAGCCGAGCAGCAGAATGATACTCAGATCAATATCCGATATTATGCCTCGGATCAACGCGAGATTTTTGTTGATCAGGATCATGTCGATCTCGACGAGTACGTTGCGAGCGAAGAAATTCCTACAGAGACGAAGCTTACGGCCTTATCTCATTTATGGTCTAAGCCGCTCAAGGATCCACAGGATGCACTGTTGATTCAAGCAAAAGGTCGGTTTTTATGGTTATTTATCGAATTAATTGGTTCAGCACAGCATGCCCCGGTCATTCAAAGCTTGGAGCTCCATTTTCCAAGAAGCTCGTATCTAGAATACCTTCCGTCTATTTATCAGCGGGATGAGCGCTCGAAGGATTTCTTAGCTCGGTATTTGAGTATCTTCCAGACCATGCTTGAGGATACCGATCATAAGATTGGGCAGGTAACACGTACACTTGAAGCCAATAATGCTTCAGGGTCATCGTTGCGTTGGCTGCTCGGCTGGCTTGGCATTAACGCAGAGGATTATTGGTCTGAGGAGCAATTAAGACAGCTGCTGAAGGCAGCGCCAACCTTATACAATTTACGTGGTACGAAATATGCGATGGAGACGCTGATTTCGATTTATACAGGTGAGAAGCCAATCATTCTGGAGTATGAGCAGGTAAAGCCGCTCAAGGAAAACCCTGAACTCGGTGAAGTAGCCGATCGCCTGTATGCAGCAGATCCTCATGTATTTAATGTACTTGTGAAGGCCGAGCATGCGGATACAGAAATGAGACGAGTGACGCTGCAGCAGCTGATTGAAGCTTATAAACCCGTTTTTGCTACGTGTAAGTTGATTATTTTACAGCCTTGGGTATACATGGACCTGCACTCCTATCTCGGTATGAATACGGTATTGTCTGAGCCAACCTTGCTTAATTTGGACGGTCGATCATCGATGCCGCATCATACGATTACCATCGATGTAGGACAAGATAATCGGATTGACCAGCATACGAGACTAGGCTTGGATTCTCGTTTGGAATAGTGAGTAAAGGGAGGAAATTTGGATGAATAGATCGAGGTATATCCCATTTGAACGCAATCGGTACTTTTATGGGAAGCTATTAACGGTTAGAGATTTTATGTCAGAGCAGACTTATTTCTCTGATAAACGCCGGTTAACGAATCGTTTGTTGTTCGGAAGCGGTGTTATTGCCGGTTTGCAAGTCGTTGCGGTTGATGATAAATCCATTTCGATCGAAACGGGAGCGGCACTTGACCAAATGGGTCGTGAGATCATCGTGCCTTCACCACTTACCGTTAAGCTCTCCAACGTTGATGGCTTTATGAACAATGATTATGCCAAAAATGTATACCTATGTCTGGAGTATAATGAAAAAGGCAAAGAGCCGGTACATACAGTAGCTGGAGCCTTAGGCGGCAGTGAGGATGTTAGTGAGCATAATCGTATTTTGGAAAGCTATCGCTTGTTCGTTCGTGAGCACCCCCCCGCACCTGCAATGCAGGAATATGATTATTTAATCGAGGATACATCAATTTGGTACGATGATGGCCAAGTACGCGTGCTGCAGAGCGTGCCGCGCTATATTGAACCGGGCCAAAGCTTCGAGCTGAAGCTTAGCATTGAGAAGACGCTTCAGACTCCTCATATTTCGTTTGAATATGAACTGGAATTGCTGCATGCAGAATCGGTAGAGGAAGACGAAAAGCTCATTTTCTCTGAGCCTACGGACGGTGGAGCTACGAGCTATACGAAACGAATCCGGTTGCGGGCGCTGCCGCTAGCTGCGGGAGAATCTAAACAAAATGCCTCTATTGCAGCTAAAGCGGGAACGGCGAGACTTGTTATTGGCGATAAGTTGATCTATGAACTATCACATATTAAGCAAACGGTTGAAGTAAGTGAAGAGCCTGCACAGGAACGGATTTTAGACACCTTTTATTCACGCTCCCTGGATCGTGCGATTGAAACTCCTGTTGAACCATGCTTGTATCTTGCAAAGATCAATCTGCTGCAAATGGGTGCAAGCTATGTCATTGATAGTGTAGAATCGCTGCCTTTCAACGATTACGTCATAAATCCTACTATGCTGTATAAGCTGCTATCGGCTACAGAGAAAGAAGATATGAGCCGTAAGATTGATGCGAAAAATACAGAAGTGAAAGAACCCGTTCTCGTCCCTGTTTCTCCATTTCCGGATATTAAGCAGGAGTTTAGATCATTACTTGATCACGAGGCTCCGCTAACGCCAGAGCAGCAGGTAACAGCGGGAATTACGGAAATTTCGATTGTCCCGCAGCAGCCGAAGAAGTGGTATCAACGTCGTCAGAAAAACTTCTACTCTGAAGAAATTGAGCATGGTTTAGGCAGCGACGCAGCCGTTTTCTTAACCGCAGGCATTTCCGATGAGCAGGAATCTTCCGATATTCCGGTTCCAGAGATGTGGAAACGCAGCAATGCTATTTATTCAGGAGCGCAGGATGTTTTCGCTGGCAGTGAGTTTACTTCGAATTATCCTAATATTTCAATTGGCTTCATACAGTATTCGAAGAAGGGCACCTTCCGGATCGGTATACGAGTTAATCAAAAAACAGAGCGTATACGTATTCGCATACGCTGGTGGGCAGTGAAGGCACTTGGCGACAGCGCAGCTGGTCAGCATGCGTTAGATGAGCTTGAAACGGGAGTAAACAGTGCGGCATCCACTATAGCATAGGGTATAAAAAAACAAGGACGGGAGCTATCCCGTCCTTGTAATTATTGCTGATTGTACCTCGTTATTCTGATTCACAGTAAGGGTATAAACATAATTATTCCATGTGTAGATGCGATCTAACCCACTGTTTAATTTTTTAATGCTTGCAGGTTCAGTTGAGAGTTGTTCTTCTAGCTGCAGGAATAGTGTATCTAAAACTTTACCGCTATTCATATGAATTTCTGTTAGCTCGGCGTCCTCAGAGCTGGTGTCTTCCATTCTGGCAACAAACATCAATCCTAGTTCCTGATAACGCAGCTTTAATGTGCCGCTTCGTGGAATGGCTTCTAAATCAGGCGCAGTATCCTCTACAGTTGCTTCATTCAAGGAACTATCTCCTGTACTGCTATCTTCTAAACTAGCCTCTTCCAATGCTTCGGCTTCGCTATCTGCCATATCAAAAAAGACTTCTGGTAAAGGGTCTAAAATTAGCTCCGTACCGGATGGTTTGCCTAGGAGCTCCTCACGTCCTATTGAGGATAATTCCATATAAGAGGCGAAATCGAGCTTGCCCGACTTGAAATAACCAATATAAATTGGCTGAGTGCCATCCTTAAACCAGGTGCCAAGACCATTTAATAATCCACGAACGAAGAAGCCTTTGTATTCAAGTAATCCCTCAGCATTGTAACGCTCGCCATTTCCGTGGTATTCACTGCTTAAAAAGCCGCCACTGTAAATCATATTGCCGTTTACGTCAAACAGAATGCCTGTCCCATGATAACGATCCGATAAGAACTCGCCTTTATACTTCACGCTGCCAGATTCAAAATATTCAGTTCCTGCTCCCGAACGCTTGCCGTTACTGTATTCACCTTCGTATTCGATAAAGTTATTTTTAAATAGCTTCTTGCCCATACCGTTGTAGTTTCCGGCAAGAAATTGTCCTTGATAGATAATAATATTGGTACCATTATATAGCGTGCCTTCTCCGGCATAAACGCCATTGGCAAAGCCACCTTCATAGATGAGCTCCTCATTGTCAGAAAATAAGCGTCCTTGTCCATGAGAAACACCAGTTTTGAAGCCGCCTTGATATTGTATTTTGCCATTCGGATAATAAAGATTGCCTTCTCCTTCGTAAACTTTACCAGCTAAAGCACCGGTGTACTTCAGCGTGCCATCCGATTGATATTGACTTCCTTGAATGAGTACGCCTTGCAAAAAAGTACCTTGCTCAAGCAGTGTGCCATCCTCAGTGTATAGCTTGCCAGCTCCATCGTATTTGCCATCGACAAAGGCGCCTTCATACAGCAGTGTTCCTTCCTTGCTGAACAGTTTGCCGTTACCCGCGTATTGCCCACCGACAAAGTCGCCTTCATACAATAAAACTCCAACTGCTTGATAGAGCTTTCCTTTCCCCTCATACACGCCGCCCACTAAATCCCCTTCATAGAGCAAAACCTTATTTTCATCAAGCAGCTTTGCCGCCCCAGAGTAGCTTGGAGCAGTTCCATTTGTACTAACGGAAATAGCAGGTTTGCGGTTAAATAGCTTATTTATGAATTTAGGAGGGCGAATGAATATAAAGAAATAACAAATGAGCAGGACTAAGATGATGATCACAATGAGTTTTTTCGAAACATAATAATTTCCGATTGGAATATAGCTCGCTTTAGTGATTTCTTTTTGGCCTAAAATATCTTTGAACTTTTTCTTCAACCACTTTGCAAGGAGCTTTGGCCAGTTTTTTGCCTTTTTGAGAGGCATTAATATTTTACGTTGAATTGGTGCAATAAAAGGTTTGACGATTTTCTCTATCAAGAAACACGACTCCTTTGTAGGATCATTGATTCTGGCTGCAGCTCCCAAAATATAGAACTATTAGCAGCAGACTATGGGACCTGTATGGTCATCTGACCTGGATTAGCAACTTGAATAACGCCGCCCCAATTGCATAAGCATTTGGAAGCATTATTCAGGGCGGGCATATTCGCAACCATAACAGTAGGAGAGCCAGGAACCCATGGAGCAGACGTAACTGGTATGCAAGGCATAGGGGTCAATGCACCAAATGCAGCTGCTGTAGCTGCTGCAACCATAGGGTTAGCCATTGAATTACACATGCCAAATGGAAGAATATTTGCAAGAGGCTTGTTATCCATAATATTAGCAATGGGCATAGCGGTCATTACTCGGTTCACAGGCAGCACCATTAATACACTCGGTGCAGCCCCGAAGCTGCATTGTAGATTCGCGCCTGCACAGACAATTTGTCCGATTTTAATCACCCTTCGTTCACGATTTGATTTAATTCTACTATTCTTGCTAAAATACGGCAATAAATATCTCGCGTTAAGACACAAGACGACATTTTTATAGTAAAATATATGATGATATAGAAAATCCATATATTTCTTAATAGGAATGAAACCCGTGAGTCGAATGGAGAGATTATGTTGAGAACGAAGCTTATTATGTTGTTTAGCTTGATCCTGGTTGCTGTAATTCTATTGGTCGCCATGAGAGATTCATGGACATTACAGCCTTTTAAGATAGAAGAACCTTACTCCAATATCTCTCGCATAACGACAGATAGTGACGGGTCACTATATACCATTACAGATTCCAAGAAGGTTATCCATAAAGTGAATAAAGATGGGAAGATGGTTTATTCCTACTCCAGCAGCAACAATACCCAATCTGATACGGTTCAGCTATTCAATTCCATCGCAGCGGATACGCAGGGTAATGCATACGCTTTGATTACAGTCCTAGATTCCTATGGTTTAAAAGTATCGGGAGAGCAAATTGTGCGAATTTCTGCCGATGGTTCGAAGTCTCGAATTCTTTATTATGTAGACTATGAAGAACAGGATCAATTGCTTCGTGTTGGTAAATTGCAATCATTATCCATTGAAGACAATGAGCTGTATTTTTTTCGGAAAGAAGAGGGTTCAGCTACTTTATTAAAGCTTATGCTTGATGAGAGCGTAACTGCGACGCCTGAAACGATAACAACAGTTGAACTGCCAAAGGACCGCTATTTAAATGAATTAACCGGAAATCGGGAATCACAATTTTATTTCACTTCGAAGAGAGGGACTTTGTCCGCGGTAACAAGTGGTGAGATCGTTAAGCTGTATCCTCTTTCGAGGGATGGTCAGTTTAATTTTCCAGTAGGAATTGTCACCTCGGATGATGTTAATCTTTATTTTATTGATTATCATGATAGCGCGATTAAGAGATTGAATACCGCTGCTGTAGGGAATCCGGTTGAAGCGGTATTGACGCTTGATGCGCTTAATGAATTCTCACCTGAAGTGGAATGGTCTGATTTTACCCATATTTCAATCGGCAATGGTCATATCATGGTTTCGAGCTCTGATCGGGTGATTCAGCTTAACAGTAATGGTGCCATTGTGGATGTACAAGATTCCTATCGTTATTCCTATCTAGTCATCGGACAACGAATCGGTTATTGGCTTCTTTTGCTGCTCCTCGCAGTGGTGGTTGTTTATACGATACGTTTTGTCTATGTGAATGTAATGAAGCGCAAGGTGTTCTTATTATTGAAGCAATTAGCAGTTATACTGCCTGTTGTTCTTATTTCAATGGTGGGATTATCCTATTCCGTATACTCCTCATTCGCCATAGAAATGAAGGATGATACCTATAAACAGCTGAGACTGCTTGCTGGAAACGGAAAATATTTGGTAGATGGCGATTACCTGGAAAAACTAAACTCTCCGCTGGATTATAATAGCGAGGATTACAACACGATTAAACAGCGAGTAAATGAGGTATTCTCTCGTGCAGGTGCTGATCGTGATGGCTTGTATAATACCATTTATCGCTATATTGACGGTGGGCTCTATATTGTCATGGATGATGACGATAGTGTAACGATGTTTCAGCCTTTTGAGATCAATGACGAGAACCGTCTAGTGCTTGAGCAAGGTGAAATCATAATGGGAGAATGGGAAGATTCTGGTGGAGAATGGATGTATGCGCTAGGTCCGCTCTATAATTCGAACGGCGATATTATCGGGATCTACGAGACTGGTAAAGATATGATTGGATTAAACCAAAGCACGATGAAAATTTTATATGAGGTTCTCCAAATATTCGCATTTATTGGTATCGTGCTTTTAATGGTTATTACAATCATGACGGCATATCTCTTGTCCTCCATACGTACGCTTCGTTCCAATGTGAATCTCATTGCAAGCGGTGAATGGGATGTCAAGGTAGAGATTCGAACACGTGATGAGGTTGAGGAGCTAGGCGAACGCTTCAATATGATGGCAAGCTCGATTAAACAATATATTAATGAAGTGACAAAGCTAAGCAACTCCTACTTCCGCTTCGTCCCACAGCAATTTCTTAAGGTGTTGGGGAAAACGAATATGACACAAATTAAGCTTGGTGAGCAGCAGAATCGCAGAATGACGATCATGGTATGTAATATGCGTCAGTTCAATGAATTTTCTGCAAAATTAAGTACAGAGCAGAATTTTAAGTTTATCAATTCCTTCCTTAAGCAGTTTGGTCCGATCATACGTGAACATGCCGGTTTTACTAGTCGATACCTAGGCCCAGGAATGCTGACCATGTTCCCGAATGAGACCAGTGCGGCACTCAAAGCGGCGCTTCAACTGCGCTTGACGTTGGAATCCTATAATGCAGAGCGAGTAAGGAACCAGGAAGAACCGATCGATATTGGCATAGCCATTCATTCCGGTGATGTGATGCTTGGTATTATAGGTGAAGAACAGAGGATGGAGGGCAGTGTAGTATCGAATCATGTAGAGTTAACACTGGATCTGGAGAAGACTTCAGCTAAATTAGGTGTGACGGTTCTATTGACAGAGGATACGATGCAGGCACTTAACCCTGACAAGTTAGGGCAATACCGTAGACTAGGCGTCCTTCAAATTGATGAGGAGCATGACCCTATTGAGCTGTACGATTGGTACGAGGCTGATCCTGAGCATATCCGCAGGCTTAAGCATGAGACAAAGAAGCAATTTGAAGCAGCTGTAGAAGCTTATCGAGCGGGAAGATTTTATGATGCGAGAGAAGGCTTTGTTGCTGTAGTGAAGAAAAATCGTTATGATCTTGCTGCTAAGCTTTACTTTTTTGAATGTGATCATTATTTTCAAAAAGGTGTCACGTCAGAATGGAACCATTCACTTCGCATTTCCTAGTTTTCAGTGAAAGAGGGGGAGCCTATGCTTCAAGTTGGGAAGGAACATGTAGGACATGCTTATGCTGAAATTAAGCCTGTAACGAGCGGCACTGAAGCTGGCAGGGTGTCGGATTTCTTACTTAGTGAGCATTGTTTCGATGATCAGCGTTTTACGCCTGGGGAGACGGAGCAGCTTAGATGGCTGCCGATAAGGAGTATGCAGGAGCAGCATGTGTTTTGCTGGTACGAGGAAGATGAAGGGCAGATTATTTCTGCCATTATTTTTGTAGAAAATGAGCATCGGAGCGGCGGTTATCGGCTTGAATACTTCGGTGTACATCGTTCCTACCGCCACCGCAAGCTGGGATGGAAGCTAATGGATGCGTTGATCCAGTTCTGTGAATCGAGAAGCGGCAGATATCTAGAGACGTTCACCTGTGATTTGCCTGAATATGAAAGTGCACGGAAAATGTTCGATCGCAACGGCTTTAAGTTCATGTGCCATTTGCCTGATTACTACTATCCGGGTGAAGGCAAGCTGCTCTATATGAAGCTGCTGGATGGCTCCGTTATACAGGGGATAAATTAAAGGACACCTTTCCTTTGCGACTAAGGCGGTTAGAGTGCTTCATATAGATAAGAATTAGAATACCGTATCATAAGATAAGAGCCTCTTTAAAGCGAAAAAATGCGCTTGTGGAGGCTCTTTTGAATGTGTACGTGCACTTCTAGGCCTTTACCTACATACACTTAAGAACAGACTTCAATGTTCGCCCAGATCGATAAGCCTTGCGAGGAATTACGATCTGAGGCAATACAACGCGGGGGTGTACGGTAAATGCCTGGATTATTCTCAGCGATAGCGCTTTTTATTAAACAGCTTTCACTTCTTGTCTCTTATGTCAAAAATAATGCTTTTCCTCAACCGCTTCAGGAGGAGGAAGAAGCAAAGCATCTGCAATTAATGGCAGAAGGTAATCAGCGTTCCCGTAACCTGCTCATTGAGCACAATCTGCGTTTGGTGGCCCACATAGTGAAAAAATTCGACAATACAGGGGAAGATCTCGAGGACTTAATTAGCATTGGGACAATTGGCTTGATTAAGGCAATCGAGAGCTTCCAAACGGGGAAAGGCACGAAGCTCGCGACGTTCGCGGCTCGCTGTATTGAGAATGAAATACTTATGCATCTGCGCTCTTTGAAGAAGACGCGCAAGGATGTATCGCTGCATGATCCGATTGGTACGGATAAGGAAGGCAATGAGATTACGTTGATCGATATCCTCGGTACTGAGGCTGATGATATCGTGGATAAGGTGCAGCTGAAGATTGAGAAGAGCAAAATATACAAAAATTTGGATATACTCGATGACCGCGAGAAGGAAGTTGTCATTGGTCGCTTCGGGCTGGAGCATGGTGGGGATGAGCGGACGCAGCGGGAGATTGCGAAGGAGCTTGGGATCTCACGGAGCTATGTTTCGCGGATTGAGAAGAGGGCGCTTATGAAGCTTTATCATGAGTTTTATAAGGCGAAGCGGTGAATAGATTGCTTTACAGGCTGTTCTTTTAGAGCAGTCTGTTTTGTGTTTGAACGCTAATACTGGTTGTGTCTTTTTAAGACACGATCTGTGATATACTGCAATTATAAGATTGCTAATCATAAATTTTGAATAGCCGGAGGGAAGTTGTGAAGCGCATACAGGATCTACAAAAACTCATAAAGTTAACGGGAGATCGTGCTAAGTTAGATGCTAAGGCTAATGGTACCTACGTTATCTACAAAACAAAAGATGGGCAGTTTATGAAAGAACACAGCAATGGAAATATTGAACAGATTGAGAAACAGGAAAATGATCATGAGTGAACCAACTGCAGAAATGTTCGTATTTGCTGGTAATAATGGTAGCGGGAAGAGTACAATTCGCAATCTAATTATCGATAGGCTTGGAATTAGTGTCAATATTGATCCTGATTCATTGACACGCCGTATTGATAACGAAAATCCTGAAAGACATAGGGTGTCGGCAGGTAAAGAAGCTATCAAGTTGGTTAGGGAGTGTATAAAAAACAAACGAGATTTTTCAATAGAAACGACTTTAGCAGGTGTGATTGTATTGGAAGCTGATTTCAACCATAGTGTAATAAAATATATGGCTGAGACTATTCCTAATTGGGTGAAAACAATAGAGCAGCAATTACATAATGAAATAGATAATGATGAATGAACCAATCGATGTGATATCACAAAGGTTGGTTCATTTTTAATATAATGAATAATGGTTGAAATAACATTAGGTTGTGTCGGCTCGTTGTATTGAGAATGAAATACTTATACATCTGCGCTCTTTGAAGAAGACGCGGAAGGATGTTTTTCTACATGATCCGATTGGCACGGATAAGGAAGGCAATGAGATTACGTTGATCGATATCCTCGGTATTGAGGCTGATGATATCGTGAATAAGGTGCAGCTGAAGATTGAGAAGTCGAAAATATATAAGAATTTGGATATACTTGATGACCAGGAGAAGGAAGTTGTCATTGGCCGCTTCGGGCTGGAGCATGGCGGGGATGAGCGGACGCAGCGGGAGATTGCGAAGGAGCTTGGGATTAGCCGGAGCTACGTGTCGCTGGTGGGAAATTAGCATTTAAGAGCCACATGACGTTGGCCCGAACAGATGGACACGAAGAAAACCTCTATAATAAATCATGGAGAGGTTCATATGGGACAACGGAAGAAATTCGACAAAGCTTCGTAAGCAACTCGCAGATCTTAAGGAAGAAAACGACATTCTAAATAAGGCGGCAGCCTACTTTGCGAAAAATCTGAAGTAAACATGTTCAAGTTAATCTATGAACAGCACTTCGAATTTCGGGTTGCAAAGATGTTCCAGGCTCTCCATGTTTCACGAAGCATAATATCCTATATCATCGGATGAAACATATTTTCCACCGAGCAATTGCAAGACTGCCGCAAATCTAAGATCATCAATCGTCGTTACGCCTGCTGATCAGCCTTGCTGTCTCCAGTAAAGAACGTGTATATGGATGACGATCTTTGGAATGTAAAGTCTCTGAGTTAAACAGCTCAACCATTCTCCCATTCTTCATAACCATAATCTGATCACACAAACTGGTTACTAAGGAAAGGTCATGTGTGATAAACACCAGCGAGAGTTTCTGCTCCTCTCGGAGCTTCTGAAGTAACTTAATGATTTTATGCTGATGAATAACATCCAGATTGGAAACAATTTCATCGCAAACGAGAAGCTTAGGCTTTAGTATAAGAGCTTTGGCAATGCAAGCCCGCTGGTACTGGCCACCGCTGAGCTGGTTCGGCAGTGAGGTAAGCAGCAGTGAGGGCAAACCTACCAAATCGGCATATTCTGCTGCCAGTTGCTTCCTATCTGACTTCCCTAGTTTTGTGAAATATCGAAGCGGCTCCTCTATGCTTTGCATTATCGTCATACGCGGATCCAGCGAAGCAGCTGTATTCTGAAATACAAGCTGAATTTGCCTGTACCAGGCCTTGAAATCTGAGGTTTTGTGCTGAGGTGCAACTACCCCATCAAAGGAAATCGAACCCGAAGTCGGACGTGCAAGCGCCATGATCATCTTAGCAAGCGTAGACTTCCCGCTTCCACTCTCTCCAACGACTGCCAGCGAACGACCAATTGGTAGGCGAATCTCCAATTTATCCAATATGATTTTTTCACCGACTGATTTGGATAGTTGATTAATCTCGAGCATAGTAGCCAACCTCTTCCCCTAATCAATATTAAATTTATCACGATAATACCAGAGTTCTCTTGTGTATGGATGCTTCGGCTGCTTTAGCACGTCACTCACAGTGCCATATTCAACGATCTCTCCCTGATGCATAATAGCGATTGAATCCGCCAAATAATTCGCAATATTCAAGTCGTGCGTGATGAACAGCATACTCATCTTCCGTTCTTTCACAATTTCATTCAATAGCGCTAAAATTTCCGCCTGCGTCATCACATCCAGCGCACTCGTTGGTTCATCTGCTATGAGGAGCTCCGGCTCAAGTAACAATGCCATTGCAATCATTACGCGCTGACTCATACCGCCGCTCAACTCAGATGGATAACTGCACATCATGGCATCGATACGTGGAAGTGATACTCTGGCAAGCATTGCTTTAGCCTTGTGCTCTGCCTCAGCTCTCGTCAAAGGCAAATGACTTCTCACCAAATCAATCAGTTGCCTGCCAATTGGAATAGCAGGATGAAGTGATTGCTCCGGATGTTGGTTAATTACCCCTATTCGTTTACCCCTCACCCTCTGCCAACCACGGCGGCTGATACTCATTAAATCCAAACCTTGAAAAATCATTTCTCCCGTTATTGTCATCGAACTCGGCAACATACCGAGCATCGCTTTGCTTGTCAAAGTTTTCCCGCTCCCGCTTTCTCCTATTAAACAAAGTGTCTTACCTTCATGCAGTATAAAGGAACTATCTTTGACCAAGTACTGGCCGTTACTTTTTTTTATGGTAAGTTTCTTAATTTGGGCAGTTATGTTCATATGCTCATCACCTATTTTAGCTTGTATCGGCTGCGCAGCTTCTCCCCGCAAATTTGGAATGCACAAGCCGTCATAAATACCATTAAACCTGGAAAAAAACCCATCCATGGGGCAATTTGCAAATAGCGTTTACCATCGAGCAGCATAACTCCCCATTCTGGCGATGGAGGCTGCGCTCCAATTCCGAGAAAGGACAAGCCTGACAATGTTAGAATGACTCTACTGACATCGAGGATAGAAAGTGTAAGCACCTGCGGCATAATATTGGGTAAAATATGACGAACCATATGAGGCATCCCAAAAGAACCGCTCACTCGACTTGCGAGCATATAAGGTTCTTTCTTCACATCATGAACGAGTCCCCGTATAATTCGTACGTATCTCGCCCACCATGAGAGCAATATGGCCAGATATACGTTCTCCATCCCAAAACCGAGAAATCCAATAATAACAATGGTCAAAAGGATATTGGGTACTGCAACAAATATATCGGTTACACTCATCAAAAGCATATCTAAACGCCCACCGTAATGGCCGCTTAATGTACCTAGTATGAGGCTAATGAGCACGACTAGTATGAGGACAATAAATGCCGGAAACACAGAGTGCTTGATACCCGCCAACACTCTGCTATATATATCACGACCTAAATAATCTGTTCCGAACAAATGCTGAAGGCTCGGTGTTTGTAGCTTGGACTCATAGTCCGGTTGAAAGGGATCATAAGGCTGCAGCCATGGCGCAAGAATCCCAGCCGCAACCAACAAAACAATGACAGCCAAAGCCACAGTAAAAAGCTTATTATTCCATGCGAAGGCTATCAATTTTCCCACCTCTGCTTTTCAAGATGAATACGTGGATCAGCCATATAATAACTAATATCCGTGACGAAATTCAGAATAAATATAGTAGCAGCTAATAACAGACTACATCCTTGAATAACTGGGTAATCACGATTATATATCGTATCCAGCATATACTTACCAATCCCAGGAAAACTGAAGACACTCTCAATAATAATAGTTGCGCCAAAAAAACTGGGAAAGCTCGTCCCTACAATTGTTAGCACAGGGACTAGCATCGAGCGAAACAAATAAGAAGGATATAGAATTCTCCGCTTGATACCACGTGAGATGGCTGCCTCCAGGTAGGGTGCTTTTTTGTATTCCACTGTAAAAGAGCGAATCATTCGAATAAAGTAGACGCTTTGAACCATACTGATCGCTGCTACGGGCAACACGTAATGACTTACGGAGCCACCGCCGATAATCGGGAATAATGGCCATATTACTCCAAATGAGAGCATAAGTAATATGGCAAGCCAGTAAAGTGGGACTGACAAACCCAGTACCGTAACTCCATATAAAATACGATCGATCAAGCTTTTCTCCCGTAAACCAGCCAACAATCCCAATGGTACCGATATGAGAAAGGTCAATGTGAAAGAACTGATCAGAAGCAATAGTGTCATGCTTATACGCGAACCAATTTCTTCTACTACTGGTTTGTTTGTTATATAAGAGTTACCCAAATTTCCCTTAGCGAGTTCCATTAACCATGAAACATACTGCATGAAAAAAGACTGATCCAAACCCCATTTGTGCTGATAGAATGCAATCATATTTTCGTCAGGTGTTGCGCCGAAACCCTGCAGCATTAATGCTGCAGGATCACCCGGTGCCATATGCATAAGTGTAAATACAAACATGGTTAACAAGAACAGAGTAAAGGCTAGCATCCCCAGTCGTCCTATAAGATAATAAAACATTTCTAGTCCTCAATGGACAATAGATGCCATTTAACAGGATTATCCTCGATCGAACCAAATGTGAACCCTTTAATTTTGCTACTATGGATGAAGGTCTGTTTTGTATAATAGATAGGTACGGTCATTGCTTCTTCACTAAGCCTATTGAAAATGAAGTCAAAAATCGGTTGTTGCTCCGTTGATTTGGTATATCCGGCTATCGTATCCAAATAATCAGTTAAAATCTCATCCTGATATGCAACTCCAGGAGTCTCTTGTGTATGATAGAACAAGGATGTCAAGAAACGATAAGGAAGTTGAGCATCCGTGTAGGTACGATATAACAGAAGATCATACTCCTTGTTCGTCCATAGCGCGTCATAGTATGAAGCACGCTCTTGGTTTAAAATATCAACCTGTACGCCAATGTTCTTCATTTGGTTCTGGAAGATCTCCGCCATTTCCTTCCACTCCGGGTATTCCTCCGTTTGAATAACGAGTCTCAGTGAAATTGGTTTGCCATCTTTTTCGTATAACTTGCTACTATCATTCCAACGAAAGCCTGATGTTTCTATAGCTTGCTTTGCCTGATCAACGCTATAAACATAAGCGGGTTGGTTGTCCTTTGTAACGAAAGAAACCGTGCTTTGGAACAAACCTGCAACACTAGCGCCTTTACCACTCATCATCTTACTCGTATCGGTGCCGTAGTTCAGCGCTTTCCTAATGTTTTTATCCGCTAAAAACTCGTTTTTCTGATTAATAATCATAAAATATGACATCGTACTAGCATGATTTTCAATTTGGAATTTATTGTTGTTCTCGAATAAGGACAGGTTTTCATAAGGAATGCTGCCTGTCTCACCACCTGCGATATCAATTTCACCGTTCTGAAGCGCTAGTACACGAGCCTGCGGATCCGTTATCACTTTGAATACAAGTTGATACTTCGATGCCGGCTCTTTCCAATAGTGTACATTAGCTGCAAGTATTGTCTCCGCGGCTTCCTTGTAGCTTTCTAGTTGCCATGGCCCTGTACCAATAGGCTTCACAAATTCACCATTAATATCTCCTGCTGGCGTTACAGCATTCGGGCTCATAATCCGTAGTGGTCTTGCTTGGCTAAGCTCAAGCAGGGTTTGTGACGCAATTTCTTTAAACGTAAGCACCACTGTTCTCGCATCCGGCGTTTCTACTTTGTCTAGCTTCCTGCTGATTTCAAGTGAAGCCGTTTCCTCGTTGGCAACCGTACGCTGAATAGAGAACTTCACCGCTTCCGAGGTGAGAGGACTGCCATCGGAGAATAACACGCCTTCTCGCAAGTGAAACGTATATGTCTTGCCATCATCAGAAACTTCCCACTTCTCGGCAAGACTTGGTTTAATTTCCCCTTCGCCGAATTCTACCAAAGCATCATAAATTGCGGTTTGAACAGCTCTTGCTCCATTATAGGTAGTAGCGTCTAGCTTATCCCCTTTTAGATCCTGAGTAATCGCTACAGTAATCCGTGTCACCGGTTGTTCCTTTTCCACAGACGCTGTCTCTGTCCCCGCAGAGCATGAGGAAAGAACAAGCACTACGCTCATTGCCACAAACAGTAAACCAGTAAATCGTTTAAACATGATTCATCCTCCTGATGTAAAAATAATAATTATATTCGGCTAGCTTGACTTAAGCAGCTAACTGAGTTTTAATATTAATCGTAATAGTTACTAATAGCAAGTCTTTTATAAAAGTAATCGCTAAACAAGGAGAGTGTATATGACCATCAATAAACAGCAGCTAAAAGAGCATCAAGATTACTGGGATAAAGGAGCCGACATCTATGATGGAATTATAGACAATGAGATCATGAACGATTCCTATGGCAAATGGGAAGCAATACTTAGCAAACTACTGAAGGATAAACCACCGTTGAAGATTCTCGATGTCGGTACAGGCCCAGGCTTTTTCAGCATTCTTCTCTCGCGTATGGGACACCAAGTTACCGCAATCGACTCATCGCCAGAAATGATTGCCAAGGCAAATAAAAACGCAATCAAATACGAATGTGACATTACAATCATTCAGTCAGATATTTTGGGATTTACTCCTATGCATTCGTTTGATTTAATTATTTCCAGAAACGTAACGTGGTTTTTGCCAAACCCAGTAACGGTATATGAACGTTGGCACTCATGGCTGGAAGATAGCGGACAAGTTATCATTTTCGACGGGAACTGGAACCTGTTTCTTACAGATCCCAAAGAAGCCGCCTTGTTTCAGTTAGCCAAGCAAGAAGCGATCGCTGCAGGTTATGTTCCTTATCGTACGGAGGAAGAAATCTCGGAGGGTGATCAAATTGCGTTGACGCTCCCGCTTACATATGTGAAACGGCCGGCTTGGGATATCGGACTGCTCTCGTATATCGGCTTTCGAGAAGTGAATACTCTGCACGGTTTCGACGTAGGTCTACATTCAAGAACGGAGCAAATATTGAATAAATATCGTCCCATGTTTGCCATTGTTGCAAATAAATAATACAGACAAACAAAACCACAATCTCGTGAGGAGGTTGTGGTTCTTTGGGATTTAAGAATATTCCTATCTTTCAAGACATCTTGATATGACCTTGCCTTAATGAAGTAGACAGTAAGAAAGCCTCATTACAACTGTAAGTCTAAAGGGTCTGTCAATAATCTTGTGTAAACTCATTTATAAGGACTTCCCCAAGGGGGAAGTCGTCTCTTAGCATAAGTGCTGACCCACCCGATCCGGGAGAAACGAAAAGTTGAATCAGCATTTGTCCCCGATTCACATACCCAGCACGACTTTGTTTCCATCCAGATCGATGCCAATAACCATGTACGCTGCTTTGTTCACGAGCGTAGGTGAGACGCCAATGCCATAAAGATTGGCCAAATGATCGTGAATATCCCGCGTACTTGCACCCTTGGCATATAGCGCTACACTCTGGTCCTCAATGCCCGTTACGTTGGATAGGTGCTTCTTAATGACGAGTGGTTTGAACTAGCCTTGACGGTCACGTGGGACAGCGATTTCCTGCTCACCGTACTGGAAGGTCTCGAGGACTTAATTAGCATTGGGACAATTGGCTTCATTAAGGCGATCAAGAACTTTCAGACGGGTAAAGCCACGAAACTCGCGACCTTCGCGGCTCATGTGTCGCGGATTGAGAAAAGGGCGCTCATGAAGCTTTGTCATGAGTTTTAGAAGGCGAAGCGTTAGGTTAGATTGCAATGTAGTTGAATTTATCAGTAACAAGGGTCAAATATTTGAAGATAGTATATGAAAACTAAGAAGTCGAACGGGTCTAGTTAACCTGTTCGGCTTATAAATTTGCAAAGTTCATTTAAATTTTGTTTGAGTTTGTAGGTTCATCTTGAACTTCTATAAGTAGTATTCTACAAACCACTTTAATGGCTTTTTTACTATAGGAATGATTGTAATACAAATTCCTAAATACTTATTAAAAAAACAAGCAACAGTAGCTGGTCTATGAACTTGCCGAGCAGTTCAACGGCTTTGCTGCGATTACGTTAGAACATGGGATCGTCAACGATAAAGACGGCGTCCCGGTCCGCAGACGTAGGAGCGATAACTTTTTGTAAAGTAGCGATGCTAAGCAAAGTCAGGAATCAATGCCATGCAAAACCGGTATGAATGACCTATTTCATTTTACCCCTAAAATTATTTTATTGGATACTCCCTTCTCTGAGACATAGAGATTTTATGCAACGCTAGTGAGGTATGGTGTAATTATAGGTAGGCAAATGAGAACGATTTACCTTTTACGATTGATTTAGAGTTTGAAATAATGGATATTATAGGCTTTATTAGCCGAAGTCATGGAATGGACTTGCGTTCTACATTCTCTTATTTATTAGAAAAGCATCATGATTGTCGAACTCCATATAATATTAAAGTTATCTATCTAATGGTGGTTATAAGAATTTCTGACTATCTTCATATTACTCCCGACCGTGCCCCAGCTAGAATTTTACAGATATCATCGTTTTCCAGCCCTGTTTCTATATTAGAATGGAAGCTTCATCAGACAATTAAAGATATGAATCAGAACCATGAAGATCCTGAGACTCTTTTTGTAAATGCAAGGCCCAGTAACAGTGTGGAATTTCTTAAATTAAAATCTTTGTTTAATAATATTCAAAATGAATTTGATTTAAGTTGGGCCATACTTGGGGAAGTATACGGAAGGTATAAAGAATTAAATAAATTGAAAATTTCTATAAGAAGAGTACGGTCGAATCTTGAAAATAAATCGTATATAGATTCTCTGGCATATCTACCTAAGAAGGCAATATTCGATAGTGATTCAGAGGTTATCAAGTTACTGGTATCGCCCTTGTACGGTGGGCAACCTAGTTACGGAGTGAGAGAACTTATCCAAAATTCAGTTGATGCATGTAGGGAGCTTGAATACCTCTATAAAACTGGGGCAGAGATAGGCGAATACAAATCGGAAATTAAAATAGGTGTCTACCAGGCTGAATCTGATTATTTTTTCCAAATTGAAGATAATGGTATCGGAATGTCAGCAGAAGTCATCGTTCATTACTTTTTTATAGCAGGAGCATCTTATAGAAACAACATGGATTGGAAAATGAAATTCACTGTGGATGGAGATACTCAGATTACTCGGAGCGGACGATTTGGAGTAGGAATACTAGCAGCTTTCTTATTAGGTGATCAACTTGAGGTCACTACGAAGAGTATCAACTCGGAACGCGGATATTCTTTTACAGCAAGTTTGGATGATGTGCAGATTGAAGTTAGGAATACTATTGATCGTTCGGTCGGGACTACAATAAGAATCAAACTCAATGAAAAATCATTACTAGAATTAAAGAATCAAGTGGAAAGTGATTATCAATCCAATAGAAGTGAACCAGCATGGTTTGCATGGTATGTATTAAATAAACCTGATATTCAATATAATTTCCCAGATGACTGGGGACGAGATGGATTCAATAAGTATCATACTGCCGCTGACATTAATGATTGGAAAGTTATTAAAGTTCAAAGGTTTGGTGAAGTCTTATGGAAATATGAAGATAGCATTTCAAAGCAGTTCTATAATCCGACTTTGCTTTGTAATGGAATCATCATTCCTAATGGGTATAGATGCCGATATCCCTTTTACTGGTCTTACCCATCTATGAATCAAATGCCTTCTGTTGCGGTGTATGATTATAAGGGAGCTATGCCGCTTGAATTAAAAAGGGATAAGTTGGATGGAAATGGTGAACTTCCATTTGAAAAAGAACTGTCTCAAAGCTTGATTTTAGATATGTTGGCAAAGCTCATCACGCGAAAAACGAATAGCTCTAAATTAGTCAGCGATACAACGCATTTCAAACATCCATTATTAATGGCTAATAAAATAGTAGATGAAGATGGTCAGAGAGTAGATAACTTAATAGGAGAAGGGTCACTTGTGTTGTCAAAAGCAGGATATTGTCTTCCTTATACTCGTAATATTAAAAAGCTTAAAACAAATAAATTTGTCCAAATTTGGACTAAAACTTCACAGGAACTATCTTTTAATATATGGTCTTATTTAGAATATGTAATGATCTGCAATCATCCGTTATCGCATTCGAATGAATTGCTGAAAAGTGCGCTTTATGAATTGAGTTTTATACACGATTTCAGAATAAATTCAAAAAGAATTTATCTTCCAAAGCAGCTCGGAGTAGCATTATTAAATGGAGAAATTAAAATGAGTAAGGACATATGGAATAAACTGAAAATGGAAAAAGAGTTTGGGAATATGATTAGTATTACCATGAATAATCCACCTTCTGCAACAATTGATGATTCTTTTTTTGAAAGTGATGATGGGTTAAAAGTAGATACCTTAATTGAAATATATATAGCCTCAAAAAAATTCAGAAAACATAATAAACACGATAAGGAAAAAATTGAAAAATTAAATAAATATGTTGAAGAAGTTTTGGATAAGTGCTTTGCAGATGGAGGGTTTATTCCATACGATTTAAAGGAGAGGAGAGAAAAATTTCCACAGGCTTTCAAATATTTGTCGGAGTATATGTAGAAATATATAAGCAATTTTCGTGCTGATTACGTTCCGCATGAAGAGAGTATGAAATCTGTATTTGATATGTTTCCGCATATGATGGATGTTGAGTGCTGTGTGTCGCTGGCGAAAAATTAGCATTTAAGAGCCGAATTTACCTACAAGTTGAAGGGGACAGCCCCCATGCAGTTAAAGACGCGGATGAAATAGTATCGTAACGGTGAAGTGCATCGTCTGGAACAACCAGTAACACGCGCTGAATTTGCTGTACTCGTCGTAAAATACTCAAGAGCGGAGCCTATCCAAGAGGATACTGGATTTAAGGATGTAGCCAAGCAGGATTGGTATTACAGTTATGTAGCGGTTGTAAAAGAAAAAGGATTCATGTCAGGCATTTTCTGACACATCCTTTGCTCCAAACCAGCCAATCACAAGACAAGAAATGGCTGAGGTCGTTATTATTCGTTTGTATGAATTGACATAATAAAAAGCGATAGACAAGTAGATTATTAGAGAAATACAACAAAATCAGAATGAGAGGCAAAGTGAAGTGCCCCTCGTTCTTTTTTTTCGTCATCATACACAGTCCTACATACATAGGAACCAGGAACTATTTCCGCCCGAAAGAACGTTATTTGTCCATTCGTTCTTTATTAAGAATGATATCAATGGTATATTTAACAAGATAACCCATATAGGCTGGACAAGCCTGGATGGATTTCGGCACAAAATAGGAGGCATAGGGTGAATATTTTAAAGCTGGTGTTGACGATGCTGCTTGGCTTGCAGCTTACGCTGCTGTCCGGGGAGCCTGCGATAGCGAGTGCAGGAGATACAAACGAAGAACCGCAAAACGAATATGCGATTGAATTGAGCCGATTCGGCATTCACAAGAATGGTACACATCCGGTTGAGACAACCCAAGGGATTAATAATGCTTTGAAGTGGGCAGCCCAAAACGGCATAAAGAAAACTTCGCTGCCATCTGGCACTTATTTGATTGATAAGAATAGCCAAATTAATATGGTCAGCAATATGATCTTTGAATTGCCGATGGATGCCATTCTCCAGAAGGAGACGAATGCGAAAGAGAGCTATCATTTGATGTATTTGGGATATGGGATTCATAATGTGACGCTGAGAGGCGGTACCTACAAGGGCGATAAAGCTACACATGACTATTCCAAGAAAGATAATAAGCATAGCTCAGGCACGCATGAAGGCGGGTATGGCATCATCACGCTGGGTGCTGCGAATCTAACGATTGATGGCGTTCAAGCTACTAACTTTACAGGCGACGGGCTCATATTGGGCGGGCATGGGACGATGGTCACGGACTTATATGAGAACCAATTTATTTCCGGGGCAATTGACGATAAAGGGAAAAATGTATCCAATTCCAAAAAGGTTAGAACGAAGGATCCGCTGAACTTTTCGCACGCGATTTTCAAGACGGAACGCGAGTTCGAATTTTCGAATGCAATCAAGCTGCCTGGAGTATTCGATATCTTTTTTTACAAGTCGAATGGCATGTTTATAAAGAAACTGGCGAATGCTAGAGTAAGAGACATTATTCAAATACCGGAGGGTGCGACCCAGTTCCATCTTGTATTTGATCAAGCAACGAAGAAACAGGCTTATATCGAATTTTGGAACCGTAAAGTTACGACGAATGTGCTAGTCCAAAACTCTGAGTTTGCCTATAACCGAAGACAGGGCATCACAGTGGGCGGGGCGGATCAGGTGCTCATCACGAATAACAAGCTTCACGATATGAAGGGGGCCATGCCTCAGGCCGGAATCGATCTGGAAGGCGGATTCGGCGAGAATGGCAATCGCAATAGCAATATTACCATCAAAGGCAATCAGTTTTACAACAATGCCTCTTATGATGTAATTTTGTATGATGGCAAGGATGCGATCGTAGAGGATAATCATTTTGCTTCTAAGGGAGCAATCGGCCTGGCGATATCCGAGCCGTTTAAAGGCGCGTTGGTCAAAAATAATCATTTTGATGGCTCGCGTATTTTTGCGGCGCATGATGCAACTTTTATCGGTAATCGAATGAATGATTCGTATACGACCTTAGAGGGGCCAAATATTAAAATCGAGGATATGACGTTTACGGATTCTACGTTTGCCCTCAGCGCTAAGACGCCTTTTGGCATCAGCGCATCTAATATTACGATCAACAACAATAAAAAGAGTGATTCCGGCCTTTCGATTTGGGGCAAGCCGGTTCATTTGAAGGACATTACGATTAACGGTGAAGGCACGCTTCGAGTTGTGACGGGAGGCGCAGCGGAGGGCTCTATTTTTGACCGATTAAAGGTCATTGGCTACAGTACCACGTATGGTGTTACGCTGCCGCCAGGTACCTATAACAACTGCGAGTTCGTGGGAGCAGCGGGAACAGGGAAATTCGGTTCGATCAGTGTTGCATTGGCGGGAAAATACGTGTTTGACGGCTGTTCCTTTGAATCGCCGGAAGCACTCAGTACTCTGCTGCTCGGCGAGCATCCGAAGCTGGATCTGACGATCAAAAACTCCAACTTCAAGCTGCTTGGCAATACACAGGCCATTAGCGTACAAGCAGCCAAAAACCTGCTTCTGGAGAACAATACGATTACAGCAGCTAAGCTGACGTCCGAAAAAACGGAATTGATCCGCATTAACGATATTTGGAAGCGGAATGAAGCGCATGATGTGCTGAAAGCCGTGATTAGAGGGAATACGATTACAACGAATTTATCTGCCATCGGGATTGCTACTTTGTATGCGGGTACGGGAGCCCCAGCGTACATAATCGAGAACAATACGCTGTATACAGCAAAGCTGCTGAACAAAAAAAATGACGTGCTCAAAAACAATTTGTTGAAAAGCTAGCCAAATTAATAACGATACGACGCATTGGTACCGTTTAAAGATGGTATTCAATATTCAGCAGCTTCGGTTTTTTTGTAAACGCGGGTGGCGGAGCTGTTAGTCTGACGAATGTTCGCGTTACATCATTGGATTTGGCTTTAAGCAGCCTAGACATTCTACTTGGGAATTTTTCTATTAAACGGTAATGCTTTCGCTATGTTCCTAATTCCAAAAATAAAGGAAGATAGATCCAAAAGGTTAGTGCGATAAAACAGCTCAGCATTTCCTATCCTTGCCGGATGACGAGGAATTCTAGTCTGGAAGTGAAAATATGTTGGTTGGCTGGAGCATGGCGGGAATGAGCGGAAGCAGCGGGAGATTGTGACGGAACTGAGCATTAGCCGGAGCTATGTGTCGCGGATAGAGAAGCGGGCTTTTATGAAGCTTTATCATGAGTTTTATAAGGTGAAGCGGTGGAGGCAACTTAGCTTAATGGGGGGAGCGCATAACTGGCAGTTACGCGCTCCCCTAAATTTACAGCATACTTCGCCTGCATAACGATAGTGATGTCGCTTTTTTTTTATTAAGGTAACTCAACTTTCGCAGCCTGAAATTGGCAAGTAAGCCTTGATGTAATTGGGCAAAGCGGAGATCCAGAGCTGTAGTTGACTTTTTATCATAGTGGATAGCTTTTTGCCGACTTGATTAGCGATTTCGTTCATCAATTCCACCAGTTGCTGTAAAGCCACTGCCCAGTCCAAAGAACCGACTTCATCGCATAGCAAATAAAACAGTCCACCGAGCGTCCGTTGATCGGTACTTTGCCGATGCTGCCAAGCCAGCAGAATATAACGGGAAAAGACAATCGTAGTATGGCTAATGAGCAGATCGTAGGAGCGACCTTGGAACTCTTTTTGCAGGCGCAGCAAGGATTTAGCGCATTTGAAAAAGACCTCGATGTCCCAGCGAAGAGCGTAGATTTGAATGATTTCCGGTGCCGTCAGTGTGAGATCCGTCGATAGAATCGCGAGCCACTCGTTTTTCTTGGAGCGATGGCGAACAAAGATCACGACGACTGGAATACCGGGAACCAGTTCCGTATGAATCTGACGCAAAATATTCCGTTGCTTCCCTTGGACTTGCGTTGCAGATCGGTAAAGACCTTTGAGATCGACCCGCTTGCCCTGAACGAGATATCGCTTGTTGTCGTTTTTCACCATGCCAATGACATGAAGACCTCGTTCCACCACTCGCTCGATTAAGGGCGCATGAGTGAACCAACTGTCCATGAGTACGTAAGACGCAGAAACACCCGAGGCGATGGCCCGATCCAGCAGTTCAGAAACCAGATGCGGGGCCGAAAGCAGAGCTTCTTTCCGGCGTTTGTAGCCAGTGGATCGCTTATCGATTCCCGGATGAATACCGGTCAGTCCAGCCTTCACAGAACTGAGCAGGGCGAAGTCCAGAGGGAGAAATGTATGGCCGTCCGACCAGCCTAAAGTCAGCATACGGAACCCCTTATAATAAGCACCGGTGGCGTGATCCTTGAACCGAGCGAGAAGTTCTACCGCTTTGCTGCGATTTCGTTCAAACATGGAATCGTCGACAATAAACACGGAAGTTCGTGTGACGGAGGTCAAGGTTTCGACTCGCTGAACGGTGTCACTGCTGAGAGAAGTCAAGAAACGCCGCCAAGCAAATCCGCTGTGATTAAGAAACCGGTAGACGGCATCTTTGCCAGGAAAGGCTTCACTTTTGGAACTTTCGAGCAGACGAAACCAGTTCTTCTGATGAAAGAGAAGGACAAAAACGAGCATAAATAGATGGGAACAGGTATAGCCAAAAGTCTTTTTGAATCCTGCATTTCTCAGGTGCTTCAGTACACCGAGTTCCTGAAAAGCAGGCCTCATTTCAGGTGGGAGTTGATCTAGGGACGACTTTTGCTTTATCATGGAAGGGACACCTCTTCTTTGGTTTAGTGGATCTCGACAATCTCACTTTACCAAATGAAGCGGTGTTTTTCTATGTTGGCAAGATCGTTACTTAAACCAGCTTTACCTTAACACCGGATTGGAGTCAACTCGGTTTTGACTCTGCGAAAGTTGAGAAGGTAACATCTATAATATTTGTTGTCACTTCGTGTTTAAAATCCTTTTGCTCATCCGTTCCGTTACTTCTATCCCATATCCACCTGGATAGTTTTGTCCCTCACCATATAGGAATGGCTGCGTTAGAAGCTGTCGGTCTCAACGCAAAAAGATTAATAGTACGGAAAGCATCAAGGTGTTTATTATTCTTCCTTAATCCACGACCGGGAACCATCCTGGTATATTGGTTATCATTCCCCACATCACATCGAGAACTACCAATTCTTTTTGAGCAGTTCGGGGAAGTGTTGTTCTAATTTCTTTTTCCTGTCCGCTTTGTACCTTTTCAACCCATTTAGGCTCCATGATCAAGGCATGGCCCATTGCTACTAGTGGGATTCCAGTGCCCAGTGCTTTAACGACATCATCCGGTGTGGAAAGGCCGCCAACACCGATTACAGGCACTAGATTACCTACACGCTCCTGAACCATTACTACACGCGACGTAGTGCTGTTGGATTCTTCTCTCCTTGGTTCACCCCAGAAATGATCCACGGAAAGATGGACGTAGTCCAAGTTCTGTAAGGCCAGAACATCCACGAATTGAAGCGTATCTTCCATTGTGATGCCGGGAGTTTCTCTTTCCTCTGGAGAAAATCTGTACCCAACAACAAACGGTGATTTTGCATATTTTGCAACCACTTCTTTTACGCGTTTGATGATTTCAAGAGGGAATCTCATTCTCTTTTCTAATGTTCCGCCCCATTGGTCTTCTCTTCTGTTGGAATGCGGAGAGAAAAATTGTTGAATCAAGAAGCCGTTGGCGCCATGAATCTCAACTCCGTCAAATCCGGCTTCAATCACCCTTCGGGTTGCATTGGCAAATTCTTCAATAGCATCCTCAATTTCCTCTTCTGTCATTGCCTTTGGAGTAGCAGATCCTTCAGGCTCTGCTGCAACTGTGCTTGCACTTAACGGTTGCCCTCCAGACAGCAAAGCCGGATTGCTGCTACGCCCCCCATGAAAAATCTGGACAAAAGCTTTGGAACCTTGCTCATGAATCGTGTTTGCTAATGTTTTTAGGCCTGGGAGCAGAACGTCATCATCAACGCCGAAGCCGTTTTCCATCAATTTTCCGTTTTGCGAAACAAGGGCACTGCTGGTAATCACGGCGCCTACACCCTGAGCCCGTTCAATATAGTAAGCCAATTCTTCTTCAGTAACGGCTCCGTTAGACTTTGATGCCCCCAGGGTCATTGGTGCCATAATCACCCTATTTTTTAACTGCACTCCAGATGGAAACTCGAACGGCTCGAATATGGATTTGTAATTGTTGTTCATGTTTGTTCCTCTTTTCTTTGAATTATTTTATATTAAGGACCTTTCGGTCCATAACCATCATAGATAAAAGTATGCTTTTATCTATCTCAAATTCCCTAAAATTACAGACACGAAATCCACAATCCTGTCTTGATTTGTTTGAGCTCGCACCATCACATTTATCCCTTGTAAGGAGACCGTTAAAAATCGAGCAAGCTTTAGTGAATCGATTTTAGACTGAATAGAACCATTGCGTTTACCAATCTCAATTGCATTTAAAAATGCATGTTCAATATCTTCGAAATCTTTTTCAATCATTTTTTGAAATTCTTTATCATGTGGCGCCAATTCGATAGCTTCATTTGACGTCATGCAGCCTTTGCTTACGACATTAAGGAGGTCCATAAAAAATAATTCGATACCCTGGTATACATTCTCATTACTCAAATAATTATTTAATACTAATAGACGCTCCTTGCGATATAAATCAAATGCTCTCACAAATAAATCATGTTTGTTACCAAAAGTCTCATATAAACTACTTTTACTAAGTCCAGTAACATTTAGCAAATCAGTTAGGGATGCCATTTCATAACCTTTAGTCCAGAATAAAGTCATCGCTTTCTTTAATACATCTATTTCATCAAAGTTACGTGGACGAACCATTCGCATCTCACCTCCGTAAAAATAATATACACTATTCCGAACCGATAAGTCCAGAATAAATTGAAAGAGACTGTGACAGTGGGGTGGACGGCAAAATTACGATCCACCATAATTTCGAGGTACGAGCTCTATTTCGATATGACAGCCTGCGGACGGTGGGACAATGCCCAAAATAGGAGGGCCAAAGAACTAACAGCAGCACCCAACAGGCATACTCCGTTCCAGCCAGCGTAAGCGTAGATAATGGTTGTAGCGATTGAACCGGTGGCGCTGCCAATAGAATAGAAAATCATGTAGCCCGCGGTGGAGCACTGAGAAGCAGCACCAGCGAAGTCCACAATATGCTGAACGCAGTAAAAATCAGTAGAGCGAGTACGGCGCGGATGCGTAAAATTCGTTCTTGCACGAACAATGTGAGCACTGAACGAAGCAGCTGTGGACAGGATAGTGACGCTCCTTGATGGTGGAACTTGCACCTCAAGATGAGAAATTTGAAATCCTTACAAGGGAACATCAGATGTACCTTGCGGCAATATTTCAAGAAATGATTGAAAGAGGCTTACGATCAGGTGAGCTTGAAACTAAACAATAAGCGGCGTGATGCCTGAAAGTACTGACGCGAACGAGAGTTTAATTAATCGTTCTTATCATTGGCTATTTTTCTTTTGTTTAAAACAAACAAAAATTTGGATATACTCGATGACCGCGAGGTGAGCATTCAGCAATTTGCTTCCGAGCAGCATGATGAAATCTAAGCAAAGCAGTATTAAGGCTGAGAGAGCAGTTCTTCTGATACGGAGAACTGCTTTTTTTGTAGCATGCCAGAGGCAGAAACCTTATAGTCGGTGAATTGTATGTATTTTAATTATCCTTTTTAATGAAAACCAACGCCTCAAAAAATAAAAGAAAAAACTTTAATCCACTTTGCATTAAAGTGAAAATCTGATAGGATATAAAGTATAGTCTATAGATTTAGTAAGGATTAAAGGGAGGCACTTTTTTCATGGACAAATTGATGCTTGATTCCATAGATGAAACGACACATCTAGATCAACTCGAGGCTGAAGCGATTTATATTATTCGAGAAGTTGCGGCGGAATGTGAAAATCCCGTGATGCTGTACTCGATCGGTAAGGATAGCTCCGTGATGCTGCATTTGGCGCTGAAAGCATTTTATCCGGAGAAGCCGCCGTTTTCTTTCATGCATATTGACACAACGTGGAAGTTCAAAGAGATGATTGAATTCCGCGACCGCAAGGCGAAAGAATTCGGAATCAACATGATTGTTCACTCCAATCAGGAAGGAATTGAGCAAGGGATCAATCCATTCGATCATGGTTCCGCATATACGGATATTATGAAAACCCAAGCTCTGAAGCAAGGCTTGGACAAGTACGGATTTACAGCTGCCTTTGGTGGTGGAAGACGTGATGAGGAAAAGTCACGTGCGAAGGAGCGGATTTTCTCATTCCGAAATAAAAATCATGCCTGGGATCCGAAAAATCAGCGGCCGGAAATGTGGAAGCTTTTCAACACAAGAATTAATAAGGGTGAAAGCATTCGCGTATTCCCGATCTCCAACTGGACGGAAAAAGATATCTGGCAATACATTCGCAGAGAGAACATTGATATCGTGCCTCTCTATTTTGCGAAAGAAAGGCCTGTCGTTAATCGCGATGGACAGATGATCATGGCGGATGATGAGCGGATGAAGCTCGAGCCGGGTGAGAAGATTGAAATGATAAAGATGAGATTTCGCACATTAGGCTGCTACCCGCTGACTGGCGGCGCCGAGTCAGATGCGAACACGCTGGATGCTATTATTGAAGAAACACTTGGTGCGGTATCATCCGAACGGACAACAAGGGTTATCGACCAGGAAGAGTCGGGCAGCATGGAAAGACGTAAACGGGAGGGCTATTTCTAAGATGAAGAGTCTGCTTAAATTTATTACTTGTGGAAGTGTGGATGACGGAAAATCCACTTTGATTGGGCATATGCTTTATGAGGCTAAGCTTTTGTTCGCTGACCAGGAGAGAGCATTGGAGCTGGACAGCAGGCTGGGCAGCCGTGGCGGCAAAATTGACTACTCCTTGCTTCTTGACGGGCTGATAGCCGAACGTGAGCAGGGAATTACGATTGATGTGGCATTCCGGTATTTTACGACGGATCACCGTTCGTTCATTGTAGCGGACACGCCAGGACACGAAGAATATACACGCAACATGGCCGTAGGCGCATCTTTTGCGGATCTTGCCGTTATTCTGGTGGACGCCAAAAAAGGGATTATTACTCAAACGAAGCGCCATACAAGGATTTGCGCCCTCATGGGAATTAAGCATCTGGTCTTGGCGGTAAACAAGATGGATTTGGTTGGTTTTGATACGAAGATATTTGATGAAATCAAACAAGAATTCTCTCGCCTCACCACGGAGTTCCAGTTTGAAAGCATTCAGGTAATCCCTGTTTCTGCAACAGAAGGGGATAACATTACGAAGAAATCGCCCAATACGCCATGGTACGAGGGTCTTGCTTTGCTGCCCTATCTGGAGAGTGTTGATGTTCATGCGAACGATGACGTTAAGCCGTTTATGATGCCGATTCAGCGGGTATGCCGACCTGACCACACATTCCGCGGATTTCAAGGCCAGATTGAAGCCGGCAGCATCGCAGTTGGCGATGAACTGACAACTCTGCCTAGCCGTGAGAAGGCGAAGGTTAAACGCATCTTTGTAACAGACCAAGACAGGAATTCGGCTCATGCCGGACAGCCTGTCACGATTCAATTGGATCGGGAAGTCGACGTTTCACGGGGCTGCGTGTTTACGAAGGACAATCAGCTCCAAGAGGCTGACAGCTTTAGCGCCACGATTCTTTGGATGGATGATTCTGTCCTGACGCCGGGAAAAGATGTTCTGGTAAAGGTTGGCACAAAGGTCCTTCCTGGTACTGTGACGACAATTAATCACAAAATCGATATTAATACAGGCAATACGGTTTCAGCCGATCATGTGGTTAAGAATGAAGTGGCTAAATGTGAAATTTCATTATCGGATGGTATTGTTTTTGATACGTTTGAAAAAAATAAAAGCATCGGTGGATTTATTCTCATCGATCGTGTAACGAATATGACATCCGCTTGTGGCGTCATTAACGAAGCTCTTCAAAGCTCTGACAATGCTGTCCGGATCGATACGGAAATCACAAGAGATGTTCGTGCCCAGCAAAAAGGACAGCAGCCATTAACGCTTTGGCTTACTGGTTCAGTCGTGGACAACTCGGCTCTTGCGAAGGAAATCGAGAAACGGCTGGTAGTGAGAGGCTATCATACGATGCTAATCGATAACAGCTTAGGAGAATCTGTGCGGCAAATCGCAGGTTATGCGACATTGCTAAACAATGCGGGACTTATTGCATTGGTATTGGCTGGTACTACGAACGGCAACGACCAAGCCATTGCGCAAGAAATAATCGGTCAAGCCTTTTTGCCAATCGATGTTGCTGTGAACAGCTCTTCGATCGAGGAAGCGGCTAATGCTGCCGTGAAAATTGTTGTGAAGGCTCTCATTCAAGTATAGTTTAAGGTTGAAGTCGGTCAGGACATTAAGAGAAGCATAGAATGATAAATATAAAATCGTATTTAAGAAGCCGCTCTCCAATTAGTTGGAGGGCGGCTTCTCCTGTCTTTCAGATATGGATTTTAGTGTCTTTAAACGAAATCCTACGGTTAAAGATGTAATAAAGTGTCTTCAACATGACATCTTTTTCCGCCTGAATTGTGGCTTGCAGGTTTGAGGACTTTTCTATAAGCAGGGGGTTATTCACTTTCTAAGTACCTATCCTGACAGTTGAAGTATGGTCAGAGTTGTTAGAAGGCTTAAATAAGCTAGAATACTCTCTTTCCTCTGGGAAGGTAGAGGCTTTTAATGAGATTGGCAGAATGTTTGATAATTATGAAGAGTGGATTAATTTTGGTAAGAGAGAGGAAGAATATTTTGAAGCAATTAGTGAAGTAAAAGCAGGTTCTTTTGTATATACTCCTGCCATTACTGACTATGTGGCGCATGTTAAATCGTTAAAAGCGTTGATTGAGAAAGCGGATTACCAATGTGAAACATGTAGGCAGAGACAGCATTACTTGAATAGGAGATTCGAACATCCCACGATGGATTAGCAAGTTAACGAGTTGTATCCCCCCTAGTCTCCACTCAAATAACCCATTCAAGTCTACAAATGATTTTGTGAACTTTTTTTATTTGGTGGATAGGCTAGGGAGGAGAAACTCTAAGGGTTGCGAAATCTAATTTTTTCTGGGAAAACCATGTATCTTCGCACTCCACGTTATAATCAACGCAATAAGCAGCAAAATCAACAGTACGCCCGGGAACGACTGGACTCCAACAAGCTCTAGTAAGGTACCACCCGCAATACCTCCACCAGCGATAGCCAGATTCCAAACAGTGGTATTAATCGGCATCACGATATCCACCCCTTCTTCACCGCTTGCTTCGGCAAGCGCTGTTTGCAATAGCGTGGCAGCACCACCGAAGGTAAGTCCCCAAAACGCTATCGCCGTATAAATGAAGGCTGCCGATGTGGCGCCCGTCCATAGTGCTGCGGACACGAGTAGGAAGCCGAGCAAACTAATCAATACTAGCAGACGTAGGTGACGGTCTACCAGCAGACCAACGATCCAGATGGATAAAAGAGCCATTATACCAAAGACCAGCAAGATAAGGCCAACATGTCCTCCGAGTCCCAAATGATCAAGAAACGGAGCAATATACGTATATAAAATATTGTGTGCCAGCATCCATGTCAGCACTACCAAGAGAATTGGACGGATACCGGGTAAAACAAACACCTGACCGACGGTCATTCTTTGACCGGCAGGCTGCCCTGGATAATCCGGTACCTTCCACAGTACCCATGCAATTAATACAAGAGTCAGAAGAGACATAAGTCCGAAAACGAGACGCCAACCGATCAATTCACCGAGAAGGGTTCCGATCGGCACACCGAATGTAAGTGCGATCGGAGTTCCGACCATCGCTACAGCCAAGGCTCGTCCTCTTAAGCTTTCTGGTACCATACGTCGTGCATAACCGGCAACCATCCCCCATGCAGCACCGGCAGCTACACCGGCGAAAAACCGGGCGATCAGAGTTAATACATAGCTGCTTGACAATGCGGTCACAGAATTGAAAATGAGAAATCCTACTATGATGGCGAGTAGAAGCGGACGACGCCTGAATCCGCCAGTAGATATGGCAAATGGAATAGCCGCCACGATAGAACCAATTGCATAAGAGGTTACGAGTTGACCAGCCATTCCTTTAGTAATGTTCAGTCCTTCGGCTATATGCGGTAGTAAACCAGCCGGTATGGTTTCTGTAAAGATACAAATAAAACCTGTCATCGCAAGAGCGAGCAGTGCAAGCCAGGGTAATCTGGCAGGGATGTTGTCCGATTGAGCTATACCCGTTGATGATGATAATTGAGACAACGTAATTCCTCCTTTAAGTAAATATATTTATGGATCGATCATTCCATATGTTATATTCAATGATAATCCTTGTCAAGGACTTTTGGATCGATTAGTATATAAGTGATAAAGGAGGTTATCTCATGCCACGTACAGGACGCCCTCGCGCTTTTAATCGTGATGAGGCAGTTGTTGCCGCGATGCTATTGTTTTGGGAACACGGCTTTGAATCCACTTCACTTGCACAACTGCGCGCTGCGATGGGAAATATATCAGCAGCGAGCTTTTACGCGGCGTTCGAATCTAAGGAAGCCCTGTTCCGAGAAGCAGTGAATTTGTATATCTCAACTTATGGACAGGTTTCAGAAAGCTTCAGGGATAGCAGTCTGACACCGAGAGCAGCCATCGAGCAGGGATTACGGCGATCAGCACGGATGCAGACAGAAAGCTCCCACCCTCTCGGCTGCCTGCTGGTTTTATCTGCTGCAACCTGTTCTCTAGAGCTAAAGCACATCCAAGAGTTGCTCTCCAAGGAACGCCATAAGGTCCGCAGCTGGCAGAAAGATTGTATAGAACAAGCCATAAAAGATGGTGAGTTGCCCGATTCTACGGATATCTCTATGCTGGTTACCATGTTTGACACCTTTCTTCGAGGGATTTCTTCACAAGCCAGAGACGGTGTTCCGATCGAAGCAATTGATGCTGCCATAACGCAGCTAATGAGCATATGGGATACGTTGTCTGTAAAGAAGGTGGATGGAGGCATTATAATTTGAACGTTAGTATATTTGAATTTGATTTTAAAATTTGAATGATTCAGATGGAAAAGGGATGCTGTATGAAGAGCTATCTTATTTTGGGGGCAAGTAAAGGTCGGTCCGGCAAAATAAACGGATAGCCACGCGGGCATAATCTAAGAATATCCCACCATTTCAGCGCGAGCAAAACGTTATTTTATGTATACAGTGAGAACTCTGTGATTTAGAGCCACATTTATCTAATTTAAAAAACTCAAGCATATCTCTACTTGAGTTTTTTAATTGTATAGGAAACTATGTATTCTCCGAACCTGTTGATAACGAAAGCTAATGGAGGTCAGAGACGCTATTCACTCGTAAGGGTGATTTTGTTCTTTTATTTGCCGAGCAGTTTCTGCTGGGCTCTTTGTGGTTTTTTAATAGGTCTATATTGCTGCTATGGAAGAAGGACATGTATCATTTTCGGCGAATATTTACACATGAAAAGTAATAATTAGAAACTGTAAATTCATCATAAGTGGATTGATGAATACATCGAATATATGCTCGTTGTGTAGATAGTTTGGGGCGGCTTCCCCGCAAAGATGTCATCTTCCCAGGCTATGGCGCTTCGTCTAAGAGGTGGGTCTCACGATTTCGCAATTGCTGAGCCTCGGGCGCAGCTGATCGAACATGATCAATTCTGATTGTTATCTACTGATCAAGACTAGGATGTGAATTGGGCAAATGAGCAAAGCAAGAAATAAGAACAAAGGATTGATTTACTGGAAAAACTTAAGCCTTGTGCTGTTGATTACTTGTGTTCCTGTCGCTCTAATTAGTATCGTCCTATATTATATGGGAACGGATCAAATTGAAGTGGAAGTAAATAAAACTCATCAGAATCAGCTTGCGCAATCAATTGAGCATATGGAGGATTATTTAACTAATCTAGAGCATACGGTTGTGCGCCTCGCATTTGATCGTAGTATGGATGAAAGCTTGAAGAAGATGGATTTTATAATGGAATTTCAAAAAACGAATGAAATAATGAAATCGCTTACGTTAATGAAGGAATCCAATTTTCTGATTGGCAGCGTTGACTTATATTTACGTGATGCGAACAAGCTGATAGGAGATGAATCCGGATTTCAGACGATTGAGAGTAAAGAGGACCAGAAGCTGTTGAGTCAGTTATTGGACAAAGAGCGTTCTATTTATTGGGATTACTCTTTAAGAAAAGCAGGTGTGCCGAATAAATGGTATAAGGGTGTTGTAATCAAGCTTCCAGGTGGACAGCTATTTGATTCATATGGTGCATTCATTATTTATTTAGATCAAATCAAGCTCAATAATATGGTGCAAAAGCTCGTCTCTGGAGAAGGGGTTGCTTTTTTAATTAATGAAAAAGGTGAATATTTAACGACACCGAGCGGTGATGGGATGAGCCCAAATGAGAATGAGCTTAGTTTGGAGGATGCGTTAAAAAGCAGAATTACTAAAGAAAACTTAAATGACAATACATTTAAATACAATTGGCAGCAGCAAGACTATGCTGTATCTTATGGTGAAATATCAAAGTTTGGCGGGAAATGGACATTCGTATCTGCGACCCCACTGTCACAAATTGTAGCACCGGTTACTTCCTTATCGCGATTAATTTTATGGATTAGCATAATAGGCATGAGCATTGGTCTATTGCTATCATGGTTTGCATCCAACAAAATTTATGATCCGATTTATCGATTGAAAAAAATGTTTGAATCCTCTAAAAATCATAAAATTGATGAGAAAAATGAGATTATCTATATTGAGAATCAGTGGAATCAGCATTTGATTACGCAGAAGGCTTTGTCAGTGAAGTTAGAACAATCGATCCCGATGCTGCGTGAAAGTATGCTGTTGCAATTTTTGCAAGGCCATCTTTATACTCATACGGAAGCGGAGCTTATTGAAAAAATAAAACAGCTTGGCTGGGATGTGGAAAACAAAAAATTCGCAGTTATGGTCACGCAGCTTCATGGTTTATCCGAGCTAGGGAGCAAGTATTCTGAGCGCGATTCACAGCTTATTACGTTTGCCGCTTCCAATATCATTCTTGAGCTTAGCTCAGAGAAGTTTGATAAGGTACATGTTATTAATTTTCAAAAATTGTCTTTAGGAGTGTTTTTTGTTCTGGATAGAACGAGCACCAATGAGGAGATTAAAACAGTTCTTAATAAGCTTGCTCACGATTATATTGCGGCAGTGAATAATATGCTGCGAATGAAGCTAACTATCGTTACCAGCAAAGTATCCGATACGCTGGTAGATATGCCAAATGTGTTGGAGCAAACACGTAAAGCGCTTCGTTTCAGAGATTTGCATACGTCCAATCAGATGCTGGACATGAATCAATTTATGATAGGAAACACATCTCCGAAGCAATTTCCTTCTGAATTGGAAAGGGAAATCGTACATGCTGTAAGTATTGGGCTTGAGGATGAGGCTATAAGCTTGATTAGGATGTTTATGGTTGAACTGCAAAGCAACAATGGTACGGAGTTGATGGTGCATCAAGGAATGATGAAGCTGCTCGGTACGATTCACGACACGATTATTAAGCATGATGTGAATTTATATGTGCTATACGAAGGAACCCATCTTTACGAGCAATTGATGTTATTATCTGAGCCTGAGCAAATCATAGAATGGTTTCGCAAAGAATTGATTAGTCCATTCATTAGAACGTTGTCGATAAGCTATGACGGTCATTTGCGGGAAGTGATTGATAAGCTGCTTGTACAAATTAAACAGGAAATACTTATGGACGTTTCATTGGAGAAGTATGCTGATCAATTGCAGATGAATTCATCCAAGCTAAGCAAAGTGTTCAGACAGATACATGGAAGTAATTTTATCGATACGCTTATTCGCTTGCGGATTGAGAAGTGCAAGGAGCTGCTGTTAACTACAGATATGAAAATAAATGAAATCGCTGAGCTGCTTAATTATCAGCCGTCTTATTTAATTCGAATGTTTAAGAAAAGTGAAGGAATTACACCGAGACAGTATCGCGAGAAGCATGCATAAAAACGATAAACCGAAAGACCCGCGTACCTTATCGGATCGCGGTTTTTTTGTGTTTCAATGATCTGAAAACCTTCTAAAGCCTTGTCACTGCAGGTTTTTTGATCCTCATCAAAAAAAGACTAGTGCCGGAAATTTTAGAAACAGATAGCAATAATTTGTTATTATTGTGCTCTTATTTCATTCTGTCTAAAGTTAGCGTATGAGTTAGCCGCAACTGCAGCAAACGATTAACTATGACGAAAGGAGCAAGCGTTTATGGATGTTCAGGTAAAGAGTAAAAGTAAAACCTCGGTGTGGGCTGAACTTAAGCGAGATAGATTTTTATATCTTCTCGTATTGCCGGGAGTTCTGTACTTCCTTATTTTCAAATACTACCCTATGTGGGGCATCATCATTGCTTTTCAAGATTTTTCTCCTTATTTAGGGGTATGGAAAAGCAGCTGGGTAGGCATGGAGCATTTCGTAAGATTTTTTACGAACCCAAGCTTTTACTTATTGTTTCGCAACACAATGATGATCAGCTTGTTAAATCTCATTTTTTTCTTTCCATTGCCCATTATATTATCGTTATCCATGAACGAGGTTAGCAGCAAAGCATTTAAGAGAGTAATCCAATCAGTCGTTTATTTACCGCATTTTTTATCATGGGTCATTATCGCTGGAATTACCTTTCTTCTATTGTCGCAAACGAATGGCATCATTAATTTAATGCTGGAATTTATGGGATTTCCGAAAATCGCATTTTTAACTAGTGAAAACTTATTTTGGGGGTTGTTGACTGGTCAAAATATTTGGAAAGAGACGGGCTGGGGAACTATTATTTTTCTGGCAGCTATTACAGGTATTGATTCACAGCTGTATGAAGCCGCGAAGATTGATGGAGCTAGTCGGATTCGTCAAATGTGGCATGTAACGCTGCCGGGCATTCGCAATGTCATTATTATTTTATTAATTCTCCGTCTAGGAAACATTATGGATGTCGGCTTCGAGCAAGTATTTCTAATGGCCAATGGTGCGGTTGCGAACGCAGCAGACGTCTTTGAAACGTATGTGTATCGCAATGGTATTCAGCAGGGTCAATTCAGTTATACAACAGCTGTCGGATTGTTTAAGTCGGTTATTGGCTTGACATTGGTTGTCGGTGCGAACTGGTTGGCCAAACGCTTTGGTGAGGAAGGAGTTTATTAAACGGAGTTCATTTGTAATCTTATCTTCGTAAAGGAGTCATTCTCATGAGAGAAAGCTTGGGCGATCGCTTATTTAATATAATCAATATCATTTTATTGGTTATAATCGGTCTTATTACGTTGTTTCCACTTTATTATGTATTTGTCGTTTCGTTCACAGATCCTAGTGAATATATCGAAAAAAATGGCTTCGTGCTATTTCCAGAAAAATGGAGCCTTGGCTCCTACGAATATTTAATGTCGACCTCGGCCTTTATACGTGCAACTGGTATCAGCGCTTTTCTGGCAACGGTTGGCACTATGCTGAGCTTAATAGTAACCTCTGCTTTTTCTTTCGGTCTTTCACGCAAACGGCTGCGTGGTCGCAGAATAATCATGATTATGGTTTTGTTCACGATTCTGTTCAATCCTGGTATTATTCCATCGTACTTGCTGGTGCGTGATGTCGGATTAATTAACAGTGTGTGGGCGTTGATCATTCCAGTACTAACAAGCGGTTGGTATGTCATTTTAATGAAAAGCTTCTTTGACAGCATTCCAGTTGAGCTGGAAGAGGCGGCGATGATCGATGGCGGCAATGATTTAAGTATTTTTTTCAAAATTATTTTACCCTTGTCGTCTGCTTCGCTGGCAGCCTTTGGTTTGTTTTACGCTGTGGCGTACTGGAATACATTTTTTAGCGCAGTACTATATATTACTGATTTCACGAAAGTGCCCCTTCAGATTGTACTGCGCAATATGCTAATTGATTCCGATACTGCAGTAGGCGGCGCGTCAGCTATGGAAATGTCATCCGACAAGCAGCTGCCGACACAAACGATTAAAATGGCTGCGGTTGTCATTTCAACATTGCCTATTTTGATGGTGTATCCGTTTTTACAAAAGCATTTTGCAAAAGGTGTTTTGTTAGGCTCAGTTAAAGGATAATGGTCATTTATAAAATGTAGAGGAGATAACCAAACATGAAAACATTTACTGATTTAAACCGTTCATGGTGTATTGAAAAGATCGAGCAAGTGCAAATGAAAGGGGAACGTCCTAGACAAGCGGGCTGTAATGCCAGATTAGGTGTGCATGGCAAGGAGGTCAGCTTTCCATTAGTACGCATAACTATTGGTGGAATTTCGGGCTACAGCTGGTCCCGCATCTCTCGCGAAGCAGCAGAAGCATTGATCGGTACACCTGTTGGCGAAATCTTTTGTGAGGAGCAATGGATTAAGGATCGCTTTCAAGCTATTCAATTTCCGCTGTTTGAATGGCTGGCGATTGTTAGAGGTATTCCGGTATATGAGCTGTTAAGCGGACAGCAGACACCACTTCAAGCAGCTTGCTATGATACGTCTTTATATTTTGATGATCTTCATTTGAGCTCTGAGGGCGATGCGGTGAAGCTGCTGCAGGAAGAAGCGATGGAGGGCTATAATAAAGGATTTCGTGGATTTAAAATAAAAGTAGGTCGGGGCGCCATGCATATGGACCTGATGGAAGGAACGAAGCGGGATATTGCTATCGTTAACGGTATCCGTGAGGCGGTAGGTCCTGATTGCAATATTTCGATTGATGCCAATAACGGATACAATCTGAACTTGACTAAGCATGTATTGAAGGAAACGAAGCACTCTAACTTGTTGTGGATTGAGGAAGCATTTCATGAAGATGATCAATTGTACCGTCAATTAAAAATATGGATGGCTGAGGAAAACATTAATGTTCTCATTACTGATGGTGAAGGCTGGGCTGCGCAGCCGATTGTAGAATGGGCGGAGCAAGGCTTGATTGATGCGATTCAGTATGATTTGAAGGATTATGGTATTGTGAACTGGCTCAAGCTGGCGAAGCGGCTCGCTAGCAGCAATGTGAAAGCGGCACCACATAACTATGGCGGCTTCTATGGCAACTTTGCTTCAGCGCAGGTATATCCAGCTATCGAAGGCTTTATGTTTGTTGAGTGGGATGAAGCACAAATTCCAGGCATCGATACATCAGGCTATACAATTAAGGATGGCAAGGTTTTGGTGCCGAATACACCGGGCTTTGGTTTACACATAGATGAGAGCAACTATGATCGCAAGGTTCGTGACAATGGCTGGTCGGTATAGCAGATCGATAGGCACATCTGCTGTTATGGCAACTAACATTTGAATGGGAGATGACATTATTATGAAATTTAATAAAGCTAGGTTATCCAAAAACCGCTTGTATCTGTTAGTTTATACACTACTGGTACTATCATTGCTTATAACTGCATGCTCTGCGTCTACTCCAACCGGTACAGCATCGGCTACGGATATAAAAATTATGGTAGATTATACAATTGCTCAGCCTCCTGCACCAGATAATCTGGTTCATAAGGAGTTCGAGAAAAGGACGAATACGAAACTAACGATTACTTGGGTGGCTGGTGGAGATTATTCAGACCGTGTCAATGTCGCATTGGCTGCAGGTGACATGGCTGATTTAATTAAAATTCCGAACGTTACTACTCCGTTATTTCGTCAAATGGTGAAGCAGGGAGCGTTCTGGGATTTAACACCCTATATCGGAGATTATCCGAATTTAATGGCAATGGATGCGAAGATCTGGAACAATACGAAAATCGATGGGAAATCGTATGGCGTTCCAGCTGGTCGTCCGATGGACGGCGGCGGATTCGTCTCCATACGAAAGGATTGGTTAGAGAAGCTTGGACTCCAGATGCCGACCGATATGGATGAGCTTTATGTTGTATTGAAGGCCTTCAAGGATAATGCGCCAGACGGCAAAAAGGATACGGTAGGTTACAACATGCGGGATTCGCGTGTGATCGAAGAAATATTTACAGGAACAGCAGGCAGATGGAAAGAAATTGACGGCAAGCTGGTCAATATGACGCTGGAGCCGGAGATGAGAGATGCGCTAGTTTATTTGAACAAGCTGTATAAAGAAGGTTTAATTCCAGAGGACTTCCCAGTTATGAAAGAAAATCAATATTGGGAGCTTGCTACAAGCGGCAGAGCTGGGGTAACCTCGGAAACACCTGAAGCACTTTTCCGTTATACGATGGATCAATGGAAGAAAGATCCCGAAGTCGATTGGACACCTATGCTTTCCTTGGCACCTAAAGCTGGCGGTAAGCAATACGTTACACAAAGCACAGGATATAATGGAATACTTGCCATTCCAAAAACGGTATCCGAACAAAAAATGAAAGCTGTTTTGAAATTTATTGATTATGGCTCAGGTGGTGAAGGACTGAATTTGACGCTGTATGGTATTGAGGATGTTCACTATACGGAGGAAGATGGACTGAAAATGGCTACTGATAAAGCTGTGGCGGACAGTGTAGGGACTGGAGCATGGGGGAAAATGTTCAGTACTACAGTGCTTGATCTATGGCAGTACGCAGCAGGTATGCCAAAGGAGATTTATCAGCGTAATATGGAAATCGCTGAAGAGAAATCTAAATTTTCAACGGGTGACCCTGCAATTGGACTAGTATCAGAGACTGAAATCAAGCTAGGCTCTGACTACTCGAAAAAAATTGCTGATATGAAAGTGCAGACGATTATTGGTAAAACAACGTTAGCAGAGTGGGATCAATACGTGGAGAGTTTGAAAACAGATGCTAATTATTCAAAGATTACTGAAGAAATCAATGAGGAGTACAGTAAGCGGAAAGCACTAGAGTAACACAAAAGCATGTCCATAAAGTTTTAGGAGAAAGCTGATCCTGTTGGATCGGCTTTTTTTTTGCCGCATATTGCCAAGCAAACGAGTAAGTCGCTTAAAATGTGCATAAGGATAAATTCTCCATCATCTTTGAACCTAAAACGAAGATCCTTTTTAATTTAGAAAGTAAATATTTGTGATTTGTAGTGCAAATAGATCACTTGTTTTTCGGATAATACTCTAAATTACGACAAATGAAGTGCTTAAATTATAAAATGTGATAATATATTAATGAGACTAAATTCCTATCTCGGAATTGTTGAAAAGAGTGATATCGTCAAAAAAAATTTGTAAGTTGATAGGGATATCCGCAGGGTGAAAGGATATTAAAATATTTGATTGTTCTAATATACAAAATGCTCTGATTAGGAAGAGAAAAAAATTGGAGGGACAGTTGTGGAAAAATTAGATTATTATTTAGAAAAGATCAAAATATTTGAAGAAAGAGAAGATAAGATTTTTAAAAAGCAAGTAGACATAAAAAAGCAATATAAGGATTTGCAACATAGGGAGGAACAAAACAATACGATAAGTTCGACTTTAGAAACTTTGAAACAAGCATTGCATGGTTCAAAAGATGGTCGAAATACATATATGGTTAATGAAATTGCAGCTCAGTATGAGAATAAATTAAGAGAAACCAATATTCAACTAGAGGATCATACAGATCTGAATGATAAGATCATAGTACATAAGTCTTTGATGGTTAAAAGGGATGAGCTGGAAAATAAACGAACCGCACTATCTGAGCAAGAGAGTAAAATATTATCTGAACAGGCGGACCATCGTGAACGAAATGAATTTGGAGAGAGTTATTACGAGCAGCTCGATCAAATCAAAGGTGATGCTTCTGAATTCGAGGCCCAAAAAGCTATTATTATTTCAAATGCACATGAAGAACAGATTCTTGCATCATTAGATTTGAAAATTAAGAAAACAAATATATCTGAACGTTTTCAAAACCTATGTAATGCAATGAAAAGCGAGTTTGGCGAACGTGTAACGGAGCTGTGGAACCCAAATTTGCTGGCTGATGTACCTACTGAATCGAAATATTACATAGAATCGGATGAAATAATTCAACATGCAAGTGAACAAATCAATCAATTAGATGAGCTTTTAAATGTGATGAGCGATAATAAAGTTGATACGAAAATGAGCTCTCAAGGGTGGTCTGATGTCAAAAAAGTAGGCAAGCCGTTTTTAATTATTGGAGGAGTGTTGGCTTTACTAGGAATTGCATTTGGTGCCTTTTGGACCGTTCTTACTGCATTGGTGTACGTGCTTATGCTTGCACTCTATATTGCCCCCATCCTTGTAATAGTATTGCTCTTTGGAAGAGGCCTCAAAATAGCTGCTATTGCTGGAATTGTTACCGCATGCATTTCATGGCCTTTGACAGGTCTTATTGATAATTGGGCGGATCATACATGGTATAAAGCTCAAGAGGCCTTCTTAACTTTTGGGTCGGTATTCTCATCACCAATATTTTGGATCGCAATAGCCATTATCGTCCTATTCATTGTTAGCTGGTTTATTTTATTAAAAACAAAGTCTAAGCGTCTATATTATCAAGCAAAAAAAATGGCTGATGAAAAGTTTGAATCTATTTGCCAAGATGAATTGTTCTTGCGTGCCATGCGTGTCGATTATGATCTGCGTGAACGTATGAATGATGTTAACAAACAAATTGTCCAATTTTATTATGAGCAGCACCCGATGCTTGATTCAGCACAGCAAATGACAATGGATGAAATTGGGCAAAAGACATGGAATGACAAGATGGCTACTCTCATGGCACGTTATTCAACTGCTATTTTATTCGATGCAAATTGTATAAAAGTGAGAAAATATCAAATTAAGCCAGAGTTTGATAAAGTCAACGAAGAAATAACAGCTTTGAGCAATGAAGCGAATTTGTTGGTAGAAGACATACGGACGGTTAACCAATCTATGAATATAAAAATTGGTCAGCAATTATTAGTTAAAGCCAAGGGGAGTCATGAAGCTCAATCAGAAATTAAATCTGGAATAAAAGAGGGAATTACTGATTCTATCGAGCGTCTGGCCAAGATCAAAGGTTTGTTGGATATGGAGTATAAGTCCAATAAAGAAACCATGGATCATACCAAATCGCAGTTGGAGATGGATAGAGAGCTGTGCTTCAAAGAATTGGAAATATTGTTTGATTTAGAAGTGAATCCATTTAAAAATGATGGACAAATGCCAAGTAAGCTTGTACTTGGTTTGAAGAAGGATCGGAAATCGGATATTCCCCGCAGTAAGGATGATTTTTGGTTGATCGATGTACCAAAGGAACGACCAATTATATTTGTCTATAATAAAACAAAGCTAAATCAGAAATTGGCGGAGAGACCGCATGGTGCTCAAAAAGTTATCGAAAAATTTATTAAGATGGTAGCGGATAGTTTTACGCGGGAAATTCCTGCTTATTTAATCGATCAAACGTTATTTGTACCAGAAAAATCAGAAGACCACGATAGATATGAAGCATACAATAAAAAGCTGACCTATTCTTATAAATTTCATAATCGCGAAAATGTGAACCTTAAAGCAGATTATTTATTTAATTATGAAAATTCGTATAAACTGCAAAATGAAAATAAAAAATGGAGCAATGAAGCCATTCTAGAAAGTGATGGTGATGTAAGAAAACTTAGAAAAGCTTTGCAAGAAACGTCAAATAAACGTTCCATTATATACGCAGTTTGGGATAAAGCTAAGGATGACAAGTATTTCAGTAACTTAGAAACTGCAGGGACAGTTTACGACTCTGTTGCCTTATATACCTTTATGGATGTCTCACTGTATGAGACCCTCAAAAAAGATAATAGCCTTCAAAATTTTGCTGAAGTTGTATATGAGCTGGACGCAGCAAATTATACGGAGCTTGATCTTATTCAAGTGAAGGATACGAGCATCACGGTTAATATTGATACAGATTATAGCATTATAAAAAATAATGAAAGTGATACGGATTCGGATAATCGAACTGAGCCTCAGTTTTCAGAACTACTTAGAGAATATAAATTAATCCATGCATAGAAAGTGAGGATATCGCGGTGAGCAGTATACTATCGTACCTTCGTTTACAAAGAGATAATGAAGAAACATTTTTGACAAACTATCTTGAAGACCTGCAAGATACGAGTTCATTTGAATCAGAAACTGAGTTCGATATTTGTCCTGAGCCGGTTGAGTGGATAGATGATTTTAGAAATGAACAGAGTCTTGTCAGTCCCGAGAAAAAACAATTGATTAAAGAAAAATTCAAACGATGTAAATATGATAGCAAACAAATGGAAAAAGAGACCATACAACCACTGAGTTACTATTGGAGTGGATCAACGGCGGATGGAATCAATCTAAGACCGGGAGAAACGTATAGGCCGCGGACAAGTATAGATAATGCGATTATCCCTCATAAGGAAGTGAAAGGGATTTACTCGCCAGTTCCGTTAAATGATGTCGCTGTGCATGGTTTGATTGGCGGTCGTACGGGTTCCGGTAAGTCGGTATTTTTAAATAATTTGATTCTCAATTTGATGACGGAATATGCTCCATGGGAGCTTGAGTTATATTTAGCGGATTTCAAAAAGGTTGAGCTAAGTCGTTATGCTTCGAACGTTAACCATATCGCACCACACATTGTTGCTTGTGCAGCTACAAGTAATATTGATTATGTTTTATCTTTGCTTGATCATATCGTGAAAAGCATGAAAGCACGCGAGAAATTATTCCAAAAGTTAAGCATTACACACATTAAAAGTTTCCGTAAAGAGTTTAATGTGGTGTTACCCCGCATATTGCTTGTTGTTGATGAATTCCAACAAATGTTTTTGGAATCTTCCGGGAAACAAACGATGAGAATTCAAGAAATGTTGACAGCCATTACAAAGTTAGGTCGTGCTACAGGAGTGCATTTGTTGTTTGCAAGTCAAGAGATGAGCGGTACGTTGTCAGGTAATGTACTTAGTAATTTTAAAGCACGCTTTGCGTTGCCTTGCGACAATGGTACCTCATCATCTTTGATTGGAAATACAGCTGCTGGTGCATTAAATGGAAAAGGGGTTGTCATTGCTAATCTTGATGGCGGAGATGCTAATAGCAATATCTATTATAAGGTGCCTCTTGTGCGAGACGATGATGTTCGAATTGATGATACGTTATCGGAATGGCAAAGTCTGTCTGAATTCGACGAGGCATTGTCGCGTTTGGCGCATCTTGGACAAGGTTGGCTGATGGAGGATCAATCTGGAAATTACTTTCCGCATAATAAACCGATGAAATATTTCGATGAAGATGCTGTACGTCAGTGGAAACAGAATAAGGATGATATAGAATCTGATTTTAGCAAGAGTATTATCGCCGAGTACCGAAATGAACAATATAAGACTTTTACAAAAACATACATAGAGAAAGATGCTACACTGCTCGAATCATTAGTGCTAGGGGATCCTGTTCTCTATACGCGCAAGAAAAACGATGTGCAGACCTGTTTCTTGACGAAAGGTGCACGTCGCCATATTGCTATCGCAGCAACATCACCAACCAATGCAGCTTACATCGAAAAACTAATGTTGGAAAATTTGATTAACTCACATCAAACATACTTTCATATTGTCGTTGATTTTAATCCGATTTTGACAGGCGTTTATGATTTAAAAGAAGATGTGGACAAGAAATATTTAGTTGATGATTGTCAACCGACTGCGCTTGAGCTAAATCGATTACAGGACAGCATTTTTACAGATGTTTTTTTTGGCTCGAAATTATTAGAACTTTTTGAAATAGATGAGTTTTTTAAAATGAAAGATAGGGACATGTTTCAAACCATAATTGACGATCTGATGAATAGTCTTACTTACTTATCTTTAGTAGCTGCTTCACCAGATCTGCATAGTGAATTGTCAGAAAAACTCAATGCCATTGGATATTCAGAACAGATCATTTCTGATTGGAAGGATATAGAGAGGAAGTTGGGGTTAGAAAACAAAATTAACTATAAAAGGGCATACGAGCTTTTATTGAGAATATGCGGTGAAGAGAAAGCCTTCGATAATGAGGTCATGCGGATGACTCCTAAAGCATTTGCAAACAGTGTATTGGATTTAGAAATATTCACTGGGGAGAACGATGAAATAAAAGAATTAAAGAGAACTAAACTTCTAGAAGGCATCGTGTATGCCTTTCAAGGAGCGGTCCCAGATCATGTTCAATGTGACCAGGACGTGCAGGATACAATTGAAGGATTAAAGCTTGGTGAAGACAATTTAGAATTTTATACGCGTTCTTCGATAGAACCATCTATTATCATCTGGTATCGTGGTATTGAAAGTGCGGATAAGGCTGCGATTAAAGTTATTGATGATGCGTTGAAAAATTTGTTTGCTAAACGGGATGATATTATTTGTATTTTGACTTCAATTACTGCAGGTCAAGATACTACTACGTTTGATACACTTTTGAAAAATTATACAAATTTGCGGTTTTGTAAGTCATCTATCGAAAAAGTGTACAACGTCGTTGGAATGGACTATTCAAAGCAACAAAACGATGAGTCACCGATGTTTGACTTTAAAGTTGTTAACGCAAACATACAGCGTTCATTTAAACGGTTTGATACGGAATTAAAACATGAGAAAATGCATGAAATCGACTGGGATCTATTGTAGTTTGTTGAATATAAGGAAGAGGTGTAAAGGATGAATGTTCCATTTGGACAGCTTGGTTCTTACGATGCCAACTATTATTATGTAGGATCTGCTTTTCATTACGAGCAGCTTTCTCTAGATCAATATGAAGGGTGGAAGTCCTTTTTTATTGATGATAACGATGCAATAGTAAAACTACCAGTTACACAGCAGTTAAGCTCGAAAAAGTTGATTTATGAACCTAAATGGGAAACGCGAGGCGAGGAAAAGTTATTTTTTATTCGCTCGATCATTGATTTTGATCACATTGGTGATAAGGAGTTAAGCCAGTTTATTGCTGTTTCAATTGGGATGGATGTAGACTCGCTTTTTGATTTGCTGCGAAAAGAAGCGATCGTTAATGAAGAACAAGAGAAACGATTTCATATCGAAATGTGGAGGCGTTTGTTAAGTGCCGTTCAGCAGCATTACATTGTCATTGATTATGTTTCTGATTTAGTTGATCGAATTGTTGATCCGGCCACTATGGATAGCAAATTTGAAGAACAAGCGTTAACCGAAATTAAGGATATTGAGTCTAGTCGTTATTTCACCATCGGATCTATTGATATGGAACGCAGACAAATTATGTTAGGCAATCGTGATTTATTTGCTCTGGATCAAGAGAATGCTTCTGAGTATGCTGAATTCTGGTATATTCTACGGCAGCAATTATGCTCGTATAACGATTTATTGATAATTACTGAAAACGAACCAAGTGTCCAGGCAACATTGCACAAATTCGCTGACTCCCGTCTATTATACTCTTGGGATAAATCAATATTGGAAACTGCGCGAATGCCTGTAACTCTTGTACCACAGGGTTATTTAGAAGTTCATGATGAAGATCAAATTTGGGTGTTGAAACATGCAGGAGAGCAAATACGAATAAATACGATTGAGCATCTATACTGGGCATACGCTCATCCGTTATTGAGGGTTCATCAAGTTTATGAGAGGATTCTTAGAGATACAGGCTATGATGCAGTTGAATTAGCGTCGCATATGTTGGAAAATGTCCCGATCTTAATCAATGAAGGAGAACGATTATTGTACATAGATGAAGCTATTCGTCATGTTCGGTCGTATTCGGAATTATTGGATGAGAATGAACAGCTAAAGCTAAAAGTAGAAGAAGTGCGAAATGATACTAAGGGTCCATCGAATAGTTCGCTCGAACAAGCATCTGATTCTGACGAACAAAACACGGGTGAGAATTAATGCTGCCACCATCAACGCTGGGGAACGTACAATTAAATAATGAAACTGGTATAAATCATAGCTGGCATAAAAAAATAATAGATAAGAAAAATGAATTTCGTAAGCGTTTTGAACAATGTGATTTAGATGATCCCAAAGTAGAGAGACGGGTTGGTGTTGTCGTTGCCGCATCCAAGGTTGCCTTTTCTATGACGACAGGACTCGCTATACCACCAGTTATTCCAGTTGGTGAAATAGCGAAAGATACGTTGAAAGGGACGCAAACCTTCTTAGTATCAATGAGTCAATCTGAACAATCGGGTGATCGTTGGTTGAAAAGGGTGAACAATGCAAGTAAAGAGGCTTGGAATGAAATGAATAAAGATGGCTGGAAAAAAAACGTAATGAGATACGCAGGGGCGGGAGCAAAAGGCTTAATAGCAGAAACTATATTTGATTCATTGGTTAGCAGCATAGAACCTTTTGTTGATCCGGTTCTAGAGGGAGTTCAATCTATTTCGGAGCCTCTGATCAGCAGAGCGGCAACTATTATCGAACCCGTTGTGATTGGAGCGAGGTCCATTACGGAACCAGCGATCAATCAGATACGGTCCATTACGGAACCAGCGATCAATCAGATACAGTCCATTACGGAACCAGCGATCAATCAGATACGTTCCATTATGGAACCAGGGATCAACCAAATACGTTCCATTACGGAACCAATGATGAACGAAATAGAAGCTAATCTTTCCGCATTAACTAATGGTGATTCTGTCATCATTCCATCTGTCCAACCATTGGCTGCTTTTACAAAAGAGATTCTAACTGACAGGCTGGAAAACCTTTTATTTAATAGGGAAGCAGCAGCAGCAGCCGACACAGATAGTGCTACCACGACCATAGATAACGGATTGTCAGAAAATGAACCTTCAATACCTACTGCAGTGGAATCTAGCAGCGAAGTAAATAATCATTCAGAGATACCTGAGCAATTGAATTCCAATGTAGTACAACCATCGGTTATTGATTCTAGTTTAACTGGACAGCAGACATTACATACTTTCAGGGGGAATAATAATACTATGCATGAATCTAAACGTGATTATACCGTATTAAATAGTCCTGTTTTCAGCGACGGAGCCCTCTATGATGAGGACGTTATTCAAGTAATTAAAAAACTGGAAGAAAGTATAACTGTAACGAATGATGCCGTCCATAAATTTATTGATAAATCAAAAGAAATGGTGGCCACAAAGGGTGGTCAGTTTATCAAAGATTGGGCCATTTTAATCAAGGAATCCTATAATGAAAGAGTTGGGCTTTTACATAAAGATTTCGATGATTGGGGCAACGACTATCGTGAATATCTAAATAGATATCACGAAGAAGAGGCTGAGAGAGATGAGCATGATGAGCTGATTAGAAATACGATTTCTGCCTTTGATCATTTGATGCCCTATAACAGCGATATTCCGGACGGACCCGCAAGCAAGCTGCGCGAAGAGGAAGAAAAGGAATTAATATCAGAGGATTTGAAGAAAGCTGCTAACATTTGTGCGAATGCGAACGAAGAGTTATATAACATGTTGTTGGATTTTGTACAGAATAGAGAGATTGAATGTATATCTTATGGAGTTTGTAATTTTGCAGTACCTTATATGTATTCAGTGGACGCATTGGTTGAAGAATTATTCGATATATCAAGTGAAGGACAGATGAAACGGCAAGAAAGAAGCGATGATGCAAAAAAATCAGCATTAGCGGCAGCAGATGCTCGTATAGCTACTACAGCGAAGGAGCAGCTGGAACGCTCAAATAAGACAAAAGCAGCTTGGAGCATCTTAGGTCAAAAAAAGAAATAAGTATTGCTGTACTTAAAGGTTTTCGGGAAGGAGCTTAAACATGTCAGCTAATAAGATATTGTTAGATATACAAGAGATGCGTGAGCGTTATACAGGACTTGAAGCCAATCCGTTTATGGTTTTTAGAAAACAATTGCAACAACAGGAAGAAATTCATAATGCATCATTAATAATGACTGATTTGTCTGGCGATGTTTTGATCGGTAGCTTTCATCATGTAGCTTTCGCGCAGAATAAACTGCCTAATACCATTAAGAACGTTGAGATGAATGAGTGTGAGTGGCGTTTAGTAGACTTCTTATCGTGCAAAACTTTTGAGAATGTTAATAGTATAAAAACAAACTACTATGATGTGAGATTTCCAAAAACACTTAAAAATTGTACATTTACCAATTGTGAATTTAGTCGAATGTTTGCGATAGAGACTTTGTTCGAAAACGTTATATTTACTAATTGTATTTTTAGAAACTGTAACTTGTCCTTCGCAAAAAATGCAAAGTTTGAAAATTGTACATTCGATCATGTGGAGCAGTTTGGTATGGAATCGAACTAAACGGATACTTCAGCATGTCTGAAGATGCTTCCCATCATTTTTTTCACCTGTTGTAATCACCGTTGCTTTAAGAAATATTTTTTTGTCTTTATCGCTTTGACTCGTGGAGCGCCACCTTAATCAGGTTGGCGCTCTTTGCTGTTTTAGAAGTGTTTGGGAAACGGATATTACTGAATTAGGATGATAGCGATTTTACTTGCGGTGTAGAATCGTTGCGGCGGTAAGCCACGTCCCAATATCTGTCCGTCTACATTAAACCGGGAGTTCTTCATCCATTCGGTCATTAACCGATTGGAAGCACAAAAAATGAAAGAAATTATTCGTGAAATTGACGAAAATGCTTTCATAATTAGACACTATCTAACTTATTGGATTAATGAACATATACTGAAATAAGTCGATCTAATCGTCAGTAGGTGAAAAGAGTGAGTAGTTCTAAAAGTAAAAATAAACGACCTAGCCACAAGTGGAAAAAGAAGCAAAAAAAAGAAAATAGAACTACACATTTACGCGTCTCCAATGATTCCAATCGTTCAACAGAATCAAGTAACTCAAACACCATTGCGATTATAGGCGGTTGGGTTGAGGCAGTAGGTAATATTGTGGCAGCAATTGGTGATACCCCCTTTAAAAACATGCCCGAAACGATTAAAACGGATTTGAGGTTAGTCGGAAATGTTCTACAAGCTGTAGGGAGTGCCTTAACTACTGATAATGAGCCGATATTTATGGATATAGTAGGAGATATTCTACAGTCTTCCGGTAATGTAACGGTTGTAATAGGGATATTGGACAAAAATGAGCAATCGGGTCAACGTTTAGAAACAATAGGTAATGTACTGCAATTATTAGGTGCAGGCGTATCTATAAACATACAAGAAAACCTAACCTTTAGCGAATCATTAGACAATGTTGGGAATGTGATTCAAGTCATTGGAAATACACTTCAGGTCTATGCAAATCCTAATACAGAAGAAGGAATACGTGTGAATGCTATTGGGAGCTGGACTCAAGCGGTAGGTACGGTTATTTCGGCACTTGCTGCGGATTATAATGATTAAGTAGAACATCATAATATTCTTTATAAAGAACATTTGTTGTGCTATATTAAGGATTATGAAGTGAGGGGGGGATTTATTGATAGTAATCATTTTTGTGTTCTTATTAACTACGCTATTAACTCCCGCAGCTATAAAGCTCTCAAATAAATTTAATATCGTCGATCATCCAAATCACTTATTAAAAACACATCAAAAGCCAATTCCTAATCTGGGCGGCCTGGTGATGTTTATCTCTATGATAATCCCGCTAATGGTTTTACAAGGACAAGCTCTCTATGCTTCCGAAAATTTCGTTTTTTTAGTAGGGGCGGTGATTATTATTATAGGAGGATTAATCGATGACAGATATGCACTTCGGCCAGTTACGAAACTAGTATTTCAAGCAGCAGCTGGAATAAGTTTATTTAGCTATGGGTTTCATACGAATTTTTTTGAATGGTCCATTATGGATGGTATGCTGACGCTTATCTGGCTGCTCGGGGTCATAAATGCTATTAATCTGATAGATATCATGGATGGGTTGGCAGCGGGAGTTGCAGCAATTTCTTCCGTATTCTTATGTATTTTACTACTCGCCAAGGGTGAGTTTTTCTTTAGCTCGATCCTATTAGGAGTAGCAGCTGCTTGTCTAGGCTTTTTGCTTTTTAATTTTAATCCAGCCCGTATCTATCTTGGCGATGCGGGAAGTCAACTCCTCGGGTATCTTTTAGCCTGCTCGGCATTGAAATGGAGTATAAATGAAAACTTCGACCATCGTTTATTCATTCCTATTCTCATTTTAGGCATTCCACTGTTTGAGACGATCTTTGTTTCGATACTTAGACTAAAGGCCAAACGTTCTCCTTTTAAGGGGAGCAAAGACCATTTTGCGCTACGATTAGTGAAACTAGGCTATTCCGTCAAGTTCACTGTAATACTAACTTATTTATTTGCTCTAGTTCTTGGATTGTTAGCTTGTCTAATGCTTTTCTACAATACGATGGCGTTATACATCATTGGGGCATCGTTCGTTGGGGCTCTTCTAATAGCGTTAAGACTGAGTCAAATTGATATGAGCGCTTACTGAATGGAGGAGCACTGCTTTGGCTAAAATTATGCTTATCGTACCTTACTCGAAGTATTATAAACATTTTCAAGCTGATTTCCTGAAAGCATTAGTGGCTGATGGCCATGAGCTAATTGCAGTTGCACCAGACGGCCATGATAATCTTTTTATTGAAGGTATTACCTATAAACGAACTTTAATGAATAATACGGGAACAAACCTTTTCTATGATCTTTATGGTTTGTACAAGTTAATTACCTTGCTTAAGAAGGAACGGCCTGATATTGTTTGTTGTTATTCTTTGAAGCCTAACCTGTATGGCTCAATTGCCGCTAAGGTTTCATGTGTGAAGCAAGTAAATCTCTTCGTTACTGGAGTAGGATATATCTTTACAGCAAAAACAATAAAAAGCACGATCCTTTATCCTTTTATTAAATGCTTATACTCATTTGCATTACATCATAGCTCCAAAGTGTTTTTTGAAAATAAGGATGATGCTGAATTGTTTAATCGAATCCAACCTTTGAAGGACAAAGCAGTGTTAGTGAATGGAACAGGTGTAAACCTCCATCGTTTCCAGCCCGGGCAAACAACAAAACAGACCATAGTATTTCTTCTTACAGCACGAATGCTCAAAGACAAAGGAATTGTTGAATTTGTTGAGGCAGCAAAAGTGATCAAAGCAAAGTATCCAGAGACTGTTTTTCAACTTCTTGGCCCGTTTGACCGCAATCCTTCCGCGATAGCAGAAGATACGATAAGGGGATGGGAGAATAGTGGCTACATTGAGTATTTAGGTGAGACGGATGATGTCCGTCCTTATCTCAGGCAGGCGACGGTCTTTGTGCTGCCGTCCTATCGGGAAGGGACGCCAAAAAGCGTTTTAGAAGCAATGGCTATGGGCCTTCCTATTATTACGACAGATGCTCCTGGTTGCCGAGAGACTGTTATACAAGGGATGAACGGTTTTTTAGTACCGCCTCGAGATGTAACCTCTTTAGCGAATGCGATGGAACCATTTATCTATAATAAGGGACTTGCTAAGAAGATGGGGATAATGAGCCGGGAAATCGCTGTGGAAAAATATGATGTAGAGAAAGTGAATCATAGGATTAAAGAAGCCATGGGAATATGATCTCTGTGTGTTAATAGGGAAAAACGAGAGGAGGTACATGACATATGAGTGTTTTGGTGATTGGTGCTGGTGTTACAGGATTAACATTCGCCAAAGTTTTTGGAGATACTGAGGTGTTCGAAGCGGCATCAGCTGTTGGGGGGAAAGCTGGATCCGTTACAGTAGATACTGATGTCGGGCCATTTGTGTTTGATACGGGTGGTCATTGGTTTCATCAACAGAATTCGCCTGAGGTTCTTAAGCTTTTAAATGGCTTGCCTATGAAAAAACATGTGCGGAGGGCATTTGTATTAATAAATGGTTGCCTCTATGACTTTCCGATTCAAAGAAGCTACAAAGCTATACCAGACCTCGCATTTGTCAAGCGCGTTAACTATGAGCTATTACAAAACCAAAGTTGGAAAGGCATTGTTCATAATTATGAGGATTTATTGCTTCGTACTTACGGTAAAACATTATATGAGACCTTTTTTCGCGATTATAATAAAAAAATGTACGGATTAACTGATTTATCAAAGATAAGGGTTGGGCAGTATGACGCGGTTCGAAATGTTCCGATACACAATAAGTACGGTTATAACAATGAATTTTATTATCCATCTGATAATAGAGGCGCCATAGGAATCCCATTGCATCTATCAAAAGATCTTTCTATAACATTGGATGCTTCTGTACAATCGATTAATTTTAAAAATAGAACCATGAGAATTCTTAACAAAACCATGCATTGGGAGAATCTTATATCAACAATTCCATTGCCTGCTTTAGTAAAAATGGTTTCAGATGTAGATCCAGCTATATTGAAGTTATCTCATCAGTTGCATGCCAGCAAAGGTTTCATTCTTAATTTGGGAATCAAAAAAACGGCTATTCATCAAGATGTGGATTGGGTTTATATTCCTAACTTGGACTTTCATTTTTACCGAATAGGATTTTACAGCAATGTACAGCCATTGTTAGCTCCTGAAGGTTACGATGCTATGTATGTCGAATGCTCACCTTTGTTCTTCTCAAATAAGGATGAAGCTATTTCACTGATTCCTACGATCATAAATGAACTAATTGAACTGGGCTTTATACGTCGGAAGGAAGATATCATAACCTTAAACCCTATCTATTTGGACCAAAATTATTGTTTACCGGACCCCGACGTAACTTCTATAATCCGAGACTATCTCAAGGATCATGATGTATATAGTATCGGGAGGTATGGAAGCTGGCATTGGTCAAGCCAACATGAAGACATGCAACAAGCCATTCACTTAGCTCGAGAGCTAGGCACATCACAAATTGTCAAGTACGTATAATATGAAGCGGTGACATAGTTGTAAGCTCAAAATAATCAATGATGTAAATTTTCGTTTAAAATAGCGTGCTTATCCATACTCAAACTTTTAAACCCTTGGGAATCAAGGGTTTTTTTGATCTATATTTTTTGATCTATATTTAATGAACGTTTAGGGGAACTATACGAAAGAATTAATTGACTTTTGGCTAATAGATATCTAGAATTTTAATGTGCAAAATATTTACGTTTAGTGAGCGTGAAGAAACGAAACTAGGAAATGAGGTTTAGAATGAAGACAGAGAATAAACAGACTGCAGTATGGAACAAGGTGTTGCGCGGACTCATTGTTGTCATCGGCGCTTTTATTACGGCCTATGGCCTTGAGGCAGTATTAATTCCGAACAACGTATCCGATGGCGGCGTGACGGGCCTTAGCATCGTAGGGTCGAAGCTATTCGGGTTGCCTTTGGGACTTCTCATTGCGGTTCTGAATATACCGTTCGTATATTTAGGGTATAAGCAAATCGGAAAAAGCTTCGCGGCATATTCCGTGCTCGGTATTGCTTCACTAGCCGTGGGCACCATCTTCATGCATCATATTACTCCGATCGTAGAAGGCGATACGCTACTCGTTACCGTTGTCGGAGGCATTATTATCGGATTGGGAATGGGACTTGCTCTGCGGAACGGCGGCGCGCTGGATGGCATTGATATGCTGGCAGTATTGCTTTCCCGAAAGCTGCCTTTTGGTACTAGCGATCTTATCTTATTTCTGAACGTATTCGTATTTATTGTCGTCTCGACCGTATTCGGCTTGCAAGGCGCCATATTATCGGGTATTGCTTATTTTATAGCCTCGAAGGTAATACATATCGTCGAGGAAGGCTTGAGCGGAGCTAAAACGTTTAAAATCATTACCAAACATCCTGAACTCATGATTGACAGCATTCGCAATCGCTTGGGTCGCGGCACCACATATAGTTTGGTGCAAGGCGGATACTCGAATGAGCATTTCAAAGAAATTACATGCGTCATTAACCGATTGGAAGAACAAAAAATGAAAGAAATTATTCGTGAAATTGACGAGAATGCTTTCATAATGGTGTATGAGGTTGCAGAAGTAAAGGGAGGAAGCTTTAAGAAGAAGGACATTCATTAAAATATTTCAATTACTAATTCTGACATCCTAAATTAGATAGATCTTGTGCGAGTCGTGTCCTCTAGGCTCCAAACACCAAAAACCACGCCAAATATTTGCGTGGTTTTTGGTGTTTGCTTGGGTCGGCTAAGATGGGATGCCCGTGCCGACTCATGATCAGCCCGCTTTTTTTAAATATAGTAAAGTATATCATTTCGCCATACTATCTCTATATTTCTCCGGAATTATTATTTCGCGAATTCGTAGTCTGCTTTCATTAAGGTAATATTGCCCCTGTAAAGGATAAGACTGCCTCATAGGAACTCTATTGCAAAACTCGTATGATAAGATAAGTCCACAAAATATACAGAGTATTGTTCTGGGGAATTATTACAGGGTTAAAAGAGGTGGTAAGATTACGTTATTTGCACGTACGCGTATCGCTTTTGAATCCTGTTATTTTTTATAGCCCATGAAAACGCTAACAATGGGTCGATTGTGGACGGATGTGCTTTTACAAGATTGGACATATGAAATAGTAGAGGTGATGCGGCGGCGAGCACAAAAGCGGGAAAGTGTTGTCATTATTCTGGTCGAAACTCCGGACTCTGATGCTGTTATGGATGCTTGTGCTTAACGCGATAAAAAGTAGATTTAGATACGGGATCTCTTCTAAACCTAAATACATGATATATGGAGGGAATTTTAGAATGATAAAAAGACGGCTTTTAGCATTTTCACTTGTGATGTCGATGCTATTCACTTTGGCTTCTCCGCTTATGACAGTCAGCGCGGCATGGGGGGATACCGTATCTCTTTTGACCGTAAACGCAGGTGCAGATGGCAATACGGCGACATACGCCGATGCGCCGGACGGACAGAAAGCGTGGAGCTTAAACACTGGAACCTCAAAGGGCGGGGGGCCTTGGGATAACCTCTTCACGCCAAGCGTGGCGCCTATTAAAGATGTATCCGCTTACAAAGACGGCTACTTCGTTTTCGAGATGTATATTCCAAATGCGAGCTTTAAAAATATACAAGGAAATAACTGGCTCGTCATCGTAAGCGACAGTAATCCTGCCGAAGATAAGTTTAACGCCGATTCACGTCTCCAACTTGATGTAAGCGGGGTCGCAAATGCAGCGGTGGGCACATGGGCGACGGTCTATACGAAGTTATCAACGTCAAGTGCAGTAGCCGGGAATTTCGATGATGCCTGGCTAGACCAAGTTACCAGACTGGCCATGCATCTGCAATGGGATACGAGCGTTCCTAGCACTGACGTTTTTATAAAAAACCCGCGTTTCCAGAAAAGTGCGTTAGGCGTTCCGGTTTCGCCGTCAACGGCTCTCGCACTTGACGTAGCAACAAAAATAGTTAGCGCGAATGCACCGGCGAGCGGGCAAGCTGTGGAATTCGCAATAAGCGAAGATGGTATCGCTCCCGCATCCGGTTGGGTGGACGGAAGTGAAAATGATAATGTTTATACTCATCAATTTGCCACATTACCTTCAGCAGACACCTACTATGTATTCGCACGCGCGAAATCAGACAGTAGTTACAACTTCATCGGGGCATCTTCAAGAATTACTATAACGTCTATTGACGAACAAACATTGGTAAATGAGGCGGCGGCGTCTCTGACATGGGATACCATTAAAGGTAGTAATACTTCGAATAACGATGTGAAATCACAGCTTAGTCTCCCGACGGCAATAGGAACAACTAACGTAGCATGGTCTTCGGACAATGCGGCAATAAGCAACACCGGAAGCGTAAATCGTTTATTGAATAGAGAAGTAGACAAAACCGTAGTACTCACGGCAACAATAACCAAGGGCAATGCAAGTGCTACGCAAACGATTTCTGTGACGGTGAAAGCCGTGCCGGCGGAGGTCAACGCTCTAGCTGCGACGTATTTTCCCAATATAGAAGAGGGGACGAGCAGCGCTATTGCGCCGGACGGAAATAGTGCAGTTAAGTTGGGAGCTGGAAAAATAGGCGCCGGCGTTGAACGGCTTTGGGATGCCCGCTTTGTTAATAGCAGCGGCAATCAGGATTTATCCGCTTACGCGAATCAATATTTTGTTTTTGATATGTATGTTACGCATACGGATCTTTTAAAACTCAGTGGTAATAACTGGATCGCCATGGAAAGTGGCGGTAACAATCTTGACATCAATTCGCGTCTTCATCTTAATGTTAATGAAATCAAAAATGGAAAAGTTAATGAATGGATTACCGTTTATGCGCAATTATCAGCAGCCAATTCTCCGAATGGTTTCAATCCCGTTCATTTGGACACGGTACAGGCAGGGAGATTGCAAATGCAATGGTCTGCCGTGCCCCAAGGCGACATCTATATCAAGAACCCGCGTTTCCAGAATACCGTGGATTCGCCGAAACCCATTCCCACAGCTGTTGAAACAACCGACAACATTGCATTATCTTCAGCAGCGCCGACAAACGGTCAGGCTGTACAGTTCGCGATCAACACCACCGGTAACGCTCCTGAAGTCGGCGATTGGACGACAGGTACTCTAGGTGCAGGCGCGTATACTGCGACATTTACAAAACCAACAGGCAACATATATTATACATTCGCACGCACGGCTCAAAATACGCAATATCCTTTCGCAGGAACGCATACAAGAGTTAAAGTGGAACATCTTGACGACAATCAGGCAATAGCGGACGCGAAAACTAAGCTGACCTGGGACACGATCAGGAATTCGAACGCTATTCAATCCGAAGTAAGAACGGGGTTGACTCTTAATGCAACGGGAGCGAACGATACTGCTATAGCATGGTCTGCTGAACCGGCAGGTATCATAGATACCGCAACTGGCAGTGTAACTCGCGACCCTGACGTAGGAAAAGCCGTAACCCTTACGGCGACAATAACCAAAGGTAATGCGGCACCTGTTGATGTCATTTTTAATCTGACAGTAGCCAGTACGACTAACGAACTTGCTGAAGTGTTCATTGACTTCAACGATCCTGAATCATTTGATGCAGTTGATGAAATTGGAAGCGGTCTCGGCGACGGTGGAGATCCGGCTGGACCGTATCAAGGACTTCAAGGCAACGGCATAGGCATAAGCTTTATCGGAGACGGCGGTACCGCAGTGGATGTAGTCACTCAAAGCGGCGTAGACGCTGTGAAGATTGGCAACTTTATGTACGTAATTGTAGACGACCTTAAACTTAAACAAGCAAACAAGGTCGAATTAGCGGTCACATACTGGAGACCGAGCGCAACGGGTGGTATTCCGTTACAGTATAACACCATATATCCCGGCAATTTCTCTGGATTTGATGCGTATAGATCAGCGAGCCTTCCGGCGACAGGAAGCGGAAACGCTTGGGTGACTTCAAAGGTTGTGCTTAACGGAGCTAATTTTGCGGTAGGAGCACAAAATCAAGGAGCGCACTTCCGTATCGGTGCAGCCGGAGCAATCATACAGAGCATACGAATTACCGAAATTCCTCCAACGGATGAAGAAGCGGTAAAACTTGTTTCGGATGCGCTGACTTGGGACGCTATCAAGGGCACGAATACCAGACAGGATCTGGTTGAAACCAATTTGAATCTTGCTACGGCGGGTTCGGCGAGTACGAACATTGTATGGACATCTACCAATAACACGGTGATAAACAGCAACACCGGCGCAGTAGATCGTCAAGGAGTGAATACAGCCGTAACCCTCACTGCGACAGTAAGCAAAGGAACGGCAACACCGGTTGTTAAAACATTTAATATCGTCGTTCGCGGAACGGGTACCGGAACCGACGAGGAAGCGGTAAACGATATGTTGAATAAACTGACATGGGATTTAATCAAAGGCGTGAATGCTTCTGAGGCTAATGTGACGACGAACTTAGTTCTCCCGTCCATGGGTGATAATATGACGGATATTACATGGTCGACATCCGCTGCTACCCTCATAACCGCTGCAGGCGTAATACCGACAAACCGTCCGGACAGCGGCGGCGAGGTAACGCTCACGGCGACGGTAAAAAGAGGTCCGGTAGCCGCTCCTGTAACCGAGACTAAAACATTTGTGCTCACAGTTCCGGATAGATATGATTATGCAAAACATATAAGAACGGCAATCGTTCAGGAAAATGATGCGAAAGATTGGGCGATATCGGACTTTAACGTACTCGCTTTCGGTGCGAAAACAGCAGAGATGGCAGCGGCGGAAGGCTTAGTTAATTTCGATAACAGAGAAGCTTTCCAGGCGGCGATTGATGCGGCTTATAATGACGGCGGCGGCGTAGTGTATATTCCGGCGGGAACCTATGCTTTCCATACGGAAACTACCGGCACAATAAACGTTCAAAGCACGACCGGCAGTACAACCTACGAATATAAACAAGTTTTAAATTTGCGCGCAGGTGTACAGCTCCGTGGCGAATGGGATAACCCGGATGCGGATGGTTACGACGGTAAAATCGACGGAACGATTCTCGCAGTCTATACCGGACATAATTCCGCCAATTATGACACGTATGTTGATTCTGACGAGAGAGAAAATCAAACAGGCGGCAAAAAAGTAGCTAACGTGTCCGATAGATTCATAGACATGGAACAAGGCACGGGCGTAACGAACCTTTCAGTATGGTATCCGAATCAAGACATTAATGCTACAACCACTGTTGAAAAGAGGAACGCGGATGGTCAGAAAACAGGGGAATTTGAAGACATAAAAGGAATTCCGTATCCGTGGACGTTCTATCAGAGAACTGGAAACAGTGTGACGCTTGATAACGTTACTCTCGTAAACGCTTGGGGAGGATTCATTTCCCTGCCGAGCGAAATGCATTATGTTTTGAACAGCAATATGACGGCTCTCTACAAGGGCATCGTGGTTCACACCTGTACAGACATCGGACGTATCGAGAACGTTGGCATTGACCCGAAATACTGGGCGAATTCAGGACTTGACGGCGCACCGTCTCTTTCGGACGCGAGAGCGTACACAAGAGCGAACGCTACCGGATTCATGATGCATCGTTCGGACTGGGAATATGTCTCGGGATTGAATATTTCCGGGTATAAAACGGGAATGTGGATCGGAAGAGAACCAGGCGGCGACGAAGCTCCGAACGCGCAGTTCTACGGATTGAAAATCGAAGACAGTCAGACGGGTATCTATATTGACAACGTTAACGGTTTCGGTCTGCTTCTCTCGAACTCGGAATTCGGAGGCGACACGGCAGTATATTTCAACGAACGTTTCGACACTTCTGTTCAATTCAACGGAGTTGACTTCAAAGGTCCGATTGTAAGCAGCGCCAGAGGCGGAGTTATATCCTTTGAGGATTGTACGTTCGACGAATATGACAATTATGCGCTGAACTTCCTAGGCAAAGGCAACGCATTAGTCAGTCAGAGCAACTTCAAACAGGCAGACAAACATGCACATTTCGGAACTAACTTCGGAACATTCAAATCGGTAAATTCTGGATTTAACCTTAACATCGAGAGCGCTAACCTTGCCGCTCACATCGATAACCTTGAACTTGATGTTAAGGCTGACGGGAATAACACCACGGTACAAATCGTTAATGATGTTGATTATCTATTTGAATCTATTCCGAAAGACGTAAAAACAGATATTGACGTACACCCTAGACCGACATCAAGCGCAGTGCTTAGACTTGACTTCCCGCGCTCGTTAACAGGCAACGCACCGACCGTGGATATATCTGCAAAATTGCAGGAAGCTCTTGACTATATTAAAAATAATCACGGCGGCGGCACGATCTATTTACCGGGTGGAAGGTATAGACTGAATAGTCCCGTTATCGTTCCCGAAGGTGTCGAGCTCAGAGGCACATGGGATGTACAGCACCATACACAAGGCGGCGGCACGGCGATATTTACTGCTTACACCGGCGGCGCTCAGGGAGAAGACGGAGCTTCTCTCATACAGCTTAAGGCAAACGCGGGTCTCAGAGGACTTAACATCACGCAAACGAATATAACCAGCGTCAACCTCAATAACCCTGACCAAACGCTCAAAGCTCCGTTTTTGGTACAGGGACAAGGAGCAGGCGTATATGCAATCAACTTAACGATCCCGTTAGGAGATAAAGGCATAGACCTGGCTTCTTATAAAACCGATGGTCACTATGTAGACTATTTAGGCGGCACGCTCCTCAGAGCAGGCATCTGGGTCGGAGGAGGCGCAGAAGGCGGATTTATCAGAAATATGCAATTCAATCCGCATTATGCTCTGAGACTTCCGGGAGGTCAAGGATATTCGGCACCTACCGGCGATTTGTACGGATTCGTGCAAAGATACATGAGTGCGCTCAAATTCGCCGATGTGGAAGACCAGACGATTTTCAACAATTTCGTTTTCGGTTCGGTATACGGCATACACTTCCTGAAAAGAGACTTGGGGAACGGAGAATTTGCATACCCCGGAAAAATGACGATGATTGGTCACGGTTCGGACGGAACCACGTACGCTCTCTATGTGGAAGACGCGGACGAACACACCAAAATAATCGCGATCAACTCAGAATTGGTTAATACGAACATCACGACGGAGCCAAACAGAGCGTATGTCAGAATGGGTGATGCAGCTAATACCGCAAAAATCCACCAAGACGCTGAACTTGTTCTGTACAACAGCGCGTTCTGGGGAAGCCCAACCGTAGCGGGAGCGATCGTGAATAACGGTATCGTTCGTTTACAGCAAGCCAACTTCACTCAGCTGCCCGGCAACAATCCGGGTATAGATGTCCAAGGCGGTAAGGCGCATGTATACACTTCTTACTTCCAGCCGTCGAAGAACGGCCAGAATAATAATGTGTATGCGATGCTGCGCGAGGGAGGCACATCGATAGAACTTAGCAACAATTATTACGCATCCGGTTTGAGAAACAGCACCCCAGTGGGCAATCCTTACGGTATTTACGGCTCGGATTTATTGGCGGAACCGTTTGTATTTAACCTAACCAAAAACGGAGATAAACAACAATTCATCGTTAAGTATAATGTTGGAGGAAAAGCCTCTGCACCCGGGACATTGACAATTGTTTCCCCGGCTGCCTATGCTGAAGATCTCACTCCCATTAAATTTAACGCGCTTGAGGCAGGCGAATCCGTAACAATAGATTTACCGTATTATGTTGCAGGTCTGATCACATTCAAGCTTCAACTCGAGGACGGAAAAGCATACACCTATACGGCAAAATTTGACGCGGCTTACGCTGAAAAGGTAAGTTCTGCAGGCGCGGAAAATCCGGCAAAGAGTGCCGCAACTCCGGCGTTTGTAATGGACATAAAAGATTATGTAACTTCGGGAACGTGGGATGGTCCGCAAGACCTCAGCGTAGGATCGCATTTCGCATGGGACGACAGCAATTTATACGCGTACATTGTCGTTACAGACGACGTGCACTTCAATAGCCAGACTGGCGGAAATATATGGAGAGAGGATAATTTGCAGTTAGGCATTGATTTACGCAATCCTGCAACCGACAGTACTACGCGGAATGAGTTAGGATTCGCGCTCACCAATGACAATGAAGTGATCAAATGGGCTTGGACTCGTCCTACAGGAGCTAATGCACCGACTGCTCCGACAACGGATATAGCGGCAAAGATTACGAGAGATGAAGATACGAAAACGACGATTTATGATTTAAAAATTCCGTTTAATACCGTTCATAATAATCCTGCATCGGAGCTCGCGAACGGAAGAATCGGAATATCAATTATGCTCAATGAATCTGATGACTCACGTGAATCAGACAGCACCAGATCCACCTTTGAAGTTGAAAGTGGACAATTGAAAAATTCAAATTCATTTACTGACGTATATCTGTTAGACGCAGGCGAATACAATGAAATGCTTGAAGCATCGGCAGAGGCTGCCGTTTCAAAAGCTATCGCGTCTGGATCAGCTGCGGATATCGCTATGGCTCGCAACTTTGTCACTATTATGGCAGACGGCGAAGCTAAGACGGATCTTCAGAACCAGATCGAAGCAATTGACAAAGAGAATCCTGGTGAAGAAGAACCAGGTGAAGAAGAACCCGGTGGAGAAAATCCAGGCGGAGAAAATCCTGGTGGAGGTTACAATGCACCGCCAGCATCTAAAGAGGTCAATGTAGATAACGATGGCAACGTTAGTATTAAAACAAATCCAATGATGAATTTCAGGTTAAATATTGCGCAATCCAGCGTGTCTCAAAACGATATTGACAATGCGTTCAGTCGCGCTGCAAAAGGGGCAAAACGGATTAAAGTACAAGTATCCAGCATCCAGAATGCGGGCGGATACGGATTAGAGCTTCCGACCTCCTTTTTCAAAGGAGACTCCGATCGATCGGTCGTTATAGAAACACCGTTAGGCACGGTTATAGTGTCGAGCGTGATGTTTAACGCAGATCAATTGAACGGAGCTGGAAATACTGTAACCATCGTTGTTCGTCAAGCGGATAAGAGAGGATGGAGCCAACAACTAATCGATGAAATCGGCGATCGTCCGGTATTGGATCTATCTGTCATGACCAACGAAAAACCAATAACATGGAGCAATAGCGAAGCGCCGGTAACAATCATGATACCGTATACACCGACAGCTTCTGAGAAGCAAAATGCCGATCAGCTCGTTGTCTGGTTCGTAGACAGTGAAGGTAACGTAACGCCTGTTCCTAACGGCAGATTTGACAGTGCAACTGGCCAAATTGTGTTCCAAACTTCGCACTTTAGCCAGTATGCAGTCGTATATGCAGCGCCTAAGTTCAGCGACTTGTCGCGTGTAGCTTGGGCAGCCAAGGAAATCGAAGCGTTGGCTGCTAGAGGCGTAGTTGAAGGAACTTCAGCAACGACCTTTGATCCAGGTACTGCAATCAGCAGAGGGGAATTCCTCGCGCAATTGATCAGACTCCTTGAGCTGGACGTTGAATTCACTGACAACTTTGCTGATGTTCCAACAAGCTCGCCATATTACAAAGAGCTTGGAATGGGCCGCGCACTTGGCATAGTTGAAGGCGTTGGCGGGAACAAGTTCTTGCCTGATACGGAAATCAGCAGAGAAGATGTCGCCGTAATCATTAAGCGTGCACTTGATCAATGGCAGAACAAGCTGCCGAAAGTATCGTCCAAGTCAATCGACGAATTCAAGGACGGTGCGAAGACAGCGTCATATGCAAGAGAAGGCTTGGCATATCTGCTTAGCGTCGGTTTGCTCCAAGGAAACAGTGACAACACCTTGAATCCGAAGGGCAACCTAACTCGCGCAGAAGCAGCGGTTATCTTGTATCGAATCTATACGCAATCACACTAAGGAATTTAAAGAAGAAGCCAGGGAGCGTTCCCTGGCTTCTTCTTCATTTCTTACTAAGTTTTATCAATGAATTGATCTTAACCTATTCAAGAATATCTCTTCATCATTTCATTTAAGTAATTTCGAAAGTCTTCAACATATGTTTTGGGCTCTACGATTTTTAGATTTGTGCCGAAACTTGCTAAAAATTGAAATCCCGTACTGTTTTGAGGGACAGAAATGGTTGCTAATAATAATTCGGAATTATAGTTTTCAATACTTTTTTGACCGTGCCTTTCAATGAAATGATCTTTTATGCTAGGCGAAATCAATGCCTTAATAGCGACTAGTTGCGGTTGATAACTTGCTTCGCGTTCTTGTTCTAATAAATAATCTCTAGGGTTAAATGTTTTTTTATCCATATTAAGATTATCGATCCGAGATAATTTAAACGTTCTATATTTCATACGATGTAAACAGAATCCTTTCAGATACCAACTCGTTTCGCTAAAATGAAGCTGATATGGCTCGACAATTCTGTTCGTCGTGGTGCCATTTTTATCTATATAATCAAATGAAACTAACCTTCTCTTTACTATTGATTCTTGACATGTCTTCAGGGTTTGAAGAATCTCAGACCGACCCTCCCAATCATAGAATGACAGATGAATTGAACTTTTCAGAGACAATGGGCTAACCATCGCTTCTATTTTTTTTATCGTAATTTCAACTTCTTCGCTAATTAGAATTTGTTCCAATCCACCGAGTGCAGTTAATATATTCACTAAGTCGGAGCTGTTTAAAAGACGTTTATCAACCTTGTATTCATCCATAATACGGTAGCCGCCATTAACTCCATGGATAGAGTAGATCGGGATATTTGATATGCTCAGTGTCTCCATATCGCGAAGAATAGTTCTTTTGGAAACATTAAATAATTGTGCGAATTCTCTTGTAGAAACAACATCTTTTTTCAGCAATATCATTATTATAGAAATAAGTCTCTCAACCTTGTCCATATTTCTCCCTCTTCTTTCTCTACTTAATCTAAGAACGGTGACATACTGCTGTCACCGTTCTTAGATTATACTACATTTATCACAAGAAGGAGGTATTACCCTATGTCAGCTATTGCATACTTAAACTTTGATGGAATTACAGAACAAGTGATTGGATTTTATTCGGACGCTTTAAATGCGAATGAAGTGAAAAAAGTTAAATTCAAGGATTTTTCACAAGATCCAAACTATCCCCTGCCAGAAAATGAATTAAATATGATCATGGAGTCTTCATTGGAATTCGCAGGCGGGAAAATTATGATGTCGGATATTTTGCCTTCAATGAAGATGGTAACAGGTGAGCTAGTGAAAGGAAATAATGTACTGATTAGTCTAGTCATCGAGGATAAACAAAAACTGGAAGAATACTTTAATAATTTATCTGTTGGTGGCAATGTTCTGATGCCGTTATCCAATACTCCTTGGTCTTCGTGCTTTGGAATGTTAGTTGATAAGTTTGGGGTTTATTGGAAATTTAATAGTGACGCTGATAAGTTTCTTGATAAAGTCATTTCCAACAAAATGTAACGCATTTTAAAAATGGTCTTGCAATTGAAGACCATTTTTTTTATGTATGTTTGTCTTGAAAAGGAGGATGTAGTTTATCTATGGAAATTGAAAACCTGATTCCAGCAAAATCGAGAGAAGCTCTGAGGGAGTGGCTGCAGGAAAATGGTAAGACTAAAAAGTCTTGCTGGGTCTTGGTTAGTATGACAGCCACCCCTGATATGTTGTTATATTTGGACGCGGTCGAGGAAGCTTTGTGCTTTGGATGGATCGATGGAGTCAAAAAGAAAATTTCTGAAACGGAGCTGGCTCAGAGGCTGTCTCCTAGGAGTAAAAAAAGTTCATGGACCGAATTAAATAAAGAGCGTGTTCGCCGCCTCGGAAAGTTAGGGTTAATGAGAGATGAAGGAAGAATGGTTCTTCCCGATATGGATCACCATTCTTTTAGAATTGATGAAGATATAGAGCGAAGGCTAAAAGAGGAAAAGCAAGTATACGACAATTTCATGTCATTTCCAGATCTTTATAAAAGAGTTCGGATCGACACGATACAAAGCAATAAGAATCAGCCGAAATTGTTCAGGAGTAGATTAGAAAAATTCATAACAAACACTAGAGAAAATAAAATGTACGGTCAATGGAATGATAACGGACGTCTGCTAGATTATTAAGTCAACCGCAGAACATAGAGGTAATCCAATGGAGGAGATTGCTTAACTAGGCGAGCTACCATTGGCCTCCTTCCATTACGGGATGGATTCCTTTCTGAATTTTTAGTTACAAAAGTGCGGAGATGAGTATCGCACATACTGGTACAGCGGAGAGTGTAGGTAATGGTTGAATGACAGAACGAGTTTGTCAATAATTTTTGACAAAAACCATAACTGATAACTTTAAATATATAAGTTGAACTAAACATTTACGTTTTGGGCGCTGCGCGAGTAGATCATTCTGAAGGCGCGCGGTTACATCTAGATCGTTTGATTTACCTAGATATTTCCAGATAGAATAAAGGCTCCTAAGGCGAACACTTCATTTCTCCAGTACAAGCCTCCGCTAGATTAAGGAGAAGCGCCTACACTGCACTAACTACAATGAAAACCTCACATGAGAGCTGTTTCAGACGGCTACAGTGTACTATTGCACTAGAATTAACTCCAAACCAACGAATAACACCCTAGAATCGGCAATCTATTGCACAAACTTCCGTGTACGTGCCTTGTTAGGCGAGTAACGTCGATTACGTTGTACAAACTGCAACGTAGCCTCTTCCTATAGCGCTGAACCCATCGCGCTAGCGCGACCAATCTAAGAACCGGAGAAAGAAAGCTAAAGTAACCTAACGAGATAAGTTGAACTACAGATTTACGTTTTGGGCGCTGCGCGAGTAGATCATTCTAAAGGGACGCGGTTGCAGCCAGATTCTTTGATTTCCTAAGACATTTAAAGGTAAGAATATAGGCTGCAAAGGCGAACACTTTGTTTCTCCGGAACGAACTTCTCGCACGTTGTGTGTGAATTCCTCTTCTTTATTTGTATTCCCAATTAATAGTTTTTTGGACGAGATGTTTGGAATAAAAATCAAGAATTTTGGCTTATCGGCCAATAGGTACAGTATAAATTGACCACATGGTTCATTGTTCCTCAAGATCAGTTTGTGCTGTATGACCAACGGGCAATTTGATCGTGAAGACGGAACCAACTCCGATGACGCTGTGCACTTCGATCGAACCTTGATGAGACGCCACATATTCTTTCGCAATCGCAAGACCGAGTCCCATGCCGCCATTGTTCCGGTTTCTAGCTTCATCCGTCCTATAGAAACGGTTGAAAACAAAAGGAATATGTTCGGGGGCGATTCCTTGTCCGGTGTCTGCGATCTCAATCTGTAAGAAAGGAGAATCGGTCGAAGCTGAAGATTCGACCGCTATTGAAACCGTTCCACCCGCCGGTGTATATCGGACCGCATTCCCAATGACGTTGATCAACACCTGTATCATACGGTGTTGATCGATCCGGACTTGCGGTATATCCGGTTCGGCGGTAAACGAAATCGATATGTTTTTCGCTTCGGAGTCCTGAGTTCATGTGCGACATCCGCGACCAGATTCCGGCGAACTTTCTCCGACTGCACCAATTGACGCGTCATCGCGTTCAATGATTTAGCAATCTTACCATACTCATTGTCGGAATAAACCGGTGCCGCGGCGGTCAAATCTCCTTTTCTTATAAGGTCAATAACCGGAATGATCTCCCTTAGTGGTCTTGTTAGACGATTGGCCAGCCAGTAGGCGGCTATTAGCGAGATGAGAACCAAGATTGCGCTGCTCATGAGCAGCAGAACAGTTACCGAGCTGCCGATACCCAGCTGGATGGTAGAGAGATTGGCTACTTCCGGATCGGAATAATATAAGATTGCGATTTCCTTATCCTTGAATTTGATACGCTTCTGTATACCGAGCCTTTGTACGCTCCTAGTTGAGGCGTCTCCCTTGGAGAACAGCGTTCTTTTTTGAGGCGTCATTAGCATTATGCTCGAATCGGGACGTCCCACAGAAGTCATTGATTCCAGCTTCAGCTGGATGCCGTCCAAGGCTCCGCTTTGTTCATAATGATCAACGATCATCTAGGTGATTTCCTTGATTTCACTGCTCCTGTCTGCCACCGGGATATGCTCGATGGTTGGTCTTACCACAAATAACGTAACCCCCACAAACGCTGCAGCCATGGCCGTAATAAACGCCGTCAAGGTCCAAAATAGCTGGCGCCTTACGCTCATAGTCGATCTCCGAAACGATATGATAAACTGCTGATGTTATTGTGTGTATGGTTAGCACTCAGTTTAGCCGGATGCGATGGGGATACGACCACAAACGTCGGTAAGCTTGAGTTTAAGAATACATTACAAATACCACCAATACTTGAACCAACCACGGATTCCGATGGTAAGAAGCACTATACCTTAACCATGAAGTCAAGCTCAACCGAGTTTTTCGCTGGAAAACAGACACCGACTTGGGGGATCAATGGATCTTATTTAGGGCCGACCATCCGAGCTTCGCGTGGCGATCAAGTATCTTTCGATATCGTGAACAATTTGGAAGAAACCTCAACCTTGCATTGGCATGGGATGCGATTACCCGCAGTGATGGATGGCGGCCCGCATCAAATGATGGAAGCAGGATCGGTTTGGAAGCCATATTGGACAATCGAGCAGCCAGCAGCGACGACATGGTATCATCCTCACCTGCATGGAAAAACAGCTCTGCATGTTTATCGAGGACTTGCTGGGTTATTTATCATCGAGGATGAAGACTCTACAGCATTACCTTCAGAGTATGGGGTTAATGATATTCCGATTATTATCCAAGATAAGTTGGTTAAGAGTGACGGTTCTTTTAAGGAGAATATGGGTCTAACTCCATTTGGATTATTAGGGAATCAAATCCTCATTAATGGGACCTATGATCCTTACCTAAAGGTGACGACTAGCCAGATTCGATTTCGATTAGTGAACGGGTCGAATGCCAGAGCTTATAATCTCGGCTTTGCGGATAATCGAACATTTTATCTGGTTAGCAGCGATGCGGGACTTTTACCCGAGCCGGTTAAATTAGATCGTTTGTTATTAAGTCCAGGTGAACGAGCAGAAATCGTGGTCGAGTTTGAAGCTGGCGAAGAAACGATCCTGCACAGCTTTGCAGGCAAAGGCGGGATTGAAAATGGAGAGTTTGATCTCGTTAAGATTATCGCAGAAACTAGTCTATTGAAGTCATCGCAGCTCCCGAATCAACTCACCGCTGAGCCGCCCATTGATGTGCCCGAGAATGCAAAGGTTCGTAAATTTGAAATGACAACCGCATCGGCAATCAACGGTAAGGAAATGGACATGAATCGTATCGATGAGGTTGTTCCGGCTGGAGCACGTGAAATTTGGGAAATCACGAATACGGGATGGGACCATAACTTCCATATCCATGATGCGGCATTCACTGTAATGGACAAAAATAGGGAAGCGCCGCCAATATATGAGCGAGGAAGAAAGGATACGGTTTTTATCCCGAATGGCACTACGGTCAGACTAGCCGTGGAATTTGGAAGCTATCCTGATCCCAATACGCCTTACATGTATCATTGTCATTTGTTGTATCATGAAGATAGTGGAATGATGGGGCAGTTCGTCATTGTCGAACCAGGCACGGAATCCCAGGTATCGCAACAGCTGCCCAAAGGAAATCATGACCATTAATATCAGAATAGCGGAACTGAATACTGCCCTGTGCCACTAAGATCCATCGATAAAGTCGCATCGTTTGCGGCTTTTTCAATTTTAGACCATCTTGTGATAAATGAAATTGCGGTGTGGCCTTAGATGTTACATTTTAGCAACCCATTGTCTTCGCTCATCTATAGGTAAGAAGAGGCGATGTGCAGTACCAAAGGTTTCCCCGTAAGACTGAATCGTCAAGGTTGAAAGCTGTGTTAAGATTCCCTGTAAAAAAACCTGATGTTCGGAAGTAGGATGCGACTTACCCATAAAACAGACAGATACGATGGGAGTTCAATATGCCGCCTTTTTATTAGGGCGGTTTTCTTTTGGTCAAATATCAATATTATGATTTAACATAGCCTAATTAAATTTAAATCAGCTGAACGATTCACGGTCGTCTTAATGACATAGTTGATTGGTATAAAAAGTGTATGTGCCGGTAAAGTTAATGTTAGCGCTATAAAAGTCAGTTTTGACAAAATGGATTGCCCTGATGCAATCCATTTTCGTTTAAGGAGCAGGTGATACGTCAAAGATAGTAGCGAAATCTTTATTGTGAGGTATTCAAAGTTCGAAAGATCATGATCGGAGGGGTAGAAGATGTCCAAACGTAACACATCGGAGAAACAACAGCAACTCCCCGTTTCGGATCAAGCCTTGAAAGACCTTAAAAATATGAAAATAAGCGGAAATCTAGAGGATACGATTACGATTATAGATAGCCTTCTTGGTATGAATGCGGATTTTCTGAAGCGACGCTTTCATGTATTCGGACAATACCCAGCTGCCGTGTTTTACTATTCCAGCATGACGAATTCAACCATGATTAACTCGGAGATTTTAAAACCGCTCATGTATCCGCCTCCCAGTCTAGAAAGCGAATCCATCGCGGAAGATCAGTTAAAGAGTATACTGTTCAACGATTCTCTGTATCATAGCGGAGGGCAGTTGGAAAGTAGCATTTCAATCCTAGTCGATGGCATTCTACTTGGGAAAACCATTGTAGTGGTTGACAAATTGGACGAAGCATTCCTGGTTCACACGCGGAGTCTGGACAAAAGGGCCATCGATCAGCCGGCGACGGAGCAAGTCATCCGTGGTCCGCGTGAAGGGTTCATTGAGATGCTGGATACGAATATCTCACTGCTTCGCTATCGGCTGCCAACCATTGATTTTCACATTGAAACGATGGAGATCGGTCGTAGAAGCAAATCGAAAGTAGCTGTTTGCTATTTGGATGGGGTTACAAACCTGGATCTGTTGAAAGAAGTCAATAAGCGCCTTTCTAACATTGATATAGACGCGGTGTTGGATTCGGGGTATCTGGAGCAGTATATCGAGGATAATCATTTATCCCCGTTTCCGCAAGTTCAATATACGGAACGACCAGATAAAGTAGTGGCTAACCTGCTGGAGGGAAGGGTGGCTATTATTGTCGATGGTTCTCCTCTAGCACTGGTCGTACCAACGGTGTTCAACCAATTCTACCAAACGGTTGAGGACTACACAGAGCGATTTCTGCTCATGAGCGCGATCCGGATGGCGAGGCTGGTGGCCTTGGTATTTTCGTTGATATTTCCTTCTCTGTACGTGGCGATCATTTCCTTCAACCCGGAGCTGATACCTACCGAGTTTGCCGTAGCGGTGGCTGGCGGACGAGCGGGCGTTCCGTTCCCCGCCATTATCGAGGTGCTGGTCATTGAAATCTCGATGGAGGTGCTTCGGGAAGCGACGATTCGGTTACCACAGCAAGTCGGCGGGGCGCTATCCATCGTCGGTGTCCTTGTTGTCGGGCAGGCCGCGGTAGCAGCCGGATTCGCCAGTCCGATCACCGTCGTTATCATTGCGTTAACGACAATCGGATCCTTCGCAACGCCGGCCTATAATGCTGCGCTTGCCTTACGTCTCCTGCGGTTTCCACTCATAATAATGGCCGGCATCTTCGGTCTTTACGGCGTTATGATCGGATTGATTCTTATTCTGAATCATTTGCTTTCTCTGAAATCGTTTGGGGTCCCTTACATGAGCCCGTTAGTTCCCGGCAACTTTCAAGGAATGAAGGATGTGCTCATACGTGGCCCTTTATGGTGGATGAGCGATAGGCCTTCATTCTTGCAAACGATCGAGAAAAACCGATTGGGAACAGAAGCTGAATCTGGTTTTGACGTGATGGAAAATCTCCACAATCAGACTGAGAACGTACTGGATCCGATGAATGAAAAGAAATCGAAAGGAGCGTCAGTCGATGGAGAATCCCCGCCAGATAACGGTGATCCAAGCCGCGGCAATACTGTTTAGCACTATCATCGGAGTAGGGGTTCTTCCGCTGCCTCTCTTCGCCGTTCGCGTGGCGAATTCGGGAGCTCCGCTCGTCACGCTGCTTGGAATGCTTCTCGGCTTTGTGGGACTTGGGATCATTACCCTGCTTGGCATGCGGTTTCCGAACAAATCGATCATTCAATACAGTGAGGATATACTTGGCAAATGGCTCGCTTTGCTTGGCAATATCCTTATCATCGTATTCTTTGCCATATTGACGTCCCTAACGGCGCGAGAATTTGGAGAAGTGGTCGTTACTTCGGTTCTGAAGACGACGCCAGTGGAAGTGACGGTTATTGTCATGCTGCTACTTGCGGCTATCACGACACGCAACGATATTACGACGTTTGCTTACATCCATGTCTTTTACACACCGATTTTGTTAGTTCCTGTCTTGTTAATCGTCGCTCTTGCATTAAAGAATTCGGACTTGATCAATTTACAACCTATATGGGGGAATGCAACCGGCAATATGCTGCCGGGTATATTGACGATTGCCGCCTTGTTTCAAGGGTCGTTCATCTTAACCATTGTCATCCCGGCGATGCGTCAACCCGAGAAGGCGATGAAAGCCAGCATGGTGGGGATGCTTTTTGCCGGTGGTCTGTATATTACAATCGTCGCGGCAACGGTTAGCGTATTTGGCTCAGAAGAGATTAAGAAGCTGCTTTGGCCGACATTGGAGCTCGCCAAAGCAACGTCATTACCCGCGAATATTCTGGAACGTCTGGATGCAGCATTCCTTGCGGTTTGGGTCACAGCCGTGTTCACGACCTTGTACTCCAGTTATTTTCTGACGATTCACTCCATAAGCAAGCTGTTTCGCTTGAGTGATCATCGCATGTTTTCATTTTTTCTCCTTGCGTTTGTATTTGTCATGGCAATGCTTCCCCAGAACATCTTGCAAATGTATTCCATTATTCAAAACTTCGGCCGTATTGGGCTTGCCATTACGATCGCTTATCCCGGACTGTTGCTTGTCATTGCCCTCTTGCGCAAGAAAAGAGGGCAATCCGTTCGTATTCAAGGGGAAAAGGATGCCCGATAAATAGCAGGATTATTCGTGATTTGAGGAGGCTTACGATGTATGGGAATGGACGTTTTTTTCGCCAGTTATTTGAAATATGCAATCCCTCTATTGCTTGTGAGCGGATTGCTGATATTAGCACTGGACATCAAACACTTTGAACTAACGAAAATGATCAAAGAAAAGAAAGTTTCCCGTTTCTTGGGATGGCTAAATATTATGATCGCATGTTTCCTTTTCGTAGGGAGTTGGATTCTTAAAAAGTGGGGGTGATCGTCAGTCTGAGGAGCATCTTAATTAAAGCGAGGTATCGTCATCGTGTCATGCCAATGGACAAAATCGGTCAAGCTGTCATGTATCATTCTTCTCACCGTTCCCTTCTTGACTGGCTGTTGGGATCGTCTTGAAATCGAGGAACGCGCTGTCATATTGGGGATTTCTATAGACTTGGCAGGATCCGAGGCAGAGCAAGAGGAGGACGAGGTCTCCCACCTCAGAGGCAGCTTTCCCACTCCGGAAGAAGCGATGATTCGCGTTGCTGCACAGATTGCACTTCCCGGAAGGATTCCGCTCGGGCCAGGGGAAGGAGGCGGCAGTAGTGAAGGGTCGGGAGAAACGGTGTGGGTCATAGACGTGGTAGGCCATTCCGTCGATGATGCGCTCATGAACTTGCAGCAGCAACTTTCCAGCAAACTGTTTTACGGACATTTGCGCGTTATCGTCGTTTCCGAAGCGGTAGCCAAGAGTGGTTTGCAGAATGTGAATGATGTCCTCAGGCGCAATTCGGAAGTGCGTAGAATGATGTGGATGATAATATCAAAAGGAAATGCGAAAAAAATCATGACCGCTTCCCCGAAACTGGAACGCGTTCCGAGTCTCTACCTGCTGTCAACGTTGGACAATGCCGTTAAGCTAGGCAAATTTCCGAATGATTATGTCGGCCTGTTCTGGAGCAATTCCTCTAAGAAAGGGCAGGAAGGCTTTCTTCCGTATGTTGAGTTGATGAAAGAACAGAACATTAATCTGTTGGGAATGGCTTATTTTAAAGACGACAAGATGGTAGGGACAACGAAACCGTTTGAAATTGCAGGCTATATGGGAATTAAAGGTCTTAATCCCGCAGGTTATCGGGGAGTTGCCAACTTAGATGAGGGGGCAATAATGATCGTCGCTACCCATCGCGAATCGAAATTCGACGTACGGATCGAGGGTGGCCGTCCACATTTTAAAATATATGTCCAAACCGAGATCAATCTGGAGGAAATAATTAGTGGCCAGTTTCTTGTCGTGAATGAGAAGATCATAAAGGATATCGAAGATGAAAACATAAAGTCGCTCAAGAAATCATATGAAAGTTTGATCAAACAAACGCAGCGAAAAGGATCCGACATATTCGGCTTCGGCGAGTATTTACGGGCCAAAAACCCCCGGTACTGGGACAGGGAGATCCGGACTAAGGAGCGCTGGCAAGAGGCCTACAAGGATGTCGTAGTTGAAGTGAGCGTAAATACAAGAGTCCGTCGGGTTGGCATGAAAGCGAAATAGTCAATAAAAAAAGGCTTCTAGACTTATGTGGGGTTCCGTAGTCAATATAGATCCACCTCGTTCAAAACTGCCAAATCGAGCTGGCGAATGCGCGCCTGATCGGCAATCATATCGATCTCGGTGATTGTGCCATCCGCAACCTTGAGTTCTAGAACAAAGAGCAGTTGGCCACGTCTTCACTCGATTTCACATAATTTGCGGTAAGGCCTTTAGTTTTTGAGACGTCGCTATTCATTACCACCCCCTACATTGGAAGGATTTTAAACTCGCGGGTAACTGCGCCCGTACCATGCAACCTACGGTAAGTTTCCGGCGTCATGCCTTCCTTCCGGCGAAACGTGGCCACGAAGTGGCTCGCGTCGCGGAATCCGACTGCTTCGCCGATTCTCCGTACCGTCCAGTCCGGCCGGGACGGAAGCCATTCCTTCGCTTTCCGGATCCTCAGTTGAATTAAGTAAGCATATGCCGTCTGGCCGAACAGCTCTCGAAACTTCTCGTTCAGTTGTCTCTCACCGATATCAAGCAAGGATGCCATCTCCGTAAGTCCAATTCCGGGATCTGCGAATTCCGCTTCGAGAAAGTCTAGCAGAAGTTGAATTCGCTCCAGCCGTTTCGATATCGATGGCCGGTTGTCCGTTCGCGCATCGGTTCGAAGCAGCGTTAGGAATTGGTACAAATCCGATGAAAACTGCCATCCTGACGGATCGCCTCCAGACTCGGCGAGCGTCAGCATGTCTGCTAATTTTTTCGATATCCGAGCATTGCCGACTTCCCACTGGAAGCGCTCCGCCATGTTCCATCCGAATGATTGGATGAAGCTTGCCGCCATGCTCCCGTGAAACGTGATAAACCCAGTATGCCAAGAGCCGTTCTTTGCTTCGTAACGATGAGGCGTTCCTGGGGATAACAATACCCCTGAGTGCTCGGTCATTTTCCAGATTTGACCATTCGTCGATAGCTCGCCTTCGCCTGCGAGTGTCTGGAGCCAGTGGAAATAGGGGTAGCCATTCGGCCGCTCTATCGTCTCTTGCTCGGGACTCACTCCGATCGATTCGAGCTGCAGCGGCAGCAATTCTGCAGGCGAAGCGGGAACGATGCGTCGTTTCATAGTGAACCTCCATATTCTTATATGCGATTTCTATATTATTATATGGGACCTTATAAAATTAAGTTTTACAATGAAGAGGTATACTGCGATTTTATCATATAATTCAAGGAGTGACTTCATGTGGGACGGAATGGACCTCTATCACACCTTGAGCCCAGAAGGCGGCATTCCTTCAAGATTGGTTATCCCAGCTGTATCTTTTTAAGTATGTGAATCTGACAAGAGGGGACGATTGAGATGAAAATTAGCGCAAAAGAAAGCGACTTGAAGCAAGTCGTCGGACGTGTGGCGGAGTACACGTTCGGCATGGATCTAACTTGGGACTGGCCGGGAGGAGTTGCCTACTACGGCGTCAGTCGGGCTTACGAAGTGACGGGCGAGCAAGTATATCTGGATCGAATGATCGCTTGGGTAGACGAATACATAGAGGCGGGACTTCCGGTTTGGACGGTCAATACATGCGCGATGGGGCATATGCTGCTCACCTTGTACGAGCAGACGAAGGACGAGCGGTATGCGGAGCTTATTTTCAGCAAGCTCGATTATTTGGAGAACAAAGCACTACGTTTCGGCGACCGAGTGCTTCAGCATACAGTGTCGGCCAAAAATGATTTTCCGGAGCAGTGCTGGGCGGATACTTTGTTCATGGCGGCGTATTTCATGCTGCGCGCGGGCATTATGTTTGACAAAAAACATCTCGTAGAAGACGCTTTGCATCAATTTTTCTGGCATATCAATTACTTGCAGGACGAGAACGACGGGCTGTGGTATCACGGCTACAATCATATCAAGAAGGATCACATGTCCGGCATTTATTGGGCGCGTGCCAACGGCTGGGCGGCCTATACGATGTCCAGAGCTGCCAAAATATTGCCGGAGGCCTATCTGTATCCACCGATGATGCATATATGGAGTTCATTGCGCGATCAGCTCGCCGCAATCAAGAAGCTGCAGCAGGAAGACGGTCTCTGGGGCACCGTGCTTGATTTTCCGGAAGCCTATGGTGAAGTGTCAGCTACCGCGGGCATCGCGGCGGCTATGGTCACGCAAGGAAACCCGCTGCACGGGAAGCATGTGCAGAAGGCGCTTGACGGCCTGCTAGCGAACATTGCAGACAACGGCCGCGTTAGGAACGTATCGGGAGGCACCGCCGTCATGAACGACATCGCTGGTTACCTCCGCATCGACCGGAAATGGGCGCAGGGCTGGGGGCAGGGGCTAGGCCTTGCTTTCTTGGCCACGGTTATCGACGAAATCAAACAAGAGTAGGATTTTGCGGGAACGATGAGATATCTCGGTTAGCAAGGAAGAGAGCCCTGCGTAATGCGCAGGGCTTGTTGTCGTTTGAAGATGTCTCGGGTTGTGAGGATAAAGGTGCCATCCTCCTTAGCTGTTCAATCACTGGCGGTTCCGGTACTGCTTCGGCGTCATTCCCGCGTGCTTCTTGAATGCCTTCACGAAATGAGCTTGATCATAGAAGGTAAGCCGCTCGCCGATTCTCGAAATCGTGTCGCTCGAGTGGTCAAGCAGCTTCTTAGCTTCCTCGATTCGTTCGCGCTGGATGTAGTTCATCAGAGTCAGACCGGTTTCCTTCTTGAACAGCTGGGACAAATAATGAGGATTAAGTCCGGATACTTCAGACAGCAGCTGCAGGGTGATTTCCCCGAAGAGGTGAAGGTAGATATACTCCTTGCTTTTCTGGACCGCTTTAGAATGGTTGTTATTTTGGCACTGGTTGACTCGGTCGGCAAAATCCGAAATGGCAGTGAACACGGTCGTCTCTATCGCTCCTAAATCGTTCAACTCCTCGATATGCTGAACATGCAGGTCGCATAACGTCATGGCCAGCTCTTGATACACGCCTCCTTCAGTGGCTGCACGGCTGCTTAAGGCGATTCCACAAATCGCAAGATTTTTGACGCTGCGAATATGACTTCGTTTCGACTGAACTCCAACAGGGTTGTTCCCGCTGGTCATTTTCACCAGTTGTTTCATCAACTCTTTCTTGTCCCCGCGCTTAATGAGCGCAAGCATTTGATTCACTCCAACGATTCCATCATGAAAAATAGAATATTCCCGCCGGTCGGCCAGCTCCAGCTCCTTCTCCTGCTGTTGATTAGCTAGTCCGAATTGCAAAGTGGATTGGAGAACGTCCGTAATGTCGAGAGCCTCCTGATTCACGATCCAATTCGCCAAAACGCAAATATGAAGGAACCGAAAGCGGTCGACAAACGGAAGGCTATCCCCGTATTCCGTCCATTTCGGCTGATCCTGGACCTGGATACCATGCTCTATCAACCATTCGCGGTTCAACTCATTGGAATCCCGCCTGGTAGTCGGGCCGATGACGATAACAGCCTGACATTGTCCATTGCGCTTCACCGGCACTACGGCAAACTGCTCCAAATCATTGATCTCGTAAATAATCGGGAGGTTCAATTCCGTTCCCTTCGCAGCTGCCGAACGTAAGAGTTCAGCCGGATCTGTAATCGTTGGATGAGCGGCAAGCTCGGCACTCCAGATGGATTCCTGCTGCATGGCAGCATTCCATTTGCAGAAAATAGGCAGCTGCAAGCTTTCATGAACGTATTTGCACAAATAGTCCAGTTCGGTTAATTCTCCTCCAGAATCCATCCATTCATCCTCTTTTCGTACAATTAATATACGTAACATACCATACTTAGAGATTAACGTGTGCCATAATTCAAATGTAAAGGCTTACACATGTACAACTTGGAGGGGGAGATTTATGGCATCTGCAGAGGTAATTAGAGAAGAGGTTAACGATGAAGGCGAGCGGCCGAGGCTTAAATTAAGCGAAAAGATTGGGCTTGTTATCGGGAATGCGCCGAATACGTTTCATTACCAAATTATTCAAATGTATTTATTGTTTTTCTATACGGATTTTATGAAAATCAGTCCAGCTTTTATAGCAGCCTTATTTCTCATTACTCGCATCGTCGATGCGTTGTTGGCTCCGATTTTTGGCGCGATGCTGGATAAAATCACCACGCCTTGGGGGAAATACACCCCTTGGTTTCTCATCCTAGGCGTTCCTTTCGCTATCTCCGGCTGGCTAACCTTCACGGTTCCCGACTTAGGCGAATCCGGCAAGATGGTTTATGCCGTCGTGACCTACGCGATTTATAGTTTGTTCGCTTCCATCATCACGATCCCGAGCCAAGCAGTGGTGCCGGCGGTGACGAAGAGAATTGAAGAGCGAATAACGATCGCTCAGCTTGGCTTTCTGTTCATTCTATTTGGTGCTCTAGTTGTACAGGTTGGCACGGTTCCTTTGTACAAAGCGTTAGGAGGAGGAGATGATGGCAAGGGCTTTTCCATCTTTATGGCTGCAGCGGCAGTCATAACTATTGTGATATCCGTTTATCAATCGGTACGAGTGAAGGAACGATATATTGTAGCTGCAAAAAAAGATAAGAAGTCGCCTTCTTTCAGGCAGATGTTTGCTGCTACTTTCTCGAACAAATACGCCATTATTTTATATGTGTATTTGTTCTCAAGCGCTATATCTTCCGGTATTCGTTCCGGTGTTCAGATCCATTTTTATAAATATTTTTTCAACAATGAAGGCTTAATGGCGCTTATTGGCATAGTTGTCCTAATCCCCACGCTTATTGGCGTAGCCTTCAGTTAAAGGGTAATCAGACGGTTCGGATTGAGAAATACGGTGCTTGCAGGTGTAATCGTCAATCTCATGACATGCCCAATCTTTTTATTTCTCTCTCCCGATACGACCGGTCTCGTGATGCTTATAGCGGTATCTGTTCTCACCAGTCTAATTGGCGGCTTCGCAAGTCCTGCCCAGGGAGTGATGATGCCCGCAGCAATCGATTACACCGAATGGAAGAGCGGACTGAACTTGAACGCGTTTATGAGCTCGTTCAACGGCTTCATCCAAACCTTTGCGACAGCGTTATCCGGAGCGATTGCGGCAGGAGCGCTGACTGTGATCGGATATGTGCCGGGCGTGGAGCAAAGCGACGGAACATTGTTCGGACTTAAAGTGATAATCGGGGTTCTACCCGCGGTATTCGGCGCATTCGCCATATGCATGATTTGGTTTGATCTGACGGAAGAAAAGCAGTCCCGTATTTCAAAAGAACTAGCAGAAAGAAGGAGAAATGCCTAATGTCGACTCACGATACGAATCAAGCAAACAACGTAAATACGTTATATGACGGTCAACAGGACGCTCAATTTCAGAGTCCTTATATCGATATAGACGAGTGGAGAGAGGAGCCCGTGCGTCATCGGTATATGCATGGCGGATTCACAGGCACCGAAACGAGGTTTTCGTTTTATTTTCCGCTTGAAGAGAATTACAATGAACGCTTCTTTCAACCGGTCAACCCTGTGCAAGGCAGCGAGAATGCGGCTCAATTCCAGGTTGAAGGCATCGACAACAAAATCGGCTTTGCCATAACCAGCGGCTCTTATCTGGTGGAAACCAATATGGGCGGCGCATCCTCCGACTTTACGCTCGTATATCGGGCTAGCGCTGCAGTGGCGCTATTCTCACGGGTGAAAGCGGTAGAGCTGTTCGGACCGCATCGTCCATACGGTTATATTTATGGCGGGAGCGGCGGCGGATTCAAGACGATGAGCTTCTTGGAAAATACGACCGGCATTTGGGACGGTGCCGTGCCGTTCGTTATCGGTACACCTATGGCGATTCCCAACGTGTTTACAGCTCGCGTCCATGCCATGAGAATTCTTAAGGATAAATTCACTGGCATTATCGATGCGCTTGAGCCTGGAGGCAGCGGGGACATGTATGCCGGATTGAACGAGGAAGAACGACAAGCCCTTGAAGAAGTGACGCGGTTGGGCTTTCCACCGAAGGCATGGTTTGCTTACAAAGAGATAGGCGACGGTGCTCTTACGGTTCTGACACCTGCTGTGATGAAGATGGATTCCGACTATTTCGAGGAGTTCTGGACCATTCCCGGGTACCTTGGCGCCGATCCCGAAAGCTCGGCATCGAAGGCCCGACTTCAATATCGGACGACGATATCGGAGGTTGTGTGGCCGCGCAGGCAAGGGACTTCGGAGTCAACTTCAGCGAACAATATGGGAGTTGATGAAGCTTGGAAAATGCTGACGGAAGCGGAAGAGAGCATTCCTTATTTTAAAGTGGAGAGATTACCGGGAGGGGAAGCTTATCTGGATGGAGCATTCATCCGAGTCGTTAGCGGTGAGGCGGCAGGTTTGAAAATTCCGCTCGGACGGATCGACGGGAACGTTGTCACGATCGGGTCGGCATTCGGTTTCTTCGCATCGCTTCAAAGTCTGGAATCCGTGAAAGCGGGCGACGAGATTGTGCTCGACAATTCGGATTACATCGCCATTCAAACCTATCATCGGCATCAGGTTCCGTCCAGTGACTACGAAGTATGGGACCAATTCCGAGATGCAAACGGTGAGCCGTTGTATCCGCAGCGTCCGTTGCTAGTGGGACCGGCTGTTGCTTTCGGAGGAGCCGGCTCCGTTCAAAGCGGGCGGTTTCAAGGGAAAATGATCGTCGTGCAGACGCTTATGGATGAGAGCGCATTCCCTTGGCAAGCAGATTGGTATCGCAGAAAAGTGCAAGAACATCTAGGCGAGAACTTGGATGAACGCTTCAGGCTCTGGTATGTTGATCACGCTTTGCACGCGGATACAAGCTCGAATGGTGCGCTCAATGAGCTTCATATTGTGACGTATGTACCTGCGCTGCATCAGGCGCTTCTGGATTTGAGCGATTGGGTGGAGCGGGGCATTGTGCCTCCAGTCAGCACGAATTATGAAGTTGTAGACGGACAAGTTGTTGTTCCCCCTAGTGCGGCCGACCGCAAAGGCATTCAACCTGTCATAGCCCTTACGACCAATAGCAGTAAACGCGCAGAAGTCTCCGTTCTAGAATCCGTTCATTTCGAAGCAGTGATCGAAGTTCCACCGAATACGGGGAGGATCGTGGCTGCAGAGTGGGATTTTGAAGGGGAGGCTGACTTCCCGGTAAAAGCGGCCATTCGTCATCTGAATGAAGAGGGATCGCAAGCCGTGGTTGAGGGGACGTACGCATTCTCCAAGCCCGGTACGTATTATGTCGTATTGCGGGCAGCGTCGAACAGGAATAGCGGAAGCGGAGACTTCTATACGCAGGTGCCGAACTTATGCCGAGTACGGGTCGTCGTGAAGTAAAAGGATAAAGTTATAACGATAGACCGTTAACTCTGTGGTGAATACCTACATTAACGGTCTTTGTTTGTCTCAGGATTATCAAACTTGAGTAACGTTAAGGGCGCTGCGCGAGAAGATCGTTCTTACGATAGTAAAAACACGTCAAATATGACGTGTTTTTTTAATAGTTATAAGTTATCTAGATAACGCTGTAAAACATACATATCGCTATTACTATTTTAGAAGAAGGAAGCATGATATGCGAATAACTCTTCCTACAAACAAGCAAGCTCCTTATTTATCTACTGATAACGTAATGTGTATTATTTTTTAATTCCCCAATATCTCAAAATATTATACTTTTTGAATCCAGCGAGTGTGATAGAATAATGAAACTCATGCTCCATTCCAAGGCAAAGAGTAGGGAGGTGCGAACTTGTAATCGTTTTAAATACTGTGTCTTCTTTTTTCTAATGGTTATTTTCCAATTCGAAGATCAATATCTCGTAACAATGCGTGAACATACTTCATGACGGAGGACTACCCATGAGACCCTGGCAAGACATTTCATTCCCCAATTCAATCTTCATCCGGCTGATTACAACTTTTTTGCTCATCATGATCCCCATATTTTTGCTGGGTCTTTATATTTATAATTGGAGTGTCAAGACAGCCAAAGAAGACATCACTAAATCGGCAGAGACGCAAGTTTCCACCTATCAATCAGATCTCGAAAACGAACTCGAACGGATGAAGCTCCTTTTGTATGATTCGATCAATGACAGTAATTTGAATAAGCTGTCCGTTACATGGTCGGCGATGGGAAATGTCAAGCGAACCGAGAGCATTAACTTGGTTCAAGACCGGTTGACTACGATACAAAATAGCAGCGCTTATATTCGTAATGTGTCTGCTCATGTTCCATCAACAGGCAAATCGATTTCATCTAAAGATGGCGCCTATACCTTTGATGAAGAGCGTTATTACAGTCTGCAGACTGTATTTGGACAAGGTGCAAAATTGATTGTTTGGCATGATGGCCTCCACATCAGCGCTTCGAGGCTTAGCGGTACTAAAGGAGTGAGTCCATTATTTGTAGTAGAGATTGAACTGGAAACGGGTAAGCTATGGGAAGCATTAGGTCAGTTTAATGCATACCCTGGAAGCGGATCTTATCTTATGGTAAAAGATACAAGCTTCTCGCTTCGGACAGGAAGCGATATTGAAAATGACTTCGACTATAGTGATATTGCACTAAGATTAGGTGCATATGATGGCGCTAGCACAGCATCAATAAATATTAAAGGAAACAGTTATCTCTTTACGCAATCAACATCTGAATTATTGGAGCTTACTATTGGTAAATATATTCCGGAACATGTCATTTTACAGCCGATTGATCGTTTTTATATTTGGGCTTGGGTGTTCGTGCTGACTGCAGTTCTTATTATTGTGGTATACACATTATCGACGTACAAGTTCATTCATAAGCCGCTACTCACGCTGGTCAAGAGTTTTCGTCGTATGGAGAACGGGGATTTCAACATCGAAATTAAGCATGCGCATAACGATGAATTCCGTTACCTTTACAGCCGTTTTAACCACATGGTGGAGAACCTGCGTAATTTGATTGATCGCGTATATAAGCAAGAGATTATGACGCAGCGTGCTGAATTGAAACAACTGCAATCACAGATCAATCCACATTTTCTTTACAACAGCTTCTTTATTCTAAATACGATGGCAAGAACGAAAGACTTTGAGAGTGTCGAACAGTTCACGATGCAGTTGGGTGAGTACTTTCAGTTTATAACAAGGAATGCATCGGACGACATTAGTCTTCGTGAAGAGATCCATCATGCCCGTATTTATACGAATATTCAGGCTTTCCGATTTTCCCGTCGCATTAAGGTTCTGTTTGACCCGCTGCCAGAGGATATGGAATTTCTTGCGGTTCCCCGTCTGATCGTTCAGCCAATTATTGAGAATAGCTTTGAGCATAGTCTGGAAAAAATGAAGAATGGCGGCCAACTCTGCATACGTTTTGAATCAACTGAAGAAGCGTGGAATATTGTTGTGGAGGATAACGGCAACAGTATGAATGATCAGAATTTGATGCAATTGTCACGTGCGATGAGCAGCAGTGAGCCTGGAGCAGAAACGACAGGTTTGATTAACATTCATCGCAGGCTCGTATTGAGTTTTGGCGATCAGAGTGGGCTTCGAGTGGTTCGAAGTGGACTAGGTGGCCTTCGAGTTGACCTTTGCATCCCTAAAGAGAGGAGAATGAAACATGTTTAGATTACTCATCGTCGATGACGAAGAATATATCACCGATGGATTGTATGAGGTGATCAGTGGGCTGGACGAGCCTGATCTGGACGTGTGCAAGGCCTATTCGGCCAGCGAAGCACTGGACTGGCTTGGTCGTACGCGCATAGATATTGTGTTGACGGATATTCGCATGCCTGATATTGATGGACTGGAGTTGTTCGAGCGAATCAAGGCAAATTGGCCACGATGTCGTACTATTTTTCTTACGGGATATCCGGAGTTCGGGTATGTCTATCAGGCTATCCAGTCCCCAGGTGTTAGTTACCTGCTAAAGACGGAAGGCTACGACAAATTGATTGCAAAAATTACAGATACCGTACGAGAGCTGGAGGAAGGTCTGCGGATTACCGATTTGCAACAGCGATCGCTGGAACTCGAACAAGAACTGAAGTCTCATCTTCATGGCGACTATTTGAGAGATCTCTTAGCTGGTAAGATTCCATTTGCCAATCTAGCTTTCGATTTTGAGGAAATGAGCCTGCAGCTTGATTCGGATAAGCCGATTCTGATGACGGTGTGCCAAATTATGGAGGTGGATTCCGAATCATTGCACGCAGCAAGGAAGGAATCGCTTAGTGCTGTTCACTACTTGACCAATTCTTTCTTGTCAGAACAAGTTAGATCTGTTTGTGTGACAGATAGGCGCGGCAACTTGGTTTGGTTCATCCAACCGATGAGAACAGATGAGGACTCTCCAGTCTTGGAGCTGAGTGAGACTAGCCGAATCGTCCAAGGAACACTTGAGCTCGTTCAGAAGGCTTGTATGGAATCTCTAGAATTATCAGTAGCTTTTGCAATCAACGAATCATTGAGAAGCTGGGAGGAGGTTGTAGAATGCTACGAAAGGCTGCAACAGCTATTATGGCTTCGAATCGGAGATGGGGTATCGATGATCGTCAAGGATCATTTGGAATGGGGAGAAGCGGATAGTAGGCCATCCAACCAAGAGCGCACACCTATACAAAAAGCCGAGTTGTTGATGGGTTATCTAGAATTTGGCCGCAAGCCCCAGTTCGAAGCTCTGCTGGAAGAATGCGAGCAGGAACTACTTGCTGAAGATGCGGATGGCCTGCAGGCGTTGGAGTCCTATTATGCAATTACACTCGCGCTTCTATCTCACATTAATCGTTGGCGGCCAGCAAATATTAAGGTTGAGTTTGGTCGTCTTATTCGATTCGACGATCATGTTTCCCGGAGCGAGGCTATGGCTTACGTAAAGGAGACGGCACGCACGTTGTTTTTGGATCGTCATACTGAAGAAAGACGCAGAGCCCAGGATATCATCGAACGAGTACAGGTCTATATTGAGGAGCATCTTTCAGGCGATTTATCCCTAGTGCGTCTGTCAGAGCTGGTTCACTTCAATCCTGCCTATCTATCGAGGCTGTTTAAGCAAGAATGTGGTGTTAATCTTTCTACCTACATCGAGGAAATACGGCTGCGAAAGGCCAAAGATTTGCTGGGAAGAGGCGAGGAAAAGATTCATGAAGTCGGAGCTTTAGTAGGGTATGAGACCGCTCATTCATTCACTCGTTTCTTCAAGAAAGCGATTGGTGTTACCCCTCAGGAGTTTAGGAAAGCGCTATCAAATAAGTAGACGAAGGGTAAGGAATGTCAAAACAAGTACATGGATTGGTAGGTTCCTACAAGTCATAATAGTGGTAGCGGAGGTTGTAGTCTTACAATCGCAGCTAAATTGAATCAAGAAGGGGGAATCGCTATGAACATGCAGAAACGCAAACGGATCACTATCCTGCCGGTGATTGCAATTATGATCATTGTGTTGGTGTTGTCGGCTTGCAGCAAAAATGAAAGCGATAACAAGAATGGGGAAGAGGCGACAAACGCAAATAATGCCTCGGCGAGCGCAGAGCAAGGCCCGCTCAGCAAATATGATCCGCCTATTGAAATTTCGTTTGTAAGGTCCACGGACGACACGCTCGAGACGAACGTCCTCGGCAACCTGACAGGAGAGACGTTGGTGGACAACCGGTGGACGCGTTTGTACGAAGAGACGCTTGGCATCAAACTCAAATACGATTGGGTCGTTAAAGGCAACGATCAATATAACCAGAAGCTGAACGTTACGCTGGCATCAGGAGAGCTACCAAATGTTATCCTAGTAGACGCCATCCAGCTTAAGCAGCTGGCAGATTCCGATATGATTGAGGACCTAACTGATTATTACGATAAATTCGCTTCACAGCTTACGAAGGATACACTTGCTCAGGAAGGGACAGCTCCGTTTGACAGCACGATCATCGATGGCAAATTGATGGGACTGCCATTAACCGATAGTGCGATTGATCGTTCACAACTGCTATGGATTAGAATGGACTGGCTAGAACAACTGGGATTGCAGCCTCCTAAGTCAATGGACGATGTACTAGCTATTTCGAAGGCTTTTACAGAAGGTGATCCAGATGGAAATGGCAAGCAGGATACATTTGGTCTTGGGTTATCGAAGGAACTATGGGGAGGGGCAATGGCACTGGAGGGCTTCATGGCTGGTTACGATGCCTTTCCCAACATGTGGATAGAAGATGCAACGGGCAGCATCGTATATGGCGGCATCCAGCCGGAAATAAAGAAGACTTTGCAGATCCTTCAGAATATGTTGAAGGCTCAGCAGATTGAAAAAGAATTTGGCATCAAGGATTCTGGTAAAGTAGCTGAACAGTTCGCGTCCGGCAAGATTGGCATGCAGTATGGCCAACAATGGAATTCTCTTTGGCCATTGCAGGCAAGCCGTGATAATGATCCCAACGCTCAGTGGCAGCCATTCTCACTTGTGAATGAAAGCGGAGAATTAGCGAAAGTTCCACATCAGTCGAATACTCGATTGGCGTATGCGGTTCGTAAAGGGACTTCGAATCCTGAGGCTGTTATTAAGATGTATAATTTGCACTTAGAAAAGAACTGGGGAGAAAGCGCGGAAAATGACAAGTATTATGCGCCGCCAGAGGCGGAAGGGGTATGGAAGCTGTCACCTGTAACTCCAGCACCGGCGATCAAGAATCTTGCTGCATACCGGGAAATAAATGAGGCGCGTCAATCTGGGGACACCTCAGTTCTGCAGGGAGAAGCTAAAAGTATTCAAGCAAAGTTGGATGAATTCGCGTCAGGCAGCAAGGATGGGTTCGCATTGTGGGGCTGGGAACGGATTTATGGTCCGGAAAGTTCCTATGCAGTCATTGACCAGTACGATAAAAATGGCCAGTTTCTGATGGACGCCTTCACTACTGTGCCAACACCGACCATGATCGAAAGAAAATCAACGCTGGATAAGCTTCAGAATGAAACATTCATCAACATCATTCTTGGGGATTCCATTGAAAGCTTCGATAAATTCGTCACGGATTGGAAAAGGCTTGGCGGCGACGACATTACTCAAGAGGTAAATGCAGCACGAATCAAGTAGGCTGAAATATCGGGGGAGAGAATGGCGTAGTCCGTCCTCCCTTTTTTTCTCAGAAGGTTTTCATGGAGGAGAGAAATATGCTTAAACGCAAATGGCGACAAGAACTCCCGCTGCACACAATGATTTTACCTGGACTCGCATTTATTATCGCATTCTCCTATATACCTATGGCGGGAATTGTGCTGGCGTTTCAAAAATTCATTCCCGCAAAGGGATTGTTCGGTGATCAAAAATGGATTGGCTTGGATAATTTCAAGTACGTTATGGATTTACCCGGTTTCTATCAGGTGCTTTGGAATACGTTTTATATTTCCAGTTTAAAATTGCTGTTTGGCCTTATCGTGCCCATCGTTTTTGCTATATTGCTGAATGAGCTTCGAGGAAAATTTTTGAAACGATCTATTCAGACAGCCATTTATTTACCCCATTTCTTGTCCTGGGTCATTTTAGGAGGCATTCTGGTTGACATGTTGTCGCCATCAGGCGGTATCGTAAACTCCATTTTGCAGTCAATTGGATTAGAACCTATCTTTTTTCTTGGGGATAATCGCTGGTTCCCCACGACACTAGTCGTTTCGGATGTATGGAAAAACTTCGGATATGGGACGATCGTTTATTTAGCAGCTATTATGGGTATTGACCCCGCTCAATACGAGGCGGCGACCATCGATGGTGCAAATAGGTGGCATAAAGCATGGTATATCACTATTCCGGGCATGCGCATGGTCATTGTGCTTCTGTCCGTTCTAAGTTTAGGACAATTACTGAATGCTGGTTTCGATCAAGTATTCAATCTCTATAGTCTTCCCGTATACAAAAGCGGAGATATCCTGGATACATTCGTTTATCGGATCGGTTTGCTTGATGCCCAGTTTGGGGTCGCAACCGCTGTTGGGCTATTCAAATCGATCATATCACTGCTGCTCATTTCGGTGTCCTATTTCTGTGCTTACCGATTTGCAAAGTATCGGATATTTTAAGGAGGAACGGAAATGTCCAAGAACACGACAACTGGGAATTATCCCTCAGACACCGCTTCTTCTCTCAAGCGAATCGACTGGTTCGAGATCTTAAACGCTGTGCTGCTTATACTGGTATCACTGCTTTGTATCTTGCCATTAGTACACATTGCAGCTGTTTCATTCAGTTCCAGTTCTGCTGCTTCTACCGGTTTGGTAAAGCTGTGGCCGGTCGAATTCACGCTAAAGTCCTATGCCTACGTTGGCGGGCGCGAGGAGTTTTGGAGAGCGATGCTCGTATCATTGCAGCGTATTGCAATAGGGACGCCACTTAATCTATTGCTTATTTTGCTGGTCGCATACCCTCTATCGAAAGAGCCTAACCAATTTGCCTTCCGGAGCGTATATGCTTGGGTTTTCTTCATTCCTCTCTTATTTAGCGGAGGACTGATACCGTGGTATATCACGATCAAACAGTTCGGTCTGCTCGACAGCATATGGGCGCTAGTTTTACCGGGAGCTGTCCCCATATTCAGTGTCGTTTTAATGCTTAATTTCTTTCGCCAAACACCAAAAGAACTGGAAGAAGCGGCCGTTATGGACGGGGCTGGTCAATGGTTGATTCTATGGCGCGTATTCATCCCTATTTCGATGCCAGCACTAGCTACACTTGCGCTGTTTTCGATGGTTGATAACTGGAACAGTTGGTTCGATGGACTGATTCTCATGAACAACCCGATGAATTATCCGCTTCAGAGCTATATTCAGACTATTGTGGTTCAGAGCGATTTTGGTGCCATGACCCGCGAGGATTTAATGAATTTGTCTCAAATATCTGACCGTACGCTGAAAGCTTCGCAGATTTTCTTGGGAACATTGCCGATTATTATGGCTTATCCATTTCTGCAAAAATACTTCGTGAAGGGTATCGTAGTCGGGAGTGTTAAAGGCTAGCGGCGTTTGAAAGACAACATCATCTTCATTCAAAAGGAGGATTCTGAATGACATTGCTTCATTGGCGTGAAAGCGAGCGCGGAACGGAGTTTTACATGAATGGACGCAAGGTAGGTGTCGCTGTCTTCGATGAAGGCTCGAAGGATACTTTTGTCCTGACGGAGGAGGGCGTTGTTTGTTGGACGAGAAGCACGAAGAAGCCAACGACAGAGATGACGATGAGGTTCGAAGCGGATTACGCTACAGAATATGATCTAATTCCCGCGTTGCAATACAACGGAAATAAATATGCTATCCAAGACTTTATCGATGTCCGAAATGCGGCAACGACTGTCGAGCAAGCAGAGAAAAAGGAAGAACCGACGTACTTTGCTAATCAAAGGGAAGCGGATTCCGGTCTTCCGTGGCGATTTGGCTGGCATCGAATGAGCGTCCCTGGAGCGAGTTATTCGGAAGGGAAACAGATGTCACTAGCCGGTTTTCTTCCTACAGGACAGCTGGATGGAGCTTGCTCGCTTTATGAGGAGAACGGGGGAACCATTCACGAATGGCTGTGGCCAGAACAAGATGGTCCACTTCCCGTATACACGGAAGGCAAGCTAGCCCAGCAATACTGTAAACCGATTTTTCCGCGAAATGAGTTCAGCGTCATGTTGGTGTTCGCCGCAGCCGAACGTCCTCGCGAGTCCTGGAGCAAGCTGCTGGATGCAGCCTGGAAGCAGAACTACGTATTGCACGCACCTAAGCGCTCTTATGATAACCTGTGGGAGCTGGGCATTCAATATGCGAAGCTGCTCTATACCGAGGAAGCTGACGGATTCAAGGGATTCAGTATAGGCTTCACTTGGGAGAACGAGGCATGGGTAAAAAGATCCGTGCAAAAATATGAAATTGGATGGTGTGGGCAAAATGCCTCACTTGCGAATTCCTTGTTGATCCACTCCGCGATGGGGGGAGACAAGGAAGCTGCAGAGATGGCGATTGCTGTACTAGATTCATGGCTTGCCGCTGCTGCTCCTAACGGTCTTCTTCCGACGCACTACGACAACAATATCTATACGAACGGACATGCCAAGACGGTCGATGCTTGTAATCTAGGCACGGCCGCAGTTCAACTATTCGAGGCAGAACGAAACGCCAGGATATTGGGCATTGATCGGCCAGCATATGGTCAAATGGCAATACGAATTTGCGACTTCGCTCTGAAGGTTATGGACAATTCCGGACGCATAGGAAAGAGTTGGCTTGAATTGGACCTTTCTCCGGCTGTGAAGGAGGGGGGCACAGGCGCATTCCTTACGATGGCACTCTGTGAAGGGGCAAAAGCGACTGGAAGTGATCGTTATCTGTTGGAAGCTAAGCGAAGCCATGCTTATTATATGGCAGAGCTGCAACAGAGCGGATATACGACAGCTGGTGCTCTGGATATATTTTCGATTGATAAGGAATCTTGTATTCCATTGCTGAAAAGCAGTATGCTGCTGCACGACATAACAGGCGATCCTTCTTACCTGGCTTGTGCGGAGCGTGCAGCATGGTATCTGTCCACTTGGCAGTGGCATTTCACAAAGCCCTTCCCGGAGGAAAGCCTACTTGGGCAATTAGGTTATGATACATTCGGGGGAACGGCGGTATCCATTCACGGCGGCATGGATCCTTTCGCGCTTTGTTACGTACACGAATTGTGCGATCTGGCGGCTTTGACAGGGCGTTCGCAATGGCAGCAACGCGCAGGGGCTATTTGGCGGCACGGTCAACAGGGCATATCTGATGGAGACCTGAGGCTTGACGGCAAATCGCCTCGACCCGTCGGTAGCCAAGATGAATCATGCAATTACACCTATGGGAAGAGTGAAAACAAACCTACTCAGTGGCTTGTTGCTTGGCCAGCAGCGTTCCGTTTAGAGGCGTTACGCAAGATTTTGCCGGAAAATTCCGAGTACGAGAGGCGAATATTTTAAGCAGAGAGTGAGGGGTGTATATGCGATCATTTTATATTAACGACATAGAGGGTGACGACCGTCAAGACGGACGATCCGAACAGGAGCCTTGGAAATCGTTAAATAAAGTTAATGAAACTTTATTTCTTCCCGGTGATCGAATTTTGTTTCGAGCGGGAGGACTTTGGAACGGCATGTTATGCCCAACCGGTTCCGGCGTAGAGGGATTGTCTATCGAGGTGGATCGTTACGGAGAAGGTGATAATCCATTAATCGCCGGCAATGGTGCAGAAGCAGCCGTCAAACTTGACGGTTTCAGCTACTGGACGATCCGCAATATTAGAGTGACCAATCATGCAGATGAGCGGGCTCTTCGCAGCGGCATTGCCGTATACGGAAAAGCGAATGCTGTAACATCAGGAATTCGCATTGAAAGCTGTGAGGTGTTTAATGTCACGGGTGAAAATCGTCGTAATCTTGATCCTTACCGAAGCATGTACTGGAATTCGGGGATTTATGTCAGTATTCCGGGCCGTTCCTCGGAGACTAGTTATTTAGACAACGTCGTGATTTCTGGAAACTATATACATGACGTACTAACCAGCGGCATACGCGTTAATCAGCTTGAAGATTTTATTACAGATATTTATCATACAGGCATCGTTGTGCGCAACAATACCATTCGGCGTACAGGCAGCGATGGCATTATCGTAGCTAATAGTATATCTCCGCTCATTGAATTCAACCGTTGTTTCGACGCTGGTGCATTGGGCAATCTGGAAGATACAAGACTGATTGCAGGGATATGGGTGTGTGCCACTTCGGATGCACTGATTCAATACAACGAAGTCGCACGAACCCGTCTCTTTGAGAATGACGGTACAGCATTTGACACTGACTGGGGAACTTCCGGAACGACAATTTTTCAATACAATTATTCCCATGATAATGAAGGGGGATTTTGGTTGGATTGTGCTGGAATCAACTATAATCCAGGCTATAAAGGAACGATTTTGCGAAACAATATTAGCGTCAACGATAGACGATGTATTATTCAAGCAGATTCGGGTCTTCCATCATTGCTTGAAGAGAATTTATTCTATCAGTATGAAGGTATGAGCCCAATAGATATTGTTGCACAGGCAGAAGGCCATTCGCATTGCTTCAAGCGAAATACTTTCTACTTCCGTAGTACACCGCTTGACGGCTGGAAATCATCTGTATATGAAGAAAACTGTTATTTTCCGTGCGAACCTAACCCGAATGATAAGTCGGCGAGTTTGGAGGAGCCGCGCTTTAATGCCCCTTTACCGCAGAAGAGTGAATTGGAAGGTAAGAGAAAATTTTGGAAATACTACTAAATTGAATTTTTGTTGAAACTGCGAACCGGGTAACCGTGTTCGCAGTTTTTGCTTTATTAGGGTATGTCTTCAAAGCTGGTATGTAACTTATTAGCTTATACAAAAAGGACTAAAGGATCGTATTGTCGAATTAACAATAGGGTTTTCACATTTTAAAGACCGATTTCAGGAATTAAGGATATATTCGTAATGAGCCTTCCTATATAATTTGAGCAAACATAGGAATGGTGGGACAGAGATGAATTTGAAACTAGTGCAAGATGATATCATTTTATTCCAAGGGGATAGTATTACAGATGTTGGACGAAATAGAGAGCAGAGCGAGGATTTAGGAAGAGGTTATCCCTATATGATTGCATCCAAGCTAGCTTATCAATATCCTAGTATGAATTTGACATTCTATAATCGCGGAATAAGCGGCAATCGAGTAATTAATCTGCAGGAGAGATGGGATCGGGATTGTCTTGCGCTTAAACCGAACTGGGTATCCATCTATATTGGCATCAATGACACCTGGCGCAGGTATGATCGCAATGATCCTACGTCAGCTGAGCAGTTTGAAACGGGCTATCGGGATATATTGACACGCACGAAAGAGCAGCTTCAAGCCAATTTGATTATGCTAGAACCGTTTGTTCTTCCTCATCCAGCTGACCGCGAGGCGTGGAGAGAGGATCTTGATCCGAAAATAACGATTGTTCGCAAGCTTGCCAGAGAGTTCAATGCGCTGCTTGTTCCACTTGACGGATTATTCGCGCAAGCATCCATGAAAGCGCATTCCTCTTACTGGGCGGGAGATGGTGTACATCCTTCGGCTGCAGGCCATGCGCTAATCTCCGATGCTTGGCTTCGTGCAATAGAAAAGACTTAGAATTAGTAGGCAGAAGCTCGAAAGAGGGGAGGAAACCGCCATTCTCAGACGAATATGGCCTAGCAATCGCAGCATCATTGTGAATTGGTTGATTTCCTATGTAGCGGTTTTATTTGTTCCGATCGTGATCAGCGGGGTTATTTATGTATCTACCATGGATATTGTCAAGAATGAGATAAATCGCGCAAATGAGTCAACTCTTGTTCAGATGGAGCAGGCGATTGACAGCAAGCTTCGAGGTATCGAGCGAATAAGCGTGGAAATATCGTTGAACAAGTCGATCGCCGATTTCACCCATGCTGAGCGCGAGCTTACAGACAGCGATCATTACGAGTTGTTTTTAATTGCGAATAGCTTGCGCGTGTATAAGCTGGCTAATGAATTTATTGAGCAAATTTATATTCGATATGAGAACAGCGATACGGTCATCTCTCCTCAAGAGCGCATAGACAGCGAAACATTGTTTGCCTTATTAAAGCAACGAGAAGATATGAGCGCAACGGAGTGGCAAAACATATTCAATTCTCGCTATATCCAAAGCTACACGCCTGTACAGTATGAGTCAGACGATAAAAAGCTAAATTCGGTGTTATTTGCCAGGTCCATTGCTTTGCACAATCCTGGTCAGCCAAGCGATCTTATTCTGATTATCATCAACGATGCCAAGCTGCTCGAAAATTTTACGCCTGCGGAGGGCTCCTCTGTCGTTATATTGGATGAGAACAATCGGATTATCGCATCAAGCGCGAGCAGCGGATTAACGGCAAACCTTAGGTATGATCTCTTAAATGCGGATAGAGGCGTGCTGTATAATAATGAAGGAAATAATGAGCTGGCTGTTTCCTATACGACCTCGTCCGTGACAGGCTGGAAGTATATAACACTGACGCCGGCTAAGGTGTTCAATCAGAAGATGGAGGACATGAAGCGTTTAATTTATTTAAGCGTATTTTTATGCCTCGTTGTCGGCGGCGTTGTTTCTTATGTATTCATGCGTATGAACTATAATCCAATCAGCCTGCTTATCAGCCGGTTTTCCAACAAGGCGGGTGTCGCATTTGATGGCAGCTCTAATGAATATTTATTTCTGGAAGAGACGATTAATAGCGCCTTTAATGAAAAGGAAGAAATCAGCAAGCGCTTGAAGCGTCATAACGATGTGGTCCGCTCGCATTTTCTATCCGGTCTGCTCAAGGGGCGAGTGGAAACTAGCGTGCCGCTCCATGATTCGCTTTCAGCTCATGCGATAGATTTCAGCAGTCCATTGTACGCGGTGATTCTCTTTTACATTGAAGATTATGGGAAATATGGCAGTGATGAAGGGACGCTTGAAGGCTCTTCGAAAAAACGGCTGCTCCATTTTTTTATAACGAATGTGGTGGAAGAGACCTCAAGAGAAAATAATGATGCCTATATGGTTGATATGGATGACTCTTTAGCTTGTATTATTAATTTCCGCGGAGATAATGAGGAATTGAATCGAAGCGAGCTCCTGAGAATCGCTGATTGCGTCAAGTCATTTCTGCTTAGACATTTGCAGGTGCATCTCACCATTGCCGTGAGCGATATACAAAGGGAAATATTCGGGATCGCTAATGCTTATCAAGAGGCGATGGAAGCGCTGGAATACAGCATTGTTCTTGGTAATGGCGAGACGATACCCTATGCAGCTTTAAAGCAATCCGAGCATGATAGCACAATGAGCGGTTACTATTATCCATTAACGATCGAGCAACAGCTCATTAACTTTATGAAGACAGGGGATTTTGAAAAGTCGGAGCAGCTGGTTGAAATGATTTTCAATAAAAACTTTGGTCATACGCCGCTGTCAGCACCGCTCGCCAAATGCTTGATGTTCGATCTCATCAGTACGATGATGAAGACGATCGAGGATATGAATGCGATAAGCAAATCGATCTTCCTTGATCAGAGTAATCCAGTAGATAAATTAATGAACTGCCGTACGATTAAAGAAATGAAGCAGCAGCTGATGGACGTGCTTCAGCAGGTGTGCGCCATGATTGAGAGCGGCCGCAAGCAGGAGAATCAGCTGATTTCTCAGGTCGTTGAATTTGTGAAGGCGGAGTACAGTAATGAAGGGCTGAACATTTCGATGATCGGGGATCGCTTCGAGCTTACTCCTTCTTATTTATCCAGACAATTCCGGGATGCGACAGGGGAGACGCTTCTGGATTTCATCAATAAGACGCGTTTAATGGACGCGAAGCAGATGCTGTTGTCGAATAAATGCCCTGTTAATGAAATATCCCGAGCGGTTGGCTACGGCGACATCAACACCTTTAATCGTATATTTAAAAAGTTTGAAGGCGTTACCCCAGGTAAATATAGAGAGATGAACGAAGCCGCTCCAGTTCGCTAGAGCGGCTTTCTCTTTTACACCTATGTTATGAATTTAATGATCGTTCATTTAAGCTTTTAACGGTTGTTTTACGTTTTGATGATTTATTTATCGCTGTGAAATGGCTAATAATTGTCGTAGAGTGCACTCACCAATAATGATCAAGGGGGATTTCAATGAAAGTACAGTCCAGCTCGTTAAAGAAAAGCAGCAGCATCCTAATTTCTATTGTTCTTGTTTTCGGTATATTAGCAGCATGCTCAAACTCGAATCAGTCTACAAATAGCGGCAATAAGTCTCCGAAGGAAACAAGTCAGCCTGCAACAACAGCACCTTCGGGTGAGCCGGCAGGCGTATATCCAGTGGATACGAAGGAATCGATCACTTCTTGGGAAGAGGTCAATGATAATTTGATTACCTTTTATTCCAATTTAGCAGATTCGCCGTTCGGCCAGCAATTAGAGAAGGAAACAGGCATTAAGGTGAAATATACGCACCCTGCCAGCGGACAACGCAAAGAGCAATTCAACCTGATGATCGCTTCGAATAATTTGACGGATGTCATTGAAGTGGACTGGACGAAGGAATATCCAGGCGGTCCTGAGAAAGCGATTAACGACGAAGCCATCATACCGTTAAACGATTTGATTGATCAGCACGCTCCTAACTTGAAGAAACTGCTTAATGAAAATCCTGACCTTGATAAGATGATGAAGACGGATAACGGCACCTATTACGTATTTCCGATGATTCGCCCGGACAACGGCCTCGTGTTCCGCGGTCCAATTATCCGCAAGGACTGGCTTGATGATCTGAAGCTGGAGGTTCCGACGACCATTGACGAATGGTACACCGTTTTGAAAGCGTTTAAGCAAGAGAAGGGAGCAACGGCTCCGTTGACGGCTTTGTACAATAATGAAGTCAATTTGCAGGATGCTTTCATTGGTGCTTACGGAACGGCGAATCGTCATTACATTGACGATAGCGGCAAGGTGCAATATGGTCCGATTGACCCTCAATTCAAGGATGCGCTGGTTTTGCTGCGTAAGTGGTATGAGGAAGGACTGTTCGATAAAGATTTTTCATTGAATACAGAAACGAAGGCGCTTGATGCAAAAATGCTGAGCGGAGAGTCCGGTGCAACGGTTCATCTTATTTCCGGTGGTCTCGGCAGATGGATGGAGACCGGCAAGAAGAGCAACGAGAGCTATCACCTGGTTCCTGCTCCTTATCCAACCTTGAATAAAGGTGAGCGAGCATTTATCGGTCAACGCAGCTTTGAATTTAATCCTTCTGCAAGCAAAGCGATTACAAGTGCTGCGAAAAACCCGGAGCTTGTCGTAAAATGGCTTGATTATGCCTACAGCGAGCAGGGCGCATTATTGTTCAACTTCGGAATTGAGGGCGAAAGCTACACGATGGCGAATGGCGTTCCAACATTTACAGATAAAATTGTTAAAGATCCTCAATATAATTTACAGCAAATGGTGTCGCAATTTACGAAGCCGAACGGGCCTTTCCTTGGTGATTCAAGAAAAAGCTTCAATACCTTCCCTGAGATGGATGACGCAGCTGTCGTATGGGGGGAGACTGACGCTCTGAAACATATGCTTCCAGGCTTCCTTACACCAACGATTGAGGAGAGCCAAGAGATTGCAAAAATTTTAACTGCAGTAACGAGCTATAAGGAAGAAATGTTCATGAAGTTTGTAATGGGGAGAGAGCCGCTGGAGAAATTTGATGACTATACAGCGCGCATTAAAACGATGGGCATTGACCGCGTAACAGAAATTTATCAATCGGCACTCGATCGTTACGAAGCAAGATAATGAATCGGCAAGACTGTGGATGAAGAGCGCTGGCGGTACTGGTGCTGATGTTTGCGCTAGTGCCGCTGCGTCATCCACAGCCTAATTGCCCAGGATGGAGAGGAGCTATTATGAAGGCTAACGTTATCATGCACGTACTATTCGATGTACGTAAAAACAAATATTTATATATGATGCTTCTCCCGTTGATCGCCTATTATCTTTTATTTCATTACCAGCCGATGTATGGCGCTATTATTGCTTTTAAAGATTTTTCACCGCGGCTAGGCATTATAGGAAGCCCGTGGTCAGGCTTGGGGCATTTTGTTGATTTTTTCCAGGGTGCTTATTTTTGGAGAACGATTCGCAATACGTTTATGATCAGCTTCTACGATTTGATTTTCGGCTTTCCTGCACCGATTATATTGGCGCTTCTGCTCAATGAGGTTAAAGCGCAGCTGTTCAAAAGGACCGTTCAAACGATTACTTATTTGCCCCATTTTATATCGCTTGTCGTCATTTGCGGTATGATTAAGGATTTTACGTCAAGCAGCGGCGTTATTAATGACATCATTGCTTTTTTCGGTGGCGAGCGCATTTCTTTGCTTCTGGAGCCGAGCTTGTTCAGAACGATTTACGTGTCTACAGATATATGGCAGAGTATCGGCTGGGGAACGATCATCTATTTAGCGGCGCTGACAGGCATCGATCAAGAGCAATATGAGGCCGCGAAGATCGATGGAGCGGGAAGATGGAAGCAGATGATGCACATTACGATTCCGGGCATTATGCCGACTATTATGGTGCTGTTAATTTTAAATTTGGGACGTATGATGAATCTCGGCTTTGAAAAAATTATTTTGCTGTACAATCCCGGCGTGTACGAGACTGCTGACGTTATTTCATCTTATGTTTACCGGGTAGGGCTGCAAGATTTCAATTATAGCTTCAGCTCGGCAGTTGGTTTATTCAATTCAGCAATCGGATTTATTCTCGTTATTTCTTCTAATTGGATTAGCCGCAAGCATAATGATACAAGTCTATGGTAACAGGGAGGTTTGGATGGTGAGAACAGAATCTTGGGGCAACAGGCTGTTTGATATTGGAAACTATATCTTTCTAATTATGCTAATGGTTGTAACGGTATATCCATTAATGTATGTCGCTTTCGCGTCGGTCAGCGATGCTTCTCAACTGATGGCTCATAAAGGAATGCTGTGGAGACCGCTTGGTTTCTCCTTCGAGGCATATAAGAATGTTTTTCGAAATCCGATGATAAGCTCTGGTTATTTGAACACTTTGTTTATACTCGTCTTTGGCTTGGGCGTTAACATTTTATTAACGTCCTTCGGGGCATATGCGCTGTCGCGCCGAACGCTTGCTTATCGCAAGCAAATTATGCTGTTTTTCGTATTTACGATGTTTTTCAGCGGGGGACTCATTCCATTTTATTTTGCTGTTATGAATCTTGGTCTTCGGAACTCGCTTTGGGCGCTCATAATCCCAGTTGCAGTCAATACGTTTAATCTCATCATTATGCGGACGGCGTTTGAGGGGATTCCGGTAAGTCTGGAGGAGTCAGCGAAAATGGACGGCGCTAACGATTTCGTTATCTTGTTTCGAATTATTTTACCGCTCTCGCTGCCGGTTGTAGCTGTTATTCTGCTTTATTACGGGGTCAGTCATTGGAATGCTTGGTTCAATGCTTCCATCTTCCTGCAGGATCGCGATCAATATCCACTGCAATTAATTATGCGTGAAATTTTGCTGCAGGGCGAGGCAAGCGCAATGGCGGAAGGAGCAGCGATGGAGGATGTGGCGATGCTCTCGGCAACGTTGAAGTATGCAACGATTATGGTGGCGACGGTGCCGATATTGCTGGTCTACCCATTCTTGCAAAAATATTTTGTTAAGGGTGCGATGATCGGTGCGATTAAAGGTTAAATAGAGCGTGCCACCGGGAGGAGGGATTTCGGTTTGGAACATATGAGCCAAGAAACCAGCGCTGTGCGGCTTATTCAGGATTGGGAAAGTTTTCTTGACAAGCATGATATGGATTGGGTTGTCAGGCCTCTGTCTTGGGAGACAGGAGCTTTCCTAGGAAATGGGACAATCGGTGGAATGGTTTATGGGGAGGAGCATTCAAGTCAGAGGGGGCTGCTGCGGTTTGTGCTGGGCCGTACAGATGTAACTACGAATGATACTGGCGGCAGCATGAGCTTTGATCCTCGTGTGCCTGTCGGAGAGCTTCATCTTAAGCTTGAAGGATGGGTTTATCAGCCGACTGCTATGAGGCTTGATTTATGGAATGCTGAGCTTCGTGCTGACATCACGACGACGAAGGGCGAGGTGCGGCTGCGCGCTTTCGTCCATAGTGAAAAACCGGTGCTGTGTATCGAGCTTGAAATGTCAGAGGGTGAGCGGAATACCGTCATTAAATGGGTTCCGCACACAGAGCTGCCTGCAGTTCTGAAGCATTCTGACGGTATTAATGTGAATCAATATAAACCAGATACAGAGGTGGAGCGGCTGCAACTGCATGACGTGGAAGTGGGGCTTCAGCGCTATGGCAGCGGAACAGGCTGCGTCACGGCATGGAAGGAGCAGACGCTCTCTGATGCTTGCAAGGTTGCATGGTTCTCCTTAGTGAACGGCTGCGAGGAATCGGATTGCTTGCGAGCTGTGCAGGAGGTTCAAGCTGCGGCAGCCTGCACATTTGAAAATTGGATAGGCACGCATCGCGATTGGTGGCATCGGTATTATGAGCAGAGCTTTCTGTCTATTCCCGATGCGCAGCTGGAGAGCTTCTATTGGATTCAAATGTATAAGCTTGCGTCAGCTGTGAGGGCGGATGCGCCGCTGCTTGATAATACAGGTCCATGGCTGACGACTACACCTTGGCCGGGCGCTTGGTTCAATATGAATGTGCAGATGAGCTATTCTCCGGTATATACGGCTAATCGTCTAGAGCTGGGCGAATCGCTTATCGGAGCACTGAAACGCAATGAAGAGAGCTTGATTGCGAATGTAGCAGAGCCTTATCGATTCGACAGCGCTGGTCTGGGCAGAAGCAGCGGTCCTGATATGAGAAGTGAAGTTGATGATGAGATCGGCAATTTGACCTGGATTTGTCATAATATATGGCGGCATTACCGTTATTCGATGGATGAGTCGCTGCTGCGGGATATGCTGTATCCCCTGCTAAAGAGAAGCGTTAATTATTATTTGCATCTGCTTAAGGAAGGCGAGGACGGCAAGCTGCATCTGCCGCCGACAATATCACCGGAGTACGGCTCCTTCAAAAGTTTAAAAGCTGCAGATTGTCATTATGATCTTGCTCTTCTGCGCTGGGGCTGCACGACGCTGCTTGCTGCTTGTGAGCGGCTGCAGCTAGAGGACAGCAGAGCAGATTGCTGGAGAGATGTGCTCGATCGATTAGCGCCGCTGCCGATCGACGATACCGGCTTTCAAGTGGGCAAGGATATGCCAATGGCCTTCGGGCATCGACATTTCAGCCATATGCTGGCCGTATTTCCGCTCCATCTCGTCTCGGGCGAGAAGGAAGGGGAATGGGAGCTTATTTACAGGTCGCTGCAGCATTGGCTAAGTCTAGAGGGGGATCTGCGCGGCTTTAGCTTCACCGGCGCAGCTTCTATTGCAGCGACATTGGGACTTGGGGATGTGGCGCTGCAATGTTTGCAGACGCTGCTGCTCATGATTACGCCGAACACGATGTATAAGGAAGCGGGACCCGTAATTGAGACACCGCTTGCAGGAGCGGAAGCATTACAGGATATGCTGCTGCAAAGCTGGGGGGATCGCATTCGCGTATTTCCAGCTGTGCCAAAGGAATGGCAGGATGCAGCCTTTCATAATTTACGGGCTGAAGGCGGATTTCTAGTCAGCGCGGTTAGAAAAGAAGGGAAGACCAGCTTCGTTCGAGTAAAGAGCTTGGCGGGAGAGCCGTGTTTGATTCAATCAGATTTGCCGGAGCAAGGTGCCGTGAGGGCGATTCGAGTGGTAAACGGGACAGCGCTTGGTGATGCCTATGTGATGGACTGCGAGGACAATAAGCTCGTTCGTCTGCACATGCAAGCAGGAGATGAGATCGTTCTATATAGCGGCGATCAGATGCCTCAGTTGACGATTGCGGCGGTAAAACACAGCAAGCCAATTTACAATTATTATGGGGGGCGTACGCCATGGCGGCAATATGGGATAGTCTTCTAATTCCGCGGGTAGAGAGAATGATGGAGCAGATCGGAGACAAGTCTCCGCATAAAACAATTGATGGCGTATATGATCATATGCGGCTGGATTGGTGGACTTCTGGATTTTGGCCTGGCATTCTATGGATTATGTATGATATGACTGGCGATGAGCGGTATCGCGAGCATGCATGGGGATGGGACGGGAAGCTGGAGCAATGCTTTGTAACGGAATCCAATTTGCATCATGATGTTGGCTTTCAATTTTTGCCGACAGCTGTGATTAAATATAAGCTTACCGGAGATGCGGATGCGCTTCGAAGAGGGCTGGCGGCCGCGAACTTCTTAGCGGGAAGGTTTAACTTGGCCGGGCGGTACTTAAAGGCGTGGAATCAAGAGTTTACAGGCTGGGCGATTATCGACTCCACGATGAATCTATCGTTATTATTCTGGGCCTCCGAGCAAACAGGAGATCCAAGATACAGACATATTGCGGTCGCTCATGCAGATACCGTGCTTGAAAAATTTATGCGGGCGGATGGCTCCGTCTGTCATATCGCAAGCTTTGATGCGGAGTCAGGCGCATTTGTGGAAGAGCTTGGCGGCCAGGGCTATGCTCCTCAATCAGCTTGGAGCAGAGGGCAGGCATGGGCTTTGCACGGTTTGGCGAATAGCTATCGTTACACGGGTGAGCAGAGGTTTTTGCATGCTGCTCAAAGAATCGCCCATTATTTTCTAGCTGCGTTGCCGGGGGATCATGTTCCGCCCTGGGATTTTCGAGTGCCTGATACTGACCGAGAGCCGAAGGATACTTCGGCGGCAGCCTGTGCTGCCTCTGGCTTGCTGGAAATCGCGGCATGCCTGCAGGAGCCTGAAGCGCTGCTTTATGCGGATGCGGCAGATCGCATATTGCAATCATTGACTTCACGATATACGACATGGACGCAGGAGGATGAGCAAGGGCTGCTGAGACAGGGGACAGGCCATCGGCCTGCCGGTCAAAACGTAAATGTTTCCTTAATATACGGCGATTATTTTTATGTAGAAGCACTCGCGAAACAGAATGGCTGGAGAAACCGAATCTTCTGAAGGAGCGAATGGGACACAAGGCTTCGCCGATGCGAAGAACACGTAGAATCAACGGATACCTTAGCAACAATGGAAAAATAAACAGTCCATCCGTTTCAAAAGAAAGGGAGGCCATCCCGAGCAAGCATTCGAATGCTGCTGCGGGATGGCCTCCCTTTGATTCATTGAAGCTCGAGCAGACGGATGAGAACAGTAATGGCCTCGGCACGTGTAGCGGTTTCGTTAGGGGCAAAGCTGTTATGATTACGTCCCACGAATAGCTTCAGCTCTTGTAAAATACCTACTGCTTCTAAAGCCCAGCTTGGAATGTCGGCTGTATCGCTGAAATTAGGCGTAGGGTTAGATGCGGTGTCTGCAGGATAAGCGCGCATCATCATCACGGCCATTTCAGCACGGCTGATCTTTGCATGAGGACGAAGGGTCTGATCCTCATAGCCCTTTAAAATGCCTGCTTCAACCGCAGTCAGCAGCTGCTCTGCTGCCCAGCTTGGAATGTCCTGCTGATCCGCAAATTTCACTGCTGATGCTGTCGGTTCCAAACCTAAGGCTCTCACTAGAAATACTGCGAATTGAGCTCGTGTAATTGGCTCGTCTGGCTTAAAGGCTCCATCTGGAAATCCGCTTGAAATACCTAGCGCAGCGGCTTTTATTATCGCTGCTTCAGCCCAATGCTTGCTGATATCGTTCAGATGGCTAGCTGTCTCTTCTTCTTCTGCTGATTCACCAGAATCCGGAAGGGTGGGGATGCTGCCACCTGGATTACCGCTACCGCCGCCGGTTGATACTGGGCGCTTAACCATAATCGTATAGAGCTTGCTTCCAGAAATCGGGACTGATACTTGAATCGTAATGACGCTGCCATTCTGGGCAATAGTGAGCTGCTCGCTTGGCTGTCCGCTGATGACAGGTTTAGGCTGGCTTCCGTCCACGCTGACCGTTATTTGTGCTGTTGCGGAAACAGCGGTCGGGGTGATAGACAAGCTGCTGATCTCAGCAGGCAATGTCATCGTATAATAGGCAGTGTCGCTGTCGAAGCTCGGTTGAAGCGCTGCGCTAGAATGAATGGTTATGCTGCTAAGACCTGTTTTCTCGATGACGACTGGCGGTGTAGTCGAAGCTTGCGGTCCGACGTCTGCTGCCGTCAACGGCCTGTTCATCACACGGAGGCCTGGGTTATATTCATCTGCACCTGCGTCAGGAATATATCTAGGCTGCCCGTCGATATCCTCCCATGCATAATGAGGAGCGACTGCCGCATCAACCGCAGGGCTAAGCGCCGAGAGTCGGATTAGACCATCATTGCTGCGGATAAGCTTCAGCGCCTCATGACGAACAGCGTTTGTCACAAGCGCATTATTGGAGACGGCAGCAATTCCGTCTACAATATTTCCTGCATATTGCGGACGCTCATTAGGCGACATTCCCATGACTGCATTAGTTTCGTTAAAAATATTGCCTGCGTTGCTAAATACAATATTATTGTAAATTTTGGTGCCGACAGGCTGATAGGTTCGTCCTCCAAGCGCTATGCCTGTCGTGCCATTGCCTACGTTGACGATCGTATTGTGATAGATCTCGACATTGTATTGCCGCCAATGGCCGCGCAGCAGCTCTGTGCGTTCAGCAACCGGAAGATCGTTAAGGCGTGCAGATTGCTCGGAAGCGCCTCCCCATCGAACGATCGGATTAGTACCCCCGTCTCCGCTGTCGTCGTGCGTGCCGCCGTCAAGACGGATGATCCGGTCGGTTAATGCCTCCATGTAATTGTTGTATATTTTATGGCCATTGCCGTAAATGCGGAAACCGCTTCGTCCTGGCGTTATACCGTCGCCGATAATGAAGTTGCCGTAGAAGCTGTTGCGGTTGCCGTGACGTGACACGATACCGCCGTATGAATTAAGTATCGTATTGTACCTTACGATATTGTCACTGCTTTTGACCGAAATGATTTCATCCTCGCCGTCCAGTCCGTCGAATAAATTGTGTTGAATGGTGACGAAGCCGGAATTTAACGAAAGGCTCGAAAGTCCAAGACGAATCGCCTCAAGACCGTTGCTGACTCGTGGACCAATGCTGTGAAAGTAATTGTATTCTATAATATCGTATTGAGAAATGGATTCGCCGCTATGGCCTGCTCCGTCGTAAATAACAACGGCTCCAAATCCGCGTTTAGGACCGATTTCATTATAGCTGATTCGATTATGACTGCTGACGCCCTCCACACGAATAAAATGACGATGCGTTCCATTAGTGATAAGAAGTGAATCGTTCGTGTAAGGTGTATCGCCAGTATAGACTGGAGCTTCTGGGTTGTACTCGGAGCCGCTTATTCTACAGCTGCCATCTATGCCGATTAAGCACCAAACATTGCCCTCATTCGATGTGAATTGATAAGGCTGTCCTGTGTCATTGAGCGCAAATGTATTGCGCATGATGGAGGTGTAGCTGCTGCTGTACAGCTGTACACCGGGATGAACGCCTGTCAGCACTCGGCTGCCTAGACCTCGATCATTCAGTGACTGTGCGCCTGCCGCGGAGCCGATTCCGTTGTTGAAGGTAAGACCAGACACTTCAATATAGCTGGAGCCTTCAATATGGAAGTAGCTGTCTCCGGTTATGACTGCTCCTCCAATTTCTGCGGCGGTAATCTTAATTGGAAGAGCAGCGCTTCCGTGCTTATTCAAAATTACAAATGGGCCAGCTTGCTCGTATTGACCGTTTTGAAGCTCGATAATCATACCAGGCGCAGCCTGATCGAGCGCTTGCTGCAATTCAACTGCCGTATTGACTGATACATGCGTCATATCCGGCAAAGGAAAATCGTCCTCATCGTTATCTCCCGCTTGAGGAGGCCCTCCCGGTTCATCCGGCTCATCAATTTCTGGAGGCGTTCCGATATACAGCTCCATTTCCATCATACTATTCCAATTCCCGCTGCTGCCGCTGGCATTGTTCCCATAGCCAACTAACCGAAAATAGCGAGCAGCTACAGGCTGTTCTGCAACGTAAGGCTGCATAATGGAATCGTTAGACTGAAGCAATCTGCTGTCACGTTTCTTCATCACGACAGTGCTTTGCGTGAAGCTGCTGTCATTGGAAGCCAGCAGCTCAAAGCTGGAGTTGCGCTCTCTGGCATTTAGAAATGCGATTTGTACATAAGTGATGGTCTGTGGCTGCCCAAGGTCGAATTGGACCCATTGACCACTTCCTGATGCCGACCAGCGGCTCTCCATGGCAGCTTCATCCTCGCCCCAAATGCCGTCAACTAGGTTAGTTGGAGCGAAGCTCGTATTAGGCTGAAAACTGCTTGCTGCAACACTGCCTGCATGCAAAATAAGTTTGCCGCTTGGTTCAATCACAAGCGAGCGAATAACTTCCAAGCTGTACTGGTTCATTGCTCCATTGCCGTTATCGAGCTGGATGGATAGTCGATTAACGCCGGGCAGCAAAGGAATATTGGCTGCATCGGCTATCACTGTATTGATGTTTTCATAGTTGGAAAGCTTGATCGCAACACTAGCTGGAGAGCTTGTTGTTGAATTAAGCCGTATGCTGCTTGTGTCATGTGTCACAATAGCTGAGTAGCCGCTTGTCTCATTTGGATCAAAGGTTTTATTCATCGGTATTTGAACACCGCCATTCCATATCTCTAGTGATGATAGCTGAGTCTCAGGAAGCATCTCAGCGAAAGTAAAATATAGTCCGTCTGCTAAAGAGATAGTAGCAGCGTAATAGGAATTGCCATGCAGTGTAATAGGGGAGAGGATTGCAGTGCTTCCATTTGCAAAGCTGCTGTCATTGCTTGTGATCAGCACGCCGCCAAGCGGAACCATGCTTTGGGGCACAGCGATTTGAACTTGGCCTGTGCTGTTAGTGTTTTGAGCTTTCCATGTGCGCGCCAATCGCAAGTAGCCGTTCCCGTAAGGAATTCTCGGACCAGTGTCGCCGTTATCTCCCCACATTAAATATTGCTTGTCGGATAGGGGCTCGGCTGCAGTGACGATAATTTGTTCGCCGGGTACTCCCTTGCTGCTGCGGCTCTGGGCAAGGCTGAGCGCGCCTTCTTGATCCGTTGCAATACCTGCGACATTATTTGTGAAGCCTGCGTTAATAGTTGAATCCCATACGCTCAGAGGCGCGTTGCCTGCAGATAAGTAGCTGCCGGATTCTAGTGCAAGACCGTATTTGATAGCTAAGTAAGAATCTACCTGCCTTCGTTCAATTTCTGTTAGCGCTGAGGCGTAGACGATTAACTCACTAACGAGTCCGTTGTAGCCTGATCCTCCCGCCGCCGCCGATCCGAGAGACATTTCTCCATTTGATTTTCCTATAATAGGCAGACGAGGAGATGTCGATTGCAGTACGGCTGTTCCATCGCGATAGATCGATTGGTAGACGGATTGCGAGATTGTCGGATTGGCTTCAAAATGAAGACCCCACAGATTGTATTCAGAAGGAAGAACCTGATTAACCGCTTGTGCGCGAGGGATGCCTGTGCCGCTGGGCATTGTTCCTGCATCCCAAAACACGGTACCTTTACCGAGGGTTGAACCAGATGTATGCGGAATATGCGCATTGAAGGAGCCAGATGTCAGTGATTCGGAGAATACCGATGAGTTGGCGATCGATGGAGTCCCGCCAGACACTAGAAAAACATTAGCCGAGTCGACCTCCTCCATATTACTGAAAATACCGTCGCTGTCTTGAAGAATGCTGCCTCCGCTGCGTACAAATTGAACTGCAGGCTGATAATTGAGCCCTTCATGCGAGGTTATATATTGCGGCTTAGGTCGATCCGCTATATTTGTGATCGTACCGTCATTAATAAAATGATTGCCATTGCCGCTGCTATCCTCCCATCTGCTGATTTCTTGATTTTCCGCTGCAGTAACGTTGCCCGAATCGGCATTCAGCCACAGCTTCACATTTTTGTTTACACCGCCGGGCGTTCCCGTCTCTGCAGGGGAAGCCTGCGCAATCTGTAACGGTTGCGACATCAACGGCAGCACACTTAAGACTAATAATAAAGAGAGTCCGATATGAACTGATTTTGACAATGAACGACCACGTGCTCGTTTAAACATGGTTCTCACAGTAGCCCACCTTTCTCAAACCTTTTCTTTTCATTAATAAAAAAAAGCATGCGCTTACAACTATACTGCTGTGAATATCACCATCCTTCTACGCTATACTCACGCCCATTCCATTGTCTTATATACAGCTGGAGGGTGATATTGTCAAAATGTAAAAACAGTATTCGCAACCGTAAATCCGGCTCGTTAGAAAGTGAAATGTATACTCAAAAACTAGCTTTAGAGGAATGAATGTTCGCTAACAGATAGGTGTTATTTCGTAAAGGCGGTTGAGAGTTTCCGGATTGATAGAGGCACGAAGCCCGCCAGATGTCCAATGAGAAGGAAGCTGTCATTAGCTGCTTTGGGCGAGCACTTGGCGGGGATGAGCGGACGGTAGCGGGAGAGAGCGAAGGAGTGGGGGTTCTCGCGGAGTTATGTGTTGCGGATTGAGAAGAGGGCGCTGATGAAGCTGTATCATGAGTTTTATATGGCGAAGCGATGAGATAAAGGCGAAGGCTTTCTTATCATTCACAGGAAAAATACTTTAAACACGCTAGAATTCAACGTGTTTTTTTGTTGTATAGGAAACTATACATTCTCCGAATCTGTTGATCATGATGCTTCGGCAGCAGCCAGTGAGGAGATAACGAAAGCTAACGGAAGCCAGCGACGCTAAAGTTGCATTTTGGGTTAGCCTCACATTTTAACGGAACAGGGAGACGCTATTCCGCAGAAATGAAGCGAGATCGGGCATGTAGGGGGCAAATAGAGGCCTGTGCTTCCGTTAGAATCTTGAAACGAAAAATAAAGGCGATTTAGCGTCTGTGGTTTCCGTTAGAAGTGTGAGCTGACGCGTCTGCGATGTGCAATCATCCGTAAGGGTGATTTTGTTCTACGCTGAGATAAAGAACTTGATCATACAAATAACCGAGGAATGAAGCAAATGGATTATTGGGTGGACATCGCTCAATATGTCAAAAATGAGGATGAAACAGCGACATGTGATCAACCACGTGTCTTATCATACAGCAACCGAAATTCGCAAGAACGTCGGGAAGTTTATGAACGAAATAATGAAAACTCCCACCACTTCCATTATTGATCGTCTCTGTGTTTGGTTTTGAACACCGTTATAAAATTTTAGACAGCTTTCTGTATTCACGTGGGGAAATGCCCTCATGACGCCGGAAAATGCGGCTGAAATAGTGAATATCCGAGTAGCCAACGAGATCGCCGATCTGCTCAATGGACAAATCGGATTCGCGCAGCCATTTTCTTGCTTCCCTGTGACGGACGGATTGCACGAATTCGCTTGGCGGCATGCCTGCGATTTGCTTGAACAGCTTTGCTGCATGATCGACGCTCATATTCATTTTTTTGGCAATGGCGGAGTTGCTCCACTGCAAGGAAGGGGCCGCTTCTATTTGTTCCAGCAGCTCCGCTAGACGTGCGCCGTGTACGGTAGCTTGCGAGAGAGTGCGCGCTAAGGGCGTGCGAAGCAGCGTGGTAAGAATTTGCAGCATTAGCCCTTTGCAAGCCAGCTCATATCCCAGCGGGCGCATTGTAAATTCTTCGACAAGCTGTTCCATAAGCTGGACGCAGGCAAGCGGAGGCGTATAAACCGGATGTTCCGTTAAAGGCGACTGGCCTTCTGCAATGGCTTCATAGCAAAACTTTTGGGGCCAAACGGTTGATTCATTAACGATCATATCCGCCTCGGTCTGAACGTCCAATTCATCAAAAAAGTCGAAATGAATGCCAAGAAAACGAGTATTAGGGGCAGACACGACTTCATTCTGATGAAAGACGCCTGAAGGCAGTAGGATAAGCTGTCCAGCATCGAGCTTATAACGCTGTCCCTCCATGAACGTAGCGGCCTCGCCTTGGCAGACGTACAGCAGCTCAAAATCATACAATCTCCGCTCGGGAAGCTTGCCTGTAGGCAGGCGTTGAAACTGAGCATAATGCACGCTTGGCGACCATTCTCTTAAGGCTGCCGAACGCTGCTGCGGATAGCAGGTGGATGAGTTTTCCAAGAGACAGCATTCCTTCCTGATCATTCATTTATAACTGCACGGAATTGTCCAAATAATCGCTTTTTTAACTAAATAAAATGAATAACAAATCGTTTATTATATGTATTATCACATGTGAGTGGTCAAGATTCAATATCACGTAATTAGCTAAAAAGGAGCTTTTTCACCAATGGAGGATGTCACGGTTCAGGACAATAAAACGTATGTTTGCAAGCAGGTTCAGGACGATACGGGCAATTCGTCCCTCTCTGCTATCAACTGGGAAGCATTTGAGGCGCTGGAGCTGGTGGAAACGGTAACGGGTATCCATCCGAAGGAACGGACTGAAGTGCGGATATGCTGGAGTCGGTCGCATTTGCATATTCGTTTTAGATGCAGCGACTCATATGCTCATTCTACCTTTACGAAGCGGGATGATCCGCTGTATGAGCAGGATGTCGTCGAGATGTTTATTGATGAGACAGGGGCGGGCACCCGATACATGGAACTGGAGATTAGCCCGAATAACATCGTATTTGACGCGTTGGTCACACATGATGGCGAAGCAGTTACCAATTTGGATTTGGCGTGGCGATTTGAGGGAATGACGACATCGGTCGAGAGGCTTGACGAGGACATACTCATGTATTTTATTCACATTCCGGTTGAAAACTTTAAGCTCCCAATTGAACCGGGAGTAAGCTGGCGAGTTAATTTTTACCGCATAGATGAAGATGAGCAGGGATTTCGGGAATTTCAGGCATGGCAACCAACTGGGGCTATTAATTACCATCTCCCCAGCAAATTTGGCAGGCTGACATTTGTCTGAACTAGTTATTTTAATATACAGGAGGTCTATTTATGAAAAAAGGAATTAATATTTGGTCATTCAAAGACGGCGCGAAGATTGCCGATTGCATCCAAACGGCCAAAAAGGCCGGCTTTGATGGCATTGAGCTTTCGTTGAATGAAACGGGGGAGCTTAGCCTTGCTGCAACGGACAAGGAAATCAACGAAATAAAAGCTAGACTCACGGATTCTGAGCTGGAAATCGCAGGACTTGCTACTGGCTTGTATTGGTCGTATCCGATGACGAGTGGGGATGCAGCTATTCGTGAGAAAGCAGTCGATGTGGGCAAGAAGCAGTTGGAGCTTGCAGCAGCACTTGGTGTGGATACTATTCTGGTCATTCCTGGAGCCGTCGGCGTAGATTTTATCCCGGGCAGTGAGGTGACGGATTATGAGCATGCCTATGAGCGTGCGCTAGAATCCATCAGTAAGCTGGTTCCATATGCAGAAAGCGCTGGCGTATCCATCGGTATTGAAAATGTGTGGAACAAATTCCTGCTCTCGCCGCTTGAGCTGCGCACCTTTATCGATGCACATCAGTCGAGCTTCGTAGGTTCCTATTTTGACGTAGGGAATGCGCTGCAAAACGGTTATCCGGAGCAATGGATTCGCATATTAGGACACCGGATCAAAAAGGTGCATTTTAAGGATTATCGCCGCCAAGCAGGCGGTTTGCATGGCTTTGTTGATTTGTTGGCTGGAGATGTCGATTATCCTGCGGTCATGGCGGCGCTTCGAGCGATTGATTACAACAACTATGTTACTGGAGAAATGATCCCTCCTTATACGCATCATACTGAGCAAATCATTTTTAATACATCCAGAGCAATGGACGCGATACTAGGACGTCAAAACAACTAACTAAAAAGGAAACGGAGGTTATGAAAATGTTAAAGGTTGGATTAATCGGATTTGGATTTATGGGACGCATGCATTTTGACAATTATGTCCGTTTAGCGGCGGAGGGGGCGCCCATGCAGCTTGTAGCGATCTGCGATCTGCTCATTGAGGAGCTTAAAGAAGGCAAGGCATCAGGAAATATGGCGACAGAGCAAGAGGTATACGATCTAAAACCATACCGCCTATACGACAACATAGCGGCAATGCTTGAAAATGAGGAATTGGATATCGTGGATATTACACTACCTACTTTTCTTCATGCGGATCTGACATGCTCGCTGCTGGAGCGAGGGCTGCATGTCTTATGCGAAAAGCCGGTAGCCGGAACATCGGAAGACGGATGGCGTATGGTAAATGCGTCAGAGAATACGGGAAAAACGCTGATGATCGGCCAATGCCTGCGCTTCTGGCCTGTTTATGAATATTTAAAGGCTGCAGTATCCGATGGCCGTTACGGAGCGGTTACTGGCGGTTACTTCTTTAGGGGCTCGGCTGCGCCCAAGGGCTGGTTCCTCGATGGCAGCAAAAGCGGCGGCTGCTTGCTAGATATGCATATTCATGATACTGATATGATTCACTGGCTGTTCGGCAAGCCAGAGAAGGTGTCCACACTGGCTCGTAATGTTATTCCGGGCAGCGGCTATGACGTGGTCTCCACTCATTATGTCTATCCCGACGGCAAAGTGCTGAATGCACAGGCTGATTGGACGCTAGAAGGGGATTACGGCTTTTCAATGACGTTCCGCGTCAATTTCGAAGGCGGAAATCTAGTGTTTGAGAATGGACAGCTGAAGGTAAATCCAAATGACGCGCCGGGCTTTGTTGCCGAGCTATCTGATGATATGGGCTATTACCACCAAATTAAGTATTTTATTGAATCCGTGAATGAAGGTAAAGCAGTAACGACATGCTTGCCGTCGAGCGCGGTAGGCACGCTTGAGATCATTGAAGCCGAGCTGCGTTCGGCAGATCAGGGCGGGGTTTTCGTAGAATTATAAAATGGCAGGATGGTAGTAGCAGGAATAAGCTGTGTCCTTCGGGGCACAGCTTCTTTGTGCTGAAGCAGATTCGCTGGATAACTCGTCCGAGCACTCGTCTACATTTTTGACCATACGAATATATTTGTAGAGAGAAGACGGATGTAGAATGAAGGAGGAATTGAGGCAATGGAGAGTTTTTCTACCGCTACTAATATACATACAATGCAAAAGGTTGATGATTTTATTGATTTTATCCGTGAAGTAAATGAACTTCTTCAAAAAGAAGAAGATATTTCTCCTGCTAATCAGCGGGTGACCAACATGATTGGGCGTCTTTCAAAGCAATTGCGCGCCTACTACTCGCCCGAGGAAGTCAAGGCCGTTCTAAACAATGAATATATTGTAACGAATCAGCGAATATTGCAGGATAGGTTGTCAAAAGCTGAATTTCAAGTAGAGCTGGCTGATTCTCAACCTATTTGCAAAGCGGAGGATTCCGTTTTGGATATCGTCACACGGTTGCCTTACTGGACGATATACATGGCCTTGGTTAGCGAGGAGCTGTCCATGCTTCGACAGTTGATTCGGCAAGACGGTCAGATGGAGAAGTTGCCGATTGTATTTGTTGGCAGCGGGCCGATGCCGCTAAGTCCAATTATTCTTCATCTATTCGGTGATGTGGAGGTCGTCTGCCTGGATATCGACCCAGTGGCCTGTGAGGCATCCTGCTCTTTCCTCGAAAAAATGGGTTTAGGAACTAAAGTGAATGTCATTATGGAAAATGGAGCGGAGTTTGATTATAGCTCTTATAACCGGATATTTGTGGCTAGTCTCGTGAGAAATAAGCGGGCGGTGCTTGAACAAATCAGTCGTACTTCCCTAGATCCTCTAGTAGCTGTTCGTACAGCTGAGGGGATGAGGCAAATCATGTACGAAGCAATTGATGAATCGCAGCTGAATAAGCAGGGCTGGCGGATTCTGGGACGTACTTGTCCTGAAGATAATTTGGTCATCAATTCGACTTTGTTTCTGGATCGCTTTACTACTCCTGCCATACCGGATTGATAGGAGATTGTGTCCACAACGGCAAGAGAGATTACGTTGATCGATATCCTTGGCACGGAGGCTGTAATAAATTTAATTCAATAATTAAATTGAGCCACGTCTATTAGACGTGGTTCTTTGTTCTTGCTCAGGAAACTATGAATTCTCCGAACCTGTTAATAACGATGCTGCATCAGAAGCCGGAGAGCGGATAAAGAAAGCTAACGGAAATCAGAGACGCTAAAGTTCCATTTTTGGTTAGCGTCATATTTTAACGGAAACCAGAGACTCTATTCCGCAGAAATGAAGCGAGATCCGGCATGTAAGGTACAAATAGAGGCCCGTACTTCCGTTACAATCTTGAAACGAATAATAAAGGCGAATTAGCGTCTCTGGTTTCCGTTAGAAGTGTGAGCTAATACGTCTGCGATTTTCAATCACTCGTCAGGTGACCTTGTTCTTTTTACGAGAGGTGTAATTTGCGAAAAAAAGACCGATTTTTATATCGGTCTTGGTCATATATAACTTGATCTTAAAAAATGAAGTTACAGCGAAGCGAGAAGATCGTTTCTCTAGAAACGAAGTGTTCGCCTCTGCAACCGAGTCCATTCAGCTTGGAAGGCGGCTATTTTGGTCGGAAAACCATAAACATAAGTCGTTATACCGAAAGCGGACAGAGGGTGGAATTCGGTAAAATAAAAATGGGATATTAGACTCATTACGGTAAATGAAAGGGAGAATACTGATATGGCAGAACTGAAGGCAACTCATCTAACCGCGGAATACCGCCGTGAGCTGCTCGGGACGGATGTTACTCATCCGCGAATGAGCTGGCGTATTGAATCCGACCGTCAGGGGACCGCGCAAAAGGGCTATCGAATCCAGACGGCCGGGGAGAACGGGAATTTCGCTGAACCGCTGTGGGATTCTGGTCTTTGCGAGTCGGACAAGAACGTTCTGGTTCCGTACGATGGGCCCCCGCTTTCATCCTGTACCCGGTATTTGTACCGGGTGAAAGTATGGGATAATTTCGGGCGGGAGTCTGAATGGAGCGAGCCGGCATGGTGGGAAACGGCGTTCTACGACTCGAAGGAATGGGTGGCGCAGTGGATTACGCCTACTTCCGAATCGATCGATCCGCAGGCAGAGCCAGCATTCTTGCTTCGTAAGCCGTTCTCGCTGAAGGGTGCGGAAATCGTTTCGGCGCGCATTTATGCAACCGCTGCCGGCGTGTACGAGCTTTACCTCAACGGGGGGAAGGTCGGAGACGACGAGCTTGCGCCTGGATGGACAAGCTATCGTTCCCGCCAAGCCTATCAGACTTACGATGTATCGGCGCAGCTTCAGAAGGGCGACAACACGATCGGAATCATGGTAGCCAACGGCTGGTATAAAGGGCGGCTGGGCTGGGAGAACAAGGCGAATCATTACGGCGATCGCCGTGCTGTACTTGTACAGCTGCATGTTAGATACAACGACGGAACAGAAGAGGTGATGGGATCCGATCCCACTTGGAAAGCCTCGACAGGAGCGATACGGTTCTCCGAGATTTATGATGGAGAAACGTATGACGCCCGTTTGGAGCAAAATGGCTGGAGCGAGCCAGGATTCGACGATTTGTCTTGGGGGGCTGTCGAACGGCTGGAGCTGCCGCTCACTCATTTGGTCGCGCAAGAGAATGTTTCGACACGCGTGACGCAAACGCTGAAGCCGCTGGCTGTAATCGTTACGCCATCCGGCGATACCCTGCTGGATATGGGCCAGAACATGGTGGGTCGAATCCGCTTTAACGTCTCGGCGATGGAGGGAACGGTAATTAAGTTGACCCATGCCGAGGTTTTGGACAAAGAAGGCAACTTTTATATGGGCAACATTCGCACCGCCAAACAGCTGGTCACATTCATCGCCAAAGGCGAAGGAACCGAAACCTATGCGCCGCATTTTACATTCCAAGGCTTCCGATATGTCAAGGTTGAAAGCTACCCGGATCAAGAAAAGGGTTTGCCGCCTGAAGCATTTTCCGGAGAAGTGATTCATTCCGATATGGATCAGACGGGAGCGTTCGAATGCTCGGATGAAATGGTGAATCAACTGCAGAGGAATATTGTGTGGGGCCAGCGGGGCAACTTCCTCGACGTTCCTACGGACTGCCCGCAGCGCGACGAACGCCTTGGGTGGACAGGTGACGCGCAGGTATTCGCCGGGACGGCTTTGTTCAATTACAACGGCGGTCCGTTCTTCACCAAGTGGCTGCGTGATCTGAAAGCAGACCAACTAGCTGACGGCCAGGTTCCATTCGTCGTGCCAAATATTATTCAAGGATATTCATCAGCTGCTTGGGGCGACGCCGCGACAGTAATTCCATGGGCTATGTATACGAGTCTGGCTGATGAACAAATTCTCGCCGAGCAATACGACAGTATGAAGCGTTGGGTGGATTACATCCGCTCCCAGGGCGATAACGAGCATATCTGGGACACTGGCTTCCATTTCGGAGATTGGTTGGCCTTGGACGCCAAGGAAGGAAGCTATATGGGCGCCACTCCGAGCCACATGGTAACGGCGGCATATTTCGTACTTTCTACGCGAATTATACGGAATGCGGCCAAAGTGCTTGGCTTCGAGGAGGACGCTGCTTATTACGGGGCGCTGGCGGAGCGGATCGCTGCAGCGTACCGCGATGAATTCATCACGCCGAACGGGAGGGTCGCCGCTCGAACGCAAACCGCCCATGTACTGGCTCTTGTCTTCGATCTTGCTGAATCCAAGGACCGCGCAAGAATCGCGTGCGACCTGAACGAAATGATCGTGGAAAACAACTATCACCTGACCACCGGTTTTGTTGGTACGCCTTATCTTTGCTTCGCGCTCTCGGATAACGGATACCACGAAACGGCTGTTAAGCTTCTTCTCCAGAAAACGTATCCTTCCTGGCTCTATTCCGTTTCCAAGGGAGCGACTACGATTTGGGAGCACTGGGACGGGATTAAGCCAGACGGCTCGTTCTGGAGCGATGATATGAATTCCTTCAATCACTACGCCTATGGGGCGGTAGGCGAATGGATGTACCGCAAAATTGCCGGTCTTTCGCCGGATGCGGAACACCCAGGCTACAAAAAAGTCCGGATCGAGCCCGACTTCACAGGCGGTAGGCTGAGCCATGCTCGGGCGTCGTATGAATCGATGTACGGGACTGTGGAAGCTGGATGGACGTTTCAGGACGGGGAAATCCGGATCGAGGCCGTCGTTCCAGCTAACGCAGCCGCGTCGATTCTGCTGCGCGGAGCGCATGCGGACGAGGTGAAAGGCAGCATAAAGGACGAAGGAATCTTGTCCATCCGACAAGAAGCAGAGGGGGTCCGGGTAGAAACCGGGTCGGGCCGTTACGTGTTCACATACGCAAGGACGGATTCTACTTACCGGATTTACACGCCTGATATGCGGCTAAGCGAGGTCGTTCAATGGGAAACGGTTAAACAAATCCTGGACCGCCATGCGCCGGGTTTTTCCGATCATTTGAATCATTTTGCCAACCTGCCTCTTGAAGCGGCTGCCAATAGCCCTATGGGTACGGCCATTTCTAAAGAGCAATACGAAGCCATCAGCCGGGAGCTCTCTCAAATCCGTGAGTAAAGGCAGTGACGTCTCTCATCCTATGGCGTGTATCGCAAATGAAAAAGAAAAGATATAATACAAGGAAAGTCAACCATAATAAAGGAGGAACGGCGGCATTGCGCAGAATCAAACCGGTAGTCAACTCACTCCGCTTCAAATTTTTTGCCGCCGTTCTCGTTATTTTTATTCCGCTGGTTACCGTTCTTATCGTCAATAATTACTATTCCGTCGACGTAGTCCGAAACCAGGTGGCGCAATCTAACAAAAATATGTTGAGTCTGTACAAGGACCAGATCGACCGCAATCTCGAAGAAGTGGACAAGTACCTGGCTAATACGTTGGAGAGCGATCTGAACGTGCTTGATCTCGAATTTCCCAAAGAGATGGATGAGGATCGTTATAACATCGCAAAAATCAGCCTATTTAATATGATTCGCGAGGATCTCGGCTACTATCCGATTTTGGATTCATTTTTTGTCTTTTCCGAGATCAACCACGACCTGATCGTGATGCAATCCTCCTTAGATACTTTTGAAGCACGCGAGTCGGCGCGGAACGAAATGCTGGAAATGATTGAACTTAACGCTAATTCAATCGATTACGCACGCTGGCATCTCTGGGAAGGCAAAAACGATTATTATTTGTTCCATCTGTTGAAGTCCGGCAATGTGTATATGGGGGCGTGGATGAGCAGCGATAAATTGATGGTGCCGCTCAATCTGATTGATCTGGGCAAATCAGGCGTTGCGCTTATTACGACGGACAACGACCAGCCTATCAGCCATAAGAGCCTGATTCAGGACAAGGAAATCAATTTGGAATTCCCAGAAGAATCCTATACCATCACAGGGGAAGGCAAGGATCAGTATCTCGTGATGGGCGAGCCTTCCGCGCAGGGCAAATTTAATTTAGTAGTTGCAGTGCCCGACAGCACGATCCTTCAGAAGCTTCCCTATCTGCAGCGGATCTCCTCCTTCATTTCGCTGATAGCTGTCCTATTTCTGTTTCTCTTCATCTTTATGATGAGAAGAGTATTTCTGAATCCGGTCAAGCGGATAGTCATTGCTATGCGTAAGCTTCGGGACGGCAACTGGGATTCCAGGATGGAGCAGGTGCCGACCTCAACAGAGTTCGAAATCGTAAACGAAACGTTCAACCGCATGATCACCGAGATTCATGACCTTAAAATTAATGTGTATGAGGAAAAATTAAACCATCAACGAGCGGAGCTGCGTCATCTGCAGCTTCAGATTAATCCTCACTTTTTTTTGAATTCGCTCAATATCATTTATAATCTAGCAACGGTAAAGGATTTTGCCCTGATCCAGGAAATGTCCAAATGTCTGGTGTCCTACTTCCGGTTCATGTTCCGAAGCAATTCCTATTTTGTGGCGCTTAGGGACGAGCTAGCCCACACGGCAAACTATTTGAGGATCCAGCAGCTTCGATTCCCGGATATCTTCCAATACCATGTCGAGATGCCCGATCATCTGCTCGATACGGAGGTTCCACCTTTGATCGTTCAGACCATGGTGGAGAACACGATCAAATACGCGGTCAACATGGAGGAGCTGATCCTGATATCGGTTGAAGTCCGCATAGAAGAGACCAGAGGAGATTCGCGCCTTGTCATTCACGTTAAGGACACGGGTCCCGGGTTTCCGAAGGAGGTGCTTCAGCGGCTTGCGTACGAAGGGGAACCAGTCAACGAGACCGGGGAACAGATCGGGATTTGGAACGCTAGGCGTAGGCTTCGCTTGCTATATGAAGACCAGGCGGATATTGGTTTCTACAACGAAAACGAATCGGGAGCCGTTGTGCGGATTTCCATTCCCATAAAGACAAAAGATCCTTGAGGTGATGATTCATGTATCACGCGTTGCTTGTTGACGATGAAGTTCACGCGGTGAGAGGACTGCAGGCGGGCGTTAATTGGGAACGCTTGAATGTAGGGTCTGTGTATACGGCGCATAGTTTGAAGCAGGCACAAGAAGTTTTCCGTTCCCAGTCGGTGCATTTGATGGTTTGTGATATCGAAATGCCTCTAGGGTCTGGATTGGAGTTGGCCGCTTGGGTCAAGGAGCATTATCCCGATACCGAGACCATTTTCTTGACTTGCCATTCGGATTTTCAATTCGCCCAACAAGCCATTCAACTTGATAGCTTTGATTACTTGCTGAAGCCCGTTGATTATTCGGAGCTTGAAACAGTGATCGGCAGGGCGTTCGACAAGATGGCCAAAGCAAGGGAGCTGCGCTCCTTCGAGGAAACCCATCATCATTACAGACGGCTATGGGAATCGCATCAGCCGGTCGTGGCAGAGCTTTTCTGGCAGGACCTGATTCAGCGGAAAATCCCTTCAAATCCGGAAGCGCTCTGCGGGCACTTGCGGAAAGCTGGGCTTGCATTTTCCGAAAATATCCGATTTCTGACTGTCTATACCCGCGTCCAGCGCTGGCACAAAGAGCTGTCGGAACGGGATCAACGAATCATGGAGTATGCGCTTCGCAACGTGCTGCAGGAAGCAATGGAAACAACGCCCGGCGCGGCAGTCATTCCGGTAGCTAATGGTTCTTTTCTGACCGTGATTCCTTTGGAATTGCCAGTGAACAATGCGGAAACATACGAGCATTGCGATGCGTTTATTCGCAATTGCAATCAGTATTTGTATTGCGATATCAGCTGTTACGTCGGCGATCGCGTGCCGCTTTACGAATTGGTTGGCATGCTGCGATCCCTTCAACAGCTCGACGAGAATAACGTGACCCAGATCAACCGGACGTTCATTCTTAGTGAGTCCAAGAAAAAAGGGTCAAGGCTGGATCCGGCACCTCTTGCGGGATGGGCGGAATGGATGAAGCAGGGCGCCCGAGATAAGCTGTCGGAACAGGTATCGAAGTATTTGGAGTCATGGAAAGCTTTCGACGGCTCTGTCGATGCCCAAGCACTGCATGCCTTCTATCAGGACTTCCTCCAGATGATATTTTTTGTCCTTCAGTCGAAAGGTCTGCAGGCTAATCAAGTATTCGCCCAAAATCTGCTGACGGACAAGCCGGAATCCGTGCTCCGCTCGCTCGCATCCCTTCAGGAGTGGGTAAGGTATGTCATCGAAGTCGCGATGAACCATATTCACGCCATAGAAGAAAACTTATCCGTCGTGGACAAGGCTAAACGTTTTATTGCGGAACAGATCGGACAGCAGGATTTATCACGGGAAGATATCGCTAGACATGTTTATCTCAATCCGGACTATTTGTCGCGAATCTTCAAGAAAGAGACGGGAATGTCGCTTTCGGACTTCCTTCAGCAAAGCAGGATCGAATATGCGAAGGAGCTGCTCGCCAATACTGGTCAATCGGTCAGCGACATAGCGGTCGCTTCCGGGTACTCGAATTTGTCCTACTTCTCGACGATCTTCAAGAAAGCAACAGGAGTGAATCCGGTGGATTATCGCAAGCGGTCGCAGCAAAAATAGGCTTTGAGCCGATTCCGTACCAGCGGAATCGGCTTTTATCTTTTATGGACCCGGAGATGGTCGGGATTTTGAAAGTGGGAAGTCGTTTTTTTGGTAAGCGGTACGTTGTCTTGTCCCTTAGAATGAGAATATAACAACTGCAAGAAAGAAGGGGACAGCAGATGGTACAAACAGGATGGACTCCGTTTTTCAAGAAGCTCAAGCGTTACCGGGCCTTGTTTTTGATGATGGTTCCAGGGATCGCTTACCTCATTATCAACAATTACCTGCCAATGTTCGGAGTCGTCATCGCCTTTAAGGACATCAACTATGCCAAGGGCATACTAGGCAGTGATTGGGTGGGGTTCAAAAACTTCGAGTATCTGTTCAAGACGGCGGATGCTTTCATCATCACCCGCAACACCATTCTTTATAATGTATCATTCATTATTCTGAATACGGGAATGGCCATCACGATTGCGATTCTGCTCAATGAAATAAGAAGCAAACTCATGGCCCGTTTCTATCAAAGCGTCATTCTTCTTCCGTTTCTGATTTCTATGGTTATCGTAGGTTATCTAGTACTCTCGATGCTAAGCGCTGAGAGCGGTTACCTGAACCTGAATCTGCTTCCAATGTTTGGAATGGAGCCGATATCCTGGTACTTCGAACCGAAATACTGGCCTTACATCCTAACCATCGTTCAGGTCTGGAAGTCTACCGGATACCTGTGCGTCATCTTCCTGGCAGCGATCATCGGTGTCGACCACGAGTATTATGAAGCGGCGACGATCGACGGCGCGTCGAAATGGCAGCAAATCCGCACCATTACGGTACCGCTCATAGCACCTACCATTACGATCATGACGCTGCTGGCGATTGGGCGCATTTTCTACTCGGATTTCGGCTTGTTCTACCAAGTGCCGCTCAACTCCGGTCCGCTGCAGCCGGTTACGGACGTTATCGACACATACGTTTATCGCGGGCTGATGACGCTCGGGGATATCGGAATGTCATCCGCAGCTGGTCTGTACCAATCCTTGGTCGGATTTATCCTGGTCCTGCTATCCAACTACATTGTCAGCCGACGCAACAAAGAAAACGCCTTGTTCTAAGCGGAAAGAGGGGAAATGACTATGAAAACCAACGATATGAACCAGACTGTCGTCCATGCGATATTCATCATTCTTGTAGTGCTGTGCCTGTTTCCATTCGTACTGCTCATCATGTCCTCGTTCACGGAGGAAAGCGCGATTGTAAGTAATGGATATTCATTCTGGCCGAGCGAGTTCAGCCTGGATGCTTATTCGTACCTCTGGATACAGAAGGCGGCAATGTTCAACTCCTACGGGATCACTATACTGATCACGATCATCGGCACTTTCGTCGGCCTGCTGATCAGCGCTTTGCTCGCGTATCCCTTATCCAGGCGGGACTTGCCGATGCGCAGCCTTCTAAGCTTTCTGGTGTTCTTCACGCTCCTGTTCAACGGTGGCCTTGTACCGACGTACTTGATTTATACCGAAGTTTTCCACATGAAGAATACGCTGATGGCCCTGATTATTCCCGGTCTGCTCACCAACGGCTTCTTCATCCTGCTGATTCGGACTTTTTTCGCCAATTCGATTCCGGTCCAGATTATCGAATCGGCTTATATCGACGGAGCTACGGAGTTCAAGATTTTCTACCGGATGGTGCTGCCGCTGTCGCTGCCAATTCTAGCGACGATCGGCCTTATGCTGACGATCAACTACTGGAACGACTGGTTCAACGGCCTCATCTATATCACGGAGCCGAAACTGTTCAGTATCCAGAACCTGCTCAACCGGATGCTGGTTAACATTCAGTTCCTCCAGCAGAACAATTTGGGCGGCCAACAGATAGCGGCCAACCCGCCGATGAATTCTGTGCGGATGGCAATGGCCGTTATCGGAATCCTGCCGTTGATCCTAATTTATCCGTTCTTCCAGAAATATTTTGTCAAAGGCCTCACCATCGGGGCGGTCAAGGGTTAATTCCAGGATAAGCCAGTTCCGGGCCTTTGTGCCCGGTTGGTATAGATTGCAGCTGCAGTGCCAACATAATCTAGGGGGAAAATACATGCCAAGAAATTCAAAAACCGCAACACTTCTGCTCTCCGTTCTGCTCATCCTGTCACTGCTCGTTTCCGCTTGCTCAGGATCGAACAATTCGGGCAATAATGCCGCTTCTTCCGATCCGGCTGGCAATGACGGCGCAGCAGCCATTTCCTCATCTAACGAGAAAGAACTGGAGTTGACGATTGCGTTCATTGGACTCGGGAATATGAATGAAGTCGCTCTTGTTGAGGAACAAATCAGCAAAATTACTAAAGAAAAAATCAACGCGACGGTCAAATTGATGCCGATCGATATTGGCGCTTGGGTACAGCAAGTCAACCTGCTGCTAGCAGGCAACGAGCCTCTGGATCTCCTTGTTACTTCTTCTTTCTTCAACTTCAGCTCGCAGGTAGCCAAAGGACAGCTGCTGCCGATCAACGAGCTTGTGGAGAAACACGCACCGACCATTAAAGATACGATGGAATTAGCAATTTTCAACGCAACGAAAGTTGGCGGCAAGAGCTATGGCGTGCCAAGCGTGCGTGATACGGCGGCCGACCACGGCTTCGTGGCTAGGAAAGACCTGATGGACAAGTATGGCCTGACGTTCGATAATATAAAAACGTATGCGGATCTTGATCCGATCTTCCAGAAGATCAAAGAGAACGAGCCGGGGATGTATCCGCTGGTTCAGCGTTCCCAAGCTTCGGGGATTGCGTCTGAAATCGTACGCGGTTACATCGATACGCTGGGCGATACGCCAGGTATTCTAATCGTCGAGAATCAGGATCTGAAAGTTTTGAACCTATACGAACAGCAAATATATAAGGACGCTCTGCAGCTTGCACGCAGATGGTACCAGGCTGGATACACCATGCAGGATGCCGCTACGACGCAGGAAGGCAATAATAGTCTGTTGAAAGCGGGCAAAGGCTTCAGCTACCTGTCCAACATGAAACCCGGCTTCGAAGCACAGGAGAAAACGATTAACGGATATGAAATGGTGGCTGCCCGATTCGTGCCTCCGATTTCCACTTCCGACTCCGGTACGGGATTCATGATGTCGATTCCAAAAAATACACAGGATCCGGATCGCGCTGCACAGCTGCTGAACCTGCTCTATACCGACAAGGACATCGCTAATTTGATTGCTAATGGCGTCGAAGACAAGCATTACGTAGATGCCGGCAACGGACAGATCAAAGCGCCGGAAGGCGGAAGCAACTACGTCTTCAACCAATGGCAAGTCGGCAACAACGCGCTGGCTAAAGTATGGGAAGGCACGGAGCCCGATATCTGGGAGCAGACGAAGGAGTTCAACAATTCATCGACCTTCTCCAAAGCGCTCGGCTTCTCGTTCGATTCTTCTCCTGTGAAGACCGAGATCGCAGCGGTAGCCAACGTAAACAACCAATACAAGGCTGGTCTGGAGTCGGGTACGATCGATCCCGCCAAGCTGGATGAATTCATCAGCAAGCTGAAATCTGCGGGCCTCGACAAGATCATTGCCGAGAAGCAGAAGCAGCTCGATCAGTGGGCGGTAGAAAACAACGTGCAATAACCGGATATAAGGATTGGCAAGGTGAAACGGCTGTCGCCGTCCTTTGGCGGCGCCAGCGTGTTTCACTCCGGAGAAATATAGAGATAGTAGGGTGAAATGATCTGCTTTTCTATATTTCAAGTGAAAGCCCCCTTCGTCGAAACAGCGTTTCGACGAAGGGGGCTTTTTATGACGAGGAGGATGAATGTGATGTCATTTGCGATCGAGGTTAACGCGATCCTCTGATCGCGGGGTGTTTTTTTGGTGACATTGTTTATATTTTGATACGTAGGATCGCGGCGGCGTACGGCGGCAGCGGATAAACGTTGTTATCGCATTTGAAATCTGAATCCTTGGGCGACACCGATTCAGGCAGGTCGATCGTATTTGCGTCCTTCGGATTCCCGGAGGTCAGCACCGTTTGTATGCCTTGCACCGGAACGTTTCCAGCGCCGTGAATATGGATTTCCGTCTCCAATAGATAAGGAGAAGGATTAACCAGTTTGATAATCAGTTCGCCTGCTGTACGGTCCAAAGTTGAAACGGATGTTAAATACGGAATCGGTGCCGACTGGTACTCGTGGATGAGCTCTCCATTTAGGAAACACTTTACCGTGTCATTGACGATAGTCACCTGCATATGCTGCCAATCCGATTCCTGGACGGTGATCTTTCTGTTGGGCGCCAATTTGACGCGAGACCAGCCGACGATGCGTACCAGGCGGCTTTCCCCATCCGAATCTAATTCCCATAAGAGATAATTCTGCTTGTCCCATGGCAGATGGCGGTCGAGCAGGCGAAGCCGAATCCCTTCTGAACCTAGTAGCGCTTTGACGGAAACGTCATACTGGCTCCAAGAAGGATCGCCAATCCACAGCGTGCCGTGGAACTCCCTGCACTGCGGCTGACTGCCGGATAAACGGTTCAGGCGCAGCAGGGTTTCACTGCCGCTGCTTACGATGAGATCCCGAATCCGATCAAGCGCCTTCTCCTCGACGCCCAAGCCTCCGTAAAGGTCGGCCGAACGGCTTTCTGTAGCGACATAGCTATCTACCACGTACTCTCCGCGATGCTCGCCGAACATCTTCTGAATGTGAAAGGAAGGCGTGCCGCACACTCTCGTTCCGTCAAAATAGATCAAGCTGGGATCCCACACGGTGTGATGAATATTGGCGAATAGCGGAGCATACGACGACATGGTAACCAGGTCCTGATTTCTTTCCATGCCCGTCATAAAAGCCGCCTCGCTGAGCGCACCGAGCAGGGTGCCGGTCTTATTGTCAACGATCATCGCATATTCACCAACATAGATCTTAGGTCCGCTGCGGTCATAATGGTCATACATGTCATGGTATTGCTGATAGAAATCGTTATCCGCGTAGAAGTGCTCATCCACGATCTCAACCGGCAGCCCCTTCGTCTCCGTCCCCACTTCCCAATGCGTGTTCCATATGGTCACGATTTCCGGATATTTCTCTTTTACGGATTCATAGAAAACCCGGTATCTGAGGTTATATTCGGGTCCGAAATTTTCGTTGCCGATCTCTAAGTATTTCAGTCCAAAAGGTTCGGGATGGCCGTGCTTGGCACGCAAGGAGCCCCAATAGCTGGTGACCGGCCCGTTCGCGTATTCGATGGCGTCGAGCATATCCTGCACCCATTCGGACAGATCCTCCATCGGGATCATTTCACCGGGCCTGCCTTGGCAGGTTAATCCGCAATTCACCACGAACATCATCTCCAATCCCATATCTTCCGCCATTTGAAGATACTCATGATACCCGAGGCCGTTCGTCGTTCGGTACTGCCACAACGTCCAATGAGAGGTTCTTTCGGATAGGTCTCCTATCGTTTTTTTCCATCTGTATGCAGTCTCGACGGAGAATCCTTCCACGAAGCAGCCTCCGGGGAACCGCAGGAAGGAAGGCTTCAGCTGCTGAAGCATGCCGACCAAATCAGGACGCAGCCCGTTCTTTTTATGAAGGAAGGTGGTCGCGGGGAACAAGGAAACGAGCTCCAGCCAGAACGTTCCCGCTGATTGCGTGGAGAACGCGAGTATCGCCTCGGCGTCATCTCGGTCGCTTTCCAGCGTCAATTCATACTTCAGCCATTCACCGGAGGTTAAAGTAACCGAACCAAAGGCATAAACGTTTCCCGAACGATCTTCTAGGGTGATCTCGAGATCTCCCTGGAATCCGTCGGCTTTCTTCCCATAAAACGAAAGGTTGTACGTCTCCCCGGATCGAACGGGAATGCCCCAAAAACCGGTATTGCAGACGGATACTCTGCCGTGCGGAACGGATGCCGCCTCAACCCTCAGGGAAATCGGATTTGTTTCATTGAGCGGAAGCTCATCGTCGAGTTTGATTTCAGCTTCGCATCCTTCTGAAATTTGTGTATACCAGCCGGGAATGGGATCGGTATGTTCAAAAGGCGAGATCCAGCCGGCAGGAGAATGAAGCTTGCAATTTTCGACATGGCATCTGTCCGGAACCAATGTATCTTCGAAAGACCGGTTACGGATCAGCTCCGCGTAGATCCCTCCGTCTCCGGCATGACTAATTTCTTCAAAAAATAGCCCGTACAGAGTTGAGCTTACCGGAAAACGGATTTTATCCGCATGAATAGTTACATTCGCTGATTTGCGCATGAGCAGGCACTCCTTTTCGGTTATCTAAAACTGCTACCATTATAGAACAGGACGTTCCTCAAAGCTTTCAATATGACGACATTGCGCTTGTGTTTTGATGACATGCTGAAATGCTGCGAAAGTCAGATTATCGAAAGCGGAAAGTCGTATTATTGGTAGGTGTTCTGCCGGATACTTCTTTAGAATGAGAATCAAAGCACTAGTATAAAAATGATTATACCCAGCAAGGCAAAAACAGAACAGTAGGGAGAGCAATGAACATGACCTTTACCGAGAAGACCCGCATTGGCACGATCTACAAAAATGAAGCGGCCCGCGGGATTATCATGCGCCGGATACCGGCGCTGCACACAGCTGCGCCGCATATCGCGTCCCTCTTTAAGAGCCTGTCCCTGGATCAATACTACCAATTTAATCAAGAAGAGCTGTCGCAGTCGAATTGGATAGCGGAAACGCTGTCCGAGCTGGCTGATATACCTTATGAAGGGTTAAGCGGAGAGCAGGAACCCGAAACGATTCCGTCCGCCGATTACGAGCCTGCCGGTGTCCCGTCCGCTTCCGCTGTCGTTCAGGCGCCTGCTCTGGCCGAGCAATGGGGCGTTTACGAAGTCGAGCTTAAGGGCCCAAGCCACGGCAATCCCTTCACGGAAGTTTCCCTTCATGCCGAGTTCAGTTCAGGCGGCAAGATCGTCCGAATGGGGGGATTCTACGACGGAGATGGGATATACCGCATTCGCTTCATGCCGGATATCCAGGGTGACTGGAAGTTCCGTACATCCAGCAATGCGCGGTCGCTCGATGGGATTGAAGGAGTATTCCGGAGCGTGGAGCCTTCCCCAGGCAACCACGGCCCTCTGCGTGTGAAGGATATTTTCCATTTTGCCTACGCAGACGGAACATCTTACATTCCTGTGGGGACAACCTGTTACGCTTGGACTCACCAAGGGGACGATTTGGAGGAACAGACGCTCGAAACGTTAAAAGCTTCCCCGTTCAATAAGATAAGGATGTGCGTTTTTCCAAAATCGTACCTGTTCAACGAGAACGAACCTGTCTATGATCCCTTTGAAGGCTCCTTGGCGGAAGGCTGGGATTACACAAGACCCAATCCAGCATTCTTCGAGCATCTCGAGAAACGGATTGCGGATTTGGGCAGGCTGGGTATCGAGGCGGATCTCATTCTGTTTCATCCTTACGACCGCTGGAGCTATTCGGAAATGCCTCCGGCAGCGGACGACCGTTATCTTCGCTATATCACGGCGCGGCTTTCCGCATACCGCAACGTGTGGTGGTCGCTGGCAAATGAGTATGATCTAATGTGGTCCAAGGAGGAGGGCGATTGGGAGCGGATTGCAAAAATAATCAAAGAAAACGATCCGGTCGACCATCTCATTTCGAACCACAATTGCCTAAGCTTTTACGATTATAGCAAGCCGTGGGTTACGCATTGCAGCATTCAGCGCATAGACGTCTACAAAACCTCGGAGGCAACGAACGAATGGCGCGAGAAGTGGAAAAAGCCCATCATAATCGACGAATGTGCGTACGAGGGGGATATCGATCAAGGTTGGGGCAATATTAGCGGAGAAGAGATGACCCGCCGTTTTTGGGAAGGCGCGGTTCGCGGGGGATACGTAGGCCATGGCGAAACCTATCTCAATACGGATGAAATTCTATGGTGGTCCAAAGGCGGTAAACTTACGGGAACTAGTCCGGAACGGATTGCTTTTCTTCGCAGAATTACGGAAGAAAGTCCTGGAGGCGTGCTCAATCCGCTGCCGTCTGACTGGGATGTGCCTTGCGCGGGAATCAAGGACGATTACTACTTGTATTATTTCGGATTTAACCAGCCTCGTTTCAGGAAATTCAACCGCAAGCCGGGAATCCTGTACCAGGTCGAAGTAATTGACACGTGGATGATGTCCATAGAGAAGCTTCCGGGTACTTATGAGGGTTCTTTCCAAATTGAGCTTCCGGGGAAAGCATACATGGCAGTGAGACTAATAAAGGTTGACACAAAACACGTATGAAAAGGAGAACGAAAATGAAACAAATCAATGGTGTTAACCTAGGGAATTGGCTTGTTTTAGAAAAATGGATGAATCCTGTTATGTTCTCCGGAACAGAATGCGAAGATGAGACATGGCTATGCAGAACTTTGCCACATGATATAAAGGTCGACAGATACACCCAACACAGAGCTACTTACATTACGGAACGGGACTTTGCTTATATTGCAAGCAAAGGATTAAACACTGTACGTATCCCAGTCCCCTATTTTATTTTCGGAGATGTAGAACCATTTGTAGGCTGCGTAGAGTATCTAGACAAGGCGTTTAACTGGTCAGAGAAATACCATCTTCAGATTCTGATTGACCTGCATACGGTTCCGGGAAGTCAGAATGGTTTTGACAACGGTGGAATTTGCGGAGTATGCAAATGGAGTCAAAATCCGGAGGCAGTGGAGTTTACGCTGACACTTCTGGAGCGTCTGGCGCAGCGCTATGGAACTAGGAAAGGATTATGGGGAATTGAGATCCTCAATGAGCCTATATCTGAAGAAGTGTGGAATCTCGTCAATATCCCCGATCGCTATCCCGCAGTGGATAAGGAAGAGGCGGAGGGCTCCGGTCCGGTACCGAGCGAGTTTCTGCGAATCTTCTATGTTGAGGCGTACCATAGAATGAGGAAGTACTTACCGACAGAAAAGGTAATTGTATTTCATGATGGATTCCGGCTCCATGAGTGGAAGGACTTCATGAGAGAAGAAGAGTTTGTGAATGTTGTTCTTGATACGCATTTATATCTAATGATAGCAGAAGTAATGGGCTGTGAGAAGAATTTGGATGCCTACATCCATTATATCGATAACAACTTCGCTAAAGATGTTGCCGAGATGCAGGCCTATTTCCCGGTCATCGTTGGAGAGTGGTGCCTCTTCAACAATACTGAGGGCCTGAAAGAAATGAAAGAAGAAGAGCGGAAGCACTTATATATGAAAATTGCTAATGCACAACTGCAAGCGTGGGAGAAGGGGCAAGGCCAGTTTTACTGGAGCTATAAATTATTGCTGGATACGGTCGGCGATTCAGCGTTAGAAGGCTGGGACAGCTGGGATATGGGCAAAAGCATTGAGCAGGGGTGGCTGCCTGATCGGTATTGAAGTAAACGAAGTGGTTGACGATTATCTGAATTTGAAAGAAAAGGGCCAGCTTTAATTTGGAGAAAGGGGCTGTCTGCAAAGGTCAATAAAGACCTTGTAGGACAGCCCCTGCGTATTACTTAATGCCTGAAATGGCGTAGTTCTCGATAATATGCTTCTGGAAGAAGATAAATATAATGATAATTGGCACGACCATAAACGTAGAGCCGGCCATTTGAAGCGCATAGTTGCCGCCGTATTGCCCTTTAAGAAGCGACAAGCCGACGGAGAGGGTGTAAAGCTTCTCATCATTGGCGATAATGAGCGGCCATAGGAAGCTGTTCCACCCGCCGATGAAGGCAAGAATGCCTTGTACTGCGAGAATAGGCTTCGAGATTGGAAGCACGATCTGCAGGAAGGTGCGGAATTCACTCGCGCCGTCAAGACGAGTCGCTTCAAGCAGCTCATCCGGAATGGTGGACATAAACTGACGGAACAGGAAGATGCCGAAAGCTCCGACAAGGCCAGGCAGCACGACACCGATCATCGTATTCGTTAGGTGCATCTCATTTAGGATCAGGTAGACCGGAATCATGGTAACCTGACCTGGAATCATCATCGTAGCGAGCACGATATAAAACAAGTTATTGCTGCCCTTGAATTTATATTTCGCAAAAGCGAATCCGGCCATCGCATTCATGAATAAGCCGATAAAGGAGAAAAAGACGATTATGAGCGTGTTTTTTAAATAGACGCCAAAGTTCATATTTTCGAACAAGTTTTTAAAGTTTTCTGTCGTGAATCGCTCAGGCAGCAGGGTAGGCGGGATATTCTGAATCTCGCCCTCGGGCTTGAAGGCAGAAAGGATCATCCATACGAAAGGAAGGATGACCAATACCCCGCCGACTGCGAGGCATATGCCCAGTATCCACTTGAGCGCTTTTTCGCCGTTTGAGGCGCTTGACGCTTTTGTTTGCGAACTCATCCATTACACCTCCGTTAGATTATAGATCCGTTTCTTTGTTCTGAAATCTGAATTGAACCAGCGTAATCATAATGATGGCAATAAACAGGACGAACGATCCCGCTGCCGCATATCCGAAGTTGCTAAGCTGGAATCCGTTGCGGTAAATGAACAATGCTACGGAGGTCGTGCTGTCAAGCGGCCCGCCGTTTGTCATAATGAATGGCTCCTCGAAAAATTGCAGCCAGCCGATCATTGTCGTGATCGATACGAAGAAGATCGCGAAGCGAAGCATTGGAATTGTAATATGGACCAGTTGCTGCCATGTGCTTGCGCCATCGAGCTGGGCTGCCTCGTAATATGATTTCGGAATGCCTTGCAGAGCGGCGATAAAGATGATCATATTTAGACCGATCCCTCTCCATACCGCCATCAAAATAAGCGATATTTTCGCCATGATCGGATCTTGAAGCCATGGGACGGTAGGCAGATGGATGGAGTCGAGTGCAAAGTTAAGCAAACCAAATGCAGGGTTGTAGAGAAAACCCCACACGACCGCAACGGCAACAACGTTCGTAACCGAAGGCATGTAATAAATCACGCGGAAAGCTTTGAACGCACGATTCGCGCCAAAATTAATCATGATCGCTATGGCGAGCGAACATAGGATGACGAGGGGAACACCGATAATAACGTAAAACAACGTATTCAATATGGCTTTCACAAAAACAGGATCGGCCAGCACATCTACATAGTTTTTGAATCCGACGAAAGAAATATTGGACCAATCAGCGAGGCCAGCCAAGTCCATATTCGTAAAGCTTATTATCAAGGCTACGAGGATCGGCAACAATGAGAATAAGGTAAGTAAAATAAGCGTTGGTGCGATAAAAAAATAAGGTGCCTTGCTCTGGGAGATTCCTTTCATATACGACCCTTCCTTTGCTATGAGCGTCTGGCTTCAGCCATTCCTAATGGAACCGGCAGCGGCTCCGTATTAGGAGCGCTGCCGACACCAGCGATCATTATTTATTCAAAATTTGCTCTGATTTAGCGTTGAAGCTGTCCAGTTCCTTCTGTACGTCTGCGTTGCCCCTATAAATTTTCTCGAATGTGGATAGAACGCTTTGGGCAATTTCTTCCCACTGCTTAATAACCGGCATGGGCTCCGAGCTGTTCAATTGCTCGCCAATGACTTTCAAGTTAGAGTCAGTCGTCAAAGCTTCGTCTTTCCATGCTTTTTTCGTGGAAGGAAGGGAGTTCGACAGCTCAAGCCATTTTAATTGCGTCTCAGGCTTGCTCATGTAAGCTAGAAATTTCAAGGCTTCCTCTTTATGCTCTGTATATTGGAACACGGACAAGTTTGAGCCGCCTAGGGAAGATAAGTTGTTTTCTTTCTTAGGAAGAACGGCTGTAGCCCATTTGTCTTTAAGCTCAGGAGCTTGGTCGTTGATCAGTTTAATCATCCATGGGCCGCTTATGAACATTGGCAGAATGCCATCGCCCTTGAACGCAGGGATGATGTCAAGGCCAAGATCAATCGGCGCAGAGCCGTCTTTAAAGAAGCTGTTCAAGTAGTTGACCGCTTCAATAAACTCCGGTTGGTTGAATAACGGCTTATTGTTCTCGATAAGCTTCGAGCCGTTTTGACGAGCGAACATGAATAGAAGCGATTGCTCATTTACATCAAGGCTGATGCCGTACTTGTTTTTGCCGCGAGCTTTGAGCTTTGTTGCTGCATCCTTAAGCTCGTCCCACGTTTGCGGCGCTTGATCATAGCCGGCTTCCTTTAGAAGGTCTGTACGGTAGTAAAGCACGCGAGTATCGATATACCAAGGCACGCCGACTGTAGCATTTTCGTATTTGGTCGTTGAGATCGATCCAGGAAAGAAATTCTCTTCAGCGAGTTCCGGATATTGCTCGATGTATGGAGTCAGGTCCATAAGCGCCTTGGCGGAGCCGAATTCAGGAATCCATGTCGTTCCCATTTGAAGCACGTCAGGTCCCTTCTTGGAAGCGACAGCCGTCAACAGCTTATCATGCGCCGTATCCCAAGGAAGCGCCTGTACATTGACTTTAATGTTAGGATTCTCGCTTTCGAATTGCTCAGCGATTTTTGGCAATGCTTTGGCTTCTTCACCCATGCCCCATACGTTGATCGTTACTTTGCTGTCACCAGCTTTGCCATTTCCATTGCCTCCGCAGGCAGTGAGTGCTCCGCTAAGCAGAATAGTGCTGGCTAGCGCGGTTGCTACCGATTTTTTAAACATAAAATATTCCTCCCGAGTAAATGATTCTAGTAAGTACTATGCAGTAAAGATGTGCAAGTTATGCACGAAGGCGGGTGTCGTTTCAACCCTAATGCTGAACAGGACAAGCAGTATGCTGCTGACACATCTGATGAAGCAAAAACGTTCGCCACATCTATTTTAGAATTTCTTTTTATGTGGTGAAACGTTTCGATCAGCAAAAACATTCCCCATTTTTCTCTTTTAACTAGACGGTAATTGTGTTTCGAAACGTTTCGATCTCATTATAGATCAATCTGTAATCGTATTCAAGCCCTTTTTTAGAAAGAAAATAGGATATTAATAGTGAAAATTATGTTTATTTCTATCTGAAACAGTCATTGACGACTCATTTTTAATTGTTTATAATCCAAAATAGGCATCAATAGAAACGTTTCGATTGCATAAATCATAAGGTAATAACTATCGTTTTGTTATAAAGATGAACGGGCCTGCAAACATTAATGATTAGAATGATAGCTAGAATGGATACAACGAGGGAGGAACACGGATATGGTGAAACAACCTGCGGAACTTCTAAAGCTCATGACGCTTGAGGAGAAGATTGGTCAACTGCTGCAGCTGGCGGCGCCTTTCTTTCAAGGTGCGGATGGACAAATAACTGGGCCGATGGCGGAAATGGGCATAACGGAAGGTACGGTACGCAATACGGGTTCGGTGCTCGGCTTAACAGGGGCTGATGATGTCATTAACGTCCAGAAGCAGCATTTGGCGTCCAATCGCTTAGGAATACCACTGCTCGTTATGGCGGATATCGTCCATGGTTACAAGACGATCTTCCCCGTTCCGCTGGCGATCGGATGCTCGTGGGATTTGGAGCTGGCTGAACAGAGCGCGGAGATTGCTGCCAAGGAAGCGGCGGCAGCCGGGGTTCATGTCACTTTCGCTCCGATGGTCGATCTCGTGCGCGACCCAAGATGGGGCAGAGTGATGGAATCGACCGGTGAGGATCCTTATTTGAATAGCGAGTTTGCGAGAGCGTTCGTAAGAGGTTTCCAAGGGAAGGATCTTGCAAATGATGTCAGCCGCGTCGCAGCCTGCGTAAAGCACTTTGCTGCATATGGAGCTGCGGAGGGTGGACGCGACTATAATACGGTCGATCTATCCGAGCGCCAGCTTCGCGAGTTTTATTTGCCTTCCTATAAGGCTGCGTTGGATGAAGGCTGCGAGATGGTTATGACCGCATTCAATACGGTAGACGGCATACCGGCTACTGGCAACAAGTGGCTCATGCGTGATCTGCTTCGCGGAGAATGGGCGTTTGACGGCGTCATGATCTCCGATTGGGGCGCGGTAAAAGAGCTGATCCCGCATGGTGTTGCGGCGGATGAGGCGGAAGCGGCGATGAAAGCGCTCAGGGCGGGCGTAGATATCGAGATGATGACGACCTGTTACATGGATCATCTACAGCATCTTGTGGAGTCGAATGAAATGGACGAAGCGCTGATCGATGAGGCTGTGCTGCGTATTCTAGAGCTGAAACAAAAGCTTGGATTGTTCGAACAGCCATATCGGGGTGCAAATGCGGAGCTTGAGCAGGAAATCGTAGGCTCTGCAGCTCATCTGAAGGTTTCGCGGGAGCTGGCGCTTAAATCCTGTGTTCTCTTGAAAAACGATGCTGTTCTTCCGCTTGGACGGGAACAGAAAATTGCATTAATCGGTCCGTTTGCAGCTAACGGCGATATTCTTGGTCCATGGTCTTGGCTAGGCTCCAAGGACGAGGCTATTCAGCTCGCAGCAGGTATCGGTAGCCAAATTGATGCGTCGCTGCTCTCTGTGACTGAGGGCTGCGGCATTGAAACGGCGACAGATGAGCAGTGGCAAGCGGCGCTTGCAGCGGCGAGCCATGCAGATGTCCTTGTGCTGGCGCTTGGCGAGCATTCCGATATGAGCGGGGAAGCGGGTAGCAGGTCCAATATCCAGCTGCCGCGGGTGCAGGTGGAGCTGGTTGCGAAGCTGAAGCAGCTCGGCAAGCCGATGGTCGCTGTCTTATTCAACGGGCGACCGCTTGATTTGCACGGCGTTATCGATCAAGCAGATGCGGTGCTGGAAGCTTGGTTCCCAGGAACAGAAGGAGGAGCAGCTATTGCTGCGCTGCTGTTCGGTGAATCGGAGCCAACCGGAAGGCTGACGATGTCATTTCCTTATTCCGTCGGCCAAGTGCCGGTCTATTATAACCGGTTCAATACTGGCCGACCGCAGGGTGCGCCGGATGCGCAGGTGAGATACGTATCGCAATATTTGGACATTCCGAATGAGCCGCTGCTGCCGTTTGGCTACGGGTTAGGGTATACAACCTTTAAATACAGCGAAGCGGTGATGGCTGGGGATACGATGAGTGCTTCGGAACCATTGCATGTAAACATAACCGTGACGAACACGGGGGCTCGCGCTGGCGAGGATACCGTGCAGCTGTACGTGCGGGACATGGCAGGCGATGTCGTTCGTCCGCTGCAGGAGCTGAAAGCATTCCGCAAGGTTATGCTGCAGCCGGGCGAGAGCCAAGAAGTCTCCTTTACGCTGGAGGAGAAACAGCTGCGCTATTATCATGCTGATCTTACCTTTGCCAGCGACCCTGGCGAATTTGAACTTTATATCGGTCCTAATAGCCGGGATGTAACCGCGCTTAAATTCAAACTAAGCAAGTAGAAAGGCAGTGGGAAGCATGGAAGCTGTAATCGATACGCTGAAGGCGATGGATTTGGTACAGATAAAAGCAGGACACCTGTCGTTTGATTTTCTAAACAGCGGGGATCTTTCGAGAGCCGTTTATCAAGGAACGATGCTGAATCAAGTGGTGTCGAGTTCTGTTGACGGTTCGCTTAATAATATTTATTTGCGCATGCATAGCGCAGAAGGCATTGCTTACGAGCCGCTGCTGGGCATTCGTTCAACGAGCCGGATGTCGGCTGCAGGCGGACGCCTGCTATGGGAGGGGACCGCATTTGGCGCCATCTCCTACCGGATTATTTTCACCGCGACAAGACATGGCATTTGGTTCTGGGATGTAACGGTTGATTCGCAAGGAAGCGAAGCGAAGATCGATATCATTTATGGTCAGGACATCGGACTCGCCGATATCGGCGCGGTGCGGACTAACGAGGCTTATATGTCGCAGTATATCGATCATAAGGCGTTTAAAGACGAGGAACAAGGCTATGTGCTGTGCTTCCGTCAGAATCAGCCGATGCAAGGCGGCGCCTTCCCTTATATGCAGCATGGCTCGCTTACAGGGGCGGCTGGCTATTCGACGGACGGCTTCCAATTTTTCGGCCTCAGCTATAAGGAAACGGATGTGCCTGAAGCGCTTGGCAAGCCTCAGCTGGCAAATGAAGTATACCAATACGAATTTGGATATGCAGCGCTGCAATCGGAACTTACCCAGCTTAAGGGGGAAGCGCGCTTCGTATTTTACGGATTGTTCAAGGTAAATCACCCTGCTGCTGTCGATTCGCGGGCGTTTGGCTCGGAAGTTCGGAGTGCTTGGGAAGAGACTGAACGCACCAAAGAGGCTGATCTTGCAGCTGCTTCTGAGCCTGAAGCTAAAGTTGAGTTCGCAGCAGCCATCGGTTCACCGTTACGTACGGCATCGATTACAACGGCGGAGATTGACGCCTATTTTCCTTTCCGCCACCAAGAGGAATGGCAGGACGGCAAGCTGCTTTCTTTCTTCACTGACAGCCATGAGCATGTTGTGCTGAAGGAGAAGGAGTTGCTTGTTGAGCGTCCGCATGGTCATATTCTAATGTCCGGCGGCAACGACAAGATGACTGAGAACGTAATGACAACTACTTCATATATGTACGGCATTTTCAATTCACAGCTGCTGGCTGGCAATACAAACTTCCATAAGATGCTTACAAATGCCCGCAGCGCTCTGAATACGCTCAAGACATCAGGTCAGCGCATCTATGTGGAGCTTGAAGGGACGTACCGCCTACTCACGATGCCTTCGATGTTCGAGATCGGGTTCAACTATGCCCGTTGGTATTACAAAATGGCAGACGATACGCTGATGATTACGAATTTCACGACAGTTGATACGCCTGAAGTGCGTCTCCACTTGCGGTCGGTGAACGGAAAAGCTTATCGCTTCCTCGTTACGAACCAAGTGTCGATGAACAACAATGAGTTTGAGCTTCCATTCCGTATGGAGCAAACGGATAGCGTGCTTACGTTTAAAGCGGACCATGAATCGTTTAGCACCTCCGTTTTCCCTGATCTGCAATATCGGATGAGCGTTGATGGAGCGGATATGATGGCAGGCGATGAAGGCTTGCTTATCAGCGGTGTTAAGCCCGGGGCAGCATCGTTAGTAGTTCTTTTGCTTGGCGCGAGCGCAGAATGGACGATTACCATGCAAGGACTGTTGCATGGCGAGGATCTGCCGTTTACAGAACGGAAATCGGAGCTGGAAATCGAGCGCTACCGTGAATTTTTCCGGAATGTGATGAACGGCTTCCGCTTATCCGGGGAAGGGACTGTGGAAGCTGCGGCAGAGCTGGACAAAGTAAACGCATTGGCATGGTGGTACACGCACAATATGCTCGTCCATTATTCTGTTCCGCATGGATTGGAGCAATACGGCGGCGCAGCATGGGGAACGCGCGACGTCTGCCAAGGGCCGACGGAATATTTCATGGCGATGCGCAAATACGAGCAGGTCGCGGAGATTCTTAAAACGGTTTATTCGCATCAATACGAGGATGACGGCAATTGGCCCCAATGGTTCATGTTCGACCGGTACTTCCGCATTCAGCAGGAGGAGAGCCATGGCGATATTATTGTATGGCCGCTGAAGGTGCTGGGCGATTACCTCGCTGCGACGAAGGATTACAGCATTCTGCAGGAACGCGTTCCATATACGGTACGCCACAAGGGTGAATTTACGACGGAATCGGTAACGCTGCTTGAGCATGCGTTGAAGGAAATTGCTTATATGAAGGATCACTTCCTGCATGATACGCATTTGTCTTCGTATGGCGACGGTGATTGGGATGATACACTTCAACCGGCAAATGCACAGTTGAAGCAATATATGATCAGCAGCTGGACCGTAGCGCTGACGTATCAGGTGATTGCACAGTTTGGACGAGTGCTGGAGTCCGTAGATGCGGTGCAGGCAGCTGAGCTTACGGAACTTGCATCCGCAATCAAAGAAGATTTCAACCGATATATGCTTCAGCAGGAAGTTATTCCGGGCTTTATCTATATGGAGGAGCCGGGCGATGCGAAGCTGATGCTTCACCCTACGGATACGACTACTGGCATTCACTATCGACTGCTCCCAATGACGCGCAGCATGATCAGCGAGCTGCTGACGGAGGAGCAAGCAGCGGAGCATTACCGCATTATTAAAGAGCAGCTGTATTGCCCGGATGGCGTGCGGCTCATGGATCGCCCTGCGCAGTATGCAGGCGGCGTAAGCACAAACTTCAAGCGGGCGGAGCAGGCAGCGAACTTCGGCCGTGAGGTTGGCTTGCAATACGTCCATGCTCATATTCGCTATGCAGAGGCAATGGCGAAGCTGGGCAAGACCGATGAAGTGTGGCAAAGCCTGCTAATGATTAATCCAGTCGGACTGCGCGATGTCGTGCCAAATGCAGAGCTGCGCCAAAGCAACTCGTATTTCAGCAGCTCAGACGGCAAGTTCAATAACCGTTATGAAGCACAGGAGCGTTTCGGCGAGCTTCGAGAAGGCACGGTGCCGGTTAAGGGCGGCTGGCGAATTTATTCAAGCGGCCCAGGCATTTATATGAACCAATTGATTTCGAATGCACTCGGCATTCGCCAATCAGACGGCGAGATGGTCATCGATCCGATTCTGCCTGCCAAGCTTGACGGCATGCAATTCGAATTCATGTGGAACGGATTGCCGATTACCTTTGTCTATCGCATCAGCGATGCAAAGCAGATAACAAAAGTAACGATTAACGGCAAAGAAATGCCGTTAATGCCGTCTGCTAACCGCTATCGTACAGGCGGTATGCAATTGCCTGGCGAGCAATTTAAAGCGAACCTGAATGCGGCATCCAACCAGATAGAAATTTTTATGTAACAAGCAAACTGGCGGTATCCAAGTACCGCCAGTTCTTGTGCTATAATGAACGGAAAATGATTGATGGGAGCGAGTGCTGTGGTTAGTATTAAGGATATCGCTAAACAAGCGGGGGTCTCGATCTCGACGGTATCTTACGCGCTTAACGGCAGCCCTAAGGTGACAGATGAGACGACAGCAAGAATATGTGCTATCGCCAAGGAATTGAATTATGTCCCGAACGCTGCTGCAAGATCGCTCAAGACGAGGGAAACGAAAATTATCGGTGTCTTTCTTACGGACTTCAGCGGCGCGTTTTATGGCGATCTCCTACAAGGAACGAAGGAGATTTTGACGCAAAAGGGCTATGACCTAATTGTGTGCAGCGGCAAGCAGTCCCATCGAATGCTGCCTGAGCGGATGATTGACGGAGCCATTATATTGGACGAGACATTCGGCAACGAAGAGCTGCTGAGCTATGCAGAGCGCGGGCATAAGCTTGTTGTGCTGGATCGGGAGCTTTTGCATCCGAATATTAATCAGGTGCTGCTCGACAACAAGGCGGGAGCTATGCTGGCGGCGGAATATCTGATCGAGCAAGGTAACGGAACGCTTTACGTCGTAACGGGACCTAGCGGCTCGTATGATTCGAAGCAGCGGCTGCAGGCAGTCAAGCAAGCGGTAGAACGGACAACTGGCGTTAAGCTGATCGTAATAGAAGGCGACTTCAATAAGTCGGCGGGGGAGCGGGCAGCTGCAAGAATAATGGCGGAAAACAGCGGAGATTTGGTCTCTGCGTCTGTGTTTTGCTTCAATGATGAGATGGCGATCGGCATGTTTAATTATTTGGCGGGGAAACATCCGAACATTCGGATCGGAGAACAAATTCATATCGTTGGGTTCGATAATATGGAGCTGGCTTCGTATACGCAGCCGCGCCTATCTACGATTGATTATTCGAAACGCAAATGGGGCGCGCTTGCAGCCGAGCAGCTGATCAAGCTGATAAGCGGCGATTCAGTGGAAAATGAACGGATATATGTTACGCTAATCAAAGGTAATTCAGTCAACACGGCGAAATAAAACAAAATGGCAGAAAATAAACGATTCTCTATCCAATGGATAGGGGATTTTTTTGTTGTTTAGGAAATTATGCATTCTCGGATGATGCTGATAACGATACTGCGGTAGCAGCCGGAGAGCAGCGGGGGAGCAGATAACGAAAGCTAACGGAAGCCAGAGATGCTAAAGCTCTATTTTTGGTTAGCGTCATATTTTAACGGAAGTGGGAGACGCTATTCCGCAGAAATGAAGCGAAATCGGGCATGCAGGGTACAAATAGAGGCGCGTATTTCCGTTAGAATCTTGAAACGAAACATAAAGGCGATTTAGCGTCTGTGGTTTCCGTTAGAAGTGTGAGCTGATGCGTCTGCGATTTCCAATCACCCGCAGGATGCTATTGTTCATGATGCTTGAACTTTTTATAGTCGATTTGCGAGAGTTGTCCTGGGGAATAAGAAAAGTTCTAAACCAGCCGGTTTTGGGCAGTGTAATACCGAGCGGTGGGAGTGCGCGTATGGTTGGTTACCCTACCCTAAAGAATGGCATGAAAATGATCATAGGGACTTAGCTCAGCTGGGAGAGCGTTCCAATAGCATGAAGTTACTGCAAAAGCACAGGATAGCCTCAGCACGGGGAGTAGGAGACGTGAGGATTTGAGAAGCGGCATGGAGCATGGGGAAAGTTGAGGGAAAAGATGATGCGTGTGCTCGTTTGTGTGAAGGATATGGAGCCTACACAAACATGCCTAGAACAAAGGCGGCAGCATCACAAGCTTTGCCGTGACAGCGAATAATCAGACAGAGTAGTAGTAGTAGGCTATCCTGCACATTTACAGGGTAGCCTACTCTTTTTAATGGTTTAGGGCAGCTATCCTGTACGTAAGCAGGATAGCTGCCCACAATGGAGATCAGATGGCTGGAAATGAGCTGAAATGACGATCTATAGTGCGTGAGTGCAGGATAGGTTAGCTAGAGCGTCTTAATAGCATGAAGTTACTGCAAAAGTGCAGGATAGCCTCAGCACGGGGAGTAGGAGACGTGAGGATTGGATGAGCGGCATCGAGCGTGGGGAAAGTTGAGGGAAAAGACGATGTGTATGTTACGTGAGTGCAGGGTTGGTTTGCTCGTACGAGTATGAGTTGGTTGGTTACACACACCAAGAAAAAATGAATAGCTGAATTTTAGAATTATCACGGGGGCTTAGCTCAGCTGGGAGGAACGCTTGCATGGCATGCAAGAGGTCAGGGGGGGCAGTCAGCGCGAAATCGATGAAAGCGCGATGATTGACGGCGCTGGCGGAGGGCGGTTGTTCATCAGCATTATATTTCCTCTGTTAAAGCCCGTCACTTCCACTATCGTTGTGCTTGAATCGATAAATGTATTCAATGACTTCGTCAATCCGCTTTACTTCTTCCCAGGCTCGAATAACGCGACGGTGCAGTTAACGCTGTATAACTTCATGAGCCGGTTCACGACATCGTGGAATTTGCTGTTCGCCGATATCGTTCTAATCTCGATCCCGATGCTCATTCTGTTCATCTTCTTTAATAGACGAATTGTAGCCGGCATGACGGCAGGCGCCATTAAAGGGTAATTGAGCCATTCCTTTTGTGAAAGCTGTCTCGATCGGAAAGGTTTTTGTCCCGAACCGCCATGAATAAGGCGGAAAAAGACAGTATGATGGAAACATAAAGCGTTTACAACTAGGATGACTTGTTGATTTGGCTATTGCTCTTAACTAGCAACATCATTATCCCAAACCGAGGATGAAAGGAAGTTGAACATGGCGGTCAAAATCGGAATCGTAGGCATGAACGGCATCGGAAACAACCATGCGAACTGCTATAAGGAGGATGAATTGGCTGATGTCGTTGCGGTATGCGACGTCATCAAGGAGCGCGCCGACGCGGCTGCGGAGAAGCATGGCGTAAAGGCGTACTATACGCTTAAGGACATGATCGAGAATGAGCCTGACCTTCAGGTCGTCGATGTGACGACAGGCGGCATTGACAACGGCAGCTGGCATTTTGAACCGGCGATGGAGGCGATGTCTTACGGAAAGCATGTGCTGGTGGAGAAGCCTCTGTGCAACGATGTGCGCGAAGGCCGTCAAATGGTCGCTTTTGCTGAGAAGCAGAAGGTGTATCTGGGCTGCAACCTGAACCATTACTTCACGCCGCCGGCGGAGAAGGCGAAGCAATATATGGATAGCGGCGAGGTGGGTGAACTGGTCTATTGTTTGGCCAAAATGGGATTCAACGGCGGTGAGCTCAACTATGCCCTTGCCGGCTCGGACAAAATCAAAGGCCATCCCTATTTTCATATGCGGGCGTTTCTAACCCACCCATTCAGTGTGATGCGCCATTTCTGCGGCGATATCACGCATATCCAGACGTTTTCCGATCGTCCCGGCTTCCGGCGCAGCGCAGGCGACGTTATGGTGTCCATCAACAGCATCCATATGAAGTTTGCCAACGGCGGCGTCGGCTATTTGCTCAGTCAGCGCGGCGATGCGGTCTACGGTCTAGGCGGCTGGTGGAGTCTGGAGGTAGCGGGCTCGAAGGGGACATTCACCATTGAGAACTGCGTTGAGAAGGTGTCGTTCTGGAAAGCGAATAAAGGCATTCCGGCTATCAGCGTTCAGCCTGAGCCTGAGGTGACTGATTTCGGTACGAACGATTTCAACCGGACGTTCAACAACCGGCTGCATGCGTTTCTAGAGGATGTTAATGGCAAGGTTTCTCCCGATGCACTGCGCGCCAGCGGACGAGATGCGCTTGCTGTGCTGGAGTATGTGCACGCGGTGCAGGAATCGTACGAACGGGGTGGCGAGGTTGTGCGGCCGCAGCCGCTTCCTCCGCTGCACGGTGATCCGTTTTATCTGAAATAATCACAGTGGCTTTACTAATCAATCATTTAGGGGGACTTCATATATGATTAAATTAGGTGTCAATTCCGTGCTGTTCAAAGAGTTTGATTTTGCCACAGCGGCGAAGCATATTGCAGCTTGCGGCTACGATGGCGTAGAGATCGCAGCAATTCAAGGAATGTGCGAGCATCTGGACCTCAGCCGCTGGAAGCAGCAGAAGAGCGGACTGCAGGCGATTGTGCAGGAGAACGGACTGACGTTTCTCTCCACTGAGGTTGCGTCGCTCAAAGAGGAACGGCTGCTTCCGGCCTTCGAAGCTGCTGCTGAGATCGGTATTCCCATTGTCAACGTTGGCCCTGGCGGGAAGCTGGGAGTCGAAGAAGATCTGCAGGCGTCGATTGAGATGCTTGCGCGGATGGCGGAGAGGGCCGCGTCGTTTGGCATTACGCTCTGCGTGAAAGCACATGTCGGCAACGCCATTCACAATACGCCGACGACGCTGCGAGCGATGGAGGCCATCGCCTCATCGGCATTCGGCATCGACATGGACCCTAGCCATATCCACCGTGCCGGTGAAAATGCCGAGAAGGCGCTGCCTGCCGTACTCAGCCGCGTGAAGCATGTTCATATCCGCGACTGCAAGGGACGAGAGCAGGGGCCGGGGCCGATCGCCCTGCAGGCGTGCGGACGCGGCGACATCGATCTGTACGGCTACTGCAAGGCCATGGTGGACGGAGGCTACGAAGGACCGGTCGTCGTTGAGGTCATCGGCTCAGCACCGGAGCACACGCTTGCGCAAGTATCCATCGTAGCCGCTGAGTCGTACGGTTACCTGAATGCCGTCCTTAAGCAGCTGAACGCGCGATAATAGCATTATTTTCATCCAAAAGGAGGAATTTAATATGGCCAGTAAGAAACCTAATATTCTACTGTTCGGCATCGATAGCCTTCGCCGGGATCATATGAGTGCGTACGGTTATTCGAGGCTAACTACGCCGCATCTTGATAAAATTGCAGCTCAGGGCGTTCTGTACGAGAAGCATTTCAGTCCGGGCATTCCGACAACGCCGGCTTACGCATCGATGCTGACAGGCATGGATGTGTTCGGCACCAACGTTGTGGCGCTGCGCCACGAAGGACCGCTCGGCGGTCACGTCAGGACACTGCCAGAGGTTCTCGCTGAGAACGGCTATAATACAACGTGCATCGGCTTCACGGGCAATCCGTCATCGCGCGGTTTCCATACGTATCTCGATTATGAATCTTGGGTCCCCGATGAGTCGGGACGCACGCCCAAGGCGCAAAACCTGAATGACGTCGCCATTCCAGAGCTGGAGCGGCTGGCGGCGGAAGATAAGCCGTTCCTGCTGTTCATGCGGCATATGGATCCGCATTCGCCGTATTTGCCGCCTGCGCCGTTCGAGCGGATGTTCTATGGCAAGAACGAGAAGGACCCGGCTAACGATTCAATGGAGCCGGTTTATAATTTCAAGCCGTTCGCGGACTTTCTGAAGTCATGGATTCCGGAAGGCGTTACCGACGAAGCATACGTCAGCGCGCAATATGACGGCGCAATCGCTTATATGGACGCTTGTATCCAAAGCATCTTCGAGAAGCTGACTACGCTCGGCTTGGAGGAAGAAACACTGGTCGTGATCACGTCGGATCACGGCGAGACGCTGTATGAGCACGACTGTTATTTTGACCATCACGGCCTGTATGACTGTACGCTTGTCGTGCCGCTCATCATCAAGTTTCCCGGCCGTTTGCCTGCGGGAGAACGGATAAAGGCTGTCTCGGTGATCTCGGATATTATGCCGACTCTGCTGGACTTGATTGGCATCGACAGCGGTATTTCCTTCGACGGCCGCAGCCTCACGGAGCAGGCTAAGAGCGAGGAAAAGGAGCAGATTAGCGAGCTGTATCTGACGGAATGCACATGGATGCGAAAGCACGGCTGGCGGACATCAGAATGGAAGCTGATTCGCGCCCTTGAGCCGGATTTCCATTTCAAGCCGGAGGTAGAGCTTTACAATCTGATCCGTGATCCGGAGGAGAACATTAATGTGGCGGACCAGGAGCCGGAGGTCGTGGCACTGCTGACGAAGCGGATGGAAGACCATATCGCAAGGCGCGAAGAGCAGACGGGCCGTACGAATCCGATCTATACGAACTTGAACTGGCACGGCAAGGGCGAGGCGTTCACCTCGTCGAAGCAAGCGTACGAATCGCTGCATATCGGCAACGTGATCGGCGCACGCTCCCTCCAAACCAAGGAGGAGGCGGCATCCAAATGATTCGGGTTGCGGTGGTCGGGGTCAACAATATCGGAAAAATCCATTGCCGCGCCTACCGGCAGCATCCGGACACGGAGCTTGCGGCTGTCTGCGATCTGATGCCGGAACGCGCGGAGGCGGCAGGAATTGAACATGGCGTCTCCGCCTATACCGATCTCAGAGAGCTGTTAGCTAAAGAGCAGATCGATGTAGTTGCGGTGGCAACCGCGGGTGTGGAGAAGGGCAGCCACCATTTCGAGCCGGCGATGATCGCAATCGAAGCGGGCAAGGACGTCCATGTGGAGAAGCCGATCTCCAACCGGATCGAGGAAGCGAGGACACTTGTCGCAGCCGCCAGGGAGAGGGGCGTCCGGCTTGCTTGTAATTTAAATCACCGCTTTACGCCGGCTGCTTACAAAGCGAAAGAATTAATGGACGCGGGCAAGCTAGGCTCCCTTCTGTTTCTCAATATGCGGCTGACCATTCAGAATCCGCAGGAGGATACGGAGTGGCTGCATATGCGTGCTCTGCATCCCCATTCCATCGATGTCATGCGCTATTTTGCCGGTGATATAAAGCGGGTGCAGGCGTTTATGACCAAGGCGCCGGGGAGACAGAGCTGGTCCACCGCATCTGTCAATCTGGAGTTTGCATCAGGCGCGGTCGGCCACTTGACCGGCAGCTACGATATGTCGATGCGCCATCCGATTGAATATTGCGAGGTGGCAGGTAATGCAGGCCGATTCGTTATCGACAACGTATACGAAAGCATGACGTATTATCCGCATCAATCCGACGAGTTGACCGTGGTCCGCAATTCGCTTTTTGGCGGGATGCAGGGCTTCAATGATACGTTTACACATCGGATCAACCGATTCATCGAACAGATTAAGGCAGGCGATGCGCCGGATGCGATCGAGGCGTCCGGAGCGGATGCGCTTGCCGCACAGGAAGTGATCGAAGCCGCGATCCAATCGCATCAGTCCGGCGGTATGCCTGTTGACGTACCCGTGAGAGGATAAGCGAAAGAACTTGGCGAGAGGAGACGATCAGCATGGACAGACAACATGGCTCGGTTATATGGTTCATGGGATTGTCGGGAGCGGGCAAAACGACGACGGCTCGGCATATAGCGGCGGAGCTGCTGCAGCAAGGACGGCATGTAGAGCTGCTTGACGGTGACGAGCTAAGAGAGACGATCTGCAAAGGGCTTGGCTTCTCCCGCGAGGATCGGATTGAGAATATTAGACGGATCGTCTATGTGGCTAAGCTTCTTTCTCGAAATAGCGTGGATGTGCTCGTCTCCGCCATTACACCCTATCAAGAGATGAGGGACTACGCCCGCTCGCAGCTGCCTGGATTCGTGGAAATTTACGTGCAGTGTCCGCTTGGCGAGTGCGAGCGTCGTGACGTGAAGGGTTTATATGCAAAGGCGAGAAACGGCGACTTGCGCCAATTTACCGGTGTTTCTGATCCGTTCGAAGTGCCGCAGTCCCCTGATTTTGTGATCGATACTGCTGCAGCCTCGCTGCAGGATAACAGCAAGGCTGTGATTGGCTGGCTGCATACTAATTTGCGCTTTTTGCAAGCAGCGCAGAGAGCATAACCCGAGAGGCGATTGATTACGGGATCACCGGATCACCGAATATCCCGAAGGAGACGGCATACTATGAAGATCATACTGATATCGCTGGATACGCTTCGCGCCTCAAGGCTCAGCGGGTACGGCTATCCGAAACCGACCAGCCCATATTTGGACCGAATTGCGGGGGAAGGCGTGCTGTTCGAGCGCGCTTATGCCGCCGACATTCCGACCGAAGTGGCGCATACCGGCATTTTTACAGGCAAAGTCGGACTTACGACAGGGATTGTCTCCCATGGCTCCGAGCTTACGCATCTGCCTAAATCGACTCCGTGGCTTCCGAACCTGCTGCGCGGCGCCGGTTTCACGACGTCTGCGGTAGACAATCTATATCAGCTTAAGGAATGGTTTGCGCGCGGCTACCGCTACTATACGAATAGCGTTGGCGGCAAGCGCTGGATCGACGGCCAGACTGTCAACGATCTGGCATTTCCATGGCTGACGGAGCACAAGGACGAATCATTCTTTTTGTTCCTGCATTATTGGGACGCTCATACGCCTTATTTGCCGCCGGAATCCTATATTCCGGACTTTTATGAAGCAGGGCGGGACCCGTATGATCCTGACAACCGAAGCATGGAGCAGGCTTACAATCATCCCGCTTACCCTTTCTTCAAGCACCACCATTACGATCTTGTCGGTCCTGTGACCGACAGCGCCTACTATGACGCGCTATACGACGCAGAAATCCGCTATCTTGATGATCATCTTAAGGAACTCGACGCTCATTTGGAGAATTTGGGTATCAAAGAGGATACGCTGCTCATTCTGTTCGGCGATCATGGCGAGAGTCTGACGGAGCACGATATCTATTGGGATCATTGCGGCTTGTACGAGCCGACCGTCCATGTACCGATTATTATGCGGTGGCCTGGCCGTATTCCAGAGGGACGCAGAGTATCGGGCCTCGTGCAGCAGGTAGACATTATGCCTACAGTGATGGAAGCGATACGCAGCGAAAAGCCAGACGGCATCGACCTTGTGAAGGTTGCAGACCCGCCGGCTATGGACGGACGAAGCTTATGGCCCTCTATTCGCAGCGAGACGGAAGGTACGCACGACGCCGTTTATCTGAGTGAATGTGCCTGGCAGGCGGCGCGCGGCGTACGGACGAACCGCTACAAGTTTATCCGCACATACGACGCGGGACCGTTTACTAGACCGCCAAGAGAGCTGTATGATCTAGATGTCGATCCGGAAGAGCTGGTGAATCTCGCAGAGCTGGAGCCGGAGCTGGCTCACCAGCTGGAACGGCAGCTGGAAGATTGGGTAGAAGCGAAGCTGAGCGGTCGCGAGGACCCGAAGGACCGGCAGCTCCGCGAAGCGGGACTTCCGTTCCGAAGGCGCATAGAGCAAATTCTGGCGGAATCAGGGATGACATGGGACGATTGGTTTCAGGATCCGCGCCGTGAGCGATTCGATCAGGCGACACACGGGCTGAATGAACCGATCAGCGGATCTTGATCCGATTACGACGCGGGGGGATGAAGGATGGAACGAATAGTGGGAAGCAATGCTTACATGAAGGATGAATTTCCGTTCTGGATCACTCGGACGGTACAAACTACGATTGCCGAACACGGGCACGAGTTCATTGAGCTCGTCTATGTGGTGCAAGGACAGGGCGTCCATATCTTCGAAGGCAACCATTACAACATTCATGCGGGCGACGTGTTTATTATCAATCCCGGCGAGACGCACGCTTATTCCGTAGAGTCTGGCGGGCAAATGGAAATCGTCAATTGCTTGTTTATGCCTTCCTTTATTCCCGATGCGTTGCTTCAGGAGCTTGAAATAACGGCATCCATGGACTACTTCTACGTGCATCCCTTCCTCAAGCAGGATGTCCGCTTCAACCATTACCTGAATCTGAACGGCCAGGAGGCATCGTCCGTGCTGGCGCTGCTGGATAACATGATCCGCGAGCTCAGCAGCCGCAGCTCCGGGCACAAAACGTTGATCCGCCTGCAGATGGTGGAGCTGCTTGTGCTGCTGTCCCGCTATTACGCCTATATGCAAAGCCATCGTGTCCAAAGATCCTCGCGCCAATCGGAACGAGTGATGATGGCTAGACGGATTTCCGGCTATCTTGAACGCCATTTTGACAAAAAAATTACGCTTCAGGCGCTATCCGGCTTGTTCAATGTCAGCACCCGGCAGCTGAATCGACTGATACGCGAGGAGTTCGGCAAGAGTGTATTCGATCTGCTGCACGAAATTCGCATCGAACGGGCGAAACGAATACTGCTCGAATCCGATGAGAAGGTCATCTGTATCGCGACTATAGTCGGCTACGATGACCCGTCATTCTTCAGTCGACTGTTCGTCCGCTATGCCGGCTGCTCGCCGCGCGAGTACCGAAACGGCTCACATATCAGCCGGAAAGAAAGGAGCGGGTAGCGCATGACAGACAGGGTGAAAGAGCGGAGGCCTAACGTACTGCTGATCACAGCCGACCAATTGCGAGAGGATTGCGTTGGCTTCAGCAACAAATATCCGGTTCGCACGCCACATCTGGATCGTCTGGCTGAGCAGGCAGTCTCGTTCTCACACGCCTACTCCGTGCTGCCGGTGTGTGCGCCGGCTAGGCAGTCACTGCTGCGGGGGAGGCGGCCGGAGACATTCGGTGCCCTTTGGAATTACAGTGGTGCCCTGCCTGTGATGGCATTGCCGCCGGAATCCTATACGTGGACGAGAGCACTTGCGGAGAGCGGCTATGCGACGGCATATTTAGGCAAATGGGGCGTTAATCCGGTGCATGACCCTACGGCTTATGGTTACGAGTCGTACATAAGCGAGTCCGAATATTACGACTTCGTTTCGGAGAAGCACCCGGACGTCTTTTACGAGAAGGGCTACTTCGGCGAAAAGAGCCCGCTGCCGCTTGCGGACGCGCAGACGCATTGGTTCGCCGCCCGTGCGGAGGAAACGCTGGAGCGGCTGCAAGGCGATGGGAGACCCTGGCATCTGGCGCTGCATTTTAGCGAACCCCACTTGCCCTGCCGACCGTCGCTACCCTTTGCAGAGATGTACGAAGCCGCGGACATCCCAGAATGGGCAGGATTCCGCGAAACATTTGCTGGCAAGCCGTACATTCAGCGCCAGCAGCTTCATAGCTGGGGCGTCGCCGATTATGTTTGGCAGGATTGGGCACCAATCGTTGCTCGTTATTACGCTGTCATTAGTCAACTCGACGATGCTATCGGGCGGGTAATGGGGACGCTGGAGCGGCTAGGCATGGCGGACGACACCATTGTGATCTTTACCGCAGACCATGGGGACATGTGCGGTTCCCATGGGATGATGGATAAGCACTACATTATGTACGACGATGTTGTGCGGGTACCGCTCATTATTCGGATGCCGGGCAGCCAGGAGGCAGAAGCTGGCTTGCACTGTGACCAGTTCGTCTATAATTTTCTAGATTTGCCGCCGACATTACTGGAGCTTCTTGATTTGCAAACGCGTGATCCCGGGGATCTGCAGGGCAGCTCACTTGTGCCGCTGCTGGCAGGGGCGGAGCGGGCCGAGTGGCGGGACGCTATCGTGTCGACCTATAACGGCCAACAGTTCGGGTTGTACACGCTTCGAATGATCCGCACGGCAGACTGGAAATACATCTGGAACTTATCAGACGTCGATGAGCTGTACGACTTGGCGGGCGATCCTGGCGAACTGACGAATTTGAGCGGGCAGGCTGAGCATGCAGAGCTGCTCGCCATGCTCAGGAAACGGCTGTACGAGCAATTGTCCGCTGATGGCGATGCGATCGTCGCCAACGAATGGACACGCCGCCAGCTGCTGCAAGGCGCGAAGCTGGGCGGGATAGGATGAAGACTGCAGAAATTTCTGCGCATTACGTTGCAGAGCTTAGATAAGCAGCAGCTGTTGGAGTGTTTGGGAACAATTGCCCTTCATAACATAAAATAAATAAAGCAGAATCCATAATTGGGAATTCTGCTTTTTTCACTGTTTAGGAAACTATGCATTCTCCGATGATGCTGATAACGATGCTGCGGAAGCAGTCGGAGAGCGGCTAACGAAAGCTAACGGAAGCCAGAGACGCTAAACTGCCATTTTGGGTTAGTCTCACATTTTAACGGAAGTGGGAGACGCTATTCCGCAGAAATGAAGCGAGATCGGGCATGTAGAGTACAAATAGAGGCCTGTGTTTCCGTTACAATCTTGAAACGAAAAATAAAGGCGATTTAGCGTCTGTGGTTTCCGTTAGAAGTGTGAGCTGACGCGTCTGCGATTTCCAATCACCTGTAAGGATGGTTTTGTTCATTATGCTTGAACTTTTTATAGTCGATTTACGAGAGTTGTCATGGGGAATTGAAAAAGATCGCGGGGGGATTAGGTTAGCTAGAGCGTCCCAATATCACGAAGTTACTGCAAAAGTGCAGGATAGCTTCCGCGCTAGGAGTAGGAGTAGGTAGTAGGAGACGTGAGGATTTGAGGGGCGGCATGGAGCGTGGGGAAAGTTGAGGGAAAAGACGATGCGTGTGTTCGTTTTTGAGAAGGATAGGGAGCCTACACAAACATGCCTAGAACAAAGGCGGCAGCATCACGAGCTTTGCCGTGACAGTCAATCATAAGAATGAGTAGTAGTAGGCTATCCTGCATATTTGCAGGGTAGCCTACTCTTTTTGATGGTTTAGGGCAGCTATCCTGCACGTAAGCAGGATAGCTGCCAACAATGGAGATAAAATGGCTGCAGATGAGCTGAAATGACGAGCTATAATGCGTGAGTACAGGATAGGTTAGCAAGAGCGTCCCAATAGCACGAAGTTACTGCAAAAGTGCAGGATAGCTTCCGCGCTGGGAGTAGGGGAAGTGAGGATTTGAGGAGCGGCATCGAGTGTGGGGAGAGTTGAGGAAAAAGACGATGTGTGTGTTCGTTTTGTGAAGTATAGGGGGGGATATACCAACATGTCTAGAACAAAGGCAGCGGCAGCACGAGCTCTGCCCGTGACAGCCAATAAAGTAGACTCTCCTGCGCATTTGCAGCATAGCTGCCAACAATAGAGACAAGACGGCTGGAAATGAGTTGAAACGGCGAGCTATCATGCGTGAGTACAGGATTGATAGGGAAGCGATCTGTTTGCTAGTACGAGTACGAGCTGGTTGGTTACACGCCCCAAGAAAAAATGAATAGCTGAATTTTAGAATGATCACGGGGGCTTAGCTCAGCTGGGGGACCGCTTGCATGGCATGCAAGCGGTCAGGGGCTTCAGTCGGCGCGGACGGAGCGAATGCGGAGAAGCACGGCGTCTGAATCTAACGCTAAAATTTATCGACGAATACGCTTCGTCAGCCATTTCATCCGAAGTGGTTTTTTTATATTAAAAGCCATGATGCCTTTGTCACTTTTTTGAAAAAGTGGACAAGACGATCATGGTTTTTTTTTTGAAATATAAGAAAGTATAGGTTTCACCTTGTCACCATAAAAAAACACAACCGTCAGCAATCTATGCCATGGAGTGATCGAATGATCAAGAGTAGCATGGAGATTGTAATAACGCCGAAATGACAGAGATGAAGGTGAAAAAACCCAATCATTTCTGAAGGGACAACGCAAGGAAGGCTAGGTGAACAAGAGTTGATCGATCAAATACAAACGGAGCAAGAAGCGCGAGCAGTTGAAAAGGCAGCAGAGCAGCTTCGATTATGGTTTACGAGTCCAGCAGCAAATTGGAATGAAGCTCTGCCGATAGGCAATGGGCGGCTCGGGGCTATGGTATCTGGTGCAATTGGTCTGGATAAAATTCAGCTTAATGAAGATTCCATTTGGTACGGTGGGCCAGACCGGGCGGCCAATCCTTCGTCTCAGCCCTACCTGGCTGAGATTCGGCAGCTGCTGAAAGAAGGCAGGCAGGCAGAAGCGGAGCATTTGGCACGAATGGCAATGACCTCCTCCCCCAAATATGAACAGCCGTACCAACCGCTTGGCGATCTGTTACTGAAATTTCTTGATGCCGGCGAGACGATCGCTGATTATGAGCGTGAGCTTGATTTGGAGCGCGCGGTCGTTAATGTATCGTATCTCTCCCAAGGTGTCCGCTATTACAGACAGTATTTAGTAAGCGAACCGGATGGGGTGCTGGTCATACGTTTGACGGCTGATGCACCAGGGAAAATTTCACTAGCCGCTAATTTAATGCGGCGTCCGTTTGATTCCGGCTGTCGAACGGGTCCTTCCAATACCATTCTGATGAACGGTGAATGCGGAACGGATGGTGTCCGGTTTTGCGCAGCATTCAGAGCGGTTATACAAGGAGGACAGCAGAGGGTAATTGGGGACTTTGTCTCAATAGAGGGTGCAGACGCCGTTACCATACTACTGGCGGGACAAAGCACATTCCGCGTGGATCAGCCAGAAAAGGTCTGTCTGGATCAGCTGAATCAGGCAGCGGCTCAGCCGTTTGAAGCTTTATTCAACAGGCATAGGAAGGAATACCGATCTCGCTTCGAACGATTTTCCATCCATTTGACAAAGGACCGGGATCTGTACGCCGCGCTGCCAACCGATAAGCGGCTGCTGAGGCTGCAGCAAGCATTAAATCAGGCAAGCCAAACCGAAATGGACTTGCCCGAGGAGCTTGGTGATCCAGGTCTAATCGCGCTGTATGTTCAGTATGGGCGATATTTGCTCATATCCTGTTCTCGTCCGGGTACTCTAGCAGCCAATTTGCAAGGAATATGGAACGACAGCTTTATCCCGCCCTGGGAGTCGAAATATACGATTAACATTAATGTGCAAATGAATTATTGGCCAGCAGAAGTGCTCGGTTTGCAGGAGTGTCATGAGCCGCTGTTTGATTTAATCGAGCGGATGCGTGTGAATGGTCGGGCAACCGCGCGGGAGATGTACGGCTGTCGCGGTATTGCAGCACATCATAATACTAATTTATGGGCAGAGACAAGGCCAGAAGGGATTCTGACTACCTGCACCGTCTGGCCCATGGGTGCTGCCTGGTTATGCCTTCATTTGTGGGAGCACTTCCGCTTTGGGCGAAATCTTGTCTTCCTTAAGGAACGCGCCTATCCAGTCATGAAGGAAGCTGCGCTGTTTCTCATCGATTATATGGTCGAGGAGGGCGGAATGCGGATTACGGGACCGTCGGTGTCCCCGGAAAATCGTTTTATGCTTACGGACGGAGTCAGCGGCAGCCTATGCATGGGTCCATCGATGGATTCACAAATCGCGCATGCCCTGCTGTCAGCTTGTGTGGAATCTTCGGCACTCATTGGAGAGGATGATGAAGCATTTCTCTCCGAATTGCATGAGACACTTAATCGTATACCGCTTCCGGCAGTGGGCAAGCATGGACAGATTATGGAGTGGCTGCACGACTATGAGGAGCAGGACCCCGGACATCGGCATATCTCACAGCTCTTTGCCTTGCATCCAGGAGAACAGATCGACCTACGGCACACGCCTGAGCTTGCCGAAGCAGCCCGCAGAACACTTGAACGCCGTCTCGCTGGAGGAGGTGGACATACGGGATGGAGCAGAGCTTGGATCATTAACTTTTATGCTCGCCTCGGAATGGGAGAGAACGCTAATGAGCATTTGATTAAGCTGCTTGCCTCATCCACGTACCCGAATCTATTGGATTGTCATCCGCCTTTTCAAATTGACGGCAATTTCGGCGGAGCCGCAGGGGTGGCGGAAATGCTGCTGCAATCCCATAGGGGAGAGCTCCGTCTGCTGCCGGCGCTGCCGAAAGAATGGCGTTCCGGCAGCGTAAGAGGACTTCGAGCAAGAGGTGGATATACTGTCGATATTTCCTGGAGCAATGGAAGGCTCTCCGATGGAACGATTCACTCATCGTTTCAGGGAGAATTTGTTCTTTGGTCTGCCGTTCCGCTCACGATATCGGTAAGCGGCAAACGGGACATCGATATTTCGGAAGTTTCTTCAAGCGGGGATGGATTCGTGTATGCCATTTTTTCTGATCCTGGTGAAACTTTTCACATTCGCTCGCGGTAGTCAATCGTAATAAAACACATACAAGGCGACAAATTTCCATTTTGATGTTCCTTCCAAAGGATTAACATTAACGATGTAAGAGCAAACGCTATTCATACAAAGGAGTGATACTATTGCCACAACAAGCGCCAGCCGCCATTGCCTCAGGCACACCGGCCTTCTCGCCGTTCAAGAAGCGAATGAATAATCTGCGCAAATATAAGGTGCTGTATCTCATTTCACTGCCGGGAATTATTTTCTTTATCGTGTTCAAATATCTACCCCTTGCGGGCTCCGTGATGGCCTTTCAAAATTACAACATTTTCAAAGGGTTTTCTGGAAGTCCTTGGGTCGGGCTCGACCAGTTCCGACGAATGTTTACCTATCCGGAATTTTTAAGGATTTTCGAAAATACCGTACTGATTGGCTTATATGATATGGTTTTTGCTTTCCCTATACCTATTATTTTTGCTCTTCTCCTTAATGAGGTAAGGAAAGCGGTCTATAAGCGGATTTTGCAAACGGTCGTTTATTTACCTCATTTTCTCTCTTGGATTATTATTGGGGGAATTATGATCGGCATTCTGTCCCCGACGACGGGCATTATTAATCAAATCCTAAATTCATTCGGATTCGATCCGATTTATTTTCTAGGTGAAGAGTCGTATATTCGAAGCATTCTGGTTGGAACGGGAATATGGAAGGACAGCGGCTGGGGCACGATTATTTATTTGGCAGCGCTGGCCAGCGTGAATCCCGAGCTATATGAAGCGGCCAAAATTGATGGCGCAAACCGCTGGAAACAAACGCTGTCTATTACAATCCCGACTATTTTGCCGACTATCACGATCATGTTTTTGCTGCACATCGGCAACTTCCTCGATTTCGGCTTTGAACGGGTGTTTGTTTTCATCAACTCTCTGAATGAGAGCCATGGTGATATTCTTGATACGTATATTTACCGGGTCGGTCTAATTGACCAGCAGTACAGCTATACAACGGCGATCGGACTGTTCAAATCAGTGGTTGGATTGCTGCTCGTTATGATTGGGAACACGCTTAGCAAGAAAGCTTCAGGAGAAGGACTATATTAGAAAGGAGACGAAAGAAAATGAAAAACAAAGGCCGCATATTCGACGTTATTAACTATATTTTTCTGACGCTGGTCGGTTGTATGATGGTTTTTCCAATCCTTCATGTTCTCGCCAAATCATTCAGTAGTACTCAAGCGATTAACGCAGGCAAGGTTACGCTGTTTCCGATCGATTGGACCGTCATGAACTATCAAGTTATACTTGGTGACGGCTCCATCTGGCGGGCATTTATGGTGAGCATATTGATAACAGTCGTGGGCACTTTAATTAATTTGATTTTCACTGCATCGCTGGCATATCCATTGTCCAGACAAGAATATTCGATTCGTAAAGTTATTCTTATTTTAATTCTAGTTACCATGATTTTTCAGGCGCCGCTTATTCCGAATTATATGGTGATCAAAAATTTGCAATTGATTGATTCCTTATGGGTTTTGATTATTCCATCGGCCATTAGTGCGTATAATTTGTTCATTATGCGATCCTTTTTCACAGCGCTTCCTTCAGAACTGATCGACAGCGCGAGTATAGATGGAGCAGGCGAGCTGCGTACGATATGGAGCATCATTCTTCCCTTATCCAAACCGGTTATGGCAACGATGGGCTTGTTCTATGCTGTGTCACATTGGAATTCCTACTCCTCGGCATTGTACTATATCAATGACAGAGCACTCTATCCGCTGCAGCTACGACTCAGGGAAATTGTGTTGAGCAACGACCTGGGCCAAGCCGGCAGCCTGCTGGAAAATGTAAATGAGGTGTCTCCAGCTGGTGTGCAGATGGCGGTTATCATCGTCTCTGTCATACCGATCATTATCGTTTATCCGTTCCTTCAAAAATATTTTATCAAAGGGATGCTTATCGGTTCTATAAAGTCTTAAGCGTTCTAAGAACGTTTGAAAAGAGAGCGTTTCCGATTTTTGAGATATGATAAGATAGAATCCTGCGTCGTCATTTGCCTTCGCATTTATGATGAAGCTCATGCCTCTTAGCGGTATGGGCTTCATAGTTCAGGAAAGGAATTGATACAAGTGCGGGTATTGATTGTAGAAGATGAGCCAGTTATTCAAAAAGGATTGGTCAAAATGGTCCAGCGGTACCCAGCAACGTTCTCCGCGATTTATACAGCTGATGATGGGGAATCGGCCTTTGAAACGATTCAGAAACTTGAGCCCCATCTGGTGCTGACTGATTTGCGCATGAAGCGGATGGATGGTCTTGAATTATGTGAACGGATTCATCGTGAATATGGTCATATACAGGTGGCTATCATTTCCGGCTACAATGACTTTCAATACGCACAACGGGCAATGGAGTACGGTGTAAAACGATTTTTGCTGAAACCCGTCGTCCAGCAGGATGTGCATAATATGCTGAAGGAATTGATTTCGGGTTTGACCGGAAATATTATCCCTGTTCATAAATACGTGGATTTCGCAGAGCAGCTGGAACAAAGCATCTGGCACCTGCAGCGGGAGGGTACAACTCTTTTGCTTGAAGAGGGAGAACGGTCCGGTTTATTTGAAGGCTTGAATGTCATTCGTACGGAGGCGGTGCTGCATGACTGCCTAACTATGATTGTAGATCGCCTGGAGCGACGGGGATGGAAACCGCAGTCCCAAGGCCTCGGAGAAAAACGGTCAGCTAACACGAAGAAAGAGGTAATAGCAGCCTTTGCCGTGATCATTCACAAAATTATGGTGGAGCTGCAGCTCAATCGAAAAGGCAACTTTAAGGATCCGATAGAGGAAGCTAAAGCATACATTGATTGTCATCTCGCCGAGGATATAACGCTTGAGGAAGTCGCCAAACGGGTAGGACTCGCCAGGACTTACTTCAGTGCGCTTTTCAAAAAAATGACCGGGGAAACCTTCGTGCACTACCGGATCAAAAAGCGGATGGAGGAGGCTCGCAAGCTGCTTGCCATCCCGACTTTAACGATCACAGATATTGCTATCCTTGTAGGTTATGAGGATTATCCCCATTTTACGAAGACGTTTAAAAATTTCGTTGGGATATCGCCTTCGGAATATCGCGCTTCATTTGGCATTGAATAATGAGAGTGACGCTTAGCTTAAAGCTGCTCTTCTACTTTACAATTGTCACACTGCTTTCCCTGACTGCGGTCGGAATAGCATTTTACAGTATTTCGGCCAAGCAGCTGCAAAAAAGCACGGAGAGCCAAATGATTCAGATCGTGGACAATGCGGTTCATCATACAAATCTCTATTTGTCTTCCTATCAGCGGTCCACGGTGGCACTGCTGTCTGATCTAAGAGTCAAACGATATATTGATCTGCCGGCAGATCGGGAGGAATATGAGAATTATCGTTTCACAACCGATATCCGGGATGCCATCGTCGAACCGGTCTGGATTCGAAATCCCGAAATCGCAGCTTTATACATTATCGGATATTCTGGAAATGCATTATATTATTACAATGGCGGTTCGGCACCATCATTCAAGCCTGCGGACACCGCAGAACAGATTCAATATTTTAAGGATCATACGGATGAGAACGGTGCTCTAACGATCATGAATTACAGTATTCTCAAGGAGGATACGCCGATGCTTACCTTAATTAGGAGCATACGGGGGCTTCAATCGCCTGAGATGAAAGGTTTTGTAGGCATTGAAGTCAAGGCTGAGGAGCTGTCGACGCTATGGAAAGGGATCGACCTTGGTCCAGACAGCTACTTCTTCATTGTGGACGGGGAAGGAAGAATTCAATACCATAACGATCAAGACAAAGTCGGTTCTTTCGTCCCGGCTAGCCTGGGCAAGCAGATCAGCCAGCATGGTACCTCGATGTTCCGCAGTTCGGCGGAAGACATTGATCGGGCCTATATTAGTCGTCAAGCGGACTACTCGGGCTGGAATCTGGTCGTATCCCTGCCATATAATCAACTGCAAAAGCCGCTTATAACGATCCGAAACTCCATTATCATCGTGGCGGTGCTGACTTTGATGATTGCTCTTATTTTAGCAAGCCGATTTGGCAAGTCCATTACTACGCCAATCCGTGCACTAATGAAAGGGATGAGCCAGACAGAAAAGGGGAACTGGAAATTTATTCCCCTACCGAACCATAAGGATGAAATTACAGAGCTGATCATACGTTACAATTTAATGGTAAACCGTCTTTCGGAGCTGGTGGAGACCGTATATCAGACAGAATTAAAAAATAAGGAAATTCAAGCCGAAAGGCAGAAGGCAGAATTTCAATCTCTCCAACTGCAGATCAACCCGCATTTTCTGTACAATACGCTAGAGACGGTAGTTTGTTATGCGGTTATACAAGATTCGGATGAAATATCTGAAATCGTCGGCGCTCTTTCCTATATGCTTCATTATTCCGTACACACCAATTTGGAAGAAATAACGGTGGCGAATGAGCTTAAGCATGTGATGTATTATATGGTTATTATCAATCACCGGATCGGCCGATCATTTGAGATCGATGTGCGTATCCGGCCGGAGCTGCTGCTTCGCAAAATGGTCCGCCTAACCCTTCAGCCGCTGGTGGAAAATGTATTCCAGCACGGCTTCCGTTACGGCGTTGAAGATCATCACATGATTACGATTGACGCTGGAGAGGATGGAGAAATCTTCTGGTTCAGTGTCACGGATAACGGCAGCGGGATAACTCACAAGCGGCTTGAGGAGCTTCGAGCCAAGCTTAGCGAGAACCGACTGGCTGACGAGGAGAAGGACAAGGGAATTCCGGGCGGCATCGGCGTTCCCAATGTTCATCGACGGATTCAGCTTGTTTTCGGCGAAGAGTACGGCGTGACCGTAGAGAGTAGTCCTGATGGGGGAACTCGAATGATCATGAGGATGCCGATATCCAAAGATAATGAACATCATGGACAAGCAGCGGTTTCGGATCAAATCGCATTCTTTCCTGAGCCGGAGAGCAGCTAGTGAGCTGCTTTCCTCTGAAGAGAGGATTGAGGCTGTCCTAGGGGTCAGATTATGACCCTGTTAGGATGGCCTTCTTGTTTGTAAGCAACCGATCACAAAAAAACACATAACGACAATAATCCGCCCCATGGGAGTTGCATAAACAAAGGCTTATGATGATTACAGGTACAGCAAATACCTTTTTTTCACAAATGAAGGGGGATTATTCAGATGAAGAAATGGTTTAGTGTAATGATGTCAGTGGCGCTAGTTGCAGGCCTCTCTGCAGGATGCGGCAGTAATGAAACATCAGGTGGAAATGCCGATGCGGCGGACGCTTCCAAACCGCTGAAATTCAGTATTTCATTGAACACAAGTGGAAACGCTTACGCTGAAAGCTCCAAGGACATTAATAACGACAAGTGGATAAAGGAGCTTGAGAAAAGAGCGAATATCGATTTGGATATTCAACTGATTCCTCTGAAAGATTTTGATTCCAAAATGGCGGTCAAGTTTGCTGGCGGAGAAATTCCGGATGTTGTTCAGAATGTCGGAGGGGCTACGGATAAATCGATGGCCGGGTCGGTGCAGGCAGGCATCTTTATGCCGCTTGACGATTTGTTAAAGGAGCATGCCCCCGAGCTGATGAAGCTCGTTCCGAAGGAAGCATGGGATGAGGTAAGCTACGAAGGCAAAATATACGGCATTCCTACCTGGCTCAGCAATCCGTCCCGCCGTGCCACTTTTATTCGTACTGACTTGCTGGAAAAAACCGGTCTACCGGTACCAGAAACGATAGAAGATTTCTTAAATGTTTTGCGCGAATTTAAAAAGCTCGGATTAAGCGCTCCATATCAGATGCGGGAAAATTTTAAATATGCGGATATTGTCTTTGGTGCGTATGACGCGCTTGGATATCAGTTTACCGAAATGGACGGACAAATCGTACCGAAATTTTATAATAGCGAAAATATGGAGAAAGCTTTAAACGTGTACAAAACGATGTATGACGAAGGTCTCATTCAGAAGGACTTTGCAACGATTCAAGCTTCACAGTACGGCGAAAATATTGCTGCGGGCAATGCGGGGATATGGACGGCTAACGCACAAAACCTGTTAGATCTTCGTACTCAAGTAGCCGCATCAAACCCCGAGGCGAAAGTGGATATTATTCCGTCGCCGATCGGTGACAATGGGCAAAAAGGCTATGGCTTGTACAGTTCAGTTAATACCTCTTTGTATATCAACAACAAGGTTAGCAAGGAAAAGGCTGTCCGGATAATCCAAATGTTTGAATGGATGCAAACGGATGAAGCGAAAAAATTCTACAGTTTTGGTATTGAAGGCGAGAATTACACTGAAAAAGACGGGAAAATCGATTATAAGATGCCTGAAGGCAAAGCTGCTCAAGACGAAGAGAAATTTCGTAATCAAATGCGCTGGGTTGGAGACGGAACGATCAACCGCGAACGGACTGAACTACTTCCGAACGGCGTTGATGTTCTGAAAGCGCTGGATGAAACGCTGAGCACAGAAGGAATAGGCGGCATCGGATTTGTGCCGGATCTGGAATCATTCAGCATATTCCCTGATCTTGCTTCCAAACGTCCGGATCAAGCGCCTAAGCTGGTTGTCGATCATATGGTCAAAATGATTTATGGAAAAGAGCCTATTAGTGATTTCCCTAAAGTCATCGAAGAATACAAGCAAAAAGGCGGCGATGAGATCGTAAAAGAAGCGACCGAGCGCTACAACAGCAAAGAAGGAATCATTGAGCAGCAAAATCGTTAATAGGAGTATTCTGGGGAAGCATCTTCGTGCGAAGTGCTTCCTCCTTATTAAGGAGTGAGAAGGATGAGTCAACCCTCATTATATAACGAGATCATGCAGATGCCAGTCATCGATACGCATACCCATCTAGTGGGAAATAAGCTATGCGCGAACGATTTTTGGGAAATTTCCGATTATTTCTGGTTGAACCGCGAGCTGCAGTCAGCAGGTTACCCTGCCGACGCGGATCGGCTTCCGCAAGAGGAACGCGCTGCAGCATTTGTGAGTGCTTATCACGGATCCCGCAATACGATGATGAACCGAGCCTTTACAGCGATCATGAAAAATTTATACGAAATCGCCCTTACCGATGCAGAGTCGGTGCTAAAGGCGAATGAAACGGTAAAGCAGAAGAGAAACACTGCTGATTGGGCACAGCATGTTGCAGACCGCTTGAATGTCGTGCGTTTTGTCGTTAACCATCCTGATCATGCAGCCTTTGCAGGAATGAGGGAGGATGCCTTATTGCTGCCGCGAATCGATTCGTGGCTGCCGGAGCTAGCCCGAAAAATCGCCGATTCCTCCGGCGCAAGCAGGCAGTCAGCATTCGAATATACGAAGAGAACCATTTCGGACCAATTGCAGTCCTATCAAGCGATGGGCTCGCCCGGAATAATGACGACGTTGTCTGCCTATGAGGCTTCGGCTCACGAGGCATATGAGCTTAGCGACAATTCAAGTATAGATGAAATCACGATGATGCTGCTTCATGAGATTTGTTCCGAGCTGCAAGAGCGGGGAATGTTTCTGCAGCTGTTTCTAGGCATCGAACGAGGCTGGGGAACAGACTCGGCGGCTCCTGTGAACAATTCATTGCGGATCGTTAAGCTGTATGGTCTATTCGAAAGTTATTCCATTGCGTTTGAACTGGTAGTGGCTTCTGAATTAAATAATATGGACATCGTACAGGCGGCATGGAATTTCCCCAACGTGCATGTGGGAGGCATGTGGTGGTATAACTTCCGGCCGAGCACTTACTTGCAGAGCATGCAATATCGGCTGGAGGCGATTGCCCCGCTTAAGAGCTCGCTTGTTGTATCGGATGCGCGCTGCATCGAATGGACGTATGGCAAGCTGCTTCTCGTCAAGGAGCTGCTTGCACACTTTTTGGATAAACAGGTTGAGAACGGTTGGATTAGTCGAGAGGATGCGCTGTATAGCGCTTCGGAATGGCTGCATGGAAGTGCTGCTAAACGGTATGGGTTAACGAATTCGACGCGATGAAGGAATGAGGGAGAAGATGACTTTTTCACTGATGGACCGAATGCTTCCGGCTCCGATGAATGGAGGATTCCGCATGGATGACTGGTGGGTATGGTGCGGGTCGGTTGTGCGCGGAGAGGACTCGCGCTTTCATCTTTTCGCATCCCGCTTTCCAAAGTGGCTGCCGATGCATCCGGGATGGCTGCTCCGCTCTGAGATTGTCCGCGCATCGTCCGATACCCCGGAAGGCCCCTATACTTACGAGGAAACGGTTTTTCCGGCTCGCGGTGCGGAATATTGGGACGGGCTAAGTACTCATAATCCGCATATCATTCGTTATGGAAATAAGTTTCTGTTGTATTATATGGGCACCACGCATCCTTTCGCTGAGCCGAAGCCCGGTGACACGGTGGATGAGGGCGACTACCGCGTCATTGCTGCTCGTGCTAACAAGCGCGTTGGGTTAGCCGTTGCCGATAGCGTTTACGGGCCATGGTCAAGGCTTGACGCGCCTATTTTGCCTACGAGGCCGGGCAAGTTCGACAGCTTCCTGACGTCTAATCCCGCTCCTCATATCCGGGAAGACGGCAGCGTACTGCTGATTTATAAAGCTCGCAAATACGAGAGCAATGGGCATGGACAGATGACTCTAGGCGTTGCCGAGGCCTCGGGAATTGAAGGACCGTACCGCGTCATTCATGACTCTCCACTCTTTCCGCCAGAACAATTTCATATAGAGGACCCGTTTATTTGGCATACCGCAGAGGGATACCGTATGATCGCCAAGGATATGGACGGCCATTTATGCGGAGAAAAGCATGGCGGGATTTTGGCTGTTTCCGATGACGGGACGGATTGGCGATTGGCCGAATCCCTCAAGTCGTATTCAAGGCTAGTCCGCTGGGAGGACGGCACAGAGCAGTGGATGGGCAGCTTCGAGCGACCATTTCTGCTTTTTCAAGATGGTGTTCCTACGCATTTATTCGCAGCGGTAGCAGATGGTTCCGGAGGATTTCGAAATGCGGAAAACACTTGGAATATGGTCATTCCGCTGAGGACAACGAACTGAAAAAGAAAATTTTATAAATATAAATAAAATAAGTAGGAGTGAACCAAATGAGAGAGACAGTAGTTAAACAAAACGCTCGTGGATTGGAAATATCAGATTCCATTCAGGAATGGGCTGAACAAGCATGGGAGCAAATTGTAAATAAAGTAGAGCGGACCAGCAAGCGGATTGGCGTCAGTTTTCCGCATGCTTCTGTCGATGGAGTATACGACAATATGCGGACATCGTGGTGGACGGCAGGATTCTGGCCGGGTATTTTGTGGCAGATTTCCGCTGATGGAAATCATGCAGCTCTTCAGGAGATTGCCGAGCGGATTGAGGAAAAACTAGATGAACCGCTATATGCTCTTGCCGTCCATCATGATTCCGGTTTTATTTGGACGCTCTCGGCTGTGGCGAATTACCGTGTGACCGGCAGCGAGAGTTCCAAGCAAAGAGGAGTGATGGCGGCTTCTCAGTTAGCCAGCCGTTTTAACTTGAAGGGGAAATTTATTAGAGCCTGGCATGATACTGCGAATGTGAACCGCTCTGGCTGGTCGATCATTGATACCGTAATGAACCTGCCCTTGCTTTACTGGGCATCAGAAGTGACGGATGATCCGCGTTTTCGGCATATCGCTGAAGCTCATGCGGAAACGGTGTTGGAGCATTTTCTCCGCCCGGATGGATCCAGCTACCATATTGTTAATTTCGACTCGGAATCGGGAGCGAGAATCGGTGCCATGTCTGGCCAAGGTTATGCGGAAGAATCCGCTTGGGCGAGGGGCAGCGCCTGGATGATTTATGGACTTGTTTTGTCTTATCATTATACCGGAGATCATCGATTCCTGACGGGTGCCAAAAGGGCAGCTCATTTCTTTCTAGCGAATCTACCTGAAGACCATGTGCCTCATTGGGATTTCAGGGCGCCGGAAGAAGGCGGCAAGCCTCGCGATACATCGGCAGGTGCCTGTGCGGCATGTGGTTTGATCGAGCTGGCAAGGATTGTCCCACAGTCAGAAGCTTCGATGTACTTAAGCGCAGCAGAAAAAATAATTCGATCCATTCATGAAAATTATGGCGCCTGGGATCAGCCGGAAGAAGCTTTGATTTTATCCGGCACATCCAATCTGCCGGGAGGCGTGCATATTGACACGCCGCTGATCTATGGTGATTTTTTCTTCGTAGAAGCCGTATCCAAGCTACGGGGAACAGATCTGCAGCTGTGGTAAGGGGTGGACCGGGAAGACAATCTAACGTCCAATAATTGAAATGGAGATAAACGATGATAAAAAAAAGCTTGGATCAAGCAAAAGTGGAGACTGAAAATTTGCTAGATGATCCGTTTAATATACAAAGCGCCGAAATCCCGCTAGATGATGAACAAAATCGACGTATGGAGTGGTGGAGACAGGCGCGGCTGGGCTTATTCATTCACTGGGGACCTTATTCTCTGACTGCGGGCGAGTGGAAGGGGAAAGAAATACAAGCTTCCTACAGCGAGCATATTATGCTTCGCGCACAAATCTCGGTTGCCGAATATGAGGAAATGGCAAAGGACTTCTATCCGTCAGCCTTTGATGCGGTGAGGTGGGTGCGGACGGCTAAGCAGGCAGGCATGAAATATATCATTCTTACAGCCAAGCATCATGACGGCTTTGCATTATACGATTCGAAAGTATCCGATTATTCAATCGTCAAGCATAATTCATTTGGTCGAGACCCGCTTAGAGAACTAGCTGAAGCGTGCAGCGCAGAAGGAATTGTTTTTGGAATTTACTATTCCCATGCGATGGATTGGCATGATCCGGATTCACAAGGTAATACTTGGGATTACCCAGGAAATATCGGTGCTTATGACGAAGTTGAAACATGGATACAAGATTCGGATAAACGGACGCGCTTTGAACGCTATTTGCACGATAAATCAATCCCTCAGGTCCGTGAACTGCTAACGGACTACGGGAAGGTTGGTCTAATGTGGTTTGACTGCGGTGGCAAGCTGACACGGGAGCAGGGAGAGCAGTTTTTGGCGGCCGTTCACGGCGTTCAGCCAGATTGCTTAGTCAATAGCCGGGTTTGGAAGGCTCCTCTCGGGGACTATTCCAATAGCTCCGATAACCAGCTTACAACTCGTACACTTAGGCGGGATTGGGAAAATATTATTACATTAAACGACTCATGGGGCTACAAAAAATCTGATCATAACTGGAAATCACCCCTAGCGATCATCAAGCAGATGATCGATGTCGTGAGCAAAAACGGAAATTTGGTCATCAATATCGGTCCGATGGCGTCAGGTGAATGGGATCCAGTATCCGAATCGATTTTACTTGAAATTGGCAGTTGGCTAACTGCTAATGGAGACAGCATTTATGGTGCCGGCGCGGCGCCAACGGCCAGACCTTTCTGGGGAAGATGCACCTTGAAAGGAAATACGCTGTTTCTACATGTGTTCGACCGTCCCTTGGGTTCCAAACTGATTGTTCCCGGATTGAAAACCGAGGTTCAAAGGGTGTTTGTTTTGGATGGCGGCAAGGAATTGGTTTTTTCTCAGGTGTCAGATCAGGATTTGGAGGTTGAACTGCCTGCCTTGACGGAATCTGGCAATTCTTCTAACGCCAAGCCGCTGGTCATCGCTGTCGTCTGCACGGGTCCTGTAGAAGGCAATCCAGTCAAACTGCTGGATTCGGGAGGACATGATTCGCTTGAATTGGGGGTATTTGAAAGCGAGATCGCCGGTCCCACCCTTCGTTATGATACGGGGAAAAAAGATCGAGATAATTTGCTGGACTGGACGGATCAGGAGGATGAAGCGGTCTGGAGAGTCCGGACATTAGGACCGATGAAATTTCAGGTCTATATCGAATATCGCAGCGAAGAAGGAACGAATGGGGGCGGTGGAACCTTCCTGATCACGGCAGCGGGACAAAAACTGCAGGCAAAGGTGCAGTCTACCGGAGGAGCCTCTGGCTTCCAATGTTTTCATATGGGAGAGCTGCAATTTCCTGCAGCAGGAGAATATACAATTCATCTTCAGGCAGAACAAATTACAGGTGCTTATCTGATGCAGCCTAGATGTATAAAACTGGTGTGAAGCTTTTCTTAAGAGAGGGTGTTCCAAAAGCCATGAATTTGGCTAGGGCATCCTCTTATTGGTTCCAATTAGTGGAGGGATACGTTCATTCGGACGCGATAAGACCATATAGGTGCTTATGGCAGCCAAATAGCTTGTTTTCTCGGGCAATAAGCACCTATATGTGCTTATGAGGTCGAATTAGTGGCGGGCTGCGTTCATTCGGGCGCGATAAGACCACATAGGTGCTTATGGCAGAAAAACAGCTTTTTTTTCAGGCGATAAGCACCTATGTGTGCTTAAGAGGTAGATAAACAAAGGAAAATGGCGGTACAGGAATAGACTCCTGTACTGCCATTTTTTTAAAAATTTATGTTATCAGTGAGCATAGCGTTTTTGGGATAGCTATTATTCAGTATTGACCGTAATCATCCCGACAGAAGCTGTTAGTGTAATAAGGGGGCCGCCGCCGTTGACATCACTTTTCCCAGATCTCCCTTGACACCTACGTTTCTAACCTGCTCACTCTAGTCTAATAACGATGATACATTATTGGAATCGGACGGACTTGCCAAATTAGAGCAGCCAGCCAGAAGGCTTACTGAGCCAACGGTCGCAAGCAGCAATTTCTTATACATATTTTGCGAATTCCATCCTCCTTCGTTAGCTGTTCCAGCTGTCATTCCACCACGAGAATTCGTGGCGATGCTTTTTGAATGACTTTAGATGAAGCCCATGAGCCGGTCGCTGCTGACAAAACACTTATGCAGGCCATGAGGATAATACCGCCCCAGTTGAGAATGACTGGCAATTGAACAATACCGTAGCTTGAGAGAATGTTCTCTAAAAGGAGCGGGAGCAGATAAACTCCTGCAGCTATGCCGAGCAGGGCACCTAAGGCTGCTAGTGCGCTGATGCCTAGAACGATAGACAAACGGATTCGATTGGAGGTCATGCCTATCGATTTATAAATACCGTAAGTTTTGCTCTCCATTCGAATATTGATACGGCAGGTACTGTAAATAATGATGAAGGTCACAATAATAAAAAGCAGTCCCATCAGACTCATCGGGTAAATGAGTATGTTGGCGGCTTCCTTGAACACGGAATCGAGAAGAGTCTGCTGCGTTACGACTGAGGTTGACTCCTTGAATTGTTCATTCAAATCACTGACGACTGCATCTGCTTGTGACAAATCGTTCACGTTAATTAAGGCAACATCCATGTTATTGAAGTTAGGGCTAACTGTTTTTACCCCTTCGATGGTCATTCGAGCGGAATTGGACATATTCGAGATTGCCTGATAGATACCAGTAATGATCAGAAATTGTTTCTTGCCTTCGATATACACCTCGATAACATCGCCAAGATCTTTATTCAAGCTCTTCGCAACATTGACTCCGATAGCAATTTCATTCTTTTGGCGCGGGTTATGGCCCGTCAATGTCTCAAAACCAAGCTCATCATAACCTCCATCCAGTACGCTTAAATAGATGCTGAGAGTAGGAGTATTTTCATTCGACTTATTCAGTACAGGCTCTGAATTGACGATAGCCGTCATATTGCCCTGCCACCCATAATTTTTAATGCGGGATTCGGAGGCTAATACTTGGTCGAATTCAGCTCGCGGAAACGTGGACTTATTGATAACCATGGCTACGATATTGGCAGAATCATAGCCCCATTTTGCAGCAGTTTGCTGGATCCCAATAATGCTGCTTAGCACCACGTAGCCGAGCACTAGCACAGAGGAGGCCATCAGAGTCAATACAAGCATTAAAGCAGAGCCCTTTAGATTTTTGATTAAATTCCGCAAACCGATAACAGCGATGACGGGCAGATTGCCAAAGCCAATTTTGTTCGCTGCGGCTGAGTCCATCCTCGATTTTATTTTGTTGCTTTCCATCTCGGACATGCCGTATCGAATCGCTTGCACGGGCTGTACGGAACGGGCTTTCTTGGCGTATAAGACGACGCACAGGAGAACGAGCACAAATAATAGCAACCCTACAAGTATAGCAGCGCCGGTTCCTTGTATATTGAGCTCAGAATGGCTCGTGCGAAGTGAAGATACAGATAGATTAATAATTACTTTGGACAGCATGGTGCTTAGCGCTAAGCCTGGAATAATCGCAATCGCTGACAGCAAACCGTACTGTATGACATAAGTGCTAATGGTTCTATGAGAGGTCAACCCTAGTGACTTAAGGACGCCTATCGTTTTGTAATTGGCTAGAATAGCATCAGAAATCGTAAATCCGATTGTGATTAAAGCGATAAGCATCATGACTAAACCAAGGAAAACCATAACAAAGCCTATAATTTGATTAATGATTAGATAGAAGGAGGCGATGCCTTCAAATTCCATTTTAGACTCTAGAAAAGGAGTTCCGAACTCACTTGTGAAGCGATCCCAATAACTGCTGTTATTTGAATAATCCTCAAAACGAAGCCCCATTAGATAGCTGTCTTTTCCTGCTATCACCGTGAGCTTGCTCTGATAATCGTCATTGCTCATCCATACTCGTGCTGTGTTTGTAAACGGAGCACCGTAGGGAACATCTATCACGATAGCAGAAACCGTTAAGTCCAAAGGAGTTTTGCCGGTATTAAAAGCAATGGTATCGCCGACTTTAATATTATAGCCGTAAGCCATAGAGGTCGGAATCCATACCGTGCCCTTCTCTGGTTGCGCGCTATTCTCTCCTTCTGCAAAAACAAGCTTATCGACGTTTTTAGGAAGCTTCGGCGTATCCATCATGAATAAATATAGATTCGGAATATTTTGCTCATGATGGGTAATTCCCGATAAGGTACGATATCGCATGAGACTGGATACATCGACGCCTTTTTGTGATTCCCACCATTGGTGGACTTCTTCAGGATTATGAAGATCTTTCTCAAACGTCAGAATTTGATGAGAGCCATTGGTCTGGTTGTGCATGTCGGTGAACAGATTTCCAGTATTAGAAATGATAATGGTTGCAGTAGCGACAAGCAGCGTAGATAGCAGAATGAGCAGTGAAATAAAGAGGTTTTGTATTTTGTTTTTTTTGAGGTAAGACAAGCAAAGTGTCCAAACAGCAGTCATTATGATTACTCCTTTCCTGAAACGAAAGAAAAGATCATGGACTCTCTGTCTTGGGTGCTTTTTTCGTCATATTTCTCGAATTCAAGAATGCCGCCGATCTTGCCATCTCTAATAAAGATTAGCCGGTCGGCTCTGCATGCGGCCTTAATGTCATGGGTAACCATGACGACTGACTGGCCTTGACGGTTCATTTTGGTCAGGATGTCTAGAACGGCTTTACCATGGTCGTAATTCAAGCTTCCGGTAGGCTCATCTGCAAAAATGATTTCAGGAGAATTAATTAATGCCCTGGCAATGGCGGCGCGCTGCTGCTGACCGCCCGAGGTTTGAGAGGGGAGGCGATTATTTTGGCCTTCAATGCCCATAGCTTGAATGAGCTCATGTGCTTTGGCCTTTATTTTGTTTGTTTTGTTTCCGGCGATATAGGCGGGCAACGATACATTGTCCAGAATCGAAAGATCGGGAACCAAGTTGATGCTTTGATAAATATAACCGATCTTTCTGGTGCGAAAATTGGAAAGCTCCTTCTCGTTATATTGGTCAATACGTTGATCGCGGAAATACACCTCACCAGCTGTAACATTATCGAGACCGCTTAATAGATAAAGCAAAGTAGATTTGCCCGATCCGGAATTTCCCATAATGACGGTGAAATCCCCTTCATGAATTTCCAAATCAAGATTTCGAATGGCATGATATTGTTCATTGCCGGTGTTATAGGTTTTGCAAAGATTTTTTGCTTGTATAATTGCTTTTTTAGCCATGTATGATCACTCCCGTTTTCTATGTAAGTCCTAGTATAATTCCTTGATCTTTAAAAAGGCTTATCAAGTTATTAATAAACTATTACAGTGAAAACTCAACATAACGGAAGTGTGAATTGAAACGTAGTTCCTTGCCCCTCTTTGCTCTGAAAGGAGATGGAGCCGCCATGTGCCTCAATAATCGTCTTGCAAATCGAAAGTCCAAGTCCAGTTCCCTTCTGCGATCCGGCTGTGCCAGTTGACTTCCCTTGCCCGCTGAAATACCGCTCAAATAGAAAAGGCATATCCTGAGGCTTTATGCCTCTGCCTGTATCCGCAATGGTGAATGTAAGCTGCGCGGAAGCCAGCTCTATGCCGATCCGGATGGTATCGCCAGGAGAGGTATGCTTTAATGCATTAGATACGAGATTCGTAATTACCTGCTCGATACGGACCGCATCAATCGGGATAAGCACATTGGGAATGTCATGGGACTCCATATAGGTCACTCCGTTTGTGCGCACATAATGGCCTATCGGTTTTAAAATATCCTGAAGGACATTCGAGCTATACTGCTCCGTAGGATCTACAGAAATTTGTCCCAGCTCCTGCAAGGCATGCACGAGCAGGTCTTCAACAAGTCTAGTCATTTTGTCCGTGTTACTGCGCATCACTTCCACATATTCCATCATCGTTTCGGTATCTGGACACACGCCCTCAAGTATCGCTTCAATGTAGGCATTTACAGTGGTAAGGGGTGTCTTAATCTCATGGGAGATGTTCGTTATCAGCTCCTTCTGAGCTTTCTCCTGATCGACTCTCTGCGTGCTTAAATGCATAATCTCCATTCTCATTTGGTCAAACATAGCATATAGGCCGCCCAGCTCATCCATTCGGGCATATTGGCTTTTCTCCTCGTAATTGCCCTTCAAAATCGCTTCTGAGTGATGCTTCAGCGTGATAATAGGCGAGATAAGATGATGCTTGATTTTTTTTCTGATCATAATGAGCAAAACGGATAATAGTAGCGCTAAAAACACGGTGAGAGCAAAAGCAGCAAGAGGAGTATGATCCGATTTTTTGGCATAAATCATGTCTTTAGGCAGGTAAAATAGGGCATTTCCGACCTGATTTTGAGAGCCGTCGTCTATGACAGGAAAAGCGGTTTTGAAAAATTGATCCTCCTGCTGCGCATCATACAAATCATAGTGCAAAGACGTCTTGAGGTTCACTGGTGCCGATGGCATCGATTTGAAGGTGGTGAAAGCAACCGTGCCGTCCAACTCCACATAAATCAGGTCCATGCCGCTGCTGGCTGTCATCTTGTCCAAGGTCTCTTGCACATGATCATTCCTGATCTCCTCGCTATTATGCTCCAGATAGAGAAGAAAAGGGTTCACAGCCAATCGTGCCTGGTTAATCACGTATTTCTGACTAGACTCATTGTCATTATTCCAACTATATAGAAGCATGCCAGCGCTGCTTAGTGTTATGAAGACAAGCATAAGTGCAGCTGCTGTTAACCAATTTTTTAACCAAGAGCTCAAAGACATATGTCATCTCCAATCGCACGCTTAGTCTAGACTGAATTTATATCCTACGCCCCATACCGTCTTTAAATAATTAGGATTGGAGGGGGCTTTCTCGATTTTCTCACGCAATCTCCGGACATAAACCGTTACTGAATTCTCATCGCCGTAATTGTCATATCCCCAGACTGCATCAAGTAATTGAGCTTTGGAAAACACCTGATTTTTATGCTTGGCAAGATAATAAAGAAGCTCAAACTCTTTTGCTGAGAGGGAAACCTCTGAACCGTTTACCGTCACTTTATATGCTTTTTTATCGATTACGAGGTTTCCTAGACGTAAGAAGTCAGAATCCTGCGGGGCAGCGACCATGGTTTCATAACGACGGAAGTGGGCATTAATTCGTGCTAGCAATTCAGTTAAGGAGAAAGGTTTTGTCATATAGTCATCCGCACCGAAGCCAAGGCCAAGTACCTTATCGGTATCACTGCCTCTTGCGCTCAAAATAAGGATAGGCACGTTGCTTTTCTCACGAATTTCTCTACAAAGATCTATTCCGTCCACATCCGGAAGCATAATATCAAGAATAATATAATCGGGCTGGACAAGCTCCAGCATATACAAACCGTCTTTCCCATTCCCTGCGACCGCAGCCTCGTACCTGTTTTTAGCCAAATAGTCCCGCAAAATTCGGGAAATATCCTTCTCGTCTTCTATGATAAGAATTTTCTTTTGTTGTTTCATTATCATTCACCATCTTCAATGTTAGTTTCTAATCGAATTTACAATATCGCACACCATGTAAGAAACCTCGGGAAGCACTTCTATACATGCGTATTGGGAAGTATTTAGGTCCAGATACACCTGTTGAATTTCTTAATTATTCTACTTCATATGCTTTTTTTTTAATAGAGTCGGCACTTCGATAGCGACTATGGATTTCATTTTATTATCCAGATGTTTCATTTTTATTATATTTATTTTGTGAATTAATTTTAATAGATAATAGGAAATACTAGTAATTTACCAATGGGAAGTGAGTGAAGGCTGAATGGAGTGTGCTTTTGTTTTTCCGGGGGAATCCTCGCAGCGGTTGAAGAGATAGCGGGTTTTCTAAAGGGCTGCAGCATAACTCCTATCGTTGTTCAAGAGGATGAGCTGATGAAATCATTTGTCCAGAGCTTGAGGGATCGGAATACGAACCAAAGGAAGTATAAAAATTGAAAAAAAGCGGCCGTATGCCAGAGCATTCTGGAACGGTCGCTTTTTGTTCTGGAGCCAGATATTCAATTAAAGAACTTCATCAAAGGATCGTTTTTTTACGATATTCATAACATAAATTCCTAAATCATCATAACTCATTGTATTGAGTTTCTCTTTGAATGCCTCCGGAATAGTTTCTTTTTCAAAAATACCTTTGATAATATCGATTACCAATTCTACTCTAGCCTGATGCCGATCCGTAGTATCTATACTCATTCCTATGTTCTCCTGTTCTAGATAAATGTCCTTCTCTGTTGGCTATGCCTATAGTGTAAATAGATGATTTCCGATTTTCTCAGTGGCTGTACGGGTCTTGAACCAAGCCGATTTGGAGATAACCGGATTGAAGTAGAACAACGCATTGCCGGTTGGGTCCGTCCCTTTTACAGCAGCTTTTGCTGCCTTGAACGCCGTTTGATTCGGAATAAGCCAGTACTGACCGTCTTTTACGGCTGAGAAAGCATTTGGCTCCATAATAACTTCCTTTACTGTATTCGGAAACTTTGAAGACTGGAGTCGATTCATTACGACCGCACCGACCGCCACTTGACCTTTATAATCTTCCCCCCTGGCCTCGGCATAAATGACACGCGCAAGCATGGAAAGCTCCTTTTTGTTGACCGACAATTTTTTGAGCTTCGCCCATGTTTTCGGACCTACAACGCCGTCACTCTGGAGCCCGTTATTTTTTTGAAAACGTTGAACCGCGCTAAGAGTGGCCTTGCCAAAATTTTTATCTATGGGCAAATGGTAATAACCGATCGTCTGAAGCCGGAACTGCAGATCCGGAATGTCCTGTCCCTCGCTGCCGAATTTCAAGATAGGAGAAGCATCTGCTTTGTGATTTGCTGCTGTAGCGGTAACCAATATGAGTAGAGCGAATAGAGCCAAAAATCTGTACATGATGATTAAATCCCTCCGTATGCGAATAATAGCTAAGCTGTCATAGGGCTTAGAGCGTTTATTCTAGCATGCATGAATAGGATAATCTTGTTAAGAATTTCTCATCTACATTCCCCCTGAAAAAAAGGAAAGGTATCGAAGCATTATATAAGTTGAACTAACCGATGGAGTACAGTGTAGGATGAATAATATAGGAAAGTTGCTTAAAAGGATTAAGTTACTATTGGGTTTATCTCTATATTGGTCTATAATGAAGCAAGTTTATACGATAACTACGATTCATCACTTTGGAAAAGTTTAGGAGAAGATCAAACGATGTCTGCAGCAAAAAATTATGATCGGCTAAGATTAGTATTGCTATTAGGTGCCTTTTCAGCTCTTGGTCCACTTACGATTGACATGTATTTGCCGTCATTTCCACAAATTACAGCTGATTTTGGGACCAAGGCGTCTCTTGTTCAGCTCAGTTTGACCGCATGCCTCATTGGCTTAGGGTTGGGCCAAATTATTATGGGACCATTAAGTGACGTTCACGGGAGACGCAAGCCAATAATTATTTCACTTATTCTCTATTTGGTTGCTTCGTTAGTCTGTGCGATCTCCCCAAATATTTATTGGTTTATAGCTGCACGTTTTGTTCAGGGTTTTGCTGCCTCTGCGGGAATTGTTATCTCCAGAGCAATTGTACGCGATGTATATAGCGGAACAGAATTAACGAAGTTTTTCTCCATGCTCATGCTTGTAAATAATCTGTTCCCTATGATTGCGCCTTTGGCTGGCAGTGGTGTGATCTCCTTTACCACTTGGGTAGGCGTGTTTATTGTACTTGGCATTGTTGGTTTACTACTCGTTATTTTGGCAACGATGAACTTAAAAGAGACCTTGCCTGTAGAAAATCGGGTATCCAGTAACTTCGGCGAGCTAGTAGGCGGTATTAAAGCGTTACTTAAAGATCGGCAGTTTATCGGTTATGCGCTTGCACAAGGCATTATGATTGGGGGCGTATTCGCCTACGTATCGGGGACTCCATTTGTTTATCAAAATATTTACGGCGCTTCTCCACAAATGTTCGCGCTGTTGTTCGCATCCAATGGAATAAGCTTAATTATTGGTTCACAGGTCGTGGGACGGTTCAGCAGAACGTTTTCGGAACGCAAATTTGTTATTCTTGGTTTGCTGATGGCTTGTACGTCCAGTTTGGCAGCCTTGCTCGTTATTTTATTGCACGGTCCTTTACTGGCATTAGTTATTCCGTTGTTCTTCTTCGTGGCGTCAATCGGTATGACGGCCACAGCTTCTTTTGTGCTGGCGATGGGCTCGCAAGGTCAAAGGGCTGGAAGTGCAGCTGCCCTGCTTGGCTTGTTGCCTTTTTTGATTGGAGCAATTACTTCACCATTAGTCGGAGTTGCAGGAGAAAATTCAGCGGTTCCGATGGGGATTATTATCTTGTCGACCAGTCTGCTAGCTCTTATCGCTTTCTTCGGACTCGCACACAAGCCGCAAATAAAGCTTACTAATAATCATATTTCATCAAAGGTTTCGCAATAACAGCCCTGGTTTTCAATCAATAATGGAGTGATATGCTTGATGAAATCCATCAAAATAAGGAAGTGTTAAACAATGAATTTTGAAATGGTTATGCAGGAGCTTGAAGCTCTCGGCAAGGAACGAACCAAGAAAATATACGTATCCAATGGGGCGCACGAACCGCTTTTTGGGGTGGCTACCGGCGAAATGAAGCCCATCGCCAAGAAAATTAAAAACAATCAACCTTTGGCTGAGCAGCTTTACTCTTCGGGGAATTATGACGCCATGTACTTTGCTGGCGTCATTGCAGACCCTAAAGCAATGACTGAAGCTGATTTTGAGCGATGGATAGATGCGGCTTACTTTTATATGCTATCCGATTATGTGGTGGCAGTAACCTTGTCAGAAACAGATATTGCACAAGAGGTTGCTGATAAATGGATTGCAAGCGGCGAAGAGCTGAAAATGTCAGCGGGCTGGAGTTGTTACTGCTGGCTTTTGGGTAATCGACCGGATAGAGAATTTTCCGAAAGCAAACTTGCTAATATGCTTGAAATTTTGCGGAATACGATTCACGATTCTCCAAAACGAACTAAATCCGCTATGAATAATTTTATTTACACAGTAGGGGTATCCTATTTGCCGCTCCATAGTGAGGCGGTCGAGACAGCAAAGGCGGTAGGCCCAGTAGAAATCAAACGGGACAAGACAAAAAGCAAGTTTCTACTCGCTTCCGACGATATTCAGAAGGCAGTAGATAAACAGAGACTTGGTTTCAAACGCAAGCATGTAAGGTGTTAGACGATGGATAAGCCACAAAATATGAAGCTTTAGCTTAAAGTTAATATAATGAAGTGATGACGGATCATTATTAATAATATCTGAATAAGCTCTTCCATAGATTTAAAGGCCACGTTTTTGTTGCGTGGCCTTTATTTTTTTTGTATAGGAAACTATGTATTCTCCGAACTTGTTGATAACGAAAGCTAACGGAAACCAGTGGCGCTAAAGTCCCATTTTTGGTTAACGTCACATTTTAATGGAAAAGGGAGACGCTATTACGCAGAAATGAAGCGAGATCCGGCATTAGGGGGTCTAACCGGTAGGATACAAATAGAGGCTCGTGTTTCCGTTAGAAGTGTGAACTGACTCGTCTGCGATTCCCAATCACCCGTAAGGGTGATTTTTCTTTTTCTAAGTCTGTTGGCAATCTATATAAGTTGAACTTAGAAATAAAGTTTTAGCGAAGCAGAAGATCATTTTGGAGAAGCAAAGTGTTTGCCTTTGCAGTCCTTAAGAAAGATCTATTCGCACAGCGCCCAAAACGTGAATCCCTAGTTCAATTTATCTCGTTGGGTTACTTTAGTTTTCTTTCCTCGGTTCTGCGTGCTAGTCCGATTGGTTAACTTATGAAATAGTGCTATAGGAAGAGGCTACGTTGCAGTTTGTACAACGTAATCGACGTTACTCGCCTAACTAGGGCATGTACACTGTAGTTTGTGCAATAGAATGCCTATTCTAGGGCGATATTCGTAGGTTTGGAGCTCATTCTAGTGCAATCGTACAATGTAGCCGTATGAAACAGCTCTCATGTGAGGTTTTCATTGTACTTAGTGCAGTGTAGGCGCTTCACCTTCATCTAGTGGAGACTTTAGTGTAGGATATAGGGAATTTCGGGACGTACGCAGCTAAGGATGCTGCAAGGATAGCGGCGCATTGTATAAGTCGAACTTAAAAAATGAAGTGTAAGCGAAGCGAGAAGATCGTTTCTCTAGAAACGAAGTGTTCGCCTTTGCAGCTGGTTCATCTGAGGAAATAATATTAGCAAAATGTTAGGTGTACTAGACAAGAACAATTCACTGCGATTATTATAATACCTATAAGAAAGCGCTTTATATTGAGTTGGTAGAATTGATATAGTTGTCATTATGTTGTAACTATATAACTTGAACTTGAAAAATGAAGATTTAGCGAAGTGAGAGGATCGTTCTGGAGAAACGAAGTGTTCGCCTTTGCAGCCATATTCTTACCTTTAAATGTGTTAGGAAATCAAAGAATCTGGCTGCAACAGCGATCGTAAGAATGATCTTCTCGCACAGCGCCCAATACGTAAATTTTTAGTTCAACTTATATAGCTATAAATGAACATAGGGTGGGAGTGAGAGTCACGATGCAGGAATACGATTATGAGTTTGCCGATTTCATTTTTTATACGCCGGGGGATCTGGATAAAGAAGGACGGATATGGCCGGTGCGGGCGGGTCGCTGTTTGGCCAAACCCAACTACAAAGTAGGACCCAAAAGGATCGAATGCTACAGTCTTCACTTTGTACAGGAGGGAGGGGTTCGGCTGGAATACGAAGGCAAGCAGGTGGAGCTGCAGAAGGACGATATGTTTTGTTTGTTTCCGGGCCGCACCTATTTTTACGACATGCTCCCCTCCGGCAAGCCGCTTCAAATGAGCTGGCTGGCGGTGGATGGCGATAGGGCAAGGTCGTTGCTAGAGCTTGCGGGGGTGACAGAGGAGGAGCCGTTTCGCAAGAAAGCAGTTACCGCACGCGTCAAGGCATCGGCGGATCAAGTCATTCATACGCTGGCGGGCGTTCAGCGGTGGAATCCGGCAGTCGCACTGGAGCTGCAAAGCCTTGTTTGTGCACTATTCGCGGGATTGATTCCAGAGACTGCGCCTGCCCCAGCGGCTGAGCTTGCAGGTTGGATTCATGAATGCATGAAATATATAGAGCTGCACGCTTTGGAGGGAATATCCGTCCAACAAGTAGCGGATTTCGCGGGTGTGCATCGCTCCTACTTTACTCAAGTATTTACGAGCCAGGCGGGTATGCCCCCGATGAAGTACATACAGAAGATCCGCATGGACAAGGCAAGGCGTCTGTTGATCGACACGGACGCTACGATTACGGAGATCGCTCTGTCTCTTGGTTATCCGAACCTTTACACATTCACCAGAGCCTTCAAGATTTATTATAAGCAATCCCCACTAACACTGCGGAAGACGATCGTTTAGCCGCGATTAGGTGAATTAGATTTGAAAGCAATTGCAAGATAGGGTTTCCTAGAGCGCGTAAAGGAGATTTCTCAATATGAAGCTGTCCACCCTTCAACGATGGATTTCGCCCAGTTTAAGCATTCAGGGAAAAATATTCATCGCATTCAGTTTGGTCGCTCTTCTTTCTATTTTCTCGATTTCTGGCATCGTCTATTTGAATATGCGCCAGACAATAAAGGATAACGCGGTCACCTCGGTGTCGGATAGTATTCGCCAAGCGGATGAGTCCCTCAATATCATGCTGGAAGAAATCGACCGGCTGAACACCGTGGTGGTGACCAACAAAAACACGGTGATTGATACGCTGCTCAGTCCGTCGGAAGAGATCAGCTATGGATGGTTTCTAGAGCAGAAGCGAATCGATGAGTTTCTATCGGTATTGATTGATTATAAGCCTTATATTTCGCGAATTGCCGTTGTTGGGTTGAACGGAAAGGTATTCTTCTCCGGAGGTCCTTGGCTGGATCGGACGATCCTTGGGACGCCGATGATGGATTATATGCTGGGAAATGGATCGCGCCATGCCTATTTGAAGCAGACGGGCGTGTCGGATGCCATTATCATAGGCCGTGAGATCCGTTATAACCGCGAGACGATCGGTATTGTCTTGGTAGATTTGAATTATGATTTCATCAAAAAAACATATGGAGTGAAGCCCACCGCCGATAGCATGCTGTATGTGCTCGATAAGGGAGGAGGCTTCGTTTATCAGTCTGAATCGGCTCCGTCCTTCGCTCCTTCCATCGAGAAGATCGTAAGCATCAGACAAGAATTTACAGGACCCGGCGATGCGGCTGAAATGATTATTGACGGAAGATCCTATACCGTCGTTAGTCGTTCATCCGAATATACAGGATGGACTACGCTGGCGCTTATACCGATGGATTCGCTGCTTAGCGAATCCGTGAAGCTTCGCAAGCTGATGGCTGAAGTATCGGTGCTGGTCCTGATCGTCGTGTTAATCTGCTCACTGCAGGTATCATCCCGAATTACTATTAATATTAGGCGTCTGAAGTCCATGATGATGCTAGTGAAGGACGGGAATTTGTCGTTCCCAATGAAGGAAATCAAAACGAAGGACGAGGTAGGCCAGCTGTACCATGTCTTTATCAGCATGGTGGAGGAATTGAAGAGGCTGCTTGAAGGGATTCGAATTAGTGAGAAGGAGAAGCGCGAAGCCGAGTTGACTGCTCTTCAGGCTCAGATACGTCCGCATTTTCTATACAACTCCCTCAATACCATCAAATATTTGGCAAAGCTGAATGGGGTGCCCAATATTGAGGAGGTATCTGGCTCATTAATCGAGCTGATGCGTGGGGTTCTAGGGAATTCTAATGAATATCTTACGGTTCGTGAGGAGCTGGACTATGTACGAAGCTATATCTCCATCGTGAAATACAAGTATATGCAGCCGATTCCAGTATATGAGGAGATTAATGATGAAGCCTTGCTGGAGTGTCAGGTCCCCAAGCTAATGCTGCAGCCTATTGTAGAGAACGCTATCATCCATGGAATTGGTCCGCTGGAGGAAGGGGGATCGGTCATGATTCGCGTTTGCGAAGAAAATCACGACCTTAAAATCGAAGTGATGGACAACGGCAAAGGCATGACTCAGGAGCAAATGGACTTGCTGCTGGGCGAGAAAAGTAAAGAAGAGGCCCCCTCCCGCTTCAGCGGCATGGGGGTGCGCAATGTGCATGAACGAATCGTTCGTATGTATGGGGAGCCCTACGGCGTGAAGCTGTACAGCGAGCCGGGACTGTATACGAAGGTTGTGATCACTTTTCCCGTTCTGCGGGAGAAGGGAAAATCCGCTCAAGAGGTGATATAGATTATGTTTCAAGTGCTGCTGGTAGACGACGAGCCGTTGGCTCGCAACAATTTATGGACGTTAGTGGATCTCCGAAAGCACGGCTTCGAAATATGTGGCGAAGCACATAACGGGGTCATGGCATTGTCGATGATCGAGCAATCTTCGCCACATATCGCTATTATTGACGTGAATATGCCTGAGATGAACGGCGTGGAGCTTAATCGAACGATCAAAGAACGATATCCAGCCATAAAGACAATTATGCTTAGCAGCTTTGACGACTACGATTATGTACGAGATTGCTTGAAGAACGGCTCCATCGATTATTTGCTGAAGCATCGGCTCGATGGCGCAACGCTTATCAGCATGTTGAACAAGGCGGTCATGGAGCTGGGCAAGGAGGATCGGATGCTGGAGGACCGCAACGCCCAGAAGGCAATGGCTGAACGAATGAATCCCGTGCTTATCCGTGGTTATATCGCCGATCTGGTAAGAGGGACACCAGAGTCAACCCAGGTGCTTGAAGCCTTTGCGCGGAAGAATGGATCATATCCTCAGGCGGTCAGCTTTGCGGCAGCTTCGCTTCAGATTGTCTCTTTCCTGCTGCTGACACAATCCTACAGCGACGTACAGACGAATCGACTCGTCCAGCAGGCCGTCGAGATTATGCAGCAGAGTTTGGGTGATATAGAGGAGCGCACGGCCGCTTACCTTGAGAACGGACGTCTTGTTGTCATATTTGCGTTCAAGGAACGAAGCGAGCATGCTGCTGCAAGCGAGGCCGACCGAATGATGAGCAAGCTTCGCCATACGTTAGAGTTGTTCCTGAATTTGAAGTGTGTCTATGCCGTAGGCCATATATGCCGCAGCTTGTCTCAGCTTGGAGCGAGCTATGGCTCTGCCGAACGGGCGCTAGACTCTTCATCCGTAGCGGAACCGAGTGGCCAAGCGACGGGATGGGGAGGCGGCATATACGGTCAGCGCGTTACATTAACCATCGAAGAGCAGAAGCAGCTGTTTCTCTCCATTGAGATGCTCGACAAGGAAGGTGTGCATCGGCTGATTGCATCCGTATTCGAAAGCATCCGGGAGCAACCGGTTCATTCCCATTCGGTGCAGATGATCATCGGCGAGCTGCTGCATATCGGTGATAAAGCTTTGAAGAAATGGATGTCTCAGGTCGACTCCGTATTGGCTGGACTTCCTGAGCGCGGTGAACTCGGGAAGCTGGGAAGTGTCAGAGAGATGGAGCAATGGCTGCAGGCCTTCTATAGCAGCCTTCTGAGTTTGCTTAAGGAGAGACATGCGTTGGGACCGTATTCCAGGCATGTATCGCAAGCGATAGTATTTATTTTGGAAAAGTATTCGGGCAGCGCTACGCTGGAGCTGGCGGCAGGCGCCATCGGTCTGAATCCATCGTATTTAAGCAGAATATTCAAAGAAGAGACGCAGTCGACGTTCTCGGAATATTTGAACCGGGTCCGAATCGATACAGCACGAAAGCTGCTAGAGAGCGGTCAATACTCGATCAAGCAAATCAGCAGTCAAGCGGGCTTTTCTTCCTATAACTATTTCTTCAGAGTGTTCAAGGAAATGACGGGCGTGACGCCCCAAGCCTATTTGAATGGATTGGGAAGCGGGGGAGTGGTAGCGAAGTTGTAAAATATGTGGAGTAAATAGTCATATTATTATAACTCCATGGCGAAATGGTTGAATTATAATGAGTGAACACCGGCGGTAAACGTTTACAAAACTCGGTGAATAGAACATTGGAGGTCACAGATTCATGCGTAGACACTGGGGAAGAAACGCGCTTACTACGATGATTGTTTCTGGTCTAATTCTGGCCGGCTGCAGCAACGATGGAAGCTCTAAGACAGAGAATAACCCTTCATCTGAAAGCGCTATTAAAGCGGAGGGATTCCCAATCGTGGACCAACCGCTAAAGCTGAAAATGTTTACTCGCATCGCGCCTGTTAACGGGCCGTTCAAGGATATGCCGGTTTTCCAAGATTATGAGAAATTAAGCAACATTCAGGTTGAATTTACTGAGGCCCCTACAGACGGCTTCGCAGAGAAAAAGAATCTGCTATTCGCATCCAACGAGCTGCCTGATGCGTTGTACCGCTCAGGCCTATCGCAGCTGGAAACGATCCGATACGGTTCCGCAGGCCAACTGATTCCGCTCGAGGAATTAATCGAGCAATATGCACCTAATCTAGCAATCTTAATGGAGCAATACCCTGAAATCCGCTCCGCTATCACGACTCCAGAAGGACATATTTATGCGATTCCTGGCATTGTTACGACAGGCTCGGCACGTACGGATAAACGATGGATCAACAAGGCGTGGTTAGAGAAGCTGAACCTGGAAGAGCCGAAGACGACGGAGGAGCTTTATCAAGTGCTGCTTGCCTTCCGCGATGGTGATCCGAACGGCAACGGGAAAGCGGATGAAGTTCCGATGACCGCGCGGATAGGGTTGCCTATCGTACAATTTATGAGCGGATCGTTCGGTCTGGATTTGCAACTGGGCTATAACATTAACATCGAAGATGATAAGGTGCATATTTGGAGCGGCGATGAGCGATACAAAGAGCTGCTGATGTACTTGAACAAGCTTTATAAAGAGAAGCTTCTGGACCAAGAAATATTCTCACATACAGAAGCGCAATATCTTGCTAAGCAAGGATCGGGCAATACAGGACTATTCTTCGACCAAACGAACAACAATTTCTTGCCGATCGCCGATCAGTATGAAGGCACCGCACCTCCAGCTGGCCCGCATGGGGACCAGATGCAAAGCCCGGCTGCACCGGTTCCACGGGATTATGGAGCATTCGCCATCACTTCGGTGAACGAAAATCCGGAAGCGACGATGCGGTGGATCGATTATTTCTACAGCGATGAGGGCTCCACCCTGCTGCGCTTTGGCAGAGAGGGCGAGCATTACGAGCTGAAGGACGGCATGCCGTATTACAAAGAGGATTTTCTGACAGTAACAGGCGCACAGGGGAGAATGACACCGTACGCGGGCGGCGGCGCGCCTCACTTGATCAGCGACAAGGTAGCATCTTTCATTAATCCGCCGCAAGTTCAAGAGGCGTACGCGAAGCTGGAGCCGTACATGCCGAAGATCCGCTATGCTGCTCCGATGTTCGATGAAGAGACCGCCCAAAAGGTTAACATTCTGCGCAACGACATCGACAAATATATCGACGAGCAAAGCACGAAGTTTATCGTCGGAGCGCTCAGCTTCGATAAATGGGATGCATTCCTGGCTACTTTGAAAAAAATGAATATCGATGAGCTGGAGAAGATCTATCAAGAAGCGTATGACAAGATGGAGAAATAATTCCGACACAGCATAGATAAGGAGTGAATGCTCATGAAGAGCGCGCAAGAAGGTGCAGCCGCTCTGTCCCATATCCAGCCGAAGCGCGGCTCCAGCCTGCTCAGGAATATAGCCAAGCGGTATGATCTGTACCTCATGCTGCTTCTGCCAATTGCCTGGTACTTGATCTTTCACTACGGTCCGCTCTACGGGCTACAAATTGCATTCAAAAATTTCAACCCGGCCAAAGGCATTATCGGCAGTCCTTGGGAAGGCTTCGGGCATTTCGAACGGTTTTTCAACTCGTATTACTTCTGGAGGCTGCTATGGAACACGGTGTCCATCAACTTGTTCTCGCTGCTCATCGCATTCCCGGTTCCGATTATGCTGGCGCTGCTTGTTAACGAGATTCGAAGCAAAACCTTCAGCAAATGGCTGCAAAATATTACGTATATCCCTCATTTCATTTCGGTTGTCGTTATTGTAGGCATATTGAACGTATTCCTCTCACCGACAGGGCCGATCAATATGCTGATCGAGACATTCGGCGGCACATCAATCCGATTCCTTGAGGTAGCCGGGTGGTTCAAAACGATCTTCATCAGTTCGAACATATGGCAGAACATGGGGTGGCAATCGATTATCTACATTGCGGCGCTCAGCGGCGTGAATCCGCAGCTATACGAAGCGGCCAAGATGGACGGAGCGTCCAGGCTGAGACGCATATGGCATGTCTCGCTGCCGGGCATAGCTCCGGTTATCGTTATCCTGCTCATTTTGGATATCGGCCATTTTATGAACGTCGGCTTTGAGAAGATTTTGCTCATGCAAAATAACTTGAACCTGGAATCAAGCGACGTCATCTCCACGTTTGTCTATACGACAGGCATATTGAAGGGAGAATACAGCTACACCGCGGCTATCGGGTTGTTCAACTCAGTCATTAATCTCATCTTGCTGTTGATGGTGAACCGATTTGCGCGCAAGACGTCGGAGACGAGCTTATGGTAAAGGAGAGAACTCAGGGATGTCGAAGCAGCAGGCCATAAGAAAAACGTCGGATGAACGAGTATTCGACGCCATCGTGTACGCGATTGCAGCAGTCATCATCATTATTGTGTTATATCCGCTGCTCTTTATCGTCAGCGCCTCTTTCAGTGATCCAGCCAAGGTGCTGAATGGAGAAGTATGGCTGCTGCCGAAGGGCGTGTCTTTGGAAGCGTACACGAACATTTTGCAAAATGACAAAATCTGGACGGGATACCGCAATACGATCGTATATACTGTGGTCGGCACGCTTATCAATATCATCATGACGATTCTAGCAGCGTATCCGTTGTCACGTCCAGATCTCCCAGGAAGAGGCGCGATTATGGTTTTGATCACGCTTACTATGTTTTTAGGCGGAGGATTGATTCCAACCTATTTGCTGGTCAAGGATCTAGGGATGGTCAACACCATGTGGGCGTTGATCGTTCCAGGGGCAATCGCAACGTACAATTTGATTGTTATGCGGACCTACTTCCAGACAAGCATTCCATGGGAGCTGCAGGAGGCCGCTCACATGGACGGATGCTCCAACTGGAGGCTGCTGTTTAGCGTTATATTGCCTCTTTCCAAACCGATACTGGCTGTTATGGTTCTATTTTATGCAGTGGGCCATTGGAATTCATACTTCTCCGCGCTGATCTATATCCGCGACGAAGCTCTTCATCCGCTTCAGCTAGTACTTCGCGAAATACTCATGATCAGCCAATCGGCAGCTGTCGAGGGCGGCAGCGTCGGGCTAGAAGATCAGATTCTGCTTGCCGAAAGCATTAAGTTCGCGGTCATTATCGTATCCACTTTGCCGGTATTGATCATGTATCCGTTCGTGCAGCGGCATTTCGTCAAGGGCGTTATGATCGGATCGATTAAAGGTTAAATCCGAAACCATTATGACAAACCAGTTGGAGGCAAATTATGAATACTAACGCGAAGATTACGATTGATTGCAGCAAAGCGAGCGAGCATACGGTTAACCCTTATTTATTTGGCCATTTCGTCGAAGACATTCGGGATCATATGGAAGCGATGCTTGCGTACCCGCTTAAGGACATGGATTTCGAGAGCGAAGCTGAGACGAAGAAAGAGATATCTGGAAAGTGGTACGCCTATACGAACGGGAGGAACACCAAGTACGTGCTGGAGGCGCCTGCACCGAAGCATTCGGGGCGTGCCCAGCGTATCCGCCTGCATAGCGATGATGAAGCCTATGCTGGCATCGCGCAGAAGGCTGCGCTCAAGGGGCCAGCGGATTACGCGGTCAAGCTCGTGGCTCGTGCCTCCGTCGAGCTGAAGGGGATCATCGTCGAAGCGGTGGACCGGCGCTCGGAAGAGCTCCTTGGACAAGTCCGGATCGAACTCGAAAGTCACAACTGGCGTGAGTACGAAGCGCAGCTGTCTATTGCCCGCGAATGCGTTGACGCCGAAATCCGCGTATATGTACCGGCCGATCACCCGAGGTGGATCGATCATGTGTCCACCGGAATGCTTTGGATCGACCATGTGTCGGTTTTATCGGTAGACAGCATCGCCATGGTGAAGCGTGAAGTAATCGATATGACTCGGGATCTGAACGCGGGAATGATGAGGTTAGCCGGCAACTATATTAGTGCCTACCACTGGGAGCATGGCGTAGGCCCGGTCCTTGAGAGACCGGTCATGTATAACGAAGCATGGGGCGGCTGGACCAGCAAATATTTTGGCACGGACGAATTTATTCAGTTTTGCCGCGAGCTTCAGGTGGAACCCCTCATCTGCGTAAATGACGGATCGGGTACACCTGAGGAAGCTGCCCAGTGGATTGAATACTGTAACGGCGGCGTCGATACGCCAATGGGAGCGCAGCGTGCAGCGAACGGGAATCCTGAGCCTTACAATGTCCGCTATTGGGAAATTGGCAACGAGGTATGGGGACAATGGCAGGTCGGTACTTGCTCCGCGGAGCAGTTTGCTAGGCGTACGCTTTCCTTCGCCGAAGCCATGAAGGCAGCTGATCCCTCTATCGTTCTTCTGGCTTGCGGTCACTTCCAGCAGGAGTGGAACAAAACTGTCCTCGATCTAGCCGGTGAGCATTTTGATTATCTTACCCTACATCTGTATCACGGCTACGGTCCTTTCGGCATGAACCAGAATACGCCGGCGGAGGATCGGTATAAGGCGATTGCTTCTTATCCCGAATTTACCCGTCATCACATCGCGCAGACGGCAGAGCATATTCAAGCGGATGCGAAGCATAGCCATGTGAAGCTGGCAATTACCGAATACAATACGATGTATTATCCGAACACGATTCGGAAAGGGCTGCTGAACGAGCATACATTGGGTGCGGCGGTAGCCAACGCTGCTAACTTGAATGAAATGATACGCTGCAGCGATATGGTTCATATCGGCAGCTTCTCCGATCTGGTGAACGGCTGGCTTGGTGGATGCATCCGTGTTGGCGATAATTATGCAGATCAATATTGCGGCAAGGAGCCAGGCTGGAGCGGACTGCCGCTTACCATATATGGGACGCCAACTTATGAAGTGATGAAGCTTTACGCGAATCGGGATGTGAAGCATATTCTTCCCATCGAAGCCAAGTGCGGGACGTTTGCCGTTCCGTCGCTCAAGGAGACTCCTATTGCGCTTAACGCGCTGCCTGATCTTGACATTGTGGCAGGCACGAATGATGACCGAAGCTCCGTCATCGTATTTATCGTGAACCGCAGCTTGAATGAGGTGAAGGCGGCACTAGACCTGCAAGCGTTCGAAGCCTCGGAAGAAACGATTCTATACGAAATTACGGGAGATTCCTACGACGATATCAATTCCGTGTTCGAGCCAGAACGGATGATCTGTAAGAAAAGAGTCGTCCCTGCCGAAGAATGGAAGCTCGGCTACCCGCTGCGCCCTACATCCGTTTATGTATTGGAGTTTAAAGCGGAGCACAAGAATTAGGAGGAGTGGCATGACAACTAAGGCATATATCAAAAATTATCCCAGGCCTCAATTTGTACGCGACAATTGGTTATGCTTAAACGGTGAATGGAGCTTTCGCTTCGATGATCGCAGCATGGGGGAGATCGAGAAGTGGCACGAGAAATTTGAAGAGACCCACAAAATAATCGTGCCCTTTACGTACGAAACCAAAGCGAGTGGAATTGGGATCGAAGAATTCCATCCGCAGGTATGGTACAACAAAGCTATCCACATCCCGAAGGAAGCTGAAGCGAAACGGGTCATCCTTCATTTCCAAGCGGTGGATTACGAAGCCAAAGTGTGGGTAAACGGAATATTAGCAGGCACACATCAGGGCGGCTATGCGGCCTTCTCGTTCGATATAACCCCGTATCTCGAATTCGGGGCTGAAAATCAAGTCACGGTGAAGGCAGAAGACAGCAATAGCTGCTATCAGCCCCGCGGCAAGCAGCGCTGGACGGAGAACAATTTCGAATGCTTCTATGTCCAGACGACTGGAATTTGGCAGACGGTATGGATGGAATACGTGGAGGAACAGCGTCTTGACGCTGTCAAAATCACACCGGATTTCGACCGTTCCATCGTCCGTTTCGATTACGAGGTGATCGGGGCGGAGGCAGCAGGAGCCGGTGATTTAAGGCTGGAAGCTATCGTTACATTCAAAGGCAAGCCTGTAAAACGGGTTAGCCTTGTGATCGATCGCCCTTGCTTAACCGTTGAGGTTGATCTGCTGCATGAGGCAAACGGGCCGTGGAAAAGAAGCTTCTGGTCTCCGCAGCATCCGAACTTATACGACGTGGAATTTGTGCTGTATGCGAAGGATCAGGTCGTAGACAGAGTGTCCTCCTATTTTGGCATGCGGAAAGTTTCCATTAAGAACGGGGAGGTGCTGCTGAACAATGTGCCAATTTATCAGCGATTGATTCTGGACCAAGGATATTGGACAGACAGCCATTTAACTCCGCCAAGTGAGGAAGCTCTGATCGAAGATATCGATCATATTCTAGCGATGGGCTACAACGGCGTGCGTAAGCATATGAAGATCGAGGATGCCCGCTTTCTCTATTGGTGCGACGTGAAAGGTCTGCTTGTGTGGTCCGAGATGGCGGCCACCTTCGAATTTCATGACAAAGCGGTTGATGCGTTCACGAGAGAATGGCTGGAGATTGTGAAGCAGCAATATAACCATCCAAGTATTATTACTTGGGTTCCATTTAACGAATCATGGGGCGTAGCGTCCATTCTACACGATAAGCGGCAGCAGAAGTTCACGGAGGGCATTTATCATCTGACGAAAGCCATCGATCCATATCGTCCGGTTATTACGAACGACGGCTGGGAGCACACCGTGTCGGACATCCTAACGCTGCATGATTATGTCGCTTCAGGAGACGATTTCTTGAAGCGTTATGCGAGCAAGGAAGCGATCGTGAACAACGAAAAGACTTGCAATCAATGGAAGTACGCGTTTGCGGAGGATTATGCATACCGAGGGCAGCCGATTATCATCAGTGAATTCGGCGGCATCGCTTTTCAGTCGGACAAAGGCTGGGGCTACGGTGATCAAGTTGTTTCGGAGGAGGATTTCATTCGTCGTTTCCGCAGCATCACCCAAGCGATTAAGGACGTCAAGTATATTAGTGGATACTGCTATACGCAGCTTTCGGATGTTCAGCAGGAAATCAACGGGCTTCTGACGGAGGATCGTCAGCCGAAAATTCCATTGGCTACGATCAAAGCCATTAATTTAGCCTGAGATGATTCCCTGAATCTTCAAAAATCGTCGGAATTGCTCGCATATTAAAAACAATCGTTCCGCCGTATTCGGCAGAACGATTGTTTTTTTGAAAATATAGGAAAGTAGATCATTTTCGGTAAAAGCTTGGTGGCTGTCCATGGTACCTTTTAAATGCATGAGTAAAGGAGTACACGTCTGAAAACCCGAGCGAAAGGGCGATATGAGAAATTGGAAGAACCGTCGTTTTCACTATTTTCATAGCATCTGTCATGATCAGGTTCGTCAGGTAACGATGTGGCCGAATGCCGACTTTCTGGTGAAAGACGTTCGAAAAATGCGACCGGTGGATCCCAATATGATCAGCAATGTCTGTGACGGTTATTCCTTCCTTATAATACAAATGAATGTAGTCGATGCTTGTAGCAACCCAATCATTGGTTGTTGTGGATGCTTTAATTGGTTTAGATAATCGAACGATCTGATTCAGTAAAGAATAAAAGCTTTGAGTTAAGGAGAAGTCATCCTGTTTCACGAGATGCTTCCATTCAGATGCAAACTGCAAAAAGGACTGCTCCAGATCCTGATCAAAAAAATTTTTGATATAGGGGTGTTTGAGTGTAAGTCCAAGGCGGCGGGTGACCAGCGGCATCTGTTTGCCCTCGGCAGCAACCCAAAACATCTTGAGAGCAGGCTCTTCACAAGGAGTAATATAATATTCATGAATGCTATGAGGAAATAAAACGAATAGATCACCTCGCGTAAGCGTGGTCTCTTCCTGATTCATACGCAGGGTAACCTGGCCTGCAAGAACGAAGTGCAAGCTATAATAAGCAATAAAGCGCGGACCGATATGATAATTTGGCTTTGCCTCATTATGGCCTATACGGATGGGTATAACGCCGTTATGTTTTTCGAGCGCATTTGGAGTATGATACAAATGCTCCGCATATTCATGGGTAAACTCTATCATGGAAACGACCTCTTCCGAAGTTAAAGTTGATGAAAGACACTATCATTTTAACATCGTCAGCGATAGGTGAATAGCAACCCGTCATTCAGGGTGAAAAGGGCTCAAGCCTGTGAACTGCCATGATCCAATGGTTTCGGCTCGGCTGCAGGCTTGAAGGCTCCGTTTGGACAAGTTAAGCGTGACAAATTCTAGGCATTGGCATCGCTTCTTTACCGAGTTCAGCCCATATGTATTTTAATAGAAGCTCTGATTTTAGGCTGGAGAAATCAGGATTGTTCCACAAGTTACGAAGCTCGTTCGGATCCTCTTGCAGATCAAAAATCTCACCGTAAGTCTGGTTGTAATAAACCGTAACTTTATATCGTTCGTCCACATACGTTTTCTGATGGATGGTAGTTGCCTCATGCCGGAACTCGCAAATGGCATGGTCTCTCGCTTTATCTGACGTCCCGAGCCAAACCTCCTTCTGGTCTACTCCTGTCATTGCATGAGGGATAGGCAGATTTGAGAAGGACAGGAAGGTAGGGGCAAGATCGACGAGTGATTGGAATGCCGCAGAGGTTTTTCCTGCCGCAATATGCCCCGGGTATCTCACGATGAACGGCAGCTTTATCAAATCCTCATAGTGGAAGCCGCCCTTAGCCTGTAGGCCGTGCTGCCCAAAGAAATGGCCATGGTCGGTAGTGAATACGATTAATGTATTGTCGGCAATACCCAGCTCGTCTAATTTATCAAGAATAGTGCCAATATATTTATCCATCATGCTGATCATGCCGTAATACACAGCGACCAGCTTTTTTCTGTCCTCTTCCGTCAGCTTGAACTTGCTGCCGTACTCGTAATAGTGATGGGAGCGGTAACCGTGAATGTCAAATCCGCTCTCCCTCAAATTCGAGAAGTCAGGAGCCTCCTCTTGAGTCATCCGAAAATGCGGTGGATTATTGTCGTGTTCACCTGGAACGAGGGAAGGGATGGTAAGCTGATCGGGGTCATACATCGTATCCCATGGCTCCGGCACTAGGTATTCAGGGTGTGGGTCAAAAAAGCTGGACCACAAGAAAAAGCTGTCGTCATCCTGATTGTATTGTTCCAATAACGCATTCGTTCGTTCAGCGATCCAGGTGTTATAGTGGTACTTTTCAGGAATTGGCCATTTGTAAGTTTGGTTTGGATCCATGGTGCCTGTCGGCGGCAAGAAATAATCTCGCCAATTGGCACATCCTTTGTCCTCCATCCAAGCTGCATAGTGCTGCCCGACATGTGCTTCATTTGTGTGATTTCGTGCTAACTCGACATGGGAGAAGCCATAAAAAGAATCCTTGCTTGTTCTCCAGTAATCCAAATCCTGAAGAATGGGGTACGATTCGAGCGATGGATATTCTTCTGTTGAATGCAGGGGTTGAAAATGCGCCTTGCCAACCAACGCGGTTTTATATCCGGCTTGCTGGAAGTCCTCACCAATGGTATGACGATCCTCAAGCAGCTTCGTTCCAAGCGTCCAAGCTCCATGCTGGCTTGGATACATGCCAGTAATTATGGATGCACGGCTCGGCGTGCAAGTAGGGTTAGGGCAATAGGCTCGGTTGAAAGTTGTACCTTCACGAACGAGTCGGTCCAGATTGGGAGTATGGATTTCATCGTTAAATGCGCCTATCGTATTCCAATGCTGCTGGTCGCTCGTAATCAGTAGAATATTTGGTTTTTTCATCAATTCATCTCCTTCTTTGTTTTCATTATAGACAAGATTGGCAGTAAGTTGGATGACATAATGTGTCATCGGGATTTGTTATTTTGTAAGATGTGGTTTAAAAAATGTTTTTACCATTATGGAATTAAGTTGTAAGATGAAGGAGCAAGAAAAAGGTTGAAACTGCAAACCTAATTCGAAAATAGCTTTAATTAATACCAAATCGGAATAAAGTGACTTGTTGTTAGAAAGACAATTATAGGAAGGTGGTGGTGGGAAATGGATCGTTCTGAGTCGAGCTCTCCGCGGTTAATATCCCTGTTTTGGAGTTTTTTGAAACTTGCACCTGTTTCTTTTGGCGGCGGATATGCTACTTTCCCTGCGCTCGAGCGCGAGATTGTTGTCAGCAGAAAATGGATGAACGAAGGGGAATTACAAGAAACCCTTTCTCTTGCAGCTGCAGCCCCTGGAGGAGTAGCAATCAATGCTTCTTTCTTGATCGGATATCGTCTTGGCGGGTTGAAGGGGGCGGCCGCAGCGGCTATTGGTGCTATCGTACCGACCTGTCTCGTCGTTATCGGCCTCTTTCTTCTCTATCACAGCTTTAGTGACAGCTTGAAAGTAAAGGGTGCGTTAAGAGGTATAGGTTGGGGGATTGTTGCAATGATCCTATACACCGTTTTTAGGCTAGGGAGGACATCAATTAAAGATACACTTACTTTAGCCATTGCGATTATAAGCCTTATTCTTCTTTTCATAGAGACGCATCCCATATGGCTTATAGTCGGAGGCGCTGCTGCCGGTGCCGTTGCCACACATGACGGAGTACGGAGTGCAGCATGCTCGCAAACACGCAGCTCGGAGACTGGCGTCGACAGCTCCTATATGTATTTTATTTAAGTGAATCCATCAGGGGGTGAAATCGTGATAGCGCTATTTTGGTTCTTTCTGCAAATGGGATTCGTGTCGTTTGGCGGAGGGTATGCGTTAATCCCTTTGATCGAGAGGGAGACGGAACGCCAAGCCTGGATGAGTAATGACATGCTTGTAGACGCGATCGCTGTCGCAGGCATGTCTCCCGGTCCGATTGCTGTTAATTTAGGTATGCTTGTCGGCTATCAAACATATGGGGCGACCGGGGCCATTGCTAGCGTGCTAGGCTTGCTGCTGCCTTCCATGCTGATGACTGCCGGGCTGATTTATTTCATCACTAGGGATCATAAAAACTACCTGAAGCGCTGCATGTATGGGGTTCAGCCTGTGGTTACAGCTCTTATATTTTTTGCCGCATATCAGCTGTGCAGAGTCCATCTATCCACAAGCTCGCCTGCCAGTGAATTACTGCCCGCCTTACTAATTGTAGGGACATGTCTATTCATGCTATTGCGCTTACGAATGCATCCGTTTGCGATTCTCTTATTCTCAGGGATATGCGGGGCGGCATTCTATGCGTAACAAAACAGGACAGTCGAAGGATTCCAAATAAATTCAGATACTCTTCAAGCTGTCGAGAAAGCTCTCGACAGCTTGTTTTACGTGATACTGATCGCTCTGCCACGGATCTTATCGTCGTATCTCTAGCTTTCATATGCAGAGAGCTTTTTTTTTGTCAACAGCAAAAATTTAAAGTGAATGCTTTAAATCGGGACTTTCTTTTTTTCTCGAATTTTGTGTATAGTAGTTCCGATACAGCAACGAAAGAAGGGAATGTAGATATTGAAAAAACTAGGACAGCTGAATACGCTGCGCAATCAGATATTTATTGGCTTTATGCTAGTAATGGTCATCGTCTTGGCATCTGTCGGTTTTTTTACGTTTGACCAAGTTTCTGTACTTCTTCGCAACAATGCTGAAAAACATATACAGCAAACCGCAGTTCAGGCTATGGGAAAGTTAGATGTGCTTCTTGGGCAAATAGATACCCTTACGATGCAAGTGACTACGAACGCGTCCATTCAGCGGTTATTGGCACAAGAAATCGATGGAACGCGGATTAGCTTTGAAGAGCGGCAATCGCTGCAGCAGGATGCGCGTAAGTATGAGGCCTACGCAACGGGGATTCGGTCCATAGAAATGTATACTCCGGATTACAGGAGGCTGTTCCCACTCGATGACATTAGTCTGGAAAACAGGGTGCCGATGGAGTGGATTAACCGTGCAGATAGCGGAAAGGGCCGCCTTGTCTGGCTCGGGTTTGACCCGCAGGACCCGAATGTGGTTGTTGCAATGCGTCATGTTCGTCTAATTGACCGCTCTTTTATCCATGCTGGCTATTTAATGGTCTATATTGAAAAAGGTTATTTTGAGCTGACAGATAAGTTGACGGGCAACGAGAAAAAAACCGGTGAATCGATGGGGCTTTTTGATGGGAGGGGACAGAAAATTTATTCGGATTTCCCGGCTGATGTCGATGCGGGAATGATGCTGGGCCATGGTGGAGAAATAATTACAGTTGATGGCGAATCTTATATCGCTGTACAGCAGGAGTCGGCGGAGACAGGCTGGAAGCTGGTCATTTTGACGCCCGTGAATTATACGACTGCAGGTATATCCGTCCTGCGTACGGCTATCCTTGTTTCAGGTGCTGTTGGCGGGTTGTTGTTTCTCGTGTTGACCTTTATTTTATCAACGATGATCACGCGTCCGATTCTAACTCTGATTAAGGCCATGCGCGGCTCCAGACTCGGTACGTTGAAGACAAATCCGAATTCATCCTCAACGATGGAAATTAACGAGCTAAACAACACCTATAATCAAATGGTTGATTCATTAAATGAATTAATTGAGGTCGTTTACCAGAAGGAAATCATTCAAAGCCGCACGGAGCTAAAAGCTCTGCAATCCCAAATAAATCCACATTTTTTGTTCAACACGCTGGAAGCGTTTTATTGGGAGTTGGATGAGAAAGGGGAAGAGGAGCTCGCGCAAATTGTCGTTGCGATGTCTGGTCTCTTCCGTTATGTGATTAATCGCTCAGACGATGATGAATGGGTTACGCTAGGGGACGAGCTTGAACACGCAGAAAGATATTTGAAAATAATGGAGATGCGAATGGTAGATAGGCTTATGTGGCGTATAGAAGCAGATGAGGAATGCCGCAAGGTACCGCTTCCGAAGCTGCTCATTCAGCCGCTAGTCGAAAATGCAATTCTGCATGGTATAGAGCAGCGTGTTGGACCAGGCACTGTTCGATTACACGCCGAGCCCTCGAGCCGTGAGGGTTATATTCGGGTAACCGTAACGGATGATGGACCGGGCATGGATAAGGATACTGTTTTGGCCTTGTATGCATCGATGAAGGAAGGACATGTGAGCGGCTCCAAGGGGACTGGTGTTGGAATATCCAACGTAGATCGCAGACTTAGGCTATATTATCTGGAAAACGGCGGATTGGAAATTCAAAGTGAATTAGGCCGAGGAACTAGCATTATTTTTAGCATACCGAATGGAAATGGAGGGAATAGTAAACGTGAAAACAATATTAATCGTTGATGATGAACCAAGAACTAGACAGGGCATTCGAAAAACATTGGAATCGTGGTCATCCGGACGGCACCATATCGAGACAGCCTCCAGCGGCGTGGAAGCTTTATCCTGGCTGCAGCAGAACGAAGCCCATTTACTAGTCACCGACATTAGAATGCCTGAGATTGGCGGGCTCGAATTGGTCGAGAGACTAAACGAAATGCCGCATCCGCCGGTTGTAGTCATTATTTCCGGGCATCCCGAATTCGACTATGCGCAAAAAGCGCTTCAGCTTGGTGTCGTCACCTATTTATTAAAGCCCTTGGACAAGATTAAGCTGGTACAGGCGGTAGAAATGGCATTAAAGCGGGAAGAGGATATGAATCGGATCGAGAGGATGGAGAAGCTCTTTGATCCGAAGCTGCTGGAAACCTTGCAGGAAGATAAACAGTATGGCATTCAGGTACAGGAAGCCCTTCGTTTTTTGGACGAGCATCTAGGTGAGCAGGTGTCGCTGCGTTCCGTTGCCGATCATTTGCATATGAATTCTAGTTATTTCAGTGTTCTGTTTAAGGAGCAGACAGGGCTAACATTCAGCGATTATTTGAGCAGGAGAAGAGTACAGCGGGCAAAGGAGCTGCTTGCAAATACACGATTCTCAGTTGCCGAAATCGCAGAGCAGGTTGGATACCAAACCGCAAAATATTTCGCGAAGGTGTTTCGGTCGTTTGAAGCTGTAAGTCCAGGTCAATATCGTCAAAGTATTTTAGATCCGGAGGAGACAATCCAATAATAGTGGTATTACTCCCAATGGCTGTGTCCTTACGACGTTTGCAGGAACTTGTTACAATCTATTTAAAGCGATTGCATTTCGCTTACTACTGGAATAAAAGGGGATGTAAACGTGTTCAACAAAAAAAGGGCAATACTGCTATTATCTATTTGTCTTGTACTGGTTGTTGCCGGCTGCGGTAAAAAAAGCAATGAAGGAACTGGCGGTACAAACGGCGAATCTGCCGGAGCCGGAGATAAGGTCACGATAAATTTCATGCATTTATGGCCGGAAGGTGTTTCCGCAGGACAAAACAAAATCGTCAATCAAATCATTACGGAGTATCAGGATGAGCACCCGAATGTGACGATCAAGCAAGAGGTTTTGGACAATGAGCAGTACAAGAATAAGCTGAAGGTGCTTTCCGCTTCTAATAAATTGCCGGATGTAGGCGTTACATGGGCAGCGGGATTTTTGCAGCCATATGTGGATGGCAAGCTGTTCACGCCAGTAGACGATTTATTAAGCGGTCAGCTTAATGGCAAGTTTGTATCTGGTACTACAGAGGCCTATGCCATTGACGGTAAAACGTATGCGCTTCCACTGGAATTCAACATCGCGCCGATTTACTACAATAAAGCCATTTTCGAAAAATATAATTTGGAAGTTCCTCAAACCTATGAGCAGTTTAAAGCAGTTGTAAAAACATTGTCTGAGAATGGGATCGCTCCTATAGCGCTTGGCAATAAGGATCGTTGGACCGGTTCTCTCTGGTATATGTACCTGGCTGATCGGAATGCAGGACAACAAGCATTATCCAGTGCGATTACCGGCTCCGATTCATTTAAAGAGGAAGGACTGCTGAAGGCTGCAACTGAAGTGCAAACGCTCGTCGACAGTAATGCATTCGTGAAAGGATTTAACGGCTTGTCGAACGAAGAGGCGAAGTCAGAGTTTCTAAACAGCAAAGCCGCAATGTACATGATGGGTACATGGGAGCTGCCGAACTTTACGACTAATGAAGATATACCGAAGGACTTCCGAGACAGCGTTGGTTTCTTCAAATTTCCAACAGTAGAGGGCGGAAAAGGTGACATTAACAGCTGGGTAGGCGGCCCGGGCGTCGGATTGTTTGTTGGCGAGAATTCCAAGGTCAAAGAAGAGTCGAAAGCATTCGTTGAGTATTTCGTTACCAAATGGGGAGAGCAATCTGTAACAGGAGCGGGAGTTATCCCTGCCACAAAGGTTGATACTTCAAGTATTGAACTGCCGCAGCTGTACATTGATCTCTTTAATGAAATGAATCAAGCAAGCAGTATTACTCTATTTGCAGATGTTCAAATGCAAGCGAATGCTGCTGAAACACATCTCAACATGATCCAGGCTCTGTTCGGAAAAGCGACAACACCGGAGAAGTTCTCTGAAGAACACGACAAGGCTATAGCTTCAGGAAAATAAGATTTTTGTATGGGAAGTGGAAGACATATTCGTCTCAACATGCCGAATATGTCTTCCAAATGATTACCTATAAAGGAAAGGAGCCGGCCCAATTGGACAAAGTGCTTTCGAACAAAAAAATAATCGCACTATACGTGCTGCCGTCTCTGCTTCTTATTCTGGCCATCGTATATATTCCGATCGTGCTGACTGCATACTACGGTTTGAATGATTGGAATGGCATTGGCGCAATGACATTCGTTGGACTTGATAACTATATGGCCTTGTTTGTGGATGCAACATTCTGGAATAGCGCTGGGCATTCACTGCTGTTAGCTTTATTTTCAGGGATAAGCCTTATTCTTTATCTCGTTGTTGCCATGGTTTTGGCTGCTAAAATCAAAGGAGCTAATCTGTTTCGCAAAATTTATCTCATTCCAATGCTGTTGTCCTCTGTCGCGATTGCACAGTTATGGCTCAAAATTTATCATCCAACTAACGGCGTTTTGAATAGTGTTTTGGAATCGCTTGGTGTTGCAAACCCTCCCGCGTGGCTGGCAGAGTCCTCTCTCGTATTATATGCTCTGTTTATACCGATTCTTTGGCAATATGCGGGTTTCTATATTTTGATCTATTATGCGGCTCTAAAAAATATCCCGGCATCGCTCGAGGAAGCTGCAAAGATTGATGGGGCGAATGCGCTCCAAATCGCTTGGAAGATCAAACTTCCGCTCGTTATGGAAGTGATCAAAGTGACGATCGTTCTTGCCGTTGTCGGTTCGTTGAAATATTTCGATCTCATTTTTGTTATGACAGACGGCGGTCCTAATGGTTCGAGTGAAGTGATGGCATCCTACATGTATCACCAGGCGTTCCGGGCATACGATTTTGGCTACGGAAGCGCGATTGGTTTCTTCCTGCTAGTCATCTGTCTGGCTGTTACTTGGGTCATTCGCAAATTAACCGCCACGAAGGATACGATTCAATACTCGTAAGGAGGAACGCTTCATGTTTTCTATAAATACTAGGAATAGGCATGGAATAGCTGAATCAAAGGCAGGGATTGTCTCGAAGCTGGGCTATACCTTACTATATGCTGTATTGATTGCGGTTGCTGCTATGCAGTTGTTCCCGCTTGTATGGCTGCTGTTTTTCTCTCTAAAAAACAATCAAGAGGTATTTAATCTTCCTCCCTTATCACTGCCGATGAATCCTCGCTGGGAAAACTATGCGAAGGTATGGAGTTCAGGAAATATTGATGTTTATTTTTTTAACAGCGTTTGGATTACAGTTGCGGCTACGCTATTAACCGTCGTATTGGGAAGCTTGGTCACCTATGCGGTGACAAGGATGAAATGGAAGGGCAGTTCCTTCGTACTCGGTTTATTTATGGTGGCGATGATGATTCCTGTTCATTCTACACTTATTCCGCTATTTAGCCTTTTTAGCAAGGTAGGATTAACGGACCATCCGTTGTCGTTGATTTTAACGTACGTGGCATTTAATATGCCGATTACGATTATGATCCTGCTCGGTTTTTATTATGCACTGCCGAAAGAGGTTGAAGAGGCAGCTATCATAGACGGTTGTTCGGTCAATCGTATGTTCATACAAATTGTGTTTCCAATGACCAGCTCGGTGATCGCTACAACAGCGATTATTAATATGATTTATAATTGGAATGAATTTATATTCGTCAACACGTTTATAAGCTCGGATAATTATAAGACGTTGACCGTTGGCGTGCAAAATTTCATTGGGCAATATACGACGGACTGGGGCGCGATCGGCGCAACACTTATGATTAGCATCCTGCCGATCTTGATTACGTTCCTCTTCCTTAGCAATCGAATTGTCGAAGGTATCGCTGCGGGTTCGGTAAAGGGATAAAAAGTTATTGGGAAATTTTATGCGAAAGAGCGGATAGAAAAGCTGGTTAGGGGGGAATTCTCCGTAATCAGCTTTTTTCGTTGTGTCCAATGACAGCTTAAAGTCTGAGGATTTATTCGTTCCTTAATATACTGGACGTTTACGCGCGGGAAATCATATTGCTGTATTTGTTCTAACGGAACTCACGGGTCTTATTTTGCCGAAAACATCTTTTTTTCGAGTGTAACGGAAATGAGTGACCTTATTTGGTCTTTTTCTGTGGGATTGGACATTTTATTCACACATAGTTGCGCTGGATTCCGTTACATTTTCATATGTTGATTATTTTTGAGAATAGCGTCCGTGATTTCCGTTAAAAGATCGTTGATGAGCTGCATTCACTTCGGTAGCCGAAAAGTACGATATCTTAGAGACCCACTTGCCACATCAATCCTATTTTTCTTTACAAGCTCCAGCAAAATAGTTCTAGTATGTCGATCGGTGAGCTGCAGATGAGTGGAAAGCTCTTGTGGTGTGAAAGGACGCATTAGTCTGCGACCAAAGCGCACTGTTTCTGATTCCGCCCAGTTCAGCTCGCCAGGCAATGTAGTTGATAAAAACTTCCCAACAAATGCGAGCACCAGCGTAAGAGTGATTTTGTTCTTATGTCAAATGACAGCTTAAAGTCTGAGGATTTATTCGTTCCTTAATATACTGGACGTTTACGCGCGGGAAATCACACTGCTGTATTTGTTCTAACGGAACTCACGGGTCTTATTTTGCCCAAAACAGCTTTTTTCCGAGTGTAACGGAAATGAGTGACCTTATTTGGTCTTTTTCTGTGGGATTGGACATTTTGTTCACACATAGTTGCGCTGGGTTCCGTTACATTTTCATCTGTTGATTATCTTTGAGAATAGCGTCCGTGATTTCCGTTAAAAGATCGTTGATGAGCTGCATTCACTTCGGTAGCCGAAAAGTACGGTATCTTAGAGACCCACTCGCCACATCAATCCTATTTTTCTTTACAAGCTCCAGCAAAATAGTTCTAGTATGTCGATCGGTGAGCTGCAGATGAGTGGAAAGCTCTTGTGGCGTGAAAGGACGCATTAGTCTGCGGCCAAAGCGTAAGGTTTCTGATTCCGCCCAGTTCAGCTCGCCAGGCAATGTAGTTGATAAAAACTTCCCAACAAATGCGAGCACCAGCGTAAGAGTGATTTTGTTCTTGTGTCCAATGACAGCTTAAAGTCTGAAGAACTATGAGCTCCTTAATATACTGGACGATTGCGCGCGGGAAATCATACTGCTGTATTTGTTCTAACGGAACTCACGGGTCTTATTTTGCCGAAAACATCTTTTTTTCGAGTGTAACGGAAATGAGTGACCTTATTTGGTCTTTTTCTGTGGGATTGGACATTTTGTTCACACATAGTTGCGCTGGGTTCCGTTACATTTTCATATGTTGATTATCTTTGAGAATAGCGTCCGTGATTTCCGTTAAAAAATCGTTGATGAGCTGCATTCACTTCGGTAGCCGAAAAGTACGGTATCTTAGAGACCCACTCGCCACATCAATCCTATTTTTCTTTACAAGCTCCAGCAAAATAGTTCTAGTATGTCGATCGGTGAGCTGCAGATGAGTGGAAAGCTCTTGTGGCGTGAAAGGACGCATTAGTCTTCGGCCAAAGCGCAAGGTTTCTGATTCCGCCCAGTTCAGCTCGCCAGGCAATGTAGTTGATAAAAACTTCCCAACAAATGCGAGCACCAGCTGCTTACAGACTCCAGGATCGTCTTTAATTGAAAGATAAGCAATGGGAAGAAATATCCAATCATCAAGCACAAGCAGTGCTTGCTTCATGCATAGATCTTTAAAGCGACTGACTTCGATATCCCTGGCATGAGACCGGTATCCGTGAATTTCGATACAGCCCTTTGCTCCGCCTGGCCGATAGGCAAGATCAAGGTAGCGGTATCCGTTGTTAAAATCGCGAACCTCATGCTCGGGATACAAATGATCCAGATTTCCTACTGCTGGATACCAGATCGAACGTAGAAATTCTACGGTTCCATGTCCCAAGCCATTCTGCAGAAGCTCCCTGACTCTTGGGTTTTTCTCTCGGGTAATATGATTTTCAAGCCATAGATCATAAGTATGTTCGAACAAGCTAATTCCTCACTTTCTATTCGCAGTTACAAGGTGAAACGGCTGTCGCTGTCCTTTGGCGGCGCTAGCGCGTTTCATTCCGGAGAAATATAGAGAAGGTATGGCGAAATGATCTACTTTCCTATATTTTGAAAAAAAAAAGCCGCTTTAATACGAAAATACTCTTACGAGCATTCGTATTAAAGCGGCATGTGCTTCACGACCAACTTTGATACTACTAGTATATCGTGGAACTGATCCATTCGGCAATACTCTCCATTATATTAATCATCTCTGGCGCGTCGAAATCTTATTTTTTCGGCAGAGCTGTTGATCAGAAATGGATCGTTTCCAAAAAGGAAGAAGAGCGGCTATCTGATCTTCTATCCAATCCGTGGGTAACAGTGAATATGGCTTCCCATTATCCAGATATTATGCTAAACTTGCGCCAAGAACTCGTAGTGGTACGAGAATAGTTGCAATATTATCCAGAATAGCAACCATGCAGTAAGCTCGTGATGTACAGCGTCTAAATGAATAAAGCATACAATGGAGGTTATGTAATAATGACAAGGTTACAAGAGCGTTTAACCCCTTTGCTTAAGGAATGGGTCGACAAAGGACCCGCCGGATGTGCTTGCACGGTGGTCATAGACGGAGAAGTGTTGTATCAGGAGCGCTTTGGATATGCAGATTTGGAAAAGAAAACAAAAATAGAACCAGATACCATCTATCGAATTTATTCCATGACCAAAGTCGTCACCTGTGTAGCTGCCCTCATGCTGTATGAAAAGGGACTTTTTTTATTGGATGATCCACTGGAACAATATTTGCCGGAGTTTAAAAATCCTCTGGTCTATCGGTATAACGAAATTGGCGAAAGAACTACATCGCCAGCGTCCGCATCCATACGGGTCAAAGATTTGTTCACAATGACTTCAGGGCTTACTTACGGTGGAGACAACTTGGAGACCGAACAGCTGACACGTGCAATTATGGAAAATGCCGCTGAAACGTTGGACATGCGCGCTTTATCGAAAGCGCTTGCAGCCATTCCGCTTGCGTTCGATCCGGGTACACACTGGAAATATGGTACAAGCCACGATGTCCTTGCCGCTTTGGTCGAAGTGCTGTCCGGTGAGACATTCGGGGAATTTCTAAAAAAAGAGCTGTTCGGTCCTTTAGGAATGGACGATACCTCATTCCATATTTCTGAAGATAAGCGTGATAGACTTTGTACGATGTATAACCGCACGGAGGAAGGCATCCTGACTCCAAACTTCATCATGGATGCGACGTATCAGCCAGGGTGCAGGTATGAGAGCGGTGGAGCCGGCCTTCTGTCAACGATCAGGGATTACAGCCGATTTGCGCAGGCATTAGCAAGAGGCGGCGAGTTGGATGGTACCCGGATTTTAAGCAGAAAAACGGTGGAGCTGATGGCAATGAATCATTTAGAGCCACAGCAGCTTAAAGATTACAATTGGCCGCAACAGAAAGGTTATGGCTATGGGTTGGGGGTCCGTGTTATGACGAATCCCGCAGAGGGGGGGAATAATGGATCAATAGGCGAATTTGGCTGGGCTGGTCTAGCTGGATCATGGGTATTGATCGATCCTCAGGAGCAGCTTTCCGTAGTTTACATGCAGCAGATGCTGCCAAGTCTCGAGCCCTACATTCATCCTCGTATGCGTGCTGTCATTTATGGTTCTTTAGAATAGATCATTGCTTGGCAAGATCTGCAGATTGATGCTGCAGGTCTTTTTTTTGTTTAAAAAATCATGGATTCCATGTAATTGTACATGGAGGTTCATTTTGTACATATGAAGCTCCCTTATGGTTCGTGCTATGATAGTATGTACAAAAAGTAAAGTGATTTGGGGGAATGGTATTGAATTGGGGAAGAGGAAACTTCACGCGAAGTGTGGCGTTTCGATTGATTCTATCGTATGCAGTGATCTTATGCATCCCTGTTATTCTTAGTGTAATCATATATGGCCAAACAAGGGGAATCGTGAAATACGAGATCGAACGGGCAAGCAGCGCAATGCTGCAGCAAGTAAGATATATTGTGGACGGGGAGCTGCTTCAGACGGAGAGTCTGGCTGCGCAGTTAGCCATTCATTCGGATGTTCGCAGATTGCTGGCTTCGGACGCTAAGGTAAACGCTTACAATATCTATGGGATGAAACAGGAACTAAACAAATTGTTATCCGTCAACGATTTCATTAAGGAAATTTATCTTTATTCAAAGCCTTTACAGTCGGTTCTCTCAAGTGAAACCTATCTAAAGGAACAATCTTTTTACGAGATAAAGCATCAGACGCACAATTTTGCCTACGAGGACTGGCTGGAGTTGATAAATCGGTACCAGACGGGGGAGTATGTGCTGCTTCCACTCGAGAATCAAGGGAAGATTATCTATACTCCATCCTATATTCGCTCATTGCCGATGCAGGCGACTGCCGATTCGGCGGGTACGCTGATCATACCGCTCAATGTCGAGAAGATCATGACGATGCTGGAAAACATTGATTGGGTGGAGCAAGGTCAAGTATTCATTATGAATTCGAATGACCAAATCCTGATTCAGAATGCCGAAGAATCGCAAATTTCTCCTTCGTCGTACCAGGAGTGGAGTGATCGCGGGACGGGCACCTTTACCGGCATATTCCAAGGAATGGAGTCGATGATTACGATCGAGTCGTCTGCTACGACGGGCTGGAAGTACATCAGCGTGTTTCCGATCGAAGTTTTCTGGGAGCGCGCAGGGGTCATTCAGACGATGAATGTATTCGGGCTTTTGCTTTGCCTTGCAATTGGCGGCACGGTTATTTATTATTTCGCGCGTAAAAACTACGATCCGATTAAACAATTGGTTAGCGTCTTTTCCCGGAGTTCTTCGCAGGGAACTGGAGCGTACTTGGACGAATATTCATTCATTCGGAGAAGCGTGCTGGAGACCATTCAAGAGCGGGACGACATGAATAATAAAAACGTTCAGCAGCTTCGAGTTTTACAGGATTACTATTTAGGAAGATTGTTGAAAGGACAGGGTGACCGGAACGTCCCGCTCGCGGAGCTGGCGAAGGCGCACAAGCTGTCTTGGAGGACCGATCATTTCGCGGTGCTGTTGTTTTATATTGAGAGCGTCGAGGGAGAATTAAAGGATCTAGCCTTGTCACAGTTTATTGTGTCCAATATCGTGAAGGATATGGTCGGCGACCGTTTAACGATACATTTTACGGATGTAGACGGTATGCTCGCGGCGGTTGTGAACGTCGATCCGGATCGGACTCAGCAATGGAAGGATGATATAGAGGATAATTTAGCACAAGCTTACGAATTTATCACGGTCCGCTATAAGCTTCGCTTCACGACGGTGGGCAGCGAACTGCAAACTGGCTTGGACCATGTACATCTGGCCTTTCTTCAAGCCTTGGAAGCCCAAGAATACCGTATCGTGCTGGGAGAAAGCTTGTTGATCTGGTACGGAAACATAAAACCGACTGAAAGCAGTTATTTCTTTACTGTGAACGACCAGATGATTCTGATCAATTTCTTGAAAGCCGACGAGTTCGAGAAAGCGAAGCAGATGATCGACAACGTCATACAAGAAGCGTTCCAAAGGGATAGATCGCATGAAATCGCAAGATGCGTCCTGCTTGACGTAGCGACGACACTGATCAAGATGATTCCCGACCAAGATCAGGCTGGCATCGCATGGGATGAATGGCGGCCGCTCAAGCGACTATTGTCATGCTCTACGAAGCTGGAATTCCAACAAGAGCTGTTCGATATATTTGATCGGGTATGCACGCTGCTCCGCAGCAGGCAGAACGGACAAATGAGCGTTGGAATCGGTGAGAAAGTTATCGAATTCGTGCAAGAGAACTATAGCGACAAGAATTTGAGCGTGTCATTGATCGGAGATCAATTCCGGCTATCTCCTCAGTACGTATCCCGATTATTCCGTGAGCAGACGGGGCAAGTGGGATTGCATGACTATATTAGCCAGACCCGCATAGAAGCCGCGAAGGCACTATTATTAGAAGGAACCAGCATCGAAGAGACGTCGGCTCGTGTCGGATTCGCAAGCAGCCATGCTTTTATTCGCGTATTCAAGAAGTATGAAGGCATCACGCCAGGGAAATACAAGACGATCCAGTAACGGCTAAGAAACACTATGCTGAAGCAAGGGGGCACATATTACGGAAACACGATATTTTGGTTTGCTGAGGAAGAGTTGGATCATAATCATCTGCTTAATCTTATTAACGATCATTTTTTTTATAGTGAATCGAACAGAAGATATCACGCCGAAGAAGAGGGGGGTGGAGTCCTCGAATCAAGAACAGAGCAGTCCAGCAGCATCTGCTGAGCCATTCGAATATCCGATGGAAGGACTTCCCGAACTGACGTTAATGACGGAGTTCCCCGATATGGGGACGCCGAATCAAGGGCTTATCGACGATGAATATGAGAAACGAACGGGAATCGCGATTCGACATCTCGGTGGCGTCCCCATGCAGGATAATAAATTCAAATATCTTCTTGCTTCTGGAAACATGCCGGACATCTTCATGAATAACTGGCTTCAATTTCCGGGAGGTCCTGAGAAGGCGATCGAGCAGGGATATATTTTGCCGCTTAACGATGTCATCGATCGGTATGCGCCAAATTTTAAGCGAATGCTTGAAGAAAATCCTGAGATTGATAAAATGGTGAAGACGGACAGCGGCATCTATTATGCTTTCCCCTTTATACGCTCGGAAGAGGGGAAGGTATACGGCGGGCCAATCGTTCGCAAGGATTGGCTTGACGAGTTGGGGCTCCCTATTCCTACTACGATCGACGAATGGTACGTGACCTTGACAGCATTCAAGCAGAAAAAAGGGGCGAAAGCACCGTTGACGCTGCGAGCTTTATTCATGGGTGAGCGAACAGCCGGCTTCGCGGGGGCGTTTGGTGTCATGGGGAATTTCTACGTCAAGGATGGGAAAGTAAAGTACGGTTACCTAGAACCAGAATATCGGGAATATTTGGCGACGATGAGCAAGTGGTACCTTGAAGGATTAATCGATAAAGATTTTGCCGTTCTAGATTTGGAATCCGTGGACTATAAGATGACTTCCGGGGCAAGTGGTGCAACGATCGGATGGAACGCCTACATCGAGAAATATAACCTCGCGGCACCGTACAATGACCCAGCAGCTCATTATACAGCCGCTCCCTATCCGACGCTGAGAGAAGGGGAGGTCCCGGAATTCGGGCAGCTCGACAATGCGTATGCGGGTACTAGCTCTGCTGCAATCAAAGCCACGACGAAAAACTTGGAAGCAGCGGTTCGGTGGTTGGATTATGGATATTCGGAAGAAGGCAGCCTGCTGAATGCGTTCGGTATTGAAGACTTAACGTATACGCTGGAGAACGGACAGGTAGTGTATACGGATTTGGTCACAACGAACCCGGACGGATTATCAAGTGATCAGGTTATGCTTCAATACGCGCACCAAACGAACTTTCCAATGATCCAGAGGGACTCGCAGCTGGCGTGGAAGTTTGAAGAAACGAATGAGGCCGTTGAAGTTTGGAGAATGACGAAGCATGAAGACTATTTGCTGCCCCCGATAACACCTACGACTGAGGAAGTGGGCGAGTTGTCCACGTTAATGGACGGGATTAGCGAATACGTAAGAGATGCAGAGCTTCGGATCATTCTAGGCGTGGACCCCATCGACGCTTACGACAATATGGTGGAGCAGCTAAAGCTGCTCGGGATCGAACGGATTTTAGAAATTAAACAAGCGGCATACCAACGATATGTAAACAGATGACCTCCGACCCTCGGAGGTCGTCTTTTTTTAAAATATAGGAAAGGATATCATTTCACCATACTTTCTCTATATTTCTGGGAATGAAACGGCTGGCGCCACCAAAGAACGGCGACAGCCGTTTCACCTTGTTTCATAGGTCAAATTCTTCAAATGGTTCATTCGTTTCAAGCTGACACTCGCTATTTCCTCGTTATCGTACATCAGTTTCCGTTATTGAACATTGTTTGCAGGAAGCGTTTTCGATACATTGATGGAGTGACGGAGCGTCAGGCTCGAGTCCTGCTAGGGTAAATTTTTCATAAGGAAGTGATGACGATATGGCAGCTCATGCGCAAGTCAAGGGTGTAGATACAACTCCGCTCTGGAAACATGTTAAAAAGGAATGGAAGCTATATTCGTTTCTAATTCTACCCGTAATCTACTTTATTATTTTTAAGTATGCGCCGATGATCGGGAACATTATTGCTTTCCGGAAGTATAGAGGCGGACCGAATATCTTAGGCTCGGAATGGGTCGGATTTACGTACTTCGAGATGTTTATGAAGGATCCAACGTTTTGGAGAGCCTTCTTCAACGATCTAACCTTAAGCGTAAGCTATCTCGTGGTTAAATTTCCGCTTACCTTGATATTCGCGTTGTTGTTGAACGAATTGCAGAGAATCAAGTGGAAGAAGTTTGTGCAAACGGTTTCGTACCTTCCCCATTTTATTTCCGTGGTCATCGTAGCGGGAATGGTCAAGGAGATGGTCTCCTTGACGGGGCCGATCAACAATGTGCTCTCTTATCTCGGATTCGAGAAGATTTCGTTTATTTCCTTACCGGAGTGGTTTCCGACGATTTATGTTACTTCCGGCGTCTGGCAAAGTTTAGGGTGGGGAACGATTCTGTATTTGGCGGCGATGACCGGCATCAATACGGCACTGTATGAAGCGGCAAAGATCGATGGCGCGAGTCGGCTGCGATTAGCAATGCACGTTACAATTCCCGGCATTCTGCCGACGGTGATGGTGCTCTTGATCCTGGATATCGGCAGCATTCTGGGCTCGAATTTTGAGAAAATCTTACTTTTGTACAATCCTTTAACCTATGAAACGGCAGACGTCATCTCAACCTACGTTTACCGAATGGGCATCACCGGGGGCAACTTTAGTTATGCGACAGCGGTCGGGTTGTTCGAAGGCATCATCGGACTGATCCTGGTGACGATTGCGAACGAAGTATCGAAGAGGACTACAAATTCCAGCCTATGGTAGAAAGGAGACGATCTCGTGAAGCGAATCTCATTAACCTTTAACATGTTTAATGTTCTAAACGGATTATTCATGATTCTGATTGTGCTGCTTACTTTATACCCGTTCGTCTATCTCGTAGCACAGTCCTTCAGTTCGGAAGCAGCCATCTATGCTGGCAAGGTAACCATCTTCCCAGTGGAGTTTACGACGAAGACCTACGAAGTCATATTGAGCAAGCCTGACTTCTTCCGTTACTACTGGAATACGATTGTTTATTCGGTGGTAGGCACGCTTATTGCGGTAGCAGCGACGGCCGTTATGTCTTATCCGCTTTCGAAAGACAAGCTGCGCCTTAACAAGTTTTTTATCCCGTTTGTGTTGTTTACGATGTATTTTGGCGGTGGTCTCATACCGAACTACATCCTGATTGCGAAGACATTAGATATGCGAGATACGATCTGGGCCATCGTTGTTCCAGGGGCGATCAGCGCCTTCAATGTCATCTTGATGAAGACGTTTTTCGCCAGCCTGCCAAACGAATTGGAAGAAGCGGGACGCGTTGACGGTCTGGGTGTGTTCGGCATATTTACAAGAATTATTCTTCCTTTATCCAAGCCCATTCTGGTAACGATTATGTTATTCGTCATGGTTGGCATGTGGAACAACTGGTTCGGACCTTCACTTTATTTGCAGTCGAAGGAGAAATGGCCTGTCGCCTTGTATTTGAAACAAATTATCGACAACGCGGTCAGTCCGACCGAAATCGGGGCTACTTCCGATCAGACCAGTCAAATCGCGGCAAGCATTAAATCGACAGCTATGGTACTCACCTCTTTGCCTATCATCTGCATATATCCGTTCGTGCAGAAGTATTTCGTGCAAGGGATGATGATTGGGGCTGTCAAGGGGTAATCGATATAATCGGAAGGGCTAAAGACGTTTCCGTTATATATAGGCTCGAACCAAAAAAAGGGAGGCAGTACTATGAGATTCAGCAAAGTAATGGTAACGGTTACAATGGCGTTTATGCTCGTGTTTATGGCGGCATGCTCATCCGCCAACGAAGGCTCATCGGGTAAAGACACACCTGCTGCATCGAATGGCGCAGGCACGAATGAAGCGGCAGCCGAGACGGCGAATTACACCTTTGGAGAAGACCAGACGTTCCACTCCAATGAAGCGGTATCCTACTCCATGATGTACAGCGACCATGAGAATTATCCTTTAAATAAGAACTGGAGATTATGGAGTGCCATTCAAGAAAAAACGAATGTGACTTTTGATTTGGCCGTCACAGCAAGAACGGAATACGAAAATCAAAAGTCATTACTGGTGAATAGTGGTGATGCGCCTTATATTATTCCTAAGACGTACGATGAATCCGCCTTCGTAGCTACTGGTCAGATCGTACCCGTCAGCGAATGGGTGCAATACATGCCGAACTACATGAAAGCAGTGAAGGATTGGGGAATGGAAGCGGATCTCAAGGCTAAGCTGAAGGAAGACGGGAAATATTATATTCTTCCAGGCATGTGGGAGATCGCCGGCGGCGGTTATTCCTATATTATACGTAAGGATGTATTTGAAGCGGCGGGAGTTGATGTCACGGGCCAAGAAGGGAACTGGACTTACGAGGACTTCTATGCAGCGATGAAGAAGGTCAAAGAGCATACCGGCGCGGAATATGTCTTCTCTGATCAATTCAAGGGTGAGTCGGCATTAGGCATTACTTCAGTTCAATATGGTGTCACTGGAGGATGGGCGTTGTCCAATGGCCTGGACTTCGACCATACGAAGCAGCAGTTCACTTTTGCCAATGCATCGGATGACTTCAAAAACTATCTCGGTTATTTCAATAAGTTGATTACCGAAGGCATTATGGATCCTGAATCCTTCACCCAAGAAGACGATACAGCAAGAGCGAAGTTCTTCAAAGGCGATACCTACGTGATAAGCGGAATCTATCAGGTACTGGCAGATTTCAAGAGCAAAATGCAAGATCCAAACAGCGAATTATATATGATTACACAACCGGGAGGACCGAAAGGAAAGCTTCAGGTTGAGACTTCCCGTTTGGAGAACGGAATCATGATCAGCCAGAACGCGCTCGATGAGTTGGGCGAAGAGGGCTTTATCAAAATGCTGCGTTTCGTCGACTGGTTCTGGTATTCTAATGAAGGCCAAATGCTCAGCTTGTGGGGTGTAGAAGGTGAAACCTATACACTTGAAGGAGACGGAAACGTCAAGCTTAATTCGGATATCTATTTTAACGGGATGAACGAAGGCGCTGCGAAGCAGTTGAACGTGGATTTTGGCTTCGCCGGAGGGATGTTTGCTTACGGAGGCTCTGAGAAGCTGAAAATGTCCAAAATGACCGAAGGTGAGAAGGACTTCGTGACCCGTGTCCAGTCGACACGAGAGCCGCGCAAGCTGGCGCCGCCAATCATGGCAACGCCTGAGGAAAGCGAACAGATGAAATTAATCTCAACGCCGCTTATGGATTACGTCAAAACGATGACATTAAAGTTCATTACCGGTCAAGAAAGCTTTGAAAACTGGGACAAATATTTGAAGCAGGTTGAAGGGAATGGAAGTACGCGGTTTACAGACATGTCAAATGATATTTTTCAGAAGACTAAGAGCTTGTTAGGCTATTAATTTTTTAAATATAGGAAAGTATATCATTTCGCTATACTTTCTCTATATTTCTCCGGAATGAAACGCGCCACCGCCATAAGGATAGCGGCAGCCGTTTCACCTTGAAATATAGGAAAGTATATCATTTCGTTATACTTTCTCTATATTTCTCCGGAATGAAACGCGCCACCGTCATAAGGATAGCGGCAGCCGTTTCACCTTGAATAATGGGCTAGGTGTGTGGTCTTCCCAAGGAGGATGCATCTAGCCCTTTGTTTTTGAAATAGAGGGAAACCATTATTTTTGACTGGAGTGGTGATTGGGTTGAACATAAAGATGGGGAACGAAGCGTGGCTTCGATATCAAGAGGTCGAGAACGAGTCGCTGCGGGAATCGTATCAAACTCGTTGCTCGGCTATTGCAATCACGGAGCGAACCAACATATTATGCACCGCAGAAAAAGAATTAAAGGAAGCTTTACTGGCCATGACGGGACACTCGCCAGATATAGTTGCGATTCAACATCATCAGGTTCCACGCGTAATCATTGGGGTTTTAGGGAGCGGGGATGCCGAGATCGACCGCGAAGTCGGAGCAGAAGCCGAACTGATCGGCATCGAAGGCTATGTCATTCGGTCGCTGAACGGCAGGGCGGGAGATTCGGACCGAATCTTGATCGTCGGGAAGTCGGATCGCGGAGCATTATATGGAACCTTTCATTTGATTCGGTTAATCCAGATGAGGGAACCGATTGAAGAGCTGCATATTATCGAGACGCCTGCCAATGGGCTGAGAATGATTAATCAGTGGGACAACATGGACGGATCGATCGAACGAGGCTATGCGGGGGAGTCTATTTTCTATAGGAACAATCGTTTCGTGGAGAACTTTAATCGTATTCGGGAATATGCCCGGCTGTTGTCTTCCGTTGGAATTAACGCGATTTCTATCAATAATGTGAACGTTCATCGCGAAGAGACAAAATTGATTACGGCGGAGTATGAAGAGACATTAAAGAAAGTGGCAGACGTATTCGGAGCGTACGGCATCCAATTATTCCTTAGCATTAACTTCGCGAGCCCGATCGTGATTGGCGGTCTGCCTACGGCGGATCCCTTGGAGCCATCGGTTAGAGAATGGTGGGCTGAGCGAGCAACCGATCTGTACCTTGCAATTCCCAACTTCGGCGGTTTTCTAGTAAAGGCCGACTCTGAATTTCGTCCCGGCCCTTTTACGTACGGACGGAACCATGCGGACGGAGCGAATATGTTGGCCGAGGCGCTTGCACCGCATGGTGGACTTGTCATCTGGCGCTGCTTCGTATACAACTGTCTTCAGGATTGGCGCGATCGTTCAACGGACCGGGCAAAGGCGGCCTATGACCACTTTATGCCGCTCGATGGACGTTTCGCCGACAACGTAATTTTACAAATTAAGAATGGACCGATGGATTTTCAGGTTCGCGAGCCGGTATCGCCGTTGTTTGGTGGACTCAGCAGAACGAACCAGATTCTGGAGCTGCAAATCACGCAGGAATATACTGGACAGCAGAAGCATCTCTGCTATCTTGTACCGCAGTGGAAAGAAATTCTTGATAACGATACGTATGCTGTCGGCGAAGGAGCTACTGTCACCGAGATCGCGAAGGGCGCCACTTGGGGACGCCCGTACGGCGGAATTGCGGCCGTATCGAACATCGGGAACGATGCTTGCTGGACTGGACATCCGCTGGCTCAAGCAAACCTGTATGGTTATGGACGGTTGACGTGGAGCACTTCGTTATCTGCGGAGCGGATCACGTCGGAATGGATTCGGCTCAGTCTCAGCTGCGATAGGGCGGTCGAAGAAGTCGTCTCGAGCATTTTAATGAAGTCTTGGGGCATATACGAGAGCTACACCGCTCCGCTCGGCGTCGGTTGGATGGTGAATCCGAATCATCATTACGGCCCGAATGTAGACGGATACGAATATTCGAAGTGGGGGACGTATCATTTTGCGGACCACCGCGGCATCGGGGTCGATCGAACGATTGAAACAGGGACCGGATACACTGCGCAATACCATTCGCCTCTTCGTGAGATATATAACTCGTTAGAAAGTTGTCCAGATGAATTATTGTTGTTTTTCCATCATGTTCCGTACACCCATGTCTTGCATAGCGGGAAGACGGTAATCCAGCATATTTACGACACGCATTTTGAAGGGGCGCAAGCGGCGGCGGCCTTGCTAGACGATTGGCGATCGGTCAGAGGCAAGGTCAACGAGGAGTATTTTGAGCTTGTTGCCTCGCGGTTATTAGAGCAGCTTGAACATGCCAAAGAATGGCGGGACATGATCAATACGTATTTCTATCGCAAGTCAGGCATTGCGGACTTGCAAGATCGCCTGATCTATTGACGCAGCATGAATAAGAAATGTGGTGGCATCGCAATCGTGCGAAGCCCCGCATTCAGCCTTGGAATATTAGGATGCAGTCATATTCTATTCATTCACCCTAACCTAATACCTACGAAAGCGAGCTGTTCGACTATGAATACGAAATTGCTTTTCAACGACGGATGGGAATTTGCCAAAAGCGCGCTGGATGTTACGGATCATGCGGGGCTGAGCTTCGAGCCGGTGGATCTCCCTCATGATTGGTTGATCTATAACACATTGGCACTTTACGAGAACACTATTGGCTGGTATCGCAAGAAATTGAATTGGACACGGAACGACCGAGAGCTCCTGATCAGCTTCGATGGCGTGTACATGGATTCTTCCCTATACCTAAACGGTCAGCTTGCCGGCGAATGGAAATACGGATATTCTTTCTTCGAACACGAGATTACGGACGCTGTCATTGACGGAGAAAATGAAATCGTCGTGAAAGTCGTGTACCAGAGTCCAAACAGCCGCTGGTATTCGGGAGCAGGCATATATCGAAATGTATGGTTGAAGGAACGGGATAAAAATCACATTCTCACTGGCGGCGTGTATGCTGCAGCCAAGCAGCAGGTTGAAGGCTGGTTGGTGGAAATTGACACGGACGTGCACATCGAAGAAGACGTACTTATTTCGCATCATATCATCTACGAGGGCCAGACGGTCGCTGCTGTTTCGGAGCGGGTAACAGTAAGCGGCGGCTCGATCAGGAAGAACTGTCAAACGTTAATCGTGAATAATCCCTTATTATGGAGTCCAGAGGAGCCGAATCTATACCGGATCGTGACACGAATGTCCCGTGAATTGATCGAGTCCGAGGGTCAGCGCTGTGAAGAGCTGGAGACGATCACGCTTCCTCTAGGTTTCCGGAGCATCGTTCTCGATCCGGAGCAGGGGCTTCAGGTGAATGGGAAAAAGCTGAAATTGAATGGCGTTTGCGAGCATCATGACTTGGGTGCTTTAGGAGCAGCATTTAACATCCATGCACTGCGAAGAAGATTTGAAATTCTTAAAGAAATGGGCGTCAACGCAATTCGCACGGCTCATAATATGCCGGCTTCGGAGCTCATGGATTTGGCGGACGAGATGGGGGTGTTCGTCGTCACGGAGGCTTTCGACATGTGGGAACGCTCCAAAACTACGTACGATTACGCAAGATTTTTCAAAGATTGGGCGTATCTTGATGTGAAAAGCTGGGTGATGCGAGACCGGAATCATCCGAGTCTGCTGATGTGGAGCATCGGGAACGAGATTTACGACACGCATGCAGACGATCGAGGACAGGAAGTCACCAGAATGCTCATGGAATATGTATTAGAATTTGATCCGAAGCAGAATGGGCGGGTTACAATTGGCTCGAATTATATGCCGTGGGAAAATGCGCAGAAATGTGCGGATATCGTGAAGGTAGCCGGCTACAATTATGCGGAGAAATATTACAGTAAACATCATGAAGAGCATCCGGATTGGATCATCTACGGCAGCGAGACCGCTTCGGTCGTCCAAAGCAGAGGGATTTATCACTTTCCATTCGAGAAATCGATTCTTGCCGACGATGACGAGCAGTGTTCAGCTCTTGGGAACAGTTCAACAAGCTGGGGAGCCAAATCGGCTGAAGCCTGCATTTTGTCGGAGAGAGATACGCCATTTTCTGTTGGTCAATTTTTATGGACTGGATTCGACTATATCGGGGAACCGACGCCTTACCATACTAAAAATTCCTACTTCGGTCAGATCGATACGGCTATGTTTAAGAAAGATTCCTATTACATTTATCAAGCCGCTTGGACCGATTATAGAACGAATCCAATGGTGCATGTCTTTCCATACTGGGATTTCAATGCTGGGCAAATCATCGATGTTCGTGTTTGCTCGAATGCGCCGAGGATAGAGCTGCAGCTCAATGGAACTACGATTGGAACTCACGAAATCGATCATGAGCATGGCTCGCAGCTTGTTGGCTGGTGGAAGGTTCCATATGAAGAAGGGGAAATCAAGGCCATCGCCTATGACGAAACGGGCAAGGTCATAGCGACTGATGTTAGAAGCTCATTCGGGGATGCGAGCCAGATTCGTCTCCAAGCGGATAAAGAGGTACTTGCGGCGAATGGTACTGATTTGATTTTTGTGGAAATTGGTATGCTTGACTGTAAAGGTCATCCAGTAGACAATGCGAACAATCGTGTACACGTCGAGGTGACGGGGGCAGGAAGATTGCTAGGGCTGGATAATGGCGACAGTACAGATTATGATCCGTATAAGGGAAAAAGCAGAAGGTTGTTCAGCGGAAAGCTGATGGCGATCATCGGTGCGACGCTGGAGCCAGGTGAAATTCGCATAGAAGTGTCCTCTGAGGGCATGCAAACCGAGGTTGCGGAATATGAATCACATCCAGTGAAAGGCGGAAACCTAGATGGAATTTCAGCGAACGTAAGAAATCAAGAGCTGACGTGCGTGATAGGGGGCGATGATGAAATTCCGCTTCGCAAGGTCGAAATCGTCAGCAACTCGGGACAAGACTTAAATGCATCTATCACGGAGATTATCGTTCGCGCCAAATTATGGCCGAAAAATGCCACTTATCGAGAGGTAGAGTGGCGCGCCGTAACGGATGAAGGAATCGACTCGAATATTGCCAAGGTCGTAGCGAATGGTCATGAGGCAAGGATTTCTGCTATTGGCGATGGTGCTTTCCGTCTGCGTTGTATGACTAAGAATGGTACGGACAAGACGAAGCTTATCTCGCAGTTGGAGTTTAAGGCAACAGGTCTAGGAACAGCTTATAAGGATCCTTATGGATTCATCTCGGCGGGACTTTACGATTCCAGCAAAGGCGATGTGGGGAACGGCAATGAAAGAGGTGTTGCGACCAGCAGAGATGGTGAAACGCATGTAGGCTTCAGCGACCTTGATTTCGGTCCATATGGCTCCGACACCGTCACGATTCCGATCTTCGCTTTATCCAGCGAAAAATATACGCTGCAAATTTGGGAAGGGATGCCGGGCGAAGAGTCCAGCTCCTTAGTGGCCGACGTAATTTATCAGAGGCCATCCAAGTGGAATGTATATCAAGAAGAAACGTATCGCTTAACCAAGAGACTTAGCGGCATTACGTCGATCTGCTTCGTGCTGCGTCAGAAGGTGCACATCAAAGGTTTTTCCTTTGAACGTCAGAACCGAGCTTTCGATCGGAATTCGGCGGCATCCTGCGATCGGATTTATGGGGATACGTTTACCTTTGCAGAGGATCGTGTGGAAGGCATCGGAAATAACGTCTCGCTTGAGTTCACACATATGGAGTTTACAGGCGAAGGTGCTCTGAATCTAGTCGTAAACGGGAGATCGTTGATCGACAAGAACACGATCCATATCCGGTTTGCTGGCGAGAGTGGTGAAAACAATCAACTCGTGGAATTTGAGAGATCCGATGGATACGAAGAACGGGTGTTTGAATTGGAACAGGTAACGGGGCTGCAGAAGGTGACCTTCATCTTCCTGCCAGGGAGCAGCTTCGACTTCGACTCGTTCCGCTTTGTGCGGGGAGAAACGATAGAGTAGATTTCACTTGAAATGTATTAATTTTCAACGACTAGCAAAAAGAACACTTTTGAGGAGATAAGCCAAAAGTGTTCTTTTGTTGTTTAGGTCACCAATTATTTGAAATTGCGGATACATATCTATGGACAACAGGGAGTCTGCTTTACTGACGATGTTGAAAGTCCTCTGAATGATTGTCATAAGAGGATAGTACGTGACAGAGCAGCAGTGGGAATAGTTTCCGAATGGATCGAACGCCAATCTTATTCATTATATTTGCAAGATGATTTTTCACTGTTTTTTCACTGATCACACACTTTTTGGAAATTTCACGATTGGAAAAGCCATACACAACGGATAGTATAAGAAGTTCTGATTCTCGCTGTGTAAGCCGATGTACATTTGAAAAATCTTGCATTGCAGGCTTTAGTCTTCGAATGAGCAAATCATTCAGAGCCACGTATTCTATGTCATAATTATTTATGATTATCTCTTCGTGCGATGTTTTTCTGTCTTTATATGAGAGTTCCACCTACTCATGCTTACTTTCTAGGAATAAACGAATAGAGAAAAAAATACTTGAAACTAGAAGAAAGCAACCTAATACGTTCCATAATATTAATAACATATCTACATGTCTCCCTTGAAGTTTTATTCTCATCTGCAAAAAATAATCCTTTTGACATATAAAATCCAAGTGGTGTGACTTATATCAAATAGTTCTAATTACTCAAATTATCCTATATCCCTCATTATAAATGAGTACAAAGACTTATTCTAGGTGTAGAAACTCACTAAAAATCAGGTATTTCGTCATTTTTCGACTAAATATATGACTTAAGTAATGTTTGTAATAATAATATGTGCCTATAATTAGCTATCGAGGAGATGACCTCTGGATTCGTCAGGGTGTCATTTTTTTTAATGTCCACTGCTAGAGAGCAATACTCCATGAAAGAAGATAAAAATGTACATGGACGATATTCTAGATGTTGGATAACATTGATAATGAAAATCAATTTCATTTTATGTGAGGGGATGCAGGATGCTAAGAGAGAACCTGGGCCATCGCGTTCAGTAAATCGGAGGTAGAAAGTAATGACGTTATGGAATAGATCAGGAAGAATGGCAGATTTGATTATGGAAAGGCGATCAATCCGTCAGTTCAAGAGTGATCCGATATCGCAGGAATTGTTAATGCATCTGCTCAATGTGGCAGTGTGGGCACCAACACATGGCGTAAGAGAGCCATGGCGGTTCATTTTGTACAAGGATGAAGCACGCAGAGAACTTGCCCATGCGATGCTGAAAGCAAGTACGCCAGAGGAGAGGGGGCATTACACGCAAAGCAAAGTCGACTATTTTATGAATATTCCGTTTCATATCGTCGTTGTGCAAATAGAAGATCCCCGTCAAAGACAATGGGATGAAGACTATGCAGCGGTTTGCTGCTGGATTCAGACCTTTCAGCTCGCCGCTTGGGAAGAAGGATTAGGTGTCGTGTGGAAGACGAATCCATTTATTTATCACCCTGCGTTTCGCGAAGCGGTCAATGTTCAAGGTGGCGAGAAAATCGTGGGCCTTCTGCATGTGGGATATCCAGAAAAAATACCGGCGCCCCGCCCTCGAACCGATGCAAGCCAGTTTCTAACGATCCATGAGGAATAATATGATTCGAAGCGGGCTGCCTGCCGCTGCCGCTTTGAACCGGACAAAAAAAAGCAGGACAATGGACAAATTACTACATGGACTTTTGACTAAACAAATTATAGGATTATAAATGAAAATGATTATCATTTACAATGGTTGAGGGGGAGCTAAAAGATGAAGGCAGTAAAGATTTGGTTAGCTATTATTCTAATATTCGTCATCGCAGGATGCGGTGCCGCAGAGAATAAGAAAGTCAACAATGATGGGACTGTAACGAGCGGAGCAGGTACGACAGAAGCAATTACAGAGCCGGCTCCAGCAGCTGGGGCTGCAAATGAAGAGCCAAGAACGATTATACATGCAATGGGAGAAACAACGTTGGAGAAAGCACCCGAGCGTGTTGTTATTCTGTTTAACGGTATGGTCGACATCTCGGCTGCACTGGGTGTTAAGCCTGTAGGAGCCATCGAGTCATGGGATGAGAAGCCGTGGTTTGTCTACTTGCGGGACAAGATGACCGATGTTACCAGCCTTGGCGAGGAATCGCAGCCGAATATCGAGGCGATCGTTTCCTTGAAGCCTGACCTTATTATCGGAGCAAAAGGACGTCATGAGAAAATATATCCGCAGCTTTCGGAAATTGCTCCAACGATTATGGTAGAGGAAGCCTTCAATTGGAAGGATAACATGACGTTGGCTGCCCAATCGTTGTACAAGGATGACCAAGGCGCTGACATTATGAAAGCTTGGGATGAGCGGGTTGCCGATTTTAAGCAGAAAATGGGAGATCGGCTAACAAGCACGGAAGTTTCTATGATTCGCTTCGAAAAGGATGGCACCGCACGAATCTATGTGACCGGGTTTGCCGGCTCCATATTTAATGAACTTGGTTTGGCTAGACCAGCCGCGCAGCAGGGAGACAAATCAACGATTAACTTAGCTTCCAAAGAGCAAATTATGCAGCTTGATGGCGATTATATCTTTGATATTACTCCGCAAAAGGATGACGGGACGAACTCGCTCAAAAATCAAACCGACTGGACCTCGCATCCGCTTTGGAGTACGCTTGCGGGCGTAAAGAACAACCACTATTACATGGTTAACGTTATTGATTGGAACCTTGGTGCGGGAAGCATTGCTGCCAATGCTCTGCTTGATGACTTATACGAATATTTTGAGCTTCAATAGTCCTAATAGAAGCAATAGAATGGCAGGCAATAAGATGGCCAATAGATTTAAGTACAAGGAAGAATGGGCATCTGCTCATTCTTTTGTGCTGTGACTAGGGCTGGGAATGGGCTCGTTTATAACAAATTATTGGCCTAAATCGGCCCGATGATGGAGAGATTCTGACATGAACGTAATGAATTCAGCCTACGCTAGAGCGGTTGGTGCTGCTATTTGTGTCATTGTGTTGCTCGGCAGTCTGGCTGCAAGCATCATGCTTGGCGCTACGAACTTCGGCTGGCATACAGCTTGGCAAGCGATTGCTCAGTATGACCCCACCGTGAGCGATCAAGTGATCATAAGGACGACTCGTGTGCCACGTGCTTTAATCGCAGCGGTGATCGGAGCAAGCTTGGCTGTTGCCGGGGCGATTATGCAGATTCTGACTCGTAATCCATTGGCTTCTCCAAGTGTGCTTGGTGTCAATGCTGGAGCGACCTTGTTTGTCGTCACAGCTGCGACTGTATTCTCCGTATCTAACATGCAAACACTGATGTGGATTGCCTTTCTTGGGGCAATGACAGCTGCGGTTACGGTGTACGCATTAGCCACAATCGGAAGGGACGGCATGACGCCTTTGAAAGTTATTTTGGCTGGATCAGCCATGGCGGCATTATTCTCATCTTTTACACAAGGACTGCTCGTTCTTAACAAGGAAGGTCTGAACAGTGTATTGTTCTGGTTAACAGGGTCCATTGCTGGCCGTTCTCCGGATATGCTGATTACTGTGTTTCCGTATGTTCTTCTTAGCTGGGTAGCTGCCATGCTGCTTGGCAGAGATATGAATGTGTTACTGATGGGTGAGGACACGGCCAAAGGCCTTGGTCAGCGGATTGCCGTAATTCGGGTCTTGGCGGGAATAATCGTCATCATATTGGCGGGCGCTTCGGTTTCTGTTGCGGGACCTATTGGCTTTATTGGAATCGTTATTCCCCATATATCCAGATTTTTTGTTGGTATCGATAATCGTTGGGTGCTGCCTTACTGTATTTTGCTAGGAGCCATTCTACTCATTCTAGCTGATCTTGTTGCTAGATTTATTAGGATACCTGAAGAGATTCCAGTCGGAGTCATGACAGCTATTATCGGTGTTCCATTCTTTATGTACATCGCTCGAAGGAGACTGGCCAAATGACAAGACCTGCTGCCATTATAATTGCGATACTGCTCTTCGGCTTGCTGGCTGTCATCTTTAGCACATCCTTGGGAGAGATGGTCCTTACGCCAATGGAAGTAATACGCGGTGCGTTAGGAATAGGGGAAGCGGATCATACGATGGTCATTAGACATTTGCGGCTTCCACGTATTGTGGTAGCCTTGCTCGCGGGAGCATCGCTGGCAGCTGCCGGAGCTGTCCTTCAAGGTGTGATCCGCAATCCAATGGCTTCGCCGGATATATTAGGCGTTACTGGAGGCGCATCCGTTGCAGCAGTCATTTTCCTTACGTATTTCTCGGATTCATTAAGCATACGGTGGCTGCCTGCGGCGGCGATGATCGGTGCGATTCTGGTGTCCGTTATTTTGTATGTATTGGCTTGGAAAAAGGGGATCTCCCCATTTAGGCTCATTCTCGTCGGGATCGGCATGGCATCGCTCATGTCTGCGATGACCACGATGATGATTATCTTCAGCCCCAAAAATGATCCCGGCCAAGCCTATCTTTGGCTAACAGGCTCTGTTTATGGAGCGAACTGGGAAAATGTGCTGTCCATTCTTCCGTGGACGATCATATTACTGCCGCTTGCTTACGGGTTTTCCCGTCACATCGATATCGGGCAGCTTGGCGATGATATCGCAATCGGGGCAGGTAGCCATGTTCAACGCAATCGCGTAATCCTGCTGGGAATCAGCGTCGCTCTGGCGGGATCAGCCGTTTCCGTTGCAGGAGGAGTAGGATTTATCGGTTTAGTTGCGCCCCATATGGCCCGCAAGCTGGTAGGCTCGAATTTCAGGAACGTGCTTCCGGCATCCGCTTTATTGGGTGGAATTATCGTTATGCTGGCAGACCTCGTTGGAAGAACGATTTTGCTGCCGCTTGATATTCCCGTAGGTGTATTTACTTCGGCGATCGGCGCGCCATTTTTCATTTATTTGCTCTTCACAAGGCGGCATGTTCGATAGATGATTGTGAGAATGGTTGTCATTAAAACAATGGGATTTACGGAAGGGAGAGTCATATGAACGCAAAATCCTTATCCAACTATTCAGTTTTTATACTTAACGATATTGATAAACGCAGCTATGCTAGAGATCAGGTCCCGTTTGTTCGTTCTTCTTCTACCCATATTCTGTGCTTTATTGTGGACGGACATGGCAAGCTGCGTATGGGTGATGCAGATATTGATTTTAAGCCTTTACAATTGTTTTATTTGACCCCTGAAACGAGCGTGGACGTGACGCTGCTATCTGAAAGCTTGGAGATATACATGCTGTCCTTTCAGCATTATACAGGTCGAAACTTCACATCCCATAGGGACAGCATTCAATTGCGCAGCACTTCCAAGCCAGTCTTGCAGATTGGCCATGTCGAGCTCAATTCTAAGCCCCAGCACATTTTGCAGCGGATCCAGCAGATTGAGGAAAGCAGCCGCAAAGATTACGATCTCGATAAAGTACAATTAAAATTTCAAGAATTACTCTATACGATTACGCATGACTCCTTTCCCTTGGCGACTCAAGAAGCTCCTTCTCACGGCCTTGAACAAACGATTACCTATATGAAAACACATTTTCACGGCAAGCTTGATATGAGCACATTATCATCCATGGCCAAGCTTACGGCCAGTTCATTTTCAAGATCCTTTAAGAAAATAATGGGCGAACCCCCGATTGAATATTTGACCAGGCTGCGAATGGAAAGCGCTAAAGAGCTGCTCTCGCAGCAGGATTGCCGTATTAAAGAGGTTTCGACAGCTGTTGGCTATGACGATGAATTTTATTTTAGCCGAATCTTTCATCGTATGGTGGGCGTTTCTCCAACCTTTTATATGAAGCGAAACCGAATGAAGGTAGCGGTCGCTTCCTGCTTGCGGTTTCAGGACAGCCTTTCGTCATTTGGCATTCAGGCTGTGGCGGCTGTCAATTGCTGCCGATATCCAGGAATGGGCGATGCGGAGTACGAGCATATTCTTGCGAGCCAATGGAAAGAGTTGATCAGCGCCAAGCCGGACTTGATTATCGGAGACAAGTACCATCAGAACTTTCAAGCTAAATTTAACGAAATAGCTCCGACGGTGATGCTGGCGCAGGATCGGGATTGGTTGATGAATTACCGGAAATTAGCTGAAATGCTGGGACGGCAGAAGGAAGCGGAGCAGGCAATCCAGCAGTTGGACTATCAAGTAAAGGCCGCTAGGCACAAGCTGCGCCATTGCATGGATAATAAGATGGTGAGCGTCATGCAAATCAATCACCTTGGTATTAGAATTCAAGGAACAGTCGATCATCCGCTCAACGAGCTGCTATTCCGAGAGCTTGGTTTAAAGCCTGGAGGAAATGTACCGCAGCATATCAAAATGCTGGAGCTTCAGCCGGAATGGCTGCCGCCCTTGGAAGCAGATTATTTGTTCGTGCTTAAGAAGAACCCTCGTGCAGGCAGCGATCAAATATTTGAGCGTATGGTCAAAACCGATGCATGGAATGACATGGAGGCTGTGAAAAGAAATCAAGTGATGCATGTTCCTCATTGGCTTCGGATGAGCTGGAATCCGCTGGGGAGACAAGTGATTGTGGATGAAGTATTAACGATGACGGGGGCTCTTCGTAAGAGCTAGAGCTAAAACAGGCGCCTATTCTCCTGAGTTGGGAGAATAGGCGCCTGTTTATTATTTATAGAATAGAATCGGAAAGATGTAAATCAGCGTCGAAACAAAAACATTTTGATAATGAGAATGATTATTATTATAATTAGAGAGTTGGATGATGTAAATAGACTTGGAAGGGGAACATAATGACGCTACTGGAACAATTACCGTTATGGAATCATGCGGCTATTAGGGTGCTTGATGTTCGTCGGTCTATTTTACGATCGAGAGAGACTATGCAAGGCTTTCGTTTACCAGCGAGTGCTTTCTTGTTAGCGGTTACTGGAGATGCAAAGATACGTATCGACGGAGTCGAGCACATCGTAGATCGCTGTTACGTATGCCATGCTGGCAAAGGTGCGACGATAGACATTGTCCAAGTTGTTGAAAACTTTGATTATTATTTCATTTTTTATAAAGCAGTTCTTGCCCTGCCTTGCCGCCAAGAGCTGTTGCATGTGTATAGGAACAATAACCCGTTCCAAATGCAATATGGCTTCGTTCCTGAATATCCGCTTGGTCTCCTATCCAGAATAGAAAAGATGCATTCTTATTGGATAATGGGTGCCCCATTGGAGAGATTTCATGTAAGAGCCTTATTCCACCAGATGGTGTATGACCTCCTACAGCAGCTTCATGCACAAGAAGGAACGACGACTCAGCCTGATTACGTAAGTCAAACGATCCGCTTTATGGAGGATCGTTATGCTGATCCTATTAGTCTTCATGATCTGGCTGATGCACTCCATTGCAGTGAGAGACAGCTGCAGCGATTATTTAAGGCCAAGCTTGGTTTAGGGCCAATGGAATACTTAATACAAATCCGTATGAAACAAGCACAGGCTTTGCTATTGAACACGAATGAACCGCTTAAATTAATTGCGGAATCGGTAGGCTATGGTGACAGCTATTATTTCAGCCGGGCATTTAAGAAGCATTGCGGTGTCTCACCCCTTTATTTCAGGCAAAACCGTCGCATAAGTTCATCCTATATGTCGCGTTATTCCATTGGCTCGGATAACGTTCTCTCCTATAATAATGATTGTGATAATCATTATCAATATATCGACAGGGGAGTTATCGGAATGAACAGGAGTAAGAGATCAGTTTTGGCGGTTAGTTTAATGTTGAGTATGATTTTGTTGCTGAGTGCGTGTGCGACGGGCAACAGTGCTGGAAACAATACGGGAGGAGCGAGTCCGACAGCAGCAGTATCTTCAAATACGAATGCATCGCAGGTTTCACAGCAAGTGTATCCAGTCGTTATTAAACATATGAAGGGAGAACTAACGCTGGAGCAGCGACCAGTGAAGATTGGGGTGCTCGATACCAAATTTGTCGATCAATTGGTTACTTTAAATGAACAGCCAGCAGGCAGCGTGAAAGCAGCGGCAGATAAGTCGGATTTTCCAGAATATTTAATGGATAAGCTTACAGACGTAAAATTGTTGGGAACGAGGGATGAACCCAACTTGGAAGCTATTGCTGCTATGGAACCAGACTTAATCATTTGTACGGAGTTTCAAGAGAAGGTATATGAAAGTTTAACTAAAATTGCTCCAACCATCATGTTGGACTTTAATGAAGATTGGCGGGATACGCTAGTTACTTTCGGCAAGATTGTAGGAAAGTCAGAAGAAGTAAATGTCGTTTTGGAAGCCTATAATGAGAAAACAACGAAGCTGAAGGCGGAATTAAAGGCTAAACTTGGGGATCAGACGGTTGCATTAATACGACCGCGGGATGAAGGTATACGAATTCATACAGCGAGCCACCGCACAGCAGCGATTCTTTACAATGATCTAGGCTTGTCTATTCCGCAGCAGGTAATGAATGAGAAAGATACAGCGTATCAAGTTCCATTAGAAGCTTTGCCAGATGTAGGGGCGGATCATTACTTCCTCGTAAAAGACGATATGTTTAAGGCAATCGTTGAGGAATTTCAGCAGACGGAAACTTGGAAAAATGTCGATGCCGTGAAGAACAAGCAAATCTACGATGTGGATTCGAATATTTGGATTGCCTATTATGGACCGATTGCCATCAATATGATTGTAGACAGAGTTGCAGAAGTTTTCCTGGGTACGCAATAACATGACCGTTACTCTTTCAAAATCCGAGTGGGATAACTTAGGGAGCAGATATAACCTAGCTCCCCATTACGATGATTCGCCCGCTGATAGCTTTATAGTTTCTAGAGATTTACTGAATAAGGAGAAATGTGAGTCTTACTTGGATCAGCTAGCGACAGAAATTGGGTCGCCTTCGAGAAGAGTAACAGCATCCATGCTTGCGAAGCGTTATGCCTTTCTTGCTGTTGCCCCTGTCTTGTATGCGATGACGGTATTTGACAAGGGATTGGGGTTGACGCTGGATAACTGTCGATTGGTTTCACCTGACGATAGCGAAGACAATGTGAGCAAATCCAAGTTTCCCAATCTGAGCTTAGATGGGCTGACTGTTACGGTACCGGAAAACGGGAAGCGGCGAGAGTGGCGCGATCATGTGGTGCGCCAACTTTTTGAGAATCATCTTTCTCAAGTATTCCACATTTTATCAGTGGTTGGCCGTGTTCCTAGAGCTGTCTTGTGGGAGAATGCACTTGTCCGGATCATCCCGCTGTATGAAGATGGATTGCAAGAAGAAGAGGACCCTTCAGTCTTAATGCGGCTGCATGATGATTTCAAGTTTATTACAGAGGATGCACCAGCATACATGTTCGGAGAACGTCGAAATCCCCTTACTACGTTTATAAAGGGACAGTATTCGGAGCATACCGATAAACCGTCAGCCTATGTTCGCCAAACCTGCTGCTTTTATTATGAGATGTCCCCGGAATACTGCCGAGCTTGCCCGAAACCTCTGGGCTGCCATTAATAAATGGTGAGACAAAGCATATGCGTTATTTCTGAAGAAGCGGCTGAGAAGCCGCTTTTTTTTCATTTTGTTCTTGGTTATCTTTTTTTGGGAAAGAAGAAGATATTTCAGCCCTTATTATTGTCTTTAATTGTCTAAGGAAATCAAAGAATCTGGCTGTTCTCGCGACACCTAAGAATGATCTACTCGCGCAGCGCCCAATACATAAATATCTAGTTCAACTTATCTCGTTGGGTTATTTTAGTTTTCTTTCTCCGGTTCTTAGATTGCTCGATGGGTTCAGCGCTATAGGAAGAGGCTACGCTGCAGTTTGTACAACGTAATCGACGTTACTCGCCTTGCTAGGGCACGTACACTGTAGTTTGTGCAATAGAATGCCTATTCTAGGGCGATATTTGTTGGTTTGGCGCTCATTCTAGTGCAATAGTACAATGTAGCCGTCTGAAACAGCTCTCATGTAAGGTTTTCATTGTATTTAGTGCAGTGTAGGCGCTTCTCCTTCATCTAGCGGAGACTTGTGTGACCCTAAAGAATGATCTACTGGCGTAGGGTCCGAAACGTAGATTGCTAGTCAAAGCGCCGCCAAAATAATACATCATAGATTGTCACATCACACTCTCCTAAATCGTTATACAGGCACAAAAGCGAATTAGGGAGTGAAATGAATGAAAACATTGACCTGTATTGTTATTGGCGCGGGATATGCGGGTATTCATGCGATGAATGAAATCCGCAAAAACTTGAATAACGGTAATAAAAAGCAGTCCATCAAATTTGTACTCATCGATAAAAATAAGTATCACTTGCGTAAGGTCATCCTATTCAAGCCAGCAGTAACGGATGAAGATATTTGTATTCCGCTTACCCAATTGTTTCCTGAAGGTGTCGAGCTTGTTCAGGCGACAGTCACGGAAATTATAAAAGCAGAAAATAAGCTGCTGCTGCGAAGCATTAATGACGTCGTGCAAGAGCTGCGTTACGATATACTTGTAGTGGCTGCTGGCAGCATTATTCGTCGACCAGAAGAATCGCAAGGCGGACTGCCGCTTGCTACTCTGAATGATGCGATAAACATTAGGAAGGCATGGCAGGCAAATTTACGACAAGCTGTGGAAGAAGCTAATCCGCTCGAACGCGAGCGTTTAATGACGATTGCTGTGGCGGGAGCAGGAATAAGCGGCATTGAAACGGCCGCTGAATTAGCGTATCATGTCCGGACGGATGCCCAGCAGTTAGGACTGGACCCAAATCAAGTACACATCAGTCTCTATAATGCGCATGAAAGATTATTTTTGGATGGTCCGGGCAAGGTTGCTATGAAATTAGAACATATCCTTTCAGATAATGGAGTAGAAGTTGTTCATGGCAGCCGCGTGCTTCGAGAGGAGGCGGGGAGCCTAAGCTTGTCAGGCGGAGTAAAGCTGCCGGTGGGCTTGTGTGTTTGGACATTAGGGCTTATGCCAAATCCAATAGTAAAACAGTGGGGTTTGCCTGTAACAGCGGCGGGGTTTGTCATTATTGATGAAAGCTACCGGGTAAAAGGCACCAGTGGTATTTATAGCATAGGAGACTGTGCGAGTGTTATCAATCCGGATTCGGGCAGATCAGACGGGATGACCTGCAAGGAAGCCATTCCGCAAGCTGCTAGGCTCGGCAAAGTAGTTGCAGCCGATCTTGAAGGACAGTCAGCGCCTGCGCATACCAGCTATATGGATAGCTTCAGTATTGGTATAGGCCCTAAGAATGGATTAACTTGGGTGCACAAATGGGGTATTGATTTTATAATTACAGGCAAGATGGGATATCGAATCAAACAGCTAACATGGAATTTGGGCAGCTCAATTAAATAAAATATTCGAATGCTAAAGAAAGGGAGCGACGGAAATGGAGCAATTGTATACGCGATATAAAAGATTGCTGCTTTCACTTGCATACCAGCTAATCGGTTCGTTCTCTGATGCCGAGGATATTGTGCAGGACGTTTTTTTAAAGGTCTATGATACAAAGCCGCAAGGTCTGGTTGAAGCCCCTCAAGCCTATTTGTACAAGATGGTGACGAATCGATGCCGCGATTTACACAAATCAGCGAGTAAACGAAAAGAAAAATATTTTGGACAGTGGCTACCCGAGCCGGTACCTACATCAAACGACGAGACTTTTGAAGCAATTGCCCGCAACGAATTGTTGTCTTACGGCATGCTGGTCCTTCTCGAACAGTTGTCTGCTGCAGAAAGGGCCGTATTTGTACTGCGTGAAGCGTTTGGATTCGGATATGCAGACATAGCGGCGGTCATCGATAAGAGCGAGTCCAACAGCAGAAAGCTGTATAGTCGTGCGAGAGGTAAATTAGGGAATCTCCATCAAGTAGAGGCCGCTAGCCTTGAGGCAGGAAACGCAGCATGGGTGAATCGCTTTCTATCTATGCTTGGACGGGATGACATAGATCAGGTGATTTCCATGTTAGGCAAGGATGTTGTGTTGATCTCCGATGGCGGAGGGAAAGTGCTGTCTGCGGTTAATCCGATTGTAAGTCCAAATGCTGTTTCCCGTTTCCTTCTTGGGGTGATACGCAAAAGTGCTCAGCAAGGCGGATTCTTACAATTTAAGGTTAGCGAAATCAATGGTCAAGTTGGACTCATTATTAATTCCGATCAGGGCGTCGATACGGTCGTTTTGTTCCATGTGGAAGACGATCTTATGCGCAATATTTACTTCATCAGGAATCCGGACAAATTAAAGCTCTTTTCAAAGTAAGATATATGGAAAAGGGTTCTATCATTATTTAGTTAGTAAACAGAGACGACAAATTTTGTCGTCTTTTTTGTGTTGTTGTTAACTGTAACAATCTAAACCTTAATCCAAGTACACACAAAGTACACAGGACTCCTTTATACTCAGTTTTGAAGGCAGGTGAGCTATGGGAGGGTTCATTTTGCAGGAGGCTTGCGGTATGAATACTATAGGTTTGTGCTAACATGAATATATAATGAGAATAGAATTCGTGCCCAAGCTTATATGTTGAAATGCCAGATGGCGGGTAGATATGGAGTGTGCGTCGTTGAAACGAAGTATATTGTTGGTTGAAGATGATGTGCTCATGCGTGAATTTATAACGGATTATTTCAAAAAGGAACAATGGGAAGTATATGAGGCGGATAACGGCAAACTAGCGCTTGAGCTTTTCGAGCAGACCTCAATTGACTTGATTGTTCTAGACATTATGATGCCTGAAATGGATGGATGGTCGGTATGCAAAGCTATTCGTGAGAAGTCGGACATCCCGATCATCATCATTACCGCAAGAACAGAGGACGATGATCACATACTGGGGTTTGAGCTTGGTGCGGATGAATATGTAACAAAGCCTTTTAGCCCTAGAGTATTGGTCGCCCGGGCTACCGCATTAATGAAAAGAACGGAAGGAACGGTTGGACAGGAAGGTGATTTGCTTAGCTATGGAGATTTGTTGGTGAATAGAAGGGCACATACGGTATCCGCAGCTGGAAAAATAATTAATCTGTCACCGAAGGAGTATGATTTGCTCCTATTTCTCATCAAGCACTACGGTAAGGTGCTGCCTCGTGATTATATTTTGGATTCGGTATGGGGCTACGATTATTTGGGGGATTTGCGTACCGTGGACACTCATATCAAAAAACTAAGAGCAAAGCTTGGTGATGAAGGCCGAGCGATAAGCACGGTCATTCGTTCAGGCTATAAATTTGAGATGCTGTCATGAAGAGACATGGTGTAGTTTTTAAACTGTTCGTTGTTACGTCTGTTCTTATTATGATAGTTTTTTCTTTGGTGATCATTGCAGAAGGAATGTTTTTCGAACGATTTTATCGGATGACCAAAATCAATGACTTAGAACAGAATTTGAATCAATTTGCGGATCAACTCAAGCGAGCAGAAGCGGGTGAACAACAGGTTCCGCGACTGCTCGGTGCGTTTATGAATGAAAATGATATAAGCACCTCTATCCTAAATAGTCGGTTCGAAAGAATCACGATAAATCCTTATTTTCTGAAGCTCCAAGCCGACAATAAGACGATTACAATTCGTATTCCAGTGGATGGAATGACGATGGATGACATCCCAAAAGGGATTCAAATCGGAGATATGGTTGTGGTGGATGGCATTTTCATGGATGAAAATGATACGATCATGCAGCCTGTGGTCATTCAACAGAATAGCTCAGAGCTAGCAAAAGGTTTGGTTCGAGTGAAAGGTACGATTATAGATGTCATGCTGCCTGAGCAGCGATCGTATAATCCTTTATATCAGGATGCCCTTATCGATGATGCACTCCGAGACTGGATACCGGAAGCAGAGCAATATCAGACTCTCTTGCAAAACGGTACGGCGGTTCAAATGGAATGGAGAGATGAGTGGAGCGGAGTCAATTATGTCGTTCTCATTCGATCACTAGACGAGGGTAAGAATAGAGAACGTTATGTAATCGTTATGGCTTCTCTGCAGCCTGTAGGGGAAGCTGTCGAAATTCTCAAGAAATATTTTGTTTATATGGCGCCAGTAATTGTTATGCTTGTGATCCTTGTATCCTTGATCTATTCCAGAATTGTCTCGCGCCCTTTAGTGCTGCTGAGCCGTTCAGCAGCACGACTTGCCAAGCTGGACTTTACCGTGCAGCCTGAAATCCACTCCAAGGATGAATTCGGGGAGCTATCACGAAATCTGATAGCACTATCGCATAATTTGGATTTAGCCTTAAAGCAGCTTACTGATGCGAATGTGCAGCTGCAGGAGGATATGAATGAAAAGCAGCGAACAGAGCAGCTTCGCAAAGAACTGATCGCCAACATTTCTCATGAATTAAAAACTCCATTAGGCATTGTTAAAGGTTTCGCGGAAGGACTGCAGGACGAGGTGGCTGGCGATAAAAGAGATCGTTATTTGAGTTTTATTGTGAATGAAACGGATCGGATGAATGAGCTCATTATGGATATGCTGGAGCTATCCAAATACGAATTGAAGGTTATTCAGCTGCGTCCGAGAAACATAACCATGGAAAGCCTCATTCAAAAGGTGGCTGATTCATTTTCTCAGCAGCTAGAGATTAAGCATCTCCAATTCAGGTTAAGTAACCATACAGCGGAAGAAATGATCGTAGAGGCAGATCCTAAACGGATAGAGCAGGTTATTTTGAATTTAATGAGTAATGCCATACGGCATGCCGTAGAGAACAGTGTTATTACAATGGATATTCAGCGTACAGCTACCAGAAAGATAGCTGTCGCGATTGAAAACGCTGGACCGCCGATAGCTGATGAGGATTTGAGCCGGATATGGGATCATTTCTACCGGGCAGAGCGTTCCCGGGATCGTAAATCGGGAGGAACTGGATTGGGGCTTGCGATCGTCAAGCATATTTTGGAGCTCCATGAAAGTGAGTTTGGTGCAGCGAATACGAGTCAAGGCGTTACATTTTATTTTACTTTGAAGGAAAGCAGGGGAGAAATAAATGAAAAATAAGCAGCTCATTTATGTGATTTCAGTTATATTCGTGTTGATTCTAGTCAGTGCGTGTGGGTCGAAAGCAAATTCTGTACCTACGGAGACTACAAATACGGAGCCAACGGAGACCAATCAAGGGAATAATGCAGCAGATAATCCAGATTCGATTAACGGAGATCAGGAAATTTTAATTATTATTGATCAGACTCCGAAGCCGATCGAGGGCAATAGCTTTGATTTTGTTGTAAATCAGGTGCCAGAAGGGTTCTCATTATCCGAAATGCAGTGGATTTCCGAGGAAAACCTGATTGTAAACTCGATTCAAGAGGCTATCCAGCACGGAGCAAACGGTGAAGATGGATTTTATATTAGCGGGAACGGACAATTCTCCGGCTTTATCTATTCGGATACGATGAAAGGCGAGGAAGGCGAAATTGTGTTTCTATTCAAGAATGAGCAGGGCACAGAGTTAACGTGGAAAAAGAAATTAACTTTGATTGAATAATGTAGATGTTGAATACCCCGTCCGCGGTGAAAAAAACATTGTGAAGTATCCCAAGCGACAAGTGCCAGCCCAACATTATGTTGGGCTGGTTTTTTTTTCACACAACATGGCAGATGAAATTACTTACAGAAGGGTGCCGGCGCCGAGTGCTATTAATTTAGCAAATCTAAGCTATCATAAACCCAGCCTGCGCTTAACCACGGACCAAGATCACTGCTCCCGCTAATCGGCGAAATCGTGATCGTATTGGTACCATTATTTAGATAAGAAGCAGGAATTGTCCATGAGAACGTATTATTGTTGCCACGATAAGTTCCGATCGTAAAGCTGCGGCTATTAGGCTGGGAGGACGCGCTAGGATTGCTCATGCTGTTTCCGTTTATTGTCACACTCGGTCGACCACCATTATAAGCTGTTGTAATGCCAATTCTTAGAGTATGCGAAGCGGCTGCTTGTGTTGAATTAAGATTAAATGTAATCGTGGTAGGAGAATTTTGCCCACGGAACTGAATGGCAGGGAATTTATTAGTGGCGCTGCCAATTGCGTAAGATACTGGCCCCCAGCTAGGATTGCGGCTATCGGACGGATGGCGAATCGTAATCGTCTGCCCATTCAGCAGGTCATTTGGAGTACCGTCCCAATTTCCGATTCTCCATATTGCCGAAGCTGCGCTTGGATCGCTGTTAATCGTACGTGAGTTTAGTGTCGTGGTTGCTCCGCCGTTCACGGTTACTGATTCTGTATAAACAGCCAGCTCGCCTTTATAGACCGTCATCGTATAACTGCCTGGAATCAAGCCGTATTTTAAGGCTGCTCCGCTTGAGCTTGCTGTCGTCCAATATTGTGCGTTGCTGTTGGCGAAGCCAACGGTGTAAGTATAGCTGCTGTCCATGCCAAACAAGCCATTGAGCACAATATTGCCGCGAGTTGACACCCATCCAGTCAAACCTAAGCCAGACATCCAGCTAAAGTCAGGCACACTAGGTGTTGAGCCGTTGGTAAACACTAAAGCATAAGGCCCGTGCAGCCCCATTCTCCAGCTCTCTGTTTGAGCGTGACCTGAGTTCATATAATTGTAAACTTCGGTATCAGTTCCGCTTTGAAACTGAATGTCGCGGAAGAAAGGTCCGCCAGAGCTTTTTTCACGATTGCCATAAGCCATAAATACGCCCACGCCTGAGCCAGTAACCCCGCGAATGGTTAAATTCTTTGCTTGATCATTGCCATAATATTTTGAAGTTGTGTAGCCATTGGAGTAGCCAAACACATCGGAGCTTTCAACTGCGCCTACATTATTGCGGATATTGGAGTTGGCAGGAACGCTCGTAAGCACGCTGCCATTGCCGCGAAAAATATAACGCAGCTCGCCTACAGATGGCTCGGCAGTCACATACGTTGCCATATAGATAATGTTTTCTCCGCCACGAGAGGAATAGTAGTGAGTTAGCGTTGAAGTTGCCGCGGTAATGAGTACGGTGGAGCCTGAGGGAGATTTGCTCCATGTTACAGTTGCCGAGCCTAAACCTGATCCGATATGTGATGCTTTACTTGATCCGCATAGTTGAACTCCATTTAATTTGCATGAAATCATATCGCCATTTGACTTGTTAATCGTGTACTCCAATCCGGCCCCTGTATTAACCACAATTGTGGAGCCATTGTCTGTCACTCCCACGGTTGCTGCCTGTACAGTTGAGGTCGGAATGAATAAGACGGTAACTACTAAAGCCAACACTAGAAGCATGCTGATTGTCTTGCGTGATACACTTGCCAACATAAACGAATCCCTCCATTCATTATTACCATTGGCAGCCCAAAAGTTAACGCTTACACAAAGCTTTGAATCACGTGGAGGCAACAATTCGTCGTAAGCGGTATGACTGCCAAAGATATGATTTAGTATAGTATTGAATTATTGATGCAAGTAGCAAAAAATCAGACTTTATTCATCACTAATCATTGCATTAATGTTAGGTGAGAGATTCCATATGTGTCTGCCTTATTGACAATGATTTTGCAGTTCAGCTATACTGACAATAATCTTATAGAAAATATACGTTGAAAGAGCCCAGTAGCAGCTTTGTCCATGTTATAGAAAGTCAGGGGTTGATGGAACCTGATACACACAAGGACTGCGAATTACACTCTGGAGTATCTTGGGTAATGCCAAGCGGTGCTAGCGATCGATATTTCGCTGAAAGTGGTATGAACAGTGCTTTATAGGCTGTTGATGCAATTTGGGTGGTAACACGGTTTATTCAATCGTCCCTATGTCTACAATAGACAAGGGGGCGATTTTTTATTTGGAATTTTACCGTTGCGGAGCCCGCGCTTATGTCATTTCAACGTGAAATCTTAGGAAAATTACTTTTTACAAAGGAGCTGTATCGCTTTGAACATTATTGACGAACTCGAGTGGCGCGATGCCATTAACCAGCAGACGGATGCGGAGGGCTTGCGCGAATTAACGAATAAGAAGGCGGTTTCGCTCTATTGCGGCGTTGATCCGACGGGCGACAGCATGCATATCGGTCATTTGATTCCGTTCATGATGCTGAAGCGGTTTCAATTAGCTGGACATCGGCCAGTCATTCTGATTGGTGGTGCAACGGGCACGATTGGTGATCCAAGCGGTCGTCAGACCGAGCGTTCGCTGCAAACGATGGAGCAGGTGCAAGCGAATGTTGATGCCTTGACAGCGCAGTTGAAGAAGCTGTTTGTAACCGAAGGCGACAATCAGGTTCGCATGGTCAATAACTATGACTGGACACATAAAATTAATGTCATCGATTTCCTACGCGATTACGGCAAAAACTTTAGCATCAATACGATGCTAGCCAAAGATGTCGTATCGAGTAGGCTCGACAGCGGCATTTCGTTCACCGAATTCGCTTACCAAATACTGCAGTCGCTTGACTACCTGCATCTTTACCAGCATGAGGATGTTCAGCTTCAAATCGGTGGATCTGATCAGTGGGGCAATATTACGAGCGGTCTTGATCTCATTCGCAAAAAAGAAGGCTCGGAAGCAGTAGCTTTTGGTCTTACGATTCCACTTATGCTGAAAGCAGACGGTACGAAATTTGGCAAAACAGCAGGCGGTGCAGTATGGCTTGATCCGAATCAAACGACTCCGTTCGAATTCTATCAGTTCTGGGCGAATACGGATGATCGTGACGTTGTGAAGTACTTGAAGTTCTTCACCTTCCTCAATAAAGAGGCCATTGAAGCACTGGATGAGAAGGTGAAAAGCGAGCCTCATAAACGTGCTGCGCAAATCGCGTTGGCGGAAGAAATGACGAAATTTGTTCATGGTGAAGAAATGCTGGAGCAGGCGAAGCGAATTACGGCAGCATTGTTCAGCGGGGATATCCGCTCGCTCACAGCTGATGAAATTGAGCAAGGCTTTAAGGAAATGCCAACCTATACAGCTGACAAAGAACCGAAAAACATCGTTGATTGGCTAGTAGAGCTTGGCATTGAGCCTTCCAAGCGCCAAGCGCGCGAAGATATTACGAATGGCGCGATCTCGATGAATGGCGAGCGAGTTAGCGATCTAGAGCTGAGTGTAACTGCTGACCATGCTATCGGCGGACGGTTTATAATTATTCGCAAAGGCAAGAAGAACTACAGCCTTGTGAAATTGACCTAGAATTAAGCGCTAATACGAGATTAGGGTGTTCCATAAGCCATGAATTTGGCTAGGGCATCCTTTTTTTGGTTCCAAGTAGTGGCAGGTTACGGTCATTCGGGCGTGATAAGCCCACATAGGTGCTTATGACAGCAAAACAGCTTACTTTCTCGAGTGATAAGCACCTATGCGTGCTTATGAGGTGGATTTAGTGGTGGGATACGGCCATCTGGGCGCGATAAGCCCACATAGGTGCTTATAGCAGGAAAAGAGCTAACTTTCTTGTGCGATAAGCACCTATATGTGCTTATGAGGTGGATTGAGCGAAAGCTAATGAACCCACTCATATAGAAATGAATGAGTAGGTTCATTAGCCCTAAGTATAATCTGCTCAGGCAGTGAAGCTAAAAAATACGGTAATCCCAGCTGGTGAGCTTGGCTGCCGCTTCCAAGAAAAAGTAGTCGCCATAGATGAGCGATACGTTGATATTGGAGCCTGCTGGCAAGTTGCCGGTCGCTTCGCGGAGTATTCCTTCGTAGCTGGGCTCATCCCATGAGGCGTATCGCTCAGAGAGCGACATCAGGATGCGTTCTGCTTGACGATAATATAGATCTTGTTCTGCGAACGGCACCAGCACAGCAAGCTCCAGCAGTCCAGATGCCGCGCATGCGGCTGCCGAGGTGTCGCGCGGCACCTTAGCTACAGCATCTCTGCCGACTTTGTGCGCAGACAGAGGGTTGAAGACTCTATTATCGGTACCTGATTCCAAAGTGGAATCTGCATCCGTAATCCGACTCGATTCAGCTGGGATTGCGCGGAAGTCCCAAACCGGTACAGCGTCATTTTCGGTAGCTGCTAGGAAGAAATGGGCTATCTGCTTGGCTGCATCTAGATAGCGGGGCACTCGTGTATAGCGGTATACAACGGCAAGGCCATGCAGTGCCCATGCAGCGCCGCGGCTCCAGGCCGAATCGGGACCGAAGCCTTGACCGCCGATGCTAGCGAGAAACGCTCCGCTCTCGGGATCAAAGCTGCAAATGTGGCGGACTGAACCGTCTGGACGGATAAAGTGTTCCAAAATGGTATCCGCATGCGCCTGGGCAATATGACGGAAGCGAGGGTCATCTAATTCCTCGGCTGCCCATAGCAGCAAGGCTAGGTTCATAGCAGAATCTATAATCGCCCAGCCGGTGTTGCCAGCGTTCCAAACGGTTTTGTCCTTTACCGGGTTCCAAGCCCGAATGAACTGGCCTGCAAGGTTGAATCGCCCCGCAAGCAGATTAGCAGCGTGCAGTCCGCGCCGCCTAGCATCAGCATCGCCGGTCAGCTTATATTTAATAACGGCTGTCGGCAAGAACTGAAACCCTACATCATGATGAAAGTTGTTATCCTCCCCAAGCTTCTGCTCCAGCCTAATATCAAAGTCCCAGGCACGCTCAAGGTAGCAATTCTTTCCTGTACGACTATACATGATCCACAGCATGCCGGGCCAGAATCCCGAGGTCCACCAATCAAGCCGAGTCGAATCATAGATGCCTTCCACCGTCGCATGCGGCGATTTGTCGTTCAACTGAGTTAGCATGCGTTCGATTTTACACTCAAGCCTCATCCATAATTCGGTCTTTTTTTCCTCGCTAAGCCTACTCATTTATTCTGATCCCTCCGCAGTAACAGGATAGTTTGCGCCCCTATTGTGGCACATATCTTTGTGAATTTCTATACATGCAGCGATAGTCCTGCAAAGAACAACAGCCCACCTAAAAAGAAGCCAAGCTGCCGGTTTATTGCCTAAAAAAAACACAAACAAAGCGATAAGACTCCATTGTTAGGTCGATTCATTCTTTATAGGATAAAGGCATAACTCAAATCAGCATGGATAGGAGGGCAAAGCCTATGCCGCAAATAACGATTAAAATGTACGAGGGCCGCACAGACGAGCAGAAGGAAGAGATTACCGTTGTTTTTACTCGTGAACTGTCTAGAATTATCGAACGGGAGCCGGAATTCATCAGCATCGAATTTCATGAAATACCAATTGACGAGCATGCGCCTGCAAATTTGCGCAAGAAAATGGGGTGAGAGCGATGCTTAGGATGCAGTATATGTGGAAATACAAAGCGCTCTATTTTATCTCGATTCCGGGCATTCTGTTTTTCCTATTGTTCAAATACGTTCCACTGTTTGGTACGGTGATCGCCTTCCAAAATTACAATCTGTTCACCGGCTTCAAAGGAAGCCCATGGGTAGGGCTGGCGCATTTCAAGCGGATGTTCAGTCATTATGATTTTCTCCGCATTCTTGGCAATACGCTGATTCTCGGTATCTATGACATGGTGTTCGCATTTACAGCGCCGATCGTACTGGCACTCTTATTGAACGAGGTGAGGCTTGCGTTTTATAAGAAGATCGTACAGACGATCATCTATGCACCGCATTTTCTTTCATGGGTAATTGTAAGCGGTATCTTTGTTGGTGTTCTATCACCCTCCTCGGGTGTCGTCAACACGATCATCGGTTGGTTTGGGATGGAGCCCATTTATTTTCTAGGTGAGGATTCGTACATTCGCACCATTCTAGTCAGCTCGGGCTTGTGGCGGGATATAGGCTGGGGAACGATTATTTATCTTGCAGCACTGGCCGGTATCAATCCGGATTTGTATGAGGCGGCGGAGATGGATGGAGCAAGCAGATGGAGGCAGACGCTCGCAATTACACTTCCAGCGCTGCTTCCAGTCATTACCATTCTATTTCTCCTTAAGATCGGTGATTTTCTAGACTACGGATTTGAGAGAGTGTTTGTCTTCCAGAATCCGCTCAATCTCCAGAACAGCGAAATTCTCGACACGTATATTTACAAGGCGGGCCTCAAACAAATGCAATACAGCTATGCTACTGCGATTGGACTGTTCAAGTCCGTCGTCGGCCTTACTCTACTTTCTATCGCCAACTTTATGAGCAAAAAAGCGACCGGCGAATCGCTGTATTAAGGGGGGACAGCAGTTGAACAGACACGAATCGATGAGCCGCAAACTATTTCATATTTTTAACTATAGCTTCCTTACACTGCTGGGATTAATGATGTTCCTCCCATTCATGAACGTCATTGCGCAGTCGCTTAGCAGCGCCGGTGCGATCGATCGGGGAGAAGTGATGTTCTGGCCGGTTGAATTCACCACTCGTTATTATGAATATGTATTTGATGATGTATCCATATGGAGAGCATTCAGCGTGACGGTGTACATTACAGTTATGGGTACGCTTATTAATCTGATTATGACCGCATCGCTTGCGTATCCCCTGTCTAGGCAGGAATATGTCGGCAGAACTTACATTTTAATTTTTGTTCTAATGACGATGATCTTCAGCGCACCGCTGATTCCGCAGTTTATTCTCATGCGGGAGGTTGGTTTAGTGAATACGCTTTGGGCGCTCATGCTGCCGACGGCGATCAGTGCCTTTAACCTATTCGTGCTGCGCTCGTTTTTCGCTCAAATTCCGCATGAGCTGATTGATTCCTCACGAATCGATGGCTGCAGCGAGCTGCGTACTTTATGGAGCATCGTCCTGCCGCTGTCTAAGCCGGCTCTCGCAACGGTAGGCATTTTCTACTCCGTTACGAACTGGAACAAGTATATGGATGCCCTGTATTATATTAATGATGTTAAGAAATACCCTTTGCAGGTAAAATTAAGACAGATGCTTATTACAGACGATCTAACGGATACGGGCAATCTTGCGTTTGAGGCGGCTTCGCAATCGGTTCAGGGCGTGCAAATGGCCGTTATTCTAGTGGCAACTATTCCAATTATTATGGTATATCCGTTTCTGCAGCGATATTTCATCAAGGGAATGATGATCGGATCAATTAAATCATAAAGCAGCAGCACCATACCGGCGCATACTAAAAAAAAGACAAACACAGCTAAACGGAGTCCATTGTGAGGTTGCAGGCATTGCTTCTAAACTAGAAATGTAAGCGCTGTACTGAATAAAGTAAGTACCATCTAACGAAAAGAGGGGATTCTATGAAAAAGATTTTGGTACGTGCGATGATCATGGTTTTAACGCTTGCGGTATTTACGGGCTGCAGCAGCAATAATGCGGGCAGCAATTCCAAAGGCAGCTCAGGCGAGAAGCCAGCGACAAATGCGCCAGGCGAAGAGAAGGCAGCGGAGCCTGTCAAGTTCTCGATCTCCATGCGAACACTCAACGTAGCCTATGTAGAGAAGAACCCAGACATTAACAAAGACAAATACGTACTTGAGCTGGAGAAAATGACGAACTCAGATCTTGATATCCGTCTCATTCCACACAATGAATATCAAGATAAAATGATTCAAATGTTCGCAACGAATGACATCCCTGACGTGGTGCAGGGCAGCGGCGGCATAAGCGGTCCTGAGCTTGCGGGTGCAGTAGAGAACGGTGTGTTCCTTCCGCTGAATGATCTGCTAAAAGAGTATGGCCCGGATTTGCTGAAGTTCATACCTGAGTCCGCATGGGAGCGAATGACCGATGCGAAAACAGGCAACATTTATGGTATTCCTGAGGTGCTGACGAATCCATCGCGGCGCGCGACTTGGATTCGTACGGATTTGCTCGAGAAGACAGGCAAGGAAATTCCGACTACGGTGGAGGAAACGTTAGACGTGCTTCGCGCATTCAAGGAGCTTGGCGTTGAGCAGCCATTTGCAGGCCGTCAGAATTTCAAATATGCGGATATGTTCTTTGGCGCTTATGATGTACTCGGTTATCTGAATCAGTTCAAAGTGTTCCCGGACGGCCAAGTGAAGCCAAGCTTCTTCGATGTTGAAAATATGAAGAAGGCAATTGGCGTCTACAAGACGATGCATGACGAGGGGCTGATCAGCAAAGAATTCGCAACGATTGAAAGCACCGATTTCAAGAGCATTGTCACTAGCGGCAAGGCGGGTATGTGGTCAATGAACGCGAATGAGCTGCCAATCTGGGGCGCTCAGCTTATTCAAAACGTACCGGATGCGAAGGTAGCCCTTATCCCATCGCCGGTTGGTCCTGACGGCAAAGGAGGTTATGCGCATTACAATCCGGTTACGCGTTCGTTCTATATTAACGCTAAGGCGAAGGATAAGGCAGCCGACATAATCAAATTTTTCAACTGGATGGTTAGCGAAAAGGCAGAGCTGTTCTTCAGCTTCGGCATCGAGGGCGAGGACTACCAGGTAACAAATGGCGAGCCGGTATTCGAGGTTCCAACGGATACGGCTGGCACAGACAAAATGCGCTATCTCAACTACTGGCTCTGGATGGTGCAGGATACTACCTATAATAAACGTGTATCCGAGCTGTCGGATTCCGGCAAGCAGCTCGTTGACGCCTTTGATCATATGCTCGCGAAGGAAGGCCGCAGAGGGCTGGAATTTGATCCGCGTCTGGACGCGCTCATTCAATATCCGGATCTGAATCCGAAATCGGATGAAATGCCGCCGCTTATTTTGGAGCATGTTCTGAAGATGGTATACGGAAGAGAACCGATTGACGGTTATGAAAAGCTGCTTGAGGAGTATTTATCCAAAGGCGGCAAGGAAATCATCGAACAGGCGACATCACGTTATAACAGTGGTGAGAGCGCTTTCGAATAAGGTTTACGGAGGCAGGCAGTTGCTTTACTATGAGGATAGAAGAGGACTCTCCGCAGCTCGCCTTGGCTGGCTGCGGGAGCATCCAGTCCGAAGGGGGAAAGCTTCATGCACCGTATTCTCGTAGTAGACGATGAACCAATGATCCGCAGGGGGCTCGAGAAGCTTATTCAGCAAGCGGATACCTCTCTTATTCATACCGACACGGCCGAGAACGGCGTAGATGCTTTGGAGAAAATCAGAAGCAGCAGACCTACCATCTTATTCACAGACATTCGCATGCCTCGCATGGATGGGCTCGAGCTCTGTCAGCGCATGCAGGAGCTGTACGGTGATATTCCAATCGTGGTTGTCTCAGGCTACGGTGATTTCGAGTACGCGCAGAAGTGCATGTCTTATGGTGTAAAGGAATATTTATTGAAGCCCGTGACGAAGGCGGGGGTACAGGGCGCCGTTAACAAGCTGCTCGCCGGTCTTGCCACGGAAAGTGAGCGTGCTTACATTTCGCTGTCCAAATTGGAGCTGTGGCTGGAGCAGATTGAAGAGGCAGTATGGCATCTGCAGGATGAGGTCATTCGCGAAATGATAGAGGAGATGCGCATTTATTGCAGCTCGCGTCGAATCGAGGAGCGGCAGCTGGCGCAGCTGCTCAACGAGCTGCTTGCCAAGCTGGTCAAGCAAATTAAACAGAGGGATGTTTATCCGATTGTATGTGAAGAGCTGCTGGCGGAAGCGTCTAGGGATAGCGGCTTTGACGGATTTGAACGATCAGTACAAGGGCTTATGAAGCTCATTCGTGCCAAGCGCAAGGGGCTCTTAAGAGAACCAGTCGAGGAAGCTAAGGGGTATATCGAGCGGAATCTTTCCAAGGAGCTATCCTTGGAGGAAGTTGCCGATATGCTTGGCTTAAATGCTTCTTATTTCAGCCAGTTGTTCAAGCAGATGACGGGCGAGACGTTTGTACATTATCGCATCAAGCGGCGTATGGAGCTTGCGAAGAAGCTGCTTGCCGCTGGCAATCATAAAATAACAGATGTCTCGTATGAGGTGGGTTATGCTGACCATCCACATTTTACAAAGACGTTTAAGAAGTTTACGGGCTATACGCCATCGGAGTATCGGGCGACGCTGGGGATTGAATGATGCGCAAGAGTCTGTCACGCCAAATATTCATCTATTTTTTTATCGTAATATTGCTGTCGCTGTCGATGGTTGGCATTTTCTCGTACGTAGAGTCATCGCGAGCCATCGATAAGCAGGTTGAGAAATATATGACAACGGTTATCAACAATGCCGCCATGCAAACCGACAATCATCTAGCTGCCTTCGAGCGAGTGAGCAACTCTATATTGTCCCAGCAGCTCGTGAAAAAGTTTCTCGATATGGACCCGACTGACAGCTATGGATATTACGAATTCACAAGCCAGATCCGCAAGGAAGTATTCGAGAAGGTGTTCATTACGTACCCGACTCAGATTCATATGATTTATATACTTGGGTATCATGGACGGTCTATTTTCGACCAAAATCAGAGCTTCTCATCATTCTCTCTTGATCCGTCCGCACGTCTCGCGGAGCTGAATGAGAAGACGCCAGGCAGCGGCGAGATTGCGATTTTGAAGACAAGCCTGCTGGATAAGGACCAGAATAAGGTCATTACCTTAGCTCGCAAAATCAGGGGATATTCGTCATACAACCCAAAGGGTATACTCGCTATTGAATTTAATAAGCAGCAGCTCAGCAATTTGTGGAGTCAGGTTGATCTCGGAGAGCAAGGCTTCTTCTTCATTCTCGATCGTCAGGGAGAGGTCATCTATGCTCCGGATAACGATATGATGAAGGCGCTGCTGCAATCAGACATTCCGGAACGTTTAATATCCGGAGGGGATCAACGCTTTAACGAGCGGGTGAATGGGGAGTCAACGATGATTATTTCGCGTAAATCTGATTATTCGGGATGGAGCCTTGCCATTTCCATGCCGCTTAAGGAATTGCGTGACCCGATTTCCAATATCCGTTCTACGACGATTACGGTTGGCCTTTTGACGCTCATCATTGCGCTTTTCCTCGCGATCAGATTCGGAAGATCCATCGTGAGTCCAATCCGGGTACTGAAAAACGGGATGCGAGAGACAGAGAAGGGCAATTGGATGAGTATCGAGACGAAGCCAAGAGAGGATGAGATCGGAGGCTTGATCCATAGCTACAATCTAATGGTGAGCAGGCTTTCGGAGATGATTAAGCGAGTGTATGATACGGAGCTACAGAACCAGAAGACTCAGCTTGAGCGGCAGAAGGCGGAGTTTCAGGCGCTGCAGCTGCAGATCAATCCCCACTTTCTGTACAACACATTGGAGACGATCAATTGTTATGCGATCGTGCAGGATTCAGATGAGATAACCGAAATGGTGGAAGCGATGGCGTTTATGCTCCGCTATTCGGTCCAAACGAATTTGGAGGAAATTACGATTGCGAATGAGCTTAACCATGTCCGCAACTATATGATTATTTTGAAGCATCGGATCGGGCGTGATTTTGAGCTTGATGTGGCGATTCCGCCAAGGCTGCTGCTCTCCAAGATGGTACGACTGACGCTTCAGCCTTTAATCGAAAATATTTTTCAACATGCGTTTCCGGATGGGATGGAGCAGCGTCATACGATTCGTATCGATGCGATGGAGCAGGGGGAGAAGCTGCTGGTTATCGTAGAGGATAACGGTGTTGGCATGACGGCTGATAGGCTTGGGGAGCTTCGGCTTCGGCTGCAAGAAAACCGGCTTGCTGATGATGGACATGAATTTAAACGAAAAGGCGGAATCGGTGTCGCTAATGTGCATCGCCGGATCCAAATGGTGTTTGGCAATGCGTATGGCCTAACGATAGAGAGCAAGCAAAATGAAGGTACAATTATTATCATGTCCATGCCAAAACAATACAGCGGAGAACTGAAAGAGTCCCCGTGAGAGGAGTCATAATGATGACGATTGATCTAACAGGTAGAATTGCGCTGGTGACTGGAGCTTCGGGAGGAATCGGCCGCGGAGTGGCAAGCATGCTTGCGGCAAGTGGAGCAAAGGTTGCTTTGAACTATTTGAACAACCATACGGGTGCAGAGGATGCAGTTGCGGCTATTCGGGAGGCGGGCGGCGTCGCGGAGGCTTTTCAAGCTGACGTGACGAAGCCAGAGCAGATTGCAGCAATGGTAAGCGCAGTAGAAGCTTCCTTCGGAGGGAGTATCGACTTGCTCGTGAACAATGCTGGGCATTTAGTTCAGCGCCTAGCAAACGAGGAAATGACGGAAGAGCTCTACATGAAGGTGATGGACGTGAATCTGAAGAGCACCGTGTTCGTCAGCAAGGCCGTCATTCCAGGGATGAAGGCTAAGGGAATGGGGCGCATCGTCAATGTGACTTCCATAGCCGCGCATAACGGCGGTGGTCCAGGCGCGACCATCTATGCAGCTAGTAAGGCCGCAGTTCTTTCCTATACTAAGGGACTTGCTAAGGAGCTTGCCGCCAGCGGCATTACGGTGAACGGAGTATCTCCGGGCTTCATTGGTCAGACGGCGTTCCATGATACGTTCACACCAGATGCCGCCCGCAAGGCGACGGTACAGGGCATTCCGCTTGGGCGTGAAGGGACACCGGAGGACGTTGCGGGCTCAGTGCTCTTCCTCGTATCTGGGCTGGCTGCCTATCTGACGGGAGAGACGATCGAAATAAATGGAGGCATGTTCATGCGATGAGCATTCAGGAGAAGGCTAAGCGATACGAATGGTGCTCGGATACGGTGTTAGAACTAAGGGAAGAGCTGGATCAGGTGATCGCTGTCGCAGAGCGAGGGGGTGCTAGTGAACCGGGTATCCCAATGGAACCGGGCGGCTGGTGGCATAGCTATGTGTGTCCTACCCATCATACGGAGCTGCTTTTTGATCCACTGGAGGAGGAGGCAGCCCAATTTGTATGTCCTTATGGCTGTGAGATGAATGGCGAGCCTTATCGGGGAGCGTGGCTGGTGTTCAAGCATCAGTCGCTGGCAAGGTATGCCCTGCAAGCAGCGGCCGTGTATGCGGCAACCGGTATGAGTCGTTATGCGGAGCTTGGTCGGTCGATCATTGTGCGGTATGCAGAGCAATTTCCCCATTATCCAGTGCATCCAGATGCATCACCTTGGATGCTGAAGGGCAGAGCATTTCATCAGGCGCTTACGGAAGCGATATGGGCGACGACGATCATTAGAGCGTATTTGCTATTGGTAGACGAAGGAGTCTCTTTTATAGAGGGTGAAGATAAGCTGCATGTCTTCTTCGACATGCTTGAGAGCAGCATGCGGGAGTATCACGGGATTTTGACAATAGATCGAGGAAATCCTGAGAATAATTACACAGCTTGGCTTAATGCCGCTTTATCATGCGTATATGCGGCCCGTGGCGAAAGGGAGAAGCTGCTAGCGCAGTTAGATGCCATAGGGGGCTTCCGCCATCATCTATCGATTGCAGTTAAGCCTGATCAGCTGGAGTTCGAAGGAAGCATCTATTATCATGCTTTTGTGGTTAGAGCTTATTTAATTAGCGCCGAAATGGCGGCAAGGTTCGGAGAAGACTTGTACAGCTTTAACGGGGAGCAAGGACAGACATTGTGCGGTATGCTAAGCGTCCTTGTTCAGTTGGCTGATGCGGAGGGCTGCTTGCCTGCGCTGCACGACGGGCCTTATTGGCGCGAGCCTTATGCGAGAGAGCTAGCTGAAATTTTTGAAATCGGATTGACGCATTTCAGCATCGAGGACTGCTTGCCGCTGCTTGGGGAAGTCTATCGACAGCTTAGGCCGCAGCATCATTCGCGCGGAGGATTGGAGGCAGTCCTTTATGGAACCGGCGATTGGCGTAAGTCGGTTCCTAGGGATAGACAGGAAAGTGTCATACTGCCAGACAGCGGCTTTGTAGTACTCGCGCAACTGAATAATAAGCTGTCATGCCTGCTTGACTTTGGTGCGCACGGTGGCTCGCATGGTCATTATGACAAGCTGAATCTTATGCTGAGCCACCGTTCCTACCAGCTGTCGCCAGACCGCGGCACGGTCCCTTATGGCTCCCCTTTGAAGAAGGAATGGTACCCTCATACTGCTTGCCATAACACAGTCAGCATTGGGGGACGTTCACAGCATGAAGCACAGGGTACTTGCTTGAAATATGAGAGGTCGGAAGGCTATTCCTACGCATGGCTGCGAACTTGTGATGCGTATGACGGAGCTGTGCTCGATCGTCATGTACTGATTAATGACTTCTGGGTGCTGGATTGGTTTGAGGTACGATTGGAGGAGCAAGAGCAGGTTGATTGGTGGTTTCACTACAAAGGGAAACTAAACAGCGGCATTGACGAAGTATCCAGCAGCGAGCAAAGCGCTGCATCAGCAGAGCCGCTTGGCGAGCAGGACGGTTACTCCTATATCCAAGAGATTAGCCGCTATAATCCGGCTTCTCCTCTTGTTTACCCACTACGTATTGAACAGCTGGTGCTTCCTGGAGAGCCATCAACGAAGGAAGTGGTATCAGCAGTACTTTGGGCGGATGCGGGAGCATCGCTTATCCGTGTGTTGTCGCCGGGAACCGCAGATGATCCAACGCAGCTGTCGGAAGGAATTCTGCATCGCCAGATCGGCGACAATCTCCGTTTTATCGCAGTATATTGCAGCGGAAATCAATTGCCGCAGCTGAGCTGGACGGAATCCGGCGAGCTGATGGTCATTCTTAATGGAGAAAAAGCTTTGGCTAGCAAGAGGTACGAGCTAACAGATAACGGGTTAAAGGAGAGGCAAGCTAAATGAACAAACTATTTGAGCCGATCAGTGGAAAGCTGTCTGTACCTTACGAGCCCTCTGAGCTCACGAAACTACTAGAGAACCCACCTCGATTTACATGGATGCCGGCTAGACTTGATCATGATCAATACATGCTGCAATATGCAATGACGGATATCTTTGAAGAGGAACAGACCGTTACGGTACAATCCATTCCTTATAATCTGTACACGCCGGATCATTGCTTTGCCCCTGGGCGATATTATTGGCGTTATGCCTTGCAGCCCGCTGCGGAAGTAGGCGAGGCAGCGTGGAGCGAGATTCGATCTTTCACCGTACCAGAAGGATTGCCTGAAACGCCGTTGCCTGCAAGGCAGCATCGATATGAGACGACCACGTCCGCTCACCCTCGGTTGTGGCTCGGAATGGAGTCGATATTGTCATTCCGCTCGGAGCTGGCGAAGAACGCTAAGTATTGCGGCTGGGATGATTTTTACGAACAATCGGTTAAACCTTGGCTGGATAGGGAGCTTATTGCCGAGCCTGAGCGTTATCCGGATAACAAACGCGTAGCAAAGCTGTGGCGTAAAATGTATATGGATTGTCAGGAGACGCTCTATGCAATTCGCCATCTGAGCGTAGCAGGCGTCATCTTGCAGGATGCATCGATGATTGAGAAGGCGAAGAGCTGGCTGCTCCATGTTATCGGTTGGGATACAGAAGGGACGACCTCGCGCGATTACAATGATGAGGCGGCATTTCGGATTGCTGGAGCGATTGCTTGGGGATATGACTGGCTGCATGCTTATCTATCTGATGAGGAGAGGGAAGCTGTACGCGCCAACCTCTTACGCCGAACGGAGCAGGTCGCCTACCATGTCATCGACCGCTCCAAAATTCATCATATCCCTTATGACAGTCATGCTGTTCGTTCTCTATCCTCGGTGCTTACACCGGCCTGCATCGTGCTCCTCCATGAGGAGCCGAAGGCAAGGGAGTGGCTGGATTATACGCTGGAATACTACTCTTGCCTGTATTCGCCATGGGGTGGCGAGGATGGCGGCTGGGCAGAAGGCCCGCTTTATTGGACGACAGGTCTCGCTTTCGTTATCGAGGCAATCAATCTCATCCGCAGCTATACGTCGATTGATATGTTCAAGCGGCCGTTTTTTGCGAAGACTGGCGACTTTCCGCTTTATTGCGCTAGCCCCGGTACTGTTCGTGCCAGCTTTGGTGATCAGTCTTACCTGGGAGAGCCCACGAGTCTGAAGACCGGTTTTAACATCAGGCAGTTTGCCGGTTTAACGGGCAACGGATTATATCAATGGTTTCACGAGCAGACGGCCGCTTCCGACAAGGACGCGGATTCGAAATTTTATAATTACGGCTGGTGGGATTTCCGCTTCGACGAGCTGCAGTACAGCTATGATTATCCTGCAGTGGAGGCGACATCCCCTTCGGCAGATGCCATTCAGCCGGTCAAATGGTTCCGGGATATCGGCTGGGTTGCCATGCATCACCGGATGGATGATCCGCAGGAGCATATTATGCTGCTCGCAAAGAGCAGCCGCTACGGCTCGATCAGCCATAGCCACGGCGATCAAAATGGTTTCCTCCTCCATGCGTTTGGCGAACCTCTCGCGATTGAGAGCGGCCACTATGTAGCCTTCGGAAGCACGATGCACTTGAACTGGCGGCGGCAGACGCGGTCGACCAACAATATACTGATCGACGGCCTAGGGCAATACGCAGGAAAAAACAAGGTGCAGTGCATGGAAGCGAGCGGCGAAATTGAAGATGCCTATTACTCGTTAGAAGGCGGAGGTTTTGGCTATGCGAGAATGAACGCCACAGCTGCCTATAAAGCAAACGTTCCTTATTTGAAGCGGTATGTAAGAGAATTGTATTTCTTTAATCAATCGTATGTCGTGATCGTTGATTATGTTGATTTGGAGCAGCCAGCTAAGCTGGAATGGCTCATGCACACCCTGTACGAGATGGATTTATCCAAGCAAGCTTTCCGCGTGAACGGCCTCGCAGCGGATATGGATGGTAGATTCGTCTACTGCTCCTCGGGCAGCCTGACATTATCGCAGCATGATCAATTCACGGATGTTGATCTCTCAGAGCTGGAAGGTCTCGAGAAGCAGTGGCATTTGAGCGCAAGCACGAATGTCGCTGCGAGCCACCGCATCGTAACGCTGCTCGTACCGATGAGGAAGGACGAGGAGAAGTATGTTTCTTATTTCCTCGACGATCAGGATCATGGCGTCCATATTTATTTTACGAACGAATACGGCATCACGCAGAAAATTGAAGTGTCCAAGGCTTATTAAGCGGCGAGCCTTTCGAGCCTTTGTTTAATAGAATTGGCTGAAGTATTTCTTCAGAAGCACTAATCAAAAAGAGTCTTTAATCTAAGAAAAAAGCAGCCGATACGGCTGCTTTTTTAGTTTTTTTCCTTCGAATACCTGCGATCACTCATGCATTCTTAGGTTATCTCCGCCTAAGCGAAATGGTCAAGCCCCAATATTGTAGACAATGAAAAAAGCGGTATGAAATGAACTGTTAATGACAAAGCGGCAGACCAAATTCTGGTCTGCCCTTCACTATCGAACTATCGTTCTCCGTTATTTGAACTAATGATTGTCAAGGTTTGGGTAACAACTTCTTCGTACTTACCCAATACTTCCGAAATCAGTTCTCGGGATCATGTACTTTAGTCCATCCATCCGTGTTTTCAATGTTTCTAAAACTTCCGTTTATGATACGGAAGACCCTCGCCTTCTTCGCAATACTGTTTAAGACTGAACAAAAAAATAGCCCAGTTATAATTACATACGCGATAAAATGCGGTTACTTCCTCCCAATTCATCTGACGAAAAATGATTGAAGTCTTCCCGTTTTTTTCCTCCATATCAAAAGAAATTGTCGTACCTATCCATTCTGGATCTGAATCAACACACTGCCACAAAATTTTTTTATCGGTAACAAGCTCATCAACTCGCATCTTTGTTAAGCCTTTGCCGCCGAATTGGAACTCATTTATACAACCGATCTGATCATTGACTATTAGTTCATTTGTCCATATTTCTGAAAGTCCTTTTGCAGTGGTTAATGCTTCATATACCATTGAAGCTGGAACATTCACGGTCTGTAAGTGCTCGATATTTGCCATATTGCTCATTTCCCTTCTTTATAAGGATTTAATTTATGTAATTATTTGTATAGGAAAATTATACCATGGTACGGTTGATATGATTTCTTTTCGATTGCTCATTTTGTAATAACGAATTAGGGAAGGTTCTTTAACTAAACTGCCAGTTAGCTTAATGAATTCCAGTCTAACATTTGAATTTTGTCTAACGATCATGCTGTAGGCTACGATGTCTTTCCCGCTAGACCCGTTTACGAACCCTATCTTTATCTTGCATCCCATATTTCTCAGTAATTTGCCTATATGCCCACTTCTCATCCTCATGTAACCGTACGGCTTACCATATGGGTTTTTCCAATGTCTACTAGAAGGGGGCCACTTCAAAATTATGGTTGGTCTTTATTCGTTCAACGATTCATCTTTACGATATCCCTCTGGTGTATAGCCCGTTAATTTCTTGAACAGCCGGAAAAAATATTTTGGATTATCATAACCTAGAGAAGTTGCTATTTTATATATTTTGTCATCAGTGGAACGAAGCAGCTGTTTTGCATGCTCAATCCGAATGTGATTGATGTAATCGGTTAAATTTTGCGATGTGCGTTCTTTAAATAAAAAACTAAGATAGCTTGAGTTCAAAAAAAATAGTGATGATAAACGTTCCAACGTAAGCTCCTTGGCATAATTATTTTGAATGTAGAGCTTGATATTATCGATTACATGCTCATTGCTATAAATGGATTGCTCTTTCATCAGCTCAGATAAGCCAGTTAATACAGGCTGAATATAAGATTGAATGCCATTCAAATCAAAGGCAGTCGTGAGCACGGACTCCAGACTTGATGAAGTGTTATGGTTGGAATCATTTTTCCAATGTCTAGCGATCATTCGTTTCACTTCGATAATAATGTCACGGCATTGCGCTTTTAGCTGATAGAGCAATAGATTGGGCTGGGCGATATAATAGGCGAAGAAATCAAGCAGAAGCTCATTAACTTTTGCCGTATTTCCGCACTCTAAGTAATATAAAAGGGGCTGGCTTTTGTCCCATAGTACGATCTGTGACGAAACATTTACCTCGGAATAGTGATAGTACTTTCCAAAATCAGTAATCATTCGCTGATCAAGAGCAGTAATACACTCCAGAAGAGCAACACGTAGAGAAGACAGGCTTTCGATCTTATTGCTTATTCCAATACAGCATTCATTATAGCTGGATGAGCTAAGCTTTTCGATGCATTGGATCGCTGCTTTATTTACTTTCTCCGATATGATTTTATTATCCTCTTGATCAAAGAAGGAAAGAATAAGGAATGCTAGATTGTCGCTTTGTGTATGTGGAATAAATGTAACGGTCTCTGTTGAAGTCATAAGATTTTCTTGTATAGGCAATGGTGAGTAGATGGTCAGCAAAACATGGAACTGAGCAAGCTCTAGTTGTTTAAAGCGTTCCGATTGAAAAGGCAGTAAATGATCTCGAGGATGCAGCGACAGCATCCTATTATGCAATTGCTGTACATCAGCTTGATAGCTCAGCGCGATATACTCCTCGGATTTTTGTTTTACTTCCTCTATAACTCCTTTCTCATCTTGAATTTGTTGAATGGTCTTCGAAAGTGTTGCATGAATTTCTTCACGGCTAAAAGGTTTGAGCAAATAGTTGACGACTTTGGCCGAAATCGCTTCCTGCATATAGTCAAAGTCGGAGTAGCCAGAGATAACGATCATTTTTTTACTTGGATAAAGCTCATTTACATTTTTCATCAATTGCTTGCCGTCCATGCCAGGCATGCGCATATCCGTAAAGATAATGTCTGGATTTGTGCTTGCGATAAGCTCAAGCGCCTCATTGCCATTGCTCGCCTCTCCAACACAAGTGAGCGTTTCATGGTAGGTTCCTATTTTTTTGATTAGCCCTTTACGGATAAGCAATTCATCATCGACAATGACATACGTATACAAGTTACACACCTCTTTTTTCTAGTTGTAGGGAACGGTAATTTTAATTAGAGTGCCTTCATTATGCTCGCTTTCGATGTTCAAACCATATTCTTTTCCATAGTAGAGGTTGATTCTAGCATGAACATTTTTGATACCGATGCTTTGTTTGTCGCGTTTCCCGATTGCCGTGAAAGAAGGCGGCTCCGCTAAAAGTGCATGGATTTCCGCGATCTGCTGGATCGTCATTCCTGTACCGTCATCGATGACTTCAAAGCAAAGTGTATCCTCGCTGCGATAGCCTTTAATCGTAATACTGCCGCTGCTTTGTTTATTCTCCAGGCCATGATAGATCGCATTTTCGACGAGTGGCTGCAAAATAAGCTTTAATATTTTCTGATTCTTCAAGCTTTCGTCAATATGCAAATGACAATTTATTTTGTCGCCATACCTGATTTGTTGAATCGCCATATAGTTGGTAATATGCTGCAGCTCATCTTGAATGGGAACGAGCTCGCTCTCCGTTTTAATGCTGTAACGAAACATGTCTCCCAGCGCTTTGGTCATAATAACAATGCTTTCCACTTCCTCGATCTCGGCAATACTATTAATAGATTCTAGTGTATTGTATAGAAAATGAGAGTTGATTTGCGCTTCCAGCGCCTTCATTTGAGAGTCCATGGATAGAATGCGACTCTGGTAGCTCTCTCTAATATGGGTATCGATATCACGCATCATTTTGTCGTATTCATGATATAGAATACCGATTTCATCCACACGTTTACGATCTGCTTCCATGGTCACAAAATGCTGCCCTTTATTTTTGCGCATCACTTTGGCAAGATGAATAATCGGCTTAGTAATTAATGTGGATAAGACGAAGCTTACGAGCAAAAATATGACTGCGCAGCTAATGGAAATATACAAGATTAGTTTTTGTGAAATGCCGTACTGCTCGTAGATCTTGTCAATGGAAATCGTAGCAATTACATTCCAGTTTTGTTCAGGCACATTTTGAATGACCGTTAATAGCTGGCCGTCATTGAATTGCAGCTGTTTTCCTTGCATGTTGTGAATTAAGCTGGTTAGATCAGGCTCCAGACGTTGACCGACGAGCGTATTCGTTTTATCGTATAAAATATTATCTTTCTCGTTGGCCAAATAAATATTAGATAAGCTCGGAGCTGGATTGCGGTTTAAATCCGAAAACATCGTTGTACTGAGATCCAGCATGAATACTCCGACAAATTCATTATTGTTCGGATCATATAAGGCACGGGAGAAGCCGATGGATGGTTTTGCATTAATAATATAATCCTTTTTGTTCACTTCACCGATATAGAGCTCGCCTTTTTTGGACAAGGTTTGCTTATACCAATCTGCTTCGAGCGGATCGTAGTCCACTTCAAGGTCAGTGCCATTTCCATAACTAATATTTTTGCCATCAGGGGTGAATAAATAAATCCCGTTAATATAGCTGTAGCCTAATAAAATATTTTCAAAAATAAGCTTAAGTTTATTTCGAGTTATGAAAACTTCGTATTGATCGTCTGTGTTTTGTAACTTTCTAAGCTCATCTCTGACGGTTGTATAATTCGTTGCATTGGAAGATTGCTGCAGCAGCGTGATGGAAATTCGATCGATATTCATTAGTATTTCTTCAATGTTTTTTACTGAATTTTGAATTGTAGTTGAAGCGACAAGCGAGGTTTGCTCATTCACAAGCCTCGTATAGCTTCGATAGGAGATCAAGCTAACGATTATTATAGGAATAATGGAAACGATTACAAGAACGAGAAACAGCTTAGTTTTAATATTGAATAAGAACATGTTGAACCTCCAACTCTGTACGACCTAAAAATAGTGCACCAAAGAACAAAAGTAATTATACTGCCTATTACCTTATTATAAAAATGTAGACAAGGCAATAACAAATCAGTAAGAGGCTTCATACAAAAATGATTTAGGGGGAATAAAAAATGAAATCAGTTAAAACATTAACGATTACAGCTTTGATGTTGATGGTGCTCATTGTGAGCGCATGCGGAAACAACAATGGAGCTAACGGTGGGTCGAACACATCCACTGACAATCCGGGCTCTACATCAACTAACGGAGACCCGATTACGTTAACGATGATGCTCTCTGGCAATAAAGCATCTGAAGGCGAGGATTTTGAGCTTGATGTGCTTCCTCGCCTCGTAAAAGAGAAATTTCCGAATATTACATTAGAGGTTCAAAAGCTTCCAGACGATCAGTACAATACGTCGATTCGTACGAAGCTTGCTGCTGGTCAAGGGCCGGACATCTTTACGGTATTCCCCAAAAATTCATCGGGAGGCGTGAACGACTTTGCAAGAGCAGGCTTTTTGGCTGATCTGTCTGATCTCACCTTTTGGGATAAATTCGCACAAGGCGCGAAAGATGATATGTCGTATGAGGGTGAAAATTATGCGATGACAACTGGAATTGCTTATCTCGGTACGTACTACAACAAAGAAATGCTGGAGAAGGTTGGTGTGACTGAATTTCCGCAGGATTGGAATTCATTCCTTGAGTTATGTCAGAAGCTGCTTGACGCTGGCATTACACCGATCGTTATGGGAGACAAAGATCCGTGGGTGATTCAGTTCGGTATGTATCAGCTGGCTGCTAACGTCGTATATCCGGATGAAATGGACTTTGACGTGAAGCTGCAGGCGGGTGAAAACGCATTAACCGATCCGAAATGGGTAAAAACAATTGAAATGTATCAAGAGCTTTATACGAAAGGTTATGTAGCCAAAAATTCCCTTGGACTTGGAAGCGCGCAAGCGAATCAGTTGTTCATCGATGGGCAGGCGGCAATGATCTTCACAGGAACTTGGGATTTTCCATCTTTAACATCAAAGGGTGCGGCGGAGTTTACACGTGGTTTTGAATCGCTTCCAGGTAATGAAGCAGGCCAGCCTGTGTATGTATCTGCAGCAACTTCAGCTGGGTATGGCCTAAATGCCAAATCGAAACAGCTTGATGCGGCTAAAGATATTATGAATTATTTGTTTGATGGTGAATCAGAGCTATTCCAAGCATTCAACGCAGCTAACACTTCGATCAGCGTATATGAAGGTGTAGAGCTTAGTAATGAGCTGTTCACTTCAGTACACGAAAACTATACACAAACAGGAAACTCGGTTTACTTCAGCAATCAAATGTGGCCAGCTGGAGTATCGGACGTCATGCAATCCAAATTTGCTGAAATGATCGGTGGAAGAAAAACTACAGCAGCTGATACTGCAGCTGCCATGGATGAGAAATTTAAGGAGCTTTGGAGCACGAAATAAGCAAGGATAGATAGAAATGAGTCAGTTGGCAAAGGAAGGTGGCCTTTACCTTCCTTTGTACAGCTGCCAACAGGGAAAGGGTGAGGCAACATGAACTCGGCTGTAATGAAAAAATCGTTATACTTCTTTGCAATACCGGCACTTATTTTTTATTTGGTTTTGTGGATATTCCCAATCCTTCGATTATTTCAATATAGTATTACGGACTATAATGGCTATTCACAAGCGTTTAATTATATCGGACTCGACAACTACAAATTTTTATTGAATGGAGAGCTATTAGGCATTTCGCTTAAAAACACACTCATCTATACGTTTGTATCTGTAGCTCTAAGCATCATTATTGGTTTAGCGCTTGCCTTACTTTTAAATTTGAAAATTAAAGGCAAAGGAATGTACCGTTCATTAGCCTATATACCGACATTATTCAGTGCGATCGTAGTTGGTTTTCTATGGACATATGTATATATGCCGGATTATGGAATGATCGCTACCTTCTTGGATAAAATCGGGATAAATGCTGACCTTAATTTTCTAGGCAGCTACTCTTCTGCTCTATATGCTATTATTATCGTCGAAATTTGGAAAAACGTAGGAACTACAATGATTATTTTTCTAGCTGCGCTGCAAACGGTTCCTAATGAATTGCTTGAGGCGGGTAAAATCGATGGCTGCGGGCCATGGAAATTATTCAAAAACATTAAATTGCCCTTGCTGGCATCAGCGATGACCATTAACGTAACGCTAAGCATTATTAGCGGCTTAAAAGCATTCGATTTCCCATTCATTATGACAAATGGCGGTCCAGGAACATCCACGAACACCTTGATTTTTGCAATTTACAAAATGGCGTTTACAGAGCAGCTATTCGGTAAGGCTTCGGCGCTTGGTGTTATTTCCTTTGCAGTGATCATTCTAATTACGGCGATTTTTGTCCTTCGAATGAACAAACGGGAGGTATCGGCATGACGAATAAATCCTTTTTCAAAAAAGCCTTAGTGCAATTAGGAGTCATTGCCGTTATTTTAATCAATTTGATTCCACTTATTATTGCACTTTCAACATCGCTTCGTGATCCGAAAAATAACAGTAACCCGCTTAATTTGTTCCAAGAAATTTCGTTTGCTAGCTATAAAGCTGCGTTTACGAGAATGCATTTCTTCGATGCCTTATGGAATAGTGTAGTGCTTACGGCTATCTCTGTTATTTTCGTTGTGTTTTTCGCGGCTATGGCATCCTATCCAATGGCACGTCTAAATACAAAGCTAAGCAAATTTTTATATTTATTTTTCTTATCGGGACTTGTTATACCTGCGCAAATGGTATTGATCCCAGTCGTACAAATGATTAATTCACTAGGGATTCCGATTAATCACTATACTCCGATCCTGATGTTTATTACATGCAGCCTGCCATTTTCCACCTTCCTTTATACGGGGTTTATCAAAAGCGGCATACCTGTGGAGGTTGAAGAAGCGGCTCATATCGACGGCGCTGGCGTGCTGCAGCGATTCTGGTTAATCGTATTCCCATTGCTCGTTCCCGTTACCGTATCTGTTGTTATTACACAAGGGGTATGGATTTGGAATGATTACTTCTTTAATATGATCTTTATTTCCAGAGCAGAGCATTCTCCATTGCCGCTTGCGATGCTCGGATTTCTCGGTGACCAGCAAAATCCGACACAATGGAATGTTTTGTTCGCGGCATGCTTCTTATGTGCATTGCCGCTGCTTGCGGCGTTTACATTTTTGCAAAAGTACTTTGTCGGCGGCATGACCGTTGGTGCGGTGAAAGGGTAAGGGAATTGAAGGGAGGATGACGACAGCAATGGAGAAAATAAAATTTGTGAACCATGAATTTGTGAATAAAGCAGAAGCGCTGATCCCACAGCTGCATGAAACGGTTATTCGTCCGGCTCATATCGTGGAGGTTCAACAAGATGAGGCCGCTTTCCAAGGATGGCGAGTAGATGCTCTGGAGAGCGCGGAAGAACTGCCTGGGAAAATATTTAAACAAGGTGATAGTTTTACGCTGGATTTTGGCGATCATCAGGTTGGTTATCTAACGTTAGCGATTCAAAATGTGGCAAGCAATGCGGATGCTCCGCTCCGCTTAAAACTAACTTTTGGCGAAATGCCTTGTGAGATAGGAGAGAATTTTGAGGATTATAACGGATGGCTTAGCCGCTCGTGGCTTCAAGATGAGATTGTTACGGTTGATATATTGCCAGGTGAGGTGACCTTGCCGCGCAGATATACGTTTCGATATGTGAAAATTGAAGTGCTCTCTACATCTATTCGTTATCATGTTTCATTTCCTGATGTTTATTGTACTGCTATCTCCTCAGGGGATGCAGCTGTAGTCCAAGCCTTGCCAGCGCATATGCCGGAGCATTTGAAAGAAATGGACCGAATCGCAATCAAAACATTACAGAATTGCATGCATACCGTATTTGAGGATGGACCGAAGCGGGATCGCAGACTTTGGATTGGTGATCTTCGCTTGCAGGCGCTTGCTAATTATGAAACCTTCCGCAGCGATGATCTGGTTAAGCGTTGTCTCTATTTATTCGCGGGCATGCCGTTAGAGGATGGTCAGGTGGGCGGTTGTTTATACGAGAAGCCAGCTCCGTTTGTCGACGATATCTACTTATATGACTATGCTTTGTTTTTTGCAGCTACTTTGTATGATTATTATGAAGCAACTGGAGACAAGGAGACACTTCAGGAGCTATGGCCAGTGGCAAAGCTGCAAATCGAAATTGGGCTGAAACGATTGGATGAGAGAGGAATCGTTAAGGATGATGAAACCTGGTACTGTTTTCTTGACTGGCATGAGCAGCTTAATAAGCAGGGAGGAGCTCAGGCAGTTCTCATTTATAGTATGCGTCGCGGCTTGAAGCTAGCTTTGGCAGTTATGGATACGGAAGCAGCAGAGAAAATAGCCAGTCAACTGGAGCGCGTTATTGATGCGGCAAAAATGTATTTATGGGATGAGGCTTCCCAGTTTTTTGTGAGTGGCGAACAGCGTCAGGTTTCGTGGGCTACACAAATATGGATGGTGCTAGCAGAGGTTTTTGGACAAGAGGAAAATGCGAAGCTGCTGGAGAGGCTAGCCGCTTATCCTGCAGCTATCGAAATGTCTACACCTTATCTTTACCATCATTATATAGAAGCTTTAATTTTATCTAATCGCAAGGATGAAGCTCTCATTCAAATGAACGCTTATTGGGGCGAGATGATGAAGGATGGGGCAGATACGTTTTGGGAGCTTTACAATCCAAAGGATAAGAAGCTATCTCCTTATGGCAGTAATCTTGTGAATAGCTATTGCCATGCTTGGAGCTGTACACCGACCTACTTTATTCGGAAATATTATCTTTCATAAGAGACAATGCTATGGATAAAACATATTTCGCTCGGTTGATACTTGCATCAACCATTACGAAAGGCTGCATTGCACTTTCTACAATGAAATGGGCGATATTCGACTTGGTCTAGCCGTACACTGCACATATTACAATAGCTTGCCTATTTTAGTCAGAGTTTGGCCCATTTGACCACTATTCTATTGCATATTTACATTGTAGCCGTGCGAATCTGTTATCATGTGAGGTTTTTATTGCAAAAAGTACATTGTAGGCGAATAGAGCAGAGGCCAGAAGTAGGGCTAATGAACTTTAAAGCAATGATTATGAGATTAAGTCGATTAAGAAGCTGATTTTCGGAGAAGTCCGAGGTCAGCTTCTTTTACGTTAGAAGGAGATATGAATCGAAGTATTGAACTATATAAGGTGAACTAGAGATTTACATGTTGTGCGCTGCGCGAGAGGATTGTAAGAACGTTCTTCTCGCTTCGCTTAAACTTCATTTTTCAGTACAACTTGTATAGTAAATGATGTGAAAGAATTTTTTTGGCAGGGGATTCGGATGAGTAGGTAGGATAGAGGCGAATTACTTGCAACGAAGGTATGGGAAATCTAATGCCAAAGAACTGCTTCTGGAAAATATTCTATTGTAGCTAAAAATGAAAGTCGAGGTGAAGCAATTGACACTGCATTATAAGGAATTCGGGAATAGGGATGGCTCGTTGATCGTATTTTTACATGGCGGAGGCGTAAGCAGCTGGATGTGGGATAAACAAGTTCAACACCTTACTCAGTATCATTGTGTTGCAATTGATTTACCTGAACAGGGACTAAGCAATCGGAGTGCCCATTTTTCAATTAAATATAGTGCAGAACAAATAAATGAGATTATTGAAAAAATAGCGAACGGAAAAAAAATAGCGGTAGTTGGGTTCTCATTAGGCGCTCAAGTAGCGATTCAAATGCTTAGTTTAAAACCAGATTTGATTGATTATGCCGTGATTAATAGCGCTTTAGTTAGACCCATGCCTCTCACTCGGAAATGGATTGCCCCCTCAGTCCGCTTAACATTCCCAATCATAAAAAATAAGTTTTTTTCAAAGCTGCAAGCAAAAGTGCTTTATGTTGATGATGAATATTTTGATACATATTATGATGAAACTTCCCGGATGAAGGCTGATACCCTAATTAGAATATTAAAAGAGAATATGTCTTTTGAAATACCAAGCGATTTTAATGAGGCAAAAGCAAAAATATTAGTGACGGTTGGTGAGAGAGAAAAAGCGGTCATGAAAAAATCAGCTAAGGATATCGTAGCAAGTAATTCAAATTGCACTGGGGTAGTTTTTCCTAACGTAGGACATGGAATATCTTTGGCGAACCCTCATTATTTTAATGAATTGGTTGATAAGTGGATACTTGAAGGGAATATACCGGATGATGTGAAAGTTTTGTAGGAGTAATACAGATCGTTATAATGATTACTGAGGATGGTTCAATTGAACAAAGCTCAATTCTCTATCAAAAACATAAGCATTTCGTATATATTAATTTTTAGTTTAGTGTTTATTTCTACGGTTCCGGTCATATTCATATCCATCCAAACCTATTATAAAAACAAAGAAATCATTTACTCTAACACCGAGCAATATATCATTCAAATGCTTAAGCAGACAAACGGCGAGGTTGAGTTGAAACTGGAGCAATTCAGCAGCGACGCCTCTTTTCTGGTCAATCCTACCGTGCAGCAAATGATGAATGAGCAGATGCATCAGGAGCTGACGTATCAACAAAAGAAAAACCTTTCGCTTGAAATTACTCAGTTTAATGTGGCTTCCCCTAAATTGACCGAGATCCTAGTGTATTCAATAACAGGCAAGTTTCTAGTTGGCTTGACAACAAATTTATCTTTAGAAAATACACAGCTTCCAACCGAGCTTATGGACAAGGCAAGCAAGCTCGATGCAAGAATATATTGGGGATACGCTGGAACTGATGGCATTCATGAAACGAGCGTGCAGGGAGTCCGAATGATCAAAAACATGTTAGGGCCTGAAGTAACGTCGATTGGCTTCTTATCTTTTAAAATACCTGAAGCGCTGATTTACGATTCGATTGCAGAGCTTAAATTAGGCAAAACGGGGCAAGTTATAATCGTTGATGGAAACGATAATATTTTGTCCAGTCAAAACCGAGACTTGATCGGCAAGAACCTTCACGAGCTTGGAGATTACAGTGTTATCCAGAAAAGTGAAGGCGCTTTCACTGGGAAGTTTGACGGTCGTGATAATTTTATCGCCTTCCATAGGTCCTCCCAGACAGGTTGGAAAACAATGAGTTTTGTGCCGATCGCTGAAATGACACCTGGAATGCAGGACGTCTATAAAAGCATTTTCCTATATCATTCGCTTTGGATTGTCATCAGCATTGTGCTCTCCCTCATTATTACGAGAACAGTAGCCACGCCTATTAAGAAACTGATCAGAGCGATGAGAGCAGTTGAAAGCGGCAATTTTGGAGTGCAGATGAATCTGACAGGCAATAAAGAGGTCATCATTTTAAGCGGCAGCTTCAACAAAATGACTTCGCGCCTGAAAGAGCTGATCAGTCGAGTGTACGAAGAGGAGCTAAAAGAAAAAAATGCCCAGCTTCGCGCATTGCAGGCTCAAATCAATCCGCATTTTCTTTATAATACACTCGATACTATTTATTGGATGCTGTACGTTCGGGGCCAAGAAAAAATCGGGGATTTGATCGTCGCTTTGTCCAATATGTTGAGATATAGCATCGGGAAAAACGGCCCAGTCGTACCACTCAAGGTAGAGCTGGACAACTTATTCAATTACACTCATATTTTATCCACCCGATTTGGAGAGAGGATCACATTTGATTTTGATATCGACGAGTCATTGCTGCAGACAAAAACGTTAAAGTTAATGCTGCAGCCTATCTTGGAAAATGCGATCACGCACGGTCTTGAACCCAGCGGCAAGCCAGGAATCATTAAGATACGAGTTTATCGCGATGACGACCAGTGCCTCATCACAATATCCGATAATGGGATCGGTATATCTAAGGAGAAGCTGGAGGAGTATCAGGAACGAAGACAAATTAATCATGGCCTCGGCATTCAGAACGTGGACGAGAGATTACGTCTTACATTTGGCGAAAAATATGCGTTGACGATTACAAGCGTGGAAGGCGAAGGGACGACCATTCTTTTTAGATTGCCAGATAATCAAACAGAGGGATAGCGGGTGAGATGACTGATGAAATATAAGATACTAATTGTCGATGATGAGATGATGGTGAGGGAAGGCCTGAAAGTTTTAATTGGCACCTTCGATAGGTGGATATGTGTCGGTGAGGCAGACAATGGTGTCAAAGCTTTGCAGCAAATTAATCAACTTCAGCCGGATTTGGTATTGTCGGATATTCGTATGCCAGAGATGGACGGATTGAAATTATTGGAGCAAATTCGCAGTATCGATCCGGAGATTCTGGTTATTTTTCTAACGGGATACCCTGATTTCGAATATGCTCAGACGGCGGTTAAGTTCGGCGCATTTGATTATTTATTGAAACCAATGCGAGCACAGGATATCGCGGAGGCGATCTGGAAGGCGGAGCAGAAGGTTGAACAAAATCGATACGTAAGGCAAAAGAGCTTGCAAATGGAGAAGGTCGCAGCGGACTATGAGAAATCTTTGTCAGAGAGGGTAGTCCGTGAAGTGATTTATAGCGGCAGCTTAGAACGATTCGACTTGAGGGAATGGCCCTTCTTCCGCATGTACGCGAAGGTGTCTGTGCTGAATATAATCGTTGAGCAGTTGGATGCTGAAGAGAGTAGTACGGATGTCAGTCTTACTATCGATGAACGAATAAGTGAAAGCCTATTTCCATTGATCGCACTTAAGGATGGCCGTGACGAGTGGGTGCTCCTTATGGGCTGGAAGGATAATGAAGATGACGCTCTGATAAGCTTTAGGATTCAAGAGCTAGTGCAATTCCTAAGTCAAATAGCGGCTCCTTCCATATGGAAAATTGGAATCGGGGAGGCTGTAGCCTTTGAGCAGGCAGGGCTGTCCTACGACCAAAGTAAATTCGCTGCTTATTTGGCAAGTCGCGAGAAAAATGTTCTGATCTACCATGAAATATCGGGATCAGATCAATCACTTCTTCTACTTCCAATAGAACAGGAATTCACCATAATGAAACATGTTAGGAAAGGCGAGGCAGATGAAGCGTTAGTTATGCTGAGACGACTTGAATCGCATTATAGGCGAATGACGTTGAGTGAGTTCACCAAACATGCGCTCCAGCTTCATGTACGTCTGCAGAATAGTATTGCGCAGCTTGAGGAGAAAGAAAAAGATCGATGGATGCTGCCCGTTCTCTTGTCATCGAGTTTTCACGATATGATGCAAAAGCTTGAGGAAGGAATTGTTTTCTGCGCCAATCGGATATTGAAGCATCGAAACCAGCAGATGAATCATGTGATTCAACGGGCGCAGAGTATCGTTCAAAGTCAATACGGTACAGAATTGAAGCTTGGAGATATTGCCCTCAAACTTGGCATGAATGCAAGCTATCTCAGCACCTTGTTCAAACAGGAGACGGGTGCTTCCTTCAGCGATTATTTGAGCCGCTGCCGTATTGAGAAGTCGATTGAGCTGCTTAACCATTCTAATCTAAAAATTTACGAAGTGGCACAGCAGGTGGGTTATACCGATGGCAGACACTTCAGCCAGTTGTTTCGCAAAACGGTCGGAATGACGCCTATTGAATACCGCAATAAGCACAATATTACGGCGCCTTATGGCGAAATCGAATATAGTTGAAAGGAAAGTATCGCTGCTACTATGGGGCGATACTTTTTTTCCAACATAGGCGAACAAAATCTAAGATTACCCGCATTTCCCTATCGTTTCATGGCGTCTATAATACAAATTGTAAGGGTTTTCATAAATGGATTGAAAGGGGGTTGAAACTTGAGCACACTGCTACAGCGCAAGATAAAGGATAATGGCTGGGCATACCTCTTTATCGCGCCACAGTTGCTTGGTTTGTTAGCTTTTATCGTAGGACCTGTCGTATTCTCTTTTGTAATCAGCTTCATGGAGTGGGATATAGGCTCTACTCCGCAATGGACCGGTCTGGACAATTATAGCAAGCAAGTGTCGGATCCAACCTTCTGGAAGGTGCTGGGCAACACTACTGTCTTTGCGCTCCTCAATATTCCGCTTACGGTAATTGGCGCATTGGCATTAGCCCTGATGTTAAATCAGAATATCCGGGGAAAGGTCATATTCAGAGCTGCATATTTTATTCCGGTTGTGACCTCATCTGTGGCGGTCGCTCTGGTGTGGACCTGGATGTACAATCCAAACTATGGATTGATAAATTCAGGACTCTCCTTCATTGGCATTGAGGGTCCTGGGTGGCTGTCAGATTTGAAATGGGCACTTCCTTCTATCGTCATCATGACTGTGTGGCAAGGTGTGGGCTACAATATGATCCTTTTCCTAGCTGGTCTGCAGGGTGTCTCGGCTCATTTGTATGAAGCCGCCAAAATTGATGGTGCGGGAGGCTGGCAGCGTTTCTGGAAGATCACACTTCCCATGATTTCTCCTACGACATTTTTTGTTGTCATCATGCTGATGATCGGCTCTATGCAAATTTTCTCTGAGCCTTACATGATGACAAGAGGCGGGCCTGCGGATGCGACAAATGTCCTCGTACTCCATATTTTCAAAACCGCATTTCAATTTTTTAGAATGGGTGAGGCGTCAGCGATCTCCTTCGTCTTGTTCCTCATTATTTTCATTATTACACTTGTTCAATTTAAGTTTTCGAAATGGGTGAACTATGATACCTAGAATTCGATTGGAGAAACGTCCAAATACGTCGTCCTCGCTGCTTCATCTTAGAAAGGTAGAAATGTCGAAGCTGCTGCTTTATATCCTTCTGTTCATAGGTGCACTTTTCATGATTCTACCGTTCCTCTGGATGGTTTCCACCTCCTTGAAGGGGGAAGGCTCGGTATTCGAATATCCGCCAGAAATTATTCCGAGTGTACTTCATTGGGAGAATTACAATAGGGCGTGGAATACGCTGCCGATTGATCTCGCGTACCTTAACAGTTTGAAAATTGCAGTAGTCGTAACGGTTGGTTCGCTGTTGACTAGTTCCATGGCGGGTTATGCTTTTGCAAAAATGAAGTTTATCGGCCAGAAACAATTTTTTCTGCTGCTGCTTGCAACGATGATGATTCCCGGTCAAGTTACATTAATTCCGATGTTTATGTGGTTTAGCAAGATTGATTGGATTAATACCCATTGGCCGCTTATCATCCCGCCCATTCTTAGTAATGCATTCGGTGTTTTTCTATTAAGGCAATTCATGAGCTCCATACCTTCAGAGCTTGAAGATGCCGCACGGATGGATGGCTTAAATCCGTGGCAAATCTATTGGAAAATTATGCTGCCCAATTGCAAACCCGCGCTCGCAGCACTAGGCATTTTCACCTTTATGGGTAATTGGAATAATTTCCTTACCCCCCTGATCTACTTGGACGATCAGGACAAATTTACACTGCCGCTCATGATTGCATCATTCCAAGGGCTCTACTCCACAGACTGGACACTCTTGATGGCAGCATCTTGCCTATCGCTAATTCCGGTTCTGATTGTGTATTTGTTCGCACAGAGATATTTCATCGAAGGAATTACGCTGAGTGGATTAAAAGGATAGACACTACAGAATGAAGGAGAATGTATATGAAAAAAATCACGGTATCATTGCTGCTCATCAGCCTTCTGATCGCACTGACGGCTTGTGCTTCCAACAATTCCTCAAATGGAGGCGGAAATACGAACACAGCGGAGACAAATGGAGGATCAAGCAATACAGGAAGCGACAATACAGAAGAAAAGGTTTCACTGCGGATGTCGATTGTTGCAGGTACCGATGAAATGCCCGCATGGCAAGGGATAGTGGATTCGTTCAATAAGTCTCATCCGAACATTGAAGTTAAGCTGGAGCGTTTGCCGGGCAGCTGGAATGAATACATCCAGAAGATGACTGCACAAATCGCTGCAGGAAATCCACCGGATATCGGTCGGATGGGAGTAGCCTATATGCCGATGTTTACTTCTAAAGGCCAAGTTGAAGACCTCGCTCCCTATATCGGTGATCTTGACATGAATGAATATTACGAGCCAGCGATGAGCCAATATTTGCAAGACGGCAAAATGTACGGCATGCCGATTGGCGTCTACACGATGGCTATGTATTACAACAAGGATTTGTTCAAAAAAGCGGGTATAGAGCTGCCGCCGACGGACTGGAACGATGCTTGGACTTTTGAAGATCTTAAGAACGCAGCTGAAAAATTGACTAACGGTAAAGGAGCGGGCAAAGAGTACGGGATATACGCCAATCTTTACCCGGAGCGCTCGATTCAATATTTATGGTCAAATGGAGGCGACCTCATTAGCGAGGATAAGACGAAAGCAACGATCAACTCACCGGAATCTAAGCAGGCGCTTTCGTTTCTTCAAGATCTGATCAAACAGGGCTATTCACCGACACCAGCAGAAACCCAGACGACCCCGCCGGATCAATTGTTCCTCTCCGGCAAGCTTGGTATGCTGGTTGAAGGACAATGGATGATGCCTACATTTAGCAAGATCGACAATTTCGAGTGGGGAGTTGCACCGATCGCGGTCGGAGTCGCGGGTCAACCGGCAACACCTAACTTTGTCGATGCTTACGTCGTATACAAAGGCTCCAAGCATGTGGAAGAAGCTGCTGAAGTGTTGAAGTTCTTCGTTTCGGAGGAAGCCGAAAATATTATGGTTGATCACAATATTGGCGGAATACCTGTGCTGAAATCGGTAGCCGAGGCACGCAAGCCTGATATGTTCAATCCGCTTACGCCAGAGGAGAAAGAGGTGTGGTACCAGTCGGTTAATGTATCGAGAGCGCTTTCGTTCACGTCTAACTGGCAGGAGCTTATGGATGCCGCTATGAAGAAGCTGGATCTAGTTGGACTGAAGGAATTGGATGCTGAACAGGCTGCTGACGAGCTGGCGCCTGAGCTTGACAAACTTTTGAAGCAGCAATAACTCATTGCTGAGGAATAGATCGGCTGATCTATTCCTTAACTACGCCATAAGGAGAACTATACGATGAATACGATAGGATATGATTTCAAGGATCCATTCATTAGTTTTGGAGAACTTCAAATAGCCATCCGCCTTTCTACGGATGGTAATATCTACTGTCCTTCACCGAATTCTCTTTCTACTCATACCTCAGTAGGTCGGAGTGTGCTGAAGTCAGCGATGCTATCTGCTGCGGGAGGACAAATCATTTCGAAGGGATCGCTGGAGCTCGAAGTGAGCTGTGAAGCTGGCCGCTATGTCATCACTGGAAAAGGGTTCCATCCAACTGAAAGCTGTATTTCACTTGTCATACTGATTAAAGGATTATCTCCACAGGCTCTTGTTAGCGAATCCTCAAATATGGGCAAACATCTCTTCCGAGAACAAATCGGTATCGAAACGATTCAATATCCTGGGAGAGAGGCAACAATGCCTCTAGTCTTTATTGAGAATGAAAATGAAGATTGGTTTATTTTGTCTAAAGATGATCAAGTACGGCAGAAAAGCTTCGCAGCCTATTTTGATCCATTGGACAATGAAAGAGTATCGGTTATCGCTCACCGAGAAGACCGGAGACGCTGGAGCAACGAAATTTCTATGCCTGAATGGCATATCGGCAAAACTAATAATCGGGGCAGCATCGTACTCGAACGCTGTATGGATCTGGAACTGCATTACGGGCATGTTCCGTTCGATGAGCAAGAGACGGTTAAGTGGCTGGATGATATTAAACTAGTCGTCAATTTTCACGGAGAGCATTGGACTGGGCATCTATTTCATACATTCGACCAAATGACGGAGCAATTACATTGGCTCTCAGAACGAATCGCGGGACATCAATTGCTGGTCTTTCTTCCAGCGTGGGATGGCAGATATTATTGTACGTATCCCGAATACCAGCCGAGTGAGCGGATGGGGGGAGAGACTGGGTTGCGACGGTTCGTTGATGTTGCCCATTTACTTGGAGTCAAAGTAATTCCGATGTTGGGTGGCCCAAATCTGGCGACTTTTACTTTCATGGAGAAGCATGGATTGACGGCTGCAGCCTTGAAGTCAGAATCAGGTTTTCCATTGCTGCAAGATTGGGTCGATTGGAACGGCGATCTGACTAAGGAGCATATGGGCTATCTCGTTAATTTTGGTCACCCAGGCTTCCAACAATATATGATTAATAAGGCGAAGGACCTGATTGAAAATTACGGTTTTGATGGGCTTTTCTTGGATGGGGCTATCCGGTGGAGTAACGCTCCGGACTATTCGCCTTACGAGGGCATTGTGACCTGGGCGCAGACCATGCGCGAGAGGTATCCAGATAAACTGTTGATGGCTGAAGACGGATACGATGCACTGTGGAATCAATTTAAGCTGTTCGCAACATCATGGGGACCGCTTGGACTGGATCAAGCGATGCTCCGATATACACGGCAGACCGAATATCTCGCATTCGCTGCAGTCGATGGGAGTTCAGGTGTTCATGAAGTCGGCTACCGCTGGCCGAGCCTGGATAAAGCTTTTAAAGACAAAACGATACCAACGATAGCATTATTTCACGATTCTATCAAACGGTTCGGCCATGAATTGGAGCAGAAAATCGAGCTATATAAGACGTGGAAACTATCAAAAATTAAGTAACAGGAGTGAAAATATGAATAACCTTTATTTGCGCAAAGAAGGTATCTCGAGAAGGAGCTCTAGTTGGGACACGACTGGCGGCAACGCTGATAATGTTCGCATAGCATCTGGCAAGTCCTATACGATCGCAGACATAACCGGTTCAGGTGTAGTCCAGCATATTTGGATGACAATCTCATCAGCCGACATCCACTATTTTCGAAAAATACTAATTCGTATGTATTGGGATGGGGAAGTGGAACCAAGTGTGGAGGTGCCAGTCGGAGACTTCTTCGGTGTTGGCCATGGAGTTGCCAGTCATTATGTGTCTCTCCCACTCAATATGATTACCACTCCAGGAATCATCGAGGATAAGGCGGCCATGAACTGTTTTTTCGAGATGCCTTTCGGCAACGGAGCGCGAATGGAAGTCACTAATGAATGTCAAAAAGATATTATCGTTTATTATTACGTGGATTACGTGGAGAAACCAGTCCCTGATGATGCGTTCAGGTTTCATGCGCAATTTAGAAGAGAAATGCCAACCGCTGGTACGATTGATCTTAGTCGTTTGAAGGAAGAGCATGACAAGCAGGATGACGCATTCTGGGCGAACAATAAGGTGAATGACATCAAAAATACGGATGGCTCCGAAAACTATATTATTTTCGAGGCAGAAGGGGAAGGGCATTATGTTGGCTGTAATTTGAGTATCGACAATATTGATCCTATTCCAGGCAACAGTTGGTTCGGTGAAGGGGATGATATGTTCTTTATTGATGGTGAGCCTTGGCCGCCGCGGCTTCATGGAACAGGAACCGAAGATTATTTCTGTGCGGCATGGTGTTATCCGTCTGGCAAGTATGACGGGCCGTATCATGGAATCTCCTTGGCTGCCCCACTGCGCGGCAATGGGCATAGCTGGACAGAGCCCAATATTATTCCAACAGAGCTGGAGTACTCTGGCAAGTGGACGACCTACCGATTCCATATTGTAGATCCCATCCTGTTCCGCAAATCGATCACCTTCAGCATTGAACATGGACATGGCAATTCTCAATCTAACGACTATAGTTCGGTAGCTTATTGGTATCAGCGTGAGCCGCATAAGACTTTCCCGATGATCGTTCCGGTTGAGCGGCGACTGCCACTTTCTGAACGAGCCAGCATGAGCGGTTTTTTGAAGAGCTTTTAATATTAACGTAGGAGAGAGGGCTAACGATGCAAGGGATTTACGGCAACCGCGCACCGCTAATGGCGACACCATTCAATGAGCTTCCGCTCGGCGCAATAAAGCCCGAAGGGTGGCTAAGGGACCAATTGTCGATTCAAGCTAACGGTTTGACGGGGCATTTGGATGAATTTTGGAGCGATGTAGGTCCAAACAGCGGCTGGCTGGGAGGAGAGGGCGAAAGCTGGGAGAGGGGTCCATATTATTTGGATGGGCTTCTTCCTCTAGCTTATCTGCTTGAAGATACGGAGCTCATCGCTAAAGCTCAGCCGTGGATAGAATGGTCTTTGTCTAGCATGCGCGACAACGGGCAATTTGGACCCGCAGCCAATGATGACTGGTGGAGCCGAATAATTATGTTAAAGGTTCTGATTCAATATGAGGAATATACCGGTGATGAACGCGTAAAGCCGTTTCTGGCAAGCTTCTTTCGATACCAGCTTGAAGAGCTGCCAAATCGTCCGCTTAGTGATTGGGCAGAGGCCAGAGGCGGTGAAAATCTTATCAGTGTTTATTGGCTTTACAATCGTACTGGCGAGCTATTCCTGCTTGAGCTTGCGCAGCTCATTAGGGAGCAAACGCTGGACTGGTCAGCGATTTATAAGCAGTTCCCGTATTGGAACCGTCAAACTGCGTTCGATCATCGAGTACATGTTGTGAACGTTGCGATGTCTTTTAAGCAGCCGGCACTGAGCTATCTTCAAACGTTGAATGAAGAAGATAAAATGGCAGCTTATACAGGGATCAAAAGCGTGATGACCTATCACGGTCAAGTAAACGGTATTTTTTCAGGCGATGAGTGGCTGGCCGGGACACATCCAAGCCAAGGAACTGAGCTTTGTGCCGTAGTCGAGTATATGTACTCTTTGGAGCAACTTATCCGTATTACTGGTGATGGTTTCTTCGGAGATTTATTGGAGAAGGTTGCCTATAATGCTCTTCCGGCAGCGATCAGTTCGGATTGGAAAGTCCATCAATACGATCAACAGGCTAATCAGATCATGTGTACGCACGCCAAACGGAACTGGACAGAAAACAACAATGAAGCCAATCTATTCGGAATTGAGCCACACTTCGGCTGCTGTACGGCCAATATGCACCAAGGATGGCCTAAATTCACAGCGAGGCTATGGATGGCAACTGAAGGGGCTGGTCTTGCCGCAATCTCCTATGCCCCTTGTCGTGTAACGGCTCTAGTTGGATCAGGGACAGAAGCAGTTATCCATGTGAAAACAGAGTATCCGTTTCGCGATACAGTATTAATTAGTGTCAAGCTAGCATTGTCCGAGGCATTTGCTATGAAATTAAGAATACCGGAATGGTGTGCATCGCCTACCATACTCGTCAATGGGGAGGTCTGCAGCGTTGATGTAAAACAAGGCTTTGCCACGGTTAGCCGCATATGGAATGACGGAGATGAGCTTCAGCTTCAATTTCCTATGAAAGTACAGCGTGTACCGAGAGCGAACGGTGCGATCGGTCTCCAATATGGACCGCTGATGTTTGCTGTCCCGGTTAAAGAGCGGTGGCAGAAGCATCGCACTTATCCGCCATATGACGATTGGGAAGTGTACCCTGAATCTCCGTGGAACTATGGAGTTCGTCTGGATGAGAAGGACGCATCCGCTTCGGTGCAGGTCGAAAAAGCAGATATTCAAGCTCAGCCGTTTGCCGCAGAGAGCGCCCCCTTGAGTTTGCGGATGACAGCCCGTAGGCTTCCGCAATGGACGATGGAGTTGAATTCTGCAGGAACGCCGCCCTTTGGCCCAGTTTCGAGCAACGAGTCCGAGGAGGAAATCTTTCTGATCCCATACGGCTGCGCTAGACTGCGCATTGCGGAATTTCCCGTTATTAATAACTAAGATAAACTGGAAGAAAAAGAGCAATGATAAAAAAGGCAGCCAAGCTTCGCAATTTCTGCGAAGCCCAGCTGCCTTTTTTAAAATATAGGAAAGCCATTCCTGTAATGAAGTAATTCGAGCTTTGAGCAAAAAAACACCTCTTGGTATACTGGAAAAGTTCCGGCAAAGAACAAATCCGAGATACGAAAGAGGCGCCTAATTATGAAGTATAAACTAGAGCAGAAGCAGAATCAACGGATCACAAGAATTACGGAATCGACACTGGTTGTCGGTGCAGACATCGCGAAGAGAATTCATGTGGCTCGTGCAGTAGATTTTCGAGGAATCGGGTTAGGTAAGGAATGCGTTTTCCATAACGATTCAGAAGGTCTAATGAAGCTGTCGTCGTGGATGAAAGAACTAGGACGGGCACAAGGCAAAACGGATATTGTGCTAGGCATAGAGCCAACCGGACACTACTGGTTTCCGCTCGCGGCGTTCTTGCAAGAGCAAAGGATTCAAGTTGTAGTGGTCAATCCGCATCATGTCAGTCAAACGAAAGAGCTTGGGGATAATTCCCCGACGAAGAGCGACTACAAAGACGCCAAAGTCATCGCTGATCTCATTCGGAACGGCAACTATTCTGAGCCAAAACTCCCGACGAAGGCATATGCGGATCTGCGTATTCTGATGAATTCCGGGAAGCGCACAAATGCTGACGGTGCCGGGAGTTGGCGTGATCACGGTTGCAGGATTCCTGGCAGAAGTCGGAGATCTGAACAACTACGATCACGGTCAACAAATCATTCGACTCGCAGGTTTGAATCTCAAAGAAAACAGCTCGGGCCAACGTCAGGGCAAAACAGGAATAACGAAGCGAGGGAGATCGCGTCTAAGAGCACTTCTGTTCCGCGCGGTCCTGCCAAAGGTAGCTAAAAACGAAGCCTTCAGGGCGCTGCATAAGTACTACACGACGCGAAATCAGAATCCATTGAAGAAGAAGCAGTCGCTCACCGCCTTATGCGGAAAACTGATTCGAGTCTTGCATACGCTGGGGACCAAAGAAAGGGCATACAATGCCGTGGATGTTATGGGCCCCGTCCGACTACAGCAGATCCAGCAAGAGGCCGCTTAAAGCCGAGAGTAAATACCTGATTATCGCAATATTCACGAGGGAATAACGAAGACAATGGAAGCACCGGAGAAGCCGACGTAAAATTATACATGAGGGCAAAGACCCTGTAGGAAAGCCAGAATCGGCATCCACCCCTTGAGAGGTAGAACGAAGGAATGTAAGGGCGTAGACCCCGTGTGACATGGGAGGGTAAACCCCAAGGGAGAATGTGGAGATCCAACGTGCGAACATAGGCAACGATCCGCTGTTTTGGAATCCAAACGATCCTAAACGTTGTTCCCGCCTACGCACTTACAGGAAATCGTGGTGAAGACGATCGTCTCCACCACAACCTTTTAAATTGTCAAAGTTGAAATCTTGAGAAAGAGCGAGAAAACAGGAGTAAACCATACTTTATAGTGGGAGTATAAGTTTCACACGTATACTCCGCCTATATTTCTGGAATGAAACGCGCAAGCGCCGCCAAGGACGACGACAGCCGTTTCACCTTGGTGAGCTATACCCGGTTCATTTTTCGGTATGCGGAGGGACTGGTTTTTACTATTTTCGTGAATACACGGCTTAAATAAAAGCCGTTATTGAAACCGCAGGATTGCGCAATTTCCTCTAAGGGCAGCTGAGTCTCGATCAGCATAATTTTCACTTTCTCTAATCGGATATAGCATAAATAGCGGGAGGGTGTCATGCCCGTGCTTTTGCTGAAGCGCCGGCTTAGCTGTACAGGACTGATGCCGAGCTCAGATGCAAGCTCCAGCATGCTTATTTCCTCAAATCCATGCTGTCGAATATATAGCTTCGCTTGCTCGATCAACGGATCTATATGCTCCTTAACCGAGGCTGAATCCTCCATCCGCTGGCAGAATCGCCAAATATCGTTCAGCGCATGATTTTGCCAATAGCTTTTATCCTCAATTGCCCTATCGGCATGCTCCTTTAGAAACCGCAAGTTATCAGCGAGACGTTCCAAATGGGTTATGTTTAGCTTATAGCAGGAAGAGGCTAGATGATGTCTTATCGCGTCTTCATCACCGTTTCTCTTTGCCGGTTCTCCCATTATTGAACCAAAGGAAAATCCAATAAAATGAAAGGAAAGCGTATGTATGACGCTGCGATGAAAGGGCACACCCGGGGGACAGACAATCAAGTCACCCATTGTTCCTGTACCTTCTGCTGCTCCTATACGGTAGGAGAAGCTTCCGCCCTCAACGGCAAATAGCACCCAATGCTCGTAGGTATCCACGCTAAATTGAAACTTTATTTTATGATCCCAATAGATGTGATGGGAAAGGATGGGAAAAAGACTAGAGCTTTGAACGGTCATTTCGTTATGCCTCCAAAGTGAAATAAAGTATATGCTTTTATGATAGCGCAGTGCATGTTAAATAACGACCCCCTAATATAAGATGAAATTAAACTTATACTTGGAGGCGATTTAGTTGAAGCATGAACTCGTAAAAACCGATATTACCGTCGTTGGCGGAGGACTAGCAGGCGTCTGTGCAGCTGTGGCCGCTGCGCGTTTGGGACAAACGGTGTCACTCATTAACAATAGACCAGTACTTGGCGGCAATTCGAGCAGTGAGGTTCGGGTGTGGGTGTGCGGCGCTACGGCGCATGGCACTCAGCGTTATGCCCGGGAAACCGGAATTATGGGTGAGATGTTTGTCGAAAACCAATATCGAAATCCGGATGGCAATCCTTATTTATGGGATATTGTTGTGCTCGAAACGGTTCTCGCTGAGCCCAATATCCGATTGTTTCTGAATACGGATGTACATGAGGTGGAAGCCGAAGGAGCGGAGGAAGATCGTGTTATTCGTTCTGTGACAGGGTGGATGATGGGCTCTGAGCGAATGATCCGTTTTGAAAGCCAAATATTTATCGACTGTACTGGAGACGGGCTAGTTGGTTTTCTTGCAGGCGCCAAATACAGAATAGGCCGCGAAGCCAAGGCGGAGTTTAACGAGGATTGGGCTCCGGATATTGCAGATGACATCACACTTGGCAGTACGCTTCTGTTCTACACGAAGGAAGCAAAGCGGCCGGTTAAGTATATTCCACCAAGCTTTGCCAAGGACATTACCGAAACAACGATCCCCATAAAGCGAGTCATCCGAAGCGGCGATTCCGGGTGTCATTATTGGTGGATTGAATGGGGTGGCGAAATGGATACGGTTCACGATAATGAACGAATCCGTGATGAGCTTTGGTCGGTCATTTATGGCATTTGGGACTATATTAAAAACTCAGGCAAGTTCGAAGCGGAGCATATGACACTCGAATGGGTAGGATCAATCCCAGGCAAACGTGAATATCGCCGTTTTATTGGAGATTACATGCTGAATCAAAACGATATTTTGGAGCAGAAGCCTTTTGAGGACCGTGTAGCCTTTGGAGGCTGGTCGATTGATCTTCATCCGCCGCAAGGTATGTATTCGACTGAAAGCGGTTCAAAGCATTTGTTTTCTGATGGCATATACCATATACCATTCCGCAGCCTATATTCTAATAATATAAGCAATCTGATGTTTGCGGGCAGGGATATTAGCGCTACGCATGTCGCTTTTGGCACGACAAGAGTTATGGCGACCTGTGCAGTAATCGGCGAGGCTGCTGGAAGCGGAGCCGCCTTGTCTCTGCAGAGGGGAGTAGAGCCGCGATTGCTTCATCGCGATTACATGGGTGAGCTGCAGCAGCTCATGCTGCGGCAGGATGCATCGATTATCGGAATTGCAGGAGATGACCCGGATGATCTTGCGAAATCAGCCCATATTACGGCGTCGAGTACGCTGAATAGGATTGCTGTTACAGACTCCACCACAGTTCACATGCTAAATAAAGATCTAGGCATTTTATTTCCTGTACAGCCTGCACTAGAAACGGTTGAGCTGTTGCTCGACTGCACAGCGGCAGTGACGCTTGAAGCGGAGCTGTGGCATACGGGAAAGGGAGAAAATTATGTGCCTAAGTATAAGGTAGCTGCGGCTTCAACATCGGTTGCTCCTGGCAGCAGTCAGTGGGTAAAGCTTGATTTTCCGTGGAAGCCGGATGCAGCCTGTAATGCTTTTCTCATTATAAAAGCCAATGAAGCGATAAGCCTGCACGGATCGGATAGAGCGTTAACGGGAGTGCTTTGCTTTGAGAAGGGCCCTGAGCCTATCGTATCCTCACTACTGGAGGAATCTCAGCCGGAGCAGCCACTCGTGCAGTGGAGCATGCGTGCTTGGAATCGTCATCCGATTTGCTTCCAGGCAACGCCAAATACAGAGGCTTATGCGGCTGAACATATAACCGATGGCTATGTCCGGCCATTCGCCGGTCCTCATCTCTGGGTATCCGAGGAAATGACAGCAGGACAAGAGGAGTGGATCGATCTGGAGTGGGAGAATGAGAAAAGGATAGCTGAGATTCATATCACCTTTAATGACGATGTTAATGAAGATTTAATCAATCTGCATCATCATCGTACCGTCTTTGAAGCTATCCCAGAGGTTGTGCGAAGCTACCGAGTTGAAGCGCTCATTCAAGAGGAATGGATCGTGGTTGCAGCGGAGCGGGATAATCATAAACGTAAAAGAGTCCATACGCTTGAGCACGAAATATCATCCAGTAAAATTAGGCTTTGGATCGAGAATACGAATGGCGGCGCACATGCGGAGGTTGCTGAAATCAGAGTTTATGCTCTATAATGAGCTAAATAACATGGCAACGCTTTCAATGCGTCTCGATTAAGTATTTGAGATATGAAGGGAGAGTGTTGATGATCGTTAAGCCGCTCAGTATTCTAATTGTTGATGATGAACTTCCTCTCAGACAGGAGCTTCGGATGTTCCCGTGGAAGGAATGTGATGCTGTTTTAATGGGGGAAGCGAGCAACGGTGAGGAAGCATTGCAGCTATGCTCACATAAAACGCCAGATGTTGTAATCACGGATATTACGATGCCGGTAATGGATGGGATCACGCTCATTCGGGAAATGAAGAAACGTTATCCTAGTGTTCAAATCATATTGCTGACTTGTCACAGTGATTTTCATTATGTACAAGAAGCGCTCCGACTTGGAGCGCTTGAATATATTTTGAAGGTATCGATGGAAGAGGAAGAACTAATGCAAGCGATGGACAAAGTAAGAGCTGTAATTGTAAAGGAGCGAATCGCTCAGGAAAATGAGAAAAGAGAGCGAAGGCTGCTTCAATCTGTATTATTCGGAAAGCTGCTGCTCGGTCAAAAGCTAAGCAGCTCCGATTGGCATCCGATTGCTCTAAGTGAGGAAAAACCCGTTTTATTGGCACGAATATTTTTTGATGTATCCCCCTCCGTATATTTATCCATGAAACAGCAAATTCAGCAAACGTTCTCTAATATCGAAAGCTCCGATTCAGACTGGTTAACGTGGCTGACTGTACGAGATAAGGAATATTTTATCCTAATAGAGGCACGTTCTCCCTCGGAAATGCTCAAGCAGTCCTTTGGTCAGCTATTACAATCCTTAACCGATCTGATGAAGCTGTATTCTCCACTGCTCGATCCAAGCATCTCTGCGCATGCCATTATCAGTGAGCCAATTACGTCTGGAGAGGAGCTAGCACACGCTCTTGTTTCTTTGACGGAATGGAAGAATGCGCTTTTTTATGATCATGCTTTGGAGAGTAACGTTTTCTTTGGTGAGCCGCAGCCGCTAGCGGATATGAAAGAACAACAGGTTAAGGAACTAATAGAGCTGCTAAGAAAGTCCAGTTGGTCTACCGAGAGCTTGAAAGAATTTTTGCAGGGTGAGTTTATGCTATGGTGCTTCAAGCACCGCATTAAGCCGGAGCAGTTGAAGGAGCGTGTGCTGAATTGGCAGGTGGAGTGGCTGAAGGTACAAGAAAACGCTAATCTTGACGGTTCCAGCATTGCAAATTTGATGGGAGCTCATACTCTGTCGCAAATGGTTGCCTGTATCATCCAAGATATCACTGCAATAGAGCTAGGGAGGACACACTCGAGATTTGAGATTCGTTCAGCTGTTCAGTGGATCAAGGATCATTTGGAGAAACCGATTTCGCTCCCTCACATTGCTGAGCAGGTAGGACTTAGCCCTCATTATGTCAGCAAATTGTTTCGAGAAGAGACAGGAAGCTCGTTCAATCAGTATATTACCAAACTACGTATGGAGAAGGCGGTCGAGCTGCTTAAGCATACGAACAAGAAAGTATATGAAATTGCGGAAGAGGTCGGAATACCGAGCTATCGCTATTTTACAGTAACCTTTCGAAATTGGACGGGTGTGTCCCCAACGGATTTCAAACGACATAGTTAAATTTATGAGAAACCGGACGCGGGGGAATTAGAAATATGTCGAAGCTATTTCATTGGTATGCGAGTCTTGGCCTTGCCACCAAGCAGTTTATCTATTTATTTATTGTGACTCTGCTGATCGTTCTATTGCTTGCGTGGCGCAATCTTCACGAGGCCGAGAGCCTGCTTCAGAATCAATTGACTCGCGATGCGGAGCTGCTCGTAAGCCGGACCAATCAATATATTGATGCGAGCTTAGATAATGTGGAAAATTTGCTGCTTCTGATCTCAACCCGTACGGATTTGCTCGATGAGGGGAATGAAGAGACGGCCATCGATACGCTTCGCAAATTTGCTGATCATAATAATTCGATAGCGAAAACGCTGTACATGGTTCGAACCGACGGCAGTGTTTATTCAAGCTCTCAGGTTTATTATGATATTATTGGCAATCCCCACTTAAAGGATCTCTATGATCTCGCGCTGCAAAATTATGGAGCGATTAACGTAAGTGAGCCTTACTATTCACCGATGTCTGGATATACACTCGCTTATGTATTGCCTATTACAGATGCAGGCAAGCAAGTGCGGGGAGTTGTCGTTGCCGAAATGAATTTAGATTTGCTTACAGAGCGAATCGCCCCAATGATCTATCAATCTTATATTTTGTTTTCCAAGGACGGAAATGTTATTAACCGATTGGATTCACGCGACAAGCTGCTGCCCTTTCAGCAGGCTATTTATCCACCTAAGGTAGAGGAAGACTTTCGGAAGCAGCTTACTATCCTTAAAGTTGGTGTTAGCAGTGTAGAAGGATATGGCTTGAAGCCGCTAGTCGCTGTGAAATCATCGAAAAACCGGTTAGGCTGGTCGCTTGCTGCTTTCATCGAGGAAGATTATTTCTATAAGGATCTGCAGAAGCTGAACAATAATTACCGAACGGCCATCATCATTTGGATTATCGTACTGCTGTTCAGCGCGTTCTTGCTCAGTCGTTCCTTCACTCATCCGATACGCAGGTTCGTCGAGAAGATGGATCGGCTCAATGACCTGCAGGTAGTGGCGAAGCTGCCGGTTACGAGAAGCGACGAGATCGGCAGGCTGACGCAAAGCTACAATGCCATGCTTGAGAGAATTCAAATCCTTCTGCAGAAAACAAAATCAGCGGAGGAGCAGAAGAAGGAATATGAGCTAAAGATGCTGCGAAGCCAGATTGCTCCTCACTTTTTATATAATACGCTTGCTTGCATTAGCAGTCTCGCCAAGCAGCAGCGAACTGACGAGGTGCGTGATACCATTCGCTCGCTAGTCAAGCTGTTAAGCTTCAGCTTTGACAAGCAATCAGAGTATGTATCACTTGAAGAAGAACTGGAAGGGCTGCGCATGTATATTCAAATTCAACAGGTTCGTTATGGAGAGCAATATCGATATGAGACTGATATCAACCCAAGCTTACTTCATTACCGCGTTCTTAAGCTTACTCTTCAGCCACTTGTGGAAAATGCATTATTTCATGGGATCACGCCGAACAAGGCTGGCCTAATTACGATTAAAGGAGAGCTGTGGAAGGGAAAGCTAAGGCTTTATATTCGCGATGACGGAATAGGCATTCCACGAGAGAAAATCAGAGAGCTTCTGAACGAGAATGCGGAGCAGGAGCGCTCAATGTATCGTTTTACAGGTATTGGACTTCGGAATGTGCACGACAGGATTCGCATTCATCACGGTGAGCCCTACGGATTGCGAATGGGAAGCAAGCAGGGTATAGGGACCATTGTTCGCGTGGATATTCCTATACTCACGGAGAGCGATGAACGTTTAGGCATTTGGAATTAGCTCGCTATACAGATGTGGAGGCTGTCCTAAGAGGGACAGCTTCTTTCGTTTTAATCTAAGATTTCCCCCATTCGTTTCCCTTAAATCTGTACATTATTTACGTTTTTATGTATATCGGCGCAGCGGCCAGATGTTTATACTTACCTTATTGAAAGCGTATACACAAAAGGAGGGATACAATGGAAGCCAAACATAGCCTTACTCCGGCCCCTCAGATACGGCCTGCTTGGCAAACGAAGCTTCGGTCAATATTTAGTGCTATCTGGACATTTAAGGCCTTCTACATCATGCTGCTGCCTGGTGTAATCTACTTCATCATTTTTCGGTATTTTCCGATGTATGGTGTCATCATTGCCTTTAAAAATTTTGCCATTCTAGAGGGGATAACAGGAAGCTCGTGGGTTGATCCATGGTATAAGCATTTTCAGGATTTTTATCAGTCTCCCTATTTTGGCCAGCTCATGAGCAATACGATTCTGATCAGCTTATATAAGTTGATTTGGGGGACGCTTCCTCCAATTATACTGGCAGTGATGCTGAATGAATGTCGTATACGCTGGCTGAAGACCATCGTTCAAACGCTTACTTATATGCCGCACTTTTTGTCATGGGTTATTATTTTCGGTATTCTTCTGACATTGTTCTCGCAAAATGGAGGCTTGATTAATCGCTGGATTGTAGAAGCGGGGGGGAGCTCCATTCCATTCCTGACTTCAACGGATTACTTCCGAAGTATTCTAGTAGGCTCTGAGGTTTGGCAAAATCTCGGATGGGGGGCAATTATCTACTTGGCTGCGATGGCGGGCATCGACCCGACGCTTTACGAAGCGGCTAAGGTGGACGGAGCGAGCAGGCTGCGCATGATCTGGCATATTACGCTGCCGGGCATCAGAAGCATTATGATTTTGCTGTTTATACTGAAGCTTGGTCAAATGCTTGATGCCGGCTTCGATCAGATCTATATTTTATATAATATACAGGTTTATCCAGTTGCTGACATCATCGATACTTGGGTATACCGAACAGGCTTGCAGCAGTTGAATTTCAGCTTGGCATCAGCCGTCGGATTGTTCAAATCCGTTATTGGACTCGTACTTGTGCTAGGAGCCAACCGTTTGGCCAAAAAGTGGGGTGAGGGGATATGGTAAGAAGTCTGGATGATAAAATTTTCAACGGCATCATTTATGTGTTTTTAGGATTATGCGGACTTGCCGCTGTCCTGCCAATTCTGTATGTTGTATCGGTATCCATCACCCCCTTTGGGGAAGTGCTTCGTAATGGCGGATTTATTTTGTTTCCACGAGAAATTACATTCTCTGCTTATCGAACGCTGCTAACGGAATCTAATATACCGAAAGCTTTCCAAATCACTGTACTCATTACAGTGATCGGTACCGCAGTCAATCTCGTATTAACTGGCTTGATGGCTTATCCGCTTAGCCGTAAAAATCTGCCAGCTAGAAACTTTTTTCTACTGATGATCGTGTTTACGATGCTGTTCAGCGGAGGAATTATACCTACCTATCTGGTCGTAAAGTCAATGGGGCTGCTCGACTCGATCTGGGCTATGATATTGCCCAACGCAGTATGGAGCTTCAATGTCCTTATCATGAAGAGCTTTTTTGAGGGGCTGCCTGAGGAGCTGTTCGAATCGGCAAGGATGGACGGAGCCAAAGAATTTCGCATATTGCTTCAAATTGTAACGCCGCTCTCGATTCCTGTACTGCTTACAGTTGGTTTGTTTTATTTGGTCGGCCATTGGAACGAATTTTTTCAGGCCATATTTTATGTGACAGACCGCTCGTTATTCCCGCTGCAGGTAGTAGTCAGAGAAATTTTAATGCAAAGCCAGCAGCCGCTTGAGAATGCGGAGAACATGATGCCTACTCAGACTATGCAGATGGCTTCCGTCATGATCGCAAGCCTTCCAGTTATCGTTATTTATCCGTTTCTTCAGAAGCATTTTACGAAAGGCATGCTTTTGGGCTCAATTAAAGGTTGATCAAGGCTGCATAGATAACTGGCCAGCTATGTGGACCTTTTCAATAGTTAAAGTTCAGAAAGGGGATAATAAAATGAAAAAAATATTTTCCTTAATGGTTACTGCTTCCATGTTAGTATCTCTTGTTGCTGGTTGCTCGGGAGGAGGAGGCAATAAAAATGGGGTCAACGATCCTGTCAGCACCAAAAAGCCGGCCCCTGAAGTGACCGAGACAACTGGAAAGCCGGTTAAAATCGAAATTATCGAAACAGGAAATAACCTGCCTTCACCGGACAAAGATATTATCAAGCAGGAGCTGGATAAAGCGCTGAACATTGATCTTAATTTAACGGTTTATCCATCGGGAGACGATTACAGCAATCAAATGAATGTCCGTATGGCCTCTGGTAATTTTCCGGATTTGTTTATGGTCGATCGCCAGCAGCTGATTCAATTTTCCAAGCAAGGACTGCTGCTTGACTTGACGCCGTATATGGATAAATTAGAGCAAACGGTAGCCTTTATTGGTGAAGACAGTGTCAAGAAGGGCATGGTCGATGGAAAGGTTTATGGCATATCCAAGTCCCCACAAATTCCGTACAATACGTATTGGATTCGCAAGGACTGGCTGGATAAATTACAGCTGCAGGTGCCTGAGACAGTAGAACAACTATCTGCCGTAGCGGAAGCCTTCACCAAAAACGATCCAGACGGAAATGGCAAACCAGATACCTTCGGCTTAACAGGCGGTAAAATAGGTGCATTCGCACCGGTATTCGGTGCATTCGGCGTAGGCATGCCTGGTGATTTCTATGAAAAGGACGGGGTAGTCGTCAATTCGCTTTATGATCCGGCGATGAAGGATGCGCTTGAATTTATTAGAACCATGATCGCTTCTGGGTCTGTTGACTCCGAGCTGCTAGCAAATAGCGGATTGCAGCACCAAGAGAAGGCAATTAAAGGGCAAGCAGGTATTGTATATATCGATTGGCCTAATATTACGAAGGAACAGTTCGTGGAACAAATTAAAACGGTAAATGCAAATGCGCAGTGGCTGCAGATTGCTGCCCCAACTGGAGCAGGCGGACAACATGATGGATCATGGGATATTGGTGCGACACCGGGTCGATTCGCCATACCGAAGGCGCTTGAGAAAGATCCAGAGAAGCTGCAGAAGGTGTTTGATCTCCTCAACTACATTTCGAATCCGGATGGCGGCTCGATGCTTGTGCAATTCGGTGTAAAGGATACGCATTTCAAGCTTGATAACGGTAAGCCAATCATGACAGATCAAGCAGGTGATGTCGGATATTCCTGGTTGTACCAATTCACAGGAAGACCAGAAATGGAGTATTTGCAGGCTAAGTTCTCCTCTCAATCTGAATCGATTGAATTCGCTAACAATCAGCCCCGCATTCAAGCGCTGAACGGATTCATCGATAATCCTGAGGGCTATAACCCGGTTGACTCGAATCGATTTATTGAGGAAGAATTCGCGAAATTTATATTTAATAAACGTCCGATTGATCAATATGCTGCCTTTTTACAAACGTTGGAAACCTCAATGAACTACAAAACATTTTTGGACAGCGCAGCAGTGCAGCTTCAGGCGCTCGGGTATGGCGGTTAACATATTCATAGTTAATTTATCATTAAATTAAATACAAGCAGGAGGTTTGAAAGATGAAGACAGCCGAGCTGAATATTCCGGATTTGATGAAACAATTTAATGAACAGGGCTATTTGATATTACGTGATGTATTATCGCAAGAAAAGGTAGATCGTTTGAATGCGGCTATTGATGAGGTCATTGCCAATGAGCCGGAAACACTTGCCCATAACATTTATAATAGTGTTGAACGGCATGCAGAGTTCGCTTCATTGATCGATCAACCAGAGGTTCTTCCACTCATTGTTAATTTACTCGGACATAACATCCAGCTGCATATTTCACATCTTACGATCAGACAACCGAATCCAAACGAAGCAAAAACAGCCACACACAGCTTTATTGATTGGCATCAAGACGGACCGCATCCTCAGTTTCCTGTTATTGCTGGACTGACTGCTACTTATTACATTAAGGCTTGTTATATATTAAGCGATATGTCAGAGCCGAATCGCGGCAATACGAAAGTGATTCCGGGCAGCCATAAGAAGCCATACAACCCTAATCATAAGGATGTGAGGCAGCAGCTAGAAGGCGAAGTTCAAGTGTGCGGAAAGCCGGGAGATGTGTTTATATTTGCACAAAATTTGTGGCATGCCGGTTCTCCAAATTCATCTGAATATACGAGAAGACAGCTATTTCTTGGATACAGTCCAATATGGATGCGTCCGATAGATTATCATAGCGCTTCGGAGAGACTTCTGAAGGATGCCGATCCTATTCGTCGTCAGCTTCTAGGGGATATAAGCGATAATAAGTTCAAATATTATGTTCCAGAGGATGCTATGGTGCCGCTTAAATCGATGCTGCTTAGTGAAACGGATCGCTAGCTGTATAGCTCAATGTGAATAATTGGGATAAAATAATGAAAAAAGGCAGCTGAAAATCGCTTATTTTGCGAAGCTCAGCTGCCTTTTTATGTACTTAAAGCTGTTTCAAGAACTCAACGATGGTAAGCAGTCCTTTGTCAAAGTTCTCTAGATTGAAATGCTCGTTAGGGGCATGCAGATTCTCGTCTGGAAGGCCAAAGCCCATCATGACGACTGGAGCGCCTAATACGCGTGAGAAGGTTTCGACAATGGGGATTGATCCACCGTCCTTCGTGAATAGAGCGCGTGTGCCATATACGGTCTCATAGGCATCAGCGGCCTTTTGAAGCATGGCATTTGAGGGGTCCATGTTGAAGGCACGAGCTTTTTCACCACGTTTAATGAGTACCTTTGCCCCCAGCTGAATATGAGATTCAAGATGAGCCACAATTTTATCCAATACATAAGAGGGGTCCTGATCGCCGACTAGCCGGCAAGTAATTTTGGCATGAGCTTCCTTTGGAATGACCGTTTTTGTACCCTCGCCTTGAAACCCTCCATATACGCCGTTTAGTTCAAGAGTAGGCCTTGCACCCGTCCGTTCAACAAAGGAATAACCCTCTTCTCCGTATAATGCTTCGAGTCCAAGGCTCTTTTTTAATTCCTCTTCATTATGGTTTTGCTTCAAAAACTCCTCGCGCATGTCTGGAGAAATCTCTGGTACTCCATCATAGAACCCATCGATGGCGACCCGTCCTTTGTCGTCATGCAGAGAATCGAGCAGAGAAATCAAGGCGTGCAGCGCATTTGGCACGCCGCCTCCGAATGAGCCTGAGTGCAAATCCGTATTAGCGGTTGCTACCGTCACTTCCAGAGAGCAAAGTCCGCGAAGCCCTGTGGAGATTGCAGGCTTCCCTTTTTCGAGCAGCGAGGTATCCGATATGAGCACGACATCTGCTGCCAGCATGCTCTCATTAGCTTCCATGAATGCGGGCAGATTAGGGCTGGAAATTTCCTCTTCGCCTTCAATACAAAACTTTACGTTTACCGGAAGCGCCTTTTCTTGGTTTAGAATGGCCTCAACGGCTTTAATATGAAGATAAATTTGCCCTTTATCATCGGTTGCACCACGGGCATATAGCTTGCCATCACGTACGGTTGGTTCAAAAGGCGGAGTCTCCCATAGATGAAGGGGATCAACCGGCTGTACATCATAATGGCCGTAGATAAGTACGGTCGGCTTGCCTGGCGCATGAAGATGCTCAGCGTATACGATAGGATGCCCGTCGGTCGGATGAACCTTTACCTGTTCAAGACCAGCCTTTTCCAGCTTGGCTGCTACCCACTCAGCTGCCTCATTCATATCCTTTTTATGATTGGACAAGGCCGAAATGCTGGGGATCGTTAAAAAATGCTTCAGCTCGTCGAGATGCTGTTCTCTCAGTTCTTGAAAATAGGTTGTATAGTTCAAATGTATGTACCTCCTCATGCGATATAACCTAAGTATACGCCTTCGGCCAGTGAAGTAAAACATACGAGATGAGAACAGGACAAAACATAGGTAAGGGAATATATATATAAATTCGAACTATTAGGACATATTATTCCATTTCCACTGCATTGAAAGCGCTTTACAATAATGTCGAGAGGAGGGAATGCGCCGAATACAGGATGTAATGATGAAATAAGGAAGGAATACAAAATCTCGAAGGAGCAGAACGATCAATTGAAAAAAGGGGAATCACTTATCTGACCTATAAGGTAATAAGGGCGGTATTAGTGTTCGTTATAACGGTATGTGTGTTCGGTGACTTATCGGCGCTAGCAATTTCAATATTGAAATAATCCGTACAGGGCAACAACAAATTCATTATGAAAAAGGAAAGGATGAGCCTTATCCATGGTAGTTCAATCTCGAATGAGAAAATTTAAAAGGATGACAGCGATGCTTTGCATGAGTGCGATGCTCTTCTCTGCGATTCCATTGCCGACGTTTGCGGAGGAGGGAGTAGGGGCTGAGCCTACTCCGGTAAGTGATATATCGGCCGTATCGACAGATGGTTTGCTTTTACATTATACATTCGAAGAAACTTCAGGTACGACGGTGAAGGATGTCTCGGGCCACGGGAATGATGGTGTTCTGAATGGCGGTACGGCGTGGACTGCTGCAGGGAAAAGCGGTCGAGCGGTGGACCTTCAGGGTACAAATGGATATATTGGCCTGCCGAATGGCATTGCAAGCGACTCCCCTAACCTAACCGTTGCGACTTGGGTAGATGTAGACAGTGTAAAAACATGGGCGAGTGTTTTCGCCCTGGGAACCGGAACGACAAACCGTATTTTTCTGACGCTTAACGACAATGGAGGTGCAACGCGTCTTGCCAACATGCCGCAGGGCGGTGCGGAGAACATTTTGACAGGACCAGCGTTCCCGACGTCAAAAATATGGCATCACGTTGCGATTACCATTTTCGGCAATACGTATACGTTATACATCAATGGTATCCAAGTTGCGAGCGTCAGCAATATGCAAGCTAATATGACGCACTTGGGCCAGACGACAACCAATTATATCGGAAGGTCGCAGTATCCGGCAGATCCGTATTTTGATGGACGAATCGACGATTTCCGTATTTATGAACGAGCATTAGGCAGCGATGAGATTATGTCGCTAGTAACGGAAACGATGACGGACCTAGAAATCGTTGCCTACAGCAAAAATTGGCTGGATCTCGGTGATACGTCGGAGCAGACACAGAATTTGACTCTTCCACTAATCGGTCCTGGCGGAGCGGCAATCACGTGGCAATCCTCAGACTCCTCCGTTATTCAGACTGACGGTACGGTTATTCGGCCTGGCGTTGGAGAAGGTGATCGTACGGTGACATTGACCGCTATGATTGCTAAAGGCACGCTGCAAGATACAAAGGAATTTAAAGTTACCGTATGGGAGGAGAACTCCTTCGCATACTCGTTGAACATTAACGCTGACGAAGCACAGCACGAAGTAAGCCCGACGCTATATGGTGTGTTCTATGAAGACATTAATTATGCGGCAGATGGCGGGCTTTACGGGGAGCTGCTACAGAACCGTTCGTTCGAGTTTTCTACGCCGCTTTACAGCTGGACGAATGCGGGGTTTGACGGGGCAATTGGTACAGTTACGACAGCTGCTGATCATCCTTTGAACACAAAAAACCCACGTTATGCCCGGATATCGGTTACGGAGCCTGGCGGGGGCTATGGCATTTCGAATGCCGGTTATACGGGCTTAGCCGTTCAGAGCGGAGAGCGATATAACTTCACGGTATACGCGCGCAGTACGGATGCACTGACAAAACCGCTGCAAGCGCGGCTAGGCACGAGCGCAACGAATATATTTGCTGCCTGTGAGCTGAACGGAATAACGTCAGAATGGCAGAAGCTTGGCTGTTCAATGGAGTCAAACACGACGGTTACGAATGCGCGGTTGTTTGTAACTACAGAGGATAAAGCGGTTGTGGAGCTTGACATGGTGTCACTGTTCCCAGGCAAAACCTACAACAACAGAGACAACGGTCTGCGCTACGATTTAGCAGAAATGGTAGACGATCTGAACCCTAGCTTCTTCCGCTTCCCTGGTGGATGCATTGTGGAGGGCGGCTCCATTGCTAATCGATACCAGTGGAAAAATACGGTTGGCGACGTTGCGGAGCGCAAAGTACAGCCAAACCAATGGGCATCGAATTATTATCAGTCCTTTGGTCTCGGCTTCCAAGAATATTTCCAATATGCGCAGGATATTGGCGCTGAGCCGCTGCCGATCATTTTTATAGGTCAAGTATCGTGCAGCAGCAATCCGCCAACGGTGCCGGTCGATCAGCTGCAGCCGTACATTCAGGATGCTCTTGATCTGATCGAATATGCGAATGGTGATGCGAAGACGACTGAGTGGGGAGCAATTCGCGCTTTGCATGGGCACCCAGAGCCGTTTAATTTAAAGTACCTCGGCTTAGGCAACGAGCTGTGGGGACAGAACTATTTTACCCGTTATGAAATTTTCTACAATGCCATTAAAGCGAAATATCCGGATATTAAGCTCGTGCTGAGCGCGGGGGCATTCCCCGAGGATGCCAACTTTAATTTGACGTACGAGTGGCTCGGAAAGAACAATAACAAGGCTGATCTGGTTGATGAGCATATGTATCAATCGCCGCAGTGGTTTTACAATAACGTCACAAGGTACGACAGATACGACCGCAGCGGTCCGAAGGTATTCGTCGGAGAGTATGCTGCGCATGGCAACGGCAAGCGAAATAATATGGAGAGTGCACTCGCCGAAGCGGCGTTTATGACGGGCTTGGAGCGAAATTCGGATGTTGTTGCGATGGCTGCATACGCTCCGTTGTTTGCACACCAAAGCTATACCCAGTGGACACCGGATTTGATTTGGTTCAACAACAGTCAATCGTTTGGAACGCCGAATTATTATGTGCAGCAGCTATTCGCTCAGCATGTCGGACAGTACGTCATGCCATCCAAATTAAAGAAGAGAAATCAAACCTCGGATACGATTACCGGCTCTATCGTGCTTGGAGCGTGGAGCACTATTGCTGAATATGACGATATTCGGGTAACGGCAGCTGATCAAACTCCGCTGTACGATAACGATTTCAGCAATTCTGATACAATGACCGATTGGAAAACGTTCAAAGGCACTTGGGCTGCGACCGGCGAGCTGCTGAAACAGTCGGAATCCACAACGGATGCGAGACTGGAGCTCGTTCAAGGCAAGGATTGGAGCAATTATACATTGGAGCTCAAAGCTAGAAAGGTCAGCGGCTCAGAAGGCTTCCTTATCGGCTTCGGAGCGGAAAATAGCGATGATTATTATTGGTGGAATCTTGGCGGATTTTCTAATTCGAGAACAATTGTGGAGAAATCCGTAAAAGGAACGAAATCAACGATTAGCAACATTAGTTATAAGACGATATCGACGAACCAATGGTATGACATAAAAATTGTTGTGGAAGGCGCACATATTAGAGCTTATTTGGATGGCGAGCTGATTCATGATATTACGGATATCGTCATTCCCGGGCCATTGTATAGCGTAACGACGAAGGAGGCGCATACCGGAGAGCTTATTGTGAAAACCGTAAACTCATCAGGCAGTGCGCAGAAAGCAAGAATACAAATCGCGGGAGCAGGGATTATTGGTGCTAACGCTACAGCGATTGTTCTTAAAGATGAGACATTAACGGCAGAAAATTCATTCGCTAATCCGACAAATGTGTCACCACAGACGAAGATCATTAGCGGTACAGGCAAAGAGTTCGATTATGATTTCCCAGCCTATTCTGTAACCGTTCTTAGGCTGCCAATGAATAATAGCCCGATCATAACAAGCATCGAGCCTACCGCGATTACAACGAAGAAGGGAGCCATTCCGCAATTGCCAAAGGTCGTTCGCGCAAACCTATCTGATGGCAGTACGAGGGATGCTTCTGTTAACTGGAGACCGGTCGACGCAGCTCAAGTAGCAAAAACAGGCAGCTTTGAAGTAAGGGGCACGGTAGAGGGAACCTATCTTTTTGCGCAGGCTGCTGTTCTGGTTGGGAATGCTGAGCAGCATTCTGGCGTTATGCTTACGGGTCCTGCCTCGGCTGCGAGAGAAGAAAGCTTTGCAGTGGAGTACGGCCTTGGGGATAGCGGCAAAGAGGCGGCTGCTCATGATATTACGTTAACCTACGACGCAGATAAGCTTACTTTTGACGAAGCGGAATCGCTGAACGAGAATGATATGGTCATCGTTGGAACTGAGAGCGAAACACCAGGACTCGTGAGACTGCTGGCTGTTCATCTCGGCGAGGCTAAGCCTCAACCGAATAGCAGCTTGCTTCGTTTTAAATTTAAAGCGAAGCAGGTTTCCGGTTTGGCGAACGTAGCGATAACGAATGCTGTTATTGCTGCCAGTGACGGGACAGAGTCGGTGCTTGCAGGAGCATCGTTGCAAGTACAGATTAATACGATTGACAAGTCTGCTCTGCTAGCATTAATTACGCAAGCACAAAGTGTACACGATGCAGCTAGTGAGGGCAGCGGCAGCGGGCAATATCCAGTCGGTTCGAAAGCAGCACTGCAATTGGCGATTGATCATGCCAGCAGTGTGGCAAATGATACAACGGCTACTCAAACAGAAATTGAGCAAGCAGCATTGCAGTTAAATACAGCACTGCAGCTATTTAAAGGTCTAGTCATCGTAACGATACCAGGTGATGTGAACAATGACCAAAGAGTGAGTATTGCGGATTTGGCGATTATAGCGAAAGGATATGGCTTAACCTCTTCTGATTCGGGTTGGGAGCTTGTGAAGAAAAACGACCTGAACGGCGACAATGTCATTGATATTCAGGATCTAGTAATTGTAGCAAGACAAATATTGAAGGGTTGATCAAATAGAGATGAAGGCAGGCGTGCTTTGATAAGGCAATGTCGAAGCATGCCTGTCTAATGTATTTTCATGTAAAGATGGCATTGAATAAATTATCTTGCCTTAAGAAAGGTAGGTTGTGCTGAAATGTGCAAGAGGAAGTGGCTTATTACTTTTATCATGCTTTTGTGCGTGGTCATGACGGTTAAGCCCGAAATGTCATGGGCGTCCGCAGATTTCGATGGACTGCCTAGTGCGCAGCTGGAGGGACTGCGAGTCGTCGAAGCGGGACAAAGCTTTGAGACCTTCTATGTGCTGCCTAGTTCCAATGAGCCGATGATTGCTCAGGATATTACGATCACCTTTGATCCGAAGCAGGTGGAGTTCTTGGGCGCTGACTATATTAGAGATGGATGGATCATTGCTGGACAAACGCAAAGCCAAGGAGAGGTCAGACTGCTTGCGGCGAGCGGCAGTGGAAACAGCTTTGAATACGGTGATCATGATAGGCTAGTTCTCTATTGGAAGGCGAAGCTTGGTATGCCTGCTTCAGTGCCTAAGATAGCAATTGCAAGTATGGAAGGGGCGCTAGGCAGCGAGAGCGGCTTGCATCTTCGCAGCTTTACTGCTGCAGCAGCCATTCAAGGAGATTTGAATGACGATGGCTTAGTAACGGTTGGAGATTTGGCGCTCGTTGTAACGGCGCTTGGGAAGTCGGAAGTCAGTCCAGATTGGGCTAGCTATGCGAAAATGGACCTCAATGAAGATGGAACGGTTGATTATTATGACTTGCTCATGGTTGCTGAGCTTATCCTTCATGGGAAAATCACGCCAGCCTCCACAACGCTGACCGGTCCTGCGACGGCTTCTGCTGGTGATACGGTGGAGCTGGTTTTTGGGATTAATGATCTGTTTCAGCATATTTACGCGCAGGACCTGATCCTATCGTTCGACGATCAGACGCTTGAATTCATTGGAGCAGCTTCAATCAACGAGGAGAGGTTTCATGTTTTGGACTCAGACGTAACCAGCGGCGCAATACGATTGCTAATCGTACATATGGACACGCTGTTCCCAAGTCCGAGCACACAATATGTACGTCTACACTTTAAAGTTAAGTCGGGTACTCACTCTGAATCTACAATAGTATCCGTACAGTCGCTTATAGTTGCTAATGGCTTGGGCGAGGAGACGGATATTAGCGGCGTAGCGCATACCATCAGCTTCGAGATGACGAATACAGAAGCAGGTGACCTCAATGGAGATCATCGAATCAGTATTGGAGATCTTGCTATTCTTGCCAATGGCTACGGTAAATCGTCGACTGATGCGGATTGGTCTAGCGTAAAGCAAGGCGACTTGAATGATGACGGATTTATTGATATTTCCGATCTTTCACTTCTGGCAGCAAAAATTTTGTTGTGATTAGCCATAAAACTTGGATAAGGATGAGGAGAAATATGAAACGCAAACTGTTCATTCAGTGTCTTGCTTTATTGATAACGTTGACGGTTCTTCCCGGTATCGCCTCGGCGAAGGACGTTTTATTCTCTTTAACGGCAAGCAGCGAGCAGCCAGTCCTCGGACAGCCGTTTATCGTTACCGTAAGCGGGAGTGATCTGACGGATATGTATGGCTTTGAAATTAATCTGGAATATAATCCGGAGCAATTGCGTTACGTTAAGTCCGCCAGCTCGATGTCAGGCTTCCCTGTATCCTTGGCACCGAAAGACGGGAAGCTTGTATTCGCGCATACCAAAATCGGTAAGGCAGCAGGCGATTCCGGAAAGGCAGATTTGGCGGCGATTACGTTCGAAGCCATTAGCACTGCCGCGGAGCCGGTCGTAATTAAGCTATCAAGGGTGAAGCTTGTAAAAAGCGACTTAAGCTCCACGACCCATATGACAGATATTAAGCTTAACCTTTCACCAGTAGTTACCGCACCAGCGATTACATTCAAGGATTTGACCGGCCACTGGGCCAAAACAGCCATTGAACGGGCTGCGGCTATTGGTTTCGTTAAAGGATATCAGGACGGAATGTTCCGTCCAAATGGCAGTGTAACGAGAGCTGAATTTATCGTTATGCTGGATCGGGCGACTGAGCTGAAGTCGAAGGGCGACGATACGACACTTCAATATACAGACTTAGCTAGTATCCCGAGCTGGGCGAGGCCTTCTATCGCCCAAGCGGAATTAGCCGGTGTCGTTAAAGGCTATGAGGATGGAACATTCCGTCCGAATAAGCTGATCAGCAGAGCTGAAATGGCGGTTATGGTGATGAGGGCACTGGATAAGGAGCTTGAAGCTGATCTGAATCCGGCATTTAACGATTCGAATGCTATTCCTTCATGGGCGAAGCCGTCCGTAGCAGCAGCAGCGGAGCTGGGCATTATCCAAGGGAAGGGAGGCAATAAGTTCGAACCTGCGGCAAATGCTACTCGTGCCGAAGCCGTCGTTATCATTTTGAGAATACTGGATGTGCTAAACCCAAATTAACTAATGAGGTGAATCACCCAAATGTTGAAAAAGAAGGCTTTATCGCTGATGATTGCATGGACTCTGCTTGTCAGCTCGATTGCCCTCGCGCCGGTGAGCGGAGCAGCTGAGGCAGCGCAGGACATTTATGTGATGTCCTATCATACGAGTGGAACTTCAGGAACAAACATGACCTACATGGATGATAGTCTGCATCTTGCCTACAGCTATGACGCGAGCCATTGGACGGCGCTGGGAGATAATAACGGCATTTTATTCAAGAAAAATACGGGTTATCAGGCGAATCCTGCAAATGGCCTGCAGTATCGTGACCCGTTCTTGCTCCGGAAGCAGGACGGCAGCTTTGTACTGCTCGCGACAATCGTCACCAGCGCGGGAGCAACGACTAACACTGGAATATTCGCTTGGGATTCGAAGGATTTGCTGCATTATACGAACGAACGCACAATACAGTTGAACAAAACCTCTCAGCCCGCAAAATCACCACAGGCTCGTTATAATGAAGCCAGCGGTCTTTATGAGCTGTATTGGACGAACGGAACTACGCTCTACACGAATACGACGGAGGACTTTATTACGGTATCGGATCCAATCACCTATCAAGGTACGCAGTATCCTGCTGCCAAACCGGTCATGAACAGTGCACCAGCCAAAGCGATTGCTGGAAGCGTAGTCCGAGTAACGCCAAGCGAGCTCACCACGCTGCTCGCAAGCCTCGGAACACCTCAAATGCCAACGGGAGTTAAGCCGATTCAGACCACGACGGCTCTTGGCGCTGCTCCTACTTTGCCAGATGTCGGGGAAGTTATCTATTCCGATGGCACCTTAGTGTCGAAAGGGATGGATTGGGAGGCGATTGACCCTGCAGCCTATGCGAAGGAAGGAACCTTCAAAGTGAAGGGCAAGGTAAAGGGGACCACCAATATCGTGAATCCGCTCATAAAAAATGGAGCCGATCCCAATATCGAGAAGAGCAAGGACGGAAGGTATTATTTTACAAGCTCGTATATGGATGTTGCGCACAACGGAACCGCCTCCTATCAATATGATAGGATTACATTAAGAGGCTCATCGACGGTGCAAGGCTTGGCGAGCGCTGAAGAGAAAACGATTTGGCTGCGCAAGTCTTCCGGTGAAATGTCCTTCCATATCTGGGCTCCGGAAATTCATTACATGAATGGCAAGTGGTATATCTACTTCGCAGCCGGAAGGACGACGGCAAACTTTGATTTGCGTGTCTATGTGCTGGAATGTGCAACGGACGACCCGATGACGGGCGCGTGGAATGAGCTTGGAAAGGTCGCTATGCAAAATGAAGCGTTCGACCTAGACTCTACTGTATTCGAGCATAACGGCGAATGGTATATGATTTGGGCGTTTGCCAATTCCTCACTGCAAATGAACTCGAGCCTGCGCATTGCTAAGCTGACTAGCCCGACTACGCTTGGCAGCCAGCAGGTGAATATTGCTGTACCAGAATATACATGGGAGCAGCGCAGAGACAACGTCGTTGAAGGGCCAGATGTCATTAAGCGCAACGGCAAAATATTTGTAACCTATTCCGCAGGCTCTACGGATTCTACTTATGCAATCGGACTGCTATCTGCGCTGGATTCACCTAGTACTGATCTGCTCGACCCGGCAGCGTGGACGAAAACGCCGTATCCAATTATGGCAACGAGCAAAGCGAATGAGCAATTCGGGCCTGGACATGGCACATTCACAGTAGCTGAAGATGGTGTTTCGGACTTGTATGTGTACCATGCACGAAAGAATGAGCAGTATTCAGGCGTTAACGGCTACAACCCGCTTTATGACGCTTCCAGATGGGCGCGTGTACAGAACGTATATTGGCATGAGGATGGGACTCCGTATTTAGGAGTGCCAGTGGCAGACGGCAATCTTCCGGGAGCAGCTGTAGAAGCGACGGTTACAGTCATTGCGACTGCGGGTACCGTGTATGCAGCGGAGGAAAGTGCAACTATCGAAGCGGGAGACACACACCAAATGGTGCTTAAGAAAGCGGATGGGAATGGCCAAAGCACAGTCATTACAACAGGTGTAGCTTATTCCTCCTCTACCGCAGCAGTGGCAAAGGTGAGCCAAACCGGTGTTGTAAAGGCGCTGAGTCAAGGATTAGCTGTTATTACAGCTCAATATGAAGGCCAAACGTTTACGTTTCATGTAACGGTACCTGCTGCCGTATCGGATAAAGATCTGCTGCTCTGGTATTCGTTTGATGAGACAGGCGGCACAGTGGCGACGGATCATTCCGGAAACGGAAATGACGGAGCTTACGTGAGAACGCCGGCTTTTGGCACAGGCGTAAATGGCGGCTCGTTCAAGATGTCAGGGGGAGCATCTACGTCCACGACAGCACCTTATGTGAAGATTCCTAACGGAATATTAAAGGGCACAGACAATATTACAATATCAACGTACGTTAAATTTACGAATACGACGACAAGAAATCAATTTTTATACGGTTTGGGTACGGATTCCGATCGTTACTTATTTACCTCTCCTTATAATGGGTCGAACATTTTGCACTCGGCGATAACGACCAGCACTTGGAGCGGCGAGCAAAAATGGGCGCATGCGTCGGCACTTCCAGGGAATGAGTGGAAGCAATTGACGGTTGTTGTTAATTCAGATGAGCATTTGGGTGTTATGTATCTGGATGGAATAGAGGTGGCGCGAAATTCTTCCGTTACGATCAAGCCGTCCGACCTGTACGATGCAACGAAGGATTTCTCTGGCTATATCGGAAAATCATTTTATTCCGGTGATCCTTACTTTGGCGGAGAGGTTGACGATTTCCGTATCTATAACAAGGCGCTTACTTCCTGGGAGGTGCGATCCTTGTATGAGCAAGCCAATTCACAGGCTGTAGCAGAGGATACGGAATGGCTTCAATTAGGCGATACCTCAGCTATAATCGACGATCTTATTTTGCCGACTGTGGGAAGCAAGGGCTCATCTATTGCTTGGCATTCAAGCGATGCTTCTGTTGCTGGCACAAATGGAGTGGTTCAACGTCCTGCACTTGGTGAAGGGAATCGGACCGTTACTTTGACGGCCACCGTGCAGAAGGGGAGTTTTCTTGATACGAAGGATTTCCTTGTAACCGTAATAAGCGAGCAAGGAAGCGGTGTCTCTGCCATCTTATCCGGAACGAATGCGATTCAAGCAGGGGAGACATTGGAGCTCATTTATGGCCTGAGTGGCGTGGATGGTGAAGTATACGCACAGGATATAACCTTCACATTCGATCAGGAACAGCTGGAGTTTATGGATGCAGTATCTAAGAATAAGGATTTTGCAGTAGTAGCGGTATCGGACCCAGCAGAAACAGAAGGTCAAATCCGAGTTATCGCAGCTCGCATTGGGCAGGGAGTCGGAGTGGATGGTGAATGGCTGACTGTGCGATGGAAAGTGAAGGCGTCACAGGCAGCTGTTACGGTCATTAATGTGTCCAATGTTGTCGTGTCGAGCGGCGATGATGAGACTGATATCGGCGGGGCGGCTCATAGCGTAAATATTTCTGAGATCGATAGAGCTACACCAGGGGATATAAACGGCGATTCGAGGTTCAGCATCGGTGATCTAGCAATTATAGCATCCTATTATGGCAAAACGTCCAGTGATCCTAACTGGAGCGTATACAGAATCGCTGACCTGAGTAATGATGGAATGGTAGACATCGTGGATCTGTCGACGATGGCGCAATTGATTTTGAAACAATAAAAATAAAAACAGCAAGCATTTGAGGCTGTCCCCTCCGTAGATTCGATCTACGGAGGTGGCAGCCTCTCGCGTCTTAGGACATACTAGTTTTTAAACGGCGACAGCCGTTTCTTCTTTTTATTTCCGTTTTTTCTTGTTTCGCACAGTTGATAGTTTGCTTGAACTTTTTCTGATTTTCGTTCTATTTCTTCTATGATTAGGTACGCTGGAAAGAAACGCTTTTGCGCCGAAAAGTGAATTGACGAGTTTAAACGCTGGACGCATTTGTTGAAAGAAACCCATAAATTTCTGTGCGGTTCCCATCATGGACATAATACCGTCAAAGCCGCCTATTCGAGTTAACATCGAATCTGAATTTTCTACAGCAGGCATAGCAGGAGTGTCTTGTGACATAATAGGTTCTTCCACTGGCTCAATTTCAGTTGGCAGAATAGTGTTAGTCTGGGCTCTTTTTCGCCGCTTCACATCGAATCACATTCCTTTACTTATAATTTACCAGGAGCATCCTTATGATGCTGTTGGCTCCCAAGCCGTATATTCTCTATAGATTATGCACAGCTGTGCTTGTATGCTTGGATATTTGTTACCGAGGCTTTTATACGATATTGACTTGTATAGTGACCAACAATTTCGCTGGAAATGACACGATCTCCTTTTTATTTATCTTAATCGACAAAGGTTCTAAAGAATTGAACCTTTTATCGCGAATGCAGTAGGTTTTTCAAAGACAACTTTTTTTGCAAGAGTCAAGTAAAGTTGAAAGAAGCCGACGCCATGTAGGGCAGCCGGCTTCTTTTTTTCGGGAGTCAGGCATAAAAAATGGAATATTGTATAAAAGAGCAGAAAATTACAAATCTATCATGGACCGAATATGATAACTTAAAAGCACACCGTTATACTAGGCATCCATATGCTGGGGGTCATAATGCCGTAAATTCGCATGTACCACATCATCGTCGAGAGGAGCCGACCGGATTCCAGCTTGTAATCGATTTTTTCCTGCTTATTGGAACGCTCGACGGACGTGCGGCGCTTGTAAATCACCTTCCATTTTTCCAAGTCGCGCGGCGTTTTCAGGAACAGTCTCGGATCATCTCTGGTTTTTTTTTTCGTCGTCAATCGCCTACTCTATCTTTTTAACTCTACTAAATTCTACTAACCTGACAACATTGGTTAGGCCTTCGATCGGAGCAATAATCCTCCATTAATTTCCTAATGGTGGAAAAAACCGTCATTCAGAGCGTGGCGACGAGCGTCCAAGCTTTGTTGATGAGAATAACGCCGGGACCGTATGAGGTACGAAGTTGATGAAGAACAAAAGCTTGGTATTCCGATTGAGGAACAAAAACGTGCTTAAAGTGCAGCACGCTCCAATCACGAGTGGTAAGAGTCATATCCCTTCATTCGATTTTGAATGGTTTTGTAAATGGTCAAGTGTTTTTTGAGAAATTAGCCATCTTTAGAAATTATTTTCTTCAGTTTAACTTATGACCGAAATAAAAAATGCCCCTACAAAAGTAGGAGGAGAGCAGTTGAGGTGGTGTAAGGAAATCTTTGCCCCATCTGCCTCAGCGAATGCCAAGAGGTTATCCAATTCAAGGAGAGGAATGGAGAAAAATGAAATTAGTTTCGCGTTATTTGAACGGTTTTATCATTGCGACATTGTTAATCGGGCTATCTCCGCTATCGGCGTCTACGCAGGTACATGCTGCGAATGACGATGGAGGGAGACCGCGGCTGGAAGTGAACAGAACATTAACCGCCCCCGTTATCGACGGCAAACTGGACGAAACGATTTGGAAGATCGATCAGCCCATGACGCAGCAAGTCGGTGACGCTCCTAGGCGGGAGTCCAGTTTCGGACTGCTGTGGGACAATCAATATTTGTACATCGGCATGAAGACAGAGGATGACAACATGATTACAGGTGCCTCGGGAGATTGGCTCGATCAGGACAATATGAATGTGTTCATCGATCCGACGCTGCACCAGTCGGCTCCCTTCGCCAGCGACGACATGCAGATCGGCCTCGTGTATAAGCCGGGAACGACAACGCCGGAATTCCATTTCGGCGCAGCGCTGAACAACCATGCGGGCAAGGACGAGAAGAAGATTTTGCGGGCGATCAACAAGACGGAGAATGGCTGGTCTAGCGAGGTTGCGGTGCCATGGGATATGCTGCATATGGATCCGATGCTGTCGAATCAGCTCGGCATGGAATTTTCGGCTACGGACCGATACGATTCGGATAAAAGCAAGCAGACAACGAACTATTGGAGCGCTTATCAATCCAGTTCCTCTTGGAATGATACGAGCGGCTACGGAGTGATAGATCTTGTTGAAAGCAATCCCGTCTCCGGAAATGTAAGTCCGGTCCTGCTAGATGAAAACTTTGACTCTTATGCAGCGGGAAGCATTCCATTCGGCTGGATTTCCGACGTGAATGTGGGAAGCAATCCGTTCAGTATCGTGAAGGACCAAGACGGGAACGGGCGCCTGACTTTTGACGGCAGGGCTGGCGGCAAGCAGGCGAGAATAACGGCCCCAGTTGAGTGGGATAACTACTCGATTCAAGCGGACGTCAGATTTCATGCTGTTCTTGATAACGCTAGGTGGGCTGCTATCATGTTCCGAGGCGCCGCCAACGGAAAAAATCCGTACAATCAAATGGCAATCCGCGTGAACGGCATCTATGAAGTGGCCTATAAAACGCCGGCTGACACATGGTACGCCCCGACACCGGTCACCGGCACAACAGGGAAGACATTGACGTTGGGTGCGGATTACACGATGAAGGTTAGAGTGTTCGGCAACAATGTCAAAGAGTATCTGAAAGCGAAAAATGATGCCAATTTTACGCTCTTAACGGACAAAAATCTGTCCTCCGACGTTCTGCTGGAAAGAGGGAAAATCGGTCTGCAGGCCGACCAGAGCACGGTTTCATTCGATAATCTGAAGGTAACGAGGATTACAGCCGAGCAGCTTGAGCTTACGCTGCCGGATACATTGGAAGCGCTTACGGGTCCTATCGGCTCCGCCGGAAACGTCACTTACTCGGACGGAATTACCGAAGAGGTAACGAGCGACCGCTTCAAGCTGTATTCGTCCGATGAGAGCATCATCAAGGTGATAAACAATCAGTTGTATCCAATCAAGGCGGGCACGGCGAAGCTGACGGCGGTTTACGCGAATGCGAATACATCGCTGGACATGACCGTCACGCCTTCTCTCACGGGCGTCAAGGTGAATAGTCTCCAGCACGATCAGGGATATGTAACGGCAGTTACCGGCGTTCCTGTTGATCTCGCTTCTGTCAGCTTCAAGGCCGATTTCAGCGATTTCACGTCTGGTACGATTAAAGGCGACGAGCTGCTCTGGAGCACTGCCGGCAGCGATATTTCCTTCGCGGACGGGAAGATGACAGCCCTTCATAAAGGCGTGTACCCGGTCACCGCGCAAAAGGACGGCATTACCGTCACTATGCAAGTCGTGGCGAAGAATCCGACTGATAGCGAATATGTGCTGTACGAGGAGAACTTTGACTCGCTTGTCGACGGCTCCATGCCGCAGGGCTGGACGAGAAAGCAAGGCTCAACGGCAAGTAAAGCCGCTGTGAAGGCAGGCGTTTTCGAAATTGATGCCAGAACCTCGCCGGACAACCCTTCCCGCGTGCTGCTGCCTAATTATTTGGAATTGTTCGGAAACTACAAAATCGAAGCGGATGTTACGAATTTGGCAGCGAACGATACTGCACGATGGAATTCCATAATGTACCGCATTCAAAATAACGACTACCCGTATTATCAAATGGCCGTCAGGAAGGATGCTACGGCAGCCAACGGTGTTGAATTATCCGAGCAGACGCCGGACAGCACCTGGAACGTTTGGAACACCGGTTCTTTCAGTGAGGTAATTGACGGCGGGAAAATGTATCACTACACGATTAAAGCCTACGGCAACCGCGTGCAGGCATCGATCAACAATAAGGTCATAATCGATACCGATGCAGCTTCCGCTTATACCAAAGGAAGAATTGGCCTGCAGGCCAACGGCAGCCAAATGAGGGTGGACAACATCCGTATCACGCTGCAGCAGGACGCATTGCCTCCGCTGCCGGCCGACCGCTTTGTGCAAGTCAAGGAGCCGGAAACGAAAATCGCGCTTGCGCCGACAGTGGTGACTGAGCTGATAAGTGCCGAGCAATTGGAGTCGCTCGCTGAACCGAAGCTGCCGGCGACAGTGTTCCTGTATGTGAACGAACAATTAACGGTTACCGACCCTTCCGGTCAGACGGAAATCGGTAGCCTGGATTCCGTGCTTGCGGTAATCGGCACCAGAATGATACCGGCCTTCTATGTCAAGGACGTGCCGACGGTGGACCAGTTGGTCGAATATTTGCAAAGCGTGGGACTGGAAGATGCTGATATCATTTCCGACAACGGCGCGCTTGTGAAAAGAGCTCGCACGGCTTATCCGATCATTCGCGGAATCGTGGACTTTACCGCCAATACCGACTGGTCTGCGGAGAAGCTGCTGGAAATCCGCGGGCAAATGAACGCCAACAAGGCTAAAATCATACTGCTTCCGCAGAACGCAGCTTCACGTGACAATGTCTCTTATCTTCAAAAACGTGCGGTGACCGTATGGACTAAGGAGCAGTCTGCTCCGGCCGAGAAAAATTTGGCCATCCATACGCTTATTACCGCAGGGACGAACGGCATCGTGACGGATTCGCCGCTTCAAGCGATCGACGCCATGAAGCTTTATTCGAATCAGACGACACTTATTCGCAAGCCGTATATTGTCGGCCATAGGGGGCTTCCTTCCGTAGCGCCCGAGAATACGATCGTGGGCAATGTTCTGGCTATTGAAGCAGGGGCCGATTTTATCGAGAATGACGTGTATCTTTCCAAAGACGGCCATCTGGTCATTCTGCACGACGGCTCGCTGGAGCGCACGACAAATGGAACCGGATTTATCGAGAATTATACACTGGAGCAAATCAAGCAGTTGAATGCAAACAAGCAGTTTCCGTCAGCGTTTCATAATGTTCAAATTCCGACGCTGGAAGAGCAAATCGACCTCGCGAGACAATCGGGCAAAATGATTATGAACGAAATCAAGACGGGTAACACTGCCGTCATCGCAGCCTTCGTCAAGCTAGTCAAAGAGAAGCATGCCGAGGATCTCATCAATGTGATTGCGTTTGATGGTAATCAAATCAAAAGATTGAATGAGCAGATGCCCGAGCTGCCTTCCGGGTTACTGGGTAATGCTGGCATCACCGACTCTTCGAATGTGAGCCGGGCTATGCGCCAGACGCTGCTTACCGTTCAAAATCTTAATGCAGGATACAATCCACCTTACTCGGTGCTTAGTCAGGACTACCTGGAAGCTGTGAAGCACCGCGGTCTCCTGGTCTCGCCATGGACGTTCAACAACCGAAGCGATTTCATCCGCTTCTTCATGTACGGCACCTGGGGGCTGACAACCGACTATTCGAACTGGGCTTCCGATTGGACCGACTCGATCAAGCCGGGCCAAGAGACGTACACGCTGGCCGCGAACCAAAGCGTCGACGTATCTGCTGAAATTCAAACCTACAAAGGGGCTCTAACGACTATAGCACCCGAGATCGTTTTGCTAGACGGTCAGGACATCGTAGAAGTGAATGGCAGCATGGTCACAGCCAAGCAACCGGGGACGGCGCATGCGCTGCTGCGCTACACGACGACGATTGACGCAGGCAATCAGTATGACATTTATACGCAGCCTGTTTTGTTCACCGTAGAAGCAGTTATTAATGTACCAGTTGCAGGTGTAACTTTAGACAAAACTGAAGTTACATTGACAGAAGGCGAGCAAGCCCCGTTAACTGCAAACGTTGCACCTGAGGATGCAACGAATAAGGCAGTAACCTGGAGCTCCAGCAATGAAAATGTAGTAACAGTGGACGCTGACGGCTTATTAACCGCAGTAAAAGCAGGAACAGCAAACATCACGGTTACAACGGTAGATGGGGGCTTATCAGCAACAGCAGCTGTGACGGTAGAGGCGGCAGTTATTAATGTACCAGTTGCAGATGTTACGTTAGACAAAACTGAAGTTACATTGACAGAAGGGGAGCAAGCCGCGTTAACTGCAACCGTTGCACCAGAGAATGCAACGAATAAAGCAGTAACATGGAGCTCCAGCAATGAAAATGTAGCCAAAGTGTACGCTAACGGCTTAGTCATCGGAGTAAAAGCAGGAACAGCAAACATCACGGTTACAACGGTAGATGGGGGCTTAACAGCAACAGCAGCTGTGACGGTAGAAGCAGCAGTTATTAATGTACCAGTTGCAGGTGTTACGTTAGACAAAACTGAAGTTACATTGACAGAAGGGCAGCAAGCTCCGTTAACTGCAACTGTTGCACCAGAGAATGCAACGAATAAAGCAGTAATATGGAGCTCCAGCAATGAAAATGTAGCAACAGTGGGCGCTAACGGTTTAGTCATCGGAGTAAAAGCAGGAACAGCAAACATTACGGTTACAACGGTAGATGGGGGCTTAACAGCAACAGCAGCTGTGACGGTGGAAGCAGCAGTTATTAATGTACCAGTCGCAGGTGTTACGTTAGACAAAACTAAAGTTACATTGACAGAAGGGCAGCAAGCCTCGTTAACTGCAACCGTTGCACCAGAGAATGCAACGAATAAAGCAGTAACATGGAGCTCTAGCAATGAAAGTGTAGCAACAGTGGACGCTAACGGCCTAGTCATCGGAGTAAAAGCAGGAACAGCAAACATCACGGTTACAACGGTAGATGGAGGCTTAACAGCAACAGCAGCTGTGACGGTAGAAGCGGCGGTATCCAAACCAGGTGATGTTACAAACGTTAAAGTCGTGCCTGGAGTTCAGCAATTAGCTCTAACCTGGGAGGATCCAGCGGATATCACACAAGTGAAGCTAATGGTTAGCGGGGGAACCGCCACTGCGGTTTATACTGTGGATCAAGGTGTAGAAAGCTTTGTGGTAACAGACCTTGCCAATGGTACGGAATATAACATTCACATTAACACCATCGATGCTGATGGTAACGAATCTGATGGTTTCAGCGTGAAGGGAACACCAAAGGCAGCAACATCCGGTGGATCAGGTTCCACTGGAAACACATCAGACGGTGCAGAGGTTAATGACAACGGCCAAGTGAGCGTTAAACCGACGTTAAATGCTAATGGTAAAGCAGTAGCTAAGCTGGGCGCTGGTACGATGAAGAGAGCACTTGAACTAGCTACAGGCGGCAAGCTTCAAATTAAAGTAGAAGCTGCTGCGAATAGGAATGAATTAGAAATTGAGCTTCCAGTGGTTGATCTATTAAGCAATGGAAGTGCTTCGATCAACACCATCGAGGTCGATACAGGTTTTGCTACCGTAACGGTATCCACTAAGTTGATTTCTAGAAGTTCCGAAGCGGCGAAGAATGTGACGATTTCTGTAGCTAATGCCGATGTCTCCCGATTACCAGTTGAGACACAAGATCAATTGAAGGATGCTGTAGTGTATGACTTCAACCTAGCAGTTGACGGAAAGAAGGTCAGCGAGTTTGATGGTCGAAGTGACGTACAAGTGGCTGTACCATACGAGCTTCAACCAGGTGAGCATCCGAATAAGGTTGTCATTTACTACATCAACGACAACGGGGAGCTAAAGGTTGTAACGAATGGTAAGTACAATGCAGAAACAGGCAACGTAGAATTCAAGCCTAAACACTCCGGTAAGTATGCAGCAGCCTATGTGGAAGCAAGCTTTAAAGATGTAACGAAAGCATGGGCGAAGGATTCAATCGAAGCATTAGCGGCAAGAGGCATTGTCAGTGGAATGGGCGAAGGACAGTTCAAGCCAGACGGTAAAGTGACAAGAGCTGAATTTATTACGATGCTGATGAATGTATTCGGTCTAACGGATGCCAATGCAACAACAACGCTTTCCGACGTTAAGGCAGGGGCATGGTACTATGATCAAGTTGCAACAGCCTACCAGCTGGGCATCGTGAGTGGAAGACCCAATGGAAGCTTCGGCGTCCATGAAGAAATTACAAGACAAGACATGGCTGTTATGGCTTATCAAGCCGCTAATCATGTACAATTGCAGCTAAGCGGCAGCGCATCTGAAGCCTTTACAGATCGTCTTGCGATTTCTGATTATGCACAGAAAGCAGTAGCAGCGATGCAAGCTGAAGGCATTATTAATGGAATGGGTAATGGTGAATTTGCACCGAAACAACAGGCAACTAGAGCACAGGCTGCTGTTATTATTCATGCGATCTTAGATCGCATGTAAGATACCGATATCTATGTAAATACCAGGAGGATAGAAGAAGAGGGTTCCTGTAACTAGAGGAACCCTCTTCTTCATTTTTTTGTGCGTTAAAAATTTAAGTGAGCTAGGTGATCCGGGCGGAGTTTTGAAACTATAGAACTCTTCTTTGTTAACCGCGGTAATTGGATTTGACCAGCTCTTGATGCCCGTGATTTTTTTGGAAGCTGGTCCTATTTCCTTATTTCTCGTTCAAATATATCCGATTTTTGCAAAATATTACTCGTTATTGTAAATACAAGGGGGAAATTATTATTTAAAATGAACTCGTAGCTATAGTGAAAGGGGGGAATTGAGAGAGACATCCTCGATTTTCATAATCTCAAGACAACCGCTGTGGATGCGGATATCAGCTTTAGGGACTTGACCTCGTCTTAACGCAGCTGACCTTCTTCCAAAAATTGAAAGCGCTTCCTTATGGTGCTGCTTCGCATTTTCCAGTCAATGTGCACGAGGCGACCGTACTCTCTACTGGACGGCGATCCAAAGTCCATTCTGGTCGAATGGGATAACCCGATCATCTGCCGGTAAGCCGGTGTGACGGTCAGTAATGACGGCGCCGTAATGATCAGCTATGTCGTCGGGGCTCTGCTTGCCACCTTTGTCAAGTCCGGGGTCCCTCCCTACTACTTTTTTAGGAGAGGAATGAAGAAAAATGAAAAGGTCTTCGCGTTTTTTGAACGGTTTTATTATTGCGGCTATGTTAATCGGGCTATCTCCGCTATCGGCCCCTGCACAGGTACATGCTGCGGCTAGCGATGGAGGGACGAACCTGACCGTCACGACTGCTCTCGCGGACGTTAAGGTGAACAGCTTCCAGCACAATCAGGGATATGCAACAGCGGTCACCGGCGTGCCGGTCGATCTCGCTTCGGTCAGCTTCAAGGCTAATTTCAACGATTCCACGTCTGGCACGATCAACGGCGACCAGCTGCAGTGGAGCTCAGCAAGCAGCAATATTTCCTTTGCGGACGGCAAGATGACAGTCCTTAGTAAAGGCGTGTACCCGGTCACCGTGCAAAAGGATGGAGCTTCCATCACTATGCAGGTCGTGGCGAAGGATCCGGCGGATAGCGAATATGTGCTGTACGAAGAGAACTTTGACGCGCTTGCAAACGGCTCCATGCCGCAGGGCTGGACGAGAAAGGAAGGCTCGACGGCAAGCAAAGCCGCCGTGAAGGATGGCGCTTTTGAAATCGATGCTCTCGCTGCGCCGGACAACCCTTCCCGCGTGCTGCTGCCCGATTATTTGGGGCTTTTCGGGGACTACCAAATTGAAGCGGATGTCACGATTGTGGCGGCGAACGATAACGCACGATGGGATTCTATTATGTTCCGCATTCAAAACAACGACTATCCGTATTATCATATGAATGTCAGGAAGGGTGCTACGGCGGCAAACGGCATTGAATTTGCCCAGATGAGGTCGGACAAAACTTGGGAAGTGTTTAAAACCGCCTCGTTCAGCGAAGCGATTGACAGCAGCAAAATGTATCACTATATGGTGAAAGCTTACGGTAATCGGGTTCAATTATCAATCAACGACAAGCTGTTGATCGATAACGATGGGGCTTCCGCCTATACCAAGGGAGGAATAGGATTGCAGGCCAACGGCAACAAAATGCGCGTGGACAATATCCGCATCACGGTGCAGAAGGATGCTCTTACGGGCGACAAAGTGAATAGTCTCCAGCACGATCAGAGATATGTAACAGCGGTCGCCGGCGTGCCGGTCGATCTCGCTTCGGTCAGCTTCAAGGCTAATTTCAATGATTCCACGTCTGGCACGATCAAAGGCGATCAGTTGCAATGGAGCTCAGTTAGCAGCAATATTTCCTTTGCGGACGGCAAGATGACGGTCCTTAGTAAAGGCGTTTACCTGGTCACTGTGCAAAAGGATGGAGTTTCCATCACTATGCAGGTCGTGGCTAAGAATTCAGCCGATAGTGAATATGTGCTGTACGAAGAGAACTTTAACTCGCTTGCCAACGGCTCCATGCCGCAGGGTTGGACGAGAAAGCAAGGATCGACAGCAAGCAAAGCTGTTGTGAAGGATGGCGCTTTCGAAATCGATGCTCTCGCTGCGCCGGACAACCCTACCCGCGTGCTGCTGCCCGATTATTTGGGATTTTTCGGAGACTACAAAATCGAAGCGGATGTCACGATTGTGACGGCGAACAACAACTTACGATGGGATTCCATTATGTTCCGCATTCAAAACAACGACTATCCGTATTATCAAATGGCTGTCAGGCAGAATGCCACGGCGGCAAACGGTATTGAATTCGCCCAGCGAAAGCCGGACAACACCTGGGAAGTGTTTGAAACCGCCTCGTTCAGCGAAGCGATTAACAGCAGTAAAATGTATCGCTACACAGTGAAAGCTCACAGTAATCGGGTTCAATTGTCGATCAACAACAAGGTGCTGATCGATTCCGATGGGGCTTCCGCCTATACCAAGGGACAAATAGGCTTGCAGGCCGATGGCAACAAAATGCGGGTGGACAATATCCGCATCACGCTGCAGCAGGACGCCCTGCCTCCGATGCCGGCGGACCGGTTCGTGCAGGTCAAGGAGCCGGAGACGAAGATCGCGCTTGCACCGACAGTGGTGACCGAGCTGAAAAGCGCCGGGCAATTGGATTCGCTCTCCGGACCTCAGCTTCCGGCGACAGTGTTCCTGTATGTGAATAGCCAATTAACGGTCACTGACCCTTCCGGTCAGACGGAAATCGGTAGCCTGGATTCCGTGCTTACGGCAATCGACACCAGGATGATACCGGCCTTCTATGTCAAGGACGAGCAGACGGTTGACTCGTTGGTCGAATATTTGCAAAACGTGGGCCTGGAAGATGCGGATATCATCTCCGACAACGGTGCGCTTGTGAAAAGGGCGCGTGAGGCTTATCCGATCATTCGCGGAATCGTTGACTTTACCGCCAATATCGATTGGTCCGTAGAGAAGCTTCTGGAAATCCGCGGACATACGAACGTCAGTCAGGCTAAAATCATACTGCTGCCGCAGAACGCCGCTTCCAAGGACAACGTTGCTTATCTGCAGAAGCTCGGAATGACCGTATGGACCAAGGAGCAGGCTGTCCCGGCCGAGAAAAATTTGGCCATCCATACGCTGATCACCGCGGGGACGAACGGCATCGTAACGGATTCGCCGCTTCAAGCGATCGACGCCATGAAGCTTTATTCGAATCAGACGACGCTTGTTCGCAAGCCGTATATTGTCGGCCATAGAGGAATGCCTTCCACATCGCCCGAGAATACAATCGTGGGCAATGTTCTGGCTATTGAAGCGGGCGCCGAACTTATCGAGACTGACGTGTATCTTTCCAAAGACGGCCATCCGGTCATTCTGCATGATGGCTCGCTGGAGCGCACGACAAACGGAACCGGATTTATCGAGAATTATACGCTGGAGCAAATCAAGCAGTTAAATGCAAACAAGCAGTTTCCGTTAGAGTTTCACAATGTCCAAATTCCGACACTGGAAGAGCAAATCGACCTCGCGAGACAATCGGGTCTAGTTATTCAGGTCGAAGTCAAAACGAGCAACCCTGCCGTCATCGAAGCCATCGTTAAGCTGATCAAGGAGAAGCATGCCGAGGATCTGATCACTGTGATTTCGTTTGACAGCAATCAAATCAAAAGAATGAACGAACAGATGCCCGAGCTAACTACCGAATTGATTGTCGGTTCCGGCATCAGCAGAACTTGGGATGTGAATCGGGCCGTGCGTCAGACGCTGCTTACCGTTCAAAATCTTAATGCGGTTTACAATGCGAACTTTACGCTGCTCACTCAGGACTACATGGAAGCCGCAAAGCACCGCGGTCTCACGATCGCGCCGTGGACGTTCAATAACCGCAACGATTTGATCCAATTCTTCATGTACGGCACTTGGGGGTTGACAACTGACTATGCGTATTGGGCTTCCGATTGGACCGCCTCGATCAAGCCGGGCCAAGAGAAGTACACGCTGTCGGAGAACCAAAGCGTCGACGTATCTGCTGAAATTCAAACCTATAAGGGGGCTCTAACGACTATATCGCCCGAGATCGTTCTGCTGGACGGTCAGGACATCGTAGAAGTGAATGGCAGCACGATCACGGCTAAGCAGTCGGGCACGGCGCATGCGCTGCTGCGCTACACAACGACGATTGACGCAGGCAATCAGTACGACCTTTATACGCAGCCTGTTTCTTTTACCGTAGAAGCAGCAGTTATTAATGTACCCGTTGCAGGTGTAATTTTAGACAAAACTGAAGTTACATTGACAGAAGGCGAGCAAGCCTCGTTAATTGCAACCGCTGCACCAGAGGATGCAACGAATAAGGCAGTGACATGGAGCTCCGACAATGAGAATGTAGCAACAGTGGATGCTAACGGCTTATTAACCGCAGTAAAAGCAGGAACAGCAAACATCACGGTTACAACGGTAGATGGAGGCTTAACAGCAACAGCAGCTGTGACGGTAGAAGCGGCGGTATCAAAACCAGGTGATGTTACAAACGTTAAAGTCGTGCCTGGAGATCAGCAATTAGCTTTTACCTGGGAGGATCCAGCGGATATCACACAAGTGAAGTTTGTGGTTAGCGGGGGAACCGACACTGTGGTTTATACTGTGGATCAAGGTGTAGAAAGCTCTGTGGTAACAGACCTTGCCAATGGTACGGAATATAACATTCACCTTAGCACCATCGATGCTGATGGAAACGAATCTGACGGTTTCAGCGTAAAGGGAACACCAAAGGCAGCATCGCAGGTGGATACAACATCTCCGAGAGAGGTAACAGGACAAAAAGTGATTGTTAGCGACCAGAAGCTTATCTTAAGCTGGACTGACCCAACAGATAGCGATTTAGACTCCATTAAAATTAGCGGTCATGGTGACACGGAGACAGCAGATGTGTTTGTAGACAAAGGTGTTGAAACCTATACCTTTGAAGGATTAAGAAACAGAACACAATATGAGTTCCTGATTACCACCTTAGACACACATGGCAATGAATCTTCTGGTATTGTAGTGGTAGGTACACCAAGAGCAAACGATGACGGCAATACATCATCCGGTGGATCAGGTTCCACTGGAAACACATCAGACGGTGCAGAGGTTAATGACAACGGCCAAGTGAGCGTTAAACCAACGTTAAATGCCAATGGTAAAGCAGCAGCTAAGCTGGGCGCTGGAACGATGAAGAGTGCACTTGAAAAAGCCACAGGCGACACGCTTCAAATTAAAGTAGAAGCTGCTGCGAATAGGAATGAACTAGAAATTGAGCTTCCAGTAGATGAGCTATTAAGCAATGGAAGTGCTTCGATCAACACCATCGAGGTCGATACAGGTTTTGCTACCGTAACGGTATCCACTAAGTTGATTTCTAGAAGTTCCGAAGCGGCGAAGAATGTGACGATTTCTGTAGCTAAAGCCGATGTCTCCCGTTTACCAGCTGAGACACAAGATCAATTGAAGGATGCTGTAGTGTATGACTTCAACCTAGCAGTTGACGGAAAGAAGGTCAGCGAGTTTGATGGTCGAAGTGACGTGCAAGTGGCTGTACCATACGAGCTTCAACCAGGTGAGCATCCGAATAAGGTTGTCATTTATTACATCAGCGACAACGGGGAGCTAAAGGTTGTAACGAATGGTAAGTACAATGCAGAAACAGGCAACGTAGAATTCAAGCCTAAACACTCCGGTAAGTATGCAGCAGCCTATGTGGAAGCAAGCTTTAAAGATGTAACGAAAGCATGGGCGAAGGATTCAATCGAAGCATTAGCGGCAAGAGGCATTGTCAGTGGAATGGGCGAAGGACAGTTCAAGCCAGACGGTAAAGTGACAAGAGCTGAATTTATTACGATGCTGATGAATGTATTCGGTCTAACGGATGCCAATGCAACAACAACGCTTTCCGACGTTAAGGCAGGGGCATGGTACTATGATCAAGTTGCAACAGCCTACCAGCTGGGCATCGTGAGTGGAAGACCCAATGGAAGCTTCGGCGTCCATGAAGAAATTACAAGACAAGACATGGCTGTTATGGCTTATCAAGCCGCTAATCATGTACAATTGCAGCTAAGCGGCAGCGCATCTGAAGCCTTTACAGATCGTCTTGCGATTTCTGATTATGCACAGAAAGCAGTAGCAGCGATGCAAGCTGAAGGCATTATTAATGGAATGGGTAATGGTGAATTTGCACCGAAACAACAGGCAACTAGAGCACAGGCTGCTGTTATTATTCATGCGATCTTAGATCGCATGTAAGATACAGGAAACTAAGCAAACACCAGGAGGATAGAACAAGAGGGTTCCTGTAACTTGAGGAACCCTCTTATTCACTCTTTAGTGCGTTAAGAATTTAAGTGAGATAGATAATCCGAGCGGAGTTATAATGGCCAAATTCGCCCTTATCCATTAAAATTATTTTATATGAATCAATTTCATAAATATAAAGCCTTGCTACGACTAGCTTCTTAAGGCATAGAAAAAGGAGTACCTCCCCAAATCTCGAATAGGTAAAGTTACCACACCATACCAAAGAGAAAAGGAGGAACTCCCTATGCCATATATACGACACGAGAGCTTATTTACCCTGCAAGAGCTTTATGAAATGGAACAAAAAGATCGTTTCCTTGAGATTTTCTCTACCATCGATATTACGCCTATCTTGCGCTTGGTCAGAAAAACATCTCTTTATGGCGCTCCCGTTGAAGTGAATTACAGGGCGATGGTCTATTCCTTAATCGTTAGAATCGTTGAACGTATTCCTACGATCAAAGATTTAATAAAGCGTCTTCAGCATGACATCCTATTCCGCTTGGATTGTGGCTTTATGCTTTCAGAAGCCATTCCTTCTGCATCTTCCTATTCCAGGCTGGTGCGCAAGATGAGCCAAAGCTATGCGCTAGAAGAAATGCAAGACCAGTTGTTAAAGCAAGCCATGGCAGAATCATTCATTACGGACGATACCGTTGCCATAGATGCAACTCATATCGAGGCTCGGGATCAAGCGCCTGCAAAGCAAGAAAAGGAAAAACCCAAACCTAAAAAGCGTGGTCGAAAATCAAAAGCCGAACGTGAAGCTTGGCTCGAACAAAAACAAGAAGAAGAGAAACAAAAGCCAATCTTCGAGAAAGAAATCGCTGCACAACTCAGCGAGACGTTCCATGTTCTAAGGGATGAAATGCCTCTTCACCCGCAGTGGGGAATCAAGAAAAATAGTGATGGGAAAAACGTCTTTTGGTATGGCTATAAAGGTCATCTTGCAGTCGGAACCAAGAGTCAATATATCCTTGGAGCCATGCTCTCTTCTGGGAACTTGAATGATGGTAAAGCCGCGATTCCGCTCCTAAAAGGGATTGCTTTGCAGCATCCAAATTTCCATTTCAACTATGCAGCGATGGATGCAGGTTACGATTATGAGCCCATATATAAGCAAGTGCGAGAAGCGAAGGCTCATGCCGTTATCGCTTATAACCGTCGGCGAGAACCCGAACTTGTCGGGTTTGACGAACACTTCGCCCCTACCTGTGTGAGAGAGCATTCGTATCGTTACGACAGCTACGACTCGAAATATGAAACGCTCAAATACGTACGACCGAAAGAATGTGAGAGCTGTCCATTAACGCATGATTCACTTTGCCAGAAGGTTTACAAGATGAAGATCACAATTGATCTTAGAAAGTATAGTGCTCCGGCTCGAGGCTCGAAACTTTGGAAAGAAATCGCTAAAAAACGATCTGCAGTCGAAAGAGTGAATGCTTACCTAAAGGAATTCTTCCAGTTGAACAATGTAAGACATCGAACAGGTCAAAAAGCGAAAGCACATTTTAACTTGGTAACGCTGGTTTATAATTGCACAAAGTTAGCATGCGATCGTCTAAGTCGCCAATTACAAGAAGTAGCAGCATAATTTAAAAAACGAAAATGCTCACATTCGGTTAGTCTACGATTCTTTAACTATGCATTATGAAATTGATTCATATAATTAAAAACGTAAGTTTTTCAGTGGCCTCGCAGTTCGCTTCTGGTTTGATTTTCGTAATATATTACTAGGTGTTGCTGGACATAAAGTCAGTAATTTCCTTGTAGTTTGTGTTGTCTGGCGCAGGAGCAGTGTTCGTTACGCCCCAATAGTCGCCATTGATCGATTCATCCTCAGGAAAGGCGTATAAATCCAGATCATGAAGAATGCGATGCATATAACGTAAGGCATCGGGATCATGCTTCTCATTCGCGATTGCAGCAAGCTCAATCAGGTTTTGCATATCGATTTCCAGACCTTGAAGCTCAGCAAGCTCGCTGCCAATGGTGCGATACTGCTGTGGATCGAATACTTCTGATTTCAAAAAATCGTTCCAAGCTGCATCGTTATCAGGCGTATAGTTTTCAATGCCGCCACCGGTAACTTTCAGATCGAACAATGCGTGGTATTGTTTCAGTTTTTTAATGGCACGGCTTTCTGATGAATATTCAACGAATGTTATATTTGGTATATGTATGGGCTTCATCTTAGACGTCGCAGCTTCTATCTTCGATGGCCCAGCATTAACCTTATCCGCAATGTAGGTCCCTCCCCAAACAGCAATGCCGCTTACAATTGTAACGGCGATTCCGATACCGAGCAGGTTTTCCTTTAATGTTGTTTGCAATTGATGTTCCCCCTTGATGAAAGCTTTCGAAAGTATATACCGATCATTTCAACAAAGGTTGCTATTTCAGAAAATAAAAAACTTGCTTAGAAGCTAAATAAGAAGAGCCGTGTTCACTAAACGAGGCTCTTCTTATGATCTAAAAAACATCTGTAATTCGTTCCTAATTATCATTACAATCCGATGCTCCATACGACCCGAAATTCGCTATATCACGCGCTAAAGTCTCCGCTTGATTAAGGAGAAGCGCCTACACTGCACTTTCTACAATGAAAACCTCACATGAGAGCTGTTTCAGACGGCTACATTGTAATTATGCAGTAGAATGAGCTTCAAACCAACGAATATCGTCCTAGAATAGGGAAACTATTGTAGAAACTACAGTGTACGTGCCCTAGTTAGGCTAGTAACGTCGATTACGTTGTACAAACTACAACGTAGCCTTCTTTCTATAGCGCTGAACCCATCGAGCTAGCACGACCGATCTAAGAACCAGAGAAAGAAAGCTAAAGTAACCCAACTAGATAAGTTGAACGAGAGATTTACGTTTTGGGCGCTGCACGAGAAGATTATTCTTACGCATATATCGTACCAAACTTTTTTATCTTCTTTGCTGCAGGAAAAGTCAATTCTCTCGAATTATCTCTTGTTGACGGGAGCTAGGGGATGACTAATAGACAGGTTGTTCCTCACGGCTTTCGGGATGTGATTACAGCTATGATTAAATATTAATTATTTTTTATAACCAAAATCCGGAATCGCAAGCCATCTCTTACGCAATTCATGAGCCGCGTATTTCGGTTTTCTGTCACGGGTGAAAATCCCTTTTTTGTTGCCTTAAACACGGATAAAGCCTTGACTCGTGTTAAAGTCTGCGAAGTTCCATACTTGCTCTCCAATGAAATGCTCAAACTCATCAAAAACCTCGTGATTTATTCGCAAATACTCGACCTGAAACTCCTTTGAAGGGTATAGTGATACGCTTTCAATGGCTCCCAAAGATTCACATTATTAATGTTAAGGCTGCCCTGTGCACTATTTAGTTCACCTATCATGTATTGATCTTGATCCATGATGCGTGCATGCACCGCTGCATCGCCAACGTAGGAGATTTCAGACTGAACAACGCCCGTTGTTTCCTCCAAAGCTGTAACGATGGTTATATCCTTGACGTAGGTATGAGGGGTTGTATAAATTTTTACGGGTCTATGAATACCGGCATAATTGAAAAAATCGAAATTCGGTTTATTTGTTTTGACATGTCCAAGTCCTGGAATCTCTTTCTCGCTGTATGAACCAATTGGAAGTGTTGTTTCATCCAATATATTGTTTACTGCGACAGTTAAACTTGGAATCGTGAACTCTCTTTCATAGCATACAATGCCTACGTGATTGCGAATTTCAGCAGTAACACCTACATCATTATAAGAAGCAGGTACGGCCATATTCATCGTATCGTTAAGCTTAGCTTCATACCATTTTTCATCTAATAGATACCAGTACGGTTGTTTTGGCGGAAGACGGCTCTGTGATTTTGGGACACGAACGAGATCGGATTCCTAATTTTTTATTAAGATTTGTTCAGGAGGATATGCATGAGGCTAATACTTGGGTTGTAGGGCCGTTTCTGATGCAAATGCCGGATACGGATAAGATCGTTTCCAAAGTACAGAGTGCTGTTAACCTGCTGAGTCGTACACAGCTCATTCATGAGACTCCTTATGGCATCATTAACAAGAATATAGAGCACGGAGATAAAACAAAATTGGATGAAATGATGCCAGAAAGCAAGCACTGGTATGATTTTTTATCAAGATTTCCGAATCAGCCGGTTAGGGCGATGAAAAACATGCTCATTATTCTCAATACTATTTTACGAATAGCAGCGGAGAAGGGAAAGGTGCATCCGTTTTTCCTTCATCATCTGTCCGAGAAATTTTCGAAGCAAATTGAACGTTCGGAAAGTATAAATTCACTTAATGCGATAGTAGTGCTCATGTTTAGCGAGTATTGTGATTTGGTTAAGTCTCGCGCAGTTTTGGGTTATTCATCTGTAGTGCAGAAAGCGGCGCAGCATATTACTGTTCACTTTAGCAAATCATTTGATTTAAATCAGCTTTCTGAATATTGTCTTGTGCATCCTGCGCATTTGTCGCGACAATTCAAGAAGGAAACAGGTATGACGTTAACTGTTTTGATGATGCGGGATATTTTACGCGAATATTTAAAAAGCTAGAAGGAATGACGCCGACCCAATATATAAAACTAAACTAATTAGTCGAACGAGACAAAAAAAGCAACCTGAGTCAAATTTGACGGCATATTAAGCAACTAAAATGAAAGCTATTTAAAGCCAACTGTAATATTATATGAGCAGACTCAATTGAGCCTCTGATAATAGCATTCAAATGTAGAGGGTGAGAGTGATATGGATGAATGGAAAACTCCGTTATACCAAGCGAAAATAATGGATAAATGGTTAACCGCCTTTTATCAGGTGAGAGGTTCGGAGCTGCCCATCAATAATTTCCACTCGCATCACGAATACGAAATCTATTATTTTTGTGGAGGAGAGTGTAAATATTTAATTAATAATCGGATATATGATTTGCAGCCAGGTGATATTATCTTATTGGACGGGCTGACTTTGCATAAACCGAATCCGCGTGATGTCAGCACCTACACGAGGAGCATGCTTCATTTTTCACCTACTTGGCTGCAAGAGCTAATGACTGTGCTGGGTGTCCCCAATTTGCTCGCACCGTTTCAAAATTTAAACAACTGCTTGTTGCGAACAGGGAATGATGAATCGGGGCAATTTGTTGATGCTCAGATGAAGAAACTTGCAATTCTTTTAGTCCAAATGGATGATGAGATGCAGAAAACGGGTAAAAAAAGCGAGCTGTTAGAGGCTGAAGTGAAGCTGGAGCTCGTGCAATTGCTGTTAGGTATATATAAAATGGCTCAACGAGAATTCATGCATGTGAAGAAAAAAATGACAAGTAAAGAGCAGCATGCTGAAGCCATTTCAACATGGATTGACGCTCATTACATGGAGAAAGTTAGTCTGGATCAATTAGCCGCTGACTTAAATCTGAGCAAGTATTATGCCGCGCATATATTCAAGGAAGTGTCAGGCTTTACCGTAATGGAATATGTGATGGGATGCCGATTAAATCAAGTGAAGTATTTGCTCGAAATGGAGCCGGATCAATCGTTAGCCGACGTGTCCCGTGCTGCTGGTTTTGAAAGCGTATCGCATTTCAGTCGCTATTTTAAAGACAAAATGAATGTCACTCCTTCCCGTTATCGTGCGAATAAGCGCATCCAGAGGCAGCAAACTCAAGATTAAATGGGATGTCATGCATTGATTGATAAAAAGTTGGATTATAACTATATTCGTTTATGAAAGCAGGCTGATGACAATGGAGTGTAATTACTGCGCGAATGATGGCCGGTTGGAGAAGATTATGATTGAGATCACGAAGCTTCGGGTTTCAACCGTATATTTATTTAGAGAACAGACATACAAAGGCAGATGTGTAGTAGCGCTGAACGAGCATCACAATGAATTATTTCATTTAACACAGGAAGCACAAGATGCCTATATGAGAGATGTTGCGCAAGTGGCGTCTGCGATAGAAAAAGCTTTTACACCAGGTAAAATTAATTATGGTGCGTTTGGCGATACGATGCCTCATGTTCATTTCCATATTGTTCCCAAGCAGAAGGATGGACCGGAGTGGGGAAAAATGTTTGAGATGAATCCTTCGGGAAATAAGCAGCTTACGGAAGAACAATACCAAGATCTGATTGAACAGATCAAACAGCATCTGTAGGTTTAGAGAAGAAAAGCTGGAAAGTCAAGGTGAAACGGCTGTCGCCGTCCTTTGGCGGTGCTGCGCGTTTCATTCCGGAGAAATATAATAGCTCGCACCTCATCTGATATGCTCCCATCGTAGTAGACAGTAGAAAAAACAAAACTTCTACTTCTACCATGATAGGAGTTTTTGCTTTGTCAAAAAGGAGTGCAATTTCATTAGATGTAAAACTACAGGTTGTAAAAAGATGCCTTAAACAGGATTCAAATCCTCATCATGAAGCAAAGCAACTGGGGATCGACGATATGACTGTTGTGGATTGGATAAGGAAATACAAAGCAGATGGTTATGAAGGGTTAAAGGAATCCAAAGCTTGGAAAACGTACTCACATGAGCTCAAGCAGACCGCGGTTCGTGACGTTCTATCCGGAAAGTACTCCATCCGAGAAGCGACAAACCAGCATCACATTTCAAGTAAAAGTGTTTTGACGAACTGGATTTCCAAGTATACTTGTGGGAAAGAAATTAAACCTACTCGTAAAGGAACGGTTCACATGAATAAAGGACGTAAAACCACTTTTGAAGAGCGTATTGAAATTGTGCAGTATACCCTTGCCAATCAGTTGGATTATCAGAAATCGATGAAGAAGTACGATGTTTCCTACCAACAGGTGTACGCATGGGTTCGTAAATATCATTCAGGCGGCGAGGAGGTTCTTAGGGACCGTCGTGGGCGCAGTAGACCTGAGGAAGAACTGGATGAGGCTGAACGTCTTAAACTCCGAATCAAAGAGCTAGAAGCGCGTAACGAGTATTTAGAAATGGAGAACGCCTTCGAAAAAAAGTTGGCAGAGATCCGGCGAAAACGTACACGCTAACCCTCGTTCGACACGTAGACTTGTATCAAGCGATTCAAGAACTGCACACGGAAAAGGGCTACGCGATACTAGCGTTATGCAAGCTCGCTAACGTCGCCAGATCTGCCTATTATAAATGGTTAAAATGGACGCCGTCCAATCGAGAACTTGAGCGGCTTTCACTAGCAAAAGAAGTGAAGCTTCGCTATGACAAGCGAAAAGGGATACTGGGTTATCGCCAAATGCGTCTCCAATTAAACCGTAAACTGAAAAAGACTTACAACAAAAAGCGTTACTACGGGATTATGAGAGCTCTCGGATTAAAAGCAGTGATTCGGAGGAAGCGTCCAAGCTACGTGAGAGCCACGGAAACACATGTTGCCGAAAACGTCATGAACCGTGACTTTCAAGCCGCTGCTCCGAACCTAAAGTGGTGTACAGATGTCACCGAGCTGAAGTATGGGAACGGTCGAAAGTCCTATTTGAGCGCCATGATTGATGTGCACGATAACTCCGTCGTTTCGTGGGTGCTCAGCCACTCCAACAACAACAAATTGGTCATGGACACGATAAAGAAGGCATATAGGGGAAAACGTGGAATCACGCCACTTCTGCATAGTGACAGAGGTTTCCAATATACCTCGCATGAATATAATCGCTTGAAGGTGAAATACGGTTTCACAACAAGCATGTCTCGTGTGAGTCGCTGCCTGGATAACCAGCCGATCGAGCGATTTTGGGGCACATTCAAGGCAGAAAGCTTTTATTTGAAGAAATACGATACCTACGATGAAGTTCTTGAAGATGTGAGGAACTATATTCGATACTACAACAACTACCGATATACGGAGCGACTTAACGGCTTGTCTCCCCACGAGTATCGCCGAGCTGCTTAATAAAAATAATCCCCCAGTTCTCTGTACTTGAACTGAGGGATAGGTCTAATCGTTTTTTGTTTTTTTCTACTGTCTACTTGACAGGGAGCACTTCAATCTGAGGGCGGGCTTTTTTTATTTTATAGGAAACTATGCATTTTCCGAACCGGTTGATAACGATGCTGCGCGAGCAGCCGGAGAGCGGATAACGAAAGCTAACGGAAGCCAGCGACGCTAAAGTTGTATTTTTAGTTAGCGTCACATTTTAACGGAACAGAGAGACGCTATTCCGCAGAAATGAAGCGAGATCGTGCATGTAGGGTACAAATAGAGGCCTGTGTTTCCGTTACAATCTTGAAACGAAAAATAAAGGCGATTTAGCGTCTGTGGTTTCCGTTAGAAGTGTGAGCGGATCCGTCTGCGAATTCCAATTACCCGTAAGGGTGATTTTGTTCCGTTGTCCAGCTGCATGAAAAAGGATTAATAGGATATTTTAAACAAATGACACTGTTAATGGGGGAGGTGATGGAATGGAACAGGAAATGAAGCAAGCGGGAGATCCACTGGTCGTTAGCCTGCAAGAGAATATTCTCAAGATAAACAAATTAATGGGCCATAGCACGGATGTAGTTGTAAGGGAAATTAGATTAGGGATTTTTGACGGCTTGAAAGCATGTGTCATATTCATTGACGGGCTAATCGATTCAAGTGCGGTTAACAACTTCGTTCTAGAGTCTCTTATGCTTGATAGCGTTGATTTAGGCAGCGTTAAAACAGAAGAAGGAAATGTTCTGCAGTATTTAAAAGAGTATGTTTTGACATCCGTTTCCGTTAATGAGGATGTGGCGGATTATAATACGATGTTCACTTCTTTATTGTCCGGAGGTGTCATTTTATTAATTGATGGTCAATTATCGGGGTTCTCCATAAGCTTGAATGGCTGGAAGGAGCGCGGCATAACGGAGCCTACTTCCGAAACGGTCATTCGCGGACCCAAAGAAAGCTTTATGGAAAATATAAGGGTCAATACGGCCTTGATTCGTAGGAAAATAAAAACGCCTGATCTGAGGATGGAAACCTATAAAATCGGGATCCTGACGCAGACAGACGTAGCGATCATGTATATTAATGGAATTTCGAATAAAAAGATTGTAAATGAAGTGCGCTTAAGGCTGAAGAAGATCGACATCGACAGCATTCTTGAAAGCAGCTACATTGAAGAGCTGATACAAGACAAAGGGAAAACTCCATTTCCGACTGTGCTGAACTCAGAGAGACCGGATGTAATTGCTGCTGAACTGCTTGAGGGAAAAGTAGCGATCATCGTCGACGGAACACCTTATGTACTTGTCGTACCGGCATTATTTGTTTCCTTTATTCATTCTGCGGAAGATTATTATCATCGTGCAGATATTGGAACCTTTATTCGTCTATTACGTTATTTGGGGATATTTATCGGCTTATTCGCCCCTGCGCTATTCATTGCGATCACAACTTTTCATGTCGAATTGATTCCGCGTACACTTCTCGGGAGCCTCTCCGCGCAGCGTGAAGGCGTGCCTTTCCCAGCCTTTGTTGAAGTGTTGATTATGGAAATTACGTTTGAAATATTACGTGAAGCGGGGATTCGAATGCCGAGAAACATCGGTCAGGCAGTCTCGATTGTTGGTTCGCTAGTTATTGGGACTGCAGCCGTGCAAGCGGGTCTAATTTCTCCAGCAATGGTAATCGTGGTGTCGCTAACAGCTGTAGCCAACTTTGTTATTCCATCAAATGATATGTCCATATCGATTCGTTTATTGCGATTTCCATTTATCTTTTTGGGTGCGTCATTCGGACTATTTGGCATGAGTGTAGGATTTATTATTCTGATCCTTCATCTCACAAGCCTGCGGTCATTTGGTGTCCCTTATTTAAGTCCATTTGCACCATTTGATATGGAAGGCCAGAAAGATAGCATTTTGCGGGTACCAATCAGATCCATGCTTTTTCGTCCGAAATTAATTGCACGAAAAAATCTAAGACGACAGCGGATGCATCCTCCAAAATAACAGCAGCCTTGATGTAGAGAGCAATAGGAGGGAACATGGTGAAAAGAAAAATAAATATCATTTTATTAACGATTCTCATGTTAGCCATCATATCCGGCTGCTGGAGTCGCACGGAATTAAACGAATATTCAATTGCTGCCGGAATGGCTATCGATAAGTCTGGTGAGATGTATGAGGTATCTGTCCAAGTTTTAGAACCCAGGCAATATGAGTCTAACAAGAGCGGTGGAGCCAGCTCTTCCCCGGTAAGCCTGTTCAAAGCTAAAGGTTATTCCATTTCCGAAGCGCTTCGAAAGATGACAAAAACGAGCCCTCGAAAGATTTACTTAGGACATATACGCGTGCTTGTGATTGGTGAAAAAACGGCTCGCAATGGGATAAGTGAAATGATGGATTATTTTAGAAGGGAAATTTATTATCGTGCGGATTTTAACATCATCATTGCCAAAGACTCCACTGCAGAACAAGCTCTACTCATTATTAGTCCAATTGAAAATATTCCATCATCCAAAGTTTATCAATCACTGGAAGCATCAGATCAATATTTGTCTTCAACAAAGGGCGTGAAATTAGACGTACTTATTAAGGGCTTGCTCAGCAAGGGGCAGAGCATAGTTTTGCCGGGTATCAAACTAATTGGAGATTCGAAGAAGGGCAATTCATTGGATAATTTAAAGACGATAACAAACTCCGCTGATATTTTGTTAATCGGGTTAGGTGTATTTCAAGAAGATAAACTGATCGGTTGGTTGAATAATGAGGATAGCACCTACTTTAATTACATTACAAATAATGTAAAAAAATCAGGTCTAGTATTCAACTGCCCTGGCGAACAACATAAAATTAGCTATGCGGTAATGAACTCTAAAACTAAAGTGAAGGGAAGGGTGGAGCAGGGGGTGCCAAGCGTTGATATTTTTGTTCGAGCAGAAATAAATATCGTGGAGAGCGCCTGTCTTATCGATCTTCACCAGCCGGGAAACGTTACTGCTCTTGAGAAATCTGCCTCCAAATATGTTGAGGATTCGATAGTCGTTACGATAGAGAATGTGAAAAATAAATATAAGACCGATATATTTGGTTTCGGGAAAGTGATCCATCGTGCAGAGCCAAAAGCTTGGAAGGCATTAAGCAACAATTGGGATGATCAATTTAAAGATCTCCAAGTAACGGTTAAAGCGGAAATGAAAATCCAAAATATGGGGTCAGTCATAGATCCCATATTTAAGAAACCAGGAAAGGAATGAGTTAAGGTGTTAGCTGTCGTATGCATCGTAACGCTATCCGTGCTGGTTGCAATTATTGAAGCGCCACGCCTTATTAAGAGAAGGCTGAAGAAGGAAACGATAGTTTACTTCATCTGTTTGGGTGTGGCTGCCTTATTAAGTAGTGGTCAAGGCCTGAAGCTGAACATGCCCAATCCGCTCGATTGGATTACTTTTGTCTATAAGCCGCTGAGTGATGCTTTATTTCGAATGATAAATTAGATTTACATAACTAATCGAGGGTGAAAGCAATGGAACAAAAAAGCATGATTTCAATCAGTCAGCTAACGATATTGATGATCATGAATGTTGTCGGTAGTTCGATACTGATCTTGCCTTCACAGCTTGTTGCGGAGGCGAAGCAAGATGCATGGCTTTCATTACTGATTTCGCTCTTGTTATCTATCCTTATTGTTTGGTTATGCCTTGCCATATACAGAAAGCATCCGGGGAAAACTTTAATTCAGATATTTGAAGCGATTCTGGGCAAATGGACGGGAAAAGCGATATCCTTGCTGTTTATTATGATGTATCCGTTTTTGTTATGTGCGCTTACGCTTAGAAGCATGGGGGAATTTGTGAAAGCTCAAACGATGCCGGACACTCCTATCGAGGCAATTTATGTCGTTTTTATTATTGCTGTTATTTACGCAGTCAAGTTAGGAATAGAATCGATAGCCCGAACTGCTGAGATTTTATCTTTTATAGGATTTATGATGATCCTGTTTATGACAGCCTCTCTCATTCCTCAAATTCAGTTGGGAAATTTGCTGCCCGTCTTAGAGGGAGGATTCAAGCCAGTCGTTCAAGGCATTATTCCTTCTATGAGTTTTTCTTTTCTGGAAATGGTTCTCTTTCTGATGTTACTGCCTCATGCCAATATGCAAGCGAAGGCTGGAAAAGCGCTGCTGTTAGGTGTCATCATTGGCTGGTCACTATTGTTCACGATTACACTTCTTTCCATCCTAGTATTAGGAGTAGAAATAACGTCTAGTGAAATCTATCCAACCTTTGGTTTAGCCAAAAAGATAAGCATCGGTCATTTTTTTGAACGAGTGGAGTCGACGATTGCTTTCGCATGGTTTTTCACTTGCTTTATTCGAATTTGTATTTATTTTTATGTGATCGTTCAAGGTTTAGCACAAGCTCTAAATTTAAAAGATAAGAAGATGCTGGTTATTCCACTCGCCATTATTATCGTGAATGTTGCATTAGTTGCAGCTCCTAACACAAGCTATATTTACAATTTTGATAAAAAAATTCTTCCGTTTTTCAATCTGACTTTTGGTTTGCTCGTGCCTCTGTTTTTATGGGCAGCCTCTTTAGTTAAGAGCAATAAGAGAGCGGAATAGCAGGTTGCTTGTCTTATAAATCCGCAAGCCTTGAAGTGGAGGCGCGAACGACAAGCTCTGGTTCTAAATAAACGGTTTTATGCTGTTCCGGGCTATCGATCAGTTCGAGTAAAGTTGCCGAAATGACATCTGTTATCGTCGCTATGGCAACGCCTACTACAGTCATTGGCATACCGATATCCTCCATCTGAGGCAGGTTGTCGTAACTGACAATGGATACATCCTGCGGTACGCGAAGACCATGCTCACCGATGGCTCTGAGGATGCCGCGAGTCAAATCGATGCCGCCGCTGATGACGGCTGTAGGGCGTACTGCTCGTGCGAGCATCGTACGTGCTGCCATGTATCCATCGTGAAAATCCAAGCTATTCATCTGAAGAATCGATTCGTTCTGAAAGGGAAGGCCTAGACTAATCGTTTCTTCGCGAAAAGCTTGAATCTTGACAGTTTGCAGAGGATCATGTGACTTGGGCTCCCCGATGTAGGCAATATTCTGATGGCCAAGCTCAGCCAAATGTCGAACAGCAAGACGAATGGCTTGACCTCTGTTTACATCAACTGCGGAGTAAGACGTATAACCGGCAGCCCCATAGGTGAGAATTGGCAGCTGCTGTGGATTTATGTTGCTATAGCTGGAAATACTATTTCTGTCTCCGAAGACGAGTATGGCGTCCACCTGGTATCGGCGAAAGGTTTCGATAGCCGATTCTAAATTGCTGATGGAAAGCAGTGTGATATAACCTTTTTTCTCTAGCTGTTCGTTAATTTTTGTAATGAGAGAGGAGAGAGCCGCACGTTCAATGGATGGCCATACGACGCCAATCGCTCCACTTCTTCTGGAGACGAGACTTCGAGCAGCAATGTTGGGCTGATAGCCCATTTCCTTTGCAATAGCAAGAATATGCTGTTTGGTTTTGTTCTGTACGAGCGGACTATCTCTAAGCGCCTTAGAGACGGTAGAAAAGCTGACACCAGCTCGATCTGCGATATCTTTAATGGTTACCATGAATTCCCTCCGGCAAATGCATGTGCGAATACTCATTTATGTCGTTCACTTTATCATAGTATTATATTTTTGCAAATGAAAGCGACCTATTTTTTGGTATGGACAGCAACGAAATATTGGGATAATATTAATAAATAACAACGTTGTTAATTTGGGATGGGGAGTGGTTTGCTAATGTTTAACTTACAAGATACTGTATCAGTCGTGATCGGTGGAAATGGTGTGCTAGGCAGTGCCATGGCAGCTGCGCTTGCCGAAGCAGGATCGAAGGTCGCTGTAGTTGGCCGGGATATGGAGAAAGCTAGAGTAGTATGCGAGCAAATCGAGCAAAACGGCGGTACCGCGGTTTCTTTCCAAGCAGATGCTACTAAAAAAGACGAGCTGGAAGCCGTATTAGATCAAGTATTGCAGTGGGGTGGACGTGTCGACACTCTCATTAATGCGTCAGGTACCAATAGCACAACGCCGTTCTTTGATTTGGAAATGGAAGAATGGGATCGCATTATGGATGTTAACTTGAAAAGTGTCGTACTCGCTTGCCAGGTCTTTGGGAAAAAGATGGTTGAGCAAGGCAGCGGCGGCTCCATTATAAATATATCTTCCGTTTCATCTGAACCACCGCTCTCCAGGGTGTTTACCTATTCAGCATCCAAGGCGGGAGTTAATAGCGTAACTCAGTTTTTGGCTCGGGAATTGGCTCCTCATAACGTAAGAGTAAATGCGATCATTCCTGGTTTCTTCCCTGCCGAGCAAAACAAAAAAATTCTATCGCCGGAGCGAGTAGAATCGATTATGAAGCATACGCCAATGAATCGCTTTGGTGATCCAGCGGAGCTTAAAGGTATGGTTGTATACTTAGCCTCTGCCAAAGCATCCTCATTTGTAACAGGTGCTATGATGCGCGTAGATGGCGGATTTGGAGCAATGACGATATGAGCGATATCTTAACACAGCTTGTTGAGGGTATCCCTGTTCCTAAGCTTGTGAAAATCCGTCAATCATTTGATGCTACTATACTGGACAATCCAATTGAAGATTTAATTCAGCGACTGCGTGCAGCCGCTTCTATGTCGGAAATAAAAGCAGGACATAAGGTTGCGGTAGCTGTTGGCAGCCGGGGAATATCCCGAATCGACGAATTGACCAAAACCGTTATCGACGAGCTGAAGCGAATTGGTGCTGAGCCATTTATCGTGCCATGCATGGGTAGTCATGGTGGAGCGACTGCTGAGGGGCAAACCGAGGTGCTTGCTCATCTTGGTATCGATGAGCTGCGGATGGGCTGCCCAGTACGCTCTTCCATGGAGGTTGTGCTGCTAGAGCATCTGCCTAACGGACTTCCCATTTATTGCGACAAAATTGCAGCTACAGAGGCCGATGCTATTGTCGTCATTAACCGGATTAAGCCGCATACAGCATTTCGCGGAACGATTGAAAGCGGTATGTTCAAAATGATCTCGATCGGACTAGGAAAACAAAAGGGGGCAGAGGCTTGCCACCAGCTAGGATTTAAATATATGGCGGAGAACGTTCCAGCTATGGCTAAGGTAATGCTCCAGAAGCTCCCTATTAAATTCGGTGTAGCGATTGTCGAGAATGCCTATGACCAAATTTGTCGGATCGAGGTTCTGGACCCTGAAACGATGGAGGCAAGAGAGAAGGAGCTGTTGGTGGAGGCGAAGAGCCGGCTTCCTCAGATTCTTTTCCAAGAATTGGATGTGCTCGTCATTGATTATATCGGCAAAAACATTAGCGGAGACGGTGCAGATCCGAATATTACAGGCAGATACCCTACGCCATATGCACATGGGGGACCTGAGGTGAATAAGATGGTCGTCCTTGATCTGACTGAAGAGTCTCAAGGGAACGCTAACGGAGTAGGGACTGCTGATTTCACAACGAGTCGGTTAGTGAGCAAGACAGACTGGCCTAGCACCTATGCGAATGGACTCACATCAACCGTGTGCGCGCCTACGAAACAGGCGACAACGCTTGCGAATGATCGTGATGCTATCAAGGCAGCCATTAAAACCTGTAATATATTGGATTATACAACATGCAAGCTAGTTCGCATTCGCGATACACTTCATCTCGGCGTTATTGAAATTTCAGAGACACTTCTCGAAGAAGCTAAAGCGAATCCGCGAATTGAAATATTAGAAGGCCCTTATGAGTGGACGTTTGATGAGGAAGGATTTTTACCAAAATGAGCAAGAAAATAGAAATTGTTATTGCGATTGATATTGGAACAACGAGCACCAAGACGTTGGCTGTTGACCGTGAAGGTCATATTCACAACAGCCATTCCGTTGCCTATCCTCTGCATACGCCAAGTTCTGGGTATGCAGAGCAGGACCCGGATGTTATTTATGAGGCTGTGTTAGACGCAGTCGCAGCTGTTATGAAAAAAGGCGGCTACACCGCTGAGCAAATTGTCTGTGCCACATTCAGTTCAGCCAATCATAGCTTGATTCTGCTTGATGATCAGGAATTCCCGCTGACTCCGAGCATAACCTGGGCTGATCAGCGCAGCGCTGCGCAAGCAGAACGTTTGCTCTCTGATGGTACGGGATTGCCAATCTACTTGCGGACAGGGACACCGATTCATCCGATGTCGCCGCTCGTGAAGCTGATTTGGATGAAGGAAGAACGTCCGGATTTGTTTTTTGCAGCAAAGCAGTTTATTGGAATAAAGGAATATATATTGAATAAACTATTTGGTGTTATGGTGATGGACCATTCCATTGCTAGTGCTACGGGACTATTCAACTTGGAAACGCTGACTTGGGATAAGGAAGCGCTGCTTCTCGCAGATGTTCGCGAGGATCAATTGCCTACATTAGTTCCATCTACGGAACGGATAACGGGACTTAGGACGGAGCCAGCTGAGCGAATGGGGTTAAGCGCGAGTACGACCTTTGTTGTTGGCGCGCAGGACGGTGTGCTGGCCAATCTTGGTATTGGAGCAGTGGAAGAAGGCGTTCTGGCTGTAACGATCGGCACGAGCGGTGCTGTTCGGACGGCGACGAATAAGCCAACCGTTGACCCGGAAGGGCGTTTGTTCTGTTATGCGTTGACAGAGGAATGCTGGATTGTTGGCGGGCCTTCGAACAATGGAGCGATCGTAGCTCAGTGGATTTCGGATCGACTTTATCCGGGCAAACCATTGGATGAAGTATTGCCCTTAGCAGCATCCGTACCAGCGGGAGCGAATGGACTGCTCTTTTTACCGCTATTATCGGGAGAGAGAGCGCCGTTTTGGGATGCGCAGGCAAAAGGTGTTATGTTTGGACTGACGCTCTCGCATCTGGAGACCGATATGCTGCGCGCTGCAATGGAAGGCGTCATATTCCAAATTACAGCAATCGCTTCTCTAATGAAGCAAGCAGGAGAAAAACCTAGGGAGGTTAGAGCCTCTGGGGGCTTTGCACGTTCTACCTTATGGTGTCAAATGATGGCTGACATGCTCGGAGTACCTGTGAAGGTGCCCGTTTCAGTAGAAAGCTCCGGACTCGGCGCAGCGCAGCTTGGGCTCTACGCGATGGACGACTGCAAAGGCTCATTGCTAAGGTGGAAAGAGATGGAGGGCAGTCTCTACGAGCCGAACCTGAAAAATCATAGTTTGTATCAAGGATTGCTTCCGCTATACTTAAGCTTATACGATCGATTGAAAGAGCCGATGAGAGAAATATCTAGGCTGCAGCATGCGTCGGTTGAATGACCTTAGCTGAAGGAGGCAATTATTATGCATGATAAATACAGCAAGCTGCAAGCGGTTCTTATCGAAATGGAATCCGTCGTGGTCGCTTTCTCAGGAGGCGTTGACAGCACTTTTCTTCTGGATGCAGCCATTAAGACGCTAGGACCAGAGCGTGTTTTAGCGGTTACGGCGGACTCGGAAACGTATCCGACGGAAGAGCTGGAGGAAGCTATTGAGCTCGCGAAGAAGCTCGGCGTGACTCATAGAGTAATAGAGACTTCAGAGCTCAGTATTCCAGGTTATAAAGAGAATAATGCGAACCGTTGTTATTTTTGTAAAAAGAGCTTATTCGAGCATTTAGAGCCATTCATTAAAGATGGGGCATATCGTCATATCGTCTATGGTCTCATCGCAGATGATATGAACGAGCATAGACCAGGCGTTCAAGCGGCTAAAGAGCGCGGCGTACGGGGACCTTTGCAGGAAGTAGGGCTGTACAAGGAAGAAATCCGTGATTTATCCCGCGAGCATGGACTCCCTACATGGGATAAGCCGTCTTTTGCATGTCTCTCCTCGCGGATCGCCTATGGCGAGACGATTACGATAGAGAAGCTTGGCCGGGTTGGCGAGGCTGAACGCTATATTCGTACGCTTGGCTTTGGCCAAGTGAGAGTTAGGAGTCACGGCGATATTGCCAGAATCGAAGTGGAGCCAGCCGTTATGGAACAGCTTCTTGGTCACGCAGCTATGATTTCGCAGCGATTGAAGGAGCTAGGATATATTTATGTATCCATGGATCTTACCGGTTATCGCAGCGGCAGCATGAATAAAGTGCTTGAACGTGGAGGCTCTGCGATATGAACGAGTTTGAGGATTTAGGTTTCTGTAAGCTGGATGTAGGGCGCAATGAGCGAACAGGGCATCCAGAGGTTGTGTTTGGGCAAGGGAAAACGACGGATCAAGTGGAAACGATTTTCACTCGACTGGTGGAGATTCATGGCAGGGCTCTTGTCACCCGCGCATCTGAAGAGATGGGTGAGCGTATCCTTGCTAAATATCCGGAGGCGCGTTATGACGAAGTATCTCGCCTAATCTCCTTCGGGGAGTCTGCACGTAAGCTTCCAGGCAAGGTCGCAATTGTAACTGGCGGGACATCAGACATTCCAGTGGCTGAAGAAGCAGCGGGTACGGCTGCTTGGATGGGCTGCGAAATTGATCGGATCTATGATGTTGGCGTTGCAGGAATTGAGCGTCTGCTCAGTCAAAAGGATCGCATTAGAGAAGCTTCCGTTGTGATCGCAGTTGCAGGCATGGAGGGGGCTTTAGTCAGTGTCGTTGGAGGGCTTGTTCGCAGACCGGTTATTGCTGTACCTACGTCTGTAGGTTATGGTGCGAATTTGCAAGGAATAACAACACTTCTAGCTATGATGACCTCCTGTGCAGCCGGTGTGACCGTGGTCAACATTGACAACGGTTTCGGAGCAGGTTTTCAATCGGCAATGATATTACAACTGGTAGCGGAGGGCACTTAGAATGAGAACGGTCTATTTGGATTGTATTTCTGGCATCGCAGGCGATATGGCACTATCTGCGCTTGTTGACCTTGGCGCAGATCCCGATTATATTGTCAGTCATTTAAAGAAGCTCCCGATCGATCCCTTCACAATGGAATTCGTAAAGGTAGACCGGAGAGGCATCACTGCGAAATGGCTAAACCTAAGCTTTGAAGATAGCAATCACACGCACGAGCATACACATGAGCATTCACATGATCATGGACA